>JAEWEV010000003.1 GCA_023389155.1 Pseudomonadota bacterium
GCCTATGCTGAAAACCGTCGCGCAGACATTAACTATCAGCGTTAATCCTGCTTTGTAGGTTAAGCTCACTGCGCCGCAAACGGTTCTGCCGTTGCGGCGTTGCTGTTTTAACGGAGTCAATATGAAACTGAAGAAAAACCATTCCCTGCTCGTTGCCTCATCTGTCCTGTTGCTCAGTCTGGGTGCCAATCACGCGTATGCGTTCGAAGACGAAGATGCTCGGCGTGCCATTCTTGATCTGCGCTCCCAGTTAAGACAAAGCCAGCAGAACAATATTACGCTATCCAACAAGATCAATGATTTGCAGCAGCAAATCACACAACTGCGCGGCAATATCGAAACAGCCAATCATCAGATGCGCATGGCCCAGCAATCCAACCAGGATCAGGCCAACCCCGATGTGCCTCCCTCTCCGCAGGTAGGCGATCCGAACGAACAGCAAGCCTATGACAGCGCGCTGGATCTGTTCCGTCAGGGTAATTACGCCGAAGCCAGTACCGCGCTGAACCGGTTCGCCCAACAGTATCCCAACAGCCCGCTTGCACCCAGCGCCCGCTTCTACGAAGGCAGCAGCCGTTACGCCAACAAGGATTTTAACGGTTCGATTCAGGGCCTGCAGGCCATGGTAGCGGCCTATCCACGTGATCCCAAGGCCGGCGATGCGCTGCTCGTGATCGCAGGTAGCCAGGTCGAACTCAATAACATTGCCGGCGCCAAAGCCACGCTGCAACGCGTCGTGCAAGAGTATCCGAATACGCCGGCATCAGACACGGCAAAAAATCGTCTGGAACTGTTCCGCTAGAGTTCTGTCTTAGCCCGACTCCGTTTCTACTCAAAAGCATCCGGAAGTCACAGGATGCTTTTTTTATTTCACAACAAATGCAAAAAGAATTTCCACAACATACGCTGAATCTGGGTAATACGGCCCTCACATACCAGGACGTAGGGCAGACGCCGGCGTGCCTGCTGCTGGTACACGGCTCATTGTGCGATTTTCGTTTCTGGCGCTGGCAATTGCCAGACCTTGCGCCCGCATTGCGTGTCATCGCCCCCGCCCTGCCATCGTACCAGCCGGTGAGCTCACTGGTAACGACAGATAGCAGGCAGTTTTCCATCGCCCAACACACGTCCGATCTGTTCAGCCTGATGGATCAGTTGTGCATTGATCACTTCGCGGTGCTGGGTCACTCCCGCGGCGGCCGCGTCGCTGCCGAAATGGCAACACAGCGACCCGACCGCGTCACCCATCTGCTGCTCGCCGATCCGGGCCTGGGTTCGGTACTTCCGGAAGACAGCATGCCTGCCCTACCTTACCGGGATGCAGCACTGGCGCAATATGAGCGCGGTGACGCCGATAGCGCGCTGGAAATCTTTATTGACGGTGTGAGTGGCAAGGGTACCTGGCGCCGTATGGTGTCGTGGTTCAAGGCCATGACACGCGACCAGGCCAACACGCTGCCGCTGATCATCCGTGAACCGCTGTACGAACTGAATCCTTCCCGTATCAACCAGTATGGCATCCCCGTTACCCTGATCGGTGGCTCAGACAGCCCGGCACCGTTTCCACAAATTCTGGATGCGCTTGAGCAGCAATTTATGCACGCCACGCGACATACGCTTACCCCTGCTTCACACGGCCTGAATCTGGCTCTGCCTCATGCATTCAACCAGACCATCCTCCAGGCGCTGGGCGTTCGATCTTCGCAATAAACCTCTATGCCATCTGCTGCCCCGCGACTGCGCCGCTCAATCCGCCATAAAACACGGCATGTCCTGCGCCTGTCGAAAAAATCACTGCAGCTTGTGCTGATGCTTTGCGGTGCGGCACTGGTTGCGCTCATTTCCATTGGCTTTGCCCAGCTGGCCGATTACGCGCTGGAAAAAAACCGTGACTGGACCCATGCCTATCCGCATCTAATCTGGATTGTCATGCCTCTGGCCTTTATGTTCCTGCGCTGGTGTGTCCTTCGCTTTGCGCCCTACGCTGTCGGCAGCGGTATCCCGCAGGTCATTGCCAGTCTGTCCATGCGTCGCGACACTCCCGGCAAACTGCGGCTGGTGTCGCTGATGCAGGCCATATGGAAAATCCCCCTGACTTTTCTGGGCCTGCTGGCAGGCGCGTCCATCGGACGCGAAGGCCCATCGGTACAAGTGGGCGCGGCCGCCATGCTTGCCTGGGGGCAATTTTGCCAGAAAATCGGCCTGCCGCTAAAAGGATTCAACACACGGGAGTGGATTGCTGCGGGCGCCGCTGGCGGACTTGCTGCTGCGTTCAATGCGCCGCTTTCCGGTGTCATTTTTGCGATAGAAGAAATTGGGAAGGGCCTGGATCTGCGCTGGCAACGTACGGTATTGCTGGGCGTGCTGGCCTCAGGTTTTATCGTTGTCGCCCTGATTGGCGACAACCCGTATTTTGGAACTTTCCATTCTTCGCCCTTGCAGGAGCATATGTTCTGGTGGGTATTGCTCTGCGCTGCTGTTTGTGGTGTGGCTGGCGGCGTGTTTGCCCGCCTGCTCAGCAAAGGGCTGACAGGTTGCGTTCCGCCTGCCCTTCGGCCTCATATCCGTAACCATCCGCTGTGGGTCGCGGCAGCCATGGGGCTGATCGTTGCCCTGCTGGGCTATCTGACTGCGGGCGCCGTTTTTGGCACCAGCTATGATGTCGCCAGGGAAGCACTGATGATGCAGCCACAGCAAACCGAACATTTCAGTATGGCCAAGCTGGCTGCGACCGTTTCATCGTACTGGGCCGGCATCCCTGGTGGGATTTTCACGCCCGCCCTGACCACCGGCGCAGGCATCGGTGTTGAGATCGCACACTCTGCAGGCATGCAGGACGCGCAAAGTGTTTTCGTCATGATATCGATGGCCGCCTTTCTGGCGGCGGCGACACAATCACCGGTCACGGCTTCGGTTATTGTCATGGAGATGTCGGGCAGCCAGGCCATGCTTTTCTGGATGCTGCTGGGCAGCCTGGTTGCCACCGTCATATCAAGGCAGATATGCCCGCATGCTTTCTATCATTTTTCTGCCGGACGTTTCCGTCAGCTGGCTGTGACTGAAGACGTCCGGCGTGATGCCGCGACAGGCGGATCGACTACTGGTCGGTAAATTTGCGGGCGGTCACGGATTTGAGCGTGCACTGGACGGGCAGTTTCTTGCCGGTACCGAGTATGAAATTTACCGTAATCTGCTCACCGGCTTTCAGGGTGCCTGCAGGTTTTTCAAGCATGGCGTGATAAGACCCGGGCTTGAACTCCAGCGACTGACCCGGTTCCACCGTGACATCGGGCACCATTCCCATGGCAGACATGCCGTTTTTCTCTGTGGTTTCGTGCAGCATGGTCATGCCAAACGCGTCTGTTTCCAGGCCTTTGAGCACAACGGGTTCTGACTTGTCCTCGTTATGCAGAACAAAGAATCCGCCGGACGGAGCCACGTTGGGCAGCAGGCGGATCCAGCAGTCGTCGACACGAACGTTATCGCTACCCTTCACTGTGCTGGGAGCCCGGTCCGACTTGGCATGCATATCGTGGTTCATATGACCATGTGCATGATCGCTGCCATCGTGATGCGCCAGGGCCAGGGAACTCATTACCAACGCGCCAGCTGCTGCGCCTGCCAGAATCGATTTTTTCATCTTTCTTCCATTCAAAACACATTAATCGCCATTTTACGCCTGAGCAAAACGCAGTGGCGAACTGCGTATCAGGATTCACTTAACCTGGTTGATCTAAGTCACGTCACAGGGTTATTTTTTCACGAGCGGGGCTGCCTTTCGTCCCGAACAATGTCAGCGTAGCGCAACACGTCCTGTTCATGCACCTGGTCCTGTTCGGACTCAGACAATGCCTGAGCATACCACTGCTGCATGCCCGGCAGGGCCAGTATGCGGGTGACGTAAGAAGACGCGTCTCCTTTCATTTGCAGGTCATAGGTCTGAATCCTGAAAATGACCGGTGCATACATGGCATCCACGGCGGTGAACCGGCTGCCTGCCAGAAACGGCCCGCCAAAGCGTGCCAGCCCCTCGTTCAAGAGCGAGTTGATCCGCAAAACATCGGCCTGCAACTCTGCCGTCATGGCGTGCAGTCGGGCTCGCACAGCGCAATTCATGCTACAACATTCGCGAAGATGGAAAAAGCCCGAATGCATTTCACTGGCCGCAGAACGTGCCCATGCCCGCGCCGCTATATCCTGTGGCCAGACATCGGGATGGCTCTCGGCCAGATATTCGGCAATCGCCAGACTGTCCCAGACCACGATGTTTCCATCAACAAGGACAGGCACCTTTGCACTGGGCGAAAATGTCGAAAACGCCCGGCGCTGCTCCTGGATGTCTGCCTGGAAGGCGTGCATCTCTTCCTGAAAGGCAATATCAAGCTGGCGCAACAGAATCCATGGCCGCAGGGACCAGGAGGAGTAATTTTTATTGGCGATGTGTAGCGTATACATGGGGGATATCAGTCAGATCGTTACGGTAGCACCAAGTGCCTTGATAAACTGTGCAAGCCACGCAGGATGGGCGGGCCATGCCGGGGCGGTCACCAGATGCCCGTCCGTCACGGCGCTGTCCACCGCGATATCCTGATAAGCTCCGCCGGCCAGCGTAACCTCGGCTGCGCAAGCGGGATAGGCCGAGCATTTTTTCCCCTTGATCACATCGGCAGCCGCCAGAATCTGCGCGCCATGACACACGGCAGCAATCGGCTTTGCCGCTGCATCGAATTCGCGCACGATTTCCAGCACACGCGGTGTATTGCGCAGATATTCGGGCGCACGGCCTCCCGGAATCAGCAGCCCCGCATAGTCATTCGTATTGACCTGGGCAAAATCGTAATTGATCGCGAAGTTATGTCCTCGCTTTTCCGAGTAGGTCTGATCACCTTCGAAATCGTGAATGGCAGTGGCAATCTTATCGCCGGCTTTCTTGTCCGGACACACCGCATGCACTTCATATCCAACGCCCAGCAGAAACTGGAAAGGCACCATTGTTTCATAATCTTCAGCAAAATCACCCACTAACATCAGAATTTTTTTGGACATGGAAAATACTCCTGGTTGTGTGAACAAACAAACTGCATCATAGCGTGTTCGATGAAAAAATTTATGACAATTTGACGTACAAAGGGTATAAACAGCCATTCCATATTACTATTAAGCCAGTCTTTTCAACGGCCTGCCTGCGATTGTTTGGCAGCGCCCCATCTGCATAACAAGGTCTATGTCTTTTTCATCGCTTTTCGGCTGGCTTCACGATAACCAGGCCTTAATGGCCATGCTCCACGATCACTGGAGCTGGGGTATCTGCCTGGTCGCCCTCATTCTGTTTCTGGAAACCGGCCTGGTGGTCATGCCCTTTCTACCCGGCGACTCTTTGCTTTTTGCCGTCGGCGCTTTCATGGGCATCAGCGGCATTGCCCCCTTCTGGTATATGGTCCTGCTACTGGCAGCTGCAATTATTGGCGATTATGTGAACTACACCATTGGCCGGTCGGCGCTGGGGCAGACATTGATACGCAAGGGGTGGGTCAAGCAGAGTCATATCGACAAGACGCATGCCTATTTTGAGAAATATGGCGGCTCAACCATTACGCTGGCGCGCTTTATTCCCATCGTACGCACGATCGCCCCTTTCCTGGCCGGTCTCTCGGGCATGGATCGGCGCCATTTTGCCTTCTTCAACGTTCTTGGTGGCTTCCTGTGGATATTTCTGCTCGTCTTGGCTGGATATTTTCTGGGGCGCATCACCTGGATCCAGCAGAATCTGTCACTGTTCACGCTGGGAATCGTCATCGTTTCGGTCCTGCCCATGGCCTGGCATATTTACAAAATTTGGCGGGAAAGCCGGCAGGAAAAAATGGCAAATCAGGAAAATAAACGCTGACAGATTGACACTGAGGCAGCAACCGCAAGCGGTTCTTGCGGGCGGTGCTGCGCTAGTGTGGGCAGCAGCCAAATACACGGATATCCTTCTCTTTTATTACATTCAGTAATATGATTGGAAGAAATGGTTGTTTTTAGATATCGGGAAACCGGTCTATCTTCTTGCTTTGTGCTGTAACCTAGAATGGAGTTTGTTATGTCTGCCCTATTGAAAGCCTCACTCGCCACGCTCGCACTTGCGCTGGCAGTTCCCAGCCTCGGCCATGCCGCCACACTTGATAATGTGAAACAACGTGGCGCAGTGGTTTGCGGTGCCACGACGGGCTTTGCCGGCTTCTCCGCACCCGACGCCAAAGGCGAATGGCAGGGCCTGGATGTTGACCTTTGCAAAAGCATCGCCGCCGCAGTCTTTGGTGACGCCAGCAAATTCAAGATCGTGCCGCTCAATTCCCAGCAGCGTTTTACCGCCTTGCAGTCTGGTGAAGTCGACGTTCTGACACGCAACACCACGGTTACCCAGCAGCGCGATACCGCACTCGGCCTGATTGCCGCCGGCGTGAATTTCTACGATGGCCAGGGCTTCCTGGTCTCGAAAAAACTGGGGGTTAAAAGCGCCAAGGAACTCAATGGCGCGACCATTTGCCTGCAGACCGGCACATCCAACGAAAACACACTGGCTGACTGGGCCAGGGCCAACAAGGTCGAATATAAGCCAGTCGTCTTCGACCAGTTCAATGAAGTGGTCAACGCCTTTGCCACCAACCGCTGCGATGTGTTCTCAACCGACGCTTCGGGACTGGCATCAATTCGCATTTCCAAGCTGTCCTCTCCCGATGACTATGCAGTCCTGCCCGAAATCATCTCCAAAGAGCCCCTGGGGCCCTTTGTCCGCCAGGGTGATGATGCGTGGCTCAATATCGTCAAATGGGTATTCCAGGCAACGGTTAACGCAGAGGAACTGGGGATCACCACGGCAAATGTAGATGAACAGGTAAAAAGCGAAAATCCAAATGTACAGCGGCTGCTGGGTGTAACGCCTGGGGCTGGCAAAAATCTGGGTCTTGACGAAAAATGGGCATATAACATCATCAAACAGGTCGGCAATTACGGCGAAAGTTTCGAACGTAATGTTGGTCAGGATAGCCCGCTGAAAATCAAACGCGGTTTGAATGCCTTGTGGACCGATGGTGGTCTGCAGTACGGTCTGCCTATCCGGTAACAGAAACCTGCCGGACTATAGGCTGATGATGCGCAATAAAAAGGGTCCGTCGCTTGTACTGGCCCTTTTTACTCGTGGGCGCGTCATGCAGCCTTCATCGCAATTCGACTTCCCAAGTGTCTCGTGGCAGTGAGGCTGTTGACGAATACAGAAAACGGCGATTTCAGGCAAATCATCGGACCCAATCAAAAACCGTCGGGCAGATATTGCGAATCATTTACAATGATTATCCTGATTTCCATTCGCCCGGATACGTGATGATCCAGATTGAAAACGCTGGTTTTCAAACCGCTTCCAAAACGCTACTTCATCCTTTAACAACCCGATTTGAACGCGGCCGATTCTACGGCCTGATCGGACATAATGGCTCAGGCAAATCCACGCTACTCAAACTGCTGGCCCGCGAACATGTGCCATCACAAGGCGCCATTTTGCTTGATGAGGAACCCATTGAAACGCTGTCCAATCGCCAGTACGCCCGCAAGCTTGCCTATCTGCCCCAATACACCCCTGTTATTCCTGACATGACGGCGCAGGAGCTGGTCGAACTGGGCCGATATTCATGGAACAGCGTCTGGCGCAATCGTAACCCCGAAAATGAGTCGGCTGTCCGGCGCGCTATTGAATTGACCGATACCGATATCTTCATGCCTGCGCTGCTGGATTCACTCTCCGGTGGTGAGCGACAACGTGTCTGGATCGCCATGCTGCTCGCCCAGAACACACCCTATATTCTTCTGGATGAGCCTCTGGCTGCACTTGACCTCAAACATCAACTGGAAGTCATGCAATTGCTGCATCGACTGGCCACAAAGGAAAACCTGTGCGTGATTGCGGTCATTCATGACATCAATCTGGCCACCCGCTACTGCGATCAGCTGCTTGCCTTGCGGCAAGGCCGGCTTATATACGCAGAACCGCCCGCAGTGCTGCTAGATCAGCAGAAGTTGCTCCACATTTATGATGTGGACCTGCAACTGATTGCGCATCCGGTACATCCTCACGTACAGCTGGCATTCAACTGAGGCCCTCATGACCCTGTCATCCGTGTTTCGCTGCGGCGCCTTGCTATGCACCCTACTGCTCACAAACGTCCCGGAGCCGCTGAATGCCGCTCCTGCCACTGGCGACGACATCCAGGCGCCGCGATCACAGGCCCGTCCGTACGAAAAGGAATCCCCCCGCCCCGCCAGCCAGAATCCATCCGGCTCAGTTGAGGCGACGCCTCACCCGCAGCGCATCGCGGTCCTGGACTGGACAATTGCCGAAACTATGGCTGGAATGGGTATTTTCCCGGCAGCCATTGCGGAAAAAGACAGCTACATGGTGTGGAGCAAATCGCCTGCAATGCCTGACAGCACGCTGGATCTGGGCATGCGTGCACAACCGAACCCTGACCGAATGATCCGGCTGGCCCCCGATATGATTCTGGCTTCGCAGGATTACGCCTTCGTCAAGGATCTGCTGGGCAGGATCGGTCCCGTGACATTACTGGATGTCTACACCCCCGGCCAGGACATCTACGAGAACCTGAGTAGCATCGCTACGCGAATAGGCGAAATCACAGGTTATCCCGGGAAAGCCGCAGAGTATATTGCACATGTGAATCATGGGCTTAACCGCATACGCGAACAGCTGGCCGGCCACCGCGGACTATCGGTTGCGGTGATCCAGTTCATTGATGCCCGCAACGTCCGGATCTATGGCAAGCCCAGTATTTTTTCCACGGCGCTGGAAAAAATCGGCGTGCACAACGCCTGGACCGAGAAAGTCAACCAGTGGGGGTTCCAGAGTGCAGACCTGACGCATCTGGCTTCCCTGCCTGAAGACACCACCCTGTTCATCATCAAACCGTACCCTGCAGATCTGCCCGGGAAATTGCAAGCCAATGTCATCTGGCACGCCTTACCGGCAGTACGCAACAATCGCATCGTCCTGGCGGAGCCCATATGGACACTGGGCGGACTGGGCACCGTATTACGGTTTGCCGAAGCCGTCAGGGACGGCCTGCTCGCTCAGGATAAAACTGAAGGCAGAAACGCCGCATTCCGATTCCCCGGACAACAGCAATGAGATACACACTTTCCGCCAGAGGACTGGCGATAACCGGCACCGCCATTGCCATCGCACTGATTGCGGCAATATGGCTGCTTGATAGTGCGGCGGGCAGCAGCCACACCGCCATGCAGCAGCTGGTATTCTGGCACGGCACTCTGCCACGGATATCCATGGCGCTCCTTTGCGGGGTCTGCCTGGGTCTGGCTGGCTTCATCCTCCAGCATGTCACGCAGAACTCGCTATCGGCACCAGACACCCTGGCTACCAGCAGCGGTGCCCAATTCGCCCTGTTGCTGGGCATGATGTATTTTCCGGAATCGCAACTGTTTGACTCAACGCTGCTCGCCATGGTGGGCAGCGCCGCAGCCAGTCTGATCATTCTGCTCTTTATCCGGCGCACAGGCAGCGCGGGGAACAGCCTGATCCTGATTGGTCTGATGCTCTCACTGCTGCTGACCACCCTCAGCAATATGTATCTGATACTCAACCCGGACAGACTCTACGGACTCATCGTGTGGGGCGCAGGGGCACTTAACCAGGACTCCTGGCAACCAGCCCTGCGTACCAGCTGGCAGGCGCTGATCTGCCTGCCGCTTTCATGGTTTCTTTTGCCCTCCCTGCGGGCTTTTGCGCTACAGGGAACACTGGCCAGAAGCGTCGGCGTCAATGTCCGTTTTGTACGTGTCGCCGGCTTCCTGCTTGTCTCGTTTCTGATTGCCATCGTGGTCAGCAGTGTTGGCGTTATCGGTTTTGTCGGACTGGCAGCGCCTGTTATCGCCCGTTCTCTGGGTGTCACGAACCTCCGCCATCAATGGGGCTACGCCATGCTATTTGGAGCATTGCTACTGTCTATCACCGACTCTGCCCTGCAACTGCTGACCCATGTCTGGCCCAACAGCATCATGACTGGAACCGTCACTGCCCTGCTGGGTGTGCCTGTGCTCCTGCTACTTCTGATGAAACAGCGCAGCCATTCCCGTCAGGAAGTCGCTCCCCTGCATGCAGGCATACGTCACCATAAATCAAAGCTGCAATACCGGTTGTTCATGCTGATTGCACTCGTCATCGCGTGCTTTCTTCTGCTACCGCATATCACACATGATGTAAACGGCAACTGGACCATCGTGCGCCATATTGATCCGGCCATCTCACTGTTCACCGAAAGCCGCCGATACACCGCCATTCTCTTCGGGATCGCGATCGCCTGCGCCGGAACGCTGATTCAGAACATGACTAACAACAGCATGGCCTCACCCGAATTCCTGGGCGTCACCTCGGGTACAGGATTGGGCCTGATCGCGCTGATGATGCTGGTGCCGGCGCCTTCTCCCGTTCTTTATCTGGTGTGCGGTATCACAGGCGCGTTCGCCAGTCTGCTATTTGTTATGCTGATCAATGCACGCAACCGGTTTCAGCCGGAAAAAATCCTGCTAACCGGCCTGGCCCTGACCCAGCTGTTCAACTCTCTGCTGACACTCTCGCTGGCCAGCGGCATGCAGCAAGTCCAGCAGCTGCTTGTATGGATTTCCGGCGATACCTATATGAGTCTGCTGCAGAATGACCTTCCCGTACGCATCGGGCTTTGCGGCGTCCTGATTGCGTTGGCTATCATGACGCGACGCCCCTTGAGTCTGCTGCGGCTGGGTGATCCGATTGCCCGCTCTACCGGCCAGCGTCCCATGCTGACCCGTACCCTGCTGTTTCTGCTGATTGCGGCACTTACCACCCTGGCCTCGGTCACTGTAGGCCCGACCAGCTTTGTGGGGTTAATTGCTCCTCACCTGGCCCGCAGCATGGGCTTTCACGGCCTGCGCATACAGATGCTGGCGTCCTCTGCAATTGCAGTCGTGATTATGCTGTGTGCCGACCTGATTGGCAGACACATCATGTTCCCCTACGAAGTGCCTACCGGACTGATCGCCACATTTATTGGTTCAGTCTATTTTCTGTGGCAATTTACCCGCAGACGAACGGGATGAATCCGGTATGATAGCGTCCCATGAGTACGATTGATCCGTTTGTTCTGTTTGATGATGCGCTTGCCCGGCAAGCCACGTTGCTGCAAGGATTTGACAGCCAGCAGACCGTCAATGCGAGCGACCTGACCGATCTGGATGCGCTGCTCAGGCAGGGTTGGGCAAAGGGGCGGCATGCCGCACTGTTCATCCCTTATGAATTCGGCATGACTGGCAGACCCGGTCAATCAGAACGCAGCCATACCGCCCTGCATATTCACTGGTTTTCTGAAAAATCCACGCTCTTTGGACTGCAAATCGACCAGTGGCTCGCACAACAGGCTGCCGGACATGATCCGCAGCGCCAGCCCGCCGGACTGTGCGATCTGCATCTGCAGCCGGACTTTGACGAATATCAGGCTCAGTTCAACCGACTGCAGGATGCCATTGTCCGTGGCGACTTCTACCAGATCAACTACACGGCAAGGCAATGCTTTGACACGTATGGTTCCCCGCTAGCGCTGTATCGCCTCCTGCGCGCAAAGCAGCCGGTACCCTACGGCGTACTGGCCTGGTTACCCGAACAAGCCTTCAGCCCGTGGACGCTCTGCCTCTCGCCCGAACTGTTCATCCGCATTGATGAAGACGGCATCCTGCGCGCAGAACCCATGAAAGGGACGCTGCCATATCGTGAAGGCGATAATGTCGAGATGCTGAGCCAGCAGTTGCGTACTGACACAAAAAACCGTGCAGAGAACCTGATGATTGTGGACCTGCTGCGCAACGATCTATCAATTCTGGCAGAGCCCGGCGGCGTGCAGGTTGAGGAGCTCTTCAAAGTCACACGTTTTGGCGAGGTATTGCAAATGACCACGCCTATCCAATGCTTGCCAGGCCCCTGTACCACGCTGGCGGATGTGATTGCCGCCCTGTTTCCTTGCGGTTCCATTACCGGGGCTCCAAAGAAAATGAGCATGCAGTATATCGTCGAGAGCGAAACCAGCACCCGGGGCTTATACACAGGGAGCATTGGGTATTTGCAACCCTCACAGAACAGACTGGGCGCCACAGGCTGTTTCAACGTTGTGATTCGTACCCTGAGCCTGTATCCCAGGGACGGTCGTGCGCTTGCCTGCTCCGGCGTTATGGGCGTGGGCGGCGGGATCGTATACGACAGCACGGCACGATCCGAGTACGACGAGATTCACTGGAAATCGCGCTTTGTGGGAAACCTTGCAAGCGGTTTCGAACTGTTTGAAACCATGCTGGTGGAACACGGACAATGTGCTTTACTGGACCGGCATATTGAGCGGCTTGTGCGTTCTGCCAGGCGGCTGGGCTTTGCAGCAGACCATGAAGCATTGACCCGACAACTGCAACATGCCATTACCATGCAGGCGCCCGCTTCCAGATTACGCATGCGGGCCGTACTGTTCCCGGATGGCAGATGTGATGTGCAGTTCTCGCCGCTGGATACCCCTGTTGCAACCGCCGGCATGCCCGGTATCAATCACAGCGTCAGAACGACAGAAGCGATACCGACCCTGCCGACGGTAAGCGTAGCCAAACGCATTTTGCCTCTCCATGATCCATTACGTCGATTTAAAACAACATGGCGACGATATTTTGACAATGATTTACAGGAGGCGATGACAGCAGGTGATTTTGACGTCCTGTATTTCAATCATGATGGATATCTGCTGGAGGGCGCGCGCACATCGGTCTTTATTCACTACGATGGTGCTTGGCTTACGCCTGCCCTGACACTTGACATCCTGCCTGGTGTCATGCGTAACGAGGTTCTGACAAACCCGCGCAAGTACCTGCAGACAGACCGCGTGTCGGAAACAATGATTACCCGTGCAGTACTGGCTCAGGCCGATGCTATCGTCCTGACGAATGCCTTGCGGGGGTGCGTGCCTGTTATGCTGAAATCTGCCTGAACTGCCCCCTTTTTGACCCCGTTCCTTCTGTAAACAGCGCAGTTCTGCCAATCTGCGTCACGCACTGCAACCACCGCTACCCTTTGCGACGCGAAACTTGTTCACTTCTGTGATATCTTGACAGCAGCATGAGGATTTCATTTGTGTCATTGCGATGACACAAATATCTGTCCGTCGTGTTATTTGAATATTTATTCCTAATTCCCCGGGGTATCCCACTATGGCTCGCAGCATGAGCTCAATCTTTCTGAAGAGCGCACGCAAAATTGCACGTCAGCAAAGCAACGCCCTGATCAAGGCCACGCAATCGAATATGAAGCTGGCGGCCTCTGCATTCAACCACAATCCGTTGGTAATCACGCCAGCCGCCTTGCGCCGTAAGACCGTAAAACCCATACAGCCTCCCTTTCGTCATGGTTCCTGGACCGAAAGGCTGTTCAAGGTGCCTGCAGCCGTCACGGCGTTTGTTCCACGCCTGACTTACTTTATGTATGTGCCGCCGGCACAGGAAATCAAGGGCAGTCCGGTTCTGGTCATGCTGCATGGCTGTAAACAAACGGCTACAGAGTTTGCCCAGGGCACCCGTATGAACCAGCTGGCCGCAAAAGCCGGCATGGTGGTCGTTTACCCGCAGCAGTCAAGACATCGCCAGACCTTGCGCTGCTGGCGCTGGTACCAGCCCGAAAAAAATCACGGCTATGCCGAAGCCGATGCCATCGCTGCGCTACTGCGTAACCTGATACAGCGACAAAAAGTGGATAAAACGCGCATCTACCTGGCTGGCATGTCAGCCGGTGCAGGGATGGCCAGTCTTCTGGCCTTGCGCCACCCCAACCTGTTTGCGGCAGTGGCATTGCACTCTGGACCGGTCATGGGCAATGCCAGCAGTGTCAGCAGCGGCATGCAGACCATGCGCCGCGGTACGCTGAATGATCCGGTGTCATCCCTGCACTCCGCTGAACCCGCAGTTGAGCCACGGGCTGACTATCTGCCTGCGTTGATTCTGCAGGGCCAGCTTGATCGCGTGGTCGCTGCAAAGAATGGCGAGCAGCTTGCGCGGCAGTTCGCCTGGCTCAACGGGTTTGATGAGGATGCCAAACCACTGGAAAAGCATGTGGGCGAGCACACTCCTCGCGAATACACCCGGTTTGATCTCCAGCGCTCCCGCAAGACCATCGTCCGCTACTGTAAAATCAGAAAAATCGGCCACGCATGGAGCGGCGGAGACAAGCGCCTTGAATTCAATTCAAACGATGGGCCGAACGCGTCAAGCCTGATTTTGCAGTTCTTTCGGATGCATCGGCGCGATCAGTAATTCGTCGCCGCATGATACTAAGTGGATTGCAATTGTGTTTCTCGCTGCGATGCACGGGACAGGGGATGACAGCTGAGCGTACTTCAATGTTTTCACAACGTACGCGAGCTCACCCGTTCAGGATTCCCGATCCCGAGGACCCCACGGCCGTCAACCGCCACGCCAATCCTCAGGAACGCTGAGTAAGAAAGACAGGAAAACGCGCATTCATGCTGTTGCTTGCCAGTTGCTCAAGATCCTTATCGCTCAGATCGAGCGCCTCGGCAACGGCAACATAATTGTCCAGAAGATAACCACCAAAATAAGCAGGATCATCAGAATTGATGGTCACACACAAACCCGCGTCCAGCAACCGCTTCAGATTATGCTCGCGCATCTCGTTGACCACCCTGAGTTTCAGATTGGAAAGCGGGCAAACGGTGAGCGGAATTTTCCTGTGCGCCAGTGTCTTCAACAGTTCTGGATCTTCCTCGCTGCGTACGCCATGATCAATCCTGATGACATTCAGCATATTCAATGCGCTGCTCACATAAGCGGCGGGGCCTTCTTCTCCGGCATGGGCAACCAGGTAAAAGCCCAGTTCACCGCAACGCTCGTAAACACGTGCGAATTTTTCCGGCGGGTTTCCTTTTTCTCCGGAATCCAGCCCAATACCCAGCCAAAGGTCCGCGTATTGCTCCCTTAGCGGTAGCGCCTGTTCCAGGGTATCGAACGCCGCCTCTTCGGACAGGTGGCGCAGGAAGCTAAGAATCAGACACGAGGTGATGCCCCATTTCTCTTTGCCCTCACGCAATGCGCGCGCAATCCCCGCAAACACAGTTGCAATTGGCACGCCTCTTTCGGTATGGGTTTGCGGATCGAACATGATTTCAGCATGCACCACCCCGTCGTTGGCGACGCGTGCCAGATAGGCCGTGGTCATGTCATAGAAATCCTGTTCCGTTATCAGGACAGCAGCACCCGCGTAATACAGATCCAGAAAGGACTGCAGATCAGTAAACTGGTAAGCGTCCCGCAAGGCTTCAATGGATGAATACGGCAGTGCAATGCCGTTGCGCCGGGCAAGCTGGAAAATCAATTCAGGCTCCAGTGTGCCTTCAATATGCAAATGCAGTTCGGCTTTGGGTAAACGGCGGATAAATGCTAGACGATCAGGATTCATTGGTTTGTCTGATGGAATGGGATAACGGCAGCACGCAGCGCATCGCGCCCGCGCAGTACTGCTGCCATTGTAGCGCGACCAAACTGAAGCCCGTATACTCCTGACCGAATAACCGGATTCAATCCACCACGCAAGCGGTCATGCGAACGTCATCGCGACTCAGTTCCTTCATCGGCCGCGCATCGAAACCCCAGAGTATCCAGCACAAAGGTCGCTTTCAGGCTGCTGCGAAAGCTGTAGCGCATAAATGCCGCATAGTCGGAAGGATTGGCAACCCCCGCCGCACCCGCTCCGCAAAAGGCGCCCAGATCAACCGGCACATCCTTGCCATTGACAACCAGAGTCTGAATATTCGATTGCTGGCTGCGCAATACCTGGCTCATATTAAAGTCCTGTGTCCACTCCCATATCACACCATGCATATCATGAACCCCCCAGTAGTTTGGACGGGATTGCATGACCGCTGGCAAAGCCTGGGTGGCAGGCTTTGCGTACCAGTCAAGAATATGCTGAACGTAATCAGGATCGGCGCTGCCATCCGGTCTGGTCGCAGAGGCCTGGCCCGCAAACTCCCATTCGGCAATCGTGGGCAGACGTTTTCCCTGCGCCGTGCAATAGGCTCTTGCAGCAAACCACGAAACATTGACAACGGGCCGATCCTCATCTTCCGATCCGAACGGTTGCAAAATCCCGTCAGCGCGCCAATGCTGCAAATACCGGGGCTCGGCAAACATGGGCAAAACCTTGCCTGCCGACCATTGCGGATGATCTGCCACGAACGTTGCGAACGCCCGATTGGTAACGGGCGCCGTGTCCAGCCAGAATGGCTTGACCAGGACTTTGGGCGTGCTGCTGGCAGAAATCAGGGGGCGGTACTCTCCACCGGGTAAATGGATCATACCGTTCCGCTCTGCCGCGTGCGCCAGCATCACACTTGACATCGCGGCACCAAGTACCACACCTGTCATCATGTGACGGGCTGCAGACGTTGCCATCAGTGTGCTCCGCTTACAGCCTGAAATGGCGGGGCTTTGCGCTCGGCAGCCACGTCTTCTGCAGAAATGGATCCCCCTTTGTTACCCCAGCTGTTCAGGATGAACGTCACCACATTGGCAACATCATGGTCGTTCAGCAGCATGGCGGGCATGACGCCGTTGAACTTCGTACCGTTCACCGTGATAGGACCGGACAGACCGTGAGTAATAATATTGGCTGCCCGTTTGGGGTCTTCATTCAGGAAATCGGCAGCGGCCAGTGGTGGGAAGGCGGCAGCAATACCTGCACCATCCGCCTGGTGACAAGCCTGACAGTTCGCCTCATAAATGCGCTGACCAAATTTGATCTGCTCGTCTTTTGAATCGGCAAGCACCTGGGCAGGCGCTTTACCAGTGCTTACAGACTGAATAGCTGAACCCTCTGGCAGGTAGACACTGTCTTTCTGCTTGCCGCTATACACTTGCGGATTCGGGTCGCCGCTAACAACGATATTGCCCAGGGCACCCTTATTGAATGCGCGGAATATGGAATGATCGACCAGCACCAAACTACCAGGGACATCAAGTTTAAACTCGACCATGGCAGAACCGCCTGCGGGAACCAGTGTGGTCTGAATGTTGTGATTCTCGAGTTTTCCTCCTTCCACATAGACTTTATCGAAAATTTCACCGATCACATGGAATGAAGAAACAAGATTGGGACCACCGTTGCCCACAAACAACCTGACCGTCTCCCCCACCTTGGCTGTGAGCGCATTATCGCCGATCAGCGCACCAACGGAACCGTTAAAAACAACGTAGTCTGCGTGCTCATTGATCGCCTTCTTCATATCGAAAGGCTGCAGTCCCGGCTGGCCATATTCACCCTTGGTATAGAAATCACCCTGAACCACATAGTACTCGCGATCCACTTTTGGTAATCCTTCTTTGGGTTCGACGAGAATCAGTCCATACATGCCATTTGCAATATGCATACCGACAGGTGACGTTGCGCAGTGATAAATATACAGGCCAGGATTGAGCGCCTTGAAACTGAATGTCGAAGTGTGGCCGGGTGCCGTCAGTGATGCAGCAGCACCTCCCCCCGGGCCTGTCACTGCGTGCAGGTCGATATTATGTGGCATTTTTGAAGTGGGATGATTGGACAGATGGAACTCCACCTGATCACCTTCCCGTACACGAAGGAATGTACCTGGCACTGAACCATCGAATGTCCAGTACATGTAGTCCACGCCATCGGCCATTTTCATGACCTTTTCTACGGTTTCCATCTTTACCACGACTTTGGCAGGATGCTTGCGGGTAATGGGTGGTGGCACCATAGGCGGCGCAACACGTACCGCTTCTTCCACAGGCAGCTCACTACCCTCGGATTTATCCGCAACACTGGTCGTAACTGTAGTGGTTGTCGGTGTACTGTCGGCTGTTTTCCCCGTGGCAACATGACAGGTGGCACTGAAAGCCAGCATCAAAGCAAGTGCGAGACGTTGCAGTTTCATCAATTTCTCCTGGTTATTGAAACACCTTCGCAACCAGATCCCCTTGTATTGCGCTATCGGAATGATGTTTCTTAAGGATATTCTATGTAACTGTTGCACTCTCTGCGCATTATGCCAAACACACTAGTTGACAGAAATCAAAAGAAGAGAAGAGTCTTAAAGGTTACAGTCAGCAAGTTACTTTTTCGCAACGTACGATCAATGCGACATCATCAACAACATCGGTAGCCGCAAGAATAACCGTATATGAATTATGGTTCTTATTCCGGGATCAAATGGATATGCCTGTGCAGCGGCAGTGCACACCGCCTTTCAGGAACTCATACCCACCGCTGACATGAGCGCCCTTAACAGGAAAGCCACCACCAGCAGGGTTACGGTTCCCGCAAGCCACAGGCCCACAAACCAGAGCCAGCGGCTGCCTTTGCGAGGAGGCACGAAAGCACCTTGTCGGGGTTGTCTTTGAGTCATGGCACGCTCAATGGTAGCCGGCATCCGCGTTCACCTTTCCCCGAAACACGTAATACGCCCATGAGGTGTACATGAGAATGAACGGAATGATAAAGAGCGCGCCGACCAGCGCAAAGCCCTGGCTTTCTGCCGGACCGGCCGCATCCCAGATGGTAATATCAGGCGGAATAATATTTGGCCATACACTGATGCCCAGCCCACTATAACCCAGGAACACCATACAAAGCGTAAAGATAAAAGGCTCTGCGTGAGGATTGTGATTGAGGCTGCGAATAAGACCCAGGCTCACCAAAACGACCAGAATGGGGACGGGAGCGAACCAGAACAGGTTGGGCAGGGAAAACCAGCGATCGTAAATACCCGCGTTACCAAGGGGTGTCCATATACTCAGAATGCCAATGATGGCAAGCAATACAAATGTGAGTGGCCGGGCCAATTGAATCATCCGCTTCTGCAGGTTGCCATCTGTCTTCAGAACCAGCCATGTACAACCCAGCAGTGCGTAGGCAATCACCAAGCCGATACCGGTAAAAACCGTGAATGGTGTCAGCCAGTCTAGCGGGCCACCGGCATAAGCACGATTCACAACTTTGATACCGTCAATGTATGCCCCCAGGGTCACACCCTGAAAAAACGTCGCCAGCACAGACCCGCCAATGAACGCGGCATCCCACCATCGGCGACGGGCATCGCTGGCGCGAAAGCGAAATTCGAATGCAACACCGCGAAAAATCAGCGCCAGCAACATCAAAATAAGAGGCATTGCAAAAGCGCTAAGTATCACCGAATAGGCCAGTGGAAATGCTGCCATCAGCCCCGCGCCGCCCAGCACCAGCCAGGTTTCATTGCCGTCCCAGACGGGTGCGACGGTATTCATCATCACATCACGATCTTCACGCGCTGGCATAAAAGGGAAAAGTATACCGATACCCAGATCGAATCCGTCCATGATTACATACATCATGATACCGAAAAGAATAATCACGGCCCACAGAAGTGAAATATCAATTCCCATGACGGTCTCCCTGTTCTGAGGTGTTAGGTTCTTCATCGGCGTCGGTTGCGGCCGACAGCGGCCTTGCCGGCGTACGCGACTCACCTGGTCCACCCCCTCCGATTTCAAGATGCGTTGTCGGCTGCGGTCCCTGTGCCATGATATGAAGCATGTATACGATCCCTGCGCCGAACAGTACGAAATACACCACGATGAACAATATCAGCGTAATGGTCAGTTCAAGTGCACTATGCGGCGTCACGGCATCTGCCGTACGCATGACGTTATACACAACCCACGGCTGGCGCCCGATTTCAGTTGTATACCAGCCCGCAAGTAACGCGATCACGCCGCTGGTTCCCATGTACATGGAAAAACGATGCAGCATCGGACTGGTGTACAGCCTGCCCTTCCAGCGCGCATAAAGTGCCAGCGCACCCAGCAGCAGCATCAGCATGCCCAGGCCTACCATAATCCTGAATGTCCAGAACACAATTGTGGAATTGGGCCTGTCCTCCGGAGCAAACTCTTTTAAGCCGGGGATGGTGCCGTCCAGGCTATGTGTCAGAATCATGCTACCCACTCGCGGAACCTCAACCTTGAAACGAGTTTCCTCTCTTTCCATATCCGGCCACCCGAACAGCACCAGTGGTACCCCTTCGCCGGGAGGGCCATTTTCCCAGTGCCCTTCCATTGCAGCTAGTTTCGCCGGCTGATGTTTCAGGGTATTGAGGCCATGTAAATCACCCACGAAAATCTGGATTGGCGCAACCACGATCAGCATCCACATCGCCATGGAATACATTTTCCTGACTGAAGGTTGCATATTTCGACGCAACATATGCCACGCAGCAACGCCGCCTACAATCAGTGCGGTCGTAAGGAAAGCGGCGATCACCATATGAATCAGCCGGTACGGAAAGGACGGGTTGAAGATCACAGCGAACCAGTCTGTGGGAACGACCCGACTGTTGATAATTTCATATCCCTGAGGGGTTTGCATCCAGCTATTGGATGCCAGAATCCAGGTCGCAGAAATCAAGGTTCCGATTGCGACGAAAATGGTGGAACACCAATGCAGACGTGGCCCCACGCGGTGCCAGCCAAACATCATCACCCCCAGAAAGCCTGCCTCAAGAAAAAAGGCAGTCAACACTTCATAGGTCAGCAGCGGTCCGGTGACGCCACCGGCAAAGTCCGAGAAATAGCTCCAGTTGGTGCCGAACTGATATGCCATCACCAGCCCGGACACAACGCCCATGCCGAAATTGATCGCAAAAACACGCAGCCAGAAATGATACAGATCGCGGTAGACAGTATTGGCAGTTTTGAGCCACAAGCCTTCGAGTACGGCCATGTAACTGGCAAGACCAATGGTGATGGCAGGGAAGATAATATGAAAGGAAATGGTGAACCCGAACTGTATTCGGGCCAGGGTCAGAGTGTCCAGCTCCATTTGCCGCTCCTGGAGGAATGAAACGTACGCGCACGCCATGGACATCTGCTGTGATGTATAGTTCCGCCAATATCCAGCAAGTCCACAGAACTTACGCTGATATAACGATGAGGGTATTGTACTTGCTTTGCGCGCACACAACTTCACAGATGTAATAATCTGACAATTCCTGAGTGATGGCAAAAAAGTAAGGTCATCCTGAGTGATGGCGCAAAGGTCGCAAATTCACACTTGTGATTCAGTGACACTGACCAACGCGCTGACTGATGGCTTTTGCCAAAACTTCGTTTCCCGCAGGCCCGGGGTGCAAATGATCGCCGGAGTCATAGCGGCTTTCCAGCTTTGACGGGTCATTGTTATCTTGCAGCAGGACATCAGCATCAACCAGTTCATCAAATATTTTTTCCTGACGCATCCAGGCATTCACCTGCATCCTCAGACGATCTTTTTCTGCGTCATAGTAATTATCCAAAGGGGTTCCGGCCAGCGCGCCGCGAAAAGGTGTCAACGTCACACCAATCACCCTCAGCCCCTTCTGGCGAACCAGTTCGGCAAGTCTGCGATATCCCGTCTGCAATGACTCAAGTGTCGGTATCGGTAGCTCGGGTGCAAAAGCAGTCTTGGGCCAGCTGATGTCGTTGATTCCAATAAAAATGACAACGGTATTGACTCCGGGGGCATCGAACACATCCTGCGCAATGCGCGCGAAGGCATTTTCTCCCATTTTGTCTTTCAGCAACCGCGCGCCCGAAATACCCGCATTGATCACCGCAACGCCCGAATGGCTCAACTGTATGGCCATGTAATCTGTCAGTCTGGCATTCGAATCCAACGGTACGCCATTGCCATCGGTAATCGAATCACCCAGCACCGCAACGGCACAACGCCGATTGTCGCCTTCAGTGTCAATCCGACTCAGAAACACCCGGGCCTGAGTAACGTGCAAGGCATTGTCGAATGCCGTCAGTTGATTCTTGGTCTGGTTGCCACGGCGAAAATTTGCCTGTTGTCTCCCATCCCAGTGAAACGTCATCAGTGGCGTGAGTGCCCGCACATAGTGCGAAATCTGCAGCGACGTCAGATCGTCTGTCACCAGATTTACCGGATCTGACAGGGCAGACTTGCCCGGCGCCACAGAGACAGTCGGCTGTCCTCCGAACAACACCACAATGGGTGTGTCGTACTTCCTGCCATCCTGCCGGGCGCGACTCACAGTCGTCTGGTTCAGCACCAGAGGCGTCGTGCCATATCGATTGGAAACAAGCAAACGCAGGCGTGTGCCACCACGACTGATCATCACGTTCTGTGTAAATGTTGCGTCTTGTATTGTTTCCGGAATACCGGTAGGAAAAGCAAAGCTGTCATCCCAGACCGGTTGCGGGCTGGCCTGCCAGCTCGCGGCCCAGGAATGATCCCGGGCATACACAGTTTGCAAACCAAGAATGGCAGTTAGCAATAGCAATATGAACGATTTCATTTAAAACTCCGTTATGAGATAGTTTCCCCGAAAGACTTCCACAATGCCGGGGCAATAGGATTCGTGGTAGGTATGCAGTATGAAGCGCAGATGATTTACAATCCAGACATCTGTAATCACAACATTTGTGAACAATATTCATATGTCATCTGCGTCCAAAAGCAACAAGCTTGCTGAAATGGAGTTATTTGTTGCCACAATCGAATCGGGAAGCTTCTCACTGGCTGCCAGACATTTCTGCATGAGCCCCTCTGCCGTATCCAAGGCGGTGGCCAGACTGGAAGCGCGCCTGGGCGTGATGCTGCTGAATCGCTCCACGCGCAAGCTCTCACCCACCCCGGCCGGCGAATCGTTTTTTCATCGAAGCAAGTGTCTGCTCGCGGAACTGAACGATATCGAAGCAGGAATGACCGAAAATACGCTGCCTACCGGACCATTACGGATCAATACCAACATCCCTTTCGGAGAGCTCATTCTGCTGCCTCTCGTTCCTTTATTTCATGCGCAATTTCCGGATATCACACTGAACATCGATCTGACTGACGACGTGGTAGACATGTACGACGCAAGAGTCGATGTCGCCATCCGCGCCGGCAAGCTGAAAGACTCGGATCTATATGCGCGCAAGCTGGGGCAATCTCCCCTCGTTATTGTGGCCGCCCCCGCCTATCTCAAAGAGCATGGAACGCCCATTGAACCCGAAGCACTGTCAGCGCATCACAAGCTCGATCTGAATCTGCCTCGTTCGACCCGGGGATGGAATCTGGAAAAAAACGGTATCCCTATTCAAATCACGACCGATACTGCACTTCGCGTAAACAACGGCCTGTCCCTTAAGCATCTGGTCATACAGGGCATGGGGCTGGGGCGCATCCCGCGCTTCGTCGTGGAAAAGGAACTGAACACAGGGAGACTCGTGCAGGTGCTGGAGCCGTATAACAAGGCTGAATCCGAATCTTTCTACGCCGTCTTCATGGGCAAACGCGATCTGATGCCAAGGCGTGTCGCCGTCTTCCTTGATTTTCTCGCTACGCATACAACCCTGCGCTGACTACCCGGCGGCAATGCTTCTCTCCTGCAATCAAAGGAGACTCAAGCACTGGAGAAACGCCAATTCGTGAATTTCACGCACAAATCATTTGCCGCAGACCGGCTGTTTCTCTGGACTCGCCCGCGCAATAATAGGCCTGCTTTCTTCTACTTTTGGGATTTATCATGCCTATTGCCGTTTATGCATTAATGGCCGGCGCGTTTGGAATCGGTGTTACCGAGTTTGTGATTATGGGACTGCTGCTTGAAGTCGGCAATGATCTTGCCATCTCGGCCCAGACCGCCGGCTCACTGATTTCCGGATATGCGCTTGGCGTCGTCGTGGGCGCGCCAATCTTTACTATCGCCACTGCCCGTCTGCCCCACAAAACCACCTTGCTGGTACTCATGGTCATCTTTACACTCGGTAATGCGGCCTGCGCACTCGCCCCCAACTACTGGTTTCTGTTTTTCGCAAGGGTGCTGACCTCTTTTGCCCATGGCACATTTTTTGGCGTCGGCTCGGTTGTTGCCACACGCCTGGTCGCAAAGGACAAACAGGCCTCGGCCATTGCCGTCATGTTCACAGGCCTGACCGCAGCCAATATCCTTGGCGTTCCGTTTGGCACGTTCCTGGGTCAACTGTACGGATGGCGCGCCACATTCTGGGCAGTCACCCTGATTGGCGTGCTGTCGTTCTTTGTCATTCGTCATTTCGTTCCTGCCCGCACCCAACCGACAGATGCACGTAACGACTGGCGCGCAAGCATACGCAGCCTGGCCAGTCGCAGTGTTATTGCCGGGCTCATGACGACCGTATTCGGGTTTGCCGGAGTATTTGCCGTTTTTACCTATATTGCCCCGTTGCTGACACAAATGAGCGGCTTTGACAAATCTGCCCTCTCGCCGATACTCATCGTATTTGGCGTTGGTCTGGTAATCGGCAATCTGCTGGGCGGAAAACTCGCAGACCGGTACCTGAAGACAACGGTGATCGGCAGTTTGATCGCGCTAACTGTCGTACTGCTGCTCCTGCCCTGGGCGTTCCAGAACCAGATTATGGCAGTCGTCGCCGTGGGACTGTTTGGTGTCGCAGCCTTCAGCACCGTTGCTCCCCTGCAAATGTGGGTATTGGGAAAAATCACGAACGCCGACCAAAGCCTGGTTTCCAGCCTTAACATCGCTGCCTTCAATTTGGGTAATGCCCTGGGCGCCTGGGCTGGCGGCATGGTTATTGCGCAGCAAGGTGGCCTGCCCTGGATTCCCTATGTCGCCGCAGCCATGCCCGTTGCCAGTCTGCTGATTGCAATACTGACAATGCGGTCAGAGAAAGGCGTCCTGCCGCCTGCAGCGGTGTGTGTAAATACCTGACTCAAACGCCCCCACCTGGTGAAGCGTCACAAACACGATCCGCGGTTAAGCGAGGGACAGTTGTGCCATTACCTGCTCCGTTGACTCGCGCAGCCACCGGTTCATCTGTGAGTGTTCGTTTTTCTCGCTCCAGACCATTATCATATTCGCCCGCCTAAGTACGCCTGGCAGGCGAATATGCGCCAGGCCAAAATACTGCTGATATTTCTTCGCGATGCGGCTTGGCATCGTAGTCGCATAATCGGATTCGAGCAGAAAGTGCGGTGCCATTCCGAAATTTGATACATACGCGGTGAATGGCATTTCGCTATTGGTATCACCCAATGCACGTGTGAAATTCGTTTGCCTGCCATACATGTGCGAGAATGCCAGCCATTTGATTTGTGCCAGATCTGATAAAGCCAGTTCCCGTCGTCCTGCAAGCTGATGTTTCGCAGACACCACGCACACGCGTTCATCTTCAAAAAGTAATTTGTGCCTGAATCGCGAGCCTGGCTTCTGAAACAGTCCGATCGCCATATCCATTGAGTCCGATTCCAGATCATCTGGCACGAAATCCCCGTGAACAGGCTGGAACCGGACTGTGAGACCTGGCGCAGCCTTCTGAAGCGCCAGGGTAAGCGGTGCAGCAATAAGCAGCTCAATATGTGCGGCGGCGCCAATGTTGACCACCCCACTAAGAGACGCCGGGTTGAATGTCTGCCCCCTGCCTGCCGCCTGTTCCAGCGCCACCAGCGCCTGATGCGAAGCTCGATGAAGGTTGATCGCACGCTCCGTTGGCACCAGCTGTTTCCTGACTACGACAAAAAGTGGATCGCCCAGAAGCGTGCGCAGTCGACTCAGCTCCCGACTGATTGCGGGCTGGCTTTTATGCAACCGGCGTGCCGACTCTGTCACGCTACGTGTGTGCATCAGTGAATCAAAAGTTAGCAACAGGCTCAGATTCAGGCGACGCAGCACGGGAAAAGGATTTTTCGACTGTAACGGATAATTATCCATATCGTTTTTGATATGCAAATGATGATAATAAATCATTATATTAATATTATCTGCGTTGTTAGAATGAATACCGGTGTGCGCTGGCACACCCGGGCAGGACTATCTGACACGCAACGGCGCTGATTATGGCTCGCGCCGTGCTGTAATGACCCGGCGTTTCATGTTGAACTTCAGCGGTCATTACATTACTTTGCTGGAATACAACAGCAGATGTCCTGAAAAGAATATCAACTATCATAATGGAACAAGACATGAGACACATCATAGGAAAAAGCGTTTTCTTCATGGCAACCGTCGTTGCTGCTGCCATTCTCTCTGTAAGCCAGGCGCATGCAACATCCTTTCCCGAACGCAGCATTTCAATCGTTGTTCCCTTCCCAGCCGGGGGTACGCCGGATATCCTGGCCAGGATCATGGGTGAAAAAGCATCAGCACAGCTGAAACAGTCTGTCGTCATTGAGAACAAGGCTGGCGCCGGCGGCTCCATCGGTGTCCAGTCTGTAGCTAGGGCAAAGAATGATGGCTACACACTTGTCATGTGCGCCTATGGCTGCGCAGTAGCACCATCTTTATACAAGCCAGCCCCTTATGATATGGAAACCCAGTTCGAGCCTGTCGTGATGGTTGGTACCGTTCCCAGCGTTCTGGTCACCAACCCAAAAAAAATTCCGGCCAAAACGGTTGCTGACTTTGTGACCTACGCAAAAGAAAATCCCGGAAAGATCAATGCAGCTTCGTCCGGGATCGGCGGATCTGCGCATATCGGTATTGAAATGCTCAAACACGAGGCAGGTATCGACATCGCCCATATCCCATATAAAGGCGCAGGCCAGGTCGCAGGCGATCTGCTTGGTGGCCAGGTCGACATGTATTTCGACAATCTACCCGCCTCTCTGGCGAGCATCAAAAGCGGCAGACTCAATGCCCTTGCCCTCGCCAGCAAGCAGCGTTCCCCTGCCGTTCCCGATGTACCTACCTTTGCAGAGTCCGGCTATCCAGATATGCTGATCACCCCATGGTTTGGATTGCTGGTTCCCGCTGGTACCCCACAAGAGAATATCGATAAATTGAACGCCGCATTCAATGCCGCTTTCAAGGACCCTGAGGTTCAGAAAAAATTTACAGATCTGGGTGTGGATATTGCGGGTGGATCACCCGGCGAACTTGAGAAGTTCCTGAAATCTGAGACCAGCAAGCTTGCAACTCTGATCAGGGAAAACAATATCACTGCCAAATAGAAACTAGGTCACTGACTAAAAAAATCGGGGCACCGACGAATGGGCACAAGGATCGGTGGCTTCCCACTTGTGATAAACATCAGAACGTACCAAGCATGAGCGCAACACCGAAACCTACCCTTCACCTCAGAGACATGGGGTCATTCCACATCGGCGGACGGTCCGTGCAACTGGCAAATCAGCCCGCATACCAGCGTGTAATGAGTGCGGGAGGCGAACCCGTGATCATCAATTTGAATGGCACATACATGGTTGAGCAGATGTATGTGCAATACTTTTTGCCCGAGCGGTCCAATGGCAAGGGCCCCCTTGTATTCTGGCATGGTGGTGGAATGACGGGCGCTGCATGGGAAACCACGCCAGATGGTCGGGAGGGTTGGGTCAATTATTTCATTCGCCATGGATGGGATGTCTACCTGTGCGATTCGGTAGAAAGAGGCCGATCCGGCTTTGCCCCTTTTCCTGAAATCTGGCCCGAGAACCCCGTGATCCAGACAGTCAATGATATTTTCAGCCGATTCCGAATTGGCATGCATGCAGAAAGTTATCACAGTGATCCCGCCCAACGTACGCCCTATAAGAATACGCGTTTCCCGCTGCATGCCTTTGATGCGTTCACCCGTCAGATGGTGCCTCGCTGGACACACACCAATAAAGCCATCATTGACGCGTTCGATGCCCTGCTGCTTCGCCTTGGTACTGCCACGATCATCTGCCACTCACAGGCCGGTCCACTTGCGTTGCAGCTGGCCGGCAGACACCCCGATCGGATCCGGGCACTCGTGGCAGTGGAGCCAGCCGGTATACCGGACGCGGATTTTTCGAATTTTACGGTTCCCGTACTGGTGCTTCTTGGTGACAACATTGATACAGACAGCAGATGGCCGCTGATCCGAAAAAAAATCCTGAGCTTTGCGGACACAACACCCGGCACTTACGTGCTCTCTTTACCTCAGCTTGGCATCACCGGCAATTCCCATGTCATGATGATGGATACCAACAACCAGGAAATTGCCGATCTCGTGAATCAGTGGCTGGTCAAAAAACTTGCCAGTTGATCAGCTACCTTACAACGAGAATGATGGCAATTTCGTAATAACAGCAGCAACCTTTACAGCAACCGTCTCAGAGACTCGAAGAACAGCGTCGACTGCAGGCGCTCCTGCTGGATCTGCCGGGCGGCAAGCGCAGCTTTTTCTTCGTCTACCGGTTTCAGTGGCAGACCCGAAGAATGCGCCAGCACTTCGACCCGGGCGGCTCGCTCCAGATAATAAAGATCGTCATATGCATAGGCCACACTTTCCCCGCATACAATAGGGCCGTGATTCGTCAGGAAGGCAACGTCGGCACCATTCATGGCGTGTGCAATACGCTCTCCTTCGGCGTGATCCAGTGCCAGACCATTGTAGGTGCGATCAATGGCAATCCGGTTGTAATACCGCATGGCGTTTTGTGACAATAATGGATCCAGGCCACCGTTTTCGGTAAGCGTCAATGCAGTTGCGTATGGCATATGCGTATGCAATACGCATTTTTTCCGGGCGATCCGGTGAACAGCGGCATGAATAAACAGTGCCGTAGGTTCAATTTCGTGTTTTCCCCAAAGCTTATTGCCCTGTGCATCGACCATCACAATATCTTCGGCCTGAATTTCTGACCATTGAAAGCCCCGGGGATTCAGCAGAAACCAGTCAGCACAGGCGGGTACCTCTGCGCTGAAATGATTGCAAACGCCTTCGGAAAGATCGTGAAAGGCGGCTGCCCGCAAGGCAAGCGCCAGATCTTCCCGCAGCTGGGTCGTCTCTTCGGAATGGTAAGTCGTCTCGTACTGGTGCTGTATGGTATCCATTGTTCTCCCCTGAAAAGTAATCGGTTGTTCTGGTAAGCATCACTCCCTAGCCGAATCTCGCCGAATGTAATTAAAGGCTGGATTAAACATTTTTCCGCAGGCCAGGAGTAATATGCCTAGTCTAGTGCCAATTTGCGCACTTGTGTTAGTTCCATACCTTTCAGACACTTGCGCCCGAAAAAGGACTTATGATGAAAAATGCGCTGCACTATATCTATGACCCGCTTTGTGGCTGGTGTTATGCTGCGGCACCCCTGCTGCAGGATATTCTTAGCAGTCCTTTACGTGCACAGTTCGCATTTGAAATGCACGCAGGTGGCCTGTTCCAGCGGATGCCATTGCCTGCGGGTAAACGGGCAATGATACGCCAGGCGGATGCAAGGATAGCAGAAATAACAGGACAAATATTTGGCGAGGCCTATCTGGATGGCCTGCTTGCCCGTGAGGATACAATTTACGACTCGCTCCCCCCCATTGCCGCCATTCTTGCAGCGGGTGCCATCTCGCCCGGCTCCGAGCCGGACATGCTCCATGCCGTACAGAATGCGCATTACCGCCAGGGGCGTGCCATCGTGCAGGAAAACACACTGGCAGACTTGGCGCAGAACCTGGGTCTGGAGCGCGAGTCATTCACAAATCAATACCAGTCCATCCTCAAAGATAATATTCTGGATCATTTGGACAATACACTCAGGCTCATGCACGAGGCCGGTGCCCATGGCTTTCCAGCTTTTGTGATCCAGAAAGGACACAGGCTTGAAAGATTGGCACACGAACGGTACTATGGCAACGCATCTGCATTCACCGCTATGTTCGCAGACAAATTCAGCAGCAATCCCGATTGATCTCATGGCAATGACCCCTGTATCAACCTATCTATTTCTGGCCGGCGCGATCCTGATGGAAGTGATCGCCACCTCATTTCTCAAATCTTCCGAAAACTTTACCCGACTTGTTCCTTCTCTGATCACAATAGCCGGCTATGCAGCCGCTTTTTTCCTGTTGTCTCTCAGTCTTCGAACCATGCCCACCGGTATTGCATACGCAATCTGGTCCGGCGTGGGTATCGTACTCATTTCGTTGATTGGCTGGCTATGGTTTGGGCAATCGCTGGATGGCGCAGCCTTGATTGGCATGGGGCTGATTATCGCGGGTGTGGTGGTCATTAACGTGTTTTCCAGCAGTGTGTCGCACTGAACATGACGCCACGCTGGTAATCTGCCGGCGCTCGTCCAAAGCATGTACCCCTGTCGGTCGCCGGCAACGAAGTTTGTGATGCGGTCCTGCCCGCCTTCGAAAGAAGGCCTCAGGATATGCGCCCCGCAGTCTGAGCAGTACTAACCAGCGACAACGCCACGCTATCCAAGGCAGCACAATGCTCTTCGCTGTTCAAATTACCGTTGTCATCAAAGGCATTGGCCGCAAAAGGAATCATCACCATTGCCGGCACGACAAGCATGCCCAGGCCAGACAATACGGTTCGAAGATGCAGCAGGCCGAGCCTGGTCCCGGATTCGCCCGTGGTCGCCCCGCCGATAGCCGCAACCTTGCCTACAAACGGAATTTTGCCCGCTTCTTCATTATCTGTACGAGACACCCAGTCAATGGTGTTCTTTAGCAACGCTGAAATGGAAGCATTTTCTTCAGGAGAAGCGAAGAATACCCCATGATGGGACTTGAACAGGGCTCGCAACTGACGGGCAGCGTCGGGCAGGCCGTGCTCGGCCTCATCATCGCCGTTATAGAGGCTCATGGGGTAATCGGCCAGACTGATTAAAGTAGCAGTGCCTCCCGCTTTCTCAACCGCTGTGGACATGCACTTTGCCAGCCGAGTGTTGAACGATTGCCTGCGTGTGCTGCCAGAAAGCAGCAGAATGCGTGGCAAGACAGTCAGTGTTTTTGACATTTCAACCTGGCTCATTCGACCTTCCTTCAAATGCGTCACTGTGGCCCATCATAACAAATCCGGGACAAACAAAACGCGCCCGGACGCACCTGAAATGGCACATCACAATCACGCCTGAGCAGAACCCAGACAGAATATGGCTACCGGACTATGTCCCGAACGAACCGTCAGCAGGTCGGCAAGAGCTGTGTCGTCCACGCCCATTACCAGTACACCACCCATTCCTTCCACCATTGCCGCGAGATACAGCGACTGCGATATCGCGCCTGCTTCAACGTCTATATATCGCGCTCCGCGTCTGCCGTCCGCTTGCTGTTCGGCAAAATGCGCCAGCGCACTTGCGTAGTCAGCTGTGATGACAATCAGGACCGGCGCAGACTCAAGCCAGGTATCTTCAGCCAGCGACACTGCCAGAAAACCACCCTGGGGCGGCACGTTAACGGTGCGATTGAGCTGATGAGTGTGCGCATCAAAATCATATGTCCCTGGCGCCATATCCTGAACCCGCCGGGCAATGACGGTCAGGCCCAGCGGGTACAACGCATGGGCTGACGGCGCACCACGGTGCCCTTCTGCGTCATGTACGCCCTGCGCACAAACCAGAATGCGCCGCAGCGCTTCCGCACTCACACCGCCAGAATCGAACTGCCGGATACTGCGCCGATTCGATATCAGCGAATACAGCGTATCCCGCTCCAGTTGTGCTGCGGTAATCCCCATGACTTACTCCATATCAAGTACGAAATACCTGATCGAGTTTATCAATAAACGCAATCCCATTTGTTGCATCAACGGGATCATCATGTGTCCGCATGTAAGTAGTCAGGCGTCGCAACGGAACCGGATCTGTCACAGCGAAGGAAGTTTCCGACTTTGGAGCGATATGTCAAACGCAATTTCAGCGCCAATTCAGTTTTACTCATTACAATAGTTAGTTAGCTAACTATTTCAATTGGCATTCCTTTTTCAAATGCCATTTTCGGTCCTACTTGCCATGACTAAAAAATCAAATCCCCCCTCGGACGCCACCCTTATGGCCATGAGCCAGACAATGCTGCACATGGCGCGTGCCTATCGCGCATCTGCTGACCAGTTGCTGGCGGAACTGGGTGTGTCCCAGGCAACGGCTTGGCCGCTCGTCGTCATTCAGCGGCTTGGCGAGGGCGTAAGGCAGAAGGATATTGCCGAGGAGCTGGGCATTGAAGCCCCCTCTCTGGTGCGGCTGCTTGATCAGCTGGAAGCCAGCGGGCTGGCTGCACGAAAACTGGATCCTGATGATGGACGCAGCAAAACCGTTCACCTGACTGACGCGGGGCGTCGCATAGCAAGTGATATCGACACACGCCTGCTCAGCTTTCGGCGTGAAGTATTTTCAGACGTTTCCCAAGAGGATGCTGACGCATTCCTGCGCGTACTCGGCGCAATCAGGACCAACAGTGCTACCGCCGCCAGGGCTTCAGCCAAATATCCGGATTTTCAGAAATGACGCTTTTCAACCGCGACGAGGCGCTGTTTTCCTTCAAATGTTATATAAGCGCCATGATGGCGCTTTATATTTCATACAGCGTCGGCCTGGCAAATCCATTCTGGGCGATGATGACGGCCTATGTGGTGACCACCCAGCCATGGGCAGGAAGCATCCGCTCCAAAGCCCTGTACCGGCTCGGTGGGACAGTGCTAGGCTCAGCAGCCGCCATCGTCATTATTCCGAATCTTAATCAGAGCCCGCTGCTCACGACTGCGGCTATGGCGCTTTGGGTTGGGGGCTGTCTGTATATTTCGCTGCTGGACCGCACACCCCGCTCCTATGTGTTCATGCTCGCGGGCTACACCGCCGCACTGATCGGCTTTCCCGCAGTGGACGATCCGATAGGACTTTTTGACAAAGGCATCTCACGCGTTGAGGAAATCAGTCTGGGAATTATGTGCGCTGCCCTGATCCACACGCTTGTTCTGCCTCGCAGTATTGCACCTGTGGTGATATCAGGACTGGACAAAACGCTGGCTGATGCGCGTACATGGATGGTTTCAACCCTGCGCCGTGCCACAGCGGAAGAAGACAGGCAGAATCGCCGCAAGCTGGCCAACGATATCACCCAGCTGCGTCTGAACGCCACACATATCCCCTTTGATACCAGCAATATCCGCTGGTCTTCGCATCTGTTGCGGGCGTTACTCAACAGAATTATCAGCCTGACGCCCACGATTTCCTCGGTGGAAGACAGACTCAATGCGCTGCAGGCCGGAGGCCGGCCGCTACCTGCTCCATTGGAAGCAATACTTGCAAAAATCAGTAATTGGGTTGAATCGGGAACCTTGCCGGACCCGAATCAGCTGCGGCAATTACATCAGGAAATCGACAATTTTAGGCCAGAGATTGGCATCGATACCAGATGGAATGCCCTGCTGACCGCCAGCCTGACCACCCGACTGCACGAACTGATCAACACCTATGCCAAATGTGTTCAGATGCGAAGCGACCTTGACTCTGGTATTCAGAAAGCTACTGGCGAGACATACGCAAATCGCCGCAAGCCGGACCTGCATATCGACCATGCAATTGCATTGCAATCGGCTATGACAGCAGCAATTGCAATTGGCATATGTTGCGTTTTCTGGATCGTAACAGCCTGGCCTCAGGGAGGTACGGCGGCCATGATGGCGGCAGTCTTCAGCTGCTTTTTCTCTACGCTGGACAATCCGGCGGCGCCCATACGCGTCTTTCTGCGCTACACGATTTACTCCATTCCTGTTTCGGCATTCTACATATTGATTGCGTTGCCCGCGGTACACACATTTGAAATGCTCGCGATGGTGATCTTTCCGGCTGTATTCGTGCTTTCGGCCCTGGCAGCCCGACCTGCCTTTGCCCTGAAGGCCATGGCAATGCTCTTTGGGGTACTGGGTTCCCTGGCGCTTACTGATCTTAATCAGGCCACTATGGATGTCTATTTAAACAGCATTACTGGTCAGATCGCAGGCACAATCGTTGCGGCACTGGTTGCGAGCCTGTTCCGCACAATCAGTGCAGAACGCGCGGTCATCCGTATCCAGAATGCCAGTCGGCATGACCTTGCCACGCTGGCATCTACGCGTCGCGCCCGGATCACACCACATCTGACCTCCCGCATGCTTGACCGGGTTGGGCTACTGCAGACACGGCTGCCGGCAGCCAGCCACAACGCCATCCCTGTGCATCCCGATCCGCTGCTGGCCCTGCGGGTCGGCAATGATATCGCTGTGCTGCAAACAGCTTTGCAATCCATGCCGCGCTCAGGCTCGTCTGTCCGCCGGCTGCTGGATGCCCTCGCATCGTACCTGCGAAAACCGCGACGCGAACCCAGCGCGCAATTGCTGCAGGAGATCGACTATACCCTTTCGGAGGCACTCAAGACTCCTGCTATCGGACCTTTTCGCGATCGCGCGATTATCGCCATGGTGGGCTTGCGTCGCGCCCTGTTTCCCGGAACAACCGATTTTCCTTCCACTTCTGAACCCAACGAGGCGACATCATGATGGGTGAAATTGACATTCAGGGCCTATATGTCCCCTGGCTGCTGGTGCTGGCGCTTGTCACATTTGTGATAACCAAAGCATTCAGCACTCTGCTTTCCCGACTGGGCTTTTACCGTCTGGTATGGCATCCCGCTTTGTTCGATCTGGGGCTGTACATCATTCTGCTTTTTGTCGTTCAAAAAACTTTTCCCTATATTCTGAAACTATTGATGGTTTAACAAATGAAATTGCTCTCTTTTGGACCGGTTGCCGCTACAGGCCGGTTCCTGCTTACCATGATCATTCTGGGCCTGGCCATCTTTGCCGGCTGGCAATTATGGCTTCATTACGAGGTAGAACCCTGGACCCGCGATGGTCGAGTCAAGGCCAACGTTGTCCAAATAGCACCAGATGTGTCCGGGCTGGTAAAAAATGTAGCTGTGCACGATAACCAGGATGTGAAAACCGGCGATTTGCTGTTTGAAATTGACCACACCCGCTATCAGCTGGCGTATGACCAGGCAAAGGCTGTGGTCGATGCCAGCACGGCCTCCCGCGATCAGGCGCAACGCGACGTAAAACGCAACCGCTCTCTTGGCAGGCTGGTAGCCGCAGAAGTCATGGAGCAAAGTCGCATGAGATTGAACCAGGCGCAAGCAACGTTAGCCCAGGCTCAGGTGCAGCTGGCAACGGCTAAACTGAATCTGGCACGCAGTCGCGTCTATGCCGTAACCGATGGGCGTGTCACAAATCTGAATTTGCGTACTGGTGATTACGTCACGGTGGGTAAACCCGTTCTGGCTCTTATTGATAGCGCGTCGTTCTATGTTGAAGGGTACTTCGAAGAAGGCAAGCTGAAGAATATTCACGTTGATGACCCCGCCACAGTGACCCTCATGGGAAACAGCGGAACCATCAAGGGCCACGTGCAAAGCATTGCTCTGGGTATCGCCGACCGCGATCGCAGCATTGGCAATGATCTGCTTCCCAATGTCAATCCCACGTTCAACTGGATTCGGCTGGCTCAGCGCGTTCCCGTACGCGTGGCCATCGATGGAAAAGACCCCGCCACCCTACTCGTGGCCGGTCAGACCGCGACCGTAAGCATTGACCAAGACGCCGATCAGGCGGCCCTGGGTGGGAACACGAACCGGCGCAAGCTCAATTGACCGGCCGGCTTCCGTACCGTGAAAAATAAATCAACCTGAAGCTATTTCTCGCAAGCCGGCCACGGTACACGAACCATCAGACACTACAGAAGCGATTGCAATTTTTAACAGATTTTGACCATGACAACTCGAATAAGTACATTTGCCATTTTCGCCCTGCTGCTGGCGGGGTGTACCACAGTGGGCCCCGATTACTACACACCGAAAGATGCTGTCGCAAAGCGATCATCAGCCCAGGGCAGTTTTGTCGGATCACGCGACAATCAGGTGTATTCGGCCGCCGCGATGCCCGACCACTGGTGGCGACTCAATCACGATCCCGTGCTCGACCAGCTGGTAAGCAAGGCATTGGAAGCCAATGCCAGTTTGCGCGCCGCACAGGCCAATCTGGCTCGTGCACGCGCGGTCGTTCAAGGTACCGAGGCACAGCAATCCCCGACAATCGCCATTAGCACCTCGCCTCAGTATGGACACACCTCTGGGCTACAGCAACTGCAGCCGGATCTGCGTCCGCCAAACCGCTGGTCATACAGCAGTGGCCTCAATATTTCCTATCAGGCAGATCTTTTCGGTCAGATACACCGCAGCATCGAGGCTTCACGGCAGGACTCTGACGCCGCGCAAGCTGCCTACGAAGCAACAAGAGTGACGGTGGCTGCGGAAACAGCCCGAGCCTACGCCAACATCTGTTCGGCCGGCATGGAGTTGGCTTCGGCAAAAAAATCGGTAAAGATCCAGCAGGAATCCAGTGATATTGCAAGACAATTGTGGCAAGCTGGCCGTGGCACACAGCTGGATGTCACGCGTGCACGCGCTTTGGTTCAACAACTCACTGCAAACATTCCGACTCTTGAAGCCCGGCAACAGGTTGCCCTATTCCGACTGGCAACACTGACTGGCGAAACCCCCTCGTCAATGCCGGCAACGCTATTAAAATGCGCAACGCCGCCTCGGTTCACCGGTTCGATCCCCGTTGGAAACGGCCAGCAGCTTCTGCGTCGCCGGCCCGACATCCGGCAGGCTGAGCACAAACTGGCGGCCGCCACTGCGCGCATCGGTGTCGCCATCGGTGATCTGTATCCCAAAATCACGCTCGGGTTGGCTGGCGCATCAGCCGGCCCCATGAGCATGATGGGCCAGAAAAGTACTTTCAGCCTGAACATGGGTCCGCTGATTTCCTGGACGCTGCCCAATACGGGTGCCGCCCAGGCAGCCATCGCGCAGGCGCGCGCAACTGCAGATGAAGAGTACGCACATTTTGACGCGACGGTACTGAACGCACTCCAGGAAACCGAGAGTGCCCTGGTCACCTATGCACGACAACTTGAGCGGCACGCATCCCTGGAGGCCGCACGAAATACTGCGGCCGAAGCGGCGAGCCAGGCATCCGCCCTGTACAGGGCTGGAAAAACCGATTATTTGCCGGTGCTGGATGCGCAACGCACCCTGGTCAGCGCTGACAGCGCCCTGGCATCATCACAGGCGCAATTGGCCAATATGCAGATAGATGTCTTCCTGGCATTGGGCGGCGGCTGGGAATCCTAATCGAGATGTATGACATCAGGCGCCGGGTGGTGGCTGGCAATCATACCCGTACTAAATGACATCTGGCACTGGTAAGCTTGCTACGGGTTTCCTTATCACTACCGTCCCCTATCCCATTGTTGTCAGCTACGATATATTCGGCAGCCCCTGTCTGACGGAATCCATGTCTTCCCAGGGGTCCGCGGCCAGTCGCGCCAGACGCTGTGGCAGGTTTTTGATATTGAATGCATCGGACGACTTAATTCTACCCAGCTCGTCCCAACGCAGTGGCGTTGCGACTGCTGCACCGGGACGCGCCCGAAGCGAATAAGAGCACACGCTGGTAGCGCCTCGTCCATTGCGCAAATAATCGACAAATATGAGGCCTTTACGCTGTTTCTTGGAAGCCGTCGCAATGTACTTGTCGGGATGAGCACCCGCAAGAGATTCAGCAAAGGCACGGGCAAAATGTCGCGCCTCGTCCCAGGGTACCGGCGGATCCAACGGTACCACTACATGCAACCCCTTGCCACCTGTCGTCCGTAGAAAAGATTGCAACTGCAATTGCTCAAGAAGATCGTGTAACTGCCGCGCTGCTTTTTTCACCCTGGACCAGGGTACCTCTTCCGATGGGTCAAGATCAAACACCAGGCGATCACAGTCGTCGGGACTATCAGCCTGGGCACCCCAGGGATGAAATTCCAGCGCATTAAATTGCACCAATTGCATCACGTCTGACTTATCCTTCACCATCAGATAGTCCTGGCTACCCCCCTGCTCTTCTTTCAGCCTGACCGTACTGACATCCATGCCCGCTGTATGATGTTTCTGGAAAAAGCAGGCCTTCTGACTTCCATCGGGACACCGTAATACCGATAGCGGCCGCCCCTGGAGTTGCGGCAGCAGCCAATCCATGATGCGCTCATAATAATCGGCCACATCCCGTTTCGTGATCTTCATTTCCGGATAGACCAGACGATCCGGACTACTAATCTCAACTGTGTTCTTTTCCATATGCACCTCGTCTGTCTGTCTGCGTCTAAGATCAGCGACAGTCTTGTCTTCGCGCAACGTTTTGAAAGCAGTATGACGCAACAGACCCTGGCTGCTGTGTCCGCGATAAAACACCTCCACAACCTGTTGCGGCTTCACCCATTTTGCGCGGCGCAAATCGGAATCAATGCCATCGACAGTCACTGTCGGCTGCGCTACCGCGGCGGGCCGCAATACTGAGGAGAGCTGCCGCAGCATGGCATCACTCATGCCCGTTCCGACACGCCCTGCCAGTCGCCAGCCGGTTTTTCCTTCAGGAACTGCCAGCAACAGAGAGCCAATACCCACGCGGCTACCCTGCGGCTCAATAAATCCCGCGATGGCAAACTCATCGCTCAATTCCATTTTTATTTTCTGCCAGCTCCGGCTGCGGCCACCATGATATGGCGCATCCACCCGCTTGGAAATGATTCCCTCCAGTTTTTCTGCCGTGACCTGTTCGAATACCTGCGGCCCTGAACCAATCAAATGTGAACTGTATCGCAAACGTAATGGCGCGTCCTGCAGCACTGACTCAAGAAGCGCTTTGCGATCCTGCAGGGCAACCTCGCACAGGTCCAGTCCGTTCAGGTGAATCAGATCAAAAAGCAGGTAGCTTAAAGGCGCATGCTTTTCTCCGGATAACGTGGCCTGCAGCGCAGAAAAATCACTACGCACTCCGTCAAGTACCACCAGTTCCCCGTCAAAAGCGGCATCCTGCAAGCCCAGCAATGCCATATCACGCGCAATATCCGGCAGGCGTTCCGTCCAGTCCAGACCATTACGGGACCAAAGTCTGGGAATTCCATCCGCAATCGTACATAATAGACGATAGCCATCCCATTTGACTTCATGCAACCAGTTATCGCCCTTGGGCGCCCTGTCCGAGGGCGAACACAATTGAGGCGTGAAAGGCTCAGCTTTGAGCGACTCGCGCCGCGCCTTGCTGAATGCGTCAAGCTGTGCCTCCCACACTTGTGATCTGTCGGATGTTGAGCGAGATGATTGCCCGGATGTGGAACGTGATGATTTCCTGGCGGGGCTCTTGATCTTTGTGTCCTTTCCCCTGGCTGTCGCCTGGTTTTTCACGCCACCCGGACTGTCCGCCTTTTGCTTGCCTCCCTGTCCGGATTTCGGACGTGCAACGGGATATCCCTGCTCATCCAGAAAATCATCGGCCTCGCGTTTTGCCGCAAACTCGTCGTCTTGCTTGAACAAGAGCCATTCAGGCTGGCGACTGCGACGATGGCTGCGAACAAGATGCCAGCCCCCCTGCAGAATTTGACCAAAAAGCTCAAACTTCAGATGGCCTTTGGCCAGCTGTCCTTCGGCATCATTATCGGTACTCCAGATACCTCTATCGAATATTCTGACATTTCCGCCGCCGTATTCGCCCTTGGGAATATCGCCTTCGAAATCAGCATAACTGACAGGATGGTCTTCCACTTCCACGGCCAGTCGCTTCACTGAAGGATCCAGGCTGGGCCCTTTGGGTACTGCCCAGCTTTTGAGCACACCACCGATCTGCAGCCGGAAATCGTAATGGCGATGACTGGCGTGATGCAGCTGCACGACAAACACGGTCCGATCACCCGTCACCCTATCCTCTTTCGGCTCCGAGGTACGGTCAAACCTGCGTTTTCGCTGATATTCGGCAAGGCTCATAAACGCTCCGACAGGGTTCGATCACAGTCAGGAATCAGGCAGCTTTCCGGCGACCAGCCGTAGTTTTTCGTGATGTCGTGGTTGAAGATTTTGCCGCTTTTTTCTTGCCTGCTGCATCTGAAGTGTTTGTCGCCGACTTCCCGGACTTAGCCGACCTGCTCGTGCTGACCTTGGACGCAGCCTTGCTGCTTGCCGCTTTCTTCTTCACTGTTGCGGTTTTGGATTTCTTTTTGGCTGGCGGCTTTTTTGTTACCTTGCTGGCGGCCGCCCCGGAATCGGCTTTTGTCTCTGCCGATTTCTTAGGCTTTGATCCGGCCTTCGGTGGTGTGCGTTTGTTGGTAGCCAGACTTTCCTTAAGCAGCGACATGAAATCCACAACGTTCGTTGCCGCATTCTCCGGTACCGATGTGTCGTCTTCCTCTTCGTCTTCCCGGCTGGTGATCTTGTTGGCTTTCATTCGCTTTTTAATCACATCTGAAAGTCGCTGACGAAATTCGTCCCTGTAATCGCCAGGCGTCCACTCTGCCGCCATGGATGCGATCAACTGACTGGCCATTGTCATTTCCTGTTTGGAAATACGATAATCACTCGGTTTGCCTTCCGGAATTCTGTATTCGTCAACATCAATCAGTTCCTGGGGATAGCGCAACAGAATCAGTAGTAGCGCAGCGCCTTGTGGCATGACTGCACAAAGGTATTCACGCGTGCGAATTACCACCCGGCCAATGCCGATCTTTCCCGTTTCGCTTAGCGTCTCCCGCAGCAGAACATAGCCCTTTTCGGCTTTTTTTCCGGGCACAAGTACATAAGGTTTTTCAAAATAGGCCGGGCCAATGGCACTGACATCGACAAACGTCTCGACATCTACCGATTCCTTGCTTTCGGGCGCTGCATCACGAATGTCATCGGGTTCCAGCACCACATAGTTACCCTTGCTGTATTCGAACGCCTTGACGATTTCCTTCCAGGGTACTTCCTCTCCCGTGTCGGAGTTAACCCGTTCATAGCGAATCGGCGCATTATCGCGCGAATCCAGCATGCGAAAATGCAGATCCGCTCGGCGCTCCCCTGGCATTAGCGCCACAGGAACATTCAACAATCCAAAAGAAAGCGTACCATTCCATATCGGACGTGCCATATCAGGTCCTTATTCAAGGTAATTCATGCGCTGTTCGCAGCGCGGATCCTGCAGCGTGGACAAGCATGCTGGCTGATAACTGCGTAGCGCCAACGACATGACCATGGGCAGCCGGCCAGCCTTATGACGTCTGTGAAACCTTCTGTCCAAGGGCATCGATCAGCGGCGTGCCGTCTTCTTTATTCAATGCCCCTTTTTGTGGCAGCGGCAGGATATCCAGAACCAGATCTGCAGGGCGACACAGGCGAACCCCTTTGGGCGTAATCACAAAAGGACGGTTAATCAGAATGGGGTACTCGATCATTGCATTCAGCAATTGGTCGTCGCTCACTTCCGGGCGGTCCAGCCCCAGCTCGGTGTAAAGCGTCTCTTTCTGACGTACGCCTTCGCGCACACTAATACCGGCCCGCTCGATCATTGATGCGAGCTCTTCACGGCTTGGGGGATTGTGCAAATACTCAATGACTTCCGGCTCGACGCCTGTATTGCGGATCAGCGCCAGCGTATTGCGCGATGTGCCACAGCGGGTATTGTGATAAATCGTGATATCCATAACTAGACTCCTGTACTGACAGTCTCCCAATCATAGCATCCGGAGGCCAAGTTTATGCGCATGCCCCCCACCGAATGCCAGGACTTCATCAAAAGCGAATATGCGCGCTGGTCAGGTACCATTGCCGAGCTGGACCTGACCGCGAAATAACAGTTGGCAATCAGCCCTTGCTTTGCTGCAGGGCCTGATCCAGGTCGGCCAGAATATCGTCGATATGTTCAATGCCAATAGACAGACGAACCATATCCTGGCTGACACCTGCCTTTTCCAGTTCCTCGTCATTCAACTGACGGTGAGTCGTGGTTGCCGGATGGCAGGCCAGCGATTTGGCATCGCCAATATTGACCAGACGTGTAATGAGTTGCAGCGCATCAATGAAACGTGCGCCTGCCTGCGCGTCACCTTTCACTCCAAAACACAGGATGGCAGAGGGTTTGCCATTCATATATTTCTTTGCCAGTTCATGTTCCGGATGATCGGGCAGGCCGGCATATTTTACCCAGCTGACCTGCTCATGTTTCTGCAGAAATTGGGCCACCTTGAGTGCATTTTCACAGTGGCGTTCCACGCGCAATGCCAATGTCTCTATTCCTTGCAGAATCTGGAACGCGGAGAGCGGCGCCAGGGCGGAGCCGGTGTTGCGCAAAGGCCCCACGCGGCAACGACCAATAAAGGCGGCTTCTTCAAACGCCTCTGTATAAACGACGCCGTGATAGGCAGGGTCGGGCTCATTCAGAACGGCAAAACGTTCCTTGTGCTCTGCCCACGGAAACTTTCCCGAATCGACAACCGCGCCAGCGATCGTCGTACCATGTCCACCCATATATTTGGTCAGCGAATGCACGATAATATCTGCGCCGTGCTCGAACGGCCTGCACAGCGCAGGCGTAGCAACGGTATTATCAACGATCAGGGGCACACCATGCCGGTGTGCCGCGTCCGCCAGCGCACGGATATCGACCAGATTGCCGGCAGGATTGCCAATGGATTCGCAGAAGACCGCTTTGGTCTTGTCATCGATCAACGCTTCCAGTGCTGCAATATCATCATGCGGCGCCATTCGCACTTCAATTCCCTGACGCGGAAAGGCATGGGCGAACAGATTGTAAGTGCCGCCATACAGCTTACTCACAGAAACAATATTGTCGCCCGCCTGCGTAATCGTCTGGATTGCATAGGTAACGGCTGCCATGCCGGAAGCCACGGCGAGCGCCGCGATGCCACCTTCCAGCGCCGCCACGCGCTCTTCCAGTACGGCATTGGTGGGATTCATGATGCGGGAATAGATATTTCCGGCAACCTTGAGGTCAAACAGATCGGCGCCATGCTGCGTGTTGTCAAACGCGAACGATGAAGTCTGGTAAATCGGGACTGCCACAGCCTTGGTGGTCGGTTCTGGGGTATAGCCTGCATGAATGGCCAGTGTCTCAAGTTTCATTTTTTCTCCTTCGCTCCACTCAATCACAAATTGAATATGAATTATGCCAAATGGCTGGTTGCAACCTGACTCCGCTTTATAACCGACATACCAAGTTCTGTCAGCCCCGTGGTCGATCTTTGCTTATACTCGAAAAGTATATTATTGCGAGATCTGTTGCCTATTCTGATATGAAATCGGCTGCGGGGGCTGAAGGCTCCTTTCTGCGTACAGCGGGCAAGCCGGCACCTTGCGGCCGATTGCCTTTTCTGTATTCATCCGGCGTAGTTCCCATCAGTCGCCGGAACATGCTGATGAAGGCGGAGGCGCTGCTATAACCCAGATCCAGGCCAATCGATTCCACGGTCTGACCACTGTCCAGACGTGAAAGCGATGCCAGCACTTTAAGACGCTGACGCCATTCCACAAATGGCATACCCAGATCGCGCTGACATCGCCTCATCAGTGTTCTTTCGGTCGTATGACTCATCGCGGCGAAGTCAGCGATGGTTCGCGAGTCTCCCGGATTCGCCTGCAATGCGAGCAACACGGGCCGCAGTAACGGGTCATCGGATGCAGGCAAATACGTTCCCGCACAATCGGCCTGACCCAGCTGATCGAGCAGGACCTGCAACAGGCGCTGCTCCTGTTCTGAACCCGGAATACCTGGCGGCTTGCTGCCCAGCTCTTCCAGCAGCGCACGCATGAAGGGACTGACCGTTAACGCACACGCCGATAGGGGTAAAGTCTGGCACAGATCAGTGTCAATATAAATGGAACAGTGACTGGCGGCCTGACGATTGAACGCAATGTGTTCAGTCTGCGGCGGCAGCCACACGCCATACTGGGGCGGCGCGAGGTAATGCTGATGTGCCAGTTCGATTTCCATTACCCCACTGAAGGAGTAAACGAACTCACCCCAATTGTGACGATGGCGCGGATATATAGTATCGGCCTGCTCGCTCACTGCCCGAAAGACAATCCGCGCCGGCAATTCGGTTACAAACGGAGGCTGGCGCAAATGGGTGGCATGCGGCAGGGAAGATAAATCTCTTTTCGTCATCATACGGTGCAGAATTACCAGTCGGTCACCATGACATTCATGGCACTAACGTGATGGGTGAAGAACGGGACACTGGCCTGATGCCGCCGGCAGACAAAATGCCTGACCTGCGAAAAACCTGGCCCCAACCAGATATCAGTTGTGATATTTACGCAACTTGTCATATTTACACTATATGATGATAATCCGTCAATGCGATAATCCTGTTTCAAGTATCACGTCGCATCGCAACAGGATCTAAAAATGGAAGAACGCAAGGCAATAGATGGCAAAGCCACCGGGCTGATGCTGCTTACCTGTGCAATTTGGGGTTTGCAGCAAGTCGTATTAAAAGGAGCGGCGCCAGATGTCGCACCCGTCTTTCAGATTGCCTTGCGTTCGGGAATTTCAGCTGTAATGGTGGCCATTCTGATTTACGCTCGTGGCGACCGTATTGTGCTGTCTGACGGAACCTGGAAGCCGGGCTTGTTTGCCGGCGTGCTGTTTGCATTTGAATTTCTCATGGTTGCGGAGGGGCTGCGTTTCACCACTGCATCCCATATGGTGATCTTTCTGTACACCGCTCCGGTTTTTGCTGCCCTTGGGCTTTACTGGAAATTGCCAAATGAACGCCTGACCCCGGTGCAGTGGCTTGGAATCGCTGTCGCCTTCGCGGGAATTGTCGTAACTTTTACTGGCCGCAGCGGGCCGAACAGCGCGGGAGGTGCCAACCCTTTACTGGGTGATCTGCTGGGCCTGTGCGCAGCCATGGCATGGGGCGCCACAACCGTGGTCATCCGCTGCACGCGTCTGAGCACCTGCCCCAGTACGCATACGCTGCTTTACCAGCTGATCAGCGGGTTTATCATACTCATCATCGCATCCGTCGTCATGGATCAGGCCTATTTCAATCCTACCCCGCGTGCTTTCGCGGCCATGACATTCCAGATATTTGTGGTTTCATTCGGCAGTCTGCTGTTGTGGTTCTGGCTGCTAACAAAATATCTCGCGTCGCGGCTGGGTGTCCTGTCATTTATGACCCCTCTGTTCGGAATTACATTTGGCGTGTGGTTGCTGGACGAACCGCTGGAACCGAATTTCGTCGCCGGTTCCCTGATGGTGCTGCTGGGCATATTGCTGGTAAGCGGCTACGAATGGATTCAGCAAATCATTGCACGGCGTCGGAAGCTGTCAGAACGCTAGTTTTTACGCTCCGCAAGTATCCTGCTTCCGGCATCGCTTCAGCTTTCTGCTGCGCATTTGGCTAGAATAGAAGCGTCAAGGAACAGGAAACTCATGAATTCAAGAACCAGAGATCAGGCGCCCGTTCGCTTCGGTTTTCTTCTGCTCCCCCACTTTACTTTGAGTGCCTTTTCGGGTCTGCTCGACGTGCTGCGTCTGGCTGGCGATGAGGGTGATCATAGCCAGCCGGTACGCTGCACCTGGCAGGTGGTCGACGAGACGCTGGCGCCTGTACGCTCGTCCAGTGGAATTCAGGTTATGCCCTCGGAAAAGCTCGGGGATCCTTCGCGGTTTGATTATCTGGTCGTGGTTGGCGGCCTGCTGCATACCGGCCCGACCCTGGGAGCAGCCCAGAAAATGTTTATTCAATGTGCATCGCAACAGGATGTCAGCCTTGTTGGCGTTTGCACCGGCGTTTTTGCCCTAATGCAGGCGGGTGTCATGCGGGACCACCGCATCTGCGTCAGCTGGTTCCATTACTGGGATTTTCTTGAACAGTTTCCTCAGGCTAACCCCGATCTGATTGTCGCGGATCGTCTGTACGTGAGTGATCGCCGGCGCATCAGCTGCTCAGGAGGGCGCGCATCCATTGATGTCGCGGCAGATATTCTCAAACGCCATATGGACGAAGCAATCGTGCAGAAAGCCCTGCGCATACTGCAGGTGGACGATGCCGACCGAAATACTGCCCCGCAACCCCTTCCCCCAGGCGTTGCGCCGGACTCGCATCCCGTTGTTCGCAGGGCGATTCTTCTGATGGAACAGCATGTCGGACGGGCGCTCAGCATGGATGCGCTTGCCGCAAAACTCAATATATCCGTCAGGCAGCTCGAACGGTTATTCAAGGATGCCACTGGCACAAGCCCTCAAAGCTATTCCCGTGGAATACGGTTGCGCATGGCGGCGTGGATGCTTACACACACCAACAAGACCATCGCCGCTATCGCCTCCGCCTGCGGTTTTTCCGACGCATCCCATATGGGACGCGAGTTTCGTGTGACGTTCGAAGTCTCTCCCAGTCAGTGGCGTGCGCACGCCCAGTTACCGGCATCGCTGCTACCGTCAGATAAGGTGGGACCGGCAGACTACGTCAGTGAGGTCTTCCCCGGGCGTGATCAATTCTATTGACGGACCTATCCCGCAGGACTCACAAAGGTCACGAATCATATCATCCGCCCCACTTGTTCCCCATGGCGTAATTATTCCAATGATTAGTCGCAATTCTTCTATATGCGCGGGGACGGATTTGCTTTACTTGCAGCGAAGCGCCGGATTGTTCGCGGCGTGACAGAGCGGCAAGAGGACCCCATGCGCAATCGCTATTCTATTTTCAGCCTGATCCGCAACGGACTGAGCCATCACGAAAAATGGCCCCGGGCGTGGCATAGCCCCGAGCCCAAATCTGAATATGACATTGTCATTATCGGCGCAGGCGGCCATGGTCTGGCGACCGCCTATTATCTGGCCAAGGTTCATGGCATGTGCAATATTGCCGTTGTGGAAAAAGGCTGGTTGGGCGGAGGAAACACCGCGCGCAATACTACTATCGTCCGTTCCAATTACCTGTGGGACGAATCGGCGCAGCTCTATGAAAAAGCCATGAAACTGTGGGAAACCCTGTCACAGGATCTGAACTACAACGTGATGTTCAGTCAGCGCGGCGTGATGAATCTTGCCCATACCCTGCAGGAGGTGCGCGATACACAGCGTCGCATCAACGCCAATCTGTACAACGGGGTAGACGGAGAATGGCTCACGCGCGAAAAGATCCGGGAAATGGTACCGTCGATGAATCTGGACAGTCGCTATCCGGTACTGGGCGCGTCCTTTCAGCGCCGGGGTGGTGTGGCACGACATGACGCAGTTGCATGGGGTTTTGCACGCGCAGCTGACCAACTGGGCGTGGATATTATCCAGAACTGTCCGGTAACCAATATCCGCAAAAAGGACGGTGCCGTGGAAGGCGTAGAGACCGGGAAGGGCTTCATCAAGGCCCGCAAAGTGGCAGTGGTTGCTGCCGGCCATTCAAGTGTGATTGCAGACATGGCGGGTATTCGCCTGCCTTTGGAAAGCCATCCTCTGCAGGCGCTGGTCTCCGAACCTCTAAAACCGGCAATCGATACCGTCATTATGTCGAACGCGGTGCATGCCTATATCAGCCAGTCCGACAAAGGAGATCTCGTGATTGGCGCCGGGATCGATCAATACACCGGCTACGGACAGCGTGGCAGCTTTCAGAGTATCGAACATACCCTGCAGGCAATTGTCGAGATGTTTCCCTGTTTCAGCCGCGTGCGCATGAACCGCCAGTGGGGAGGCATCGTAGATATCAGCCCGGACGCCTGCCCTATCATTTCCAAAACCGCGATCAAGGGTCTGTATTTCAATTGTGGCTGGGGAACGGGAGGATTCAAGGCAACGCCAGGTTCTGGCTGGGTATTCGCACACACAATTGCGAATGACGAGCCTCATCCCCTGAACGCCCCCTTCTCTATTGACCGGTTCCATACAGGCCATCTGATCGACGAACACGGCGCGGCCGCCGTCGCACACTAGGAAAACAATCATGCTCGTAATTCGATGTCCATGGTGCGGCGAACGCGCCGAAAGTGAATTCAGTTTTGGCGGTGAGGCAGGCATTGTGCGTCCTGCTCAGCCCGACCAGCTTACCGACGAAGAATGGGGCGACTACCTGTTCATGCGCAAGAATCCGCTGGGACTATACCGGGAGCAATGGGTGCATACGCATGGCTGCCGCCGCTGGTTTATTGCTGAACGCGACACACGCACTTACGAATTCAAATCTGTGAAAAAAATTGGTGATGTAGATGGTGCCCAGATATGATTCAACCTTATCGCCTGGCCGATGGCGGCCTCGTTGACCGCAGCAAACCGCTGCAGTTTGAGTTCAACGGAAAAACGTACCAGGGTTATGCCGGAGATACGCTGGCTTCGGCATTGATTGCAAATGGCATACATTTTGTCGCGCGCAGTTTCAAGTATCACAGACCGCGCGGCATCATGACTGCCGGAGTAGACGAGCCCAATGCCATCGTGCAGCTCGAAACCGGCCCGTATACCGTACCCAACGCCCGAGCGACAGAAATAGAGCTTTATGATGGCCTGCGCGCAAGCAGCGTCAATGCCAAACCCGATATTGAACACGACAGGCTTGCATTCATGCAGCACCTGTCTCGATTTATCCCTGCCGGCTTCTATTACAAAACATTTATGTGGCCCCGCCGCTGGTGGGGAAAATATGAAGCGCATATTCGCGATGCAGCCGGTCTTGGCACTGTTCCCGAACAGGTCGATCCTGAGCGTTACGAGAAAAAATATGCGCATTGCGACGTACTGGTGATCGGTGCCGGCCCCTCAGGACTTGCAGCTGCCCATAGCGCCGGAAGCAATGGCGCCAGGGTTATTCTTGTGGACAACCAGGCCCGACCGGGAGGCAGCCTGCTGCACTGCCAGGCAATCATCAATGGCCAGACCAGCCTCCAGTGGATTGATCAGCTTACCCGTGAGCTTTTGGAAATGCCCGAGGTCGAAGTGCTTTTGCGTGCTACCGCCTTCGGCTATCAGGATCATAATCTGGTTACCGTCTGCGAACAACTATCGGACCACCTGCCGCTAAAGGAACGCACAGGCACAAGACAACGTCTATGGAAAATTCGCGCCAGACATGTCATTCTGGCTAGCGGCGCGCACGAGCGTCCGATTGCATTCGGCAACAATGACCTGCCGGGAATCATGCTGGCCTCGGCAGTGAGCACCTACATCTGCCGATTTGGCACTCTGCCCGGTGAAAACGCTATCGTTTTCACCAACAACGATAGTGCCTATCGGACTGCCCTTGATCTGCAACGACAGGGAGCCCGGGTAACGGTTGTGGACTCGAGAGCGGCAATGACTAGCGGTCTCCCGGCGCAGGCTGCACAAGCCGGAATCCGGATTCTGTGGCGGACCGTGATCAGCCAGGCCCATGGCAAACGCCATATCGAAAATGTGAAGTTACGGAAAACCCATGACCTGCAGGGCAATGAGAAACATGAAACACTGTCCTGCGATCTGCTGGCCGTATCGGGTGGCTGGAATCCGGCCGTACACCTGTATGCGCAGTCAGGGGGCCGGCCTTGCTGGTGCGATTCTCGCGCATGCTTTGTGCCGGACAAAACCGTACAGCCCCAGACGAGTATCGGGGCCGCCAACGGTGAGTTTGATTTGTACAGCATTCTGAACGCCGGCGTTCATGCAGGAAGACAGGCGGCAGCCGACTGCGGATTTTCAGGGGCGAACGCAAGCAAATGGGGCACCAGCCAGGAGCCAGCGAACCAAATTGAACCACTCTGGTCAACAACGGGTCTGCAATCAGCCACACGCGGGCCAAAACAGTTCATTGATTTACAGAATGACGTCGCAGTTTCGGATATTCATCTCGCGGTACGCGAAGGCTATCGCTCTGTGGAACATGTCAAACGTTATACGGCGATGGGTTTCGGGACGGATCAGGGCAAGCTGGGTAATATCAATGGCATGGCGGTGCTCGCCGAGGCGCTCGGTCAGACCATAGCGGAAACCGGCACAACCACCTTTCGTCCCAATTACACACCCGTGGCATTTGGTACCATTGCAGGCCCGGAGCTGGGCGATTATTTTGACCCAATACGCAAAACATGCCTGCATGAATGGCACGTAGCACAGGGCGCTGTTTTTGAAGACGCCGGAAACTGGAAACGGGCCCGCTACTATCCCAAAGAGAATGAAGAGATGGACGCGGCGGTCACGCGCGAATGTCTTGCAGTACGCAATCATGTGGGTCTCCTGGATTACAGTACACTTGGCAAAATTGATGTGCGAGGCCCGGATGCAGCAGAATTCCTGAACCGGATCTACACCAATTCCTGGACCAAACTCCAGCCGGGGAAATGCCGATATGGATTCATGCTGGACGAGAATGGCATGATCCTGGATGACGGCGTCAACTTGCGACTGGCCGATCAGCATTTCGTCATCTCTACCACGACCAGCGGCGCGGCAAAAGTCATGAACTGGATGGAGCGCTGGCTGCAGACCGAATGGCCCGACTTGCAGGTGTATCTGACCTCGCTTACCGATCAGTACGCTACGGCGACCGTTGCTGGCCCCTGCGCCCGCAAGGTTCTGCAAAAGGTTTGCCATGATATCAATTTTGCCCAAGATGCATTTCCGTTCATGACGTTCAGAGAAGGCACAATAGACAACATAAACGTAAGGATTCTTCGGGTCAGCTTTTCCGGCGAGCTGTCTTATGAAGTTTATATGCCTTCCAATTATGGTCGTCATATCTGGGACCTCCTGCTGGATGCGGGCGCAGAGTATCACATCACGCCATACGGTACCGAAGCCATGCATGTCCTGAGGGCTGAAAAGGGATTCATCATTGTGGGACAGGATACGGACGGGTCGGTAACGCCCCTGGATCTTGGCATGCAGGGCATGATTGCCAATTTCAAGGATTTTCTGGGGAAACGCTCATTGTCACGCAGTGACACGGCGGGCCCGAATCGCAAGCAGTTTGTCGGCCTGCTCGTTGAAGACAATAAAACGGTATTGCCAGAGGGCGCACCAATTCTCGACAGTCCGGCTGAACCAGGTATCGCTCCATTGCAGGGTCATGTCACATCAAGTTATATGAGTCCGACACTGAAACAGCCCATCGCTCTGGCCATGATCAAAAACGGACTTTCCCGCAAGGACCAGACAGTATCTATCGGTCTGGCGGGCGGACATTTTGTTCAGGCACGTATCTGCAGCCCGGTTTTCTACGATGCAGAAGGAGGACGCCAGCATGTTGAATGAACCCATACAACAGTCTCCGCTGACAGGCCTCGTTGATGTCGGACAGACTTTTCACGAGGGGGCGGCCCAGACAGTCAGGCTTGTTGAAATTCCTTTTATCACTCTGGTGAATTTGCGCGGTAATCCGGCCAGCCCTGCTTTTGCCAATGCGGTTCAAAACACAATTGGCATGACGCTGGTAACACAACCGAATACCACGACGGAAAACGACGATTACTGCGTGATGTGGCTAGGACCGGACGAGTGGATGATCCGCTCGAACACGCCGCTAGGAAAAACACTGCTTTCGCGCCTGGAAGGCGCGCTGGTTTCCACATACTCTTCAGTGACCGACCAGAGCAGCGCGTATTGTGTCCTGCAGCTCACCGGTCCAAAATCACAGGATCTCCTGGCCAAAGGCTGCCCGCTGGATTTGCATCCCCGCGTATTCGGTGCCGGGCAATGCGCCCAAAGCCATTATTACAAGACCTCATTTTTGCTAAGACGGCTGTCTGATCAGAATCAGGCGCAATGGGAGTTTATTGTGCGCCGCAGTTTTGCGGATTATGCGGTACGCATGCTGGTGGAAGGGATGCGGGAGTATGGCAGTTAACACACGCGGTAACAAACGGAGCAGTTAATCTCAATTGTGATCCCTTCGGCTATTCCAGTTCCGTTCAGCTGTTCCTGTCGAAGAGGTTTCTTTCGATCTGTTGCAAATGTTCAAGCAGCACAGTTCGGGCAAGCGCCGCATCCCTGTCTGTCAGCGCTTCGACCATCGCTCGATGCTGTCTTTCGTAGCAGCTGCGGTTTTCAGGGGTCAGGGAATTTCGTTTCAGCCTGCCCCACTCTCCTTGCGCACGCACCTGATTCGTCAGATTCAATACCTGCACGAAGAAGGAATTATGGGTTGCATACGCCAAGGCCTTGTGCAATTGCTCATCCCAATGCTCAAACTCTTCGATCGTCAGCGCTGCCTCTGAGCGAAGCAGACACTCGCTCATGCGCTGAAAATCAGCCACGGTCGCATGTTGCACGATTAGCCCGGGCATTAGCGGTTCAATCAGCTGGCGTGCAACCATCAGCTCAGCCGGGCTGGTACTGGTTGCTGATACCAGCTCGGATGCACGCTCGCTGACAAGCGCGGTTGCCCGCTCCGTCACAAAAGTGCCGCTGCCTATCGTCTGGCTGATCAGCGCTTCATCCCTGAAAAAGCCCAGAACCCGTCTGACGGCACCACGCGAGATGGCGAATTTCTCACTGAGCTCGCGCTCGGCCGGCAGTTTCATTCCCGCGCTCAGTTTTCCCTCTGCCATCTGGCTTTCCAGAAATGTCGCCAGTTTCCTTGCGCCCTGCAGTCGAATTCGATCGCTGATGCTCATGCTTTGTATCCGTTAATTTTATTTGTGGTGATAACACCGACTTTATATGTACCAATATAAGCCCATTTTGGTATTTCAATCGTGTTAGATTAACACTTTATCAAACCATTTTTCACAAACGAATGAAACTTGCAACCGTAAAAAATCAAAATATTATCTATCCATGCCTGATAGATAATGAAAAAAACCAGTTTTGGCCAATCAATGATCTGGTTGAAGGGTTCGATGGAAATATGCACCAATTGGTACAGAATTTTGTCGAAATCCGGGAGCAGTTGCGCCCCACGACTGCTGGCCGGAATCTGGCCGATGTCACTATCCTCGCCCCCATTCCGCGCCCGCATCGCAATATTTTTTGCGTGGGTCGCAACTATCATGCGCATGCGAAGGAGCTGTCCGCGTCTGTGTTCAAAGACAGCAACAAACAGCCGGATGCATGGCCGATCGTCTTTACCAAGGTTCCTGAGTGTGTCATTGGCCCTGACGAAACCGTGTGCCTTCCGAATGCGATTTCGACGCAGATCGACTATGAAGCCGAGCTCGCGATCATCATTGGCAAAGAAGGCAAGAATATCACCAAGTCGCAGGCCCTGGATTATGTATTTGGCTACACCATAGTTAACGACGTCACTGCTCGAGACGTTCAGATGCGGCACCAGCAATGGGATCTGGGCAAATCTTTTGATACGTTCTGCCCGATGGGCCCATGGATTGTCACGGCAGGTGAACTGGATGCAACCCAAACGCACGTACGGTGCTGGGTAAATGAGGAACTGAGGCAGGACGCATCTACCACTGATCTGATATTTGATCTGCCAACGCTCATTGAAACGTGCTCCCGCGGCATCACACTTTACCCCGGAGACATCATCGCCACCGGCACTCCGGCAGGAGTCGGCATGGGAATGAAACCACCTCAATATTTGCGCGATGGCGATGTTGTAAAAATTGCCATCGATGGGATTGGCGTGTTGCAAAATCGCTTTAAAGATGTCTGATCTGGCCGCCTGTTACTACATTTGCCATCATTGCATATAACTGGAGCGACGACAGAGGGTTAAAAACAGACAACTGAATAAAGCCGCCAGATTGTGAAATCACATATCTATATCGACATATCCTGGACAAGGATGGAGGAGACATCACATGACAACAACAAGCAAGCAGCAGTCTGCAGGGGCCCCGAAATTTGCAGCGGGTAAAGTGCTGCTATTCGCGCTATCCATAACGGCGTCGAGTGCGTTCGCACAGTATCCGGAAAGACCAATTACCATGGTGGTACCATTTCCACCCGGTGGCGTGGCCGACACCGTGGCACGTCCCGTTGCCGATGCCATGTCCAAAACCCTTGGAAAATCTGTGGTCATCGAGAACAAGGGTGGGGCCGGCGGCGCCATCGGTATTGGTTCGGCCGCCAGTGCCAAACCTGACGGATATACCATCCTGATGAGTTTGTCTTCCATATCTATCCTGCCCGAGGCAGACAAAATACTGGGTCGAAAACCTGCCTATCAGCTTGATCAGTTCAAGCCCATCGCACGTATAACAGCCGATCCAACCGTACTTGTCGTGAGGGCTGATTCACCTTGGAAAACAGCAGAAGAATTTATTGAGAATGCCAAACGTGATCCCGGCAAAATCACCTATGGCAGTTCGGGACTGTATGGAACCATGCATGTGCCCATGGAAATATTATCTCACTCCGCGCAGGTGCAGCTTTCTCACATTCCCTATACAGGTGCAGGACCCGCAGTTGCCGCGCTTCTGGGGAATCATGTACAGGCGCTGGCAACCGGTCCTGCCAGCGTGATTCAACAGGTGAAGGCGGGTACGGTCAGACCCCTGGCTCATTGGGGAGACAAGCCCATTGCTTCCATGCCGGATGTTCCCAGCCTGGAATCGCTTGGCTACGATGCGCGATTCATACAATGGTCTGGCGTTTTTGTACCGGCTGCAACGCCGCCTGATGTGATTCAGAAGCTCAGCAGCGAACTGGATAAAATCGGCGCCGATCCCGCCTTTGCAAAAACGATCGGCAATACCGGAAGCCCGCTTGATTATTTGCCGGCAGAACAATTTACCCAATACGTGGCGGAAGATGCAAAGAGCATCGGCGACGCCGTGCAAAAGATGGGAAAAATTGAATAACGGCACTGTTGCGTGCTGAGCGATCAGAGAAGATTCCACTCGGCAAAATGCAGGGTTGTCGCAGGACTACAATTGGCAGGAACGAGTCCGGCGTCTGCGGTACTGCCGTCAGGCAATACCGCCGTTCGCCCGCAGCACCTGACCATTGATCCATCCGCTATCCGGCCCAGCGAGGAATGCCACTACGTTTGCGATATCTTCAGGCTGGCCGAGCCTTTCCAGCGGAGGCATTTTGGCGAATGCCTGCACCTGCTCGGCGGTTTTTCCTTCCAGAAACAATTCAGTTTCAACCGGGCCTGGTGCAACCGCATTCACGGTAATATTGCGCCCGCGCAGCTCTTTCGCAAAAACGCGGGTGAACGACTCCACGGCAGCCTTCGATCCGTTATAAATGGCGTAGCCTGGCATATTCAACGCCAGCGCGGTGCTGGACAGATTGATTATGCGGCCTCCCTCGGCCACTTGCGTCGCTGCCAGTCTGAGCGTATTGAACACCCCACGTACATTGATGCCAAATGTCTGCTCGAACAACTCGTCACTGGTTTGTGCCATCGCAGTTGTTTTCAGAACGCCGGCATTGTTGACAAGAACATGGACTCTGCCGAGCTCCTGCGCTACCTGATCGAAAATCCGCCTGACATCCTCATCCCTGGAAACGTCTCCCTGAACCAGGCACACTGAAGCGCCCTGCTTGCGCAATTCTTCGGCAAGGGACTGTGCCTCGTCCTCACTTTTGACATAATTGACTGCCACCGCGAAACCGTCCTGCGCCAGCCGGCGCACGATCGCGGCACCAATGCCGCGTGAGGCTCCGGTGACCAATGCTGTTTTTACCTTGCCATTCATTAACTGCTCCTTTTGCCTTTCGGGTAGGTCAGTCGTCCCATGCAGGCGCGGCTGACTTGCGGTTTGCTATAACAAATGTACTATAAATCGCCACGGATCAGATATCGGAAGGCTTAACGGACAATCCGAAGTGGCTACAAGAAATCTGATACGCTTTCTTTGGTATAGAACTCAATGTAATCCAGTAATTTGTCCGAAGCGTCAGCCGCCTTGTCAGCATCCTGTTCGCCGATGGCCAGCGCCACACCGGCATGCAGTCGGGCCATAGTCTCCAGATCATTCGATTTCTGGAAATAAAAGTACCAGAAGCGACGCGACAGGCCATGCATAAGTCGCATGGCGCCTTCCGCAAATTCATTTCTGGCAGCCTTGAGCGTCAGCTCATTGAGCATTCGATCGGCTTTCAGGAACTGATTCACGTCTGCGGACTTTTCCGACTCTTTGAATTCCTTGTGCAATTGCAAAAATGCAGCCCGCTCGTCGACGGTGCATCGTTTTGCTGCCATGCGGCATACCAGACGCTCAACTTCCCGCCGGGTTTCCAGCAGTTTGAGCTGCTTGCGTATATTTATTTCCGGGATGAACAGCCCCCGCTGTGGTAACACAATAATCAGATGCTCTCGTGCCAGCCGCTGGATGGCTTCGCGTACGGGAGTACGCCCGATTTCTGTCATATCACACAACTGCTGCTCAGATACCGAACGCCCGGGTTCAAGCACAAGCATCGTAATCGCTTGTTCCAGCTTCTGATATGCAATATCGGTAAGTTTTATCTTAGGCTGAAGCGAGACCGGCCCGGATCCGGACTCCTGTACGTTTTGCAAATTTGAGGCGTTATTTGAAGCCATGATGTCACGTTACTTTTAATGGGTTGAAGACTTTGATTGCGATAATGCGTTCTGATTTTTGCTTCTGACTATTGTGAAAAATCACGCTTGTGAGTATTATACAACTAATATATTTGTTGAATGCATGATTGCTCACTGCTTTTTTTCACACCTGTTTCATCTCAGAGCCCTTTATGGATACGTTAATACACGGTTCCGGACCGGTCAGAATCATTGCCATCCACGGCATACAGGGCACGAACCGTGTCTGGCTGCCATTGGCCTCCAGACTGCAAGACAGCTGCACCTTCATTCTGCCCAACCTGCCAGGCCGAGGCAAGCATAAAACCTGTACCAAAGAGGATATGACACTTTCCGCATTTGCGAATGTCATCGAAGCGACGGTACACAAGTATATCAATGAAGGGCAGCCTTATTGCCTGGCTGGGTGGAGTATGGGCGTCAGCGTCGCACTCCAGTTTATTGCCAGCACCCACCTGACCAGACCGGAAAAAGTCATACTGATGTCGGGTGTGCCGGATATCGGCCAAACGTCATGGTTCACTCAACACACCGATGAAGCGCTGCTTGAGGAAATTTCCCAGCGCGAAACGCGGCTGAAGCTGCCGACTGCAGCGGAACACCACGCCGTGATGTGGACCTGGCAATCCATTGCCCAAGCATCATTGCGAGAACAGTGTCACGCCTTGACGATGCCCTGCCTGGTTATCACAGGTGAAAAGGATACCGATTCTCCCCTGCCGCTTGTCTCGGAATTTCGCGATCTTCTTCCGAATCCCGCGTTTCGTACGATTGCCGATGCTGGGCATTCCATTCTGACTGAAAACACAGCAGCTGTTTGTACCGAATTCACCGATTTTCTCAATCTGGAGTATGCATGAATTTTGAAGACCACCTGTTTTTTTGCGCACCAAACCGACTGATCATCAAAGAAGGGGCCAGACGAGATCTGGCGCCGCTGCTGGAGAAACTGGGACATCGCAACGGCGTTCTGATTACCGACAAGTACTTCACCGAACACACGTCGTGGGTAAAAGAATATATCAGCGATGCAGAAAGATGCGGCATAAGCACTCTCGTTTACAATGGTGGAGAACCAGACCCCTCCACGACCCTGTGTGATCAGGCCACGCAGGATATACTTGGCGTCATGGGTGATCGGCATATCGATCATGTGATAGCGCTAGGCGGAGGCAGCAATATGGATCTGGCCAAGGCACTTACCCTGACCCTGCGCAGCAGAAAGCCGGTTGCCAGCTATATGGATGGAATTGGCAACGATACGCCATTGCCATTTATCGCCATGCCTACGACTTCGGGGACAGCGTCAGAAATCACGCCCGGCGCAATCCTGCTGGATCCAGGCAATGCCACAAAAATTGCGCTGATGGACAATCGCCTGCGTCCGTTTATTGCACTTGTCGACCCGGAATTTACCTACACCTGTCCTCCGCGCGTCACTGCAGACTCGGGTATCGACGCATTGATACATGCAGTCGAATCGTACATCACGATGGACTCCAATGTGTTCGAACGGAACAACAATCCTGATCCCGGCTACAGCGGACGGACGTATCTCACCAGGATTTTTGCCCGCGAAGCCATTACATTGTGCGCGCAGCATCTGAAACAGGCCTTCCTTGACGGAAAAGACACGCAGGCCCGCATAGGCATGAGTCACGCGAGTGTTCTCGCAGGCCTCTCTTATGGAAGCGCAGGATTAAATGCCGTTCATGGCATCGCCTACAGTATTGCGGGATTAACACATAAAACGCACGGTAGCACCAACGCCGTCATATTCCCCTATGTTCTGTATGAGCTTCGCCACACGCGTGCACACGAACTGGAAGAGATCGCCCATATGTTTGGCATATCCGGACGCGGAGAAAACACGATCGTCAATCTGGTGCGAACACTCAAACGCCTGGTCAGCGAATTGGGCATCCCAGATAATCTGAAGGACTTTGGCATCAAACAGGCTCAGCTTCCCCAGCTGTATGAAGATGCCATGGCTGTAACGCGCTTGCGCAACGCTTTTCCTGTTCCGGATAAGGCGGCATCGTATCGGCGCATTATTACAAACGCATGGGCCGGCGAATTTTCAGATACAACCACAAGTCAGAAATTGCCAGAGTTTGCAGATACGCAATAATCAACACGCCGAGGTGCCTCCTGACGGATTATGGGTTGCCACAATTTCGCTGATGAATGCGCTCGCGGCCCACTACTGCTGATGGCAGGATCTCTCACCTTCATACCACGATACCCAATACATTTGCCGCTCCCGTAGCGGCTTTTAAATATCACAAATTCGATATATTTTTATTGCATTTCAGTGATATATCAGTTAAATTCAAGAAAAATATATATCACAAGGAGACTGGCAATGGCATCTATACCTATTACGCCGTCGGATATTTCAGGTCGTATGGAACGACTGCCGATGACGAGTTATCAAACCAAACTGTTCTGTATTATCGCAACGGCCTGGTTCTTCGACTCCATGGATCTTGGCGTCATGACTTTCATTCTTGGGTCGATCAAGGCAGAGTTCGGGCTGAGCATTGCGCAAACCGGTATTGTCGCCAGCGCCAGCTTTCTTGGCATGTTGATCGGCGCCGCTGTAGCCGGCATTCTGGCCGACAAATTCGGCCGCAAGCCGGTATTCCAGGTAAGCATGATTTTCTGGGGTGTGGGCAGTCTTTGCTGTGGTTTGTCCACCGACGTCAACATGCTGATTGCAAGTCGGGTTCTATTGGGTTTCGGCATGGGCATGGAATTCCCTGTCGGATTATCCATTGTGTCGGAGATCGTCCCTGCCAATCGTCGGGGCAGATATCTTGCAATCCTGGAAGGTTTCTGGCCTATTGGTTTCATCTGTTCGGGTATTTTGAGCTATCTGCTGCTCGACTCCATTGGCTGGCGTGGCATCTTTTTCGCGCTTGCGGTTCCTGCCGTATTTGTGTTCTATATCCGTCGACATGTACCGGAATCTCCTCGCTGGCTTTGTGATTCGGGACAAAAAGAAAAGGCCGACAGCGTCATGACGCATATGGAAAACAACGTGCGTAAGACAATGGACAATAAAGAATTACCGCCCGTGGTCACACTTCCCGCCCGCGAGACCCAGAAAAATACCGGAAGCAGTTTTTCAGAACTGTGGAAAGGTGAGTACGGGCGTCGTACGCTGATGCTATGGATTCTGTGGTTCTTTGCGCTAATGGGCTATTACGGTCTGACCAGCTGGCTTGGTGCGCTGCTTCAGCAGGCTGGTTACGAAGTCACCAAATCCGTCCTTTATACCGTGACCATTTCCCTTGCCGGCATCCCCGGATTCATCTTTGCCTCATGGATTATCGAGAAAATTGGGCGTAAACCTACCTGCGTGCTGTTGCTGCTGGGCAGTGCCGTATCCGTCTACATATACGGACATGTGGCCAGCGTTAAGGGTGAGCTTCACTTTTTGATGATGTCAGGTATGTTCATGCAATTCTGCCTGTTCGGAATGTGGTCCATCCTGTATGCCTACACACCTGAACTTTACCCAACCCGTATTCGCGCAACAGGTGCCGGCCTGGCCTCATCCATCGGGCGCCTGGGCTCATTTGTCGGCCCCTTCGCAGTCGGGTTTCTCCTGCCAATTACCGGCCAGGTTGGCGTATTTTCGCTGGGTGCCGTTTCATTTGTCATTGCTGCGGCAGTGGTCGTCCTGCTGGGCGTCGAAACACGTGGCAAGGCGCTTGAAGAAGTATCCGGATAAATCACAAATGAGTAATTTGCGGCAATGTACAAAGTGTTTGAGGAGTAACTAATCATGATGACCGAAAGACAACGAAAATTCAGGGAACAATACAAAAGCGATATCAGTCCGCTCTATAACGGCCTGGTACACATTGGTGTAATGTACGCTGTTGGAATCGCTGCCGTCATTTACTGCCTGTCGCATCTGACAACGGCAACCTGGGAATTTCTGCTGATCATCCCGGTTTTTCTGGCGGGCAATTTCGTAGAATGGGCAATGCATACCTATGTCATGCACAAACGCATCAATGTTTATGCCTTGCGTGCAATTTATGAACGGCATACGCGCCAGCATCATCAATACTTCACCGACAACGATATTACCATCGACTCCAGCAAAGAATTCAGGATTGTATTCTTCCCCTGGCGAGTATTGCTGACGCTTGGAGTGGGCGGCCTGGTTCTGGGCTATCTTGCCTCAGTCATTATCAATCCCAATGCCGGGTATGTCGTCTTTCTGACCATGGTGCTGCAGTATCTGATCTACGAAACCTTTCACTACTGCTGTCATGTCCACGACAACTGGTTCGTAAGAAACATGCCGTTCATCAACACCATACGTCGCCACCATACGGCCCATCACAATATGGGACTGATGATGCACTACAACATGAACCTGACGTTTCCTATCGCCGATTGGTTCATGAAAACGAGTGATCTTGACCGCGGCCTGCTCGGACACCTCTTCAATGGCTACAGCGAAAAGCATATCAAGGAAGAACTCAAGCCGATCATCAAAAAATATCGGAATGATGATGCAGATGTTACGCTGGACGGCCCGCAGCTGACCTCCGACGAGCAGAATGTATTAAATCGGGCAATGGTACGATAATCACTCATTAACGTATCCGGAATTCGGCATCCCTGTCGCAGTTCCGGATACATTCAAAGTATCTAACGGCCGTTTCAGGCACGAACCGTGCAACATAATTCCGTTACTGCCATTTCATTTTTCCTTTATCCACCTCCCTGTCAGCCCCCTCTTCCCACCTAGTCAATTCCACCCAGATTCGGACAAATGATGCCTATTTGCATCAATATTTGCCGTTAACCTTGCATCGAAAACGAATGCCAGTTGTAATTGACTGGTCACGCATACTGCAAGGGTCGGTCTCATGCTTCAACGCATCTTATTTGTTCTTTTGCTGTTCTTTTGCGCACCAGCCCTTGCTGCGTGCAATAGCCCGATCAAATTCGCGGCACTGACCTGGGAGAGCGGACAGTTTACGAGTGCGGTATTAAGGTTGATCAGCGAACGCGGTTATGAGTGCAAAACAACTGAAATACCTGGCTCCGGCCCTGCGCAAGAGAACGCTCTTTCCCAGGATGACATACAGGTGATCGGTGAAGTCTGGGTGGGTCGTTCGGAAATTATGAACAAGGCCCTGGAAGAAAAAAAGGCCGAAATGGTGGGCGATACACTCAAGGGAGGAGCTGAACAGGGCTGGTACGTGCCTGACTATGTCTGGGAACAGAATCCGGAACTTCGCTCCTACAAGGACCTGGAGCGCTTTTCGCAATTATTTCTGGATTCGTCCAGTGGGCGCAAGCCGCGTTTCATGAACTGCCCGTCGGGCTGGACATGTGAAATATTCAATACGCGACTGCTCAGTACGACAGGTCTGGGCAAAACATACGAAAACGTCCATCCGGGTACGGGCGCTGCGCTGGATGCTGAAATATCTTCTGCCTACGAACAGAAAAAACCATTGCTTTTTTACTACTGGCAACCGACAGGCCTGATGGCGAAGTATAAATTCAAGGCCCTGGAGTTTCCCAAGAACGAGCAGGAATGCTGGAACAGTCTGCTGGAAAAAGACGGAGACAAAAATTGCGTTACCGGATTTCCGGTTTCAAAACTGTCCATCGCCATTTCCACGCCATTCAAGCAAGCGCATCCCGATCTTGTCGAATTTTTTGAGAAGATACAGTTCACTCCCGATGAACTGAATGGCGCCATTCTTCAAATGGCGGAAAATAAACGTGATGGCACCGCACAGGCAGAACTGTTCCTGAAGGAACATCCGGAGGTCTGGAAACAATGGGTTAGTCCGGAAGCGGCAGCCCGACTGGATGACTGGACCGGGCAGACCGCTGCAGTCAGCAGCATCTTCCCCGACTGGTCCATTCAGAACAGCCTTAACAGCGGACTGAAATCTGTGGTTGGCAAGTATGGAGAATCATTTCGCCAGGTAAGCGGATTCATTACCCGCTACCTGCTCAGTCCTACCGTCCAGGTGCTTTCAGCGATTCCTGCATGGCTCATGATTCTGATTACAGCAGTGCTTGCCTGGCATAGCACGCGTTCTGTGATATTTGCAGTTGTGTGCGCCGTGGGCCTCTTTGTGATCGGTGCATTCGGATTATGGCCGGCATTGCTTCAGACGCTGGCCCTGCTGATTTGTGCCGTCATCGTCACTGTCGTGATCGGTATTCCGATTGGCATATTCGTTGCCGGGCGGCCGCGTGTCTATCGTGTTCTGCAGCCGGTGCTGGATGTGATGCAGACCATGCCAAGCTTTGTATATCTGATTCCAGTACTCATGCTGTTTGGTCTGGGCAACGTCCCTGCCCTGTTTGCAACTGTGATCTACGCGATTGCACCGCTGATCCGTCTTACCGCACTGGGTATTTTGCAAATTAGCCGCGAAATGCATGAAACCGGCACCGCATTTGGCACCAACCGCTGGCAGATGCTGCGCTGGGTCATACTGCCACTGGCAAAACCCAGCATCATGGCGGGGATTAATCAGGCCGTAATGATGTCATTGTCGATGGTAGTACTTGCCTCCATGATCGGCGCACCCGGATTGGGTGAACAGGTGCTTGAGGCCGTACAGACGCTCAATGTTGGCCAGGGTGTGCAGGCTGGTGGGGCAATTGTCATTCTTGCCGTGATTATCGACAGGATTACGCAGGCTTACGGCAATCGCAGGAGAACACGATGAATACAGAAGTAATCGATAGCAGACCCGAGACTGTGCCCAGTGGCAAAGGCAGTCCGGTTGCCAATGAGCACTTTATCCGCCTTGAAAATATCAACAAAGTGTTTGGCAAACACCGAGGCAAGGCATTGCGATTGCTGCAACAGGGTGCCGATAATGAGCAAATCACAAGCGAAACCGATTGTCATGTAGCACTGCGTGATATCAACCTGAGCATTCCGTCCAATGGCATTTACTGCATTATGGGTCTGTCAGGTTCGGGCAAATCCACGCTGTTGCGTCACATCAATCGCCTGATCGACCCGGATACCGGAACCGTCTGGGTCGAAGACGAAGATGTGACCTCCCTGTCTATACCACAGCTGCAAAAATTCAGGCAGAAGCGAATTGCCATGGTATTTCAGCATTTTGGCTTGCTGCCCCATTTCAACGTTCAGCAAAATACCGAGTTCGCCTTGCGGGTACGTGGGGTGCCCAAACAGGAACGCGCAGAACAGGCTCGCTACTGGCTGAACGAAGTCGAACTATCCGGCTATGAATCCCATTACTACGATGAGTTGTCGGGAGGCATGCGACAACGCGTCGGCCTGGCGCGTGCCCTGGCGGCCGGCACTGATATTCTGCTGATGGACGAACCCTTTTCTGCTCTTGATCCGCTGATCCGACGCAAGCTGCAGACCCTGCTGCTGGACTTGCAGGACAGGCTCAACAAGACGATTGTATTTATCACACATGACGTGGATGAGGCCAGAACGCTGGGGGGTACCGTTGCCTTGCTGAACCAGGGCCTACTGATTCAGCATGGCAGTCTGGACGAACTGGCCGCGCATCCCGCCGACGAATATGTGGCAAGCTTTGTCGCGCCGGCCTCAGATAAACCATGACAGTTTCCACAGATTTTCTGGAATATGTGCTGGATCTGCTGGCTCCACTGTGTCCGATTACGACACGCCGGATGTTTGGCAGTGTGGGCCTGTATCATGACGGCAGGATGTTCGCAATCGTCAGCGGAGAAAATCGCTTTTATGTGAAATCCGACTCGCACAACAAGTCGCAGTTTGAGCAGGCCGGGTGCCGACCATTTACGTATACCAAGGATACGGCAACGGGCGCGGGCAAAACGATCGCATTATCCTTTTACGCGCCACCGGAATCCGTGCTGGATGACCGACATGAAATACTGGAATGGGCGCAGATCGGGATTGAGGCTGCAGCACGGGTACCGGAGAAAAAGCATCCGACACCTTCCTTTCGTCACTCCCGACGCTGACAAAATTTTACTGGAACTGTCGTGCAATAGCAGACAGTGAAAAATAATGGCCTGCAAAAGAATGCAGGCCATCAAAACAATGACTCACCAGAAGTCTCACTCAACCTCACATCCGATAGTTAAGGAAAACCCGCATGCCTCATGAAACCTATATGCGAGAAGCCATCGCAATGGCGCGAGACAATATCCAGGCTGGCGGCCGTCCCTTTGGCGCCATCCTGACTTTTGAAAACAAAATTATTGCTCGTGCCGCCAATGAGATTCACCTGACCCAGGACCCGACAGCGCATGCGGAATTGCTGGCGATCCGGCAAGCCAGCGCCGCGCTGAGCCGCCCCAACCTTCAGGGATGCGTAGTCTACGCCAGCGGTCATCCCTGTCCGATGTGCCTTGCGGCGATGCATTTGAGTGGTATCCAGAGCGCCTACTTCGCCTACTCCAATCAGGATGGCGCGCCTTATGGCCTATCAACGGAAGATATCTATGCACAAATGCAATTGCCGCCGACCGAACAGCAACTACCACTGATTCGGCTACGCCCAACGGCCGAAGACGGTTTGTATGACATGTGGAATAACGCAAGGCGAACTCAATAGCCTTCCCCAACTGTTCGACGGACGATCCCGTTTCAGTCGCGGCTGACGGCCCGGCGCTGATGAACCTGTATGAGGTCCGCCACTAGCCACTACTATCAATCCGCTCACAACCTGGTCTGTCAGCGATGCCGCCGTCACCTTAGTACCTGCTGCCGGCGCGTACCGCCCGGAAGCTGCGAATACTCCCGTGCGAACACGCCAGAATGAACACCTGCACGTCAATACAGTACCTCCGGCAGCCACAGGCCGATTTTCGGAAACACATACAAGAGAACCAGCGCCAGTATCTGGATTCCCATGAATGGCAGCATCCCCAGGAAAATCTGGTTCAGCGTGACATGCGGTGGAGCGACGCCCTTCAGATAGAAAGCGGACATGGCGACCGGTGGAGACAGGAAAGCGGTTTGCAGATTGAGCGCAACCAGAATGCCAAAGAACAGAGGATCAATATTGTAATGCGCCAGAAGCGGGAGAAAAATCGGCATGAAGATAACAATAATCTCGGTCCATTCTAGCGGCCATCCCAGCAGAAAAATCACAATTTGCGCCAGAATCATGAACTCCACGGGCGTCAGGTCCATGGATACCACCCAGTTATTGATGATTTCCTGACCGCCCAGAAGCGCGAAAGCCGCCGAGAAAATACTGGAGCCGACAAATAGCCAACACACCATGGCACTGGTTCTGGCAGCAAGATACACTGACTCCTTGAGCATGGGCATGTTCAGTCTTCGATAGCACAAGGCCAGCAGGATGCCGCCAAAAGCGCCCATGGCCGCCGCCTCTGAAGGCGTGGCAAAACCAAAGACAATACTTCCCAGTACCGCCATAATCATGATTGCCAGTGGAAAGAACGAGCCCAGAAGCATTTTGAAAATTTCCAGTCGGGCAAACGTGAACCAGGCATAGAATCCAATCAATAATATCGTGCCCACCAGCAACACAATCCAGAATACACCTGATACTGCCGGACGATCTGGTAGGGCGTCGGCTGCTGTTTCGGCGGCACTCTGCTGACCTGCCGTTTCGGCACCGGGCGGCTCAGCGACAGCACCGGGCGGTTCTGAAACGCCTCCCGGTGGCTCTGCCAGCGATCCCGGAGGCTCGCTCAACCCTGCACCCTCAGGCTCCTGCAAGGAACCCGAGTACTGTACCGTGGACGGACCATCCAGTGATCCGAACTCCATCAGTTCAGTGCCCTGCGAAGCCACCGGAGTGGTAGACAGCTTATAGCTCAAACCAATGGCGCAGACAAAAAGAATGGCAGGAATAAGTGTAATAAACAGTTGTTTCAGAATGACCGAGAGGGGAATGTCCACATTGCGCTCGCCCTTGAGGGCATTGAGCAGTCCTGGCAAAGCCTTGTTGCTGATTGTGGCTTTGATTTTCGATGCGAATTCCGGCAAGGCGATGCGTCGCTCTTCTTCCGGCAATGGTGGCGCCCACGAGGGTTTGATTTTTGCGACAAGAATGATATACAGCACATACATACCGGCAAGCATAATGCCAGGAAAGAATGCCGCAGCATACAGTTTCACCACCGACACACCGGCTACCGCCCCGTATACAATCAGCAGCACCGACGGCGGAATCATGATGCCCAGACAACCTCCCGCTGTAATGGTACCGGCAGACAGCTTGACGTCATAGCCCGATTTGAGCATCGCTGGCAGTGCAAGCAGCCCCATGAGCGTCACCACCGCGCCCACGATACCGGTAGCCGTCGCAAATACTGCACATGTGATAACGGTCGCTACTGCAAGCGAACCAGGAATTTTGGCCATGACCAGATGCAGGCTTTTGAACAGTTTTTCAATAAGGTTGGCGCGTTCAACCAGATACCCCATGAAAATGAACAGCGGCACGGCAATCAATACATCGTTTGTCATTACCGCGTATGTCCGCAACACCATCAGGTCAAGGGTCTGTTCAACAGCCACTTTGGGCCCCATGCCCCGATAGGCAAAAAGCGTAAATATCACTCCCATTCCCATCAGCGTGAACGCCGTGGGGAAACCAAGCATGATCGTCACGACAATCAACGCCAGCATCAGGAGGCCTAAATGCCCATTTGTAATATCTGCAGGTGCCGGCATGAACACAACCAGCACGCCAACAATGGCAATCAGGATACTGATGCCGAACCAGGCCTCTTTTCTCATGCTTTATCCCCTTCCTTTACGACGTACTTGTCGGCTTCCTGAATATCTTCATCAGAGACGTTGACCATATCTTTGAGTTTATCCACGTCCACTTCTTCAACGTCGATATCTCTGGATGGCCAGTCACCGTTGCGCAGGCACTGTACACATCGAACGACTTCGACAATGCCTTGCGCAATAAGGGCAATCCCCGCAATGGGAATAATGGCCTTGAAGGGATAAATGGGTGGCCCGTCTGCCGTTATCGTAGAGTGCTCGTTAATGGCGAAGGACTCGGATGCGTAGTAGTATCCCGCCCACACAAGTGCAATAACCCCAGGGAAGAAGAAAAGAAAATATAGAATGAGGTCAAGCAGCGCCTGCAAACGCGGAGGAAAGAATCCGTACAGGACATCCCCCCTCACATGTCCGTTTTTTCCGAGTGTATAGGCGCCTGCCATCATGAATAGCGCCCCATATAGCATGTTCATCACATCAAATGCCCATGCATGGGGCGCTCGAAACACATAGCGAGAAAAGACCTCGTAGGTCACGAATAAGGTGAGGATCAGGGCACACCAGCCAAACAGCTGGCCGATCCATGTGTTGACCTGGTCAATACGTCGCAGAATTTTCTTCATCAACAGACTCCGGGGGGCAGAGCAATAAATAATCCCATGAACGGAACGTCTGTCGTTACCCGGCAGATAAGCAGCGCAATATGACTGGTCATGCACACAAGCAAGCTTACCGGCACCTGTCGGTTTGCTTCAGTCGTGTTTAAACATATGCAGTGATCACCAGGCAGGCACGACAGATATTTTTACCGGCGGAGACCGCCGGCATGAACAACGTTGCGCCTAACTCTGGGCTTTTTTCACGAAATAATGGTTGTAGGCCATACGACGGTTATTGTTGGTATCCATATCCCAGGACAATGCCCTTTCGGCAAATTTTCGCTGGGACTCTTCGATTTCCTTGAACAACGCGTTGTTCTCTCCCTTCTTGGCGATAATGTCATCCCAGGTTGTCAACTGCTGCTGGAGGATCGCATCGGGTGTTTTATAGAATTTGACGTTGTCTTCGGTCTTCAGTTTGATATAGTCCTGAGAATACCGATCAATGGCTTTCCAGGACATATCGGCCGACGCCGCTTCCACTGCATTTTCGATGATCGCTTTCATCTTATCAGGCAGGCCGTTGTACTTGTCCTTGTTGAAGGTAATTTCAAATGTCTCGGATGATTGGTGGAAACTTTGCAGCATGCAGATTTTCGAGACATCCGGGAAGCCCAGCAAGCGGTCCGAAGTTGCGTTATTGAATTCAGCACCATCAAGCAGCCCGCGATCCAGCGCAGGTACAATCTCTCCACCCGGCAATGCATTCACCGCAGCACCCATGGCTGTAAAAAGGTCAATCGCCAAGCCATTGGTACGAAATTTCAGGCCCTTCAGATCGTCTGCCTTTGCTATTGGTTTTTTGAACCAGCCGAGCGCCTGGGTTGGCATCGGGCCGCTCAGGAACGACACGACATTACCGCCAATCGAGTCATACAATTTGACCAGCAATTCTTTACCGCCACCATATTTGTGCCAGGCAAGAATCATATTTGCATCCATGCCAAATGCAGGGCCGGACGAAAATAGCGCAAGCGCATTCTGCTTCCCATAGCTGTAGCCAAGCACGCCATGCCCGCCGTCGAGTGTCCCCTTGGAAACGGCATCCAGCAAGGCAAATGCAGGCACCACGGCTCCCGCGGGTAGCACTTCAATTTTCAGTTCGCCACCGGTCATATCGTTGACTTTCTTGGCAAAATCATTGGCATATTCATGGAAAATATCCACTGTAGGCCAGGTACTCTGAAAACGGAAATTAATAGGTGTTTGTGCGCTGACAATAGAGGGAAATCCCATTCCCGCTGCCGCGACTGTCCCTGCTGCCGCCCCCCCGATAAATTTGCGGCGTGATGATTTTGGTGATGCTGCCTGACGTTTTTTCGCGATGCGAGTTGTCATTACTGTCTCCTTTGTACCTGTAATCTAATCATTGTTTAGCTTTTTTCATACATGTTACAAACTGCGACTGCAATCGAATTTATACGCACAGATCCAGGCCTTGTCAAGAATATTCAGATTTTTGTAAGTGCATGTCGGGATTACCCTTTAGCCCGTTTCATCGGGCGAGTCGGCCCTCCTGATTCAACTGGCGCAAATATGCCTGTAATATGCAGCACCGCAGCAAAACTCACACTTGTGATATTTGTCTGCAATGCTGCATTCGCAAAGTTTCTGGACTGATTTAGCCTCGGAAAAAAATAACGTTACGTACCAACATGTTGTAACGTTCGAATGGCGAGTTGGCTTCGGGAAAATCGGCTTGCATACAGACAAAAAAATACCCTGTCTGAAACAGGGCATCTTTAGAAAATGACGGTCGTCTTCATGCACTTCAAGTAGTGCTATCCTCGACCTGTCAGCCACGCTGGCGTATGAGGATGAACGCGTCACGGTTTTGCCTGGATGTATTTCACACGTGTCGCATCAGGCCACCGTCCACGCGAATATTCTGCCCCGTAATATAGCCGGCCGCATCCGAAGCAAGAAAGGCAATGGTACCGGCAATCTCGTCCGCTTTTCCGTACCGCTTCATTGGGACGCTTTCCCTGCGCTCGTCCTGTTCCGGCAGGCTGTCGATCCATCCGGGGAGTACATTGTTCATACGAATATTATCTGCCGAATAAGCCTCGACAAACAGCTTTGTATACGAGGCCAGTGCCGCACGGAACACCGCAGATGTCGGAAACATAGCAGCGGGCTCAAATGCCCACGCAGAGGAAATATTGATGATCGAACCCGATTTCTGTTTTTGCATGATGGGACACACGAGTCGCGTGGTACGAACCACATTCATGAAATAGGTATCCATACCTTTATGCCAGTCTTCATCTGTAATTTCCAGAATCGGAGCTCGCGGGCCATGACCGGCACTGTTGACCAGCACGTCAATACGCCCCCAGGTCGATACTGCCAGATCAACCAGTTTGCCCAGATCCTCGTTGGACTGGTTCGAGCCGGTGACGCCGACACCGCCCAGCTCTTTGGCCAGCGCCTCTCCCTTGCCTGACGAGGAAAGAATCGCTACCTTGAACCCTTCCCGGGCAAGCTTCGTGGCGGCATGCGCGCCCATTCCACTTCCACCAGCGGTGACCACTGCAACTTTTTCAATTGTCATTATTGACTCCCTGATATTTCAAACAAGTTTACCTTTTTTGCAAAAGATATACTCAGCCCGTCCATCTGACGACATTGAGGCTCCTGTTATATCTCGTTGACTGTCACTTCATTACCAATGGCATAAAACTGTCCACCCGAGATATAGTGGAGCGAACGCAAGGCCGGATCAGCACTGTCAAACTCCCAGTGCCCTTTACGAAACACACGTTCGTCCGCCCAGGCGCCAGTCACTTCACCAATGAACAGATCATAATTCTGCTGATTATGCAGTTCCGGGATCAGTCGGCAGGCCAGCCATGCAGCACATCCGGAAACAAACGGCAGATCAACACCGTCGATCTGAAACAGTTCTACGCCGGCGCTTGCGAGCTTGCCTGGCTCACTGGACATGCTATGCGTGCCGACGTAGTGCGTGATCTGCGCCAGCGCCACCGTGGGTACCTGTATGACAAACGCCCCAGCTTTCTCGATCAGCTCACGTGTTTTGGTGATTTTGTCCAATACCACCGTCAGCTTGGGCGGAGAAAAATCCAGGCCGCAGGTCCAGGCGGCGGCCATCACATCATCCTGTCCATCATGACGGGCAGAGACCAGCGTCGTAGGGCCGTGATTGACAAGCCGATATGATTTTTCAAGGGGCACAGGTTTGATGTATTGATTCATTTGGATTCCTGACAATTACGCGCCGCAACACTGCCGCAGCCCGCCCCCGGCATGCAGCAGCAATCATACAGAACCGCGGCGGGCCACTAATCGATGGCCTTTCTACACTAGCCGCTGGGCTTTCGGAAACCAACTATATCAATCGGACGCCATAAAAACAAGAACGTCATGTTGAAAGCTTAACGCCAAAACGGTTGCACCGCGCAACCATATTGGTTCTGGCGCGAACGCGACGTTTACCATTTATAGCGCAATGATGCATTCACTGTGCGCCCCTGACCATAGAAGCACTGGATAGAATTCAGGCAGTAACCGACATATTCTTTATTGAACAGATTGGAAGCAGTCAGTTGCAACGTCATTCCTTTCAGTGCCGGTGATAGATGCGCCGCGTCGTACCGGATGGATGCATCGACCAGTGTCCTTGCAGGCAGCGCCAGAGTGCTATCGGCGTCCCCGAAATTCGACCCCTGGTAACGTACACCCGCCGCCAAATGCAATGCGGAAATCGGGCTATATTCCACCCAGAGCGCCGCCTGATGCCGGGGAACGCGTTCCAGCGATTTTCCCTGTAGCGTGCGTCCGGCTGCATCCTCGTTCGCCTTGATCATCCTGGAATTGAGATAGGCGTACGAGGCAATCACATCCAGCGATTTGCTGACATTGGCTTTAGCCTCGATTTCCAGCCCGCGTACGCGTGCCTCGCCAGACTGTACCAGAAAGCCTGTGTGGGTCGGATCAGGATCCGGTGTTGTCATGTTGCGCTGTCGAATCTCAAATGCTGAGAGTGTCACAAAGCTCTTCTGTCCGGACGGTTGATATTTAAGCCCGGCTTCGAGTTGTTTGCCGCGCATGGCCTTGAACTGTGAACCCGAAAAATCGGTGCCATCCTCCGGCTCAAAGGAAGTGCTGTAGCTCAGGTAGGGTGCCAGGCCATTGTCGAATAAATAGGCCAGACCAACCCGGCCTGTCCAGGCACTTTCCTGCTGTTTGGACCGGACGTTCGCGGCCATTTGATTCAATGTTCTGGAATGTGCCTGATCATATCGCGCGCCAAGCGTGAGGACCCATTGATTCCAGCCGATCTGGTCCTGCAGGTATACACCCAACTGTTCACGCGTCTGCCGATAATCAATACGTGGGATCAGTTCGGGATGCGCCACGTTATGGTCAGGATGCAAAATATCCAGGGGACTGTCATAGAGCCCGGAAGCAAATTTGTAATAATCGTCCAGATTCATGTAATCCACACCAGCCAGCACAGTATGGCGTGCCGCACCGACATGGAAATCTGCCTGCAAATGGGTGTCTACCGACAGTACATCGGCCCGGGCTTGGCCACGGGTCCCCACGCGGCTCAGATAACGCGACGTGGGATCCAGCATGTACCCTGGACTGGCCTGCGTCGTCACGTCAACCTTGTTGTATTGAAGATTCTGGCGCAGGGTAAAAATATCATTGAATACATGTTCGAGCTCGTACCCAATCGCTGATTGCCTGCGCTCATAACCATCGAAGTCTGGTTGACCCAGGTTTGACTTCGGTGAAATTTTTCCATATGGACTGTCGTAAAGTGAACCGACTGCTGGCAAAGCCGCATAATCTGTCAGCGTCTTGTCGTGCTGATAATGGGAAAATACCGTCAGACTGGTGCGATCCCCCAGCTTCCAGGTAAAGGACGGGGCAACAAACACGCGACGGTCAAAGCCTTCGTCCACCTTTCCGTTGCTATCCCGCGCAAGTGCGGTCAGGCGGTAGGAAAACCGGCCTTCCTGGTCGATAGGTCCGGTGAAGTCAAACGCACCCTGCTTCCTGTCATGGGTACCTGCTCCCAGTATCACCTCGCGCATGGGGATATCCTGCGGCTGCTTGGTCATCATGTTCACAATTCCACCAGGCGTGTTCTGCCCGTACATGACCGAAGCGGGCCCCTTGAGGATATCAATTCTTTCCAGCCCGTACGGCTCAATGCGCAGCATCGCGGTACTGTAGGCGCCAAAAGGCAGTTTCGAGCCGTTCAGGTTCTGCTTCAGATAAAAACCACGACTGTGAAGGACGTCATTACGCGTATCACTATCTCCGAAGGACGGCAGTACCCCGGGTGTGTACCGGACCGCGTCAGTTACGCTTTGCGCTCCCTGGGCCGCAATCTGATCTCTGGTGATCACGTTGACTGTTTGAGGTGTCTCAAGTAGCGAGACTGGTGACTTCATGGCCGTAGAATCATTTGTGGCCACATACCCGTCCATCGCGAGGTTATAGCGCTCATCGGCAGCGTAAACCGAGTCCAGCATCGCCACCATGGAGTCGCCATTCGCCGCACTTTGTGGAACCACCGCAACCAGACTGTACGTATTGCCATCGCGCCGAACTGCCTGCAGGCCCGATCCCTGAAGAAGTCGATCAAATCCCTCACGCACGGTGTAGCGACCATGAAGTGCAGGACCTCTTTTGCTGGCGGTCAGCGCAGATGGAAAAACCATTGCTACACCAGACTGCAGCGCAAACTGATTAAGTGACTGCGTCAACGGGCCTGCAGCAATCCGGTATTGCCGTGAGATGTCTGCCGGCTGATTCTGTGCGGCTGCCGTCTGCGAATTCAGGTATAGACACGCCAATGCGATGCAGCTGGCTCCCCAGTAAAAACGGGTTTTCGTCACATTCATAGACCCCTCTCTGTCTCAGTTTTTGCGTTGTATTTAGGCTATGACGGATCAAATACATAAAGTGACAGAGCAAATCGAAACTAATTTGTCTTTTTTATTGTTACAGCCCAGGGACTGTACTGACGAATGCGGATGGGCAACGTCTGCGCAAGAATACTGAAAGCCTGACTGCTGTCATCAATCGGGATCACACCTGAAACCCGAACACTCTGCAGATCACGTTCGTCGTACCACATCAGTCCACTATGATAGGCTCGCAGCATATGCAATACCCGGCTCAGAGGCTGGTTGTCCAGCGCCAGATAGCCTTGCGTCCAGGTAGCTGGGTCAGTAAACCCGGAGGATGTCATCCGTGATACGGTACCCTCAGCGATCGCTGCGCTTTGTCCAGGATTCAGATCCATGCAGGTTATGGGCGCAAGAGTCTGCGGGCAAGCCCTGACGGAGGACTCAATAACACTGATTATCGTTCTCCTGCCCTGCAGCGACACGGTATAACGGGTTCCCAGCGCGGTTGCCGTGCCCTGCTCTGTCTGGATAATAAACGGCCGGTTAACACGATCATGATGAACCTGTGCCAGAATCTGTCCTTCCCGCAGGACGACCCGGCGTTCCGTCTGGCTATAGCGAATGTCGACGGCACTATGGGCATCCAGGGTGACCTGGCTGCCGTCAGGCAGCGTCAACGTTTCGCGTTGCGCCAGGCCCGTATGATGGTCAGCGAGCAGATAGGGATGCATGGCATCAGATAGCAGCACCGCCAGCCCGATGCAAACAATGGTAGCCCCCACTGCCCGTTTTAACCGACGTTTATCCCGCTTTCTTGTCGCCAGTTTTGCCAGGGCCGCTTGCGCAGGTCGGGCAGCATTGCCTTCCAGGTCATCGAAATTGCGCCATAGCGTCTCAAGTCGCCGCCACGCCAGATCGTGCATTCCATCAGTCTGCCGCCACCGGAGACATTCAGCACGATCCTGCTCACTGACATCATCTTCCTGTAACCGCAAAAACCAGTGTGTGGCCGTTGCGACGACTTCCGGTGACGGTTCGCGGTCGTTCACCGAATGTTGCTCACGCGAATATGTCATATCAGATCGCAATGCCATCCGTAAACACCAGCGCGTAACATTGCAGCAGACATGTGGAAAGATATTGACGCACGCGGCTTACCGACACGCCAAGCGTTGCAGCGACCTGGGCGTGTGTCTGCCCTTCCAGACGGACCATAAGAAATGCGGTTCGCGCCCTGGGAGGTAACGTTTCCAGCCAGTGGCTGACCAGTGCCAGTGTCTGGGTGGCCTGGGCAACCGTTTCTGCCGACGGTGCGGTATCGCTCCCATGCACATCGACCCAGGACTCGCGAAATATCCTGGCAACAGCGCGACTGCGTGATTCGTCGATCATCAGGCGGGTAGCCGTTGTCGTCAGCCAGGCCCGCGGTTCCCTCAGGACAGGATGTTGGCTTCCCAACAGACGGCAAAACGTATCTTGCGCGAAGTCCGCAGCATCATGCGAGCTGCCCGTCTTGCGGAGCAGCCAGCGCACCAGCCACGGGTAGTGCTGGGCATAGAGCAGGCCGATGTCATCGGTTGAAAGTGTATTGGGCATCAGGGCTCAGCTTGCGCAAATGCGTGCTACTTTCCAGTTAAATAATAATGATTCTCATTATAGAATGCATTTCATTCAGAAAGAAAGCATAATGTCTCGTTATCGCATCAGAACCACCCCATCTGGCGCGATGTTCACGGAAAAAACGCCTGCATTCGCGATATGCACTGTGGCATTCTGTGTCGCCTCGCCTGACTGCGAAACAACGCAATCACGACAGCACTCGCGAACATTCCCTATAATCAGAACTTACCTCAACGGAGTAAGTCGAGTGTCATATGTTTACGCGCTGATTCTGCTTGTACCGGTATTGGCAACAGGCCTGGCATTTCTTCCCAGTAGTCACTGGATTATCCGCAGTCTGGATTTCCCACGCGTGCAGATTGCCGTTCTATGCGTGCTGGCCCTGATTGCAACTGCAATTTGCCCACCTGCCTCTGTCGGTTTCGCCACATTCGCGGCCATAGCAAATGTCATTGCCCTGATTTATCAGCTGTACAGGATTTTTCCCTATACGCGACTGGCAGGAAAGGAAGTTCTTGGCAATCGTGAAGCCGATAACGACCGGACCCTTTCCCTGCTCTCATCCAATGTTCTGATGCCCAACCGGCGCAGCGAAGATCTGATTGCACTTGTCAATCAATACCAGCCGGACCTTGTACTCACACTAGAAACCGACACATGGTGGCAGACCGCCCTTGAGAGTCTGGAAGCGGACTACCCATACCGGGTCTGCGTTCCGCTGGACAATCTCTATGGCATGCATCTGTATTCAAAACTGGCGCTTGAAGATACCGAGGTGCTGTATCGGGTAGAGAAAGATATCCCATCCATATGCAGCCACCTCGTTCTGCGATCCGGTGAGCGAATCCGGATATATTGCCTGCATCCGACACCGCCCAGTCCGACAGAAAGTGAAACATCCGGGCCCAGAGACGCTGAGTTGCTGCTCGTTGGCAAACAGATACGCGACCGCGATGAAACCGCCCTGGTCTTTGGTGACCTGAATGATGTGGCCTGGTCACACTCCACCCGACTGTTCAAGAAAGTCAGCGAATTGCTGGATGCGCGCATCGGGCGCGGCATGTTCAATACTTTTCATGCTCATTATCGTTTTCTGCGCTGGCCGCTGGATCATATTTTCCAGAGTCCGGAGTTTCAGATCAAGCAGATGGTCAAGCTGCCCGATATCGGCTCCGACCATTTTCCGATCTATGCCAAATTCCAGTACTGCCCCGACGAAGAAGACGAACATGATGTTGAAACGGCGGACAGCGAGGAGTTGAAGCAGGCGAATGAGAAAATTGCCGAAGGCCGGGAAGAGGCAGACTAAGAGAATGCAGGCCGACGATTCCCGGCACGGCATTTCCATGCCGGCGTAAATACCAACCAACCCTTTGCCAGCAGACGCTGCCCGCAGGCAGCACCAAGTCCAAATTCTGCTACACGGAAGATTTCAACAGCAAGTAGCGGAGTGTATAGCTGCGGTATTACGATACACTCAAAGCATGTCCTTTCCCATCGATCAAATATGCAATGACTCGTCGCACCACGCATGATATCCTGAGCAGGATTGCTGCTGCGAACTGGAGACTGATCGCGCAGACGCTCAACGCTTACGGCAACGCAGTATTGCCCGGACTGTTAAGTGCCGCCCAATGCGAAGCGCTGACCGCCGGCTATGAACACGAGCAGAATTATCGCAGTCGCATCGTCATGTCCCGCCATGGATTCGGGCGCGGTGAATACAAATATTTTGCCTACCCCCTGCCCCCGCTGCTCGATACCCTGCGACATGGGCTATATCCGCATCTGGTACCGACAGCCAATCACTGGAATCAGCAGCTGAATATCAATATCGAGTACCCCACAAAGCTGGACGACTTTCTAGCACGTTGTCATGCCGCTGGGCAGAAGCGCCCCACTCCGCTCATTCTTCAATATGGCCCGGGCGATTACAATTGTCTTCATCAGGATTTGTATGGCGAACATGTTTTCCCCCTGCAGGTGGCCATTCTGCTATCCGAGCCGGAATGCGATTTTACAGGCGGTCAGTTCGTCATCACTGAAAGTACAGCAGAGGGCCAACGGGCACAAGTTGCGCCTCTGCGGCAGGGTGATGCGTTGATTTTCGCAGTGAACCAGCGACCCGAAGCGGGCAAGCGCGGACGAATACGCAAAGTTGCCATGCGTCACGGCGTAAGCGCCGTTAGCAGTGGCAACCGGCATACGCTGGGAGTGATTTTTCACGATGCACGTTAAACAGATTAAGCTCAGGGTATATCACATATGAAACAGGTGCAAAACACATAATCATGTTGTCACTCACGCGCTACCAACAAGACTGGACTGATCTGGCCAAACAGCTCGATGCAGAGGGTTTTGCGGTGATAGCCGATGTGCTGTCGCCAGATCTGCATCAGACTTTGCACCGGCAAATGCAGCATCATTGCTGCGTGCAGTCAGTTGCATTTCCTGCGGAAAACCAGCCTTCGGGCAGTGGCGGCAAGATCGGGATTTTTCCACTAGACGAACCACTCGTCGCAGAACTTGCGAACTTGCGTGCTGCACTGTATCCGCATCTCGTGCCTGTCGCCAATCGCTGGAACCAGTTGATGGATATTCCTTGTCGTTATCCGCTCAGGCTGGAGACATTCATGGAACAGAATCAGAACGCGGGTCAGAGGCGCCCGCTTTCGCATGTAAGCCTACTGCGCGATACTGGCTTTGTGAGTCTGCATCAACGTACCGAAGGAGAGCTTGTGTTCCCCTTGCAAATCGTGGGCTTGCTGACGGAGCCTGGTCGTGATTTTCAGGGCGGCGAGTTTGTGATGACCGAACAACGCCCCCGGATGCAGTCACGGCCGCTAGTAATACCACTAGGTAAGGGCGATATCGCAATCATCGCTACTGCGCACCGCCCTTACAAGGGGAGCAAGGGCTACTATCGCGTCAATAGCCGTCATGCCATCAGCAGGGTATTGTCCGGCGAACGCATCGGATTTGAACTGTCGTTTCACAACGCGCCGTGACTTCGGCAGTGTCAGGAACGAAGGATAGAAATGGCGCCTGATTGCGAATGCGGTTCAAGAAAATCTACGCCAGCGCTCAACACTCCTTAGAAAACCATCGCGTGTGCGATGGCACGATTGTTCGCAATCAATCCTGTATAGGGGGTAGCCTTCCAGCCCGATCGGGGTTCAGCCAGCCTCTGATATCAGGACCAGCATCAGGTAAAACGTTGCAGACGATAAGGTGTCGCATCAAATCCGGGATCTTCACCGGTCATCAAATCAGCGACCAGCCTGCCCGTTACCGGCCCCAGCGTGAATCCATGATGCGCGTGACCAAAGGCCAGCCATAAACCGCGGTGGCGAGGCGCCTCCCCGATGATCGGCAGCATATCCGGCAGGCAGGGTCTGGCGCCCATCCACGGCCTGTCTTCGACGGCCTCGCCAAGCGGCAGAATCTGCATCGCCTGCACTCTGGCTTTCTCCAATTGCACCGGAGAGGCCGGGGCATCTCTGGCGGCAAGCTCCACGCCCGTCGTCAGGCGTATTCCATTTGTCATGGGTGACAAGACAAAACCATTTTCCACGTCCGCAACGGGCTGCGTCAATCCGCTACCGTCCTGTGTGCGGAAATGAAGATGATAACCTCGTTTCACCGCCATCGGGACCCGATAGCCCAGCGGCCTGAGCAGGTCGCCCGACCAGGGCCCCAGCGCGACGACAGCCTCACCCGCCAGCAACGCGCCGGCATCAGTTTGTACAGTCCAGGATTTGCCACTTTCCCGCAGCGTAAGCGCATCGCCCTGCGATATCCGGCCACCCCGCTTAACAAACAGCTCGGCATAACCACGTACAACGGCGCCTGGGTCGCTGACGGTGACGGGATCCTGCCAATGAATGGCTCCCGACATCACCGGTTTGATCTGTGGCTCTTCTGCCGCCAGCGAACGGGCATCCAGGACACGGTAACGCAGGCCATAGGGTTCCAGTTTCTCAGCGTCAGCAACGGCACGCGCCAGCCAGGCTTCGCTACGCAGGCCTTCAATCCAGCCACTGCGTCGAAACAACCCATCGATGCCAGCGGCGGGTGCCAGTTCATCGTGTTCCACAACGCTACGTTCGATCATCGGCAACATATGGGCTGCCGCTTTTGCCAGCCGTTGCGGTGAAGAATGCCACCAGTAACGGGCAAGCCATGATGCAATCTGCGGCAGAAAACCAGCCTGATAGCGAACTTCAGTGCGTCGGTTCAGGGCGTACGCGAGCAGCAATCGGAAATCACGGGGAAAGGCATACGGGATCACGCTGGCCCTTTCAATCAGACCTGCATTGCCAAAGCTGGTTTCCATACCCGGCTCACGTCGGTCAAGCAGAACGACATCGCGCCCGCGCGCCTGCAAGTGCAGCGCGATCGACACCCCGACAATTCCCGCACCCAGTACGACAACATCCGTTTTCACAGGCACTGTTCCCTGTTATCGCAAACGTGATAGGCAATTCTGCCCTTATCATTCATTACCATCACGCTCAACGTCATGGTACATCCACCGGCCTGCTTCCACGTCGTCCTTCGCCGGACTTTTTCGAATTTACCATGGCACTCACAACCGCTCATTAAGACTTTGCTCATCTTCGAATCTCCATCGCGTTTTTACGCCGCCGCCGGGCGTGGCCTCCAGCAAGGGGATCGCCGACAGCAATTTGCGTGTGTAGGCGTGTGCAGGCGCATCAAAAATCGCGTCCCTGCTATCCAACTCGACAATTCGACCACTTTGCATCACCGCCACGCGATCGGCCACCTGTTCCACCACGGCCAGATCATGACTGATAAACAGGCAGGAAAAACCGTAGTGTCTTTGCAGATCGGAGAAAAGGCGTAGCACCTGGGCTCGCACCGTCACATCCAGTGCAGACACGGGTTCATCCGCAATGACAAATTTGGGGCGCCTGGACAAGGCGCGGGCAATGGCGATTCGTTGACGCTGGCCGCCCGACAGCGCGTGCGGATAACGTTCCGCATATTCTGCCGCCGGCAATCCGACTTCATCCAGCACTTCGTCAATGCGTCTGTTTCTGGCGCGATCGTCCATCTGCGGCACATTGCGCAGCGATTCCTCCAGAAGCTTGCGCACGGTCATTCTGGGGTCCAGCGACGAATACGGATCCTGAAATACCATCTGGCAATCATACCGGTACTGTTGCCAGCTAGCGCTGGCGCGATCTATCGGTTCGCCGGAAAAAGCCAGTTTTCCGCTGGTTCTTTTTAGCAGCCCGGCAATGGTCCAGCCCAATGTTGTCTTTCCGGAGCCCGACCCACCGACGAGCGCCAGCACCTCCTGAGGGTGTATTTCCAGATCAATGCCGTGCAATGCCCGGACATCCGGATTTTTTCTGAACAAACCACCGCGCCCCGGATAATCGACCACGATGTCCTTTGCCTGTATAACCGGCGTGACGCTGCGATCGATCTGGCGCGCGGGTCCGCGCACGGGAAGCGATGAAAGCAGTTTTCGGGTGTACGGGTGCCTTGGCGTACTGATAATGTCTGCCGTCGGCCCCTGTTCCACGATATGGCCATGCTCCATGACGATAATTTTGTCCGTATAGCGAGCAACCATTGGCAAGTCGTGGCTGATCAGCAGCACGGCTGTACCCTGTTCACGAGTCAGTTCTACCATCAACTCAAGAACATCGCGCTGAACTATGGCGTCCAATGCGGTTGTTGGCTCGTCGGCGATCAGTAGCGTCGGTCTGACCAGCATTACGGCAGCGAGCATGATGCGCTGGCGCATACCGCCGGAAAAGTGGTGCGGATAGGCGGTCAGCGATCTTTCGGGATCCTGGATGCCAATGCGAGTCAGCATCTGTAACGTCAGGTCCCGCCGCTGCTGCGGGGAATAGTCGCTATGCAGCGCCAGCGCTTCATCCAACTGACGACCAATCTTCATTGAAGGATTCAGGGATGTCATGGGCTCCTGAAATACCATACCGACTTTGGCGCCTCGCATCTGGCGCAGCGCCCTGGATGGCATCGTCGTGACCTCATGGCCATCGAACTGTATCGACCCTGAAACCCGTTCGATTGCCGGCGGCTCCAGGCGCATGACAGCGCGTGCTGTCAGGCTCTTTCCAGAACCTGATTCGCCTACGATACCGACAATCTCGCCGCGATTTACTCTAAAACTGATATCGTCAACAACCCGTTTCGCGCCCTGGCGGGTCTGAAGCTGCAGATGGTCGACCTGCAGAAGTGGCCCGGAATTCATGATTTCCCCTTCGAATATGGATCGAGCTTGTCTTGCAGGGCATCGCCCAGCAGATTGATGCCAAGCAACGTCATGGAGATGCACAGACCGGGAAAGATGCCAAGCCAGGCAGCCTGCAACATGAACGGTCTGCTGCCTGCGAGCATATTGCCCCAGGTGGGAGCCGGCGGCGGCACGCCCAGCCCCAGAAAGCTAAGCGAGCTTTCGGCAAGCAGCACCCATCCAAACATGGAGGTCGCCAGTACCATCATGGGACCGAAGCAGTTTGGCAGAATATGACGAAACAGAATGAATAGCTCTGAGTTACCCATGATTCGGGAAGCGTGGACGAACTCCCGTTCCCGCAAAGGCAGCACCGTGCCTCGTACCAATCGGAGCACGGATGGCAAATAGGCGATGCCCAGGGCCACGACAATCCCGTACTTGTTGGCACCGACTACCGCCAGCAGGCCCAGGGCGAGCAGCATGCCAGGAAATGCCAGGAGCGCATCGGTAAAACACATCAGGACTCGATCCACCCAACCCCTCAAGTAGCCCGCGATCAGGCCAAGTATCGTGCCACATACCATGGCGATCAGGACGGTCATGAAACTGATCCCGACACTGGTCGTGGCCCCGTAGAGAATACGGCTTAAAGTGTCACGACCGAATTCATCGGTGCCCAGCCAATAGGTTGAGTCGGGCGCATGAAGCCGATGTGCAAAGTTCGGCGTCATGGGATCGAATGGGGTCCAGAAGGCGCCTATCACGGCTGCCAGCAGTATGATTCCGCAAAGCACGGAACCCAGCAAAAGATTCGTATTGGGTCTGAATTTCATGACATCGTGACTCGCGGATCAAAGATGGGATAGCACAGGTCGACCAGAAGATTGACCAGGACATAGATCAGGGCAATGAATAACAGACAGCCCTGGATCACGGGATAATCGCGAGCAAAAATCGCATCAACCAGCAAACGGCCCAGACCTGGGATGGTAAAGACCGTTTCGACGACCGCCACGCCCCCCAGCAGATTGCCCAATACCAGGCCAATCAGCGTCCAGGTTGGGCCAAACGCGTTTTTGAAGGTGTGACGCCACAGCACTGCCCGTTCCGACAGTCCTTTGGCACGGGCGTGGGTGACATAATCCAGCCGCAGCACATCCAGCGTGGACGCACGCGCCATCCTGAGGATCACGCCGGTCTCGTGCAGAAACAACGTCGCAATCGGCATGATCAGATACAGCAATCCTCCTTTCCAGTCATCCAGTGGGGACACATACCCCACCACCGGGAGCCAACCCAGATTCAATCCGAAAAAAAGCAGAAAAAGCAGACCCAGCCAGAAGGTCGGGATTGAAAGCAGCAGCGTTGCCGTGCTGACCAGCACCGTGTCAGATAGTTTGTTCTGCCGCCAGGCCGCGATCATGCCAGCAGGAACCGCTACCAGACTGGCGAACAGCACGGCGCACAGGACAATTGGCGCGCTGATGGCGAATCGCTGCAAAACCAGCGCAGTCACCGACTCGCCTGTTGAAATCGACACACCCAGATCACCCTGCAAAACATTGCCAAACCAGATGATCATCTGCTCCAGCAGGGTTCTATCCAGTCCCAGCCGACGTCGCAGGTCTTCCAGACTGTGCGGATCTGCCATATCCCCCAGCATGAGCGCTGCCGGGTCGCCGGGGATCAGGCGAATCAGCATGAACACCGTTATCCCGACAATAAGCAGCGTCGGTATCGCCATGGCGACCCGGGCACAGATAAACCGAAACATGATGATTTTCCCCGCTTCAGATCGGCAGCGTAAAACGCTGGAATACCGGTTGAACCGCAGGCAGGATAGCCACCTCCATGACACCCTCGGCCGGACGCATCAGTACCGTCGCGGCGGTCGCACTCAGGTGATCGCCCGTGGTGGCCTTCTGGGGTGGACGGCAAACGGCATAGGGATAGCCAAAGCGATCCATGAAGGCCTGACGAAACGTTTCAAAGTCAATTTTTTCCTGGCCCTGCGTCAGATGCCTGAGCACACGCCGACCTCGGTAGACCGAGTCCGGGCTGGGCAACAGCTCACGCAGCTTCATGAGCGCTACCGGGCTCTCCCAATGATTGGCATGCACCAGCAGACCATTTTCGGGATGCAGTAGAAAACTCTCATCGGGCGCGCACTCGATGTCGACAGCCTCACCTTCCTGGTGGCTGAGCATCATATTGTTTGCGACGGATTTCGGGCTGTGATACACCGCCCTGATGGCATGCGCGTAATGCGGCGTTTCCAGCGCCTTGCGGCGGATTAGCGGTAAAGGGACGCCATTGCGCATGGCGGCGCGATCCGATTCCAGATTATTTCCGGTAATCGCAATGCCCGCTGCATTAAACCCTGAGCGGGCGAGCTGCCCTGCTTCAGTAAATACCAGGATATCCGGTCCGTCATCCCTGACGATATGCATGACGATGCACGTTTGCGCACACTCAACCCGCCAGTCCCAGTTCTGGCCGTGCATCAGAACGCCATCTATACTCATTTCGGGAAGGACGACCGCTGCCGTACATCCGTCCGGCGCGAGCGTATCAGGCTGCATGCGCGCGTACATGAGCAATTCACGTCTGGCATTGATCACTACCACGTGTTCGAACGGAATTTGTGCGCCCTCTGCAATGCCACGCATTTCTTCGACATAATCGGGATCGAAGGCTTCGATGGCTGGCAAAAACGCCTGGGTCAGCGTCTGAAGACGAGCCGGGTCAATGTCGCGTCTGGCCAGCAGGCCCACATAAAAATCTGCTGCCATGTGAATCCGGTCCTTTGCCTGTTCACCGTGCTGGCGTCCTCTTTCCCTTGGTCCGCCGCTGATTCTGACAAACGGCAATACATTCTCTTCATACATATTCTGACCCCGTCACTCCGTGCTGTTATGGGTTTCATTCAAAGAGCGCGATCTGCACTCCTGGTATTTAGTCTTTACTGACCTGCCACAAGCGGGCAGCCGATCCTGGCCAGCTCGTATAGCCGTGCACTTTATTGGAAGTCGCATCTATCGTAATGCCGTTATAAAGCATCACCATGGGCACATCCTCCAGAAAATCCTTATGCAACTGATCAAGCAAAGGCTGACGCTTGGCTCTGTCACCCGTTGCCATCGCCTCGTCAAGCAATTTCAGATCTGCGGGGTTGTCCCATACTTTGCGCTTCTGTACTTTCTTATCACCCATGAAATGTTCATAAAGCAACGCATCGTCAAAGCGAGGCGAATAAGAAAACGCCATCATTTGATATTTGCCCGAGTTATAGCGGTCAAGCTGGGTTGCCCAATCCATGACATCCAGTTTCACGTTGATCCCGGCCTGCTGCAACATGGCCTGAGTCAGGATGGCCGCGTTAAACATTGACGGATAATCCTTATTGGTAATCATCGAAATTTGCTGGCCACGATAACCCGACGCCTGCAATAATTTCTTCGCTTCGTTCAAGTCATATTTCCACCCGGCCTGCTGGACAGCCGTGTAGGATGGCGTGCCTATCGGAATAACGGAATTATTCGGCTTGCCCAGCCCGTCGGTCACCATTTCCACCAGCGATTTGGCATCTATTGCAGATGCAATAGCCTGGCGCATCGGCTTGTTCATGACCGGATCGTCTGTCTGGATAAGAATCGTGTTGCGCCTTGCGGTATAACTATGGGAAATGTGCAGATTTTTATTCTTTTTCAGCTCTCCATAATCAGAGCTTGTGATGTCGGGTATCAGATCCAGGTCACCACGCACCAAAGCAGCCTTGGCGGCAGAAGCGTCCGGCACAACAAGGAATTTGACACGATCAACCAGGGGCTTTTTGTTGCCCACGTAACCATCTGGCTTGCCATCCAGGTTCGCGTAATCCTTAAAGCCAAGCAACTCAACATATGAGCCTTTGCTCCATGCGCCGAGCTCAAAAGGCCCTGTTCCAACGGGTTTGTTCCAGCTGCCGTCTGCATTGACTGACGCGGAGTTCAGAATGCCTGTCATACCACAATCGGGACGCGCAAGTGTACTCAGAAACATCGGATCGGCTTTGTCCAGGACGAATTTCACCGTCATGGCATCCGGTGCCGACACATCGGCCACCTTGATCCCCTTGCTGCCGTCAAATTCAGAACGGCATCGCCAGCCGACATCCGGATCCATGTAATGTTTCCAGCTCCAGATAACATCGTCTGCTGTCAAGGAATCGCCATTGTGAAACTTGACGCCCTTGCGCAAGGGAAAGGTATAGGTGAGTCCGTCTTCGGATTCTTCAACACGTTCGGCCAGCAAGGGCTTTACCGTGCCGACATTATCAATGGCAACCAGCCCTTCAACGATATGCGCAACAATCATATCGGCAGTGCTATCGCGATTGACGCCAGGTTGTGAACTGCGTAAGTCGGCAGGAATTTGCACGTTCAAAGTTTGGGCAGACACGCCACCAGCAAAGAGGCTGGCCAGAACGAGAAAGGAAAGCGGACGTTTATTCATGTTTTGCAGAGCTCCATTTTCATGGTGGAAATAACAGGCTTTCTACTTCTGGCCCGGGATATAGTCAATTAGGCGGTGCGTGCCGATGCCCGGCGCTGCACCAGTACATCGGCAAAAAAGCCGGTAATCTGGTCAATACAATCTTCCCAGCGGTGTGAAACACCAGGCACCACATCAAATCTCACTTTGACACCAGCGGCTTCGAACGAACGACGCAGCGTGTCCAGACGTTCTGGCCGCGTCCTGCCCGGATCATTAGCACCCTCCATCCAGTGGGCACTACCCGGTTGGTGCGTAATTTCCCAGGTCTCGGTATCGGCATCGCCAACGATCATCTGTACTGGCACACGTGCCAGTGCTTCCAGATCCACCTCGCTGCCAAACAGCTCAGCCACATTACGCGTACCCACCCACCAATCCCTTTTGGGATCGAGCAGCGTCACCGAACCGGGAGCACCGATGGAGGCCGCCCAGACACGCGACGGATGCAGAATAGTAAATCGATGGGTAAAGTGCCCGCCGCCGGAAAACCCGAAAAGCCCAAAGTCTTTGAAGTTAAAGCCATAGCGCTTATTGATCTGCTCCACCATATCCAGAACGGCCAGATCGTATCGAATATCATTTTCACGAATGTATTTGTAGCCATTGCGATTGTCATCTCCTTGAACGCCCACCGGAAACAGCGGGCACAAGATGACGCAATTATTCCATCGCGCAAAGTGACTGAACGCATCACGGTACTCTGTGATGGTGCGTCCTGTCCCATGTACGGCCACGACAAGTTCGGGCGCCGGACCAGCCTGCTGGACAGAACGGGGAACGTACATGCAGAAACTAAAGCGGGGATCCTTATGACTGGAAAATATTGTCGTATGTCCCAGATCGTACATATTGGTTCCCCGCGATTCCGGTGTTGCTTCTGCGGCGGTCACTGCCATGATTATTGCTCCTGAAGATTTATGCGCATAAATATGTGATACAAAGTATACGCATAAAATTGCGGCAATACAAGGTATAATGTATTCACACAGCCACAAATTGCAGCGCTAAGCGCAGAAGGAAAGTAGCCAAATGGCAAAAGTACGAGGTAAGGTGCCCCGTATGTTGGGCGACGAAATTGCATTGGAAATACGTAATGGCGGATTTCGACCCGGCGAATGGATACGTCTGAGCGATATTGAGGAGCGTTTCAACGCTTCACGTTTTGATGCCCGGCGGGCTTTGTCCGAACTGGTGTTGCGCCAGGTTCTTGAACATGCGCCGAATCGCGGCTATCGCGTCTATGCGCCAGACCCCGACACCATCCGGCATGTCAGGGACGCACGTGTTTTTCTGGAAAAGGAAGCGATTCGCAATGTTGTCAGGAACATTAGTGCAGAAACATTGCAGCAGCTGAACCTGTTGGCCGAAGAGTTCCGCAAAGCCGCCGATCACGGCACCCGTAGCGAGCAGAATGAAATCAATAACCAGTTTCACACTCTGCTCTTCTCTGCCAGTGGTAACCCGGTTATCGAAGGCATGATTGAAGATCTCAGGCAGCGACTGGGCGGATCATCCCAGGCCGTCTGGCAATCGCGGGATGCACTGTTGCAAAGCGCGCTGGATCATATGGATATCGTCAAGGCACTGGAGGCCCGCGACGCCGAGCTATCGGTCAAACTGATAGAGCGGCATATCAACCGCTCCAGTGTCTAGCACAGGCTCGCCTGCACCGACGCTGGCGCGGCGGGCAGATGAGCAGTGTGCATTATTCCATTTTCAGGTTGGCCGCACGAACCGTTTCTGCCCAAAGATGCTGCTGACCATCGATAAATGTTGAGAATTCCTCTGGCGTATCTCCGCCCGGCGTACCGCCCAGCGTTTTGAATCGTTGTACGATGTCATCGCTCTGCAGCGCCTCCCTGGCCGCCTGCTGGACTTTATTCACTATCTCCGGACTGGTGCCGGCAGGCGCGAGCAGGCCAAACCACGCATTGACCACCATGTTATCTATACCCGCCTCTTTCATGGTGGGCACATCCGGCAGCTGTTCGGAGCGTTGCTCACCTGTTACCGCCAGTGCTCGAAACTTCCCTGACTGGATTGATGGAATAGAACTGGGCAGATTGTCGATCATGAATGTGTACTGATTGCCCAACAGACCGGACACGGCAGGACCGGCTCCTTTATAAGGGACGTGCTGTGCCGTTTGCCCGATACGTTGCAGGAACATTTCTGCTGATAAATGGGGGGATTGACCTTTGCCAGAGGAACCGAATGTTCTTTTGTCTTCATTGGCGGAAAGATAGGCAGCAAGTTCGGAAACAGATTTGACTGGCGTCTCGCTGTTGACTACCAGCACATTCGGAACCGAAATTACAAGTGTAATTGGTGCGAAATCTTCCTTTTTGTATGGCAAGGTTTTATAAAGACTGTAGTTGATTGCATTGGGCCCTATGTTACCCATAACAAGTGTATAACCATCCGGCTTGCTGCGGGTGAGCGCCTGCGTGCCAATGATGCCGGCAGCGCCGGCTTTGTTTTCAACGACCACGCTTTGTCCCAGTATCTTGCTCATTTTCTCGCCGACCAGGCGAGCGGCGATATCTGTGGTTCCGCCTGGCGCCGCAGGTATGATAATGGTGATGGGTTTTTCCGGCCAGGCGGCCTGGGCCGAGCCGGCAAACAGCATCGCTGTCATCAAACCCGCGAATACGCGATATGAAAATTTCATTCAGGTCTCCTGATCTCTCATTGTCAATTTATGATTGATCAGAATAAAGGGCGAATGGAAACCGGGCTATCTGTATTTGGCGAAGGAATGGTTCCGTGCTGTTTAATTCTCGTTTTCCCGGATGTCGCGGGCAGCCTGCTGCAATTCCAAAAACGATATGGGTCATGCGACTTCAGTTGGTGGTGTTTGCGGTCCCGGAAGCCTCACGTGTCAGAACCAGGACATCGCCCTCTCCCTCCTGAACGATTTCACCCCGCTGGTTGATCAGTTCAAAGCGCCGACTGATTTTTCCATTTTTCCCGCTTTTTCCCAGCGTTGTGGACAGAATCGATAATTTCAGATGAATTGTGTCGTTAACCAGCAGCGGCGCCCGAAAATTCCAGTTGCGATATCCGAGCATCGCGATCACCGAATCATGGAAAATGCCCATTTCGTGCATCATTCCCGTACTGACTGCTATCCCCAGAACGCCATGCACCACGCGCTGTCCGTAGCGAGTCGACTTGGAGAACTCCATGTCGGCGTGTATCGGATTCCAGTCGCCCGAGATCATGGAGAACATCGTCAGGTCCGTTTCGGTAATCGTTCTGCCGCCGCTCTCGAATGTCTGACCCGTCCTGAAGTCTTCAAAATAATATCCGGTCATGCTTCTATCCCAAGTTTTTCCATTGCCATTTCCCTGAGTTTCCTACGCTGGATCTTCACACCGTTTGAACTGAGCGTTGTCGGAAACTTCCCGATTTCCCAGATACGAACCGGGATCTTGAAAGGCGCCATGCATGTGGCAAGCGCCGTGCGCAGAGCCGCCTCATTCGTTGCCATACCGGCTTGGGCAATCACAAACGCCACACAGCGGTTCTGACCATCCTGCTCTACTCCGACGACTTGAGCATCACTGACACCGGGTTGCGCCTTGAGCACATCTTCAATTTCAGTGGGGTCCACGAGAAAGCCCGCCAGCCGTATGGCGTCGCCCTGACGCGTCTGGTACACAAAACTGCCGTCATCACGCAGATAGCCCAGATCCCCCGTCGAAAAATAGCCTTCCGAATCTACCGCCTGATCTGTCGCCGCCTGATTGTCCAAATAGCCGACAAAATTCGTATCGGAACAGATTTCGATGACGCCACTTTGTCCGGCATCCAGCAAGTGTCCGGTATCGGGATCACGAATGCGAATTCTGGCCTCCGAACTGGCCGGTGTGCCACCAGCCATGATTCGTTCCCCCAGAGGCAAATCCGGGTTCTGCAAGGAAAAAAGAGCCTGTACTTCACTGGAACCATAGAGGCCATACATGGGCACTTTTCGCTGCCACGCCGTTTTACCAAAACTGTCATATCCTGCATGAAATGCTGCAAAACCGAAGATGCGCGCGGATGGAAAGGGAACCGGGCTGTCTGACTGTTCCAGTATCCGGGTATACATTTCATCGCTGCCAAACAAATGGGTAACGGCATGTTCGTTAATGAGCTTCGCCGCTTCCGCACCATCAAAGGTATCCATCAGCACGACAGGCTTGCCTGCCGCGAAACAGCCAAAAACCGCATTGAAGCCAAATACACCGCAAAATGGCAGCGCCGCCAGCAAAACAACGCCGTCCTCCTCAAGCCGGTAGGCACGGGCGACACGCTGACTGTGCGTTGCAACGGTGTGCTGGGTATGCATGACCAATTTGGGATTGCTTGTCGTGCCAGAGGTGGTAAACAGAATGCAAAGCGCGTCAGGCGTATCGTGACGATCTACCGTAAAATATTCGGGGCACGCCACGCCATCAAGATCCAGTACGGATACCGGCCTACCCAGCTGTGAGTCGGGCACCTTCTCGTGATGATTCACGAAGACGATGGACTCCAGCCGCTCCAACTGCTGGCCATCCACATCCCGAAGAATCGACATGAAATCGATTTTTCTGAACGTCGGTTCCAGGATCAGCATGCGGGCGGCCGATTTTTCCAGAATGTACGAGACTTCGTGAGAACGGTAGCGGGTGTTGACCGTCACCAGCGTGGCGCCCAGTGCACTCAAGCCAAAAAATAGCGCCAGCCACTCCATACGGTTCACCAGCCATATCGCCACTCTGTCCCCGGGGCCGATACCCTGTGTCTGCAACCAGCAGACCGCGCGATCGCATAGCGCACCGAACCTCTCATAGGTGTATGCTTGCGTTCCGTCGACAAATGCAACCGCGTCGGGATACTCTCGCCGGTTGACTTCCAGCAGATCTACGATAGTCCGGGCCTGCAGCATGTCAATATAGCTCCATCAACTTGGCATTGTCCGACAGCTCTGAAGGCAGGGACTCCTGAATAACCTGGCCCGCTTTCATCACCAGAACACGGTCTGAAATCTTCAGCGCTTCCCTGACATTCTGCTCCACAAGCAGAATGGACATCCCGGTTGTCTGCTGCAACTCCCGTATGGGATAAAGCAAGTCTTGAAACAGCTTGGGAGCCAGGCCAATGGAAGGCTCATCCATCAACAGGCAGCGAGGTCGAGACAGCATGGCGCGTCCGATCGATGCAATCTGCTGCTGCCCGCCAGATAGCGTGCCGGCACGCTGATCATAGAAAGTTTTCAAGGCCGGCAAAACCGAAATAACCCATTCAAGACGCTCTGCCCGATGCTGCTTCGGTATGCCTGCAGCCCACATGCCCATCTTCATGATTTCCCGAACCGTCAGTCCGGGAAATACGCCTCGCCCTTCCGGGACCAGTGAAATGCCCTTTCCTGTCAGCACTTTCGGCTCAATCCGCGGCTGCTTCTCGTCGTCCAGAAAGATCTCACCGTGCTGGCACGGAATCAGTCCGTACAGTGCTTTAATTAGAGTGGACTTACCGGCACCGTTGTGTCCGATTAAACATAATACTTCACGATTTCTCAGCGAAAAATCGAAATTCTCCAGAACCGGTCGGCCACCGTACCCGACAGTCAGATTCTCTGCCCTGATCATTGTTTCTGTCATTCTGCTCGTTCTCCGAAATAAATCGCTGTCAGGTGCGGATCTTTCAGCACTGCCTCGGGTTCGCCATCGGCCATCAACTTGCCCTGGTCCAGAAAGGCAATACGATCAGAAATGCCATACACAATATCAAGATTGTGTTCAATAATGCATACTGTCACGCCCTGCTTCACTTCATTGCGCAGCAGCTCAAGAAAATGCGAATAGGATCCTCTATCAAGGCCGGAGGCCGGTTCGTCCAAAAGCCAGATTTTTGCATCGGCAGCCATGATTCTGGCCAGACTCAGAAACTTCCTCTCGGCGTACGACAGATCCAGCGCGCGCACATCAGCCTTGTGTGACAGGCGGGTCTTTTCCAGAATGTCTCTGACCCTCTGCTTACGTTGCGCCATGGCCGGGCGACCGCCAGGCTGCCATAACCATGCAACGGGCTCCATGACAGACAGTACATTTTCCTCAACCGTCATCCGGTCAAAGAGGCGTAAATCCTGGAAAGTGCGCGCAATGCCCTTGCGGGCAATTTTCCAGTGGGGCAGACCGACAATGGACTCCCCTCGCCATAAAATGTCGCCCCCACTGGGAACAAGATGGCCGGTAATGAGGTTAAATAGCGTCGTTTTGCCCGCTCCATTGGGCCCCACCAGCGTGGTCACAATGCCAGCGCGCAGGTCCAGCGATACATTCCGGGTCACCTTCAAACCGCCAAAATTTTTCTCAAGATTGCTGATGTGCAACAGAACCTGATTATCACTCATGGCTTGACCTGCTTTCGGGACGAACCAACCAGGCCACCAGGGCGAAATATCATGAGAAGCACCATCGCTATGCCATACGCAATCTGTTGAATGGCTCCAATTTCTGTCTGGGGAAGGAACCACATATAGCTGAATACGCTAGGCAGTGCCATGAGAATGACAGCACCGACAACAGGGCCCCACAACGTCCCCGTCCCGCCAATAATGACCATTGCCATCAGCAAAACCGATGTGTCCAGGGTAAAGCTCTCCACATTAATAAAGCCGTTGTAAAAAGCGTAAAGCGCCCCCGCAATCGCCGATAATGAAGAAGAAATCACAACTGCCAGGGTCTTGATGACGGCGACATTCTTGCCCATCGTATAAGCAGCGGACTCACTGTCGCGGATAGCCTGCAGGTTACGACCAAAGCTAGATCGGGAAAGAATCATGATAATGGCACCGACCAGAAACAGCGACATCACAGCCAGTAACAGAAACTGCGCGGGATCGATCACATCAAATCCAAATACATTCGCGGGCGGAATGCCAATTACGCCACCGATACCGCCTGTAAAAGACTTCCATTCCGAGAATACGGTCACGCCAATAACCTGTAACCCAAGCGATGCCGCCACGAAATACTCGCCGCGCACCCTCAACGCCGGCAGTGCCAGAACAAGGGAAACCAGTGCGCAGACACACATGGCGACGGGGATTGTCAGGAATATCGATACACTCAGGTGCATGGCAACATACGCGGCAGTATAAGCACCCAGTCCAAAAAAAATTGCATGTGCCATGGAAAAAATGCCAGCGTAGCCCATAATGAAATTGAGCGTGAGCGCCAGGACGGCATTAATGCAGATCAGTGTGGCGAGGTTAAGAAGGTAGGCAAGCATAGGTTAATCACAGTCAGGTGGTAATGGCGCGGCCGAAAAAGCCGGACGGCCTGAACAGGATAAACAGGAACAAAACGACAAATGTCACCGCCTCGCTCCACTGTGGGCCAAGATAGATCAGCGCAAAGTTCTCTGTAATACCCAGAAGCAGGCCGGCGAAGGCAGCACCTTTAAGACTGCCCACACCGCCCACGATGGTCGCGGCCAGACTGATAAGCATCACATGATGAGCTGCGGCCGGATTCAGGCCGGAGCTTGCACCGGTAAGAATGGCTGCAGGCACGACAAGCAACGAACCGATGACGAACACAATCGTAGATAAACGCCTTGGGTTAAGCCCGTAGACTCTGACCAGAGAGGGGTTCTCCGACAGTGCTCGCATGGCAATACCAATATGCGTACGATTGAGAAACACCTGCAGTGCAAAAAAGAATGTCAGCATGCAAATAATCGCAATGGCAGACAGCGGCGAAACAAACAACCCTGGCATCATCTCCAGACTTTGCGAAAGCGGTGTATTGACCGAAACAAAACCTCTGCCAAAAATCATGCCGATCAGGTTCTGAACTATGATCCCAACGCCCAGAGACGCCACAAAGACGGTAAAGAATGAACCCTCATGCCGCTGGATGGGTGCATATACCCATTTATCCAGCAGTATGCCAAATGCAATCGCGCCGATCGTCGCGGCCAGTACTGCCAGTACCCAGTGAAACTGAGCCAGGGAATACAAATAATAGAAAATATAGGCAGCAATGGTGAAGGTTGCACCATGAGCAAAATGGAATATCCTGGTGCAACCGAATATCAGGGAGAACCCAACTGCGATGAGGGCATACAAGGCACCGGTCTGTATGCCGTTGATCAGTAACTGAAGTGCCAGCATGGATAAACGCCCTGTTTATTTGCCAGACACTGACACAACTTTCCCGGATGCGCCGTCGATCTCATTGACCTGCATCGGACTGATAACCGTGCCATTCTCGGTAAAAGTCACTTTCCCGCCCACCAGATCAAAGGTTTTGGTTTCGTTACGCTGGCGCAGCAGATTCTCTCCGGTGATGGGCTCGCCTTTTTTCTCCAGCTCGCTGGCCAGCAGGCCAAACAGTCGGACTGCATTGTAATAATTGGCAATATAGGCCGAGGGCAGTTTGTTATATTTGGCCTGATAATCGTCCACAAAGCGTTTTGTAACGGGATCGTCCGATTTCCAGTCCACATTCTGCGTGGTGTAGAGAGCACCCTTTGCTTCTGGCAAAGCGTTCGTTTCGGGAATGGAAAAGGCACTATAGCTGGCAATCTGCTGCTTAATGCCGTTATCTCGGAATTGCTTGATCATCTGGGATTGCTGTGAGCCGTACGAAGCGATGTAGATAACATCCGGATTGGCTGCACGCACCCGCGCAGCAATTCCTGCAAACTGCTGCATCGCTGCTGGCACCGACAGTGACTCGGCCAGTTCACCGCCGGCCGCGGGAAGACTGTTTTCCAGTTCCTTTCTGATGCCTTCGCCCAGCGGATCATCCACGTACACAAGGACGAATTTTTTCAGATTCTTTTCTTTTATCAGATACGGCAAAATGGCCTTCACTTCGTCTGTCGCGAGCGGAATGACGTTCCAGAAATATGGGCCCAGACCGGCCAGGTCAGGTCCCACTCCTCCACCGTTGACTGCCACCGTCTTACTGCGGGCGGCTGTCGTGGAAATCGCTTTGGAAACACCGGTAAACGCTGACAATACATAAGGCACTTTGGCCACGTTCACCAGCTTATTCATGCTGATCACGCCCTGCTGCGGCAATGCCTGGCTGTCCTCGTACTGAATTCTAAGCTTGTCGCCAAGCAAATTATCTTCGTTTATGTGATCACGTGCCAGATTGGCCCCGGATCCAAAAATATCTCCATAACTGGCATTGGGGCCGCTAAGCGGAAATGTCGCCCCGATTGTAATGTCTGCCATCGCAACAGTGGCAAATGCCGTACTCGCGAGCCCGGCCATTAGCCGCAGAACCATCTTTACGATTCGTGCCATTCCTGTCTCCTGATCGTTTTTTAGTATTGTGTTTAGTGGCCAACGTTATAAGCTCGACGCTGAAACTGAAGTCCACCATTGCTACGCTGGTCGTGAAACTCTGCAAATGATATTCGCATGTTATGGTTTGATGGGACAATTAATCTTTTTGGAAGATGCCCTTTAATACAGGTTAACGATCGTTAACCCCTAGCGCAGGGGCTGCCCATACTTTTTAGGTATACCTGAAAACAAATTCCATATTAGACCCGTGACAGGTCGCCTTATATACTTGAAAAATGAACAATAGGGCAACACACAGGGAAACGGATATGGACGTGACCATCGTCGAAATCAGCACACAAATTCTTGATATACCTACCATTCGTCCGCACAGAATGTCGGTGGCGACCATGAATAACCAATGCCTGGTACTTGTCAGAATCAAAATGTCAGATGGCATAGAAGGTATCGGCGAGGCAACCACCATAGGCGGGCTCAATTATGGCGGAGAAAGTCCCGAGAGCATGAAGGCCAATATTGACCGCTATTTCGCTCCCCTGCTGATTGGCCAGCCGGCAAACCGGCTCGCAGCCTTGCGTCAGCGAATCAATAAAGCCATCAAGGACAATCGCTTTGCCAAATGCGCGATCGAGACCGCCCTGTACGATGCGTATGCAAAACGCCTGGGGGTACCTCTCAATGCCCTGTTTGGTGGCGCCATTCATGATGAAATCAGTGTCGCCTGGACACTTGCCAGCGGCAATACACAGACCGATATCGCGGAAGCCCGTCAGATGCTCGATAGCAGACGTCACCGCATTTTCAAACTGAAAGTCGGCATGCGAGCGCCGCAGGATGATCTTAAACACATTCGCGATATCCACCAGGCGCTGGGTGATCAGGTAAGTATCCGTATTGATGTCAATCAGGGCTGGTCAGAAACCGAAACGGTGCAAATGCTGCGCGCACTGGCAGACAATGGCGTCGAACTGGTGGAGCAACCTATACATGAAAAGAATCTTGCCGGTCTGCAACGACTGACTTCATTGGGTATCGTGCCGATTATGGCTGATGAGTCCCTGAAGGGGCCAGAAGACGGATTTGCACTGGCCTGCGCCCACTGCGCCAATGTCTTCGCCATCAAAATTGAACAGGCCGGCGGGCTGCAGAATGCCAGAGATTTGATCGCTATTGCGCAATCAGCCGACATCGCACTTTACGGCGGAACGATGCTGGAAGGTTCCATTGCCACTGTCGCCGCAGCGCACCTGTTCTCAACGATTTCCCGTCTTGAGTGGGGAACCGAAATGTTCGGGCCGCTGCTGCTGAAAGATGAAATTCTTGCTACGCCATTGGATTACAGCGACTTTACTCTGAAAATCCCCACAGGACCGGGGCTTGGGATCAGTCTTGACGAAGACAAGGTCGCGTTCTATACACGCAAGTGAAATATTTGCAGTGAACGTCTGGTCCGGGACAGCACTGGATGCCAGAGCGTCTGCGTCAACCCAGAAATTCAGATACCGCGGCATTGAATGACGCCGCGGCTTCGATATTGGATAAATGGGATGCGGCAAGATCCACCCGCCTGGCACCGGCTACCTGATCAGCAATAAAGTCGGCATCGATGCATGTCGTTACCGGGTCGTGCACGCCCGCCACGACAAGCAATGGATTGTCGATGCCGTGGATGGCATCGCGCAGATCGGCGCTCGCCAGCGCCTCACAGCACCCAGCATAGCCTTCCACCGGTGTACTGCGCAGTTCATCGATCAGCGCAGCGACCCTGGATGGATTGTCGTCGACATAATCGGCAGTAAACCAGCGCTGTGCTGCACCATCGGCAACAGGAGCCATTCCCTCCTCAGACCGGACCAGCGCAGCACGCCCCTCCCAGGCAGGCTGCTGACCGATTTTTGCTGCAGTATTACAGATGACCAGACGATCCAGTCGATGACCCGCGTAGATGCCCAGCCATTGGCCAATTATTCCCCCCATTGAAATTCCGCAGAAGCTGAAAGTGCCGATCTCCAAGGCATCGGCAAGTGCCAGAACGTCCCTGCCGAGCAACTCGAGGGAATAGGGCCCCTGCGTAACAGAGGTGCGGCCATGACCACGTGTGTCATAACTGAGAACCCGATGCGTTTTACTGAAAAACTCAATCTGATCACGCCACATCTGACGGGAGGTTCCAAGTGAGTTTGACAGAATCAGCACTGGCGCATGAATGCTACCATCCAATTGGTAGCTGATCGTACAGTCATCAAGACGAATTGAAGCCATAGATCATCGATCCTTTCTGTTTGTGTTGTGGCCAAAATCTCAATTCACACCATAGCGCTGGTCGCTCCAACGTTATGGTGAAATCGGAGTGACTCAGATCGCTGACGGGTGCTTGCACAGGGCCGTTACCTGAATTTCCATATAGGGAAACAGTGGCAGTCCCGACAGGATATTGTGCAGCTCTTCATTGTCCTGCACATCAAAAATACTGACGTTGCTATATTTTCCAACGACCCGCCAGATATGAGGCCACTTGCCGGAACGCTGCAAGTCCTGCGAATACTGCTTTTCCTTGGCCTTGATATCTGCAGCTACGTCAGCAGGCAGGTCATGAGGAATATTGACTGTCATTTCAACCATGAACAACATATGCGATCCTTGATAATAATGGACTGTATAAACAACGCTTGCGGGCTGCCTAGTTTGCTGAAATTCCCGTGTCTGAAATGATTTTCTTCCACTTTTCGGTCTCGGATGCCAGATACGCTTTGAGTTCTTCAGGCGTACTGCCTATTTTTTCCGCACCAATCGTCCTGAATGTCGTCTTGACTTTATCTGTTTCCATTGCCTTGATCATTGCCTTCTGCAGCGTTTGAATTACCTCTGGCGGCGTACCGGCAGGCGCGAAGGTCGCAAACCAGGGTCGTAACTCGTAATCCGGCAACCCGCTTTCGGCGATCGTAGGTACATCGGGAAGAGACGAAGAACGTTTTACCGTTGTGATACCCAGGGCTTTGAGTTTACCTGAATCGATATGGGGTTTGGATGAAGTAATACTGTCAAACATATAGTCAACCTGCCCGCCAAGCAAATCCGATACGGCAGGGCCACTGCCTTTATACGGAACGTGCAGCATATCCAGCTTGCCCAGATAGGTAAAAAGCGCGCCGGCAAGGTGGATAGAGGTTCCGACTCCTGCAGAGGCATAGGTGTACTTGCCCGGATCGGCCTTGGCCTGGTCCATCACATCTCTGATTGAGTTGACGTCCTTGCGGCTGGCCTGCGTCACCAGGATATTTGGCACATCTGCCAACAGGGAAATAGGTTCGAAATCCTTGATCGGATCATAGCCCAGGCGTTTGTAAAGAGATGGATTCACCGCCATACCGTTAGCGACGATCATAATGGTATAACCGTCGGGTTTGGCATTGGCCACCTGTGTCGCGCCAATATTGCCTCCGGCGCCGGGTTTGTTTTCCACGACAATGGGCTGTCCCAGATCTTTGGAGATCGTCTCACCCAGCGTACGCGCAATCACATCCATTGCCCCGCCCGGTGGGAAAGGCACGACCCAGGTAATGGGACGCTCGGGATAGGCGGCAAACGCCTGTGTATTCACGGAAAAGCTGGCAAGCATAGCTGCAGCCGATAATATGCTGATGCCGAACGAGCGACGGGTAGTTTTTTTCAAATTTATCTCCATTCGATAAAAGTTTATGGGCTGCCATACGCGCCGATCTGTCGGCAAGGCACATCGTTTATCGTTTTCTTTATTATGCGTATTGTTTTTGTCTGTGTCTAAGACTATATTTGTGCCAACCGATACTTATAAGGTATGAATAATGGAGCTGAGACAGATCCGGTATTTTCAGTGTGTGGCGCGAGAGCTGAGCTTTACGAAAGCGGCTCGCTTGCTGCACATCGCGCAACCACCCCTGAGCCGGCAAATCAAAATGCTGGAAGACGAACTGGGCGTAGCGCTTTTTGAACGGCTAGGCAGAGGTATACAGCTGACGGATGCCGGTCGCTATTTTCTGGATCAGACGGAAACAATGACACAGCGGCTGGAAGAGACAGTTAATGCAACTCGCCGTATCGGACGCAATGAGCGCACATGGTTCGGCGTGGGCTTTGTTCCTTCCACGCTCTATGGACATATGCCGGCTGTGATACGCGAACTTCGCCAGATGAATTCCCAGGTTGAAATCGGCTTGGTAGAAATGACAACCTTGCAGCAGTTTGATGCCCTCAAGTCTGGCCGGATCGATATCGGCGTCGGACGCATCATCCTGAATGATGACGAAATTGAGCGACTTGTCCTGACTGACGAATCGCTGGTTGTCGCCTTGCCCATCTCGCATCCACTGGCAAAAAAAAACAGTCTGAGACTGCAGGATATCCTGAACGAACCGCTCATTCTGTACCCAGCCAGACCGCGACCCAGCTACGCTGATCATGTGCTGGATTTATACAAACAAAAAGGTCTGACCCCGCAGGTCGTCCAGGAAGTCAATGAGCTGCAGACTGCAATCGGTCTGGTCACCGCCGGCATCGGCATTTCACTGGTGCCCGATTCGGTCAGGCGCCTGCATCGTGATGACGTGATATATGTGAACCTGAAGGAACAGGGTTTCACGTCACCTATTATGCTTAGCTGGCGTAAGAACGATCAGTCTGCTTTTCTCAGGAAAGCCATCGGCCTGTTCAAGCGAACGGCAGTGTAGGCCAGCTTCAGGTCACAGAGGCGATAGTGCCATTCGTACTGCCAGAGTATCTGAGATATCGAAGCACCAATTGTGTCGACTCCTCTGCCAGGATCCCGTCTGCCACGGGTTTGGGATCGACCAATGCTATCCGGTGCGCAATTGCTTCCAGTACAGTCTGAATAATCGTGGAGGCCACTACCAGGTCTGTGTCAGGAGCAATCACCTCCGCGTGCCGTCGCAGCACGGTTTCTATCATCCGCGTCATTGCCCGACTGACCTGCAGGGTTTTGTTTTGCACACCCAGCCTCGGCGCCAGATCATTGATCATGCGATGCAAGTCTGGCGGCAGTCTTTCTGACACCAGGTTTTCGTCAATCAGCCGACGAATCGCATCTGGAAGATCATCACAATTGTGAATCAGCAGACTTTGTTCGAAACTGGCCAGACTTTTCTGGCAGCAATAATCAATGACAGCACATACCAGCGCCGCCTTGTTAGGGAAATATTGGTACAGCGACCCAACGCTCGCCCCTGCCCTTTCGGCCACACGAATCGTAGTGAGGCGGTCATAACCCTCTTTCTGCAAAACCTGAATAGTCGCCTCGACAATCGCATCCATGGTGGCTTTCGCCCGGGCCTGGCGTGGCGTCTTCCTTGGCTTTAGGTCCATATTTCACCTCAGTCAGAATTCGATAGAGAAAGCGAATAGACAATGTGAATATTTATTCATATTATGAACAGACATTCTAGAGCGACGGTTTGTATAACGTCAAATACTGTAACGGGAGTCTTTCATGAAAATACAACCGTATTCCAATCTGATTCGCTACAAGCAATGGGCAGATCGCGGGCTTTGTGAGGTCGCCACGGCAAGCTTCGACAAGCTGGAATCACAGGACGCCACCATTCTGGTGCGCATTCTGGATCATATCCAGGTGGTAGACCGGATTTTCCAAAATCATTTGCAGGGCAAGCCCCATTCATTCCAGGCGCCTCGTTCGGAAACACTGCCCGATATCCAGACGCTATGTGACCATTTCCGTGAAACAGATAACTGGTACGTGTCTTACGTCGACACACTGCCCGATTCGCGTCTGAATGAACCATTAACATTCTCGTTCACCAGCGGCGCAAAAGCCGACATGACTCGTGCAGAGGCCATTCTGCATATCTGCATGCATGGCACTTATCATCGAGGGAACGCCGGTATTGTTCTGCAAAAGAATGGCATAACGCCCAACGATGACAGAATCACGGACTTTATCCAGATCGCGGCATAACCCTTACGGCGCAAGCGTCATCGGCGCCTACCAGGTAGCTCGCCAGCATGCGATTGACCAGCCTGGCACCGACCCTGCTAGGGTTGTTTATTCTATTTATTCTGAATAGGCGTTGAATTCGCCCGTTTTCGGGTCGCGCACAAACAGCACGCCAGTGGCAACACCAAAATAGGCACCGTGCAGGCTGAGCGCACCTGCCTGCACGCGTTCGCGTACCGCCGGAAACGTCATCAGATTTTCCAGGCTATATTGCACCACCGCCCATTCCAGATCCCGGATCCAGCTTTGACGATCGTCCGCAGGAGGACCAAGACGCTCTGCAACGGGCGCAATCTGCGACATCCATTTGCCGATGAAATCCCGCTTGGACAGCGGCGCCGCCTTGTTGGCAAATGCAGCCACCCCTCCGCAACTCGCGTGGCCAAGAACTACGATATGTTTGACCTGCAGCGCGTTGACGCCGAATTCGATCGCGGCACTGGTACCGTGATAGGAACTCTCTACGTCTGGTTCACAGGGCGGCACCAGATTTGCAATATTGCGTACGACGAACATTTCACCAGGACCCGCATCAAATATGGTTTCTGGTGCCACACGTGAATCACCGCAACCGATCACCATGATTTCGGGATGCTGGCCATTTTCCGCAAGTTTCTCGTAACGGACGCGCTCGCGTTCAAGCCGCCCATGAAGAAAAGAAACGTAGCCATCGGTAAGTCGTTGGGGAAACATGTGAAGATCCTGCGTGCAAATTAATCGTGGCATTATTTTACGCCGATTATTTTTTCCGCTGCCAGAACTATCACAGAATACGGTGATTCAACGCCTTCGAAATAGGCTAATCCGCTAAGTATTTCCCCTGATATTTCACCGGAAATACTCATAAATCACTGAAAAATCACAAAAAACTGTTGACAGCCCTGCCGTTGTCGTTATACTGACGGCATCAAGGGGAGTAGCTTTCTTTCCGCACATCGTCATTACGGTTGTCATGCAGTCAATGCAAACACCCGGTGCGCGGACAACACAATTGTGTTGCTAGCAAGACCTTGCCACCAAGGGCAAGGCACATCCTCTGAAAACGATGGCCTGAGTCCTTGCGGATCAGGCCGCTTTTGTTTTGTCTGATGCTCCTCTGGATTCAACCGCTTGCCTCTCGGGCAGGCATGACCTGGCAGGCGTCCCGATCCGTTCCACGACAACATTAAACCAAACGGAATCACGGTGACTTATGCTTGAATTTCTACAGACACTTAGCTGGACCGCAGTTTTCCAGATCATCCTCATCGACATCCTCCTGGGCGGAGACAATGCAGTTGTCATTGCGCTAGCCTGCCGCAATCTTCCGGCAAAACAACGAATGCAAGGCATTCTGTGGGGCACGGCGGGAGCCATCATCCTGCGTGTGGCGCTGATTGCATTTGCGCTGACCCTGCTATCCATTCCCTTTCTCAAAATCGTGGGCGCATTGTTGCTGATCTGGATCGGTATCAAATTATTGATACCTGAAGAAGATGCGCACGGCAATATTAACGGCGGAACGACGGTTTTCTCCGCATTCAAGACCATCCTCATTGCAGATTTTGTGATGAGCCTGGACAACGTTATAGCCATTGCCGGCGCAGCCCAGGGCGCAGATCCAAGTCACCAGATCGGGCTGGTCATCTTCGGCCTTGTCGTCAGTGTTCCGATTATTATCTGGGGCAGCACACTGGTGCTGAAACTGATCGACCGCTTCCCGTTGGTGGTGCTTTTCGGCGCGGCCTTGCTGGGCTGGATTGCAGGAGGCATGCTGATCACCGACATATTTATTGTTGAACGATTCGGTGAGCCGTCTACGGCATTGAAACTGACTGCAGAAGTCATCGGCGCACTGTTCATTGTCATAGTTGGACGTGCAATCGCAAAGCGTAAAAAAACGCTGGCTGTCAGTAACGCATAATTGACAGGCCAATGCGGGGCGTACTTTCGGTTTTACTTACCGGGGTATGCCCCGTTTTTATGGAAAGCCGCTTAGGTTGCCCCCGCTACCGCGAGCTGCTTACTTAGTCTGATTTGTGCCAGACCCTACGTTGCCGACGTTGTGGGGTTGATCACCAGCAGCACTTGCGCAGAATCCGCGCCACTTCCAACGATCCGGTGCGGAATGGAAGAATCGAAATGTGCACAATCTCCCTTACCCAGGGTTTCGCTTTTTCCTGCCACTTCCAGCAAGATAGTCCCCTCCAGTACGAACAGAATTTCCTCACCATCATGATTGGTCAGCTTGTGCTTTCCGACCGGATTGTCTCCCGGCTTCAGAACGAACGCCATCATTTTATGGGCAGGCGAGGTCCCGGCAACAATACGCGGCGCCCCTCTCACCTGATGCTCCCCCTGTGCGGCCTCGGCCCGGGTGATAACCACAGATGACTCAGCGGATTCGGATCCGAACAGCGCTTCTACCTGCACCCCCAGCGCTTTTGCCATTCTTAATGCGACGCCAATGGACGGCGTAGAAAGGCCACGCTCAACTTTTGATATGTAGCTCCGAGTCAGGTCGGTTGACTGCGCTAAATCTTCGAGCGTCAGATTGGCCTGTTTGCGCAACAGCTTAAGTTTTAATGACATATGAATTTGAATGACACAAGTGTCATATGGTATATTTGTGTCATAATAAATAGAAATTATCAGATAAATCAAAAACCAGACAGTCTATACTGGAGGAGCCATTATGCCGTTTTTTCACAACTTGCGTACGTTTTGCAAAACAGGCCTTGCATCGTGTTTGTTGATTTCAGCCAGCATATTACCTGTATCCGCCGCACACGCCGCATACCCTGACAAACCAGTGCGACTTATCGTGCCGTTTGGCGCGGGCGGGATTACAGACGTGGTAGCTCGACTCATCGGTGAAAAACTGGGAGACGAGCTGAACCAGACAGTTGTCATCGAGAACAGGCCCGGGGCGGGAGGCACGATTGCCGCGCAAACAGTCGCACGAGCCAAACCCGACGGATATACTTTGCTACTGGGCACGGTGGGTACCCAGGTCGTCAATAGCATGCTCTACAGCAAACTCAATTATGATCCGACCGCATTTACCCCAGTGTCGCTAGTCAGCAATTCGCCTTACGTGCTCGCCATATCCAACATACCGGAAGTGAATACCTTGCAGCAATTGATTGATTACGCGAGGAAAAACCCTGGAAAATTGAACTACGGCTCGGCGGGCAACGGCAGTTCCCCACATTTGGGTATGGAACTGTTGAGTCAGGAAATCAAAGCCAAGTTTACACATGTGCCGTTCAAAAGTGGCATTGAAGCGATTAATGCCGCCATAGGCGAGCAGGTTCAGATCGTACTGGACGCCATTACAGTGATTGAACCACAAGCGAAGGCCGGGAAACTGAAACTGCTTGCCGTTGCAGACGAAGAACGCAACAGCGTAATACCATCTCTGCAGACCGGCAAAGAACAGGGATTATCGGGATTCGTCGTGGGATCCTGGAACGCCATTGTCGGTCCGGCTAACATGTCTTCCGATACGGCTTCCATACTTTCAGATGCAATCGGAAAAGTGCTAAGTCGCAAAGAAGTCATGAGTCGATTGAATGAACTGGGCATCGAGCCGTTACCTGTGGGAGTCGAAAATTACAATTCTCATGTTCAGGCGGAAACCGCAAAATGGAAAAAAATCATTGACGCATCCGGAACCAGGCTGGATTAACAGCGTTCACGTCATGACTGGGATAACGGCAAATCAGCTGTCATCAACAGATTAGCAGTATAAGGAGTCACGCATGCAACAAAACAACAGCTTTGAGCTGGATAAACAGACATTAATCGAGAAAGCCGGTGCGCAGATGGATAACACGCTGGCTGATACCACCTACACGGATCGCCAGAAGCTGGCGCTGACTTGCAGGATACTATTTGATAATGGGCACGATTCGGGGCTCGCCGGTCAGATCACGGCACGGACTGATCGGGAAGGGAGCTACTATACTCAGCGTCTCGGCCTGGGTTTTGATGAAATTACAGAAAATAATTTACTTGTTGTAGATGAACATTTGAACGTGCTTGAGGGAGACGGGATGGCGAATCCCGCGAACCGCTTTCATTCCTGGGTATATCGGGCTCGACCCGATGTGAACTGCATTGTTCACACGCACGCGCGCTATACCGCTGCATTAAGCATGCTGGAAACGCCACTGGCTGTCTCTCATATGGATAATTGCATTCTTTATGGTGATGTTGCATTTGTCGAAAAGTGGCCAGGCGTTCCCGTGGGCAACGAAGAAGGCGAACTGATCTCTTCTGCCCTTGGCGACAAACGTGCGTTAATGCTCTCGCACCATGGACTGTTGATCGCCGCATCAACAATAGAGGAAGCATGTCTGCTGGGAATTGCGTTCGAGCGTGCAGCTCATATGCATTTACTGGCTGCAGCAGCTGGGCAGATCAAGCCGATAGACGAGCAGCTTGGCAAAGAGGCGCATGACTGGATATTAAGGCCAAAACGGAACGCAATTGCCTTTGACTATTATGCGCGACGCAGTCTGCGTGATCCCAGAAATAGCGATTGCCTTGCAGCAACAGATTGAGCAAGAGGTTTTAACCGGCCTGGAGCAACAGGCCCCCTCCCCTTATCTATCCCGAGTGCCTCAAGAGCCACGGAGTGGGTAGCCCGTCAGATGTGATATTTCAAATGCATTGCTGAACCGGCATTCTGTTTCTCGCTTTCCCGCACTGCTGGAAAGCGAAGCACTTCTGTGAACGACGATTAGGTCCCCTTCCTTCCTGTCGCACATCAAGAGGCATCGTGTGGCAGGTGCGGTATGGCAGCTTTACGCACCCTGCCGACGCAGAAATCAGCCTTTCAGGGTATTGACCAATTTTTCCAGAACGGTCAGGGACTCTGGTGTCATTGGCCAGGCCGAAGGTGGACGAGTGGCGCCGCAGTCCATGCCAAGAAGTTGTAACGCCGCTTTCACAACGGTGACGTTCGTTCCGTTGTTCTCCTGGGAGCGCAGTTCTTCAAAAGGCAATATGGTATCTATTAATTTCCTTGCGACGTCATAATCGCTCCGTTCCAGCGCCTGATGGATTTCAACGGATTTTTCCGGAAAAACGTTGATCAGACCAGATGTGAATCCACGCGCACCAACAGTGTAAAACGCGGGCGCCCAGGTTTCGGCAAGCCCGCCCACCCAGGCAATATCGCAATCGCGGGTTCGTCGAATTGCCTCGGCCAGCAACATTGGCGTAGTTGATGCCCATTTGACACCCACTACCTGAGGAATCCGGCACAGCTCCTCAATCATTTTTAGGCCAATATTTTCGTTGCGCAGATAAAGCACTAATGGCAACTCCGGCGCGACCGCAGCGATCGCCTGGACGTATGCATATACGCCACGGGGAGCCACAAAGGGATCGGGCGGCTGGTGGATCATAAGGGCATCAACACCGGCGTCACGCGAGGCGCGCGCCAGATCGCAAGCATCGAAAATTCCCCGGCCTACGCCTCCCAGAACCGGAACGCGACCATTTACGGCTCTGGTAACGGCTGCAACCATCGCTTCGCTCTCATTCTGGCGAAGGCTGTAATATTCACTTGTGTTGCCGTTAGCGACGAGAACATGCACGCCTGCTTCCACAGCCTTGTCTACAATCGACTGTAACCCGTCAGGCACAATCTCGCCTTGCGAATCAAAAGGCGTCACCAGAATTCCGGAGATCCCGTTAAGCGCACTACGAACTTCATGTCGGTTAAAACTAGCCATCTACCTCTCCACCTTTATCAAAATAGCTTTTAACAGTCTGGTTGTTTCTATTCAACCATCATAATAATGCAAGCTTGTGGCATGCTATCGATTTTTTACAATGTGGATCGCCTGACCACCGATTCCGGATCTGCCCTGACGCCCGGCGAAAGTTCTGTACCAAGGCCTGGTTTATCGGGTTTAAGCAAAAAGCCGCGTTCCAGCACGGGCAATTCCGTAACGAGATCCTTATAGAACGAATTCAGAAATGCACGAACCACTTCTTGGAAGATAGCATTTGAAGAAGCGAATGCTAAATGCAACGATGCCCACAAGACGATCGGGCCGGTGCAGTCATGAGGAGCGATGGGTTTCTGATATGCGTCGGCCAGGCTGGCAATTTTTCTAGCCTCGGTGATCCCACCGCACCACGATAAATCAAGCATGACAATATCCAATGCATGAGCAGCAAGGTGATCCCGGAATGCGCCCTGCGCTGCCAGCGTTTCGCTGCCGCAAACAGGAATGCCTGACTTGTCCCGATAATCTGCCAGTGCCCCTGCGCTATCCATTTTGATCGGATCCTCTGCCCAGAATGGGCGATACTGCTTCAGCTCCCGAGCAATGGCTAACGCCGAGGTGGCATTCCACATGGAATGGAATTCACACATAATTTCAATGCGATCGCCAACCGCCAAACGAATTTTTTCAAAAATATCCAAGCCTTGCCGCATCTGTATTGCGCTTATATACTGTCCGTTCGTTTCCGTTGCCGCACCGTCGAACGGCCAGATTTTCATTGCCCCGAAGCCTTCTTCCAATAAACTCTCAGCCAGCTCCGCAGGGCGCTCGATGAACGCGACCTGATCATCATATTGACTTTTGACGCTTGATGCCCCTGGTTGTATCAATTTGCGTTGAATTGATTTTGCGTTGTAATCGACGCCGGCGCAGGTGTTATAGGTCCGCATTCGGTCATGACAAGCACCTCCCAGTAGCTGATAAACAGGCTGCCCCAGGTATCTTCCCAACAGATCCCATAATGCGATATCAATTGCAGACGCGGCTCGTGTTTCGACACCGCTTCCGTTGAATCCCAGATATCCTTTCATGAGAACTCTGTGAATTCGTTCGATCTCCAGAGGATTCCTGCCAAGCAGCAAGGGCGCTGCCATCGAGTGAATATAGGTATCTACCGCCTGCGCGCCGCGAAAGGTCTCACCTAATCCAGTCACGCCCTCATCAGTTTCGATTTGTACCCACACAAGATTGGGCTGGGTCTTCAGCCTGATGGTTTCAATTGCAATAATTTTCATGGTCTGCTACTGAGTCGAAATTTTTTGTGCCTTGATGACTTCAGCCCATTTGTCATGCTCACTTTTTATATGATCTTTCAAAACGCTTGCTGATCCACCAATCGGAGTTATACCTGCTGCCTGCAATGACTTTTTTACGTTCGGATCCTTCAATCCATTCTCAAATGCCTGATTTAAGCGATCTACGATTTTCGGAGGAACACCGGCCGGCGCACCAATGGCATACCAGGGTTCAATAATGAAACCTTTATAGCCTAGTTCCTCCATGGTTGGCACATTGGGAAAATTCGCAGACCGCTGTTTGCCGGTAACCGCCAAAGCCTTGACCTTCCCAGACTGAATAAACGGCGCAATCGATGGCTCATTGTCAAAAAATACCTGAATCTGACCACCGATCAGATCGGTAATAGCCGGGCCCGATCCTTTATACGGAACGTGCAGCATATTCACACCTGACATTTTTTTCAACATTTCGCCCGCGAGATGGTTCGAAGCACCAACCCCGGACGAGCCATAGTTCAGCGGTCCATTTTTCGCTTTTTCCAGCAAATCATAGACACTATTGATTTCGGACTGTGGTCCGGCAACCAGCACGTTGATTGACGAACCCAGAAGAATGACAGGCGTAATATCTTTGAACAAGTCGAACCTAGGATTTGCGTACAGGCTGGAGTTCACTGAACAGTTGCCAATACTGCATAGGAAAATCGTATAACCGTCACTGGCTGACCTGACCGCTGCGACTGTGCCGATATTGCCCGTGGCCCCTGGCCGATTCTCAACCACGATCGACTGCCCCAGGTCCGCGGCTGCCGCACTCGCTGTCAATCGCGAAACCATGTCACCGGAGCCTCCTGGTGGCACTGGAACAATCATGGTTATCGGTTTACCCGGAAAGTCCTGACCCAAAACGGGTACCTGGATAAATATCGAGCTCAATACGAATGCCATCATGGCAACCAGCTGTTTCATTATGTCTCCTGTGCTCGTCAACTAACTCGGTTTAGTCTCAATTTTAAATTATTAAACATATGATATAATCATCAGATGATTTAAGTCAATACATTTCACCGATCTATTTGGGGATCTGTTATATACTCCGCACATGTCTCAGTCACGCCTTAAAAATTTCCACCACCAAATCGTCGATGCGATCGGCAGCAGCATAGTTGCCGGAGAGTTTGCGGAAGGTGAGCAACTGCCGACCGAAGATCAGCTTGCACAAACATACGGAGCAAGCAGGCTCAGTATCAGAGAAGCCATGAAAAGCCTGGCGTCCAAGGGTCTGGTGTCGATTCGGCCGAGAACCGGCACCCATGTTCAATACAGGCAGGAATGGAATCTCTTTGATTCTGCCGTGCTGGCTTGGTATGGAAACTTGCCGAGTGATCGCAAGCTGCTGGAAGATTTGATGGAGTTGCGCCAGGCGATTGAACCCGTTGCGGCAAAGTTAGCCGCGAAGCGTGCGCAACCACAAGAAATTGATGCCATCCGGAACGCTTTTTCAGCGATGGAAAAAGCGGAGAACAAACAGTCTTACATTGACGCTGATCTGCTTTTTCATGATGCTGTGATCAGATCTAGTGGTAATCAATTCATGATTCAGTTAGGCACCGCGCTTTCGGCTGTTTGGAGGACAAGTTTTCAGGCCTCGAGCGATGACTGGGGGCCTGACCCCCAGGCACTGGCCCTTCATCGGGCGTTGCTGGAAGCTATTACAGAAAAGAGGTCGGCTTCAGCGGAACAAGCCGTACTGGCCCTGATTCGACGTGCCTCCTCTCGCATTGAGCAGGCACTTGATACCGTCGCTCAACGATGACATTTGAAGTTCGTGATTATCTTCCTGTGCAGAAAAATCCCATAGGATAGCCTACATGAATCCGCGGCCGTGGACCTGTGCAAACCCGAGCAAGGGAAGCTGATCAGGCCGCAGGGCATTACAGCTTACCGGAATCCATACAGGCGGGCGGCGTTCAGGGCCAGGATCTGTTTTCTGTCCTGTTCATCAGGTAACCAGCGAGCCAGGGTATTGAGCAGGACACCATCGTCTGGCATATGACCTGCCTCGTAATAGTTAATATGCGGCCAGTCTGACCCCCATACGACCTGTTCCCGGTTTGCGACAATGATCTGATGAACGTAGGCATCGATATCTTCGTACCGGCCATGCTGATTGGTATTGCGATCGGCCCCCGAAATCTTGGTCCATGCAGTGCCATCTGCCAGCATGCGCAGCAATTGTTGAAAGCCCGGGTCGTTGGTCCCGCGCGCAGCATTCATTCTTCCCATGTGATCTATTACCAGCGGGATTTTCAAACGTGATAATCGCGGCGCCAGTTCGATCAGGTCCGGGGCGTGAACCCAGATCTGGGCATGCAGGTCGATCTCACGCATCAAGGGAGCGAGCTGTTCCAGCGCATCCAGGCCAACGCCATTTCTGTAAACCGTTTTTCCGTCAACTGCATACAAGTTGAAGCGCAGCCCGCTGATTCCGGCCTGCCGCCATTGAGTCAACGTTCCGATATCCACGTCTGCATCCGCGACAGCTACCCCACGTAACCGATCGGGATACCGGGTCAGCGCATCCAGAACAGAACGATTATCTGTCCCGTTGGCGCTGGCGGTCACCAGCACTCCCCGGCTACATCCGATGGTTTGCAGATGCGCCAGGTAATTTTCCACCGGATTCTCGGATGGCGTATAGCTGCGGTCATCAGATAGCGGATATGTATCATAGGGACCAAAGATATGCGCATGACTGTCGCACGCATCGTCTGGCATCGAAAAGGAAACGGGCGAGGTACTGGCAAGTGGTGGAAGGCAAGGCTTTGTCATGGTCGTTCGCAGTCTGTAAATATGGGAGTTACAATGCTGACACTTATTGCGATTTAAGCTGTCCGGCTTCATCCAGCTCGCGAGCCATTTGGGTTTCCCTGGAAATTTGTTCCATGAATTCCTCAGGTGTAGACGAAACAGACGTACTGCCAATATTGTGCATCGAGTTCTTCACAGCCTCGTCACTCACCGCTTTTTTCACTGCCTCATTAAGCTGCGTAATAATTTCTGCCGGCGTACCCTTGGGTAATAGAATACCGGTACTGGTAGACTCATCCAGGCCTTTGACGCCCGCCTCTTCCAATGTTGGCACCCCTTTCAGGGACGGTACAGGATCACGGGTCATCACGGCCAATGCTTTCAACTTGCCTCCCGAAATAAAGTTCGCCGAGCTGCTAAGCTGATCAATCACAAGGTCGATCTGCCCGCCGGCCAGGTCGACCAGCGCCGGTGCGGAGCCCTTATAGGCAATCGGGTTGAATGTGCATTTGGTCACTTGCTGCAGTCTGATCATCGCCACATAGTTAGTCGTGCCAATACCGGAATGCCCCAAGGTCACTTCGCCAGGATTATCACAGGCGTACTTGATCAGATCCTGCACAGAGGAATATTTGCTGTCGCTAGGAACGTCGATAACCAGCGGTGTTTGAGCGATGAGACCCACTGACAGGAAATCTTCGGGCTTGTAATCCGTCGCCGTCATGAACGGAGCCACGGCAATCGCGTTGGGAGTCGTCACAAGCACGGTGTAACCATCAGGCGCAGCTCTGGCAACCTGGTTCGCGCCAATGATACCGCCTGCGCCGGGCCTGTTAACCACGACGATCCTGCCGTTCAGGGCCTTCTCCAGGGCTGGCGCGATAATTCTGGCTGTGATATCCAGATTGCCGCCAGGTGAAAATGGAACCACCATGGTAATGGGTTTGGATGGATAGTCGGCGTACGCCGGTGCTGTGGCGGTAATCGCACAGGCGCACACGGCACCCGCGACAAGTTTTGTCAGATTCATTTATTTGTCTCCGGATAATGCTTTTATCGTTACGTTCTGTAGGACGGATCCAGACGATCCAGTTTCCGCAACAGGGCTGGCCACTCCATGACTCCGTAAGGACGCCGTGTACCTGGCTGATAATTGTTCCAGGTTTCCTGCAGGACCCGATCGTCGACTTCATTCAACGGCGAATTGCATGCCATGGCTGCGAGTTGGGCCACGCAGGACAATTCAAGTCTATGCATCCAGTTGAAAGCCTCCGGAATGCTGGCACAGGCAATCAGCGCACCATGGTTGCGCAGTATCAGCCCTTCTCCAGTACCCAGATCACGGACAAGCGATTCTTTCTCCTTGTCATCAAGCACCACTCCTTCATAATCGTGATAACCGATTTTCAGAAAGCGCATGGCAGTCTGGTTCAATGGCAGCAGGCCGCATTTCAGCGAGGATACGGCCATGGAAGCCCAACTATGCGTATGGATAACACAACCGACATCATGACGCGCTTCATGAATTGCACTGTGAATCACGTAGCCTGCCCGATTGATGCCATAGTCCAGATTTCCAAAATCCGGCTTTGCCAGAATTTCTCCATTCAGATCAACCTTGATGAGACTGGAGGCGGTGATTTCTTCATAGAGCAAACCGTAAGGGTTAATCAGGAACGCACCTTCTTCACCCGGGACATTGGCCGAAATATGATTTGCAATCATGTCTGACATACCATATAGCGCCACCAGCCGGTAACAGGCTGCCAGATCGATACGGCGGTTCCATTCCTCGGGACTACATTGGTCCTGCATTGACGAGATATTCAGTTCATGGGTGTTCATCGCTTAGTCCAGGTTATTCACATATCAATTTCAGGTAAGTACGGATGTAATGGCGCCCCGCAACATTGCCCGTTATGCTATTCATTGTGCGGGTTTGCAGTTTTTTCATTCTATGGGCCTGTACGCCATCTGGCTACCACGCGCAGATCAACGGGGGTTTAATTTAATTAAACACTCAGGCGCCGGTTTTGTTAAAGTAGGAGCGGTGTACACAGACCGTATCATGCAGAAATGCTGGCAGCGGCGCAAAACAGAAAAATTAAACTATAGCGAGGAGGCAGTATGGAACTGCGACAGATTCAGTACTTTATTCGCGTCGTGGAATCGGGAAGCATGGGTAAGGCTGCCATGACCCTTGATGTCACCACCTCCACGCTCAGCCAGCAGATCAGCCGCCTTGAAAGTGAGTTGTCTACCCGCTTGTTACAAAGGAAATCGACCGGCGTGGTTCCCACCGGCGCCGGCCTGGAGTTTCTGCGGCACGCAAGAGCCATCTGCGATCATGTTGAAAGAGCCTCCAGCGCCACGCGCAGCGAACGCCTGTCCGGTAAAGTGAGCATTGGCATGGCACCCACTACCGCACTGAAACTCGCCCTACCTTTGCTAACGGAGATGCAGAAGCGATACCCGAAAATTCGGGTGCAGATCGTAGAGGGCCTGTCAGCTCACCTGACTTCGCTGCTGGATACTCGCAGACTGGATCTGTCGATGCGCTTCGATATCGGCGAAGATCCGCGCATGAGTGTTCTGCCGCTCCTGAAAGAAAGGCTATTTGTGATCGGAAGCAAAACGCTGCCCAACATGCCTCGCGGAAAAAACGTTTCGCTTGATCAGATCCCTTCGCTGCCGCTGATTCTTCCTACGGGCCGCCACACACTGGTGAGCATTATCATCAATGCTTTCAACAGCCGGAATATCAGGCCAAATATCACGCTTGAAATTGACGGCCTGAATACGCTCATGAACGCGGTGCAACACGGTCTTGGCGCAACCATTCACCCAAGTTCAGCAATGGCACTGATTCATGATGAAAACATTGTCTCTATTCCGATTGCGGACAAGACCCTTTTTCGATGTACCATTCTTACCGGCCCGCCCGACGAAGAACTCTCACCAGCCGCTCTCGCAACGCGCGTAGTGCTCAAAGACGTTGTGCGAACACTGATAAGGGATGGACTTTGGGAAGGGGCAACGCTTCAGTTCACGTGATATTATAAAAAAGACTAACCTCATGACCATGGAAACCCTTGACCGCCAGTTGCGCTATTTCATTTGCATTGCCGAGCTTGGTTCGCTATCCAAGGCTGCCACAGTACTCGACCAGACGCAGTCCGGCCTCAGCAAACAGCTTGCTGTACTTGAGTCGACGATTCAACAACAACTTTTCACCCGCACTGGCCGCGGCCTGAAGCTGACTGATGCAGGGGAAAAACTTTACGAAATCGTCTCGCCGGCATTCAGGGATATCGACCGCGCCATTGATCTCGTTCGTCAACAGGGTGTGTCCCAGGGCACCGTACGACTGGCGGCTGTTCATACGCTGAGTTATTACTTTACCTCCGATGTCATTGCTGGCTTCATCAGCAATAAGCCAAATGTCAATCTGTCTTTGATGGGACGAAGTTCACCGGAAGTCGTTGCTTTGGTCGAAAGTGGCAATGCCGAACTGGGACTTGTCTACGACTCTGCGGTCAATTCCAGTTTGATTACATCCTGTGCCCTTTTCGATGAAGAGATGTCGCTTATCGTAAGAGAAGAGAATCCCCTGATCGGCGGCCAGGATGTGGAAAAACTGAACCTTCAACTGGTGGGATTCCCACCGCACTACGCCTTACGTAAAATGCTCCATAGCGGCGGATTAGCACCCCATTTTGTGGCGGAAGCCGAAACGATAGACGTCATGCTGAAGCTGGTTTCTTCGGGAGTCGGTGACTGTATCCTACCATCCCGTATTCCTGAAAAGCTGCTGCATGAATATGGTCTGCGCAAACTGGCAATTACAAATCCGATATTACGACGTCGCATGGTCCTGATCAAGCACGCAAAAAAACCGACAAGCGCACTGGCCGTCGCGCTGGAACATTCTATTATTAACCTTGCGAAAAGTCGCGCGAAGAATATGATGGAATAGCTGGTATGAGATAAGGTCTATAGCTCTAGTTGATATGGATCAATAGAATCTGTTTTAAGACGTGACATTTTTCTGAAAACAGATTTTAGATTGGAGGCCATATCATGAATGCACCGCTCAGAGAAAAATCCTATTTCGACCAACGCGCCACACAGGAGATGTCCAGGCATCTGCAAAATGTCGAGAGGGACACCAAAGAAACCATGGCGTACGCCTGTCGAATCCTTGCCATGACGGAACAGGAAGCGGGGCTTGCGGGACAAATCAGCGTGCGTTCGGAGCGGCCCGGAGCGTACTGGACGCTTCGGTTTGGTCTGGGCTTTGACGAGGCGAAACCCGAAGACTTTATTGAAGTAGATCGCGACCTCAATACGCTGACGGGAGATGGTATGGCCAATCCCGCGACCCGCTTCCATCTTTGGGTATACGATGCTCGCCCAGACGTCAATTCCATCATCCATACGCATTCCCCATGGGCCTCTGCGCTCGCAGCAGCCCGCCAGCCTCTGGTCATATCACAAATGGATATGACTCCGCTACACAACGACTGCGCTTTTCTCGGAGAATGGCCCGGCGTCCCCATTGCTGATGATGAAGGCGTCATCATATCCAAGGCACTGGGTGACAAGCGGGCCATTATCCTCGCTCACCATGGTTACCTGACTGCAGGTGCATCCTGCGAGGAAGCTACCTATCTCTCGGTGTATCTGGAACGGGCAGCAAGAATGCAAATCCGCGCCCAGGCATTTGGAAAACTCACCCCGGTGGATGACAAATTGGCTACCGAAGCCCATGACTATCTGCTTAAGCCGTCAATAGTAAAAGCCACGTTTAATTACTGGTGTCGTCAGACACACGGCATCCCTCCTCTGGAAATCAAGTGACCTCCAGATTGGAGTTGATTCCAACACAACCGAAATAATCAAAACGGAGACCACAATGGCTAACCTGACGACACCTCAGGCAACTTCGTCGCGCAAACAATACGTGACTGCTGGCCTGGCAAGCATGATGGGCACCACTATTGAGTGGTACGATTTTTTCCTTTACGGAACAGCGGCTGCACTGATTTTCAATACGATATTTTTTCCGTCCTTCGATCCGCTGACGGGAACACTCGCAGCTTTTGCAACCTATTCAGTGGGCTTTTTCGCTCGCCCGCTGGGCGGTATCATTTTCGGCCATTACGGGGATAAGGTTGGCCGAAAATCCATGCTACTTATTACACTTTTCATGATGGGCATTCCCACCATCCTGATCGGACTTATTCCCTCCTACGATAGCATCGGCTACTGGGGCGCCGTACTATTGGTAATTATGCGCTTCACGCAGGGCATCGCTGTGGGTGGCGAATGGGGCGGTGCCGTACTAATGGCCGTGGAACATGCGCCAGAAGGAAAGAAAGGATTCTTTGGAAGCCTGCCGCAAACAGGCGTAGCTCCCGGTCTCATACTTTCTTCCCTGGCGATGGGCGCTGTCGCCACTCTGCCCGAAGAAGCCATGCTGTCATGGGGCTGGCGTATTCCGTTTCTTGCAAGTGTAGTCCTGCTGCTGATCGGATGGTTCATTCGTGTGAAGGTCGCTGAGTCTCCTGATTTCGAGAAAATGGAGCAAAAGGGCGACAAAGTCGAAATGCCAGGCATGATCGTGCTGCGCAAATATCCGAAAGAGGTTCTGGTCGTGGTCGGAGCCCGACTGGCCGAAGTCACCTGGTTCTATACCGTCGTGACATTTGCACTGGCTTATGCAACAAACACACTTGGCATCACACGAACTGTCATGCTGGATGCCACTATCTGGGGTGCATTCCTCTCACTGTTCACCATGCCGCTATTTGGCATACTGGGTGATCGTGTCGGGTTTAAGTGGGTATTCATGGCGGGATCTATTGGAATTCTGATATTTTCTTCGGTTTTCTTTTCGCTGCTCGGCAGCCTGGATACCGGCTCAATCACGCTTGCAGTTGTGATTGCTATCGGTGTAGTCTACGCCGCCTTGTATGGTCCCGAGGGAGGTCTGTTCTCTGCCCAATTTCCGCCCGAAGTGCGATATAGCGGTATATCCATTGCCGTTCAGGTTTCCGGTGCTATCGGCGGCGGCCTGGCACCCCTGATCGCCACATCCCTGCTCGCCTATGGCGATGGCGATCCACACTACATTGTCTGGTACCTGAGCGCGCTGGGCGTAATTGCCATCATCAGTTCCATTCTCATGCATAGCCCCACGCATTTTTCGATTGTCAATCACCAAGTGCGCAGGGCTGAATCGTGAGCCAGTCATTCATTGATTACTATTTCTGGCTGAACTCCGACTGGGCTTATCTTGGCGCCGATCGATTAAAGGAACTGGCTGCACGCCATGCTCTGCAGATTCGCTATAAGCCCGTGGATCTGCCCGACATATACGCACGCACCGGTGGCGTACTACTAGGGAACCGATCTGTGCAGCGTCAGGCCTACCGCGTAACGGAGCTTGAACGATGGTGCAGAAAACTGGATATACATGTCAACCCACAGCCGGCGTTCATGTGTCCCAACGCCGACCTGGCATCATGTATCGTCATCGCGGCAGATCAGGCGAGCGCAGATGTCCACTATCTGGCGCAGGCGATTCTGCGCGCCGAGTGGTGTGAAGATCGTGATATTTCATCGGTCAGCACACTCAGAGATATTGTGACAGCCTGCAATCTGGGTCACCTGGATTTATTCGAAAAGGCAAACTCGGATGAAGTGATTGCCTTATATCGTTCCTACACTGATGAAGCCGTGGGCGCAGGGGTATTTGGCTCTCCATCCTATGTGTATAACGGCGAGCTGTTCTGGGGCCAGGATCGTCTGGATATGCTGGAGGAGGCAGTGGAGAAAAGGTAGTAAAGGGTCTCGGCCTGCTGAGTGCCATCAGGTATGCTGACGACTCACTATACACGCGATAAGGTTTATTCGAGTGTCAAAGCAAGAACTGCCAGGCAGCACCACTGACTGGCAGTTATAAAACAAACGTTCGTGCAAAAATGCAGCGCAAAGCACAACACCACTGTCGCACCAGGCAAAACGGGAACGTCCGGCGCAAATTAGCTAGTCCAGTTCCACCGCTCCGCGCGTATTCACAAAGACTGAATAAATGGAATGACTGCTCGCCATGAACAAGCGGTTATTATGCTCGCCGCCAAAGCAAAGATTTGCGCAACGCTCAGGCAAATGAATATGTCCAATCGGTTTGGCCTGGGCATCAAAAATCATGACGCCATCCAGTGGCGCAGAATCGACACCCGGCGTGCCACTACTCCCCCATCCAGCCCAGATATTGCCATCCTGATCGCATTTGATTCCGTCTAATGCTCCCGGACCATCCACTTCCAGGAATTTTGTTTTTTCGCTTAAGGTATTATCCGCAGCAACTGTATACACCCACAAAATACGATGTGGTTTCGCTCTGCCTTCTACCACGTAAAGCTTTTTTTCGTCGGGTGAAAAGCAGAGTCCATTCGGGCCAGCAAGATCGTCTATAACTCTGTGTACATCGTGAGTGTCTGGATCAATACGATAGACAGAATCGGGTAATTCCTGCTTCGATATTCGTCCTTCATAGTCATTACTCAGCTGAAAAGGTGGATCCGTGAACCAGACAGAGCCGTCGCGCTTGCAGATAATATCGTTGGGAGAATTGTAAGACTTGCCTTCAAAATTATCGGTAAGGGAAATGATTTTTCCGCTATGTTCCGTCCGGCTAATCCGACGCGTTACCGCGCCTTCACAAGTCAGCAGTCGTCCCTGCCTGTCGCGCGTGTTTCCATTGGAAAAATTCGACGGCTTGCGAAAAACCGCAGACGTCCCTGTTGCTTCGTCCCACCGAACAATCTGATTATTGGCAATATCGCTGACAAGCAGATAATTTCCATCGCCAATCCATACCGGACCCTCCAGCCAGCGAAAGCCCGTTGCCAATCGTTCAACGCTTGAATTGAAAATGCGATACTTGGTAAACGACGGATCAAGTACCTCAACGGCCGGATCCGGGTACCGCAGTGACGGTGTCCAGTTTGCGCTGACTGTTCCTGAACCCACTACGGCGGTTACGGCCAGTCCTCCCTTAATAAACTGCCTTCGGGCCATGGCCGGGTGACGCTGTTCTGCTCCCTCCATTGTCTTCTCCTTTGCTTGCTACAGAAATAATCGTTTTTTATTGACCCCGGACGTCAAATACGAATACGACGATTCGATAAATTTCAAATGTCATATCTTTAATTCAACCGGCGGGTAAGAAACACTATAACTGACAGCTACATTCAGTTCTCATTTGAGGCGAAAATTTGGAGAATTTTTTGTTCTAATGACAAATGTGATTATGCTGGTAATCGCGACTGTCGATCTTCCAAAGCACTTCTTTGAGCCCGATCAGCTTCATGGGATTATTTTCGCAAGTTGCTGGCCCTGCGCGACCACGACAAGGACAAGGCCGCAGATTTCAGCCAGGGGTACTAATCATTGAAAAGCAGAACATTACGGTCAGGGTTCCTGCCCTGACCGGGATTCCTAGAACTTGTCGAGCACGGCACCCGTACTGGCTGTCGAGGCATTGAAAGCGAACTTGGCCTGAACCCCCCGTGTATAACGTGGTTCTGGCGCCGTCCATTTGGCCAGCCGAGATTCAATTTCTGCATCGGGAACATTCAATTGCAATAATAACTGGTGCGCATCAATGGTAATGGAGTCCCCTTCCTGAACCAGGGCGATGGTACCGCCCACGGCTGCTTCCGGCGCCACGTGCCCAACCACCATACCCCAGGTCCCACCTGAAAATCGTCCATCGGTGATCAGGCCGACCGAATCGCCCAGGCCCGCGCCTATCAGCGCACCCGTGGGCGCCAGCATTTCCGGCATACCCGGACCGCCTTTGGGCCCAAGATAACGCAGCACCATGACATCACCTGCCTTGATTTTGCCGTCAAGAATGGCTTTCAGCGCAGACTGTTCGTCGTCAAACACCCGAGCCGGGCCGGTAATCACCGGATTTTTCAAACCGGTAATTTTCGCCACGGCGCCTTCTGGTGACAGATTGCCTTTCAGGATGGCCAGGTGTCCCTGCTTGTACAACGCCTTGTCAATCGTCATAATGACCTGTTGGTCTGCCGGTGGCGTATCGGGGACATTCTCCAGGATCTGGGCAATCGTCTGGCCAGTAATCGTTATACAGTCGCCATTGATCAGACCCGCATTCAGAAGAATTTTCATGACTTGCGGCACGCCCCCCGCCTTATGAAAATCGACGGCCAGGAAGTGGCCACTAGGCTTGAGGTCGCAAATAACCGGTACGCGCTGGCGAACGCGTTCAAAGTCATCGATGGTCCATTCAACTCCGGCCGCATGGGCGATAGCCAGTACATGCAGCACCGCATTAGTGGAGCCGCCAGTTGCCATAATGACACTGACCGCATTTTCGATAGACTGACGGGTTACGATATCACGCGGTTTCAGGTCCTGTTCGATTGCCTTGAGCAGAACACGCGCCGATTCTGCGGCAGATTCGGTTTTTTCTTCGTGCACATTGGCCATGGTGGACGAATACGGCAGGCTCATGCCCATCGCCTCGAATGCAGAGCTCATGGTGTTGGCCGTATACATGCCACCACAGGAACCCGGCCCTGGAATGGCATGCAATTCAACCTGGCGCAGCTCCTCGTCACTCATTCGACCCGCAGCGTTCTCACCCACAGCCTCGAACACGCTGACAATGTTCAGATCTTTATTGTTCAATCGGCCCGGCAGAATCGTCCCGCCATAGACGTAAATGGCAGGGACATTGGCGCGCAACATGCCCATCATGCCACCTGGCATATTTTTGTCGCAGCCGCCAATAACGACGACACCGTCCATCCACTGCCCCTGCACGCAGGTTTCCACGCAGTCAGCAATGACTTCACGCGAAGCCAGCGAATATTTCATGCCTTCGGTTCCCATAGCCATGCCATCTGAAATAGTGGGGGTACCGAACACCTGGGCATTGCCACCCGTTGACTCAATGGCCTCGATCGCGGCATCGGCCAGCTTCTGCAAGCCACTATTACAGGGCGTAATGGTGCTATAGCCGTTAGCCACGCCCACCATGGGTTTATCAAAGTCTTCCTCTTTGTAACCAAGGGCGTAGTACATGGAACGGTTCGGCGCGCGCGCCGGACCTTGGGTAATATTTGCGGACCGCAGACGTTTGGACGAAGTCATGGCCTTCCTTCTTTGAAATGAGGTGAATCAATAGCCGGCACGACAGGACCGGGTTCGTACAATGTATTCAAGTTTACGGCATTGTCGGCCACCCGTCGCGAGGACCGAGCCCGACTGGCTTAATCGCTGGGCCGGTCACGATGTATGTTTTTGATCAATATCAAAATGACAGCTCTGATATCATGGGATTATAAGGTATTGCGAATAATTCCCACTTGCGCCATGACCTACGCTCTGCTTTTGATTATTCACTTGTTCGCCGCCCTGATGTTCGTCGGAACCGTTTTCTTCGAGGTACTCATACTGGAAAACGTGCGCAAGCATGTGCCGCGCGACATGATGCGAACACTTGAAACGGCAATTGGCACGCGGGCGCGAAGCCTTATGCCATGGGTATTATTATTGCTTTACAGCGCGGGGATAGGAATGGCATGGCATCATCGACATGCCCTTGCTGCCCCGCTCTCGAGCAGCTTCGGCCTGATGCTTTCCATCAAAATAATTCTTGCATTTAGTGTGTTCGGACATTTCCTGGCAGCGATGACGCTACGCCGCAAGGGCAAGTTACACGCCACACATTTCAGGTTCATCCACCTTAGCGTTTTTTGCCATATGATTGGCATCGTTCTGCTTGCCAAGGCAATGTTCTACCTGCACTGGTAAAGGGCTGCGAGATACGGCAGTCATGCCATATCTCACCATATATGATGTGTAACAGGCGTTGCAGTGCAAACTGCATTAGTCTGCACTACCGAGTGGCCTGCCGCGAGCAGATTATGGCTGAGGAGCGGGCGCAGGGGCGGGTGTTGGAGCCGCAGGCATGGAGTCCGTACCCGGCATTGCATCAGAGGTTGGTGCGGGCGATGTCATGGGCTCAGTCGCTCCGGTAGCTGGTTCGGTGGTAGCACCGGAATCATAGCCGTTGCCGGCGCAACCGGCCAATCCGACCATGCCTGCAAATGTGGCAGCCAAAAACAGTGAGCGAGTGGTACTTTTTGTCATATAACCTTCCTTTGAAGATGTGAGTTTACAAATCCTGCAGTGCCATTCTTCGCGCTTTCACCGGAAAGGTCATTTCAGAGCATCATAAAGTACTTGCTTTTGTAAATGGGGATCGGGGCGATTCTGGGCACCTATGCGTTGTAGGTAGATGATTCGCATGAAAAAAGAACGATGTGGCAGCCAATCACACTCGTCTTATTATTTAACGAATTACGAATGAAATACTGTAATGATTTCGCCGTGTACAGGGGCAACGTTACCAATAACGACGAGTCACAACCCATTGTTTCCATTGGCGCTTCAAATAACTCCCTTACGCTTCACATGAAGTAAATTCACGTCTGTGTCGCGCTGTTTGATCCCATGCATCTTCAGACTGGATATCGCTGGGATTGCCGATCAATAACAAAAATGGCACCCACGACAACATTGTGAGCGCCATTTTTAACAGAGAAGCAAACCAAATGGTTGCGATAAGCATGCCCGGAAAGGGCTATACGCCCCCGAGCGGGTTTTGTCTCCTCAATCCAGCAGAATCCGTCAGACTAAGGCGTAGCCGCCGAGACACGCCAGACCGTGTTACCTACATCATCGGCAAACAGCAGTGATCCATCCTTCGCCTGAGTCAGGCCCACCGGTGCGCCAAATAGTGATTCCTGGTCTTCAGACAGAAAACCTGATACCACGGACTCGGCCTTTCCCGATGGCTTTCCGTCCCTAAATGGAATATAGCTGATCCGGTAGCCATTCAACGGCGAGCGATTCCAGCTTCCATGTTCACTGACAAAAGCCCCACCGCGATATTTTTCCGGCAGGCTGTCACCGGTATAGAAATGCACACCAAGTGGTGCGACATGCGAACCCAGCGAGTAGTCCGGCACAATGGCTTTACTGACCAGATCCGGGCGCTGCGGCTTGACACGAGTGTCAATATGCTGACCGTAATAACTATAAGGCCAGCCGTAGAACCCGCCTTCTTTCACAGAGGAGATGTAGTCCGGGACGAGATCTGCCCCTATTTCATCACGCTCATTCACGATCGCCCAGAGTTCTCCAGTTTGGGGCTCCCAGTCCAGGCCAGTCGGGTTACGCAAGCCGGAGGCAAAAATCCGGCTGGCTCCGGTGCTGGCGTCGACTTCCAGCACGGTTGCCCGGCGATATTCAACGGCCAATCCGTTCTCGGTGATATTGCTGTTGGAACCTACCCCAACGTACAGCTTGGATCCATCCGCGCTTGCGAGCAGCGCTTTGGTCCAGTGATGGTTCACCGTATCGGGCAAGTCGGTAAACTCGGTACCAGGATCTGCCAGACGGGTTTCTCCGGGTTCATAGTGATATTTCATGATATTCCCGGTATTGGCAACGTACAGGTTATTGCCGATAAGCTGGACGCCGAAAGGAGAGTCAAGATTCTCCAGAAAAACATGTTTTTCCCACTCGCCGGAATCATCGTTCTGTCGCAAGAGCGTGATCCGGTTCCCGCCTTTGCCACTTTTGCCTGATCGCCCCATTATCTGACCGGCGAAGATTTTTTTCGGTGCGGTAACTGGCGCGGTTCCCGGCGAATTTGACTCTACAACCAGAACATCGCCATTGGGCAGTGTGTAGAGCTGTCTGGGATGAAGCAGATCGCCCGCGACCTTTTCAATCTTCAGCCCGCTCGATACCGTTGGTGTTTTGCCGTCAGACCATCCGACGCCTTTTGGCACCTGCATGGGAGGAGAAAGAAAGTTTTGGGGTTCAGGTAGCGTAGGATTCATGCCTAACTGATCGTCCGGCCCCATTGAAGCCTTCTCGTTGCATGCAGACAGCAATACGCTGAACGTGATGACAAGAGGTATACCCAATTTCAGCTTAAACATGATTCCCCCTTGTTGGTGCGTAAAACGTAGATGCAATAACAATGGACAGGGCAATGCAGACGACCGTAATCGCTGACAGAATCAGGCCTGAAGGCATGACCGCGTACGCATCACGACTGTGAATAAACGCATTGAGAATGGCCGCTACGATGCCGATGAAGTTCAGGCCGAAATCGACCCTCTCTGCAGCAAGCACGCTACGTCCTCGCGGAATCCACACATGCACCAGATTGATCAGACGCGGAATAATGGCAAAGAACAGGCCAAGCGTGATAAGCCAGGCAGCGCTTTTGCTCCACATCATCTCGGCAGTCTGGAAATACACCACGTCGAATATCAATGCCGCAACAAAGAATCCGAAAGGAATAGGATTGAATAACTGATAGATGGAATTAGCCACGGATGACTGTTGCCGTCGTGCAAAGGCAGTCATAAAACACCTCCTCTGTATATGTAATAGCCGCTTTTGATGGCGTGCCAAAGGTACTCAGGAACAGGCGCGCTGATACCATTCGATCATACTTGACCAGTTTTATCAATGAGAAGGCTTTCTAATTGGGGAGTGAGCGAAGCCAGTGTGGAGAAACGCCGGCTCAAGCATTCGCTTAAGCCGGCTACAGAAAGCAGACTGCACAGGAAGGTTACGCGTCAGCCGTAGCAAGCGCAGGATAGTCGATGTAACCCTCTGCCCCACCCCCATACAGTGTGGTCTGGTCCAGATCCGCCAGTGGAGCACCGGTTCTGAGGCGTTCCACCAGGTCTGGGTTGGCGATGAATGGACGGCCGAAGGCGAACAGATCGGCTTTGCCCTCGGCGAGCCGGGCGTTCGCCAGCTCAAGATCGTAGCCGTTGTTAGCAATATAGGTGTTCCTGAATTTTTGACGTAGAGCGTCAAAATCAAACGGTGCCACATCGCGCGGGCCGCCCGTTGCACCCTCGACGACGTGCAGATATACCAGTTCCAGCGCGTCAAGTTGTGCCACCAGGTAGTCGAACTGCGCCTGCGGATCACTGCTGGAAATGTCGTTGGCTGGCGAGACCGGAGAGATGCGGATGCCGGTGCGCTCAGCGCCGACTTCCTTCACCACTGCCGCCGCAACCTCCAGCGCCAGTCGCGCGCGATTCTTAATGGAGCCGCCGTAGGCATCGTCACGCACGTTGGCGCTATCCTTGAGAAACTGATCAAGAAGATAACCGTTAGCGGCATGGATCTCTACGCCATCGAAACCGGCAGCGATCGCGTTGGCTGCGGCCTGACGGAAGTCCTCGACAATACCGGGCAGTTCGTCCAGGCTTAGCGCACGTGGTTCGGAGACAGGCACGAATTCGTTGCTCACGAACGTCTTTGTCTCGGCACGAATGGCCGAGGGTGCGACCGGTGAAGCGCCATTCTCCTGCAGTGACACGTGCGATACGCGTCCAACGTGCCATAGCTGCAGAAAGATGCGCCCGTTCTTTTCATGAACCGCATCGGTGACCGCTCGCCAGCCGTCAACCTGCGCCTGTGTATAAATGCCAGGGGTGTCCTGATAACCCTGGCCTTGCCGGGAAACTTGCGTGGCTTCGGCGATCAGCAAGCCAGCCGATGCGCGCTGGCTATAGTAGGTGGAAGCAAGTTCACTGGGTACAAATCCTGCGCGGGCACGGTTACGTGTCAGCGGCGCAAGGACGATCCGGTTTGAGAGTTTCAGTGAGCCCAGCTCATAGGGGTTGAACAACGATTTCTGAGTCATGTTTTCTATTTTCCAATTGGGTTGATGGATTTCTCGAAGGTCTGGTCAACCTGGGTGATGGTGTCTGCCAGGTCCTCATTCCCTGTCGGGGTGTACCGCAGGGTCGCCGATGAACGGTGATCATCGTCCAGACATCAGGAGAAGTCGTGGCAGTTTATGATGATACCCATAATCTATTTTGTCAATTATTTGGTTATTACACAAATGCATATAGCCCGCGGTTTATGCCACCATGCCCATCTGGACCTATTTCGTTTGTAATTACTCGTAATGAGCTCACATGATCAATTCTGCAATCTCCTCCAACACCGAGCAATTCTGCTTCTTTTGCGTCCATAGCACAGCCAATTCTGACTTATCACAAAATAACTAATTTATTTCAACGGCTTATTCTTGTTAAGGATATGTAACCCTCCTCTTTTCTTTGTGGATTAACTTGATAATATGAATTGCAGTTTTCCACTTTAGCTTGCATGGATCAGATTAAAGGAGAAATCAATGAACCAGGATATTGCCGAAGGAAAATGGGAACAACTGAAGGGTTCGATCAAGGAAAAATGGGGCGATCTCACTGACGACGACATTGCCCAGGTAAACGGCAATGCACAAAGAATGTGCGGCATTTTGCAAGAAAAGTACGGCAGGAACAGGGATGAAGCTGAGCGGGAAGTCGACGATTTCTGGGCTCTTCAGAATCAACTGTAAACTGATATTGATAAGCACCCCGAATCACCCGGGTGCTTTTTCGGAGTCTGATATGCGACGTATGCCGATAATGACAATACTATTGTCTGCTTTATTTGTGTTGCCTATTACAACTTCAGCGCAAACAACAAACCCGGATGCAGATATGCATTCGAACATAGAGGCAAATTCGTCTGGCGGCGATCTGTCAGGTAGCGATGAAACCTTTTTCACCAAGGCCGCCGAAGCGGGTCTGGCGGAAATAGAAGGGGCCAACATGGCTCAGACAAAAGCATCCACCAGTGAAGTCAAAGAATTCGCCGCCCGGATGATCACAGACCATACAAAAATCAATGAAGAACTCAAAATGCTGGCAACAGAAAAAGACGTGACCCTGCCCGCTGAACCTTCTCTCATGCAAAAGGCAGAGTTAAAGGCGTTAGGCCTTCTCGATGACAAATTTGATTCAAATTATGTCGATCGAATGGCGGTGGCAGCTCACGAAGACGCCGTAGAACTGTTTAAAGATACCGTGGATAATAGCGAAGACGCTGATATCAAAGCCTTTGCCCAAAAAACATTGCCCGCTTTGCAGGAACATCTGAAGATGGCCAAAGCGCTAAATCCGACTGTCAGCAAGACGAAATAGACTGCATCGGCTGACTCCTGTACCTTAAAAGGGAAGATAACATGCTTCATTATGCAATCGTATTTCTTATTATCGCAATCATCGCCGCTGTGCTAGGTTTCGGCGGTATCGCCGCCGGCGCGGCCAGCATAGCAAAAGTGATATTTGTGATTTTTATCATACTGGCAATTGCATCTTTTTTCTTCGGTAGAAACAGATAACTCGCTTACCCCGATGTTTATACGCCAACTTGGTTTCAGCTTTAGGAAATCCATTGGCACCATAATATCGAAGAAATACAAGCGTGCCTGTGTTTTGGCTTGCATATCGGGCGCTTTTATAGGGACATGCTCATGAATATGCAACACGCTCCAATAATTGTTAAAAAGAACAATTGGAGCGCCTGACTGGAACATGTTACGGTCTTTTCTCTACCTTGTGAAAAACTCGAAAAAGGAGAATATCATGCCATTTCGCAGAAAAAACCGCAGTGTAGATCTATCCAAAAAAGAGGGCCCCGAGTTCGACCATTGGTTAAAGTCGAATATTACCGGGGGATATAAAGACTGGTATAGAGCAGAACAAATTGATAAGGAAAAATGGTTGGACAAGCTGCGCGCCCAGATACTGGATTCCAAGCCTACACCTCGGTCGTAAGCGAAACATGCTTCGCTTTACGCAAAATTTTGTTTGCCTCAGCCCGCAGGTACGCGGGCTTTTCTGTTGCGAAAAGTCCTGGCCCATCAACGCTATTTTAATTTTCTCAGGCTGTGGATAAGATCCTTGACTTGAAGCATACGCCCGCTGGCTTTCTGATGTTCTCCAGCCTTACGGGCGGACTTGTACTCGCAAAATGTCCTTTTCAAAATACGCATGTGAGCGTCTCTGTAATTGTCTCTCATTGGCGTTCTCCAATGTCCTATAGTTATAGGTGTAACATAAGAGATATACCACTACAACCCGTTCCAATTTTTACCTTGATACGGTTGCCGTCACATGGCCGTGTTTACCATTCGGCATAAAAAAATACGTATAAATAAGGAACTTCGCCCTTCTGCAAATTTCTTACAGGACTTGCGCAGACAAGTGGCAGCGTGCTTTGTCGCAGCGCTTCAAAGCCATGCCGACAGGCACAGTGCGTCCTGAACACGCGCTGTTACCCACCAACACTGCATTCACCGTTACTTGGTCATACCTATGGCTTTAAGCACGGCACCGAAACTCTCGGTAGACTTAGCCATATACTCTCCGTAGTCCTTGCCGTTGGCGTACGCCACACCAAACCCGCGTTTTTCCATGAAATCGCGGTATTCCTTGCTCTCGTTTACATTCTTGAGCGCGGTTTCGAGTTTATCGACAACTTCTGGCGGGAGACCCTTGGGACCGGCAATACCGCGCCATGTTCCGGCAGTCCAATCACTACCCGTTGCTTCTTTCAGCGTTGGCACATCCGGATACATGGAGGATCGTTTTTTATCCATGATAGCCAGTGACTTGGCCTTGCCTGCGTCGATCATGGCACGCGCTTCGGGTAGCGAGGCCGGGATAATATCCACGCCGCCAGCAACCAGTTCGAGCATAGCTGGCGCTGAACCATTTGAAGGAATGAAAGGGACGGAATTGGCTGGCAATCCTGCATCCGTCAGCATGCCTGCGAGGGCGATATGCCAAATGCCTCCCTGACCGGTGCCGGAAGCTTTGAGCTTGCCCGGGTTGGCCTTGATGGCGTCGAGCAGCGTTTTCATGTCCTTATATGGAGACGTCGCATTGACCGTTACTCCTGCAGGGTCTTCATTCATCAATGCAAGCGGTGTGTAATCTGCTGTCGTGATTGTGGTCAGGCCCTGGGGTGCCAGGAGCGCAATTTCAACAGTGAGCATACCCAAAGTATAACCATCGGGCTTCGCTTTGGAAATCGCCATGTGCCCCACGACACCGTTGCCTCCTGTACGGTTAACAACGTTGACCGGATTACCCAGTTCCTTTTCCAGCAGTGACGCAATCATGCGGGCGGTTGCATCAGTACCCCCACCCGCACCCCACGGAACAATCATCGTAATAGGTCTTTCCGGATAAGCCGCTACTGCCAGGCCGGCCCCAAAAGCAAGCGTTACTCCAAGCAAACTAGTAAAAACATGGCGTCTCTTCATTTTTGTCTCCTGAAACAGGCCAATTACAAACAACGGCCTGGATTACTTTATTTTAAAATTGAACAGATGTTTACAGCATTTCAAATGCCAGGCACTAAAAAGCAGAAACAAACGCCCTGCTAAATTGAATTATTCGCCTAGTGCGACCTCGTCAGTTCACGCCTCTTGCTGGCTAACAGTATTTAAGCACGGTTTTGGTCGGATTGCATCCTGCTCTTTGACAGAAGCCGGATGCAAAGTTTTCGCAGAGCAAAGCGGTCGGTTTTTTTTGCACTTCGCTCTCTCACTCCTGGCGAACCCCTGCTCGCGCAACAGTTTCTTTCCATTGCTGGTATTCTGCCTCCTGCAATTTGGCCAGTTCGTCAGGCCCTTCTTTCATGACTGTCATACCCAGCCCCTTAAAAAGCTTTTGTGTGTCCGGGTCAGCCAAGGCACGCTGCGCTGAGGTATGCAATTTGTCAATAATCGGTTTGGGCGTTCCAGCCGGGGCATAGAGCGCGACCCACATTTCACTTCGAAAATCAGGGACTTTCTCGCTAATGGCGGGCGTATCTGGAAGCACATCGCTGCGGGCTTCGCTCGATACACCTAGTGCCCGCAATTTTCCTGCCCGAATGTTCTCCAGAACCGATGACAGGCTTCCAAACACCACGGGCACGCGACCGCCAAGCACATCTGCCATTGCTGGCGCAACTCCTCTATATGGGATATGTTCCATTTTGGTCCCGATTGCATGCGTCAACATTTCCGGAATGAGATGATTCAATGTGCCCGGCCCCGCTGACGCATATTGGAATTTTCCAGGATTCTCTTTAATCAGCTTGAGAAATTCATCCAGATTTTGTGCCGGAAAATCTGGATGGACTGCAAGAACATAAGGAACCGTACCAAGCCCGGTGACGGGTTCAAAATCCGTAAGAGGATCGAAATTGGCATTTCGAAAGACCCACGGCGTAATCAACTGGTTGCTGTTGGCCGTGACAAAAAGGCTATATCCATCATTTTTTTCGCGCAGCATGGCCTGATTGCCAATAACTCCCCCTGCACCTGGCTTATTGTTGATCACGATGGGTTGTTCCAGCAATTCTGCCAGCTTGTCCGAAACGATTCGAGCAACGATGTCTGTTCCGCCACCTGCTGCGGTCGGGGTTGTTATTGTTATTGGACGAACAGGATAGTCGCTCACGGTGTCGGCCCGAACAGAGAAGCCACTGCAAAGACCCGCAAGCACGACAACGGCGCCCGCCACCTTTCTAAACGATTTGTTTGCTACCAACATTCTCATCTCCTTTTAAATTCATTTTTTCTTCAACGATTGCAGCCAGGGCGAGCAATCTGAAGTCCTGGTGCCAGTCGGCAATGAGCTGCACACCGACGGGCAATCCGTTTTTTCCTGAGCTGAGGGGCAGATGCAGGCATGGCCATCCCAGTACGGACCACATTTTGTTGAACGCCGGCACGCCTGTATGCTCCAGCCCCAGGGGTGCCGTACCTGTCGCGCTGGGAGTCAAGATCAGATCAGCTCCACGGGTTAGTGCTCGCCATGACCTTCTCAGCTCCTGCTGAATGTCGAGCATCTCCAAGTACAAGCTATCCGGAACAGAAAAACCTTCGGTCACATTATTTAGTAACGCAGCACTGAGAGCTTTGCCCTTTTTGTCTACGACAGGTGCCAGGTTTCGTGCGAATTCGTACTTCATGATGACGCTATGCGCCTGAGCCAGCAGAGCAATCTCCTTTTCAATACTGATATCAAAACAAGTTGCGCCTTCGTCGTTGAACATCTGTTGCGTCTCTCGCAATACCGTTAACGCTTCTGACTCCGCCCGTAGACCATCACCCTGCAAGTTAATCGCCACTTTGAGATTGTGCAGTTCGTGCAGGGACGGTTCGAGCTTTTGCGGCAACAACACATTTGCCATCACTTGCGCATAATTAACCGATGCCGCATGCCAGCCAATCACGTCCAGCGATTCGCTTGTGAGCTTCAGTCCACTTCTGCTTACCAGTCCAATGGAAGGTTTAAATCCGACGACACCGCAATACGCGGCGGGACGGATGATTGAGCCGCCGGTTTGCGTACTCAGTGCCAGCGGAACCATGCCAGCGGCAACCCCTGCTGCCGATCCGCTGGAAGAGCCTCCTGGGGAGTACGCTGTGTTCCAGGGGTTGCGTGTTCGACCTGGGGTGCGAAACGCATACTCTGCGGTCACGGTTTTGCCAAGGGGTATTGCGCCTGCTGCGCGCAATTGGGCAACGCAGGCCGCATCATACTGGGCTGCAGGTTCGTTGCCGTTTTCTATACCGCATTGCGTGGGCAGGCCGCAAACATCAATCACATCCTTGACCCCGAACGGAATCGCTGCCATGGGTCCTGCTATCGCAGTTGCAATATCCCGTTCCAGTTCATCCCACCGCCTGACTTGAACCCAAGCCCGCACGTCATCCTCTTTTTGGCTGATTTTTTTCATGCTTGTGCGTAGCGCGAAATCCGCCGGTCGTTCGGATAACACGTGCATGCTGGGAAATGGCTGTGGACAGGATTTGGGAGACTGCATCTGCATCATCTTTGTTTCTCTCTACTTTCGAATAATCGGGGTTGGCAACATCTGCTTTGACTATTGATGCATAAATGGTAGAGTAACCATTGATACCCAGTCCAATACTATTTTTGGTTCAATTGATGATAATTTCGGAAATAATAAAACTCGATGGCCGTCTGCTTGTCTCCTTTTGTGTGCTGGCTGAAGAGCTGCACTTTGGAAAGGCGGCAAGTCGCCTCTCGGTCAGCCAGCCGCCGCTTAGTCGCCAGATAAAACAACTGGAGGAATGGGTTGGCACGCCTCTGTTCTTACGGTCGACCCGCAGCGTATCTCTGACTGCTGCCGGCGCCGTGATGTACGAACAGGCGCGTCGGATTTGTGCCGATATGGAATATATGTTGCAGACTGCTCGACAGATCGGGCGTGGCAGCACGGGTTCGCTGTCGATCGGCATTACACCAAGTGCCGCGAACTCACCGTTGGTCGAGTCCCTTCACGCGTTTCGTCGGGCTCATCCAGGCATACAACTGGATCTGCGGGAGATGGACTCGATCCGCATGACAGACGCCCTGCTGAGCCGAGAACTGGATATCGCGCTCATGCGTCCGATCGTAAAAAGCGACAAAATACAAACTACGACGGTCTACGAAGAGCCAATTGGATTAGTAACAAGAACAGATCATGTTATTAGTGGCAAGACAGTCAGACTGAGTGATATCGTACGGCATCCTCTGGTCGGGTACGACGAGTCGGTATCCCCCTATTTTGCAGCGATGCTTGCCGAGATATTTGCCGGCAGCGGCGTACCACCCAATATCGTGCAAAAGAGTCGCCTGCCTTCGATACTCACTTTGGTAGAAGCTGGCGTGGGGCTGGCAATTGTGCCTCATTCCATGGCGCGATCACGAGCAGATATCCTGACGTGGATTCCAATCGCGGACAATAATATGCACCTTGCAAAAATTGTTCTCGCAGTCGAGCGCTCGACGTCAAACCCCGTCATTCATCAATTTGTCGGATCTTTATTGCAGAAACGACAGCGATGTCACACATGGCCGTAAGAATTTTAATTTTGATACGGCGCCGCTCAACAGTTATTTTGAACAGCAGGCATAACTGGATATACGTTGACGGGCGACAGCCGGAGCCATAAAACCCGACCATGATTGCATCATTTATCCAGACACGCCTTGCTCCGCTACGGTAGTGACAGACGGTAAACCGGACAACCGTTCGGCGCTTGTGGGCGCTAGCGCTTTCAAGTTGCCTGTCTTGACATGTTCCATACCAGCAGTAGGCGGCGCGATAATGACATCTAACTCTTTACCTAATAACGCAACTATAGATGCAGTATCACCGCCAAACGGAACATGCATCATTTTTGCCTTGGCAATAGTGTTCAATGGCTCTCCGGCAAGATGCTGAGTTTCCCCCGCGCTCACGCTACCCGATGAAATTCGATCGGCCTAGATTCCAAAAAGAGACTTAAGTTCTGTCTAGCAGGCGAACATTAGATGTCCACTCGGCTGTCACATCGAGAGGAACAGATGGTCTTGGCAGATTGCGGAAATTAAAGCGAGACAATATGGGCGAGGTCAAACCTGGCACGTCTACATGGAGTATTTGCTCATGGTCGAAATACTCATCGAATGCTGCCCTAAAATGTCCACGAGACTTGACTACAACTGTACGAAATTATTTTCCTAATTGCTCAAAAGCACCAAACCAATCGTCTAATGCCGCGACAGACTGATTTCCGCCTAGCGTACTTTTATATTGACAGTTAACGGGCATCGGCGCATAACTAAAAGAATTAAAATAGTCGGTTACAGCAGGATCAGGTCTTGGTGCAAAGTCGCAAAATACTGGACTTTGTTCGGCATGAAAATTTTCTATTAAATTAACGATTTCTTTTACACATGGACGGTCTGTGCCGCAGCCTATACGCAAATAGGATACAAAAGAACTATCTATTACTGCTCTTTCCATTGCGTCGCGCTCACTTAAGTTTCCCTGAATATCGTTCAGTAAGCTGGCAAACTCAGACGTGCTGAGTTTACCTGCAGCTAGTTCTAATGCACCGACATACGGATTAGGTAACTGCCGACTTGAAGATTTCACAACTCTCAAGCAGTCTTTGGGGAGCGTCAAAGATATTTTTTTCTGTTTTAATTCTTCCCCAAATTTATATAGTGATTGCAGTACACCACTATCAATTCTTCCTCCTTTGCATACCGTTTCGACCTCCTCGGATGCGTGCGCTTGCTGGCTCACGGAAATCATAAGCAGAGAACTAACAAAAGCGATGATTGCGGGACCTAGTTTAAACATATTTTTGTACCGTTGATCTTAATATTGGCACCAGCCATTTTGATACCCCCCAGTCGCATGCAATATGGGATTGATCTCATTTTAGAGTTAATCCATCTTCGGCTGTTACTATCGTGCAATCTTCTGATGATTGAATCAAGAGTCTGCTGTACCCTGTCCGGTTCGCCCAGCCGAAATTTGCACCGAAAGATTATTGCCACTGTTCCCCTCATCATCAGGCAAACTCGATAACTTCATGTAACGGTTTGCGAGGCTTCTGCGGCCAGTTCCCCGGCTTCGGATACCCAACCGTGACAATAATGGCAGGCACCTCTGTTGCCGTCAGGTTGAATTCGCGCGATAACCCCTCAGCGTCAAAACCAATCATGGCCCCTGTGGCTAACCCCAACCCCTCTGCCGCAAGCATCAAAGTCATTGCCGCCAACGATGCAGAGCGGATGGCCTCATCACGCTGTAGTTCCGGGTTATCGGTATGCGTGCGAGTGGCCTGGGCAACCCATCCATCAATGATCGATTGATCCATGATACCTGCTTTCGCGGACGGTGCGAGAGCCTGGCCTAATTGCTCGTGAGCAGCCAGTGTGCCACAAATGATGAAGCTCACCGAGGCGTCGGCGACTTTCTGCTGCCCGTAGGAAACAGCCTTCAAACGCGCTTTGGCCTCGGATGAACGGACCGCAATGAATTTCCAGTTCTGGAGGTTGTACGCTGAAGGCGCGCGCGTGGCTTGACCAACCAGTTCCATGATGTCCTCGTCGGACAGGTGGCGGTCAGGGTCGTAGTAATTGGTCGAAACACGTGACTCGATAGCTTGCTTAATTGGGTTACTCATAGAATTCTCCTTTAGATTTGATTGAACGGTTTTAAGAAAATGATGACGGCCATTTAGGCAGATCGACGGGATGTCGCCCATTGCACTGCGAGAATGCTGCCGAGCACCATAAGGAGCCCGACCAGAGACACGCCCGTAACGGATTGCCCCAGCAAAGCCCAGCCCAGAATCACTGCCGTCAATGGACTTAACAACCCCAGCGATAACACTGCCACCGGCGACAGTCTTGCGATACCACGAAACCACAGCCCATAGGCAAACAGAGCGCCGGCAATACAAAGATAGGCATACGCCAGTACTTGAGTCAGGTTCAAAGCAGGCAGTGGCGCATCCGCCATCAAGGCGACAGGCGCCAACATCAAACCACCCAGCAGCAGTTGCCAGCCAGTCAGGGCAAGCACTGGCATGTCTGTTCGCCAGCGACGAGTGAGATAGGTTCCGGTAGCCATGCATGCGGCGCCGGCCAACGCAGCGGCAACGCCAATTGGCTCCCAGGTGGAACTCGGTGAGAGCAGCAGAATCGCCATACCCACAACACCCAGCACGCTGGCCCACATGGCCAACTTGATCGGCCTGCGATGATCTACGACCCATATCAACGCCATGACCAATAGTGGCTGGATCGCGCCTACGACCGCTGCCAGCCCTCCGGGAAGGCGATACGCCGCCACGAATAACAGCCCCTGAAAAAGCCCGATATTCAACGTGGACAATACGACCAAGCGCCCCCACTCGCGCCCGGCGGGTCGATACCGCATGAACAAAACAAGCAACAAGCCAGCGGGTAGTGCCCTGATCAAAGCGGCAGTAAACGGTCGGTCTGGCGGAAGCAACTCCGAAGTGACGATATAGGTCGAACCCCAGATGGCAGGCGCCAGGGCGGTCAGGATAATGTCACCCAAAGCTGAGTAGCGTGATAAACTGAACATAAAACAATCTTCAATTCAAGATAAAATTGAAGTTTGACGGTATTTTATCTTGATGTCAAGACAAATGGAGAATACGATGAGAAGTCAGCGACAGCCGGACGCGGTGGATACCATCCTTGAACAGTGGCGTCGGGAACGCCCTGACCTGGAAGTCAGTCCGATGGGGCCGATCGGGCGGCTCAAGCGCTGCGCTGCGTTACTACAGCTCAAACTGGACAAGATATACTCGGAATTCGGCTTGACCAATTGGGAGTTCGATGTACTGGCCACGCTAAGACGCTCTGGTGAGCCCTATTGCCTGACACCAACGGCGCTATTTGCAGCATTAATGATCACATCCGGTACGATGACCCACAGGATTCAGCGGCTGGAGGCTGCCGGCTGGGTACAGCGTGTACCGAACCGCAACGATGCACGCAGTATGCTGGTGCAACTGACCCCGGCGGGGCTTGAACTGATTGATCGTGCAGTCGAGGCGCACGTTGAGAACGAACGGGAAATCCTGAGGCTGATTCAGCCTGATGCGCTGGCATCTCTGGACGAACGACTCGCTCAGTTGCTATCGACGCTGGAAACCCCGAAAGACACGCCGAGCTAAGCAAAGCACCGCGCTTGTCAACAGTAAGGAAGCAACGTCGATGTACACGCTCCTGGCGCACGCCCCCCAATAAAGCAGAAGCTGGATATGTAGCCGCGCTATGGTTAACTGCGCACAAAAATCGACAACTGACCGGATAGCTGCTTATGAATCGGCCAGGGTTTACTAGACACTTTTAAGCCTCATAATACTCACAGATGGAGATTATTATGAGCAAGGTCCGATTTACGGAAGAATTCAAACTCGAAGCGATAAAGCAAATCACAGAACAC
>JAEWEV010000031.1 GCA_023389155.1 Pseudomonadota bacterium
ATGCCATCAAGATCGGGATTGCCTCTCCTGAAAAAATCCGTTCATGGTCCTATGGCGAAGTCAAAAAGCCAGAAACCATCAACTATCGGACATTCAAGCCGGAACGTGATGGTCTGTTCTGCGCCAAGATCTTTGGCCCGATCAAGGATTACGAATGCCTTTGCGGTAAGTACAAACGCCTGAAACATCGCGGCGTGATCTGCGAGAAGTGCGGTGTTGAAGTCACAGTGACCAAAGTGCGTCGTGAACGCATGGGTCATATTGAACTGGCCAGCCCTGTCGCGCATATCTGGTTTCTGAAAAGCCTGCCATCCCGCCTGGGTATGGTGCTGGACATGACCCTGCGCGATATCGAACGCGTGCTGTACTTCGAAGCCTGGTGCGTGATCGAACCTGGCATGACGCCGCTCAAGCGCGGTCAGATCATGTCTGATGACGATTTCCTGGCAAAAACGGAAGAGTACGGAGATGACTTCACCGCCCTGATGGGTGCGGAAGCCGTGCGTGAACTGCTGCGCACGATCGACATCGATCGTGAGGCCGAGTCCCTGCGCGCCGAACTGAAAGCAACCAGTTCCGATGCCAAGATCAAGAAGATCTCCAAGCGTCTGAAAGTGATTGAAGGCTTCCAGAAATCCGGTATCAAGCCGGACTGGATGGTCATGGAAGTGCTGCCCGTGCTGCCACCGGATCTGCGTCCGCTGGTACCACTGGATGGTGGCCGCTTTGCGACCTCTGACCTGAATGATCTGTACCGTCGTGTGATCAACCGTAACAACCGTCTGAAACGTCTGATCGAACTGAAGGCGCCAGACATTATTCTGCGCAACGAAAAACGGATGCTGCAGGAGTCGGTTGATTCGCTGCTCGATAACGGTCGTCGCGGCAAGGCCATGACTGGCGCCAACAAGCGTCAGCTCAAATCCCTGGCCGATATGATCAAGGGTAAAAGCGGTCGTTTCCGTCAGAACCTGCTGGGTAAACGTGTTGACTACTCCGGTCGTTCTGTGATCGTGGTGGGTCCTCAGCTCAAGCTGCACCAGTGTGGTCTGCCCAAGCTGATGGCGCTGGAACTGTTCAAGCCGTTTATTTTCAACCGTCTTGAAATCATGGGCCTGGCGACGACCATCAAGGCCGCGAAGAAACTGGTGGAAGCCCACGAGCCCGTCGTCTGGGATATTCTGGAAGAAGTCATCCGTGAACATCCCGTGATGCTCAACCGTGCGCCTACGCTGCACCGTCTGGGTATTCAGGCGTTCGAACCGGTACTGATCGAAGGTAAGGCAATCCAGCTGCACCCACTGGTGTGTGCGGCCTTCAACGCCGACTTTGACGGTGACCAGATGGCTGTTCACGTTCCCCTGTCGCTGGAAGCGCAGCTGGAAGCCCGCACACTGATGCTGGCCTCCAATAACGTGCTGTTCCCGGCCAGTGGTGAGCCTTCCATCGTACCTTCCCAGGATATCGTGCTGGGTCTGTACTACACGACGCGTGAGCGTATCAACGGCAAGGGAGAAGGTCTGTTTTTCTCCGATCTGGCCGAGCTGATCCGTGCCTATGACAATCGTGAAGTTGAGCTGCAGTCTCGCGTGACTGTGCGTCTGAACGAATACGAAAAAGACGATCAGGGCGAATGGCAGCCTGTGCTGCGCCGCTTTGAAACCACGGTAGGCCGTGCGATCCTGTCTGAAATTCTGCCCAAGGGGTTGCCATTCAGCGTGCTGAATCGTGCTCTGAAGAAAAAAGAAATTTCACGCCTGATCAACCAGTCTTTCCGTCGTTGCGGTCTGCGCGATACGGTGATTTTTGCCGACAAGCTGATGCAGTCCGGTTTCCGTCTGGCGACTCGTGCTGGTATTTCAATTGCCATGGGTGACATGGTTATTCCAACTGTGAAAGAAGAAATTCTGTCGCAGGCCAGTAATGAAGTCAAAGAGATCGACAAGCAGTACTCATCCGGCCTGGTAACCTCTCAGGAACGGTATAACAACGTCGTGGATATCTGGGGCAAGGCCGGTGATAAAGTGGGCAAGGCCATGATGGAACAGCTGGCGACAGAGCCGGTTGTCACCCGTCTGGGCGAAAATGCCCGCCAGGAATCGTTCAACTCCATCTACATGATGGCCGACTCCGGTGCCCGGGGCTCTGCTGCACAGATTCGTCAGCTGGCCGGTATGCGTGGTCTGATGGCCAAGCCTGACGGCTCGATCATCGAAACGCCGATTACTGCGAACTTCCGTGAAGGCCTGAACGTGCTTCAGTACTTCATCTCCACTCACGGTGCACGTAAAGGTCTGGCCGATACCGCGCTGAAAACGGCGAACTCAGGTTACCTGACACGTCGTCTGGTGGATGTGACCCAGGATCTGGTGATCACGGAAACCGATTGCGGTACAAGCAACGGCTACCTGATGAAAGCGCTGGTGGAAGGTGGTGAGGTTATCGAACCGCTGCATGATCGTATTTTGGGTCGTGTTGCTGCTGCCGATATCGTCAATCCTGATACACAGGAAACCGCGATTGCTGCCGGTACGTTGCTGGATGAAGATGCTGTCGAGCTGATCGATCGCATTGGCGTGGATGAAGTCAAAATCCGCACACCGCTGACTTGCGAAACCCGTCACGGACTTTGCGCACACTGCTATGGTCGTGACCTGGGTCGCGGCAATATGGTCAATACGGGCGAAGCCGTGGGCGTCATTGCTGCCCAGTCTATCGGTGAACCCGGTACACAGCTGACCATGCGTACGTTCCACATTGGTGGTGCGGCCTCGCGCGCAGCCATGGCGTCTTCAGTTGAAACCAAGTCTGCGGGTACGGTTGGCTTTGCCGGATCCATGCGTTATGTGACCAACGCGAAGAACGAGCGCGTGGCCATTTCCCGTTCTGGTGAGATCGTGATTTTCGACGATAGCAACCGTGAACGTGAACGCCACAAGATCCCTTACGGTGCGACCGTTCTGGTGGGCGACAACGATGCGGTGAAAGCCGGTACGCGTCTGGCATCATGGGATCCGCTGACCCGTCCGATCGTGTCCGAGTACTCCGGTTTTGTCCGTTTCGAGAATATCGAAGAAGGCCAGACCGTTGCCAAGCAGCTCGATGAAGTGACCGGTCTGTCTACATTGGTGGTTATTACACCGAAATCACGCAGCGGTAAAACGCTGATGCGTCCTCAGATCAAGTTGATCAACGAGGCCGGTGAAGAGGTGAAAATTGCCGGTACCGACCACTCCGTGAATATTTCATTCCCGGTTGGTGCACTGATTACCGTGCGTGATGGCCAGCAGGTGAGTATTGGTGAAATTCTGGCTCGTATTCCTCAGGAATCCCAGAAAACCCGCGATATTACCGGGGGTCTGCCTCGCGTGGCCGAGCTTTTCGAAGCCCGTTCACCGAAAGATGCCGGTATGCTGGCGGATGTCACAGGTACTGTGTCGTTTGGTAAGGACACCAAGGGTAAACAGCGTCTGGTCATTACCGAGACCGATGGTACGGCGCATGAGTTCCTGATTCCGAAAGAGAAACAGGTGCTGGTGCATGACGGCCAGGTGGTCAACCAGGGTGAGATGATTGTGGACGGTCCGGCTGATCCGCACGATATTCTGCGTCTGCAGGGTATCGAGAAGCTGGCCACCTATATCGTTGACGAAGTCCAGGACGTGTACCGTCTGCAGGGCGTGAAGATCAATGACAAGCACATTGAAGTGATCGTTCGTCAGATGCTGCGTCGTGTGAACATCGTGGACGCGGGTGATGCCGCATTCATCCCAGGTGAGCAGGTTGAGCGTGCAGAATTGCTCAACGAGAATGATCGCGTGGTTGCCGAGGGTAAAATCCCTGCCACTTACGAGAACATTCTGCTGGGTATTACCAAAGCCTCGCTGTCTACCGATTCGTTCATCTCTGCGGCTTCCTTCCAGGAAACCACCAGGGTTCTGACCGAAGCTGCCATCATGGGTAAACGTGATGAGCTGCGTGGTCTGAAAGAGAACGTGATCGTGGGTCGCCTGATTCCTGCCGGTACCGGTCTGTCTTTCCATCTTGCCCGCAAGGCAAAAGAGGAAAACGAACGCGTGGAACGTGCTGCCGTGCGTGCCCAGGAGAATCCTTTCGAGGAATCTGCTCCGGTCACACTCGACAATGTGTTCGCCCCGTTGGGTACCGACAGCGACGAGGAACCACCTGCCGCCGAATAATCGGACAGGTATTCAGTTGTCATCCCGGCTGCGGCCGGGACATCAAGCGCCCTGTTGCAACATGCAGGGCGCTTTTTTCATGCACGCAATTCATTACGATATGAATAAATTCACCTCTGTTTAAGATTGCGCGCAGTACATTTGACTTGTGCGTGGGGCTTTGCAAGACGCCACCTGCACATTTCGATACAATAAATCTCCCCACACCCAACTGTTTAAGCGAAGAAATCCATGGAAAAAGTGTCTCTTGATAAAAACAAAATCAAAATTGTGTTGCTCGAAGGCGTTCACCAGAACGCGCTGGATGTGCTTCATGCATCGGGCTACAGCAACATTGATTATCATAAAAAAGCATTGGAAGGCGATCAGCTCAAGCAAGCCGTTGCCGATGCGCATTTCGTGGGGATCCGTTCGCGTACGCAATTGACGGCAGATGTGCTGGCCTCGGCAAAGAAACTGGTCGGCATTGGCTGCTTCTGTATCGGTACCAACCAGGTAGATCTGCAGGCCGCCAAGCGCCTGGGTGTACCGGTTTTTAACGCGCCGTTTTCCAATACCCGTTCCGTGGCAGAACTGGTGCTGGCTGAACTCATTCTGCTGATGCGCCGCATCCCGGCAGCCAATGCCGAGGTACACCGTGGCGAGTGGGTGAAATCGGCTGTGGGCAGCCACGAAGTGCGCGGCAAGAAACTGGGTATCGTCGGCTATGGCCATATCGGAACACAGTTGTCTGTCCTGGCCGAAGCTCTGGGCATGGAAATTTATTTCTATGATGTCGAAAGCAAGTTGCCGCTGGGTAACGCGCGCGTTGTCAATTCCCTGACTGAACTTCTGAATATTTCAGATGTGGTTTCCCTGCACGTGCCGGAAAATGACAGTACAAAGAATCTGATGAGTGCAGAACGCATTGCGCAGATGAAAGTAGGCGCGCATCTGATCAATGCATCGCGTGGTACGGTGGTGGATCTGGATGCACTGGCGCTGGCGCTGGAAGAGAAACGTCTTGCTGGCGCGGCGATTGATGTGTTCCCGAAAGAGCCCAAATCGAACAACGAGGAATTCGTTTCTCCGCTGCGCAAGTTCGATAACGTGATTCTGACACCACATATTGGCGGCTCTACCTCCGAGGCTCAGGAGAATATCGGTATTGAAGTGGCCAGCAAGCTGGTCAAATATTCCGACAATGGTTCTACCCTGTCTGCCGTGAACTTCCCTGAAGTGTCACTGCCTGAAAACAAGAGCGCGCGCCGCTTCCTGCACATTCACGAAAACCGTCCCGGTGTACTGACGGCGATCAACCAGGTGTTTCAGCAGGACGGTGTCAATATTGTCGGTCAGTATCTGCAGACAGATCCGCAGAACGGCTACGTCGTGATTGATGTGGAAACGCCTGAAGTAGATAAATCCCTGGCGCAGCTCAAAGCGATTCCAGGCACCATCAAGGCCCGCGTCCTGTATTAATTCATCCGGTCAGTCATCAGGTTCGAGACTAGATCCGCAGCGCCCGTCGTTCCGAAAGGAGCAGGCGGGCGTTGCTTTTTTCAGATCTGCTGAACTGGCCAGAAGGCGTGTCGCTGATGGCCAGGCGCTCCCGACTTCTGGCTCATGAATCCTGGCTTGCGGTTCAGGATTCAAGATTCCGGCTAGCCGCGCGCCCCGTCCACATGCAGGCGTTGCCCTGATACGCTGAAAAACAGTGAAGCTACGCACACCTGGCGGAACGATGGATGTCAGGCATCGCTGACAGCTGACACGCTGCTCAGTTTTTCAGGCCCAGGCGAATGAGCTTGCCATCGCCCGCGTCGGTCAGGACATACACATAGCCGTCAGGGCCGACTTTCACATCGCGGATGCGTTCGCCTTTGAAAACCACTTCTTCGTCCTTCAGGGTATCGCCGTCGACCTTCAGGTGCAGCAGCCGTTTCTGGGAGAGGGCGCCAATGAACACGGACTGTTTCCATGCGGGGAACTGGTCGTGGTCGTAGAAGGCCATACCGCTAATGGCGGGCGATACTTTCCAGACGTAGATTGGCTGTGTCAGGCCCGGTCCATCGGTGCCTTTGGCTTCGGGAATGGGCAGTCCGGAATAGTTGATGCCATAAGTTGCCAGCGGCCAGCCATAATTCTTGCCAGGCTGCGGGATATTGACTTCGTCGCCACCGCGGGGACCATGTTCATTGGTCCATAGCGCGCCGGTCCAGGGGTTGAGCGCCGCTCCCTGCTGGTTGCGGTGGCCATATGACCAGATTTCAGGCCTTGCGCCCTGTTGGCCTACGAAGGGGTTGTCTTCGGGGATGCGCCCATCGGGAAACAGGCGGACAATTTTCCCCTGCAGTTTGTCCAGGTCCTGAGAGGTGGGGCGCTGATTGTTTTCGCCCAGTGCGATGAACATATAGCCGTTGCGGTCAAATATAATGCGCGAACCGAAATGGTTGCCGGTAGACAGCTTGGGTTCCTGACGGAACACCACCTTGAAGTCTTCCAGCGTTGTGTTGTCATCAGACAGGCGTCCGAAGCCTACCGCCGTGCCGGCCTTGCCATCCTTGCCTTCTTCAGCATAACTCAAATAAACACGACGCGTCTTGGCAAAGTCCGGAGCCAGAGCAACATCCAGCAAACCGCCCTGGCCGCTGACCCAAACGTTCGGCGTGCCATTGACAGTTGCGGGTTTGTCATCGCCAGGCTTCCAGTAATTGAGGGTGCCGGTACGTTCGGTAATGAGCATGCCACCATTGTCAGGCAGAAACGCCATGGACCAGGGATGTTTCAGTCCATCCAGAAGCACGTCGCTTGCAATATTCTTTGCGACGGGAGCCGTATCTCCGGGAGACAGGGTGACTTCGGCACTGAATGCAGTGTTGGCCAATAGCCATCCACCTGCCATGAGGGTAAACATGCCAGCAATGGCAGCACGTTGCAGCGAGCGCCGCAAGGGCAGGGCAGACAACGATTTGCGAGACGTATAGGGAACGGCGTGTTTCATGCGGATCTCCTTGGCTGAGTGGCAATGGATGACAGTGACGATGGCATTTGTGATTCTCGCTCAGATGTCGTCCGAGCGTGATGATTGCCGGCAGCGAGTTATCTGTTGCGCGACCACATTCGGCCGAACATGACAATTAGCTGAATGCCAGTTGTGATTCCAATATAAACGAATCTGTGAGTCGCCGCTGTTTCAAGCGCGTGAGGTGAACAAATTCCCTGGCTTCATGCCGGAGCGTGCGAAATAGTTGTGACAGGGCGGGAGTGATAGCAGGTGTTGTCGTGGATGTCTGCAGGTTGTTGTGGCATAGACCTTGCTTAAGCCTTTATGACATTGACACGATTATACGGACACCCAAAACACCATGGACCATTACGCTTTTAATTCGATCGCCAGGCTTGCCGGACATCTGGAAATGCAGAGCCTCACCTCGGAGCTGCTAACAGCCTTTTTTCTGAAACGACTAGAAAAATATAACCCGATTCTCAACGCTTTTTCGACGGTGTTGCGCGCGCAGGCCATGCAGGACGCGAAAGCCTCGGACGCCAGGCGCAAGGCGGGCGTGTCGCGCGGGCTGCTTGACGGCATCCCCGTGGCGATCACGGACGTAATTAGTACTTCCGGCGCGCGGATGAACACAACGGTCGGCACCCTGGCGGGTACGGCTGTTTCGCGGTCCGGTGACATGAGTCGCGAAAAAAGCGGCCAGATGAATGAAGAAATGAGCAGTGAACCTGGCGGTAGCGGCTCGGCCGTTTCTACAGGTAATACAAGTGCAGGCGGGATGAATGAAGGCAGCATAATTGCGGACAGCTCAGGTGATTTCACTGCAGCACTAATGCTACGTCTGCAGTCTCACGGCGCAATTGTGATTGGCCGGACACATACGGTGGGATTCGGCGTTGATGATTGGGGTGTCGATGCGTGTACGGGTGGTCCGCAAAACCCCTGGGATCGGAACTATCCCCGGGTGCCGGGCGGCGCCTGTAGCGGAGCGGCGGTGGCTGTGGCTGCGGGTCTGGTGCCCTGTGCTATCGGTGTGGATATGGGTGGTTCATTGCGGATTCCTGCTGCCTTCTGCAGTCTGACCGGATTGAAGATGTCTGCGGGTCTGGCCGACTTGAGTGGCACGCTTCCGTTGGTACCGATGCTGGATAGTGTGGGACCGATGACGCATACGGCAGATGATGCGGCCATCCTGTATCACGCGCTCACCAGCGAGCCCGGCCAATGGCTGGACGAGCCGTATCATAGGTTGCTGGATGACGGCAATGGCCTGGAAGGCATGACATTGGGAGTGATGCCGGATGAGCAGTACGATGTCGATGTGCAGCGCTCGGTGCGTCTGGGTCTGCGTGATATGGTGCGTATGGCGGAAATGGCGGGCGCGACGATTGTCAGGGAACGACCTCCCGTATCGTTTGAGCAGGCTTTCGTAAACACCGGCCTGCTGGTGGCAGCCCATGCCTGGCGCCAGTATAGTGAGCGTGTTCAGGCTGGCGGTTTATCGCTGCGCCCGGCCGCAAGCATGCGGCTTGTTTCGGGCAGGGATATTTCACAAATGCAATATGACGATTTGCTGGCCGCGCATCAGGCAGCCGTAATACAGTGGCAGACATGGATGGCTGACAAGGACGCGTTTATGGTTCCCGGTGCCCCGGCTATTCCGCCGCTGGTTAGCGGGCGGCGGCAAGCCCCAAGTCCGGCGTTTTTCACCCGCTACGCCAGCTGGACGGGGGCCAGTGCGCTGGCGCTGCCTGCGGGGTTTGATCCCGGCAATATGCCGGTGAGTACGCAACTGATAGGCAAAGCCAATGACGACCGCCTGCTACTGCGTATCGGAAGTGTGATTCAGTCACTGACGGCGTGGCATTGCTATTCACCAACCCTGAAATTCTGATGACAAGCGCAATGTACCTGGCTAGCGATAACTTTTCAGATGAATGCTGGTTTCAGAATTACTGATGTTGCGTATCAGGCGGATGCGCTCCAGCGCCTGACCAAGATCGGCCAGTGAACCGGCTTCCAGTTCGGCCAGCAAATCCCATCGCCCGTTCGTGTCATGCAACGCGACGATGCAGGGTTCGCCAAGAAGACTGGCGATTACCTGCCTGCTCATATTGCCTTCGATGGCGATGCTCATCCAGGCACGGATGGTCTGAAGTTGCGTGTCGGGCCGCAGTTGCACGGTATAGCCAACGATGACCCCGCTGTCCTCGAGCCGAAGCATGCGGTTGCGTACCGTGCCACGGGACAGTCCCAGTTTTAGCGCCAGATCGGCCACGGAATATCTTGCGTTTTGGCGTAACAGCGAAATGAGAGCGTGGTCAGTGGTGTCCATGATTGATCAAAACGGTAATTTAAGCTGCCATTATGACAAAATAACAAGTAAAAGTGTGCAGAATTGCCGATATGCTTTGCCGGCACAATCCGTCAAACTATAGATAAGACATCGTGATAGCAGTATCGCGTAGAACCCATAGACGGAGAAAAAGCATGAGCCATATGACACAGACAAACCTGAGCACCGGGCTGATCCGCCCCCAGGATGTGGCCCTCATCGTGCAGCAGCAGGGAATGAAACAGACCCTTGAAGGGGTGATGAATTATATTTTGTCGGACTACCTGCGCTGGAATGAATTTGACAAGTCGTCCCGGGTGGCCAAGTATGTGAAGGACGGGGTGATGGAGCTGATGCCCATTGCGGACAAACACAACTATTCGTTTAAGTATGTCAACTGTCATCCACACAATCCGCAAGAGGGACTGTCCACGGTTCTGGCCTTTGGCGCGTTGGTGGATAACGCAAGCGGCAAGCCTGATGTCATTTGTGAACTGACGCTGACCACGGCACTGCGCACCGCCGCCATGTCTGCGCTGGCGGCCCGATCACTGGCGCGTGCTGACAGCCGGCGCATGGCACTGATTGGCAATGGCTGTCAGAGTGAATTTCAGGCACTGGCCTTTCATTATCTGCTGGGTATTGAAGAGCTGCATGTCTATGATCTGGATCGTAGCGCCTCACAGAAACTCGCCGACAATCTGCGCCATACGGGCATGACAGTTGTTATCGCCGATAGCGTAGCGGACGCTGTGAGGGGGGCAGATATCGTGACCACGGTGACGGCAGAATATTCCCGTGCGCATATTCTTACACCCGAGATGATTGAACCGGGTATGCATATTAATGCGGTGGGTGGCGATTGCCCTGGCAAAACCGAGCTGCATCCCGACATACTGTCAATGACAGACGTGTTTGTGGAGTTCGAACCCCAGACCCGTGTCGAAGGCGAATTGCAGAACGTGGCAGCAGATTTTCCGGTCAGGCATTTGTGGCAGGTGTTCCTGGGACAGATCAAGGGCAGAGAGAGTGATACCCAGATCACGCTGTTTGATTCCGTGGGCTTTGCTCTGGAGGATTTTTCGGCACTGGTGTACATGCGTGATACTGCCCGCAAGATGGGGCTGACGCAGCCGATCTCGCTGGTTCCGGAACTGGCCGATCCCAAGGATTTGTTCTCCTATCTGGGCGTGGGCCAGGTACAGCGTGAGGCTGAACCGGTGGCTGCGCTCCCCTGATGTCACCGGAAGCAAACGGCCTGGCGGTCAGGTGCCACACTGTCCAAAAGAACGGCCTTATTCTGCAAGAGGACCACGTTGTTCCTTAAGAGGCGCGTATCGTCGTCCGGCACCTTGCTCCATAAGACGACGGCATCGTAGCACGGCCGGAATGCGTACAATAGGGGGGTTGTTATTCGGGCCCTCCGTTCATGTCGTCTTCTCAATCTGATTCTCAAAGGCCAGTGCAACTGTGGTTTGCCGGCCCTGCACTGCAGGTGGAATACGATCCGCAAGCCCTGTCGGCGCAGGATCGCGAGCGCGAATCGGCCCGGCTGGCTGGACGCAATGCCCATGAGTGGTGCGTGAGCCGTGCGCTACGCCGGCGCCTGCCCGATTCTTTTCAATCATCATCCCTGTCGCATAGTGATGGACATGCCCTCTGGGGCGTGTCGGCGCAGCACTCGCAGATCGGTGTCGATCTGGAGCGGATCCGTCCCGTGGACGAACCCGCCCTGGCCGAGCTGGTGACGCACGAAGACGAGATGAGTCTGCTGCTTGCTCTGCAGGGGCAGGCCAGAACACGATTTTTTTATCGCTTGTGGACCCTGAAAGAGGCGTTGGTGAAGGCGGTTCGCGGCGATTTCCCGGCAGACATGCTGAAGGCGGGATTACGGTACGGTCCATCTGGAGCTGAGCTCGCAGGGCCGACAAGTCGTGTCCGCTTATTATCCGGTCAGGCGGTGCCGGACGATATCGGCGCGGCGCTCTCATTTTCCATGCAGTCTCGTCCCTTCGCGACGCATTCCACACCCCTCTCCTCGGACATTCCCCTGCTGGTGACAGGCATGGGTGACATCGCCTGGCAGGGTATTTCGGCCATGATCGGCGAAGACTGGATGATGGCCGCAGTATGGCTGGCGCAAGAGCCAAAGGACAAGAAAACGCAGGGACAACAGGAGCGGCCAAGGCGGGAACAAACAGTGGCGGGGTCGGGCGTTGTGCAGGCATGGCAGGCTCTGCCAGGAGAGGTGTGCCCCTTGACGTTGCAGCAGGCCGTCAGTTTTTAACGGGCGCGTTTTTCAGGCGGAATGGCGATGTTGGGGATGGCCGGTTGTACGGCATAGCGGCGAGTACGCGTCTGATCGTGGATGGCGGACGGCGCGCTTCGCTACACCAACCCGCCCAACCCGTGCGTGCGGGGTTCAAGCTGCCTCAGTCCCAGTCCCAGTCCCAGACCCGGCACCGGTCCAAGCACCAATCGCCCGCGCCATATGCCGGATCAGCATCCAGGGGCAAGTATCAAGGGGGCAAGCATCAAGGGTCAGGTCCAAACCTCAAGGCCAGTAACTCAGGGCCCGATTCAGTCTGGCTTGCGGAATATCAGGGAGGTGTTGATGCCGCCAAAGGCGAAGTTATTGTTCATGACGTATTCGGTGTCAATGGTTCGCCAGTCGTGCTGCAGATAATCCAGTTCTGCGCAGCGAGGGTCTACATTATCCAGATTCAGCGTGGGAACAAACGACTGGTCGTGCATCATTTCAATGGAGAACCATGATTCGAGTACACCGCAGGCGCCCAGTGTGTGGCCGAGGAAGCTTTTCTGCGAGCTGATTGCCGCACGGCTGCCGAAAAGCTGTGCCGTTGCGTGGGATTCCGCGATATCTCCCTGTTCGGTCGCCGTGCCATGGCCGTTGACGTATCCGATCTGTTCGGGGTGCAATCCCGCTTCCTGTATCGCCAGTGTCATAGCCTGGAACATGGTCTCGCTCTGGGGGCGGGTGACGTGCGTACCGTCAGAGTTGCTGCCAAAGCCGACAATCTCGGCATGAATACGGGCACCGCGCGCGATGGCGTGGTCGTGTTCTTCCAGGACGAACATGCCGGCCCCTTCGCCGATCACCAGGCCGTCGCGATCGCGGTCATACGGGCGGGGCGACGTGTGCGGCGCATCGTTGCGCTGGCTGGTGGCGTAAAGGGAATCGAAGACATAGGCCTCGCTGGGGCAAAGTTCCTCGCCACCGCCGCCAAGCATCATGGGGATGAGCCCGTGCCGGATCGCTTCATAGGCGTAGCCGATGCCCTGGCTGCCCGAGGTACACGCGCTGGAGGTGGGAATGATACGTCCCTTGAGCCCGAAAAAAATCCCCACATTGGCTGCCGTGGTATGCGGCATCATGCGGACGTAAGTGTTGGCATTGACGCCCTGCGATTCGCCGTGCATGAGCAGACTGGCCAGTGCCCGCACATCTTCGGTACTGCCCGTGGATGAGCCGCAGGCAACACCCATGGCACCCGTCTGGATCTCCGGATCGTTTAGCAGCCCGGCATCGGCGAGCGCCCGCTCGGCGGCATCGACGCATAGCTGCGATACCCTGCCCAGACTGCGCAACTGCTTGCGCTGCCAGTGCGCAGGCCAGGAATAATCGGAGATGGGGGCGGCCAGCCGGGTGCCGAGTTCGACATAACGATCCCATTCGGGCATGGTACACACGGCACTGCGCCTGGCGGTAAAGGCTTCCCGGATATCCTGCCACGTATTGCCCAGGGCAGTCACGCCGCCGATACCGGTAATCACGACACGTTTCATCAGCACAGGCCTCCGTTTACGGCAAGGACCTGCCGGGTAATATAGCCTGCCTTATCCGACATCAGGAAGGTGACTGCGGCAGCGACTTCTTCAGGGTTTCCTGGGCGCTGGGCGGGAATGGCTTTCAGGATCTCTTCGACTGGCACGTGCTCGTCAAGCATGTCGGTATCGATCAGTCCCGGCGCTACGCAGTTGACGGTGATGCGCCGTTTGGCCAGTTCCACGGCCAGGGCCTTGGCGGCGCCAATCAGTCCGGCCTTGGACGCGCTGTAATTGACCTGTCCGCGATTGCCGATAAGCCCGGACACCGAGGCCATACACACGATACGCCCCGGCTTGCGGCGCCGGATCATGGGCATGACCAGCGGGTGAAGCACGTTATAGAAGCCGCCCAGATTGGTATCGAGAACCTGGTCCCAGTCCTGGTCAGTGAAAGCCGGAAAGGCATTGTCGCGGGTCAGGCCTGCATTGAGGACCACGCCATAGAACGCCTCGTGGCTCTGTAAATAGGTTTCAAGGGTCTGCCGGCACGCGTCCCGGTCCGAGACGTCAAATTGCAGGATATCGGCCTCGCGGCCCAGTGCATGGATCTCGTCGGCCACCTGCTGCGCGTCTTCGCGTCGCTGGCGGCAATGCAGCGTAAGGTCGTAACCCGCCCGGGCCAGATCCAGGGCAATGGCTTTTCCGATGCCGCGGCTGGAACCGGTGATGAAAACACGATTTGCGGTCATACCGCTTGCTCCTGAAGGTAATGATCAATATCGGGCGGGCTGAATACGCTAAGTCTGGCGGTGGCGACAGGGGTGGCGTTGTCGCGATCTGCCGTCTTGCCTCTCGCGGTCCCGGCATCGGTCGCCCCGGCGCTAGCCGTCCTGGTACTCGTTGTCGCATCGCCAGCCGTCCCGCTACCCGCCTCGCCCTTTTCGAGCAGCGCCAGGCTGCAATCGAAGACGCCAAAGCCAGTGGCTTCGTCGCGCGTGGAGGCTTCAACCTGTACTCGCAGCACGCTTCCTGCCGGTACGCTGGCGCGCAGGATGGTGACTTCGCGGCTGCCCAACAGAAAGCCCAGTTTTACCGGCAGTCCGGCGTCATGGGCCTGGCAGCCGGCAAACGCCGCCACCGCCTGTGCCATGATTTCAATGCCACACCACATGGGCAGCTGCTGCTGTTCATCCAGAAACAGGTGATCAGGACCGATGCGTGCCAGGCCTTGCAGGTGTGTATCGGAATAGGTGGTAATTTCATCCAGGAGAATCATGTTGCCAGCGTGTGGCAGCAAGGGAGCGAGGTGGCGAATTGGGGTCCGCATCAGGTGTCTTCTCCCAGTATCAGAACGGTATTATTGCCACCAAAGGCAAATGAGAGGCTCATGCCGATACGTCGGGGGGTCGGCCAGGTCGAGTCGTGATCTGTCAGCCTGATGGCAGGCAGTGCCGGATCGACGTGGGCGTCCCAGTGCTGTGCAGGCAGTTTTCCCTCGGGGTTGCTCTGCCTGTCAATCACGCCCCATAGAATCGCTGCTTCCAGCGCGCCTGCCGCTCCCAGCGTATGGCCGGTCAGTGGCTTGGTACTGGTGCACGGCACGCCTTCGGGAAAGCAGTTTGCCATGGCCAGGCTTTCCATACTGTCATTCAGTTCGGTGGCCGTGCCGTGCAGATTCACCCAACCGATGTCTTCCGGCTGCAGCCCGGCCCGTTCAAGCGCTTCACCGATTGCCTGCATGGCCCCTCTGGCTTCGGGATCGGGTGAGGACATATGCCAGGCATCAGAGCTATTGCCGTAACCCAGCAGCGGTAAACCGCCCTCCTGCTCACGGCTCAACAGGAAAAGCGCTGCGGCTTCTCCAATGTTGATACCGTCCCGGTTGATCGAAAAGGGGTTGGCAATGCCGGACGAGAGTGCCTGCAGGGAATCAAAGCCATTAATGGTCAGGCGGGCGAGGGAATCAACCCCGCCGCACACGACAGCGTCGCACAGACCGGTGGCAAGCAGGCGGTGGGCGGTGATCACGGCGCGGGCGCCGGAGGTGCATGCCGTAGACAGACTGTAGACGGGGCCGCCCAGGCCATAATGGTGGGCAAGAAAATCGGCCGGCGCGGAAAGCAGCTGGTATTCGTGTCGATACAGCCCGCGGTGCCAGTTGCCGTCCTGGGCAAAGGCTTCGAATGCAGCGTAGTTGTCGTCTACCCCGGTAGTCGTGGTACCGATAATGACGCCGATGCGATCGGCGCCGTAGCGGGTACGGGCGGTCTGAATCTGCGCATCGAGCTGTATCGCTGCCTGCCAGAGCAGACGGTTATTGTGGGTATCGAAATGATCCGGGGTGTCTGCGGGCAGGGCCGGTGGCGCGACTGAGGGACTTCCCGTGTAGATGGTTTTTTCCGCTACCCAGGCTGTGGACGGTGTGAGCGGCGACGCCGGGACGCCGTACAGCGCCTGCATGGTTTCTGTAAAGGTCAGACCCAGCGCGCTGACAGTGGCGGGTTGACTCAGGTAACTTCTCATGATGATGCCGGTAGAGGGGTAATATGCCAGTGACGGTGGTCAGGCAGCACAATCCTGGTAACCGGCGTCTGCGATACCGCGGGCTGCCTCACTGGCGCCTGTTTTACAGATGTCCGGGTATCGGATGCATGCGTACCTGGTGGGAGATGCGTACGCGGAACCGGGGGCCGGGCAAGGGAGGGCTTGTTCGTACTTGCGGCCTGCGCTGTTCCTGCCTGCGTTGGCAATTGCAGCGACCAGAGCATGCGTCCATCGCGGCTGAACGTATAGGCAGGATCGCTGCTGTTTTTCGAGGAGGTGATGACGACGTCGGGATAGGCAGCAGGCCATTGCTGCCTTGGTATCTGCGAAGCAAGGATGGCTTCGAAGAGCTGGCGCGCAGCCGGATTGGGCGGAAGAAAACCATCGGTAGTCCAGGTGCCATCGCGCAATTGCAGGCGAGCCAGCGGCGCACCCAGCGCATTGGTCTGTATCCATCGCGTGGCGCCGTCGGACTCGGGCTGCACCACAAGAAGACTGTCTTCGGTCTGGCCGGAATCGCTTACCAGAGTCAGCTTGTAGGTCTGCAATCGGGCAGCAGGCGCCTGGGCCTGTTGTGGCAGGATAGAGGTAGACGCGCAGCCGCCCAGCATGAGCACCAGCAGTGTGCACAGCCAGGCGCTTGCCGCCTTGCGATCAGTTCCCCAGTTGTGCTTCACCACATATCTCCGCCAGCGCACTCAGGCGCCGTTCTGATTTTTCTACGAACGGGTTGCTGGTGTCCCACGCATACCCTGCCAGGACGGCGGCGATCATGCGCCGTATGTCCTGATTGACCTGTTCGGAGTATATTACATCCTGAAAGCGATAGTCGTACCAGCCCGCCACGTAGGTTTTGAACGTGTCGATGCCAACGCGCAACGGCACAACGAACTCCGTCTGCCAGTCTGCTGGTTGCCCGCGCAGGGTTTTGTCGACAAGTGCAGTAGCCAGCCTGGCTGACTGCAGGGCGATGGTGACCCCGGATGAGAAAACTGGGTCGAGAAATTCGGCTGCGTTGCCCAGTAAGGCAAAACGCTGGCCGTGCAGCGTGGTTACGTTTGCCGAATAACCGCGCAGGCAATTGACCGGGGTGTCCCACCGGGCCTCTGTTAAGAGGCGCTGCAGTCGCGGTATCTCGTTTGTGATGTCCTGAAGGAACTGCAGCGGTTCACGCTCGCCTTTTGCCAGTCTGTCAGGTTCGCCGACGACACCGATGGAGCAGCGGCCATGGCTGAAGGGGATCAGCCACATCCATATGGCCCTGTCCTGCGGATGGGTGGCAATGGTAATTTTTTCACGATCAAATTGCGGATCGTCGATATTGTCCTGGATGTGGGTAAACCAGGCCTCCCGCATGGGAAAGGACGAAGGCCGCTCCAGATCCAGCAGACGGGGCAGCACGCGACCATAGCCACTGGCGTCCAGCACAAAGCGTGCCTGAAGGGTAAACGGCTCCTCCTGCTCGTTTTTGACTGAGAGCGTGGCGTGTTCCTCGTTCGTGGTGAGGTTGGTCACGGTATGGCCAAAATGGACGCTGGCGCCTTTTCTTTCTGCTTCCTGGATAAGAATCTGATCGAAGCGGGCCCGCTCGACCTGAAAAGTGGTACCCGGACCGGGCGTGAATTTGTCGCGAAAATCAATCTCGGTATAGTTGTGACCCCAGGTAAATGCCGCACCGTTCTTGACCTGGAACCCGGCCTGGTTAACCACGTCCAGCAAATCGGCTTCCTTGAGGATTTCCATGCAGTAGGGCAGAAGGCTTTCACCAATGGAAAAGCGGGGAAAGTGCTGTCGTTCCAGGACGCAGACCTGCCAGCCACGCTGTTGCAGCAGGGCGGCTGCAACCGAGCCGGATGGGCCGGCCCCGATAATGGCGACGTCTGTGCTTGCGGGTAAGGTAATGTTTTTCATCAGGCGTATCCAGTCAGAAATGGGATTGAACCGGGGTTCCCGGCGTCAGGAATGATCGCATATACCAGAAAGTATATATGACGTTACATAGCACTCCCAGCACGACACTCAGTCCGAAGGTCGAGACGGCCGGCGTGGTGCTGAAATACAGCAGGCCGAAGGTAATCATGGTCGTGACCGATGCCATGAAAATACCGGCGGCTTTCTCTTCGGGCGGCAGGGTGGGCGTGCTGGCATAGACCGCGTAATCGATGCCGATGGCTGTCACCAGCAGCAGGCCGAAGATGCAGAACAGATTCAGGGGAATACCTGTCAGGCCGGAAAGACTCATGACCGTTAGCGAGGCCGAGAGCGGCACCAGCAGGATGCGCAGGGCAGGCCGGGTGCCGAAGACACGATACAGAATCAGAAAACCCACGATATAAGAAAGCAGTTTCAGGACAATCGCTTCCAGGCGCGTCTGGGCAAAGAGTGCGTTGACATGGCTACGCTGATCGACCAGCGTCACGCCGGAAAGGTGCTCTGCCAGTGCGGGCAGAACAGAGGGGTCGTTCAGCCCGTTCATGGTGACCATGCTGGCCGGGTGACCATGCTCATCGCGGCCCAGCCAAAGCATGCGCCAGGGTTCCGCAAGAGGGCCCTTCAGGGCGGCGTCAATCGTAGTCAGGGGCCGGTTCTGGCGACGCAGGAGTTCAGCGCGCACCGCGTCATCGGGCACACCAAGGGCGCGCAGGGGGGCCCAGTCCTGGGGGCGCTGCGACAGGGAGGCCAGCGTTGCGTTCAGGGCCTGCTGTTCTTCCGCGGGATTGACCCATTGGGACAGGGCCCTGTAGTTGCGTAATTGTTTGTCTGCCACCAGGGCGTCCAGCCGGCTTGTCAGGCGCTGCTCAGTTTGCAGCAGGCTGTTCTCACTGTCTGCCTGCACGATAAAATACTGGCTGGTAGGTTCGATGCCGGTCAGCCTGCCCACCTCTTGCGCCTGTTCCAGCAGCGGCGGAGGGGTGTTCACCCAGTTGCGGATGTCATCGTGCCAGTCGCTCAGGTAGAGGCCTCCCGCTCCAAGGAAGAGCAACAGGATGGCCAGCAGGGGTGTGCGCCGGATGCACTCTCCGCTACGGGCGATACCCTGTCTCAGGCTGGCAAGCAGGGTCAGCAGTTGCGGCACAGGACGCGGCCGCCAGTGATGGAAAAGCGCCGGAAGCAGCAGTCGTGTGAACAGGAAGGTGCTGATGAGCGCGGCAGAAGAAAAGACGGCGGTCTGCTGCAGGATCGACAGCGGCGTAAGCAGCAGAAACAGGTAACCGGTAACGGTAACAGATAGGCTGATGATAAATGGTCGGGATACCCTTCGGACGGCCACCCAGGGATGCCAGCGTGAATCCAGGGTTGCGTGGCTCAGCCAGTGCAGCGGGAAATCAACCACCAGACCCACCAGGCTGGTGCCGATGATCAGTGTCAGAATGTGGACAGAGCCCAGTAGCGCCACGCAGGCCGCAAAACCGGCCAGCAGTCCGGCCAGCACCGGAACGGCGAGCAGCAGAATCCGTGGCGAGCGGAACATGAGTAGCAGAAACAGGATGGTCAGCCCGCCCCCGACGAGACTCATCCAGGTGCTCTCATGGCCGCCTTCGACCTTGCCCTGTGCGCTATAGATGGCGCCCCCAGCCATGAGGACCTGCGCCTGCTTTTGTGTCGCCTCTTGTCGGGTATGGTCAATGAGGCTCAGCAGGGCCTCATCGCTGCCTGGCCTGCCCGTGGCGTCCAGTTGCGCCCTTATCAGGTACCAGATGCGATTGTCCGCCTCGACCTGCATGGTATTGCTTGCGATGTCGTAGTGCACGGCGGATGCCGACTGCAGCTTGTCTGACAGTCGGGACGCCAGGCCCAGCCAGTCCTGGTCGACGGGTATCACGCTCTGGGCTCCCATCGGTGAAGTCATGCGCTGCACTCGTTCCCGAAACCAGGCTTGCGGATCACTCGCCAGGGATTCGCGGGCCTGAGGAGGCAGGCCCGCCTGATCCATTTGGCTGAGTTGTTGCCTCAGGGCATCCACGTCTTCCGACACATGCAGATCCACACGTTCGAACAGTTGGCTGTCAGTCCACAGCTTTGCCTGTCTTTCTGCCGCCGCCAGGGCAGTGGCCGGGTCTGCGGCGCTGGTCAGCACAATGATTTGCCGGTTCAGTGAATGCCGAACGGCATCCTGCGCCTTTTTTGCTACAGGACTCTGTGTACTTTCAGAGGGGAGCAGATCCAGCAGGTCGGTATGGACGGGCTGGCGAGCCACCAGTTGCCAGACAGAATACAGTAGCAGTCCCCCCAGGACGAGGACGTACAGTCCGGCCCAGCCGCGTTCATTGTTCAAGCGCATGCTGGGCATCTGCCGGCAGGGGCTGGTTGATTCGCAGATTGGAGAACAGGATTTCACTCCTGTCGCCTTGCGTTTCGTTGAGTGTCACCTGATTGATGGTCTGGCCGCCGGCAATGGTGATACGTTGAAAAATCTGTTTGAGAACGGCCGTCGAAGGCGTAAGTGTCAGGGTCCAGCTATCGGCGCTGCCTTCCAGGGACTGGTTGAACTGTCCCGACAGGCTGCGGGTATTGCCAGAGAGCAGATCCAGGAAAAGACGGATCTGAGATTTGCTGCCCGCACCTTGCTGTTGCAGCGGCTGCCAGTTTCCGGCGGCGTCCTTCTGCATCATGCCTTCAGGGGTGATGCGGATGGTACTGGCGATGGGACTGATGGTTTCCCATAGCAGGCCCTTATCTGTCTGCATGACGAACTTGCCCTGGCTTAGCAGGGGCTGTTCCAGCGAGCGCAGAAAGCGCTTCTGCTGTACATCACCCTGCACGCTCTGATGTTTGGAAAGCTGTTTTTCCAGATCCTGCAGGGTGAAGGCGTAAACAGTACTGCCCAGCAGTGTCAGGAATGCTGCTGCCGACAGAAGAAATGCGCAACGCAGGGATCTGATCATGGTCATAAATACAACACTCGCTACCAAAGGGGGTCAGTTTGCTGACTGCAGAATCCGGCGGATCGTGTCCTGCCAGTCCTGCGGGGTTTCAAATTGCATGTCGCGGGTCTTCATGCATACCGCGACCTGCGTAGTTTCGGCCTGGGTCAGGCGCTCTCCGGATGTTGCGTCGGTAATGACGTAACGGATGCGCAGGCGTGATTCCCACTCGGATATCTGTGCCTGAACCTGCACCTGTTGCCCGAATACGGCAGGGCGCACGTACTTCAGTTGCATGGTCACAACGGGCCAGACATAGCCCGCGTCACGCATCTTGTCATAGTTATAGCCCACTTTATCGAGCAAGGCACAGCGTGCGACTTCCAGATATTTCACATAGTGACCGTGCCACACCATTTGCATCGCGTCCACATCGAAGAACGGAATCGTCAGAGGCACCGAAATGCTCAGCCCGGGATGGTTAGTCATGGTGTTTCCAGAAGTCATAAAAATTGAACCATTGCAGAGGGGCCTTCAGGCAGACCCCTTCCAGGCGTTGCGCGTAACGCTGCACCCAGGTTCGGATGACGATGTCACGATCCTGCCTTGACCACTCAATGCGATCACTCATGCGCTCACAGCGCAGAATATATTTCCCCTGGTGTCGTGTGCAGAAAAGTGTATTGACACTGGCCTTGAGCAGTCCGGCCATCAGCCACGGACCCTGGGGGAAGTGTACCGTTTCTCCCAGGAAGGAGACCGGAATCACCTTTTCGCCGCGCACTGGCTCGCGATCGGCAGCAATGGCAATCCATTCGCCGTTATCCACGCGCTGCTGCAGCATCATCATAGTATCAATATCCAGCTCGGTTACCTGCAGCAGGCGGATATCGTTGTCTGCGCCCAGTTCGGCCATGACTTCGTTGTACATCTGCGCATGCTTGCTGTGAATCAGAATGTTGAGCACCAGGCCCTTGTGGTGGGAGACAAGGGCGCGGCTGATTTCGGTGTTGCCCAGATGCGAGCAGATCAGTATCTGGCCGCGGCCCCTGGCGTAAAGCATTTCCCGGTGAATGCCATCGGGATCCTCAATGATGATGTGCTCGAAACGCAATCGTCCCTGCCAGACGGCGAAACGGTCAATCAGCGCCTGGCCGAACGCCAGGAACTGGCGGTATACCGGGACCGAGGCTGGTACCAGATCGGATCGGCCGGACCAGTCGCGCAAATGCTGCTGATAATCGGCGATATTGCGGCGTTCTGCGGGCGAGGTGATGTAGAAGTACAGGACGACGATCCGTGTGAGGATGCCCAGCAGCCAGGCCGGACAATAGCGGATCAGCCGGGTCACCAGCCTGAGTACAAACAGATTGCCCCGTTCCTGTCTGGTGGACCAGTGCTCGCTCATGTCCGTCTCCTGTTCATGGCGCGGCGCACCAGCGATGGCAGAAACGGCAGCATATGCAGGCAGCTGCGTGCGTGCATGCGCGACATCAGCAGGTTGTCCCGCACCATGCGGTAATGCGATACGCCATCGGCGGCGTACGAGACACTTGTGGGAATCCACAGTAAGGGAGTTTGCCGCCAGTACAGATGGACCAGCACTTCCGGGTCGAAATCCATCCAGTCGCCCATATAGGGCGTTTCCTTGACGAAGGCTACCGCGGCCAGCGGATATAGCCGGAAGCCGCAAAGCGCATCGGGAATCGTACGAGACAGGGTGTGCAGATGGACCCAGAACAGGGTCAACTTGCGGCCATGCAGACGGGCGGCGGGGATATCGTCGCCATATACCGGGCGTCCGCAGATGGCGGCGTCAGGATGCTGTTCGGACAGGGCCAGAAAGGCTGGCACATCATCCAGATTATGCTGTCCGTCGGCATCCACCTGAACGACATGGGTGTAGCCCATGTTCGCAGCCAGTTCGAACCCCGCCTTGACCGCACTGCCTTTGCCGCCATTTTCGGGCTTGTGGTGGACACGCACCTCGGGCCAGGCCTTGAACATGGTCAGGGCCTGACGAGCTTGTGCATTGGAGCCGTCATCGACGATGAGAACCGGCAGGCCATGGCGACGCAAATGCTGTACCACGGACTTGATGGTGCCCGGATGGTTGTAGTAGGGGATGAGTGCAATCGTGCGATTCATAGCAAGTTTACCGTAACACGATGGTACGGGAGAGTTTCCGGGTAGGCGTGGCTGCGGGCTTATTCATGAGAGTGCGACAGGATCAGGCCGCAGCGGTGAACGCGATGCGGCCTGATGCCGTCATGTTAGTACCGGTTCGCACGGAAAAGTACAGTTTATGTTTGTCATGATCCCATTTTAACGTCATTGTGCAGGGATCCGCAGGCCGCAGAAAATGCTGAAACTTCAGATTTTCAATTCGGTGTATTTCACCGCTACCCATGTTCCGCGCTTTGGCCTGTTCCAGTGCCCACCCTAGCTGCGCCACGCCGGGTACCAGCGGAAAAGACGGGAAATGTCCTGAAAAATAAACCAGATCTACCGGCACGCGGCCCGCCAGAGACACTTCGTTGCTGTTTGCTGTTGCAGACGTGTTCGCGGCGCTTGCCGCTTTTGCGGCGTTAGTGGTGTTAGTGGCTTTCGGTGCCTTTGCTGCCGCGCTGTCTGTCGGAGCGCCTGCAGTGACTTCCCATTGCGGACCGCGCCGGGGACTGAAGAAGCACTCGCGAACTTGTTGCAGGGTAATCTTGGATTGCGCATTGCGAGGCAACACATCCGGAAATCGCCAATGGCGGGGTACGGCCAGCGGATCGACAGCGGTTCGCAGATGATCCGACAGCGTTCGGGTAATATGGCGACGCCCATGCTGACGCATGGCAGACACGCCCGCTTCAGTCAGTTCGACCAGGGCGCAGAGCCGCCCGCCTAGCGGGCTGGGCGCGCAGTGAATATCACTGACATATTGGTGAGACATGGCGGCCTGTTCGACCCGGCTCAGGGATATCCGTTTGTCTTCGAGCTTGAGAATGCGATCGGCGCGGCCCTGCAGAATAAAACCCTTGTCCTCTGCTACGGTGATGACGTCTGCGGTCTGCTCGATGCCCTCCGTCCAGGGTGACGACACGGCCAGCCGGTCCTGGCTATCGGTGGCAATAACCACGTCCGGCAGGGGTGTCCAGACAGATTGCTGGTGGCGGGTGGCAATGACGCCGGTTTCCGTACTGCCATAGATTTCATGCAGAGGCCATTGGCGCTGCAGCAGGGAGGCACGTGTGGCGTCCGACAGCGCGCCGCCGGCCGACACGACCCTGGATAGTCGGGGATGCAGCGCCTCCCAGGGTATGCTGTCGGGCAGGCGCTGCAGCAGTGCGGGGCTGGTGATCCAGACACAGCGATCGTGCGTCAGGGTCTGTTCCACCAGTGTTTCGGGATAGCGGGCCTGCTGTCTGTCCAGTATCAGACCCGCATGCAGGGGAACCATGACGCGAAAGGTCAGGCCATACATATGCTGGTGGCTGACGGAACCGATCAGTGTGGCCGGCAGGCCCTGCAGAGACCAGGTTTGCACCAGTGTCACGGCCTCGGCCTGCAGCTGGGTAAATGTTTTGCGGATGACACCGGGTGTTCCGCTGGAGCCGGATGTGCGCAGAAACAGATGGGCATCTGCAGGCAGCGGCAGGAACAGTCCATTCTCCCGTTGCTGAAAGATGGAAGGCGTCTGGCTAGCGGGGAGCGAAATGGGAGTGGGCGTCGAAGTTGAAGCCGGTACGGCTATGGCGCTCGAAGTGGGAATTGACGGCGAAGCGGGAATTGAAAACGAGGTGCGAATCGCCGCCGGGTGGGAAAGCCCGGCCGGTTTTTCAGAAGCAGGCGGTGTGGATTGTGTGCCTGTGGCCGCACTTTCGGTATCCGGTTCCGGAAATGGATCCAGCCGGAATACTGGTATGTGAGCGTTGGGTACCGCCTGATCGGTGACCCATAAGTCTGCCTCGGTATGAATCCACGTGCAGGTGTCATTGAGCAGATCCGGGGCCACCAGTACCTGCGCACCCGCAGCCCAGCAGGCGAGCAGGGCGCAGCTGAAGAGAGCGCTATCATCAAACCACAAGGCGACCCGCGAGACCGGGCGTGCCCGCAATACCTGAAAGATGTGGCTGGTGATGGCCTCGAACTGCTGTCGATCCATGGCCGGCCGGGTGGCGACGGGAGAATCGGGCCGAGGGTAGGGCAGCAACATGCCGGCTTCTGCATCAGTCATGTTGCATTTTCCGTTTGTATCGGCGTCGCACCACCCATTCTGCCGCGAATAGCAGCCCCATGAGGAGATACGAGATAAAGCCGGTGTACAGCGACCAGGCCTGGGTGTAACCAGCGTGGCCCAGTGCATAGATGATGCTGCCGTTAAGGATAAAAAACACGATCCATACTTTGGTGACGTTGCGTGTGTAGCGCACGCCGGAGGCGGGAAGGTTGGGCTCACGGCTGCGCGCAATTCGCTCTACCACGGTCATGCGCGAGAACAGGCTGCCGGCAAATACCGCCAGCAGAACCAGATTGATGACAACGGGATAGAAATACAGAAATCCAGGCCTGTCAGTCAGATTGAACAGTACCACGCATGCCAGAAGTGCGACCGTGACAATCTGCTGCCAGCGTTGCCGGCTTAGCAGGCTTTTGATGCCCCAGAGCAGCAGGAGTCCGCCGGAGATCCAGAGCCCTCCGACCTGTTCCTTCCCGTAATAGATCAGAAAGGGATAGGCGGCCAGCGTTAACACCAGCAACAGGTTGAACAGGCGCAATGCGCTGCGCGGCAACCGGAACAACACGTGTTCGCTTCCCTTAAGCGGGGGTAAGTTTGCGATTGACTGCGTCAACCACGTCCTGGACAGTACGTACGCTGCGGAAATCTTCAGCCAGCAGTTTGTGACCTGTCGCGCGCTTGATATGATCAATCAGATCAATGGCGTCAATGCTGTCAATATTCAGATCGTTATACAGATCTGCGTCGGGCTGGATGCGTTCCGGTTCGATTTCAAACAGGTCAACCAGCGCGGTTTTCAGCGTCTGATAAATTTGGTCTGACTGATTCATGATGGTTTACCTCAAGTCTGTGGGTTGTTTTTTAGGTCAGTAACAAACGCAGCAAGGGTATTGATATCTTTGAAATGGTCACGCAGATTCTGTGTCTTGGTATTGAACTGGATCCCGAAATGCTTTTGCAGCGCGAGACCAAGTTCGAGCGCGTCTACCGAGTCCAGACCCAGGCCTTCTCCGAAAAGCGGGGCATCGTCCTGGATGTCTTCTGCGGTAATGTCTTCAAGCCCGAGGCTTGATATGATTAATTCTTTAATTTCCAGATTGAGCGCGGTGGTCATTTCTGTAGTTCTCGTTCAAAGTAATTCTGTAGATAGGCGTTCAGCTGTCGCGTTGCGGCAGGCAGGTGCTTTCCCGAAAGCCAGGGTGCCGGATCAATGTCATCGCCGATGATGAATTCATAATTAACTTTTTCATGCGGGATGTTGTACCACGCCTGACCCCGTTGGAAGCAGCGCGGATTCATCCGGATTATAACAGGCGTGATCACGGCAGCACCGCGCAGAGCGATGGCGCAGGCACCGCGATGAAAGCGGATCAGGTTGTCGGGCCCGGTTCGCGTTCCTTCCGGAAAAATCAGCACTGACTGACCACTGCGCAACGCAGCAACAGCATTGTCTATTACTTCGGGCGTGCCGTCATTAGGGATAAATCCGCAGGCCACGATGGCGCTGTTGAGAAACGGATTTTCCAGCAGGCTTTGCTTGACGATGCAGTTGGACTGCCTGGCATGTCCGAGCATGAAGACGACGTCAAGCAGGGACGGGTGATTGGCGATGATGAGCTGGCCCGGACGTCCGAGCCTGTTCTGATGGGGAAAAAGATAACCGAAGCCGCCCATGAAGCGCACATACCGAAGAAACTGTCGCCAGAGGAACTGAATGATGCTGCGGGCCCGTTTCTGATTTTCCAGACGGCTGCGATCAACAAGCCCGCTGGTGAAGGGAATCAGGATGATTTTCAGAACGATGCCGAACAGACCGAAGACAACGTAGCCGCTGGCAATGGCCAGCCAGCGCCACTTATGCCACAGAAACGCCTGGGCCTGCTTCATGTCTGGCGCGTCCATGTCCAGCCGCTGTCGGATTGAGCCGTGGGCGTTGTCCAGCACTCGAGGTCGCCCTGCAGGCGCGCAATCACTCCGGCACCACCATTGACGTTGAGGGGGGCGTCTGCAGACAGCACCTTAGACAGGCGCCATGCGTTGCCACGGGTGACCAGCAGCGCGCAGGCAAACGGGAAGGGTTCCCTTTCGATTTCAACTTCGTACTTGCGATCCAGCGGATCCTGGGCGCATAGCACCAGAACGCGCTCGGCGCCATCCTGCAACATAAGCCATGCATCGAGCAGTGCGTTTTCCAGGCCGTTGTCCCTGGCGGAAATGGCGGACTGTTCAGCATAATTGCCGTGCTGAATGGCCAGCTGCCCGGTAATTGCATTGTGGACCGACAGGCCAAAAGACGTCGGGGACACTCCTTCATTTTTTGCCAGGGCAATCAGCAACTGGAAACTGCGGTTGATCTCGCCATTTCGTGATGAAAAGACCACCGGGCATTGCGGATAAGCTTTGAGTATTGGCCAGGCGGCAGCAAACACCAGTCGCGACAGGGGGCTGAGTCGTCGCCGCTGCATGGCCGGCAGAAAGTCCAGGTTAATGGCGTCTTGCGGATTCTGCTCACGAACGATGTTTTTTTCCTGTGCGGTGCTGGCATTGAGCCACTGAACCCACTGGGACGATGTTGCCAGGCCTGGGGCCAGCGCATTTTGATCGGAAATCGTCAATTCAAAGGAAAACATCGGATGAATGCCTGTTTAAAGTTCATGGTGGGCAACAAAGTTCAACATCTATCACCGGCGCATTATAATATGTTTCAGAGTATGACAGTAGTTGACATATTCCCGTTAGATGTCGCCGCTATATCGGGTTTCCGAGTGTGGCAGCAGAACAACCATAGCCGGGCCGCGGCGGTTTTCGAGTGAAAAACGGGACATGGCACGGGCCAGCGTTTCGCCGACAGGTCACAGCATTTCCGGGTCCGGGATGCGAGATACCAGCCGGCAGGAACAGAACAATATGGCCTGGCGGCATTCCTGCTTGCCACCCCTGAATTTAGGCAGTGTACCGGCTTCATTGAAACAACTCAGGAGTTTGTAATGACAGGAAAATTTTCGTTCATCGGTGTCGCCATTGCGCTGACTGTACTGAGCACGCAGGCCCAGGCGCGAGACACCCGCTACGATTTGCCGATTGCGCAGGCGCTTTCCTCACCGGAGGCCGCCTCGGTGGTGGACAAGTCCATTACCATGACCTTCGGGCGCAAGGGGCCGGGCAGCGTGATTGAAGCCGATGCCGTGACCAATAAAAAAACCAACCGGCTTGGCAAGGGTAGCGATGAACGCGCCTGCGCGTGGGTCTTTTTGTCTGCGTACAAACAATTGCAGCAACGGGCCCGTGACCTTGGTGGCACCGGGGTGAGCAATATCGTGAGTTATTATAAGAAAAACGTGAACGCCAGTACCACAACTTACGAATGTCATTCGGGTGCCGTGATCACCGGCGTTGCGCTGAAAGGCGACATCGTTCGCTGATAAACGCCCGCGGGCAGCAGGTCGCAATACATTGCTGCCCGTTGCCCGCGGCGTGCTACTAGCATTCGGCATTTGCCTTGCGCGTCTGGCACGCTGCCCCTTGCGATTTTGCTATCTGCCAGAACCCAGCCTACAGGGATGTCGTAAAGCCTCCGTCTACGGCCAGTGTCTGGCCAGTCACAAACGAGGCTTCGCGAGAAGCCAGATAACACACCGCGTTGGCAATATCGTCCGGCTCCCCCCATTTTTGCTGCGGTACACGGTCAAACAGCCAGCGGTTGAATGTCTCATCATTCTGCAGCGCATCGTTGAACTCCGTGGCAATATAGCCAGGCGCAACTGCATTCACGGTAATTCTGTACGGACTCAATTCCACCGCCCATTGTCGGGCCAGGGCATGTAGCCCGGCTTTGGCGACGGTGTAGGCAGAAATGTCGCGACGGCCCTGCAGCCCTGTAACGGATCCGGTTACGATGATCCGGCCGTACTGCTGCTGCGCCATATGGGCTGCCAGATGACGACCCAGAGCCCACTGGGCGGTCAGATTCAGCGCCAGTACCTGTTCAAATGTTTCCTGAGGAAAGGTAAGCAGGTTTTCCCGATGCTGCATGGCGGCGTTCGCCATGAAAATCTGGATCGGCCCGTGATCGTGGATCAGCCGGTCTACCGCGGCGCTAGCCTGATGGATATCGCCAGCGTCAAACGGAGCATCGATCACGGATAATCCGGCCTTGCGCAACATGTCTCCTGCCCGCGAAAGGGTCTCATGGGTTCTGCCGTTAATGATAACGGTAGCGCCCTGTTCGGCCAGCGCCCTTGCGGTGGCCAGCCCGATACCGCGGCTGGAGCCGGTGATCAGGGCTGTTTGCCCCGCCAGCGAAAAACGGGCTTGCCCGTTCTGGCTAGAAGCTGACATTGGCCGCACCCTTCAGCTGCAGAATTTCACGGGCCTCTTCCGGCGTTGCGATCTGCAGGTTGAGTCCTTCGAGCACCTGACGGATCTGGCTGACCTGATCAGCATTGGACTGAGCCAGGCGTTTCGGGCCGATCCACAGCGAGTCTTCCAGTCCCACACGCACATTGGATCCCATGCTGGCGCCCATGGATGCAAGCGGAATCTGGTTACGACCGGCACCAAGGATGGACCACTGATAGTTTTCACCGAAAAGCCGGTCTGCCGTGCGGCGCATATGCATCAGATCTTCAGGGTGTGAGCCGATGCCGCCCAGCAGGCCGAAAACGGATTGAATGAACGGGGGCGATTTGACCAGCCCGCGATCCATGAAATGGGCAAGGTTATACAGATGGCTGATGTCATAGCACTCGAACTCAAAGCGTGTGCCGTTCTCGTTGCCCAGTCGCAGGATGGTTTCAATATCCTTGAATGTGTTCTTGAATACCAGATCGCGGCTTTTTTCCAGATGTTCGCGCTCCCATTCATGCTCAAATTGCTTGAAGCGATCCAGCATGGTGTACAGGCCGAAGTTCATGGAACCCATGTTGAGCGAGGCCAGTTCGGGCTTGAATGTGGTGGCAGGACGCATACGCTCTTCCACGGTCATATGCGGGCTGCCACCAGTGGTAATGTTGATGACGGCATCGGTTTCTGTTTTGATGCGCTCCAGGAACGGCTTGAAGTAGGCCGGATCCTGCGTAGGGCGCCCGTCTTTGGGATCACGCGCATGCAGGTGGAGAATGGCGGCACCGGCTTTGGCGGCGGCGATGGCGTCGTCGGCAATCTGATCTGCCGTGACGGGCAGATGCGGCGACATGCTGGGGGTATGAATCGCGCCGGTGACGGCGCAGGTGATAATGACTTTGCGGTGTTTTGTGTTTGTGCTCATGATGCGTATATCCTGATGCAGAATGGAAATAAGGGAGTAAAAGCCATACGTTACGCCATTACGGCGCTGGCATGTTGGCGATAGCGTCTCAGCTGTCCGCGTCCGGTTCTGTCGACCTTTCGGCTTGCAGCTTGTGCGCGGCCAGTGCCATCAGGCGCTGGTCACGCCACGCGCGGCGGTCAGCCAGCTCTGTTGCGGGCAGTTCGGCGCGCCGGGCGGCAGTGATACTGTCGATGAGGGGGGCGGACCAGGCATTGGTATCGACTTGCGTTTTCGACAGTTCCTGATACAGGGGGCCGTAGCGTTGTGCATAGTCGCCAATACCCTCGGGCGCATTCAGGTCGATCGTTTCGAACGGCCCCATGAATGACCAGCGCAATCCCAGACCATCGCTGACCGTGGTGTCCAGATCCTCCACCGAGACAAAGCCCTGCTCTACCAGCCGGAACGCCTCACGCAGCAGCGCCCCCTGAAGGCGGTTCAGTATGAATCCGTTGATTTCCTTGCGCACGGTCACGGGTTTCTGGCGCACGGCATTCATGATGTCGCGGGTACGCGCCAGCGTTTGTGCGCTGGTCCATTCGGCGCCACTGAGTTCGACGACCGGAATCAGGGAAGGAGGATTGACGGGGTGGGCAACCAGGCAACGCTGGCGGCCGGGCAATGCCTCTGTGAACGCCGAGGCGGGAATGCCCGAGGTAGAACTGGCAAGAATGGCCTGCGGGGCTGCCGCCGCATCCATTTTGCCGAAAATGTCCAGCTTGATCTCCAGAATTTCCGGGAGGTTTTCCTGTACGTAATCGGCGGTGCTGACAGCGGCCTCCAGGGTCTCGGCGACCTGTATGTTCGCCATAGCGGCTTCAACATCGTCAACCAGTCGATAGCGGGCAAGCGTTTCCATTTGCTTGCGGATCAGTGTGACCGCCTGTTGTGCTGCCTGGGTATTGCCGTCCCAGAGTGTCGTAGGGCATCCTGCACGGGCAAAAACGACCGCCCAAGCCTGTCCGATGAGACCGGTACCAATAATGCTGACGGAGGGTAAAGATGGGTTTTTCACAATCACTGGGTTTCCGCGAAAAGAGAAGGCAGGCTGCCGAACCGGTGATTCAGGTATCGGCAGCAGGCTTCGGTGGTTCAGACCTGCCCGGGCCCGGCAGTTCGAAGGAATTTACAGTTTGCAGCTGCTGGATTCCGATTCAGGACCGTAGGCTTCTTCACCAGGAATGGTGGCAGATACTTTGAAGTAATCCCACTCGCCTTTGGATTCCGACGGCTTTTTCACTTCATGCAGGAACATGTCATGCACCAGCAGTCCGTTGGATCGAACCTTGCCATTCTTGATGTAGAAGTCCGATATCGGAGTGGATTTGAACCAGTCCATGACGGCTTTTCCATCATCCGTACCCGTTGCGGTGACCGCCTTCAGATAGCTCTTCACTGCGGAGTAATCACCGCCCTGGATGAAGGTAGGCATGGCGCCCTGTTTTTTCTTGAAGGCTTCGGCCCATTTGCGTGATTCCTCGTCCTGATCCCAATACCATGGGGCGGTACGATACATGCCCTGGGTGGCTTCAAGCCCAAGCCCATGAATATCACTGAGCAGAACCTGCAATCCGGCCAGACGCATGCTGGAGGTAACACCAAAATCGTTGGCTGCCTTGACCGAGGCGATAAAATCGTTGCCGGAATTGGCCAATCCGAGGATTTTTGCGCCCGATGCCTGTGCCTGCAGCATATACGAAGAGAAATCGGCGGTACTCAGGGGCACTTTTACGCTGCCCAGAACCTTGCCGCCCCCTTGCGAGACCACGTCAGAAGCGGTTTGCTGCAAGGCGTGGCCAAATGCATAATCCGCAGTAATGAAGAACCAGTCCTTGCCACCCTGTTTCATGACGGCAGAAGCGACCCCGTAGCCAATGGCGCGGGTATTGTAGGCATAATGGATAGTGTAGGGGGTGCAGTATTCGTTGGTGATGGCAGTTGCACCAGCCCCCACAGAGATCAGCGGAATATGCTTTTCGGCGGCGACAGTCGCGATCGACAGGGTCGTGGCTGAGTTGGTACCACCGATAATCACGTCAATATTATTCTGGTCGATCCAGGCGCGCGCCTTGGAGGCGGCCAGGTCAGCGCGGTTCTGGTGATCTGCGGTCAGCAGGGTGATTTTGTTGCCATTGATCGCGCCGCCGACTTCATCGATGGCCATCTGGATGGCATTGCGACCACCCGCTCCATCAGTGTCTGCGTAGACACCGGACATGTCCGTAATAAAGCCGATGCGGATTTCCTTGTCTGAGAAGCCGTCTGCGGCGTGAACAAGGGAGGTGCCGGCCAGGGCACAACACCCTGCCAGCAGTACTGTTGTCGATTTCATCCTGTCTCCTATACACTGCGGTTGCAAATGCATGATGTTGTTGATATAAGTTAACTATAACAACTGTGATCACAGAAGAAACCTTGGTAATTACCCTATATGAACACCAAATCAGAAGAAACAACCAGTCGCCAGACATTGAGCGCATCGACGCTTGAGGAAATCAAGCAAATGCTGTGGAGCGGCAGGGTGATGCCAGGCGAACAGTTGTCGATTCGCAAAACCGCCGAGGCGATGGGGGTGAGCATGATGCCGGTACGCGATGCCATTTCCCGGCTGGTGGCCGATCATGCGCTTGAAGTGAAGCCAAACCGTTCGGTGCGTGTGCCGGTGCTGAGTCTGGACACCTTTACCGAAATTACCCGCATTCGCTTCGAAATCGAAGGCATGGCGGCCGCCGAAGCCGCGGCGCACGCACCTGACGAGCTGCTGTTCGTGCTCAGCCAAATGAATGACAGCCTGTCGGAGGAAATGGCCAGGCCGGATGCCAATACCTCGAAGCTAGTCAGTTTGAACCAGCAGTTTCATTTTGCCGTTTACGGGGCCGCGAGGATGCCTGTCCTGTTCCAGATGATAGAAAGTCTCTGGCTGCGCATTGGACCTATCCTGAATTACGATCTGCGCCCGGGTTTGCCGCGTACGCGCAAGCAGGTGGGGGTCGTTCATCATCGTGCACTGATCAACGCCCTGAGCCGGGGGGATGCGAATGGCGCTCGTCTTGCTGTGGTGGCGGATATTCGCGAGGCCTATGAATACATGGCGGCTCGTACACCCAGCCTGTTTCTGCCGCCGCAGAACGCGGCTGACAGAGATTGAGTATGGATTGGTGCGCCAGCACGTTTTCGCAATACGATATCGACAACACCAACGACAACGGGTGAACGGAGAAACCCGGCCACCTGGCAGGCCACGCAAAAGCTGCCAGGTGCGAAACCCGCTATCCAGACTGGTTGTCAATAAAGCTTTTCCGTGTGCCCGTCGACCGCCAGGGCCTGCCCCGAAATATTCAATGCAAGGTCGCTGCATACGAACAGGATCTGATTGGCGATATCGTCGGCCGTCACCATGGTGTGCATGGCCGATTGCGCCTTATAGGTGTCTTCTACTTCGGCATGGGGTTTGCCCAGCATTTTCGCCTTCGCACTGATCACCTGCTGAATACGCGGACCATCCACAGCGCCGGGACAGATGGCATTGACGCGAATGCCGTCTGCCCCCAGTTCATTAGCCAGGGAACGGGTGAAGCCGACGACCGCCCATTTGGAGGAAGAATACGGTGTGCGGCCCGCAAATCCCAGCCGCCCAGCTGCCGATGACAGGTTGACAATTGCCGGATGGGTGCCTTTGCGCAGGTGAGGCAGTGCATATTTAACACAGAGGAACTGGCCGGTGATGTTGATGCGCAGCGTATTTTCCCATTCGGCCAGGGTAATATCTTCTACAGGTCCGGTCGGGCCGGCGATACCGGCGTTATTGATCAGGATATCCAGGCCACCCAGCGCCTTGACCGCTTCGTCTATGGTACGGATCACATCCTGTTCGTTGCCCGCATCTGCGGTAATGGCATGTATTTGTGGCAACTCCGATTTCAGTATTTTGAGGGCAGCCTCGTTGATGTCCGTGACAAAGACGGATGCCCCGGCCTTGATGAAAACATGAGCCGTGGCCAGTCCGATACCGCTGCCGCCTGCCGTAATTAAAACCCGCCGTCCCGTTAAATCCATGAGTGTCTCCTTGCGATGATGGTAGTGGTCTGTTTATGACGACTATCATAACTGGCGTTGCGAAAAGTTTAAAGTGTGATCACAGATCGAGTGTGAAAATAATTGATCCATACACAGTCCTCGTCAGGTTCGGGTTCCGGCCTGACACTCAGCGCAGGTGCCACACTCGGTGGAAGGGGGCGGCCGCCCGCGCAGCCATATCCTCGACCCCGCGGCGGTTAGTCTGCGCATACGGTCAGCAGGTATTGACCCGCCGGCAGATGAAATCAGGCTTACTGAAATGCCAGGAGCCGGGTAATGGGCCGGGACGGTTGTCTGTCGCGTTGCGCATGGACTGACTGTCGTTTACAGGTACAATATGTACTATCACCAAGCAGGCAGAGGGTTGCCCGTGTCAGTCGCGACTGGCAGCGGTTTGATTCGCAACCACCAGGAGAAATACTCAAGTGCAGGATATACGCAAGCAAGTCAGTCTGGTCGGCGTTCCGACCGATGTCGGCGCCGGACATCGTGGTGCCAGCATGGGCCCGGAGGCCATCCGCGTGGCAGGCATCACGCAGGCGCTGGAATACCTGGGCATCGACGTGCGCGATTGTGGCAACCTGAATGGCCCACCCAATCCGTGGCAGCCGCCGCAAGACGGATACCGTCATCTGGAACAGGTCATTGCCTGGAACCAGCTGCTGCACGATGCGTTTTATGCGGAACTGGCCGAGGGGCGGTTTCCCATCATGCTGGGTGGGGATCATTGCCTGGGCGTGGGCTCCATCTCCGCCGTCTCCCGCTACTGCCGGGAACAGGGCCGCAAGCTGCGGGTGTTGTGGCTGGATGCGCACACCGATTTCAATACCGCTGACCTGACGCCCAGCGGCAATATTCATGGCATGCCTGTTGCCTGCCTGTTCGGGCACGGACCGCGTGAACTGGTAGAGCTTGCCGGACAGGTTCCTGCGTTGGCGGCAGACATGGTGCGCCAGATCGGCATTCGCAGCGTAGACGAGGGCGAGAAAAAATTCATCCATGAACAGGGGATCGAGGTCTACGACATGCGCTTTATTGATGAACATGGCATGCGCCATACCATGGAGCGCGCCCTGCACGGCCTGGATGAAAATACCCACTTGCACGTCAGCTTTGATGTGGATTTTCTGGATCCCGATATTGCGCCGGGCGTGGGCACGACCGTGCGCGGCGGCCCTAACTACCGCGAAGCCCAGTTGTGCATGGAAATGATCGCTGATACCGAATGCATGGCCTCGCTGGACATTGTAGAACTCAATCCCGCCCTGGATGTGCGCAATCAGACCGCCGCAGTGGCGCTGGATCTGGTTCGCAGCCTGTTCGGACAGAGCACGCTGGTGCGACCCAATAACCGACAGATATCCGGCAGATAACCATGCAGCAAACGAAAACCGGTATGGAAAAGAACAAAACCGTTCTGGAACGATTCCTGCATGCCCTCATTTTCGAAGTGCTGGCAATCGGCCTGTCGGCGCCGCTGGCCGCCATGCTCTCTGGTCATAGCCTGACCGACATGGGCGTGGTGACAGTCGTAATTGCCATCATGGCGCTGATCTGGAATATGGTGTACAACGCCGGCTTTGATCGTTTCCTGGCGGCGACCGGCAAAAGAAAGACACTGGTCTTGCGTATCTGGCACAGCTTTGGGTTTGAGCTGGGTCTGCTGTTCATGGCCATTCCATTTGTGATGTGGTGGCTGAGCATAGGCTTATGGGAAGCGCTGGTACTGGATATCGGCTTGATTCTGTTCTATTTGCCCTACGCCTATATCTACAACCTGGTGTACGATGTGCTGCGCAGTCGATACTGGGGACGCGTCCCTCAGGAGTGCTGAGCGCAGGCTGCCATGCGACAAAAATACATCCAGCCTTCCGGCAAACCCGGGCGCCCAGCTCGCGAGCGCTCTGTTCTATGTCGTGATCGCGTTTATTTTGTCCGCGATCTCTGCTTCCAGACAGCGCCGGCTTTCAGGGTACGGTCGAAAGCGGGGCAATTTTCGTCATGGGCGCCTGGAAGGTAACCGATGCTCATCAGGAACGATCCCACGATCTCGCCCCCGGTAAATTTGAATGTTTTGCGAAACAGGCGCACCCATTCCTCCTTGCTGCGGGGATGGTGCATATCCAGCCATGCCTTGAAGGAGCCGTGTTCCCTTTGCAACTGCTGCACAATCCCGGCATTGTGAATGGCCGCATTCACCTTGAGCCGATTGCGAATAATACCGGCATCGTTCAGCAACCGCTCCCTGTCGGCATCGGTGTAGCCCGCGATGGTATCAATATCAAAGTTGTCATAGGCCCGAAGAAAATTCGCCTCCTTGTTCAGGATGGTAGACCACGATAAACCGGCCTGGTTAATTTCCAGCACCAGGCGGCCGAAGAGCTCATTGTCGTCTTCTACCGGAAAGCCATAGCGCTCGTCGTGATATTGTTTGTGCGCGCTGGCCATTTCTGCCGGCAATTGTGCAACGTATATGCAGTAGCTCATGATGTTTTCCGTTAAGGCCAAAAGAGGAAGGGCGAAGATGCCGGTCTGATACCATTCTGCATTATTATTCTGCGTTATTCTACCCGTTGACCCTCAGCAGCGTCAGGTCCTGTGCCCGGCTTGCGACAGACCGCCATCATGAATCCATCCGATACTCCCAGACCCTTCGCGCTGAACCGTTATGAACTGGCGCTGATCGTTATCACGGTCTTCTGGGGAGCCACTTTTCTGATTGTGCAAAACGCCCTGGCGCACAGTGAACCGTTCCTGTTTGTCGGCATGCGTTTTGGCTGTGCCGCGCTGGCCATGACGCTGTGCTCCCTGCGGATTCTGCGCGGACTGACCGGGCTGGAAGTGCGTGCGGGTATCGTGATTGGGCTGTGTATTTTTCTGGGATACAGTTTGCAAACGGTCGGCCTGCAGACCATTGCCAGCAGCAAATCTGCATTCATTACGGCGCTGTATGTCCCGTTAGTCCCGCTGATGCAATGGCTGTTTCTGAAACGGCCGCCGACTTTCATGAACTGGGTGGGCGCGACCATGGCGTTTGTCGGACTGGTTTTGCTGGCAGATCCGCAGAGTATGGAAGGCGGCGCCGGGCCGGGGGAATGGCTGACGGTATTGAGCGCCGTAGCCATTGCGGTGGAAGTGATCCTGATCAGTCTTTTCGCCGGCAGAGTGAACCTGCGCCGCGTCACGATCATACAACTGGCTACCGCCTCTCTGCTGGCGGCCATCACGGGCGGTATCCGTGGCGAAGGCGCACCGGATCTGACCTCGTCCGTGCTGGTCATCAGCATCCTGGTGCTCGGCCTGGCCAGTGCGGTGATTCAGATCACCATGAACTGGGCGCAGAACCATATCTCTGCCACTAGGGCAACCGTGATTTACGCCGGCGAGCCCCTATGGGGCGGCGTGATCGGCCGGGTATTCGCCGACGAACGGCACTCGGCGCTGGCGCTTTTCGGTGCCGTGCTGATTATCACGAGCGTGGTAGTCAGCGAAGTGAAGCTGCGCGTAAGACGACGTCCCGCGCCCCCGCCGGCATAGGCTGCAACTGCCTGCAGACGGCATATATGACAGCGGCGCATGGTCAGGCTGCGCCACAGAACCTCGGCATGCAAATTCCTTGCCGCTGGCCGTCGCGCGCTATGTCTGCTGGTCAGCTACCGCTTTAGCCATGATCTGCGCACTGCGCTGGTAGGCGGGACGTGCATCCAGACGCTCGACATAGGCTTTGAAGGCCGGGCGCGGCTCCAGAACGCCGAATCGCATATAGAACCGGATCGCTGAACCTACGTAGACATCGGCGGCCGTAAATTGTTCGCCACAAATCCAGTTTGCGCCCGATACGGCTTGTTCCAATACCTCCACGGTTCGTTCCAGCGTGCCGAAGCCCAGCATGGGGCTTTTGTCTGCCGGTATCGGCATGTCCAGTGATTTCATGGTGATGGCTTCTTCCAGTGGTCCGGCAGCAAAAAACAGCCAACGGAAGTAAGTGCCCCGTTGCGGGCTGTCCGCGGCCGGCGCCAGTTTTTTCTGCGGATATTGATCGGCCAGGAAGGCGCAGATGGCGGCGCCTTCGGTCACGACCTGCCCGTCATGCACGATGGCGGGGACTTTGCCCATGGGGTTGATGCGCAGGTACTCGGGGGTTTTCATGGCCCCCTGATAATTGAGGTAGACCGTATCGTAGGGTTCGCCCAATTCTTCGAGCATCCAGTGGATAACGGCTGCACGTGATTGCGGATTGGAATAGAAGGTAATGCGCGGGGAGGACATGGTGGAATCCTTAAAGGGAAAAGGGTGATAGCACTAACGGTGGACAATCGCTCTTATCATAAGGCGCAGTCGCTGGACATGGCAAATTGTCCCGCAGGCCGCACTTTGCTTTGAACTGCGGGCGATGCTTATAATGAGGTAACACTCAGGCCGCTTGCGCAGGATTTTCATAATTTTGAACTGATGAGGTTTAGTAATGAAGACACGTATCGAGAAAGACAGTATGGGCCAGTTGCAGGTTCCGGCCCAGGCACTTTATGGCGCGCAGACACAGCGCGCCATCAATAACTTTCCGATCAGCGGGCAGCGTCTGCCTGCAGCCTTTATTCGTTCGCTGCTGCTGGCCAAGGCGGCCGCAGCCAAAGCCAATGTAAAACTCAAACAGATTCCGCCCGAGATGGGCCAGGCCATTGTGACATCGGTCGACACGCTGCTCGAAGGCGACTTCATGGTGCACTTTCCCATCGATATATACCAGACGGGTTCCGGCACCAGCACGAATATGAACGCCAATGAGGTGCTGGCCACGCTGGCCACCAAGCTTTACGGCGAGCCTGTCAGCCCCAATGATCACGTCAATTACGGGCAAAGCAGTAACGACATGATCCCGGGCACGATTCATATCAGTGCGGCCGTTCAGCTGCACAAGGAACTGCTGCCCGCATTGACCCACCTGGCCAAAGTCATTCGCAAGAAAGCCAAATCGGTCGATCGCTATGTCAAAACCGGCAGAACCCATCTGATGGATGCGATGCCGGTTCGTATGAGTCAGGCGCTCGAAGGCTGGGCGGTGCAGGTTGAACAGAACATCCAGAACCTCAAGGGTCAGCAGGCCTTGCTGCAGACGCTGGCGCAGGGAGGCACGGCCGTCGGCACGGGCATCAATGCCCATCCGAAGTTCGCGGCAGAATTTGCCCGCCAGATCAGCAGCCTGACCGGTGTGCGCTTTCAGCCGGCAGAGAATTTTTTCGCGCACATCGGTTCCCAGGATATCGCTGTGGCGCTGTCTGGGCAGTTGAAAACCACCGCTGTCACGCTTATGAAAATTGCCAATGACCTGCGCTGGATGAACTCCGGGCCGCTGGCCGGTCTTGGTGAAATCGAACTGGAGGCCCTGCAACCGGGCTCCTCCATCATGCCGGGCAAAGTCAATCCCGTGATTCCAGAAGCGACGGCCATGGTCGCCGCGCAGGTCATTGGCAACGACGCCGCCATCACCATCGGCGGACAGTCGGGTAATTTTGAACTGAACGTGATGCTGCCCATGATTGCACATAATCTGTTGAACAGTCTTGAACTGCTGGCCAATGTCTCCCGGCTTCTGGCGGACAAGGCCATCGCCACATTCAAGGTTAACGAGCCGCGGTTGCAGGAAGCGCTGGACAAGAACCCGATTCTGGTTACCGCGTTGAATCCGGTGGTGGGCTATCTGAAAGCCGCAGAAATTGCCAAGCAGGCGTACAAGGAAAAACGGCCAATTATCGATGTGGCGGCAGAGAAAACTGACCTGGGTGAAGCGCAGCTGCGCAAGCTGCTGGATCCGAAAAAACTGACCGAGGGCGGCCTGTAGCATCCTTGCCGCCAGCGCAGGGGTGAACACCAAGCCATAACATCATGGAACAGCTCGAATTCTTCGACATTCCCAGCCCCTGCCGGGGGATTTGCGAAATGAACAGTCGCGGTCTTTGCCGTGGCTGTTTGCGCAACCGGGAAGAACGTTTCCAGTGGCAGACATTCTCTGACTCACGCAAGCGTGAAATTCTGCGCCTGTGCACCCAGCGGCGGCACAAACTGATCCTGGAAGTGCTGGCAGCAAGGGCACGGGCGGCGGGAGACCAGGATGACCAGCAGGACCTGGCAGAGGACATCGAACCGCGCCTGCCAGGCACCTGAAATCATCCACGGTCTACGCGCGCAGACCGTCCAGTCGTATTTGAGGCGGCCAGCCATCTGTTAACAACGATGCCGCGGTCCTCACTCAGCGATTACGCGGCCCCCACAAAGGCCCCACTTATCATCACCAGGCCATCGCGCAGTCACTACCCATTCATCACCAGGGAATCTTCAAGGCCGCGGGCATGCCCCGGCGCCTATCATCCGGCCTTGTCTGCCGTTTCCGGCTCGGCCTGACATCCCGGGAACTGGCTGATATCCATCCACATGAGTTCCCAGATATGGCCGTCAGGATCACTGATGCTGCGACCATACATAAAGCCATGATCCTGCGCGTCGCGTACTTCTGTCGCGCCCAGGGACAGCGCTTTTTCTGTCAGACTGTCGACCTCTTCCCTTGACTGGCGACTGATGCAAAGCAGGACTTCGCTGCTCTTGTGTGCATCGGCAACGGATCTGGGCGTGAAGTCGGTAAACCGCTGCTTCTCAAGAAACATGACACTTGCCATCGGACTGATCTCCATGCACAAGGTATCTGCACTGCTGAACATTGGGTTGAACGAGAACCCGAGATTCGAGAAAAATGACCGGGTCGTCTCTACCGAGGTGATCGGCAGGTTGACAAAAATCAGGGTGGGGTTATCTGTATTCATATCATGCTCCATGAAGCAGGTTTGCAAGGGGTTGTCCGCGTCAACGGGCGCATTGGTCAACGTGCATGTGACGGGGCCATCGGTCAAAAATCCGCTTGGGCCGAATCCTCGGGCTCCTGTCTATCGGACAGAAGAACCGGACTGGTGTCGATCCGCGATTGCGGGACGGATTCTCGCGTTCGATGTACATGGCTACACTATAGAGCGCCTGCGATTTGCGGATAAGTGCAGATAACGGCAATGTAGCGGGTTGATTGCGACAATATTCTGACGTATAGTGAGCGCGTACCGGCAGCATCGTGCCGGAAACATTTACCAACGGGGCGTATCATGAAACAGATCGTTTTTCTTGTCCCTGAGGGGGTCAATCTGGCCGGGCTTGAGCAGGCCCGCCTGGGACTTACCGAGGCCTGTAACTATCGCAAGCAGCAGGGCCTGCCTGCGCTTTTCGGGGTTTCGCTGGCGGGTGCAAAAGCCGAGATCCTGGCGGGTAACGGCCATTACGCCATTCGCCCCGATTACCTGCTTGCCGATGTACCTGAAGCCGATTTGTATATCGTGCCGCCCACCGAACCCTCACCCGCGACCCTGCACGACAATGGACCGCTCATCGCCTGGATTGCCGAAAAATTTGCCGCGGGGTCGCCTATGGCCAGCCTGTGCATGGGCAGCGCGCTGCTCGCTGCCGCCGGGATACTGGATGGGTTGCGTGCCGTCACGCACTGGCAGGCACTGGAGGCGATGCAGAAGGCGTTTCCGGCAGTGCGATGGGATGCCGAAAAGACGCTGGATTTCGATGGGGGCGTGTTTACCAGTGGTGGCGCCGTCTCGGCCAGTCGCCTGATTCTGCATCTGATCGAAATGCACTCGGACCGCGCCACGGCCATCTATTGTGCCAAGGTATTCCAGCTTGATTACGAGCGTCATTCACAGCTGCCATTTTGCATTTTCAATGGCTGGAAAGCGCACGGCGATGCGTCCATCATGCCGGTGCAGTCGTTTCTGGAGCGGCATTACTCGCAAAGAATCACGGTAGAGCAGCTCTGCGATTCCTTTGCCATGGGCCGCCGGACACTGGAGCGCCGCTTTCGCAAGGCCACGGGACAGTCGGTGCTGGAATATCAGCAGCGGGTACGCGTAGAGGCAGCCAAGCGTCAGCTTGAAATGACCAGCAGTACAATTTCAGATGTCATGTACGGTGTGGGCTATAACGATGCCAAGGCGTTTCGCGATACTTTTCGCAAGTACAGCGGCTTGTCGCCGCTGGCCTATCGCGAGCGCTATCAGTAAATGGTGCCGATGCGTTCAGTACGGGTAATCGATTCGATGTTGTGCATTCCCGACTGTAACTGGGTATCCGACAGCGTGCCGCCGTATTGCGCCAGACCAAGTACCTTCTGCCGGATCTCCTCACGCGTCAGTGTATTGCCCGGATCTCCCTTGGGTTCATCCACACGACCCTGCAGGGTGCGGCCATCGTGCGTGACGACTGATACCTTGCCGATCCAGCGTTGCGGGTAGGCTGAATCGACCTCTTCATCCCGCTCCATGGTGACCCGCTCCCGGAAATCCGCAACGGCCTTATCATTCAGGGCGGCGTCGAACTCGGGCAGACCGGCGCGCTGGCGTAATGCAATCAGCGCCAGTACCGTTCCCATGGAGAACTTGGACTGATGGACGGTTTCGGGGCGGGTGACCGCACCGAGCACGTCGATGGCACCCTGATGCACATGGGTGATGACGCGATTGATATCTTCTGCTGCCAGCGCGTGATCCTGCATGACGCGAGCCAATGCGTCGGCCGCCGGGTGCGTATGCCGGCACGATGCATGGTATTTGAACGAGGTTTCTGCCAGAGCCCAGCGTGAACCCAGGCCATCGGTCAGCCGCGAGGGATCCGCATCACTGGACATGCCCGCCCCCAGGCCCTGGGCGCCTTCCAGAATCTGTCTGGCGCCGGTGAATCCATCGCGCGCCAGCCACGCAGCCGTCAGACCGTTGGCCGCCGCCTTGGCAGTATGCAGCTGCTTGGAATCGGCAGCGGTACGCAGGAACTCCCACAGACCGGCAGCCTGCGTTCCGGCCGAGCCGATGGCGTCCAGCATTTGCGCCGGAGACAGTGACATCAGGCGGCCTGCCGCCACGGCCGCGGCAATCGTGCCGGCGGTGCCGGTCGTATGAAAGATGCGATAGTGGGAGCGTCCCAGAAACTCGCCGATTCGTATGCCCGCTTCATAGCCCGCCACGCAGGCCACCAGCAGGTCCCTGCCTGAGGCGCCCAGGTCCTGGGCCACGGCCAGCGCAGCTGGGAACACGACGGCGGCGGGATGGAACACTGCCCCGTTGTGCACATCGTCCTGTTCCACCATATGCGCCGCCGCGCCGTTAACCAGGGCCGCAAACAAAGGCGACGTGGTCTGGGTGGAGCCGATGATCTGTGCGCTTCCCTGGGCAGGGCCCATGGCAAGGGCAAAGTCACGAATCGACTTGACGGGACGCGCCGGATAGCCCGCTAGCATGGATCCGAAGGTATCCAGCAGAAAATCTTCGCAGCGTGCAATGACTGCATCGGGAATCATCTCATAGCTGAGACTGGCGGTGAACTCGGCAAGGGTGGCACTGGGTGTTTGCGTCATGGCAGGCTTCCAAGGCAGAATGTAGCGGCAAGTAATGAATCAGAACAATCAGAACGAGCGGGGCAGGCCCAGAACGTGTTCTGCGACATAGGAATAGATCAGGTTGGTCGAAATCGGCGCGACCTGGTACAGACGGGTTTCGCGGAATTTGCGTTCAACATCATACTCATTGGCAAATCCGAATCCTCCGTGGAACTGCAGGCAGGCGTTGGCAGCCTCCCATGAGGCTTCGGAAGCCAGCAGCTTGGCCATATTGGCCTGTGTGCCGCAAGCCTGCTTTGCGTCGAAGCGGCGTGCCGCCTCGTAGCGCATCAGGCTGGCTGCTTCGATATTGATGAAGGCTTTGGCGATGGGGAACTGCACGCCCTGGTTCTGCCCGATAGGACGTCCAAAAACCTTGCGCTCTTTCACATAGGCACTGACCTTATCGATGAACCAGTAGCCATCGCCGATACATTCGGCAGCAATCAGCGTGCGTTCTGCATTCAGGCCGTCCAGAATGTATTTGAAACCCTTGCCTTCTTCGCCGATCAGGCTCTCTTCAGGCAGTTCCAGGTTATCGAAAAACAGCTCGTTCGTCTCGTGATTGACCATGTTGGGGATGGGCTGCAGCGTCATTCCGCCTTTGAGCGCCGTATGGATGTCGACCAGGAAGATGGACATGCCTTCGGACTTGCGGGTGACCTGATCCAGCGGTGTCGTGCGGGCCAGCAGAATCATCAGGTCGGAGTGCTGTACTCGGGAGATCCAGACCTTCTGGCCGTTGATCACATAGCGGCCATCTTTCTTTGTTGCGGTTGTCTTGATCTTGGTGGTGTCGGTACCGGTCGTAGGCTCGGTCACCGCCATGGATTGCAAACGCAACTCGCCTGTGGCGATCTTTGGCAGGTACTGTTTCTTCTGCGCATCCGAGCCATGGCGCAGCAGCGTCCCCATGTTGTACATCTGGCCGTGGCAGGCACCGGAATTACCCCCACAACGGTTGATTTCTTCCATGATGACGGTCGCTTCAGTTAGACTGAGGCCCGAGCCCCCGTATTCCTGGGGAATCAGGGCAGCCAGCCAGCCGGCCTCTGTCAGGGCATTGACAAACGCCTCGGGGTAGGCGCGTTTTTCATCTATGTCGCGAAAATATTCTGCGGGGAACTGGGCGCACAAATCGCGAATGGCATCGCGAATGTCCTGGAAAGAATCGGCTTGATGTTGCACGGTGGGACCTCGGAAAAATAAACAGGAACAGCCTCTACTGTGACAGATTCCGCGGTTTCTGAATATTGATGTTTGCTTAACAAAGACTTTAGCGATGATTAAGGAGCACCGCAGATGGCGATGCATTTTGACCTCACGGACATGCAACTGATGGTTCACATCAGCGAAGTGAACAGCCTGACCAAGGGGGCGGAGCGCTCCTGTCTGTCCCTGCCTGCTGCCAGCAACCGCGTAAAGCATCTGGAAAACAACCTGGGTACCGCTCTGCTATATCGCAACAGTCAGGGCGTGACACTGACGCCTTCCGGGGAAGCCTTTGTGCGCCATGCCCATGTCGTGCTGCGTCAGCTGGAGCACCTGCGCGGCGATATCCGGGAGTTCGCCGAGGGTATCAAGGGCAAGGTCCGGGTCTATGCCAATACCACGGCGATGAACGAATTTATGCCCGATATCCTGAGCCGCTATCTTGCCCTGCATCCAGATGTGAGTGTGGAGCTGCGTGAGCGGCTCAGCTATCGCATCGTCAGCCTGGTCAGCGAAGGGCTGGCCGATATTGGCGTGGTAGCGGGCATCGCCGAAGATCAGGTCGTCTCTGAAGACGGACTGCACTTTCTTCCCTATCGATCCGACAATCTGGTGCTGGTTACCTCGCAGGGACACCGGCTGGCGGCCTACAACGAGCTGGCCTTTGCGGAAACGCTGTCCTGCGAATTTGTCGGTCTGTCCGAATGGAGCGCGATCCATGCTTTTTTGAAGCAGGCCGCAGAAACGCTGGGCAGTCCCCTGCGCTTTCGGGTGGAGGTCGGCGGGTTTGAAGCCGCGTGCCGCATGATCGCTGCCAATGCGGGTATTGGTGTCATTCCGGAAACTGCTGCGCTGCGTTATGCCGCCACCATGCCGCTTAAAATCATCCGTCTCACCGACAGCTGGGCCGTTCGACGTCTTTATGTATGCGTGCGTAAGCTGCAGGAACTCCCGCCATTTGCGCAGGAACTGGTTGCCCTGATGCAGGACGATGCGGCGCATCAGCAGTCAGCGGGGACTGTGCAGCAAAAACCCGCTGCGCCGCGCAAGCGCGCTGCGCGTGGGAGCCGCGCCGCTAAAGCCTGACGATGCCTTGTGTCGGCCTGTTGGGTCTACAGCATGGCTTTACCGAAGCATTGCAACGCCATTCCGACAGACATAGGGTTTGGTAAAGTCCCTCTTTCAGGATTAATAATTCCCTGTGATCGTCATAGCGGTTATGCTGATACCTGCTGTCCGAAACTCGCATTGTCGGGTTCAAGGGACAGCAGCGGACAGCAGGCAGGTAACGGACTACGCCGTTGCCGCAAGTACTTTATTTTTGTCAGGAAACAGTGCGAATGACTCAGGATGTTCAGCAGCCAGACCTTTCCCAATGGATTGGTCGCCAGGAAGTAACCCAGGATTTCATCAACCCCTCGCATGTGAGAAAGATCGCGGCTTCACTGGAAACATCAGCCCCCGCAGCCGGCGAACCGCTACCGCCACTGTGGCAATGGGCGTTATTCATTGAACCGGCTCCCCAGGATCAGCTGGGCGCTGACGGACACCCCAAACGTGGCGGTTTCCTGCCCCCGGCGGATAACCGCAATCGCATGTGGGCGGGCGGCCGGCTGCAGTTTCTCCAACCGTTACTGGTGGGGCGCGATGGGGAACGGCTCTCCACGATTACCGCCATCCGTGAAAAGAAAGGCAGCACAGGCAGCCTGCTGTTCGTAACCGTTACCCATGAATACAAACAGGATGGGCACGTCTGCATTCACGAAGAACAGGACATTGTCTATCGCGAGCCTTCTGCGCCCAAGCTGGGCGGAACCGATACCGCAGAAACGGCCGATTGGTCCGAAAGCATCACGCCCACCAGTACACTGCTGTTCCGCTATTCAGCCGTGACCTTCAACGGCCATCGCATCCATTACGATCATCCCTATGTGACCGAAACCGAAGGCTATCCCGGACTGGTAGTCCATGGCCCCATGATAGCCACCCGCCTGCTGCAGGCCTTCACTCACGCGCATCCCGATAAAATCGTGACGGGCTTTTCATTCCGTGGCCACCGGCCGCTGGTTGCTCCCGCAATCTTCCGTGCCCAGGGCGCGCTTGCCGAAGATGGCAAAGCTCGTGTGTGGGCCGAACAGGACGGAACCGTCGCCCAGACTGGAGAGGTACTTTTCAAATGAAAACAGCACAAACTGCCGGTCCCCGACCGCTGGACGGCATCACCGTCGTTAGTCTTGAACATGCCATCGCCGCCCCTTTCTGCACCCGCCAGCTTGCCGATCTGGGGGCGAGGGTCATTAAGGTGGAACGTCCCGGCGTGGGTGATTTTGCCCGCAACTACGACGAACGGGTCAAAGGCATGGCATCACACTTCGTGTGGACTAACCGTTCGAAGGAAAGCCTGACGCTGGACCTGAAAAGCCCACAGGCCAAAGAGGTGCTGGCCCGCCTGCTGCCGCAGGTAGACGTGCTGGTACAGAACCTGGCGCCCGGTGCCGCGGCCCGGCTGGGTCTTTCCTTCGAGGACCTCCATGAACAGTATCCCGAACTGATCGTTTGCGATATTTCCGGTTACGGTGCGGGTGGGCCCTACGAGCACAAGAAGGCCTACGATCTGCTGATTCAGAGCGAGAGTGGTTTTGTATCCGTTACCGGCAGCAAAGATGAGCCGGCCAAGGCGGGCTGTTCCATTGCTGATATTTCCGCGGGCATGTACGCCTATTCGCATATCCTGTCGGCAATTCTGCTGCGCGGCAAAACTGGCAAGGGCAGCCATATCGATCTGACCATGCTCGAAAGCATGGTCGAATGGATGGGGTTTCCGCTGTATTACGCTTTCGATGGGGCGCCACCCCCGGTTCGTGCCGCCGCGGCGCATGCCTCAATTTATCCGTATGGCCCGTTCCTGGCCGGCAACGGCAAAACCGTGATGCTCGGCCTGCAGAATGAAAGGGAATGGAAGGTCTTCTGCGACCAGGTACTGGAAAAACCGGAACTGGCCGCCGACGAACGTTTCAGTTCCAATTCCCGCCGCACGGCCAATCGCGAAATCTTGCGCGATCTGATTATCCAGGCATTTGCCGCCTACGACGATGCGCAGATTATCGATCGCCTGGAAAAAGCCGGTATTGCCAATGCGCGTGTCAACGAAATGAAAGCGGTCTGGGATCATCCCCAGCTGAAGGCGCGCCAGCGTCTGACGGAAATGGACAGTCCTGTTGGCACTCTTCCTGCATTCCTGCCGCCCGGGGTCAACAGCAGCTATGACTACCGGATTGCCGCCGTTCCCGATCTGGGAGAGCATTCGGCCGCCATTCTGGATGAACTCGGCTATGATGACACCACGATCAATGAATGGAAGGCATCCGGTATCGTCTGAGAAAACAGATGCCCCCTGCCGGGGGCGGTGCTGTCGCCAATAACCACCCAGGAGTATGAAAAAGATGAAAATGCGTTCTGCACTGTTTGTGCCTGCGACGAGGGTCGACAGAATTCCCAAAGCCCTTGCCAGCGGGGCCGACACGGTCATCGTTGATCTGGAAGACGCGGTTGAGCAGGATGCCAAAGAGAGTGCACGCGCCGCCTTGCGTGATTTTGCCACGGCCAATCCGGACGCGCAGTTTCTGGTCCGTGTCAACGACGCGGGCAGCCGCTGGTTCAACGATGACATCGCGGTCTGTGCAAAGCTTGCCAATATCACAGGTGTCATGCTGCCGAAGGCTGAAAGCCACTCACAGGTTACCGCTGCCGGAATGGCGCGCAAACCTGTCTATCCGATCATCGAGAGTGCAATGGGTATCATGCGCATGCCCGAACTGTGCCAGGCACCCGGCGTGGCCCGTCTGTCTTTCGGCGCCCTGGATCTGGCCCTGGATCTGAACATGGACCGGGACTCGGCGGGGGCACTGCAACTGCTGGCATCGGTCCGCCCCCAGATGGTTATCCAGAGTCGTGCTGCCGGTATCGATGCGCCGCTTGATGGTGTTTTTCCCGATATTTCAGACGCGGAGGGCCTGGCCGAATCGGTGTCCCTCGCCAAAGGGATGGGGTTCGCAGGCGCCATGTGTATTCACCCTGCCCAGGTCGAGGTCATTCACAAGGTGTTTGAGCCGACGGCAGAGGAAAAGGATTGGGCGGCACGTGTGCTCCAGGAACATGAAAAAAGCGGACGCGCCGCTTTCAAACTGGACGGTCAGATGGTGGATATGCCTGTTATTGAGAAGGCCCGCCGGATTCTTCAAGTTCATCCTTAGGCAGGCGGATAACAAACTCCGAGCCCTTGCCGGGCGCAGACTGCACACGAATATCGCCATGGTGCCGGGTGACAACTGTTTTAACAAACACCAGGCCCAGACCCAGGCCGCCAGGGTCATCCTGACCACCAGAGCCGACCCGGGTGAACGGCGTAAACAGCTGGCTTACATCGGCAGCACTCATGCCGCGCCCTTCATCCCGAATGCTCACTTCCCAGAAGCTGCCGGCCGACGCCAGCCGACACGCGATGGAGGTGTGGTCCGGGCTATATTTGAAGGCATTGTCCAGCAGATTGCTGAAGCAGCGCATGAGCAGGGACTGATCGCCTTTGATAAAGGCGATCAGCGGATCAATGTCGCTGACAATGGCGATATTCCTGCTGCGGCTGACGATCCAGAATTCGTTGATGGCATCCTGAAGCAAATCGCTCAGATTTAGCGGAACGAACTCGATCGTGGCCTTTTCTGCCCGCGTAAACAGCACAAAATCTTCGACCAGATCAATGGTTCGGCCTGAAAGCTGGGTGACCCGTTGCAGGAGTTCATCAGCAGGCAGTGCCCGGGACGGATCCTTCTGCAAATCAATCAGCGCCAGAATAGAGTTCTGTGGCGCACGCATGTCGTGTGAAATAAATCGCAGGGTTTCGTCACGCTTGCGTTCTGCCTGCCGCAGCGCGCTGATGTCGATCAGGTTCAGGATGTATCCCGAGCGTCGATGCGATGAGGTGTACGTGGGCATGGATTTGAGCAGCAGGTCGTTGCCTGCGCGATCCCGGACTTCGAATCCTTCGTCGTAATGAATACCCGCCGCTCCGCTGTAGGTATCGGTATTGAGCCCGGGCAGTGCCCGTTCAGGATCGTCGATGGCTGCCATCAGCTCGCGACAGACCACGGGGTCGGGAATGATCGTATTAAGGAAGGACTGGAGATCCAGGCCCTCTGTCAGTGTCTGGTCGCCCAGGCTGGTCATGTAACGCTGCGCGCTGCTTGTCCAGAGCGTCAGCTGGTGCCGGGCGTCAAAGACTACTGCCGGGTCCGGAATGGCATTGAAGCTGTCACTGATGAACTGGCGCAATGAACGAACGCGGTTCAGCGCAAAGCGCAGTTCGGTGATTCGTTCGTTCAATGACAAATGAAATTTCTGCGGTGCTTCTGCCAGTGCCATTTCAGCGCGCAGCAATGGGTATTCGCGGTTTAGTTCGTTCATTTCCCGACTCATCTGGCTCAGTGCCATTTCCTGTGTACGCCAGCTCCAGATCGGGTAGGTGAGGGCAATCCCGGTCATTGCTGCAACTGGTGTGATCCAATAATTTGCAAAGTACAGCAGGATCAGGGCGCCGGTCAGCACCAATATCAGGGCTACCGTTGTGGCGACCAGCACGCGCCGGGGCGACAGTTTTCTGATGGCGATCAGCAGAAGCAGAACGGGCAGCAGCGAAATCAGGCCACGGATCGTGCGATTGGGACTGACGATCCAGTTGTTCTGTCTTGCCGATTGCAGCACATTGGCCAGGATTTCCACGCCTGACATATTGTCTACGGTATCAGAGGAAACCGGTGTCGGGAACCGGTCACCCATGCCTGTGGCCCAGGAACCCACCAGCACGTATTTATTGTCGAAATAATCTTCGGGAATCCGGCCAAAAAGCACATCGCTATAGGACACCATGGGGAACGTCCCGGGTGCGCCCGCGTAAGGAATCAGATAGGGCTGCTCGTCCACTCTGTCGGCCAGCGACGTCGCAATGTCGTTCTCACCGCCCACGGCAAGCATGGCCAGTGTGAAATGCCGGAATTCGTTGTTCTGGCCGGAAACCAGACGGATACGCCGCGCCATGCCATCCTGATCGGGAACGATATTGAGAAACCCGAGATCGCTGGCCACCTCCCGCAGAACAGGAATCGGATTGACCGGCAACTGCCGTCCCGGATCGGACAGGAAATTGGCCAGCACAACATTGCCGTTACGACGGATGGCGCGGGCAAACTGTGAGTCATCCTGGGGGCGGGTTGAGTCGGAGTCGGCAAAGACAATGTCGAAGCCGACAGCGCGCGCCTTGCGCAGCCGGTCAAGTAGATTGGCATGGACATCGCGCTGCCAGGGCCAGAACCCGATTTGCGTCAGACTTTTGTCGTCGATCGTAATAATGACAATACCGGGATCGGGCTTGCCGCTATGGGTAAAGCTCACTGCCGTGTCGTACATGCTGAAACTCAGGCGCGACAGAATGGCAAACTGGCTGGATATCAGGGTGAAGCTGAGCATCAGCAGCGAGACCAGCAACCATTCACGATGGTAGCGCCGGCTCAACGGTCCCTGCATCATACCCTTCACGGAGTCAGTACGAGATACGCATCAGGTAATCGTCGCTACCCACGCCTATCGGTAAGCCCTGGCCATCATTGACCGTATTCAGGGTTTGCTGCATTTCCAGTACTGCGTCACGTCCGGTCAGCGTCTGGTCATCCACGGAACGAACCAGCGCGTACACAGTGCCGTTGCGCACGGCCGGCAGGGCAATGCTGTTTTCAGTAGTGCGGCCAGACCAGAGTACGTCATACCCCTCTTCGTCTTCGGCCAGAACAACCTGGTAAGCGACTGCGCCCGGTACCGGGTCGAAACTCAGGCGGAGATTGTGTGACGGACCGCTGATGGGATGCAAGACCGGTGGCGGGAGCAGTGGTCGGGCTGCCTGTGGCCTGCCCTCGCTGTCGCTGACCAGCCCCTGGTTGCTTGCCAATGGCGTGACTGAAGGCGCACCCGACTGGGAGAAATCGGCCTTGCCCTTGACGATGGCACTATAGGCGCCGTTCCCGTCCAGCCTGCCGGCGCGCAGAATGGTGCCGCGTACGCCGGTGATACTGACAGGTGTGCGGATCTCGAAACGGCCCACACCTTCACCACCCGGATTGACGTGACTTTGCACGCCTCCCTTGTCAACGGTAAAGATGGCATCGATGTAGCCGGTACCGGAAAAGCTGCGCAGCCGCCGGGCAGTAACCGTGCTGTCGGCCGGCACCAGTACCTTGCTGCTATCGGGCAGGGTCAGGGTAACGTTGCTATTGGGACCGGCAGTAATGACTGCCCCTTCGTTGATCTGCTGGCCTGTTTCGCGAATAGGCAGGCCGTTAAGGTATGCCTGTCCGCGCAGATACGAGACGGTCGCGCTGGCCGGGACCTCGTCGATCATGGAGAAAGGAACCTTCAGTTCAAAACCGACAGGGATTTTGTACTGATCGGCAATGCCGTTGATCTCACGGATAATCTTCCAGTTCTCTTCATTCTGCGTGAAACGTTGCGATAGGGTCAGAAGAATATCGCCGGGCTGGAAGCGATAGGTGAAATACTCCCCGCGCGCGCCAGTGGCCTGCCCGAAAGCAGGCGAGGCAGCCAGCAGGCCGGCAAAAAAAAGGGTCAGAAGGGTTAATACCGAAGTACGGCGTATTTTCATCGTTGGCCGACTATGCTCTTGGACGGCATCCCCGGAATGATGCGAGGGGTTCGTGCCCCGAATTCGGAAACCGGTTCGAGCCGGTAGCCCAGCGCGTACGAGGAGACAATGCGCAAGCCGTTTTCCGGGCGGATTTGCAGTTTCTGGCGGACATTGGACAGATGGGTATCGAGCGTACGCGATGTTGCCGGGATTTCGCGGTTCCAGATCGCGGCACTGAGTGCATCGCGGGAGAACAGCCTGCCGAGGTTGCGAAAGAACAGGACAGCCAGATCGAACTCTTTGGGTGCCAGCGCGATCGGCTCGTTATGCAGACGCACAATGCGAGCCTGCGTATCGATGACGTAAGGGCCCACTTCCAGCAGCGTGTTTTCAAGTTCAGATGGATTGGCGCGGCGCAGCAGAGAAAGCATACGCACGCGCAAGGCTTCATTCGAGTATGGCTTGACGATGTAATCGTCGGCGCCGGCTTCTATCGCTTCAACCAGATCCTCTTCGCCGGAGCGACTGGTCAGAAACAGTACGGGCAGGGAATAGCCGATGTTGCTGCGCACCCATGTGAGGACATCTTTACCCGTAATTTGCGGTAGCTCCCAGTCCAGAATCAGCAGATCGAACATGTCCGGATCCTTGAGGGCGGACATCAATTCTTTTCCTGAAGCATAATGGATGCAGTCATAACCCATATTCCTGACGGCCTGGACCATCTGCGCCGCCTGGGTGAGGTCATCCTCGAGTATGGCAATCTTCATGTCGTTTTTCCTGGTTTGGCGAGGCTCATAACTACTGACCTGGCACGAAGCCCGGAATGCCAGGCTTTTTGATGTTCAAATTATAACAAAACCGTTGTTTTTTATGGACTATTTAGGAAAAGGAATGACCGTTTTGCCCGTTGCCGCTGCGGCGGTGTCGCCGTGCTATGGATGCAACGTACTGTTTTCTTGACGATTTATCCCTATTATGTTAATGTTATGGGCTACCTGGTGGTAATAGCTCTGGGTAGATAGCAGTAAGACTTGTTGCTCTTTGGTTGTTTCAAGGTCTCTGTTATATGGATTGCCCTGGCTGTCGCGTGTGAATTACATCAGCACCGGCAGGGCGTGAAAATGGTTTGCCGGTAGTTCGGGCTTGTTGCCTGGGGTGCCCGTATACCGTGTTTTACAGGGGCAGTACCGGTTTTGATGCGTTAAGTGGTTCGCTTTGCACGTTAGCAGTTGTGCAGACAAAATCAGACGCTCAGCACGGAACATATGGCATGGGCCGGCCCGGCATTTGTGGCAAAGCACGATTTCATGGAATGTTTCCCATAAGCATCTGCGAAATCTTTTTCCCCAGGCCGTCGCCAGACATCTTCGGGAGCACAATTCTAAAAGAAGTATCCTGGTCAGAATGTCGTGCCAAAGCAACATGCAGGCAATAACACAACATGCACGCGAAAGTGTGCATAAATGCAACAATCGTGTTTATCGCCTGTGCAGTGCACATGGCCTGTACAGGTTTTTCAGCAAGAGAGAAATCCTGTCCGTACAGCCCCGACATGCACCGGTCATATTCCGGCGCTACTATCGCGGCTTTGCCGTCCATTCTTCCCGGGCGTACATTAACGTCAGTACGTAAAACAGACGCAAATACAAATCGGTACAGCATGTCTGTACGTGAAATAGGATAGAAGGTCATGCCAACCATCAGCCAGCTCGTGCGTAAACCGCGCGAAAGCAGCCATGAGAGCAGCAAAAGTCCTGCACTTGAAAACTGCCCTCAGCGTCGTGGCGTATGCACTCGCGTGTATACCACCACACCTAAAAAACCGAACTCTGCGATGCGTAAAGTAGCAAAAGTGCGCCTGACCAACGGTTTCGAAGTTATTTCGTACATCGGTGGTGAAGGTCACAACCTGCAGGAACACTCCGTGGTTCTTGTTCGTGGTGGTCGTGTAAAAGACCTCCCGGGTGTGCGCTATCACATCGTGCGCGGCTCACTTGACCTGCAAGGCGTCAAGGACCGTAAACAGGCGCGTTCAAAATACGGTGCCAAACGTCCGAAGAAAGCGTAATTCGCTGTTTTTCGAATGTTTTGCCCGTTTGGTGCTCACGCCCAAACTGCTTCCTTCCCACCGGATGGTAAGCGTGCAGCCGCAGCTGCGAGAAAAAACTATCTGCGGTACGTAAGGGGCTGACCTCTCATATAGGCAGCCACGGCCACACAAGTGGTTCAACTGAAACAGACACTCTAAGGAAGTACAATGCCACGTCGTCGCGAAGTACCAAAACGCGAGATCCTGCCTGATCCAAAATTCGGCAGTGTTGATCTTGCAAAATTCATGAACGTTGTCATGCTGTCAGGCAAGAAAGCCGTCGCAGAACGTATCATTTATGGCGCGCTTGATCAAGTTCAGGCCAAAACAGGTAAAGAGCCTATTGAGGTGTTCAACCTGGCAATCAACAACATCAAACCCATCGTCGAGGTGAAAAGCCGTCGCGTGGGTGGTGCCAACTATCAGGTACCCGTCGAAGTCCGTCCCGTACGTCGCCTCGCGCTGGCAATGCGCTGGCTGCGTGAAGCCGCCAAAAAACGCGGTGAAAAATCAATGGACCTTCGTCTTGCCGGGGAACTGATGGATGCGGCTGAAGGCCGCGGCGCTGCAATGAAAAAGCGTGAAGACACACACAAAATGGCAGAGGCCAACAAAGCCTTCTCCCATTTCCGCTGGTAATTTAAGGACACAACCATGGCCCGCAAAACCCCGATCGAAAGATACCGCAACATCGGTATTTCTGCCCACATTGACGCTGGTAAGACCACAACAACAGAACGTATTCTGTTTTATACCGGTATTAACCACAAAATCGGTGAAGTGCACGACGGTGCCGCCACGATGGACTGGATGGAGCAGGAACAGGAGCGCGGTATTACCATTACTTCTGCTGCGACAACTGCTTTCTGGCGCGGCATGGCGGGTAACTATCCGGAACATCGCATCAACATCATCGACACGCCCGGACACGTTGACTTCACAATTGAAGTTGAACGTTCCATGCGCGTACTCGACGGTGCCTGCATGGTGTACTGCGCAGTAGGTGGCGTACAGCCCCAATCCGAAACCGTATGGCGTCAGGCCAACAAGTACAAGGTGCCACGTCTGGCCTTTGTCAACAAGATGGACCGTACCGGTGCGAATTTCTTCAAGGTCTATGACCAGCTGAAAACGCGCCTGCGTGCCAATCCTGTGCCTATCGTCGTTCCTATCGGTGCTGAAGATAACTTCAAAGGCGTGGTCGACCTCATCAAGATGAAAGCCATTGTCTGGGACGAATCCAGCCACGGTACGAAGTTCGAATACCTGGATATTCCTGCTGAACTGGTAGATACCGCCAACGAATGGCGTGAAAAACTGGTTGAGACAGCTGCCGAAGCTTCAGAAGAGCTCATGGACAAATACCTTGAGAGCGGCGAGCTGACCGAAGAGGAAATCGTCAAGGCCATTCGCGACCGTACCATTGCATGTGAAATTCAACCTATGCTTTGTGGTACCGCCTTCAAGAACAAAGGCGTGCAGCGCATGCTGGATGCCGTGATTGACTTTCTGCCCTCACCCGTAGACATTCCTCCTGTCAACGGTGAAGATGATGCAGGCAATGTTGTTACCCGCAAGGCTGACGACAAGGAAAAATTCTCTGCGCTGGCATTCAAGCTCATGACTGATCCGTTCGTAGGTCAGCTGACCTTCGTACGCGTCTATTCTGGTGTCCTGTCTTCTGGCGATACAGTCTACAACCCGATCAAGGGCAAGAAAGAACGTATTGGCCGGATCCTGCAGATGCACGCGAACAACCGCGAAGAGATCAAGGAAGTGCTGGCAGGTGACATCGCCGCTGTGGTCGGTCTGAAAGACGTCACCACCGGTGAAACCCTGTGTGATGTAGATTCCCATGTCATGCTTGAGCGCATGGAGTTCCCTGAGCCCGTGATTTCACAGGCCGTTGAACCCAAGTCCAAGGCTGACCAGGAAAAAATGGGCCTGGCCCTGTCCCGTCTGGCCGCAGAGGATCCGTCCTTCCGCGTCCGCAGTGACGAAGAATCAGGCCAGACCATTATTTCCGGTATGGGTGAGCTTCACCTGGAAATTCTGGTTGACCGTATGCGCCGTGAGTTCAACGTGGAAGCCAACGTGGGTAAACCACAAGTAGCCTACCGTGAAACCATCCGCAAGGTTTGTGAAGAAGTCGAAGGCAAGTTTGTCAAACAGTCTGGTGGTCGTGGTCAGTATGGTCACGTCGTCCTGAAACTGGAACCCCTGCCTCCTGGTGGCGCCGGCTACGAATTCGTGGACGCCATCAAGGGTGGTGTGGTTCCTCGTGAATACATTCCTGCTGTTGACAAAGGTATTCAGGAAACCCTGTCTGCCGGTGTTGTTGCAGGTTATCCTGTGGTTGACATCAAGGCAACGCTGTTCTTCGGTTCTTACCATGATGTTGACTCGAACGAAAATGCTTTCCGCATGGCTGCTTCCATGGCTTTCAAGGAAGGTATGCGTCGGGCGTCTCCGGTTCTGCTCGAGCCTATGATGGCTGTTGAAGTGGAAACACCCGAAGACTACGCCGGTACGGTAATGGGCGATCTGTCCTCACGTCGCGGTATGGTTCAGGGTATGGACGATATGGTTGGTGGCGGCAAGGTCATTAAGGCCGAAGTGCCTCTGGCAGAAATGTTCGGTTATGCAACCAACCTGCGTTCTCTGACTCAGGGTCGTGCAACGTACACGATGGAATTCAAGCATTACGCTGAAGCTCCGAAAAACGTTGCCGAAGAAGTCATCAGCGCACGTAGCAAATAAACACAACAGGTGTTGCGTCTGTTCTTCCAGAACGAAAGGGCAGGCGCAACGTTTTCTTATTCAGATAGATTAAGTATTGGATAGATAATTATGGCAAAAGGTAAGTTTGAACGTACCAAACCACACGTAAACGTAGGTACGATTGGTCACGTTGACCATGGCAAAACAACGCTGACAGCGGCGATTACAACGGTATTGTCTACGCAGTTTGGTGGGG
>JAEWEV010000011.1 GCA_023389155.1 Pseudomonadota bacterium
TTGATACACTCAAGGTACTAAAAATTACTATATTTTATGTGTACATAATTTGGCAACCGTTTATTATATACCGGTGCCCGTGCCGGGCGTGGAAAAAAGGACATAATCATGAGTAAAGGTTTTATAAACGAATTCAAAGAGTTTGCAATCAAAGGCAACATGATCGACCTGGCAGTTGGTGTGATCATCGGCGCCGCTTTCGGCAAAATAATTGACTCTGTCGTTAAAGATGTCATCATGCCCGTCATTAATTTCATCCTCGGTGGATCTGTTGATTTTGCCAATAAATTCATTGTTCTATCCGAACCCGACGGCTATGCCGGGCCACGCACTTACGAAGCCATGAGCAAGGCCGGTGCCAATCTTCTGGCTTACGGTAATTTTCTCACGATCTTCATTAATTTTCTCTTGCTCGCCCTGGTTATCTTCCTCTTGGTCAAAGCCGTTGCCAAAGCTCGCGCAACCTTTGAAAAAGAAAAAGAGGTGGCTGCCGAAGCCGATCCGGCCGATGTCGCCCTGCTGCGCGAAATCCGCGATCTGCTGCGCCAGAAGCCAACCGTCTGATCTACGTCTCAACGTCTGGCTGCCGGCAACCACGCCGGCACACTTCCCATTAGCATAAAAACAACATCTGCAATTAATCACAGATGTTGTTTTTTTTCGCCCCCGGCTCTCCTTCTTGGTGAGCAACGGCAACTGTGCCATACCACTGTCCGGATATCCGCCCGGCACTGGCGCGCTCAGCGACTCAATGCGCAGCGCCTCGCTGCTGGCCCGCGGCGCTGCGCGCTCCCGGAAATCAACTTCCTTTTAGGAACACAACATCACCCATATCACATGCCCGCGCCTACACCGGGTTGGGCAGGTCCACAAACTCCACTTCCACACCAAACTGCTCCGCAATCGCCTGCCCCAGTGCCTGCACGCCATAGCGCTCGGTGGCATGGTGGCCGGCACCGATATAGGCCACACCGGACTCCAGTGCCTGGTGATACACCTGCTCCGACGCCTCTCCGGTCATATATACATCCACGCCGCGGGCGATAGCCTCTTCGAACATGCCCTGAGCACCGCCGGTACACCAGGCAATGCGCTTGAGGGGTCTGTCACTGTTGCCAATAAGCAACGCCGGTCGACCCAGGTTTTTTTCGATATGCGTCCCCAGTGCTGACAGCGTTTCCAGTCCGGAAGGCAGGCGTCCTGACCAGATCAGCCCCCCTTTTCCAAAGACCTGCGGCGCGCCGCTGCCATCATCTGCACGATCGGGAATCAGCCCCAGGATCTTGGCCAACTGTGCGTTATTGCCCCATTCGGGGTGCGCATCCAGCGGCAAATGGTAGCCGATGACGTTCAAGCCGTGTTTTATGGCCAGTTCGACGCGACGGTATTTGCTGCCGACGATACACGGATTTTCACCTTTCCAGAACCAGCCGTGATGCACCAGCACGGCATCGGCGCCCTTTTCTGCCGCGATTTCAAGCAGTCGGGCCGATGCTGTTACACCTGTGATGACCTTTTTTATTTCGGGCTTCCCCTGCACCTGTAGCCCGTTTGGTGCATAATCCTGAAAGAGGGCTGGTTTTAGTTGCAGGTCCAGCCAGTCCAGCAAATCCTGTACGAGAATTTTATTCACGACGTCTTCCTATGTATCGTTTTTGGTTACTGTTATCTCAGGCGGTCACCGTCTGTCTGGCGTTGGTATTCACCATCACGACCCTTCGTCCGGGCTGGCTGACACCTGGCGCCCGAGACAACGGTCGCAGTACCTCTGCCGTAATGCTCCCCTCATCCAGCGACAGCCTGAGCTTTGCCTCGGCTGTGGCTGTGGCCACCCCGTCGGTGGTAAATATATACACCACCAAGAATATCGAGTCGCCCTTCAAGAACCTGCCCGACGTTCCTGCCCTCAAACCTTTCATCAAGGATAACAAGGATCAGAACATCATGGGGCCAACCAACCTGGGTTCCGGGGTGATTGCCTCTGAAAAGGGATATATCCTGACGAATTATCACGTTATTGAGGCCGCCGACTCCATCGAGATTGGTCTGGCAGACGGACGCAAGGCGCCAGCCAAACTGATCGGCAGCGACCCTGATACGGATCTGGCGGTACTCAAGGCTGAGCTGCCGGATCTGCCAGTGATCCACTATAACCCAGGCAACACGCCACGCATTGGCGATATGGTGCTGGCCATCGGCAACCCGTTCGGGGTGGGCCAGACAACCACCATGGGTATTGTATCTGCACTGGGTCGCACCGGGCTGGGCATCAACACCTATGAGAACTTTATCCAGACCGATGCCGCCATCAATCCCGGCAACTCGGGTGGCGCCCTCATCAACACGCGTGGTGACCTGATCGGCATTAATACTGCCATCTATACGGAATCGGCAGACGGAGGGTCTCTGGGTATCGGGTTCGCGACACCGGCCGATACCGCCATGCGTATCATGAATGAAATCATCACAACCGGCAGCGTTTCGCGTGGCTGGCTTGGCATCGAACCTCAGGATATTACGACAGACCTGGCCAGGGCCTTCAATCTGAAGAATACCAATGGGGTGATAATCGCAACGCTGGCATCCAATGGTCCGGCCGGGCAGGCCGGCCTGATGGTGGGCGATATCCTGCTGTCCGTTAACGGGGAAACCATCTCCGGCACCGACCACCTGCTAAACAAAATTGCAGAGTTTGCACCACAGTCAAAAGTAACCTTCAATGTTCTGCGTGGTGGCAAGACGCATGACTTTATGGTGACTCTGGGCAAGCGCCCGCAAGTGACCACGACAAACTGATAATGCGACGGCGGACGGCCCTGGACCGGGCCCGCCGGGGATCATGAATCCCTTAGTAAGTTATCCCGCCGTCAGCACCCGACACGTCACGCAAACCGGAGTCATAGGGATAACGGCGCGGCATGGCTTCGTGCACATCACGTCACGCTGACGAGCGTTTACCGCACAAACCCCCTTCCTTTTTTGTAATACCTTTCCAACGCAGATGACGCGCCAGGCGACGGCTGAACAGCCACCAGGCCCATACCGGTCATTTGCTATATTTTTGGGATTTATTCGTCTGGATTTATGCTGCAACGCTGGTTCGCTGGGTTGTGAGTTCGCAGAACGTAATTTTGCAGGCGTTCGTTGTACAGACTCATGCTTCGATGATAATGCGATGCACATGGCACGAAGCGCTGAGCCTTTCTACTTATCGTTGACCTTATCTTTTTGCTCGCGGCCCGTTACAGGCGATCCCTGAGCGCCGGAGCTTCGATCCTTATTCTTCGGGGGTGTCGCGATCCAGTTTTCTGACTTTCACAAATTTTGCTGCAAAAAGCCCGAGCTCAAACAGCAGGCATAAGGGGATGGCAAGCAGCAACTGCGACATGACGTCAGGCGGAGTCACGATGGCGGCGATCACAAACGCCCCCACGATGATATATCCGCGCAGCGCCTTCAGCTTTTCGACGGCGATGACACCGGTGCTGACCAGCACCACCACGACAATCGGCACCTCGAAGGTTACGCCAAACGCCAGGAACATGGTCATCACAAATCCCAGATAGGCCTCGATGTCTGGTGCAAAATTGATGGACTCGGGCGAGACCATGGCAATAAAATGGAAGATGGTATGGAAAACAATGTAATAGCAAAATGCCATGCCAAAGAAAAACAGCAGTGTGCTGGATATGACCAGTGGCATTGCCAGTTGCTTTTCATGGCGGTAAAGGCCCGGCGCGATGAAGGCCCATGCCTGGTACAGCACATAAGGTAGTGCAATCATGAACGCCAGCAATAGCGTCACTTTCAGCGGTACAAGAAATGGCGTAATCACGCCGGTAGCAATCATCCGGTTACCGGCAGGCAGAGATTCAATCATTGGTCTGGCGACGAAATCGTACAACGCCCCTGTACCGGGATAAATACACAGAACGACAAAGATTGCGATGACCGCCAGCAGCGCCTTGATCAGACGCGAGCGCAGTTCGATCAGGTGGGAGAAAAAGCTGTCTTCAGGCAGATTTTCCTGCGCATTGTCGGGAGGAAGAATTGGATTGGCCATCAGGATTGAGTATCGGAACGGGGAGCAGCAGAAGTGGGTGTCTCTGTCTTGTCTTGCTTGGTATCTGTTGCGGCAAGCGTTGCGGGCTTGTCAGCAGAATGAGGCGCACTGACGGCATCCTGGACAGCAGGGTTTGCCATATTACCGCCTGACCCGGCCGGACCTGACGATTCGATTGGCGGTTCACTTAAGGGCTCGACCGTGCTGGCCACGGCCTGACTTCCCGGTTCCACTGGCGGTTCACGTAAAGGCTCCACGCCGCGGTCCGCCGCAGGCCTGGTGGCGGCTTGCGTGCCTGCCTGGCCCGCACCTGCGTTTGCTGCGCCCTCGGCGTGCTCTGACTTTGACGCTGCCATATCCTGCGATGAGCCAGCAGAGGAGGAGATTGTGTTCCCGGTGTCCATCGCAATCTCATCTGCAACCGGCACCTCATCCGAAGTTTCTGACGACACGCGCCTATCTGAGGCAGCACTGCCCGTGTCCGCACCCCCACTGACCGTGTCGCGCAGCGAATCGCCAGTCTTGATCAGATCATCACGCAAGGCATTCACGGGATTGCGCAAGGCACTGGCCGTATCTTCGACCGATGATTTGACATCGCTGACTGCAGACTGCATTTCGTCCCGTATTTTCGCAATCTCCTGGATATCCATTTCGCGCTGAATATCACTTTTGACATCAGTGACGTAGCGCTGCGCGCGTCCCACCAGATGACCCAGTGTACGGGCGACAGTCGGCAGGCGCTCGGGGCCGATAACAATCAACCCCACCACACCAATAATGAACAGTTCTCCGAAACTCAGACCAAACATGCTTGCAACTTTTCAAGAAGGACGACTGGAGGGCTGAATGAATTTTCCGCCTCCAGCAAAATCCGGCGCACTTACTCGGATTTCTCGCGGGCCTGAACGTCAATGGCGTCGGGATTTGGACGAGCCGGCGCGTCGGGATTAGCCGCAGCAGGCGTATCGGAAACCTTGCGGTTCAGCGGGTCCTGTTCGCGTGAGGCATCAACCTCGTCATTGGCTTCCTTGACGCCTTTTTTGAAACCTTTCACAGCGCCGCCAAGATCTTCGCCAACGTTGCGCAATTTTTTGGTACCGAAAATGAGGGCAACGATGACCAGTACGATCAACCAGTGCCAGATACTTAGACTGCCCATGTTTTACTCCTGAAAACAGATTGCGTGAATACGCATACTATACCAATTAATGAACGATTCAATAGGGAAATGTCATGACACCTGATCTGTCATGCACCGTGATCCGTCCCGGCGGAGGTACCCTGCTTGCGGGAGGCTTTTTCTTCCAGCCCTGACAGACCTTCCCGGCGGGCCAGTTCGGCCAGGACGGCCTCGGGCCTGAGGCCATAATGCGTGAGCGTAACCAGGCAGTGAAACCATAGATCGGCGGTTTCCGATACGATTCGGTCAGGCACGCCATCCTTGGCCGCCATGACCAGTTCGGTTGCTTCTTCGCCGATTTTTTTCAGAAAGGCGTCGGGCCCGCGAGCCAGCAGTTTTGCCGTATAGGATGATTGCGGATCACCACCAGCCTGCGGCTTACGGGTTTCCAGCACATCGGCCAGCCGGCTCAGAATGGTGGCAGAGGTATCCGTTGAAATGGGATGCGTCATTTGTACATAGTCTCCGGATCTTTCAGCACCGCATCGGTCACCTGCCATTGCCTGGCATCGGATTCACCTGAAAGCTCTCGAAAGAAGCAGCTTTCGCGACCGGTGTGGCATGCGACTCCGCCCTGCTGCTCCACGGTGAGCAGGATCACGTCTCCATCGCAATCCAGGCGCAGCGATTGAACTCGCTGGGTATTGCCAGACTCTTCGCCCTTGCGCCAGAGCTTGTTGCGTGAACGTGACCAGTAAACGGCTCTGCCGGTATCTGCCGTTTCCAGCAAGGCGTCGCGATTCATCCACGCCACCATCAGGATGCGATGACTGTTGTGATCCTGCGCGATGGCAGGAATCAGTCCGTCTGCGTCAAACTTCACTTCGTCTATCCAGTTCATGGTGCGTTCCTGACCTGTATGCCCTGACTGGCCATATAGGCTTTGGCCTGGGCGATACTGTAGTCGCCGTAGTGGAAAATACTGGCGGCCAGCACGGCGCTGGCCCGCCCTTCATTGACCCCGTCACATAAGTGCTGCAGATTGCCCACGCCGCCAGAAGCGATCACGGGAACCGCAACGGCGTCAGAGATGGTACGCGTCAGCTGAAGATCGAAGCCCGACTGCGTACCGTCCTGATCCATGCTGGTAATCAGCAGCTCGCCGGCGCCATAACGTGCCATGCGCACTGCCCAGGCAACTGCGTCGATACCCGTGGGCTTGCGTCCACCGTGCGTAAAGACTTCCCAGCGCAATGGTTCGCCTGGCGCAGACACCCGACGCGCATCCACCGCCACGACAATACACTGCGAACCGTAGTAGTCTGCGCAGGCCCGCACCAGTTCCGGTTCGTTCACCGCGGCGCTGTTAATAGAGACCTTGTCGGCACCGGCGTTGAGCAGGCGCTGCACATCGGGCAGAGCCCGCACTCCGCCACCTACGGTGAGCGGGATGAAGACTTCGGATGCCACCTGTTCAATCATGGACAGGGTCAAATCCTTGCCATCGCTGGTGGCGGTAATGTCCAGAAAAGTGAGTTCATCGGCTCCCTGTTCATTGTAACGCCTGGCGATTTCTACCGGATCGCCGGCATCGCGCAGCTGTACGAAGTTGACGCCCTTGACCACGCGACCAGCGGTCACATCCAGACAGGGAATCACACGTGTGGTCAGGCTGTGCTCGGGAGCGGAAGATTGCGTCACTCCGCGTCGTCCTCGTTAAGCTCGTCTGCCCGGTCCTGGGCTTCCTGAAAATCCAGGGTGCCCTCATAAATGCTGCGTCCCAGAATTACGCCTTCCACACCTTCCTGCTCAACTTCGCACAGCGCTTCTATGTCCTTGATATCGGTGACGCCACCAGACGCAATGACAGGAATCCTGACATGCTGTGCCAGGCGCACCGTGGCTTCAATATTGACCCCGGTCAACATGCCGTCCCGGCCGATATCAGTGTAGATGATGGACTCGACGCCGTAATCTTCGAATTTGCGGCCCAGGTCGAGCACGTCGTGCTTGGTGAGCTTGCTCCAGCCGTCAGTGGCGACCTTGCCGTCTTTTGCGTCAAGGCCGACAATGATATTGCCTGGAAATGCGCTGCAGGCATCCTGCAGAAAGCCCGGATCCTTGACCGCTGCGGTACCGATAATGATGTACTCGATACCAAAATCCAGATAGCGTTCAATGGTATCCAGATCGCGAATACCACCGCCAATCTGCACAGGAATGTCGTCGCCGACAGCCCGGACAATGGCCTTGATCACGTCTTCGTTCTTGGGTTTACCGGCAACGGCACCGTTCAGGTCAACCAGATGCAGGCGTCTTGCGCCCTGGTCATACCACTGTTCCGCTACGGTAACCGGGTCTTCGGAAAAAATGGTGGCGTCCTGCAAATCACCCTGGCGCAGGCGAACACAGCGTCCGTCTTTCAAATCAATGGCTGGTATGAGCAGCATAACTTATCAGATCATCAAAATAAAAATAAAATTAAAATCCTGAACACCCACGGTGCTTCACGATTCACCCAACTGCCAAGACCCGATGGTCATATATCCCAGTTTACAAAATTCCGATAAAGACGCAAGCCATATTCGGCGCTTTTCTCGGGATGGAACTGTACTGCAAAAATGTTGTCCCGTGCCACAGCACAGGTAAAATCAAGGCCGTACATGGTTTTGCCCACGGAAATCCCATCATCAGACGGATCTACATAGTAACTGTGTACGAAATAAAAATACGTATTGTCCGGAATGCCATCCCATACCGGATGAGGGCGGGCCTGCCGGACACGGCTCCAGCCCATATGCGGCACCTTCAGCGGACGCGCCTCGTGCTGTACAACAGTGGCGGAGGTATCGGTCTGCTCCTGCAGATTCACCGCAAATTGCCGACCTTCAAACCTGCGTACGTTACCATGGAAAATACCCAGGCACGGCACATCGCCTTCTTCGCTGTGCTGCATCAGCATTTGCTCACCAACACATACCCCCAGCAGGGGCTTGCGGCCGGCCGCGCGGATGACTGCATCCTTCAGGCCGGATTGCTGCAGATTGCGCATGCAGTCTGGCATGGCCCCCTGCCCCGGAAAAACAATACGGTCGGCTTTTTCCAGCGCAACGACATCGGAAGCCAGATAGACCTCAGCCTCCGGCGCGGCATGGCGTAGTGCGCGTGCCACCGAATGCAGATTCCCCATACCGTAATCGACAATGGCGATCTTGCTGCTCATGAAGACCTTTCCGACATTACCGTAAGCGAGGGAAAGCCAGACATTACAGCACGCCCTTGGTGGAAGGGATCACGCCTTCACTGCGTGGATCAGGCGTCAGCGCCATCCGCAGCGCCCTGCCGAAAGCCTTGAAAACGGTTTCCGCCTGGTGATGCGAGTTGGTGCCGCGCAGATTGTCGATGTGCAGCGTGACCAGCGCGTGGTTGACGAAACCCTGGAAAAATTCACGGGTCAGATCCACGTCAAAGCGACCGACGTGCGAGCGGGTAAAGGGAATATGATATTCGAGGCCCGGACGGCCGGAAAAATCAATCACCACACGCGACAACGCTTCGTCCAGCGGTACGTAGGCGTGCCCGTAGCGGGTGATGCCTTTTTTGTCGCCCACGGCCTTGGCCACCGCCTGTCCGAGTGCAATGCCCACGTCCTCGACAGAGTGATGATCATCAATATGCACGTCGCCATCACATTTGACATCAAGATCAATCAGGCCATGGCGGGCGATCTGGTCAATCATATGATCCAGAAACGGCACTCCGGTATCAATGGACTGTTTGCCTGTGCCGTCCAGATTCAGGGAAACCGTAATGCGGGTTTCATTCGTATTTCGTGTAATGTCAGCGGTTCGCATAGCTTGTCGTCAGGTAGTGGTGTTCAGGCGGTAGCGCGCGCTTTGAGCATGCGCCGGAAGGCCTTCGCCATCCGCCAGTTCGGCGGCAATCGACCCTAGTGTAATCGCTCCTGCATCAGACACCTGGATAATACTGCTGCGTTTCTGAAAATCATAGACGCCCAGTGGCGAAGAAAAGCGGGCGGTGCGCGCGGTGGGCAACACATGGTTGGGCCCCGCGCAATAGTCGCCCAGTGCTTCAGAGGAATAACGTCCCAGGAAGATAGCGCCCGCATGGCGGATTTTACCGGCCAGCGCGGCGGCGTTCTCGGTGGAAATTTCCAGATGTTCCGGGGCGATGTCGTTGGCGATCGCCACGGCTTCGTCCAGATCCCGCACAAGGATCAGCGCTCCGCGATCACTCAGGCTTTTCCTGAGGATGGTTTCGCGCGGCATGGTCGGTAACAGCCGGATGATGGCTTCCTGCACACTTTCCAGAAAAGCGGCATCAGGACACAGCAAAATGGCCTGGGCCAGCTCATCGTGTTCGGCCTGTGAGAACAGATCCATGGCAATCCAGTCGGCTGGCGTGCTTCCGTCGCAGATAATCAGAATTTCGCTGGGGCCTGCAACCATATCAATACCCACGGTGCCAAAGACCCGGCGCTTGGCAGCGGCAACGTAGGCATTACCCGGGCCAACAATTTTGTCGACCGCAGCAATGGTGTCTGTGCCATAGGCAAGTGCACCCACAGCCTGGGCGCCCCCGATTGCCACGACGCGGTCAACACCGGCAACGGCAGCGGCCGCCAGCACCAGCGGATTACGCACCCCGTCCGGGGTGGGCGTAACCATGATGACTTCGCCGACTCCGGCCACCTTGGCCGGAATCGCGTTCATGAGTACAGAAGAGGGATAGGCCGCCTTGCCGCCCGGCACGTAAAGACCGACCCGGTCCATGGGCGTGATTTTTTGGCCCAGGATGGTGCCATCCTCTTCCTGGTATTGCCAGGAGTCGGCGCGCTGTCGGTCATGATAGATGCGTACACGATGCGCGGCCTGCTCCAGCGCCTGGCGACGAGCCGGATCAAGTCCGTCCAGCGCGGCCTGACAGTCTGCAGAGGCAATTTCCAGTTCGGCCATATCGCTCACCGGCAAACGGTCGAATTTCGTCGTATATTCCAGAACGGCGGCATCACCGCGCTGTCTGACATCCTGCAAAATACCGGCTACTGCCTGCTCGATCTGCGCATCCTCACCGGCCTCAAAGGCCAGCAATTGGCGCAGCACACCTGCAAACCCGTTATCGCGGGAATCCAATCGGTTGATTACTGGTTTCATGGCTAAAGATTATCCCTGTGGGGGAGTCGCACGTTCAAAGGCATCCAGAATGGGCTGCAGAACCGCTGCCCGCGTCTTGAGCGATGCCTGGTTGACAATCAGTCTGGAGGAAACCGGCATGACGTCTTCGACGGCTACCAGTCCGTTGGCACGCAGGGTACCGCCGGTAGAAACGACATCGACAATGGCGTCGGCCAGGCCCACCAGCGGAGCCAGCTCCATGGAGCCGTACAGTTTAATGATATCAACATACACGCCCTTACGGGCGAAATGTTCACGCGCAACATTGACATATTTGGTGGCAACCCGCAGGCGGGCACCCTGGCGTACCGCTGCTTCGTAATCAAAGCCCTCGCGCACCGCCACTGCCAGACGACAGCGGGCGATGTTCAGGTCGATGGGCTGATACAAGCCACCCGGATGATCCCGGCTGTATTCGTACAGGACATCCTTGCCGGCAATGCCAAAATCGGCTGCGCCATATTGCACATAGGTAGGCACGTCCGAGGCGCGCACAATCAGAATTCGCAGATCGTCGCGGCTGGTGGGCAGGATAAGCTTGCGTGACTGTTCGGGATGCTCGGTCACGACGATGCCTGCCTGCTCCAGCAGCGGGAGAGTTTCCTCGAAAATGCGCCCTTTGGACAGGGCCATGGTCAACTGGGTATTCTGTGTCATAGCGATCCGCTTCGCTGGCGTCGGATGTCGGCACCCACCGCCTGCAGTTTATCTTCCATTTTTTCGTAGCCGCGATCCAGATGATAGATACGGTCTATGGTGGTTTCACCCGTGGCGGCCAGACCGGCGATGACCAGGCTTGCCGAGGCCCGCAAGTCGGTTGCCATCACTTTGGCGCCCATCAGCTGCGACACGCCATTGATGACGGCGGTATGGCCATCCAGTTCAATGTCGGCACCCATGCGGATGAGTTCGGGAACGTGCATGTAGCGGTTTTCGAAAATATTTTCCACGACAAACGCTGTGCCCTCTGCCACCGTATTGAGCGCCAGCAGTTGCGCCTGCATGTCTGTGGGAAAGCCGGGATACTCGCGCGTACGGAAGCCGACAGCCTTTGGCCGGGCGTTCATGACAGCGTGAATCCAGTCAGGACCGGTTTCAATCGACAGACCCGCATCAATCAGCTTGTCCAGCGTGGCGCCCATGGTGTCGGGAGCCGCATTGCGCAACATGATGTCCCCACCGGTTGCGCCGACTGCACACAGGAAAGATCCCGCCTCGATACGATCAGGTACCACAGTGTAATCGGTGCCGTGCAGGCTGGTTACCCCGTCAATCACGATCCTGTCTGTACCGTGGCCGGAAATGCGGGCGCCCATGGAGATCAGCATTTCGGCCAGATCTACTACCTCGGGCTCGCGCGCGGCGTTTTCCAGCACGGTCTGGCCTTCTGCCAGGGCAGCGGCCATCAGAAACTGTTCGGTGCCGCCTACCGTGACCATATCTGTCACGATGGGCGCGCCCTTCAGGCGTGGCGCGCTGGCGACAACAAAACCATGCTCCACGGCAATATCGGCGCTCAGGGCTGTGAGGCCCTTGATATGCTGGTCAACGGGACGCTGCCCGATGGAGCAGCCACCCGGCAGGCTGACCTTCGCCTGGCCAAACCGCGCCAGCAGGGGGCCAAGCACCAGAATGGACGCGCGCATGGTCTTGACCAGCTCGTAAGAAGCCTCCAGGCTTGTGATCTGATCGGCCTGCAAATGTACAACGCCGCCATCTTCCTGGGATATTTTCACCCCCAAGTCAGCCAACAGGCGCAAGGTGGTGCTGATGTCGTTCAGCGCTGGCACATTGCGCAGCGTGACCGGCTCATCGGTAAGCAGCGCAGCACACAGAATGGGCAACGCGGCGTTCTTGGCGCCCGAGATGCTGATTTCGCCGTTCAGGCGGCGGCCGCCCGTGATGATGAGTTTATCCATTCTTGCGGTACTCGTCCGGTGTCAGGGTTTTCATTGAAAGCGCGTGTATTTCCTCTTTCATTCTGTCGCCCAGCGCAGCATACACTACCTGATGCCTTGCAATAAGGCGTTTCCCTTCAAAAGCGTCGCTGACAATCAGCGCCTCGAAATGCGAGCCATCGCCACGCACTTCAATATGCTCACAGGGCAGGTGCGATGCAATGTATTCACGAATCTGTTCGGGGGTAGGTAACATAGTTAGGTCCGGAGTTTATAGCCTCGCGCAAGCAGGTACAGCGCATACGCAGAGAGCAGCACGAAAAACGCCCCGACCACGGCAAGGCTTTGCCATGGCGAGACATCCGATACTTCGAAGAATCCATAGCGGAACCCGTCAATCATATAGAAAACCGGGTTCCAGTGCGATACGGACTGCCAGAACGGTGGCAGAGAGTGGATGGAATAAAACACACCTGACAGAAATGTGGCAGGCATGATCAGAAAATTCTGAAAGGCAGCCAGCTGGTCGAATTTCTCTGACCACAAGCCCGCGATAATGCCAAGGACAGCCAAGATGCAACAGGACAGGACGGCAAATGTCAGCACCCAAAGGAAGCTGGCCGGCCACATTGAGACAAAGAATGAAGCGACGATCCAGATGCCTAGCCCCACGCACAGACCACGCAACACGGCGGCAATCACGTAGGCCGAAAAAATTTCGTAGTGCGACAGCGGTGGCAGCAGGACAAACACCAAATTGCCGGTAATGCGACTCTGGATCAGCGACGATGACGGATTGGCGAAGGCATTCTGCAGCATGCTCATCATCATCAGCCCGGGGATCAGGAACGCGGTATACGGCACGGAATCATACATCCGCACCCGATCCTCCAGGACATGGGCAAACACCAGCAGGTACAGCATGGCAGTAAGCACCGGCGCGGCGACCGTCTGGAACCCCACTTTCCAGAAACGCAGCAGTTCCTTGTACAGCAATGTGGGAAAGCCGGACCCGAACCTGATATCCTTTTGCAGGGCATTCATTATGCGGCAGCCTCCTGCAGGCCATTGTGCATGATATGCACGAAGGCTTCTTCAAGATCCTGGCCACCCACCCGGGCCATCAGCGCCTGCGTGGTATCCAGGGCAATGACCTGGCCGCGCTTGAGCAGTGCAATGCGGTTGCAGAGCGCTTCGGCCTCTTCCAGGTAATGGGTGGTGAGCATGATCGTATGCCCGTTTTTATTGAGGCGGACAATGAAATCCCATAGGCTGCGGCGAAGATCAACATCGACGCCCGCAGTGGGTTCATCAAGAATGATGACCGGTGGACGATGCACCAGCGCCTGGGCAACTAGCACGCGGCGCTTCATGCCACCCGAGAGGGCCCGCATATTGGCATCGGCCTTGTCGGACAGCCCCAGGTTATGCAGGATTTCGTCAATCCAGTCGTCGTTACGGTGAATGCCGAAGTAACCCGATTGCAGTCGCAGGGTCTCGCGAACAGTAAAAAACGGGTCATAGACCAGTTCCTGAGGCACCACGCCCAGCGAACGGCGGGCTTCCTTATACTGGGTGGAAACGTCAAAGCCGCAAATGCGTGCCGTGCCATGACTGGGGCGGGAGAGCCCGGCCAGCAGCGAGATCAGGGTGGTTTTGCCGGCTCCGTTAGGACCGAGCAGGCCGAAAAACTCGCCCTCTTCTACCGTGAAACTGACGTCGTTTAGCGCGCGGAACGGTTCACGCGCGGCACTGTTGCGAGACGACAGCAAACGCCGCCAGCCACTGGCTCGCGTACTGTCATAGACCTTGGAGAGATGTTCAATTTGGACGGCAGGCATGAATATAAAAAAATGCTTGCTTCACCAATGAAGCAAGCATTTGATTATAGCCCAAACGCCTATGGAATCAGCGATTGAGTGCCTTGATCAGGCCATCAATACCACCTTGGGATATTTGACCGGCAAACTGGTTGCGATAGTTCTGGATCAGCCATATATTTTCTACATTCAGGTCATAGATTTTCCAGCCGTTACCGGATTTTTCCAGACGATAGTCTACCGACACAGGGCCCTGACCGGCAGTGATGGTTGAACGCACGACGACATCGTTGGCGTTGGCATCCCCACGGAAGGGCTGCATGGTAATCGTTGTGCTGGGTGTGACGTTGCGAAAAGCGCCGCTATATGTACGCAGCAATGTCTGTTTAAAGCCATTTACCAGGGCAGAACGCTGCTCCGGTGTGGCCTGGCGCCACGGCTGCCCCACTGCCAGACGTGTGGTTTTTTCCATATTGATATGCGGCATCAGATATTGCGTAACGATGCCATTGATGGCATTCACATCACCGCTTTTGGCCGCATTGTTCTGATTGACAGCCTGCAGCGTGTTATTGGCAATCTGTTCGACAAACTGGTTAGGATCCTGGGCGGCCACTGCAGCGTGCATGGCTCCTGCCGAGAGGAATCCGGCAATCATGGCCACCTGCGTGGACTTAAGAATACCTGCGAATTTCATACGTGATCTCCTTCTTTCTGAACTGTGACTGGGCAGCGCACAACATACCATTACCTGCCGAATAAACTTATTGTATTTCCGAGGATACACGGGAAATGTCAGCAAGAGTAAAAGAACATGCCCGATGAAACAGCCTGAAAGGAGTGGGACGCAAATCCCGTTTCAGGCTGTTGTAACCAGCATGAAATCAGTTATTTTCCGGGTCTGAATACACTGGCAGAGACGGATCGGTGTTGCCATTGCCGGCTGCGTGCGCAGGCGCCTGTTTGACAGGCGCTGGCGTGGCAGGCTGCGCAGACGGTTTCGCCGACTGTCCAGAGGCGCCACCGGCTGGGGTCGCTTCCGGGTCATCGTATGACGGCAGGTTCGGATCGCCTGCAGGTGCTGCGGAGCCCGTACCATCTGCTTCAGGATCGTCGTAGGAAGGCAGATTGCTGCCTGTGGCTGACTTGCCCTGTCCATCTTGCGCGTCCAGTATCACCGGGCCGAGTTTCTGGTTCAGGAGCGCCTGACGTCGTTGCAGGTAAGCGTCGCGCAGGAAGCTGTAGCGATCCAGCGCGACATCGTTCATCAGATCGCTGGCATTAAGCAGATTGGCGCGAGAGTTCACGATACTGACGCCCCAGACCGAATTGCGAACAGGAACATCGTCGATTGCGCCAGGCGAGGCGTACACGGCCGCGCCCCCAAAGCCGTCACCCACCGTACCCGCCGTATCACGGAAGGTAGAGGGGCCCAGTAAAGGCAGAACAAAATAGGGACCCTGACCAATTCCCCAGACGCCCAGTGTGGTACCAAAGTCATTCTGGATACGTGGTGCACCCTTCATGGAAGCCACGTCGATACACCCGCCTATACCCATGGTAGAGTTAAACAGCACCCGGCCAAACGTATTGATAGAGTCCAGCGCACGGCCCTGCAGAAAACTGTTGACCCCGGACCAGATATCACCAAAGTTATTGAAAATATTTGTCACGCATGTGCGAACAGGACTGGGCACGACTGCTTTATAGCCCTTTGCGACGGGTGTGAGTACATTCCGGTCAACTGCATCATTGAACTGGAACATGCTGCGGTTATAGCTTTCCAGCGGATCTTCCGGGCTTGGATTTTTGACCGACGCACAACCGGCAAGCAACGCCAGTGCGGACCCCAGACCAACCAGGCGTATTTGTGTTTGTTTCATTCAGGACTCGATGTTTGATATCGGCAGGATCATACTTGACCGGCTCGCCCCATGACGCACTGCGCCGTGCTGCCCTGCCCTTGCATTAGCGTAAATAATACCAGTAATTCAGATGTTATTGCACGGGTGCAGGCGCCGAAGCTGGCGGTGTCAGGTCCGGTGCGGCATTATCCTGCTGTCCCGCAGCACCGCCGGCGGGTGTGCCCGATCCTTCAGATTCTGCTTTGGAGAACAGGAATTTGCTGATGAGCTCTTCAAGTACCACGGCGCTTTGCGTGTAGGTAATCTGACCGTTATCCGCCAGATTTTTCTCATCTGCGCCTGGTGTCAGGCCCACATATTGCTCACCGAGCAGACCGGAAGTCATGATCGAAGCGGAACTGTCTTCAGGAAACTGGTACCCGCCCTCGATATCCATCCCAACCACTGCCTTGAACTCTTTGTTGTCAAAGGAGATGTTGCTGACGCGACCAACGACCACACCATTGCTCTTGACCGGTGAACGCACTTTGAGGGCACCAATGTTTTCGAAACGGGCCGTGACGTGGTAAGTTTGCCCGATAGAGAAGGTTTTGAGGTTGCCGGCCTGCAGCATCAAGAATACCGCTGCCAGGATACCCAGCAGCACGAACAACCCAACCAGAAAATCTGTTTTCTTACTCATTTGAATTTAACCTTTAGCGTGTGCACATCACCGACGGTGATTAGCCACCGAACATAACTGCTGTGAGCAGGAAATCAAGCGCCAGTACAAGCAGCGAACTGACGACAACCGTACGCGTGGTAGCCCGGGCCACCCCTTCAGGCGTGGGTCGTGACATCCAGCCCTCGTAAACGGCAACAAGCATGACTGCCACACCAAACACGATACTTTTTATGAATCCGGCCAGAATATCGTCGCGGATGTCGACCGCGCTCTGCATTTGCGACCAGAACGATCCGCCATCAACACCGATTAGAACGACGGCCACCAGCCAGCCACCGATAATACCAACCGCCGAGAAGATCAACGCCAGAATTGGCATGGCCACGACGCCTCCCCAGAAACGCGGCACCACAATGCGACGCAAGGGGTTGATTCCCATGACTTCGATGGCCGCGATCTGCTCGCCGGCCTTCATCAGACCGATTTCGGCCGTGATGGATGTTCCCGCACGTCCCGCGAACAATAATGCCGTGACCACGGGCCCGAGCTCGCGCACCAGACCCAGCGCCACCATAACACCCAGCGCCTCTTCGGAGCCGTAGCGGGTCAGTGTGTAATAGCCCTGCAGCCCCAGCACAAAGCCGACAAACAGCCCCGAGACGGCGATGATAATCAGCGAGTAGTTGCCGATAAAGTGAATCTGTTCGATCACCAGTCGAGGGCGCTTGAATACCACACTGCTGCGCGCCATGACTGACAGGAAGAAACGGAAGAAGACGCCCAGCGTCAGGATGGGTCCGGTAATGCGGGACCCCAGAGCCGTAATCAGGCGTGTGATCATTCAACACCTCCGCGATGACGACTGAGCCAGCGATCGAAATCGGGCGAAGGCGGATACTCAAAGACCACCGGTCCACTGGAAGCGCCCTTGAGAAACTGGCGGGCCAGGGAGTTGTCGGACTGGCGCACCTCCTCGGGCGTTCCGGATACCACCAGGCTTCCATCCCCCACCATGTAGACCTGGTCGGCAATCAGAAAAGATTCCTCAAGATCGTGGGTAATCAGCACCGTGGCACATCCGAGTTTGTCGGTCAGACTACGGATCAGGCGTGCGGTCATGCCAAGCGAAATGGGATCCAGCCCGGCAAACGGCTCATCAAACAGAATAATTTCCGGCTCCAGCACGATCGCCCGGGCAAGCGCAACGCGCCGCGCCATCCCACCCGAGATTTCAGATACGCTCAAATGGGCAGCGCGCTTTAGGCCAACCTGGTCAAGCTTGTCCAGCACCTTGTCCAGAATGACGGATTCGCTGTCTTTGCTAAGCTCGCGCAAGGGAAATGCCACATTGTCAAATACGCTCAGATCCGTAAACAGAGCGCCCTGCTGAAAGAGAACGCCCATGCGACGGCGCACGGCGCCCAATTGTTGGGGCGTCATGCGGTTGACGTCATGGTCGAAGACCGTGACGGTACCTTTCTTGGCACGTATCTGGCCTGTGGCCGCGCGCAGCAGCGTGGTTTTCCCGGAACCGGAACCACCGATAAGCGCAACCACTTCGCCTTTGTATACTTCGAGATTCAGATCCCGCAGAATGACGCGTGCATCATAACCTAGGGTGACATCTGCGAACCGGATAACCGGTGGGGATGATTGACGTGACTCTACTGTCATCAAAGAATGTTCTTGAAAAAGAAAGCCTATTGTATCTGTTTAACGGGATTTGGTAAAAAGCCCGTGACAAAAATGCGAAAGTGACCGTTCCACTGTGAAACAACCACTTTCGCATAAATCTACATCAGAAAACAACGGCTTGCGTAATGCAGTGTAACAACTGCGCAACGCAGAACAGGGTCTTTTCGATTTCCTTAACGGGGCAGCAGCGATGCGCCGGTCAGGAATTCATCAACGGCACGGGCACACTGCCGGCCTTCACGAATTGCCCAGACCACCAGCGACTGGCCGCGACGCATGTCTCCGGCCGCAAAAACCTTGTCGACGGATGTGCGATAGTTCTCGACGTTGGCCTTGACGTTTCCACGCTGATCCTTCTCGACACCAAAGGCATCCAGTACAGCGGCAACTGGTGAAACAAACCCCATGGCAAGCAGGACAAGGTCGGCTTTCAGTTCGAACTCGGAGCCTTCGACTTCCTGCATTTTCATCTGGCCGGTTGTCTCGTCCTTGACCCACTCTACGCGGGTGCAAACAAGCTTTTTCACCTTGCCCTTGTCACCTTCAAATCGCTTGGTCGTAATGGCCCAGTCGCGCTCGCAGCCCTCCACATGCGACGAGGAGGTTCGCAGCTTGGCAGGCCAGTACGGCCAGGTTAGCGCCTTGTTTTCATGCTCGGGAGGCTTGGGCATGAGCTCGATCTGTGTCACGGACGCCGCACCCTGACGGTTGCTGGTACCTACGCAGTCGGAACCGGTATCGCCGCCGCCAATCACGATTACGTGCTTGCCGGTGGCGGTAATCTGACCGCTAAGGCGGTCGCCGGCATTGCGTTTGTTCTGCTGGCGCAGAAAATCCATGGCGAAGTGAACACCATTCAGTTCGCGACCCGGAACCGGCAAATCACGGGGCGCTTCAGAGCCGCCCGCCATGACAATAGCATCGAACTGATTGTTGAGCTCGTCAATGGTAATGACATTCAGACCGTCTTCGGTGGCATTGGCCGGTGTCCCTACATAAGTGGACGCCTGGAACTCGACACCCTCGGCTTCCATCTGGGAGACGCGACGCTCAATCAGGGTCTTGTCCAGTTTGAAGTCAGGGATGCCGTAGCGCAGCAGACCGCCGATACGGTTACTTTTCTCGAACACCGTGACTCCATGGCCCACCCGCGCCAGTTGCTGGGCGGCTGCCAGTCCCGCAGGACCGGAACCGACGACGGCGACTTTTTTTCCGCTTTTTTTCAGAGGCGGCTGCGGCAGCACCCATCCCTGGTCCCAGCCCTTGTCGATGATGGCATGCTCAATAGACTTGATGCCCACAGGATCGTTGTTGATATTAAGCGTACAGGCTTCTTCGCAGGGCGCGGGACAGATTCGACCCGTGAACTCAGGGAAGTTGTTGGTGGAATGCAGCACTTCCAGCGCCTGCTTCCATTCCTGACGGTATACCAGATCGTTCCAGTCAGGAATAATATTGTTCACCGGACAGCCAGTGTTACAAAATGGAATGCCACAGTCCATGCAGCGCGCACCCTGGATCTGCGCCTGCTTGTCTTCCAGCGCCAGTACAAATTCCTTGTAGTGCTTCAGTCGTGCACCGGGTGCCTCGTAGGATTCGGGGACCCGCTCAAATTCAATAAAACCGGTAATTTTACCCATGATTGATCTTTCCTTAAGCTGCTTTGCGGGCAGTTTGTTCTGACTGCCAGATTTCTGCCAGCGCACGTTTATAGTCGGTCGGCATGACCTTGACGAATTGCTTGCGCGACTTGTTCCAGTCGCCCAGCAAATCGCGCGCACGGAAACTGCCGGTCAGGCGGAAGTGATTTTCCACCAGTCCGCGCAGAATGGTTTCGTCGGTCTGACGCTCCTGTCCGCGTTGCGCACTGTGCCAGCCTTCCTGCAGATTTTCCTTGAGCTGCTCGTCATGTGACGCGACGTCGCCGAGTTCCACCATGGCCATATTGCAGCGTGACCTGAAAGTGCCTTCGGGATCCCAGACATACGCCACCCCGCCGGACATACCGGCAGCAAAGTTACGCCCCGTCTGGCCCAGTACCACGACCGTACCGCCTGTCATGTATTCGCAGCCATGATCGCCGGTACCTTCCACGACAGTGGCGGCGCCGGAGTTGCGTACGGCGAAGCGCTCGCCAACAACACCGTTGAAGTACGCATCACCAGCCAGCGCACCGTAGAGCAAAGTATTGCCGGCGATGATGTGATCGGGGCCGTAGCCGCGAAAATCGTTGGGTGAGCGCACGATAATGCGCCCGCCTGACAAGCCCTTGCCAACGTAGTCATTGCCTTCGCCCACCAGGTCAAACGTAATGCCATGAGCCAGGAATGCGCCGAAACTCTGGCCTGCCGTACCATTCAACTGAATATGGATAGTATCGTCGGGCAGCCCCTCGTGACCATACTTGCGAGCCACGGCACCAGACAGCATGGAGCCGACTGTCCGGTTGCGGTTACGCACGGGCACAATAAACGAGACTTTTTCGCCGCGTTCCAGCGCTGCCTTGCTGCGCTCCAGCAGCTGGATATCCAGCGCCTTGTCCAGACCGTGATCCTGCTCTTCGGTGTGCCGCGGTGGCGTGTCCACCTCAGGCTGATGGAAGATATTGCTGAAGTCCAGTCCGCGGGCTTTCCAGTGTTCAATCCCCGCACGCATGTCGAGCAGGTCGGCGCGGCCGATCAGTTCGTCGAATTTGCGAATACCGAGCTGGGCCATGATTTCGCGTACTTCTTCGGCAATAAAGAAAAAGAAGTTGACGACGTGTTCCGGCTTACCCTGGAATTTTTTGCGCAGAACCGGATCCTGTGTGGCCACGCCGACCGGGCAGGTATTCAAATGGCATTTGCGCATCATGATGCAGCCTTCCACGACCAGCGGCGCCGTGGCAAAGCCAAACTCATCAGCACCCAGAAGTGCGCCAATCACCACGTCGCGGCCGGTTTTCATCTGGCCGTCGGCCTGAACGCGGACTCGGCTGCGAAGCTTGTTAAGCACCAGCGTCTGCTGGGTTTCAGACAGACCCAGTTCCCACGAGGTACCCGCATGCTTGATCGAAGAAATCGGCGATGCGCCGGTACCACCGTCATGACCGGCAATCACAATATGATCGGACTTGGCCTTGGCCACACCCGCGGCCACCGTGCCTACGCCGACTTCGGACACCAGTTTGGTAGAGATGGATGCCGATGGGTTGACGTTTTTCAGATCGTGGATCAGTTGCGCCAGATCCTCGATGGAATAAATGTCATGGTGAGGCGGAGGAGAAATAAGCCCGACACCCGGCACGGAATAGCGCAGTTTGGCAATATATTCGGAGACTTTGTGGCCGGGCAGCTGGCCACCCTCACCGGGTTTGGCCCCCTGCGCCATTTTGATCTGAATCTGATCGGCGCTGGACAGATATTCTGCACTCACACCGAAACGGCCAGAGGCAACCTGTTTGATTTTTGACCGCAGGGAATCGCCCAGTTGCAGCGGGACATCGGCTTCAATGCGGTCAGATCCGAGCACAGACGCAAGCGTGTCGCCCTTCTTGATGCCACTTGCACCCGTACGCAGCTCATTGCGGTAACGCAACTCATCTTCACCGCCTTCACCCGTGTTGGATTTTCCGCCAATCCGGTTCATCGCCACGGCCAGCACAGAGTGCGCTTCGGTAGAAATGGATCCAAGCGACATCGCGCCTGTCGCAAACCGCTTGACGATTTCCTTTGCCGGTTCGACCTCTTCCAGCGGAATCGCCTTGGACGGATCCACCCGGAACTCGAACAGACCGCGGAACGTCATGTGACGGCGGGACTGGTCGTTGATCAGCTGGGCGTATTCCTTGTAGGTGCGATAGTTATTGGCACGGGTAGAATGCTGCAGCTTGGCAATGGAATCGGGCGTCCACATATGGTCTTCGCCACGAACGCGATATTCATACTCGCCGCCGGCATCCAGTGCGTTCTTCAGGACAGGGTCATCACTGTAGGCCGCCCGGTGCATGCGGATGGCCTCTTCAGCCACCTGGAAGATATCCAGACCTTCGATCTTGCTGGGGGTACCGGAAAAGTATTTTTTGACCAGCGCCGATTGCAGGCCCACGGCTTCGAAAATCTGCGCACCGGTGTAGGACATGTACGTTGAAATGCCCATTTTGGACATGACTTTGTTCAGGCCCTTACCGACCGCTTTCAAATAGTTCTTGACGGCTTTTTCCGGTTCCGGGAAAGTTGCCAGCGTTTCCATAACCAGATTCGGATAAATGGCTTCGGCACCAAAACCGCCCAGCAGGGCAAAGTGATGCACTTCACGGGCAGAACCGGTTTCGACAACCAGACCAGTCGCCGTGCGCAAGCCTTCGCGAATCAGGTGCTGGTGCACGGCAGAGGTTGCCAGCAGCGCAGGGATGGCCACACGCTCGCCGTCCATCTTGCGATCGGACAGAAGCAGAATATTAAAGCCGCTGCGCACCGCATCAGCTGCGCTGGAACACAATGCAGCGATACAGGCTTCGATACCCTCACTACCCCAGTCTATTGGATAGGTAATGTCCAGCTCTACACTGCGGAATTTGTTGTCGGTGTATTTCTCGATATCGCGCAACACACTCATGCCCGCAAAGTCCAGAATGGGTTGCGAGACTTCGATCCGCTGCGGCGGATTGACGTTATTGATATCCAGCAGATTGGGCTTGGGACCAATGAAAGACACCAGCGACATCACCAGCTGTTCGCGGATGGGATCGATTGGCGGATTGGTCACCTGGGCAAATAGCTGACGAAAGTAGTTATAGAACGATTTCGATTTGGACGACAGCACGGCCAGCGGGGTGTCATTACCCATGGAACCGATAGCCTCTTCGCCATTGGTGGCCATGGGGCGGATAATAAACTTGAGATCTTCCTGGTTCCAGCCGAAAGCCTGCTGGCGATCCAGCAAAACAGCTGGCGCAGAGGAAGCCTGAGGATGGTTTTTCTCGTGGATGAGAATGTCATCAAGCTTGACTCGCAGTCGTTTGATCCACTGGCCATAAGGACGGTTGTTGGACAGTTGCGACTTGATTTCATCGTCATCGATGATCCGGCCCTGTTCGAGGTCAATCAGCAGCATGCGACCAGGTTGCAGACGCCATTTTTTAACAATGCGGTTCTCGGGCACGGTCAGGGTGCCGGCCTCGGAGGCCAGAATGACCATATCGTCATCAGTAATGAGATAGCGGGCCGGACGCAGGCCGTTACGGTCCAGCGTAGCGCCAATCTGACGACCATCGGTAAACGCCACGGCTGCCGGACCATCCCAGGGTTCCATTTTGGCCGCGTTGTATTCGTAGAACGCGCGGCGGTTTTCATCCATGGTGGCGTGCTGCTCCCACGCTTCGGGAATCATCATCATGATGGCATGAGACAGCGAATAGCCGGAGGTAACCAGCAGTTCGAGACAGTTGTCGAAAGTCGCGGTATCGGACTGCCCCTCGTAGACAATGGGATAAAGCTTTTGCAGATCTTCGCCCAGGACCGCGGATTCCATCATGCCTTCGCGGGCACGCAGCCAGTTGAAGTTCCCTTTGACCGTATTGATTTCGCCATTATGCGCGATCATGCGGTAAGGGTGGGCCAGCGGCCAGGCCGGGAAGGTGTTGGTGGAGAATCGCTGGTGCACCAGCGCCAGGGCAGACACAGCACGTGTATCGGCCAGGTCGCGATAGTAGACGCCAACCTGATTGGCCAGCAGCAGGCCTTTGTACACCACCGTACGCACAGACGCGGACGGCACGAAATATTCCTGGCCATGCGCCAGACGCATGTTCTGAATGGCGTGGCTGGCAGTTTTACGGATCACGTAAAGCTTGCGCTCCAGTGCATCGGGCACCATGACGTCCGGGCCGCGTCCAATGAAGAGCTGGCGGATCAGGGGTTCACAGTCACGCACCGTGGGCGACATTTCCATCTCGTGATCGATTGGCACATCACGCCAGCCCAGCAACACCTGACCTTCGTCGCGCACCGCGCGTTCGAGTTCCTTTTCACAGGCCAGACGGGAAGCCGTTTCCTTGGGCAGGAACACCATGGCTACCCCGTACTCCCCTTCCGGCGGCAGGGTAATGCCCTGTTTGGCCATCTCTTCGCGATAAAGCGTGTCGGGAATCTGGATCAGGATACCTGCGCCATCGCCCATGAGCTTGTCGGCGCCCACCGCGCCGCGATGGTCCAGATTTTCAAGAATTTTCAGACCCTGCTGAATGATTGCGTGGCTTTTACGGCCCTTGATATTGGCCACAAAGCCGACGCCACAGGCGTCATGTTCGTTGGCCGGATCGTACAGGCCCTGGGCTTTGGGCAGCCGATGCGGCCGATGACCGATGGCTGAAGCATCAATAACCGAAACCTGCCCGGCGGAAGAAGGAGAATGAACTGACATAGGAAACTCCGCAGGATGCTGCGTAAAGAGCGCAAGGGATCAGATGGTACTTGCAGATTGCAGATGCAACCGGTGATGGCAGCTCGTGCCTGATCCTGCAGCGCAATAAGGGAGGAGAAAGAATACTGCGATTGCACAGGCATGGCAAGAAAAATAATTAGGGACGCACCCTAATATTATACGCACTATTTTGGTTCAATTTAAATTAGGGACAGATCATTGAATCAAGAGATGTACGTTACAATAAGCCTACGATTTCATTATGCTTTTCCCGTCGACTCCATGCAGGAACATCGCCGGGTTTCACGCAGCCCTCCCGCGTTCTCCTCACCTTCAGGTCACCATGTCTTTTTCCTCTCTCCCGCTTTCTGATGCCCAGCAAAAAAATCTGTCAGAACTCGGCTTTCACGCCATGACGCCTATACAGGCCGCCAGTTTGCCAGTGGTTCTCGAAGGTCGGGATGTGCTTGCCCAGGCCAAGACCGGCAGCGGCAAAACCCTGGCCTTCGCGCTAGGACTGCTGCAGCGTCTGAACCCTGCCTACTTCGGCTGTCAGGGCCTGGTTTTGTGCCCCACCCGGGAGCTGGCCGAGCAGGTCGCCCAGGAAGTTCGCAAGCTTGCCCGGGCACTGAGCAACATCAAAGTGCTTGCACTATATGGGGGCACGGCGCTGAAACCGCAGGCCGAATCGCTCCAGCATGGTGCACATATTGTTGTAGGAACGCCCGGTCGTGTGCTGGATCTGGTCGATCGCGACGTGCTGGACCTGTCCGCAGTCAAGGTGTTGGTCCTGGACGAAGCAGATCGCATGATCGATATGGGCTTCTATGAAGATATCAGCGCCATTACGCAGGCCTGCCCGCTGAAACGACAGAGCCTGCTGTTTTCTGCTACCTTCCCTCCTGCCATTCTGAAGGCCAGCGAAGGGTTTCTGATGAACCCTGTCCACGTACGCGTAGACGAAAAGCCTGATCATCCGGACACAGAGGCATGGTTCGTGGCGACCGAAGAAGAAAACCGCTTCGAGACGACGGCAGCTTTGCTTAACGCCTACCGTCCCGTTTCCACCCTGGCTTTCTGCAATACGAAGGCGCAATGCGAAGCACTGACCGACTCGCTTTTGGAGCGCGGCATCGAAGCCCGCACCCTGCATGGGGATATGGAACAGCGCGACCGTGAAGACGTGCTGGTGGATTTCATCGGTCAAAGCTGTTCGGTGCTGGTGGCCACAGACGTTGCCGCAAGGGGCCTGGACATCGCCACCCTGGATGCGGTGATCAATGTTGACATGTCACCCAATGCCGAGACCCATATCCATCGCATTGGACGTACTGGGAGGGTAGCCGGCCGCGCTGGACTGGCGCTCACACTGTGTACGCCGAAAGAAAAGTTCCGCGCCGAGCGTATCGAACAGGCGCTGGGCGCTCCGCTGGCATGGCTTGACATGGCCAGCCTGCAACGCGGCCGGGGTGCCTTCACCCCCCCGATGCGTACCATCTGCATTCGCGGTGGAAAGAAAGACAAATTACGGGCAGGTGATCTGCTGGGCGCGCTCACGAAAGATCTTGGCTTGAAGACAGATCAGGTTGGCAAAATCAGTCTGTTCGATTTTGTAGCTTTCGTTGCCATTGACCGTCAGGTGGCAGAAGACACCCTGCAGCGGCTAAGCCAGCGCCCTATCAAGGGACGGTCATTCAAGATGCGTTTCCTGAGCTGAGCACCGCCTCAGGTGCCCTGGACCGTGTGGGCCACGGCCCGGTCCCACTGCGCCATCCGACTGGCTGCTTCATCTTTGCTCATGCCCGGCTCGAACGTTCGATCCACCTGCCAGAGTTGCTCTATTTCGGCCACATCGGACCACACACCGCATTGCAGACCGGCCAGATACGCCGCACCCAGTGCCGTGGTTTCCACGACCTTCGGCCGAATGACAGAAATCCCTAACAGGTCTGCCTGGAACTGCATCAGCGCATCATTGACGCTGGCACCCCCATCTACCCGAAGCTGTTCCAGGCCGGCGCCATCGCGGGCCATGGCCGAGAGCAGCGCGGCACTTTGATAGGCAATGCTTTCAACCGCCGCCCGGGCAATATGCGCAGCGGTCGTCGCCCGCGTCAGGCCGGTCAGGGTGCCTCTGGCATCGGCATTCCAGTATGGTGCGCCCAGTCCGGTAAAAGCAGGCACGAACATCACGCCGCCGCTATCGGGCACGGATTCAGCTAGTGCCTGGACCTCGCTGCTCGTTTTGATAATACCCAGGCCATCGCGCAACCACTGCACTGCCGCGCCTGCTACGAACACGCTGCCCTCCAGGGCAAACTCGGGCTCACGCTGCCCATACTGCGCCACTCTTGTCGTCAACAGGCCATTGTCCGATGCAGTAAAGTGGGTTCCCGTATGCAATAAGGCAAAGCAGCCCGTGCCGTAAGTATTCTTTGCCATGCCGGCGCGGATGCAGGCCTGACCGAAAAGCGCACTGTGCTGATCGCCTGCCACCCCACAAACAGGCAGGGATTGACCCAGCAAATCGGGCTGGATATCTCCGTAATGGGCACTAGAGGGAAGCACCTGCGGCAGCAGGCTTTCGGGAATCTGGAACAGATCCAGCAATTGCGGGTCCCATTGACCTGTATGCACATTCAGCAGCATGGTGCGCGAGGCATTCGTCACATCGGTGGCGTGAACTTGCCCGCCGGTCAACTGCCAGATCAGCCAGGTATCGATGGTGCCGAAGGCGAGTTCGCCCTTCTCGGCACGCGCCCGGGCTTGCGGCAGGTGCTCAAGCATCCACGCCAGCTTGGTGGCAGAAAAATAGGCATCCAGTCGCAGCCCCGTTTTGTCCAGAATTGACTGCTCATGCCCCTGTTCACGCAACTGACGGCATAGCGGTTCGCCACGTCGGTCCTGCCAAACGATCGCCGGACCTAGCGGTTCGCCGGTTTTTCGATCCCACAGAACTGAGGTTTCCCTCTGGTTGGTGATACCAATGGCCCGGACCTGCTCGACAGATACCCTGCTTTCGCGCAACACCGCCTGCATGGTATCCAGCTGAGTGCGCCAGATTTCCCGGGCATCGTGTTCCACCCACCCCGACTGGGGATAGTGCTGAGTGAACTCCTGCTGGGCCACACCGGCAATCTGGCCGTGACGGTCAAACAGAATACTTCGGGAACTCGAGGTTCCCTGATCCAGCGCCAGCAAATACGCCATGGCAAACTCTCCGAAATGGGGATCAGATAACAACAGGCCTCACCCGCAGACGAAGCCCTGTTACCTGCAATCAACGTTGTTTCGAAACAGTATAGCTTTTATCCCGGTAAACACTGAAGGGCCAGAGCGCATGAGCGCGAGCCAGTTCAATCAGCGTCCTGTCTTCAGGCATGCTTTCGAAGGTGTCGGGGGCGGTATAGCGAAACTGCCTGGGTTCAAGATGGGGTTCGAGCACAGTCAGCATGTCGCCCTTCAGGTAGCCATAGCGATCGCCATACTGCATGATGGCGCGATCAGGTGTCTGCTGGGTCAGGTCCTGGCCTATCATTGGGTGTTCACACCCCGCACCTGCCAGCGCCAGCAGTGTTGGCGGCAGATCAATCTGGCTGATAAGCCGGTCGTCAAGCCGCGGTGCAACGGTGCCGCCAAGAATCACCGCGGGAATATGAAAATGCTTCAGCGGAATCAGTTCGGCGCCAAAAACCCGTGAATCGTGGTCGGCGACCACCACAAAAACGGTATTTGCCCAGTAATCCCGGGTTTTGGCCGTGTCGAAAAAACGGCCCAGTGCGTAGTCGGCGTAGCGTACGGTGTTTTCCACGGTAGCGGGGTCACCAGAAGTCTGGATACGACCTTCCGGATATTCCCAGGGAGAGTGATTGCTCACGCTGAAGGCCAGCGTAAGAACCGGTACATCCCGTTTCATGTCCTGCTGCAACAGGCGATCCAGCTGATTGAACATATCCTCATCACTGTAGCCCCAGGTACCCAGGAATTGCGGATCCGTGAACTGGGGACCGTCAATCACCTCGCTAAAGCCATTACCCAGGAAGAAACCCTTCATATTATCGAAATGGGCTTCGCCGCCGTACAGAAAGCGCGAATGATAGCCGTGCTGCTGATTCAGTGCATCGGCAATCGTGAAAAATCCGTTTTGCGCGCCGGGCAACTTGAACACCGACTGGGTAATGGTTGGCGGAAACCCGGCAGACAGAGCCTCCAGTCCGCGTACGGAACGCGTACCGGTAGCATAGGCACGGGTAAAAGCCCAGCCCTCTTGATACAGCGCATCGAGATTGGGCGTGAGGTGCTGACCACCGAGGCTCTGCACATATTGCGCGCCCAGACTCTCTTCCACAATGAGCACGATATTCAGCGGCTTGCCGCAGGTCGTTGACACCGCCTGTCTGTGTCTTGTGGCTGGTCCTGTATCCGTGTCGGGAGCCAGAGGAATGCCGGCGGTTTCGCACACAATCCGGTTCATCTGTTCTGCGGGCATTTTGCCATAGACGTCTTCTGCCGACAGCTCATACTTCATGGCATAAATCGCGTAGAACAGACTATAAATTGAATTCAGGGCAAGACTGTTGACCATCCCATCGCCGGCAAACGCCACCGTCGAAGGGTTGATGGGACGCTTTTTCAGCGTGCCGCGGATCATGATAAAACACAGAGCCAGGTAGACAAGCGATTCAATCGGGCGCGACCATCCCCACTCCAGCGATGACACGGTATAGCCGGAAAACAGATACAGAGCCAGAACAATCATGCCTGCAAAGACAAGAATCCCTACTGCCAGCACCTTCTTATAGCCACGCCATAGCATGCCCGAGACTTCCCTGGGATGCTTGAGATATTCGACAAACAGCCGATTGGGACGGGAGTCGTATTCGTCTATGAACTGGGGCGTGCAGATTTCCATGAACACGCTTGCCAGCCACCAGGCGCCAAACCAGACGGCGGTAAGAGTGACAAACCACTGTCGGTCATGCAGCCAGGGCATGAGAACAGCAGGCAGAACAGCATAGGTGGCAATCTGGTTCAGATCAATGCGCAATCCACCCAGAAAAACACGAACGACACCGTTTGCCTCAAGAACGCGTTTGCGCTGCCACAAAACCAGAAGAACCCGGCTGATGAAGAAAACAAGAAACAACGCTACAACAAACGCAAGTAGTTGAAATCGCAAAATAATTCCAGAATCGACGCGAAGCAGCGAGTATACGCAAGTCTATCTGGCAAAGCGTAAAATTTTTGTAAAATTTTTCCGTATCTGTGAACGCTGGCCCGAACCGAAAAGTAACGGGAAGCAGCATTATCTCTGTATTCTGACGCCTGTCAGAAAAATCTGGCATAACGTACGCTGTAGCCCGTTGTATCAATTCAGTCCGGTGTAGCGCTAGTCTGCCTGCGGGGTCGGCCCCGTCTACCCTGCGTCGGGCGCCGGCTGGCCGTCGCCGCGAGCTGACTGATGAATGCGGATGAACCCAATGCCCACTGCCCGTGAAGGGCCTGCGCTATCTGTTGCAGCTGGCCCGAAGACAGGCCTTCGGTATAACGGAATTTGTAGGCCGCCTGGCGGTCAAAGGGTGTGTTGCCCGATGACCAGTAATCAGCATGGTCGCTCAAAAAGGCCGAATAACCCATGAACGCCCCCGTGTGATACCCCGCAGATGACCAGGGCCAGATTTCGCTGTCAGATGCCCCCTTTTCTCGGGCCACCCAGGATTCGAGCCAGATCATTGATGGAATCACCCATGCGCCAGGCTCAACCAGCGTGGAACGATATCTACCGGAAAATACCGGACCACTGCGCAGGGTGGTGGCAAGATTGCGGCCCAGCATCTGCACCAGGCGAGGCAGGCTTTTCTCGTTGCCTGGTGTAGCGAGCAGCAGGATGCCGTCCTCGGTCAGCGTCCACGCATGCAGCATCACGGCGTGACGGGACAGGCCATCAAAAAGCCATTTCTGTACTTCGTCCAGAATCGACCCGACGGACGAATTGCGTGTTGACAGCGGAAACAGAAACCTGGCGTGAACCAGTTGGGGGATGCCGGCTGCGTAAAGCCGAGGTAAGCGGGCCATGGTCGTACTCTACACTGAATAGGCGATTGTAGCGACGGCATTGGGTGGGAACTGCCTGGGGCTACCGGTGATTTTTTTCCTATATTGTAACCGGGATTGAAACAATGCTATGGTAGAAGCTTGCTGTATTTATGGCAAAAAATCCACAATAAATGATCAGGAGCGAAGGCACACCCATGAGCGAAAAATTCGAACTCTTAAGCGAACATTATTGTTTTGACGGCACACAGCGCTTTTATCGCCATGCCTCAGAAGAAATAGGTCTGCCCATGCAGTTTTCGGTCTTCATTCCTCCGCAGGCAGTGCGTGGTCCGGTACCCGCCCTGATTTATCTGGCGGGACTCACATGTACCGAAGAAACCTTTATGACCAAGGCGGGTGCGCAGCGTATTGCTGCCGAGCTTGGCATTCTTCTTGTGACCCCGGATACCAGTCCGCGGGGCGCAAACGTCCCCGGTGAAGACGAAGGCTGGGACTTTGGCACGGGGGCGGGCTTTTATCTGGATGCAACCGAGCCGGGCTGGAAAGATCACTACAGAATGTACAGCTACATTACCAGGGAGCTGCTGGGGTTCATCCCGGAATTCGGCGGCGATCAGAGCCGTACGGGCATTTTCGGCCATTCCATGGGCGGACATGGCGCACTGACCATTGCGCTCAAAAACCCCGAGCTCTTCCGTTCCGTGTCGGCTTTCGCGCCCATCAGCGCTCCAATGAACTGCCCGTGGGGCGAAAAGGCCTTTACCGGCTATCTGGGTCAGGATCGCCAGAGCTGGGAAAATTACGATGCCAGCAAGCTGATGGAAAAAGCCAGCACCCCCTTCCCCGATGGGATTCTGGTGGATCAGGGACTGGCCGACAAATTCCTGGCCGATGGACAGCTACTGCCCGAGTTACTGGAAGCCGCCTGCGCGAAAGCGGAGCAACCCCTCACGCTGCGCCGCCACGAGCATTATGATCACGGTTATTATTTCATTTCCACGTTCATGGAAGATCACCTGCGATTTCATGCAGAGCGCCTGAAATAAGCGATCAGGAGGCTCCCGATAGAAAGTGGCATTTTCCGGGGCCACCTGCTCCGTAACTGCGTATTTTCCTGATGTACGTGTTGGTGGCGGGGATGCGTTGGCGTTGGCGTTGGCGTTGGATAAATTCTGACACAAAAAAACGGCGCCCAATGCGCCCGCATGCGTGCAAAAAACCATCTGAAACGGAACTTTTTAACTTATAAGGACTCTATATTAGCACTCAGGCACAGAGAGTGCTAATATATAGCTACTTGAATATTCCTCTTCAGGAGATATACAAAACCATGTCAAATCAAGCGCTTACGCTGCAAAATTCGATTGCCACCGCGATTTCCAACCCCGGAGCGCTGGGTACGATCGAATCTTACATCAGTGCTGTGAATCGCATCCCCATGCTCACGCCCGAACGCGAGCAGGAACTGGGCGCGACGCTGCAGGAAAAAGGCGATCTGAACGCTGCCCGCGAACTGATTATGTCTCACCTGCGTCTTGTTGTCTCCATTTCCCGCCAGTATCTGGGCTATGGCCTGCCGCACGCCGACCTGATTCAGGAAGGCAATATCGGACTTATGAAGGCGGTAAAACGTTTTGACGTCACCCGCGGTGTTCGTCTGGTCTCTTTCGCGGTTCACTGGATCAAGGCTGAAATACACGAATACATCATTCGCAATTGGCGTCTGGTCAAAGTCGCAACCACCAAGGCGCAGCGCAAGCTGTTTTTCAATCTGCGCAGCATGCGTCCCGATGGTCAGACGCTCACACCAGAGCATATTGAAGGCATCGCCTCCAAACTGAACGTCCGTCCCGAAGATGTCAGTGAAATGGAAGTTCGACTTACCGGCCGTGACATGTCGCTGGAGTCTCAGGATGACGACACCGACGACTTCGCACCCATCTCCTATCTGTCTGACGAAGGCGAGCAGGAGCCGGGTACGGTGCTGGATCGTCGCGCGCATGACGACATGCAGGGCGCAGGTGTCTCCAATGCACTGGCCGTGCTGGACCCCCGCTCTCGCCGCATCATCGAAGCGCGCTGGCTCCAGGACGAAGGCGATGGCTCTACCCTGCACGAACTGGCCGATGAATTCGGTGTTTCTGCCGAACGCATTCGCCAGATTGAATCGGCCGCACTCAAGAAAATGCGCGGCGCATTCGCAGCATAATCCCTGCCTCGGCAGACAGCGAAAGGGCATCCATCGGATGCCCTTTTCTTTTGTGTCATTTTCATCCTGCGGCTGGCAACCTCTCGTCGGCTCCGCTACTCTCGTTTCTCACCCCCTTACCGCTTCAGCGTTCACCTTTTACTCGTCGCTTTTTACTTCGTGCCTCTCTTTTTTCGCTCCTTCTCAGATTCGTCTGGTCCCGTCTCTTTCCTTTCGCCACAACAGGCAGACCGTGTTGCAGATTGCTGAATCTCTGCATAGCAGACCAAAGAGAGAGGCAGCAAAAGACCAAATGGAATCCTCCTGCGTAACCGTCTGAAATATTCGGCCAGCAAGAGACGGAACTTCGCGCCGAACCCTCAGACTAACTAACATGATTCGCTCATGCCTGTCCATGACACATGTTCGGATCCGTCCGTTTCTGCTTCTCCTCTTTCCCCTCCCCTTTGAAACGGATGTTAAGGGTGCTTCCAACTGAAGCACCTTTTTTTTTGCTTGGACGAAAATATCTGCCAGAGAAAAAACAGATACGGGTATAGTTAATTTCCGCTGCAACACTATTTGCTCAAGCATGGAAATTCAATATTTTGTATTTGGCCTGGCAGGCCTGCTGACAATCGCATGCTTCATGCCTTCACTGGCAGGCCGGCTGGGTCTGCCACACACCGTCATGCTCGCCATTCTGGGCGGGGCCCTTGGTCTGATCGTGCAGGCCAATGGCGTGCATCTGCCCTTTATCGGCGATTTCCTGCACGCATTGCACGGCTTTTCGATCTCCTCGCAAACCTTCCTGATCGTTTTTCTGCCTATCCTGTTGTTTGAAACTTCCATGGCAATGAACGTGCGCAGGATCATGGTCGATATCAGTCCCATCCTGACCATGGCCATCATCGCGGTATTGGTATGTACTATCAGCGTCGGATTCATACTTGCAGAGTTCTCCGGTTACAGTCTGGCCGTCTGTCTGCTTTTGGGCGCCATCGTGGCGACCACAGATCCCGTCGCGGTGGTGGGTATATTCAGAGAAGTGGGCGCGCCCAAGCGTCTGACGACGCTGGTTGAAGGCGAATCACTGCTCAATGATGCTGCAGCCATTGCCCTGTATACGGTTTTCATTTCCGTCATCACCCGTGAAGCGCCGCTCAGTATCGAAAGTATTGCCGGGCACTTCCTGTACAGTTTCCTGATCGGCGGCCTCATCGGCTTTATTTTCGGGCAAATTACCTGCCGGCTCTTTCACTACATGCGTGGCTGGCCTACGGCCGAAATCAGCCTGACTATTTGTACCGCCTACCTCACCTTCTTTATTTCCGAACATTATTTCCACGTCTCGGGCGTTGTGGCCACCGTGGTCGCCGGACTGGTCGTCGGTTCAGCCGGACGCACGCGCATGTCTCCGTCGACGTTTGAACAGCTGGGTCATGCCTGGGAGCAATTCGGATTCTGGGCCAACTCGCTGATTTTTATCCTGGCTGCCATGCTGATTCCCCGGCTGGTTGTAGATCTGGACTTCAGGCAGATTCTGCTGGTCGTCCTGCTGTTTTTTACCACGCTGGCTGCGCGCGCCGTTGTGGTTTTTGGCGTGATTCCCCTTCTGACGAAGATGAAAATGTCGACCTATGTGAGCCGACCGTTTCGGGCAGTCATGTGCTGGGGGGGCCTGCGGGGTGCGATTTCCCTGGCGCTCGCCCTGGCGGTGACCGAGCAGGCCGCCATCTCCGAAGACGTACGCCATTTTGTAGCCGCGGCAACGACCTGCTATGTGCTCGCCACGTTGCTGATCAACGGTATTACCCTGCGGCCGCTGATCAAAAAACTGAAACTGGACCAGTTAAGCCCTGTGGAACTGGGTCTGCGCAACCAGGCACTGGTGATCGCCCTGGACGATGTGAAGGAACAAACCGATGAGCTGGCTGCAACGCTGAAAGTGGAAGCCAGCGCCAAACAGCAGGTGGATGACATCTTTCTCAAAGGGATGGCCGACATCCACAAGGACGAAACCGATTACCTGAGCAAAAGCGACCGCTTGTCTGTGGCGCTGGCAATCATATCAAACCGGGAAGAGGAGCTGTTCTTTGATTCGCTCAAAAAGCAACTGATTCCCTGGCAGGCGGCCCAGACGCTGCTGTCCAATGCCGAGAACTTGGGCGATGCGGCACGTTCCGGTGGCGCCAGGGCCTATACCCGCGCGCTGCGCAATGACATCCACTATACGCCTACGTTTAAGATCGCCCTGCGCCTGCAGACTAATTTCAACTTCAGCCCGTGGCTGGCACATGAACTGTCTCAGCGCATCATCAAACTGATCAGCAAGCATTCGGTCGTAGGACAGTTGATCCGTTTCTGCCGGGAAGACCTGATGCCGCTGCTGGGAGAGGAAATTGCCGGCAAGGCGGAACGCATTCTCGTTGCCCGACAACACACCATCGACAATGCCCTGAGTGCGCTGAATCTGACCTATCCCGTATATGCGCACTGGACCCAGGAAGACTATCTGGCGCGGATCGCGCGTTCACTGGAGGTGACCCGCTACAATGAAATGCTTGAGCAATCACTGATTACCAAGGAAGTGTATAACAACCTGATTTCGCAGGTGAATACACGCTGGGAGCCCTTATTCCGGCATCCCAGCCTGGATGTATCGCTCAGCGCCAAGGAACTGGTCAAACGCGTTCCGCTGTTTGAAGAGATGGATGACACCGCCCTGACACAGTTGAGCAAACTGCTCAGGCCCCGCCTGATGCTGCCCAATCAGGCTGTGCCGCAAACCGACAGGTACGGGCATAAAGTGATGTTCTTCGTCGCCTCCGGTGCCGTTACCATTACCCTGCCTGACTCTTCGCGTGTGGAACTGGGGTCGGGAGAAATGCTGGGTGAGCTCAGCATGCTCACGGACAAAACACTCACGCAAAGCGTACGCTCCATGGGCTATTCCAAACTGCTGTTCCTGCAGTCCCGGGAGTTTGACGCACTGATGAAAAAATTTCCAGATATCAAGGCAAAAATTGACCTGGTAGTCAAACAGCGACTGCGCGCACTGGAAGTCTGGGAACAGTACGCAGCCAAGTCGCGTGATGCGACGGACCAGGCAGATGATTCTGCGTCTGAGACAGCGGCAGCACCTGGTGGCATCTCGGGTCGTTCCGAACAGGAACCGCAAGGGCCGGTTAACCTTGAAGGGCCGCCGCAGCCAGATCCGGGCGATGCGGTACCGGCGGCAAACAGCTGAAGGAAAAAATGCCGTGAATGCCATGCCCCGGCTGGAGAGTGATCCAGCCACCGCGAGCAGATCACAACACCTGTTTTTTAGTATTTTTACAGCAGCTTCTGGATATCCGCAGCAATATCTTCAGGCGGTGTATTCGGCTTGACCAGCAATCGCGATTCCCCTTCCTTGTCAAGCACATACAGGCCTGAGCTGTGTTCCATGGTATAGCTCTGACCACTGTCTACCTTCTTGTAATAAGCCTTGAATGAGCCCGCGACTTTGGCAATCTGCTCGTCCGAGCCGGTCAGACCCACAAACGAAGAATCAAAAGCACTCACGTACTGCTTGATCACCGGCGGTGTATCACGCTGAGGATCGATACTGATCATGATTACTTGCAACTGATCGCGCTGCTCCGGATCGAGTTTTTCCCGAACCTGGGCCAATTCTGCCATGGTGGTGGGGCAAACGTCCGGGCATTGCGTGAAGCCAAAGAAAACCACCATGACCTTGCCCCGATAGGCGTCCAGCAGCTTGACTGGCTTTCCATCCTGATCGACCAGCTCGATATCCTTGCCAAAACCGGTACCGGTAATATCGGTTGCGTTAAAGCCTGCTGCCGTCTCGGCCGCAGCGGAACTGGTGCTCTGCGAGCTGACTGCGGCGCCGTTGGCGGGCGTTACCGCGCCGGCCTGATCCGGTGTGCTGTTGTCGCACGCCACCAGCGCAGATGCCATCACCAGTGCCAGGGCACTTCGAGCCGCAAATTTCAGGGGCAGACTAGACTTCATAATTCACTCCAAAACAGGATCCCGGACGCGATAAATAGTCACGGGAAAATCGTATTTTACCGAACAGCGTCCTAACGGTAGCGCCAGCCGGGACGGGTAGACGAGAGGGATGGGTTCAATAGGGATAATTTGCTAAACGGCAGCGGCTTGCCGACCGCCCATAATATCACCCTGCAAGGCGATCCCCGGACTCTGCAGGCTGCAGAACAGTTTACGGAATGGCACTGATACGGCCTTGGCCTGAAAAAGGACTACGCCCCGGAAATTTGCGGAGCGCCATGGATAGATATCGGATCAGCCGGCAATGCCGGACATCAGAATCCAGTGATCGACCAGCAGAGCCATAAAAAGCAATGACAAATACAGGATCGAATAGCGGAATGTCCGGCGCGCAAGCGCATCGCTGTATTCCTGATAGAGCTTCCACGCATAGCCAATGAAAATCGCCCCCAGGATCACGGCACTGACCAGATACATGTAGCCGCTCATGCGAATCACAAATGGCAGGATCGTAATGACCAGCAGCATGAAGGTGTACAGCAGAATATGCAATCGCGTGAAATCCTTACCGTGCGTCACAGGCAGCATGGGTAGGCCAGCATTACGATAATCATGTTCGCGATACAGCGCCAATGCCCAGAAATGCGGAGGCGTCCAAACGAAAATAATCAGCACCAGCAACCAGGCTTCTGCCGGCACGGCGTTGGCCACGGCCGCCCAACCCAGCGCCGGTGGCATGGCGCCCGACAGTCCGCCAATCACAATATTCTGCGGAGTACGGGGCTTGAGGATAATGGTGTAGATCAGCGCGTAGCCAATGAACGTGGCGAACGTGAGCCACATGGTCAGAGGATTGACCAGATGATACAGAACCAGCATGCCCGCACCGCCAACCACGCCCGACAAAACCACGACCTGCAGCGGCGTGATCGTCCCCTTGGCGGTGGGCCGGCGCGCCGTACGAAGCATGCGGGCATCAATCTCGAACTCGATAAGGCAATTGATCGCAAACGCAGCCGCAGCCAGCAACCAGATGCCCAGCGTCGCTGCAATCAGCGTCTGCACCGGCGGCACTCCCGGTGATGCGAGGAACATACCGATGACAGCACAGAATACGGCCAGCTGGGTAACACGTGGCTTTGTCAGAACCAGATACTGTCGCAGCATACTGGCTTCAGGATGAATAGCAGTTGTCATAATGGCAGAAACGACCCCTTACCCCCGCGGGACATGCGTACCAGCAGCGTTACGCAGGCTATGGTCAGCCCGGCAGCACCCCCCGTATGCAGTACCGCGATCAGCAGCGGCCATTGAAAGAAAATGGTTGTCAGTCCGGTCAGCACCTGGACAATCAGCAGTCCGAGCAGCAAATGGGCAGGGCCTTTCAGACCGGGTTCCCGACGGGCGACGAGCGCCAGCGCAAAAATAAAAACAAAAACAAAAAATGCGAAGTTGCGGTGTGTCCAGTGTATCGCGGTCAGGGCCTCCTGAGAAATAATTTCTCCTGTCGGCAATTCACCGAGCGCCCGAACTAGCGAAAAACCACCCTGGTAGTCCATATCCGGAATCCAGGCCCCGTGGCAGGTGGGAAAATCCATGCAAGCCAGCGCAGCATAATTGGTACTGACCCAGCCGCCCAGGAACAATTGCACAATCAGGACAATGAATCCCGCTGCCATCCAGGACCGCCAGCGCCGCGCGCGCGCGGCAATGCCTACATGCGGTTTCTCGCGGGCAGCAAGCCACGTCATCATGGCCAGCAGCAGCATACCCAGCACCAGATGCGTTGTCACAACCAGCGGCATCAGCTTGTGGGTGACGGTCCAGGCACCGAATGCGCCCTGCAGACATACCGCCACCAGCGTCACTGTCGCCAGCCGGGGAGATCTGCCAAGCTCGCGGCGATAGCGCCAGGCCATGAACACAATCGCAATAATCATCAGGCCAAGCAAACTTCCCCAATAGCGATGGATCATTTCTATCCATGCCTTGGAGGTCGACACCGGTCCGAAGGGCTGCTGCTCCATTGCATTTGCAATATGCTCAGAGGCACCGAATGGGCTGGCCTTGCCGTAGCAGCCTGGCCAGTCCGGACAACCCAGGCCCGAGTCTGTCAGCCGCACAAACGCGCCAAACATGATCAGGTCCAGCGTAAAGAACCAGGTCAGAAAGACCAGTCTGCGGTAGCGCGCACGAATGCGATCAGTTGCCGTATTCATCATCATGCATCAGCCAATGGAAGAGGCGTGCAGCAGCTTGGCGATATCATCGCGGAAACGCACCGGATCAGACTCGTTTCCCGGATAGTGCATGATCAGATTGCCATTGGGATCCACGATCCACAGATACGAATCCATTTTCTTTTCCAGCTCGGCGGCATCTCCGCCCCTCTCGGATTCATCCAGAAGAAAATTGCTCAGGGCCTTGGGGTCCACGCGCACCATGACCGTTCCCTTGTAGGCTTCCAATACCTTTTCTGGGATGGGCTGATCGTCGGTCACGAACCAGACCCGCTGAATGCGGTTTACGTTCTTGCCCTGACTGGCGTGCCCGTTACGCGTAAAGTGCAGTTTCCGGGCGCACGAATCCGGGCAGGCACCGCCATCAGAAGTCAGCAGCAGCCATTTGCCCCTGAGTGTGGTCAGATCGAAGGGTTTGCCATCCAGCGTTGTCAGCGGCAGGGTGTCAGCAGAAGGCATGGGACGCTGCGGCTGGACGAAATTGCCGTAGTTGGTCGCGCCATCGGGTCTGAGTGTAGGCACGTAGTACAGCAGCGCAGCGGCAAGAATGGGCACGACGCAACTGAGAATGATCAGATACAGCGGCATATTGGAACGCGTGGCACCCGGGCGCGACGGGGTATCAGACGGCAATGGACGGTGAGTATTCATGACAACGACGTTTCCTTTCTACTTTTCAGACGCAGCCGGATCAGGCTGATCAACAGGGCCAGAGCGGCAATTGTGGCAAATCCGAACCACTGCATCGCATAGCCAATATTCGTATCCGAATCCACAGAGGGATGCGGCCAATCCCGAACCAGCCCCTCCTGCGAGGATCCGGTCTGCAGCACCACCAGCGGCAGCATATGCAGCCCGCTGGCCTTGCCAAACTCAGTCAGGTCCAGATTTTGCACCTGCGGCAGCGGTCCGCTGCTCTGGGGAATCTGTTCCGGCAATTGTGCTACCGACTTGCCGCCAAAAGACCATAACTCGAACAGCCGCGGCACATGCAAGGCGATCTCTCCGTTCACCGTCTGCCTGCCCTCCGGTACGGGAAACTGCGGCATGGCAGCTGCGTTCAATACCTGCGGAAACCATCCACGCAGAACCAGCACAGCGTCGCGGGTTCGCTCATCGAGCAGCATGGGTGTGGCAAGCCAGTACCCGGGCCGCCCATCCTGATTGCGATTGACCAGCACACTGAAAGCGCCCAGCCAGTGCCCAGCCACAGTTACAGGGCGCCATGCCACGATATCGGTAGACGGAAGATGTTTGTCGATGGTCAGAGGCGGCAGCGCCTTGCCGCTTTCAATTCGTTGGGCTGTCGCTTGGCGCTCCTGGGCGCGATCAAGCTGCCAGCGCCCCAGAGAAACGAAAATCACAGTCAGCAATGCCAGAAGAATCAGCATCGTTACTGTTTTCCAGTTTATTAATTTCCGTTTCATTACTACAATATTCTATTCCAGTCAGGAGTTAACCCATGCGCATCATCATCGGGCTTGCCTTTATCGTGATCATAGGCAGTCTGGCATCCGCCTTTTTCTACCTCATGCGAGACAAAGGCACGACCAATCGCACAGTCAACGCACTCACCGTGCGTATAGGGCTTTCAATTGCGCTGTTTCTTTTCGTGCTGTTTGCCCACCACATGGGATGGATAGAAAGCACCGGCATTCAACAGGTTGCACGCTGACGACCGGCCGCGTTATCGCTGGTTCACTCTGATCCGATTCGCTATGAACCCGGTTCACTTTGAACACAGCTTGCTTGGAACCCGGTTGTCGCCGCCTTGCTGGCGCACTGATTGCCCGCCCTTATCGGGCACCACACCTACCGCGTATCATACGCAACGGTTGCCGGTCTACTAGCAGCGATCTGCCAGCTTAATACATACATCATACCGCTACGGTAAGAATCATGCTGTAACAGCATCCCGTTTATGCTGAAACAGCAAAGGGCCGGCTTTCCGACCCTTTGCCCTGATGATCATCGATGACGTGATCAGAACCAGTAAACGAACAGATACAGACCCAGCCAGACCACGTCCACAAAGTGCCAGTACCAGGCGGCGCCCTCAAAACCGAAATGATGATCGGCAGTAAAGTGACCACGGATCAGGCGGATCAGGATAATCGTCAGCATGGTCGCGCCGAGGATCACGTGAAAGCCGTGAAAGCCGGTAAGCATGAAGAACAGCGAACCATAAATACCGGAATCAAAACGCAGATTCAGTTCGGTATACGCATGGATGTATTCCTCAGCCTGGAAGAACACAAACGTGAAGCCCAGGGCGATTGTAATAAACAGCCAGAGAATGGCGCTCTTGCGGTGATCAGCACGCAGCGCATGGTGGGACAGCGTCAGTGTCAGCCCGGAAGAGAGCAGCAGGAGCGTATTGATCGTAGGCAGCCAGAAGGGGCCGACGGTTTCAAAATGATCCACAATACCTGCAGGGCCGAGGTTTGGCCACTGACCCGTAAAGCCGGGCCATAGCAGAAGCTGGTGATCCATGTTGCTGAGCCACGGTGTCGTGACTTCACGTGCGTACCATAGTGAACCGAAGAAAGCGGCAAAGAACATGACTTCGGAAAAGATGAACCAGCCCATACCCCAGCGATAGGACAGATCAATGCGCTTGCTGTTCATGCCAGCTTCGGATTCGCGGATGGCATCGCCAAACCACTGGAACAGTATCACGAAAAGACCGAGCACACCGACCAGAAAAAGGTACTGGCCGTAAGGAACATGGTTAATCCAGGCCACAGCACCCAGCAGAATGAGCAGCATTGTGAAACTTGTCTTTACCGGATGGGCCGAATCGGCCGGCACGTAATAATACGGTGCTTCTTTTACCTGAACCGAGTGGCTCGCACTCATAATGTTCTCCCTCATGGAACGCTTTCAACAACTAGGTGAGGCTGGTTATCGCCCAGCGCGCCACCATCACCAATAAAATAATAAAAATGACTGTCGCAATAATGCCACCCAGGATCAGATGTACAGGATTGAGACGGGAAATGTCGTCCTGGTAACTGGAGCCGCGGCGTACACCGAATAGCCCCCACATTACCGCTTTCATCGTCTGAAAGAAATTTAGCTTTCTTTTAGACAGTTCCCGAAGATCATCACCCATCGTCGCATCCTTCCTGAATGTCAGCAGCGTTACGCTGCCGACAGAACATGACCGAAAACCGCCCACAGGAAGATTGCAACTACCAATCCCAGCAGGATCAGACCAGTGATCCTGTTCCTACGTTTTTGCTCTGGTGTCATAACACAAGGTTACTTGACAACAGGTGGCGTTTCGAACGTGTGGAATGGCAGCGGAGATGGCAATGTCCATTCCAGGCCCTCTGCCCCTTCCCATACCTGTGCAGTGGCTGTTTCGCCCGCGCCACGGTATGTTTTCAACACAATATACAGGAACAGCAATTGCGAGAATCCGAACCAGAAGGCGCCGATGGTGGCAATCTGGTGGAAATCAGTAAATTGCGGTGCGTAATCAACGTAGCGACGTGGCATACCTGCCAGACCCAGGAAGTGCATAGGGAAGAACGTCAAGTTGAAAGACAGCATCGTAGACCAGAAGTGGATCTTGCCCAGCTTCTCGTTGTACATGCGGCCCGTCCATTTTGGCAGCCAGTAATAAGTACCGGCGAACAGGGCAAACAGGGAGCCGGCAACCAGCACGTAATGGAAGTGAGCCACTACGTAGTAGGTGTCGTGTACGGCGATATCAATCGGCGCCATGGCCAGAATCAGGCCGGTAAAGCCACCGATGGTGAACACGAAGATGAAGCCCACAGAGAACAGCATGGGGGTTTCAAATGTCAGTGAACCACGCCACATTGTCGCTACCCAGTTGAACACTTTCACACCCGTAGGAATGGAAATGAGCATGGTTGCGTACATGAAGTACAGCTGACCAGTCACGGGCATGCCGGTGGCGAACATATGGTGAGCCCATACGATGAAGGACAGTACGGCAATGGCCGCAGTCGCATACACCATGGAGGCGTAACCGAAAAGACGTTTACGTGAGAAAGTAGGAATGATTGCCGACACGATACCGAAAGCTGGCAGAATCATAATATACACTTCGGGGTGGCCGAAGAACCAGAACACGTGCTGATACAGAACCGGATCACCACCGGCAGCGGCGTTGAAGAAGCCTGTACCGAAATGACGGTCAGTCAGCAGCATGGTGACGGCAGCAGCCAGAACCGGCATCACAGCGATCAGCAGGAAAGCCGTAATCAGCCAGGTCCAGCAGAACAGCGGCATTTTCATCAGTGTCATGCCAGGCGCACGCATGTTCAGGATGGTCACGATAATATTGATCGCCCCCATGATGGAAGATGCACCCAGAATGTGAACGGCGAAAATCGCCATATCCATACCGGGTCCCATTTGCAGGGAGAGCGGTGCATACAGTGTCCAGCCGGCAGCGGTCGCGCCACCAGGAACAAAGAATGAAGCCGTCAGCAGAAAGGCGCCGACAGGCAGCAGCCAGAAGCTGAAGTTGTTCATCCGTGCGAAGGCCATATCGGACGCGCCAATCTGCAGCGGAATCATATAGTTCGCGAAACCGACCAGGGCGGGCATGATCGCACCGAAAATCATGATCAGACCATGCATGGTCGTGAACTGATTGAACAGGTCAGGCTGGAAGAACTGCACACCCGGCTCAAAGAGTTCGGCGCGAATCAGCAGAGCCAGCGTACCGCCCTCGAGCAGAGCGAAGAACGAGAACATCAGGTACATCGTACCGATATCCTTGTGATTGGTGGCAAACAGCCAGCGGCGCCAGCCCGTTGGGGCGGCGTGGTGATGGTCATCATGTCCGTGATGATCAGGAGCGTGACCCACTACAGTGCTACTCATTTTTGACTCCTTGCCTGCTGCTTGCCTTGCTTGCAGATATCACAGGCGCAATATTGCGAATATAAAGTTCCGAATGTCATTTTCATTGTGCTGCCACTTTCTGCTGCTCTTCGATCCATTTGTCATAATCTTCAGGAGACACAACACGAACGACGATTGGCATGAATGCGTGGTTCTGGCCACACAGCTCGGCACACTGGCCGCGGTACGTACCCACCGTATCGGTGCGGAACCAGGCATCACGCAGGAAGCCTGGAATGGCATCCTGTTTTACACCCAGCTCAGGTACATAAAATGAATGAATGACGTCATCAGCTGTGATGACTACACGAACTTTCTTCCCTGCGGGAACAACGAGTTCATTGTCCACTTCCATCAGGTAAGTATTGGATTTCTCTGCCTTGCCCTGGATCTGGTCATAAGGCGTGGTCATATTGGAAATGAAGTTGATACCTTTGGCTTTGCCATCCAGGTACTCGTATCCCCATTTCCACTGATAGCCAGTCGCCTTGACTGTAATGTCGGCGCTACTGGTGTCTTTCATGGCTACAACGGTTTTGGTTGCGGGCAATGCCATGGCAATCACAATAATGAACGGCACAACCGTCCAGGCCACTTCCACTCCCATGTGCTCATGGAAAACAGAAGCCTTGAAACCCTTGGATTTGCGGTGCGCCCAGATTGAGTAGAACATGACGCCGAAAACGCCAATAAAAATGACGGTACAGATAACCAGCATCATCATGTGCAGACTGTACATACTTTCGGCTATTTCGGTGACACCCTTATGCAGATTGACTTGCAATACCTTAGGACCACCTGGCATATCCTGGACGTCAGCCCATGCCGTACAGGCTGGCAGGAGCGCTCCAAGACCAAGTAAACCTTGCAACTTCTTCATGTTGACCTCATTATTGTGCGCTTTTCCGTTTTTTCGTATGAAACTGATCGGATCGCGCCTGATTATCGTAGCTGACGGCACCGGCATACACCCTACCCATCATAACCCTTTGCGGTACAGGATTATACCGAAGACGCCTTAACCTGTGTCAAAGATACTTCATTTAACCATAGAAAAGCACAAGGATGACTGCACGGGAATGGTTTGCGAATACAATCGTTGCATGTTTGACACGACATATATGCAACCTTGAACCGAATCCCAGCCCTTTATGCTGCCCTCCTGCAATCGATACAGGAGGTGCCACCCGAATACTCATTGCCGCTCACCATTTCAGGCAAGCTGGCCGGCTTTATCACGCCACAGGCGCTCAAGGCGCTGGCGCATCTCCCCCAATTGCGCGTTACCGAAATGGCCGTCCATCTGGCCGATCCGGGCACACCAAGATACGAACTTGAACCGTTACTGGCGCAAATTGCCAAGATTCTGCGCGACGCCGGGCTACTCAAAACCTGGCGCGACGAACTGCTAACAGTATATGCTGAAGGTGAGGATCTTGCAAAAATGGAGCGGGCTGCCATGCGCCCCCTTGGCCTGCTCACGCAGGCCGTTCATCTGAACGCCTGGACTCCCGATATGAAGCTGTACATTGCCAAACGCGCCACCACCAAAGCAACCGATCCCGGCATGTGGGATACGCTGGCCGGAGGCCTGGCTAATGGCGCCGAAGACCTGGAGCACGCGCTGCTTCGCGAAACCTTCGAAGAGGCCGGACTGGAAGAATCGGACGTTGCGTGCCGCACGCCGCTACGCACCCTGCTGCGCATGCACCGCCGCCTGCCCGAAGGCTATCAGGTAGAGGATATTCTTGTCAGCGATTGCATCCTTTCGCCGCAGGCAACGCCACGCAATATGGATGGCGAAGTGTCAGAGATTCGTGTGGTCAGTCAGCAGGAAGTTGTGCAAATGATTGCCGACCGTGTCGTTACGCTGGAAGCTGCGCTTGTTATACTGGAAGGCATATTGAGTCGTACATCCGAAACACTGCTCGCGCAATACCGCGCGTAGCCTCTGAAACCCAGGGAGCACCTCATGACAAACAGCAACCCGTTCGATCGTCCCGGCCTTGGCCAGGGTAGCTCAGGCAATCCCATCATGCAGAGCCTGGACATGATGAATAAGGCGTGGCAGCAGTTTGCCCAGGTCCAGAATGTGAGCAACCCGGTTTTCCCCATGCCAGCAGCACTCAATGCAGAGGATCTGGACAAACGCATTCAGGAACTCAAAAGCATAGAGAACTGGCTGACCATGAACCTGTCCATGCTCTCGGGCACCATTCAGGGCCTGGAAATCCAGCGCGCCAGCATCCATACGCTGAAAACCTTTGTCGATACCCTGCAGACGCAGAGCAGCGAGCGCTCAATAGACGACATCTTCGGCCTGAATAAAACGGCCGCGGATGCCGGCACCGGAAAGAAAAACACCGCCCGCAAGAACAGCAAGCAAAACCACAGTACGAGCGCAGCCGATCCGATCTTCCCGACAGAATCGGTCAGCCACGCAGCCCAGGCCTGGTGGGATATGCTGCAAGGGCAGTTTTCCCAACTGGCCCAGGCGGCTACCCAGTCTGCCCCGGCACCATCGGCCACGCACAAGGAACCCTCGCCTGTTAAAACCCCGCCAGGCCCGGAGCCTGACGAACCCGCTGATCCGGAAGAACCGGTCAAGCCCACCGCACGCAAGCGTGCTGCCGCCAAGCGCCGCAGTACCAGCCGCAAGGCGGCGTGATGCTTGAAAAACAGGAACCGCAAGTTACCGGTTCCTTTTCTGTCTCAGACCTCTAACTAATTTACAACTTACGACACATCTCACTATGCTAAACATCGTCATTCTCGCCGCCGGTATGGGTAAACGCATGCAGTCGGATCTGCCCAAGGTCCTGCATACCCTGGCCGGCAAACCCATGCTTGCACAAGTTATCGACAGTGCCCGCCAGCTGTCTCCGGATCGCATCATCGTCGTCGTCGGACACGGTGCCGATGCCGTGAAAAAAGCCTTTGCCGACCAACCCGATATTGAATACGCCCTGCAACAGCCCCAGCACGGTACAGGCCACGCCGTACAGCAGGCCCTTCCTCTGCTGGTCGGCGGTGACAAGTCAGAGGACACCACTATCGTCCTGTATGGCGACGTCCCATTGGTGCAACCGGCAACACTGAAGCGGCTTTTAGAGGCCCGAGCCGAAGGCATGGCAGTACTAACCGAGACGCTAGAGGATCCCACCGGTTACGGGCGTATCGTGCGCAACGAGAGCGGTCACGTACAGCGCATCGTTGAACACAAGGATGCCACCGAAAAGGAGCACGAGATTTGTGAAGTCAACACCGGCATTCTGGCAGCCCCCACAGACAAGATCAAAGACTGGCTAGGCCGTATCGACAATAACAATGCACAGGGCGAATACTATCTGACTGATATCATCGGTCTCTCTGTGCAGGACAACATTCCTGTCAATGCCGCGCAACCGGATGCCAGCTGGGAAACGCTGGGTGTGAACAGCCGCGTACAGCAGGCTCAGCTGGAACGCGCCTGGCAGGCCGAGCAGGCACAGCGCCTGCTGGTACAGGGCGTCACGCTGGCAGATCCTGCCCGTTTTGATCTGCGAGGCACGCTCGAATGCGGCCGGGATGTCTTCATTGACGTTGGTTGCGTTTTCGAAGGTACCGTCAAACTGGCGAATGGCGTACGCGTAGGTCCGCATTGCGTACTGCGCAACGTTACCCTGGGCGCCGGCACTCAGGTCGAAGCATTCAGCCATCTGGAACAGGCGACAGCCGGAGAAAACGCTAAAATTGGTCCCTACGCACGTCTGCGCCCCGGTACCGAACTGGCTGCGCAATCCCACGTCGGCAATTTCGTTGAACTCAAAAAAACCCGGCTGGGCGAAGGCAGCAAGGCCAATCACCTGAGCTATTTGGGTGATGCCGACATCGGCGCAAATGTCAATATCGGCGCGGGCACCATTACCTGCAACTACGATGGGGTGAACAAAGCCAAGACCATTATCGAAGACGAGGCCTTTATTGGCTCGGACTCGCAACTGGTCGCTCCCGTCACGGTTGGCAAAGGCGCCACGCTTGGTGCCGGCACCACGCTGACCAAAAATGCCCCCGCGGGCAAGCTGACCCTGTCGCGCAACCGGCAGACAACCCTGGAAAACTGGACTCGTCCCGTAAAGAAACAAGATTGATGGCATGACTGAAGCAGCAACCGGCAGTTCAACAAGTGAGTCCTCTTCCAAACCCCGACCGCCCGCTACAGGGCTTCCCACGCCTGCACGGCACTGGGCTGCCGGCGCAGTCCTGCTCTCTATCGGTGTCAGCGTTCTGGACACCAACGTAGCAAACATCGCATTGCCCACCATTTCCCGGGAATTGAATATTGCCGAGGCCGATTCAATCTGGATCGTCAACGCCTATACCATTACGATCATGGCAACCCTGTTGCCGTTTTCAGCCATGGCCGAACGTGTTGGCTTCAAACGCATGTTCCGTCTGGGATTGGCACTCTTTACGATCGCGACCCTGCTCTGCGCCATGTCAGGAAACCTGCATTCCCTGGTCGGGGCACGCATCCTGCAGGGGCTGGGCGCCGCTTCCATGATGTGCCTGTTCGGCGGGCTGGTACGTCATATCTATCCGGCTCATAAGATCGCCGCGGGAATCAGCCTGAACGCCATGATGGTGGGGGTCACCTCGGTCATCGGGCCCTCTATCGGCGCCGCCATCCTGTCGGTGGCTTCCTGGCAATGGGTTTTCGGTTTTACTGCGCCCATTTGTATTTTTGCCATGTATGCAGCCGGTTATCTGCCCGAGGGTGCTGCCAGTCACAAAGGGCGCTTCGACTACGGCAGCGCCATACTGAATATTCTCACGTTTTCGATTTTACTCATCGGCCTGGATGCCATGGGACGCAATCCCGGGCGCGGACTGGCCATGCTTGGCGTGGCCGCGGCCTGCGGTTTTTTCCTGATCCGTCGATCCCTGCCACAAACCGCCCCGCTGGTGCCCGTCGACCTGTTCCGCTTTCCCGTCTTCAAATACGCGGTTATTGTTTCAGCTCTCACCTTTACCGCGCAGATGATATCGATGCTCGCCCTGCCGTTTTATTACCAGCACAATCTTGGCATTCCCCTTCAGAAAGTGGGTCTGCTGTTTGGCGTATGGCCGGTTGGCAGCGTGGTCATTGCCTCGCTTTCGGCCAGGCTGTGCCGGTATTTCAAGGCATCACTGCTGGCCGGTATCGGCGCAGCGCTGATGGCAGTAGGCATCATTACGTTAATCACCCTGCCGGCGGACATTTCACTGTGGTACTACGTTGCGCCAATGTTTATCGCCGGTATGGGTTTCGGATTCTTCCAGACGCCCAATAACCGTGCCATGCTGATGTCCACGCCGCTGAAGCGCAGCGGGGCAACAGGCGGCGTGCAGGCCACCACCCGGCTCTTCGGCCAGGGTATCGGCGCCGCCTGCGTCGCCATCAGTTTCCATCTGGATCAGGTGCGCGGGCCCATGTATGTCATGGGGTTTGCCAGCTCCCTGGTTATAATCGCGGTTATCATCAACCTGCTGCGCTACGTAAAAGGGCTTGATACCGATGCCTGCTGATCCTGCTACCGCCACCAGACGCGTCACGCTGGCAGTCGCGCTGATCGTCAAGAACGAAGCGCAGAACCTGGCTGCCTGCCTGGACTCGGTAAAGGGCTGGGCAGACGAAATCGTGATCCTGGACTCCGGCAGCACGGATGAGACCGAACAAATCGCGCGGCACTACACGCAGGCATTCCACACTGCTGCTGACTGGCCGGGCTTCGGCCCGCAACGGCAGCGCGCGCAAACCCACGTTACCGCCGACTGGATCTTATGGCTTGACGCAGACGAACGCGTTACCCCTCAATTGCGCGCCAGCATTGACGAAGTACTGCAAAATCCGCCAGCCAATACCATTTATCAGGTTGCCCGCCTTAGCTGGGCTTTCGGCCAGTTCATTCGTCATTGCGGCTGGTACCCGGGATACGTCGAACGACTGCATCCCAGAACGCTGACGCAATACGACAATGCGCTGGTTCATGAATCGCTTGTGCGTCCGGCGGGTACGCACCTGGAAACCCTGAAAGGTGATCTGCTGCACTTTACCTACGAGACAGTCGACCAGCACCTGCGTAAATCGGCAGGCTATGCCATTGCCTGGGCCGAGCAGCGCGCCGCGGCCGGAAAAACCGGTACGCTGACCACAGCTACGCTGCATGCTGTTGCACGTTTTTTCCGAACTTATTTTCTGCGCCTGGGTATTCTGGATGGCCGGGCCGGGTTCCTGCTATCGGTCACAGCCGCACAATCCGTATTCAACAAATATGCCTGCCTGTGGTCCCGCACCCGCCAGGCCAAACCGCCCCGCTGACCCGTTACTATCACACTTATCATGAAGATCCTGCAGGTAAACTTCGAAAAAGGCTGGCGCGGCGGCGAACGCCAGACACTATACTGCATGCGGGCTTTCCGCGAGGCAGGCCATGAGGTAACGTTACTGGCACGGGAGAATGAAGCACTAGCCCAGGCCGCACAAAAGGAAAACTTTACGGTAATCACCCAACGGCGGCCATTTGAACAGGGACTCTTTCTGCTCCGGCATGCCCGCGACTTTGACATTGTGCACGTGCAGACAGCAGGATCGCTCACATGGGCCGCCCTTGCCCGACGCTTTTTTGGCAAAGCCCGACTCGTGTTTACCCGGCGCACTTCCCTGCCCGTTCGACCCCAACGCCAATGGCGCACGGCCCGCAAGTGGCGCAAGCCGGATCTGTTTGTCACCATCAGCCGGATGGCCGCTGCCGAACCTCACCGGCTGGGAATCCCCACAACGCTGATATCCAGCGCGATCGAGCCACGAACCGTTGACCCGGCACATGCGCAACGGGTTCGGGAAGAATTTGACATCGATAACAGGAAAGTGATCGCTACCAGTGCCGCGCTGGTCCCGGTCAAAGACCCCCTGACCCTTATTCGCGCCATTGCCCGGCTGCACGCCCGGCGCCAGGATTTCATATTCCTGCACTTTGGGGCTGAGGGAGCATGCTCGGATGATGCCCGCAAGCTGATTGCAGACAATGGCCTGCAGCAGGTTTACCACCTGGCCGGATTTCGCCAAAACGTGGAAGACCTGTACAGCCTGTTCGACCTCTTTGTGATGAGCAGCCGCGAGGAAGCGCTGGGCAGCAGCGTACTGGACGCCTTCCTGCTACGTATTCCCGTGGTCTCCACCAACGCAGGTGGACTGGCTGAACTGCTCGATCACGAACGTGGTTACCTGTGCGAGACTGGCGATGATGCCGCCATCGCAGAGGTCCTGGCGTATGTACTGGACCACCCCGACGAAGCCAGGGCACGCGCAGAAAAAGCGTGGCAATACGTTCATGACGAACATGATATTGCCCGTATGAGCGAGCGGTATCTGACGCAGTTTAGGAAGCTGCTGAAGTAATAGAATCGCAACCGGCCATTGTCGTTTGGGTGGCTAAGGGTTCCTCGTCGTTCAATGTCGGCGATCGATCCCGAGCAACGGCGATTGGCCCGTGGCAGCCCATATCGGGTCTGCTTCAGTCCGTGCCTTGCCGATGGCTATTTCCCAGCGGTTTGGCTCTCCGATATGTTCGATCAGGTGCTCGGTAAAAGCTCGGATGCGCACAGTAGCTCGAGGCAACGCGCGAAGCAGGTAAATTCCAGAAGCTGGCGCTACATTGGCGTCTTTCAGATCAAGCTCCACTAACCGGCCCGTGGCGATATCCTCGCCGATCGACCAGTTTGGCATAAGCCCGATTCCCAAGCCATCGAGCACAGCCAGCCTGCGTGCATCGCAATCATCACATTCCAGAATAAATGCCTCAGGGGTAATATCACGATGATCCAGAAGTTCACGCCAGCCACGAACGCTGGTACTGTGTCGTCGGTCAACTAACCGATGATCTGCCAGATCAGCCAATCGCTGCGGCGTGCCGTGTTGCATTAAATATGTCGGTGCAGCGCAGGGGATATAACGATGAGTACCCACACATTGGCCAATCAAGCTGCTGTCAGGCTGCATGCCAACGCGGATAACCAGATCCACACGCTCAACGATGGGATCGACTGTTCGCTCGGTCAGCTCAAGCTCCACTTGCAGCCCAGGGTAGCGGCCTTGCAGTGAACCAAGAATGGGGATGATATGGCGCCGCGCGAAGGCCGGCAGGCAACTGACGCGCAGCTGACCCCGCACATCGCTTTCCAGAGACACGACTTCGTCTCGTGCATCGCTAATATCGTGAAGAATCTTTACGGCACGCTCGAACAATACACTGCCCGCATCAGTAGGTGCAAGCGCCCTGGTAGAGCGTGTGAAGAGCGCAACCTTCAACTCTGCTTCCAGCGCATCAATCTGCCGCGCTACTGAAGAGGCGACCATGCCTTTACGGCGCGCTACTGCAGAAAAGCTTTTCGCTTGCATGACCTCTACAAAGATGGAAAGATTCTCTGCGAACTTGATTGTGTCCATTTATGCATTTTCCGCAAAAGCGTTTCGCGTCCGTGACGGATAGACGAATAAGTAAATGAACTTTAACATAGCTTTCACCTGATTAACGCATAAAACGCAAAGGCCATACGAAACATCAGCGTTGCTTATGCCTGCGCGACACACAGGAGACTCCTATGCTTTTCCGCTCTTCCCAAAACCATCAATTTGGATGCACACTCCGCCGGGCAGCATTGCTCTGTCTGACCACAATTGGCATCACCTCTCACCTGCCCGCAATGGCCCAGGATTACCCGTCACAGCCGGTCGTCATTACCGTCCCTTTTGCAGCGGGCGGAACAGTGGATAACGTAGCCAGGCACGTCCAACAGCTCCTTGCAAAAGAGCTGGGTCAGACAGTAGTGATCGAAAATCGCGGTGGCGCCGGCGGCACCATAGGGATGGCAGCGGTTGCCCGATCCAAGCCTGACGGCTATTCAGTTGGCATGGTGTTCGACTCTTTTTCCACCGAACAGCACATTTATCCCAAGCTTTCTTACTCCAGCAAAGACTTGACGGGTGTGGCGTACATGGTGCGCTCTCCCATGGTGCTCGCCGTATCCCCTTCAACGCCCTACCAGACTTTAGCCGATTACGTAGCCGCGTCCAGGGATGGTTCAGTATCCTACGCCTCTGTGGGCGCCGGAAGCTCCAATCACCTGGCTGCTGAACTATTCCACCAGACCGCCGGAACCAGCGGGCTGCACACCCCTTATAAAGGGGGCGGGCCTGCCATCACAGATTTGATGGGTGGTCATGTCGAATCCATCATTGCCAGCCTCCCTCTCGTTCTGCCGCACATCCAGACAGGCAAGCTTCGCGCGCTGGCAGTGACGGCCCCGGAACGCGTCAAAGCACTGCCAGATGTGCCCGCTATCGCCGAGACATATCCCGGCTTCGAGATATACTCCTGGGTCGGCATGGTAGCGCCGGCAAACACACCTGATCCGGCGCTCGACACCTTGTCCAAAGCAGTCATCAGCACACTCCGTGATCCTGAAGTCACCGAGAAAATTACCAATGCGGGCTTCGAAGTCGTGGCGCAGGGACGTGATGCCATGAATACACTTGTGCACGACGAGTCCGAGCGCTGGGGCAAGCTAATCGACGATATCAATTTGCGTGCCAAATAGGCCATTTATACAGATACTTCCACCATGAAACCTTTCGTCTATCAGAGCCACCCGCAACGAGTTATTTTCGGCCAGGGTTGCTTAAACCAACTCGGTACTGAACTCGAGACACTTGGACTGACACGAGTCCTCGTGTTAAGCACACCCAATCAGCGGGATCAGGCCGAGCAAATCGCCGCGCAACTCGGCGAAGGGCGTATCGCCGGTATTTTTGATCAGGCCGTGATGCACGTGCCCATCGAAACCGCCCGCGAAGCCGTTGCCTGTGCGAAAACGCTCGGCGCTGATTGCACTCTGGCGATAGGCGGCGGGTCCACCATAGGACTGGCAAAAGCCATCGCTCTGGAGTCGGATCTACCCATCATCGCCGTACCCACAACCTACGCGGGTTCGGAAATGACACCCATCTTCGGCATAACCCAAGACGGCGTGAAAACCACGGGTAAAAACGAACGCGTATTACCACGCGCAGTAGTATACGACCCGACTCTGACAATGGATCTTCCGCCTGAATTCAGCATTACCAGTGGCATCAATGCGATTGCCCATGCCGCCGAAGGTTTATATGCAAGCGATGGGAATCCCATCATGGACATCATGGCGCAAGAAGGTATCCGTGCGATCGCTCGCGCCATACCCGTACTGCATGCAGACAAGGGCGATATAGAAACCGCGCGCACCAATGCTCTCTATGGCGCATGGCTTTGCGGTTCTGTACTCGGCAACGTAGGGATGGCGCTTCATCACAAGCTATGTCATACCTTGGGAGGCGCCTTCAATCTGCCGCACGCGCAAGTGCATACCGTCATCCTGCCACATGCTTTGGCCTACAACGCGCCTGCAACGCCGGCAGCAATGGCGCTTATCGCCGCAGCGCTTGGCACCGAAAGCGCTGCGCAGGGAGTCTTCGATCTAGCCAACGCCCACGGGGCTCCCACTGCCTTGCGTACACTTGGTTTGCGTCTCGAAGACCTGGATCACGCCTGCGACCTCGCGCTACAACACCCCTACCCCAACCCGCGCCCACTGGAGCGCATAGCGCTGCGCGCATTGCTTCAGAACGCTTTTGACGGTACAAGGCCCGCAATTTAGGCTCTCGCCGCTCGCTAAAAATAATTGGAGACTTATATGCATATTGACCGCAACGCTGGCACACCCGCCCGCCGGCGTTTCCTTACCACTGCCGCTGCCGCTACGCTCGCAGCAAATTATACGGGTAGCGTCAGTGCTGCGACTAACAAACCAAAAACTTTTGTGTTGCTGCATGGCGCCTGGCATGGGGGTTGGTGCTGGCACAAGCTCAGCCCTCTTTTACGCGCCCAAGGCCATGTTGTCTACACCCCGACACAGACTGGTCTTGGTGAACGCTCTCATCTGTTATCACGTGATATCACCATCGACACCTTCGTTCAGGATGTCGTTAACGTACTGGAGTGGGAGGACCTTCACGACGTAATTCTTGTCGGCCACAGCTTTGCCGGTGTTCCGATTACCGGTGCAGCCGACCGTGTACCAGAACGGATTCGTCATCTCGTTTATCTCGACTCGCTCATCATCGAAAACGGACAAGCACCATTCGACATGATACCGCCAGAAGCCGTCACGGCACGCCGCAAGCTCGCACAGGAAACTAGTGGCGGACTATCGATCCCGGTTCCTTCTCCCGCGGCCTTCAATGTAACTGATCCCAACGATGTCGCGTGGCTCCAGGCCAAATGCACGCCGCATCCGTTATCGACCTGGGAATCGAAATTACTGCTCAACAATCCCAGTGTAGGTAATGGCCTTGCGGCGACATACGTGGCCGTACGTCCGCATTACCCAACGCTGGGAAGTGTGCGAGCATTTGCCCAGGCACAAAAGGGATGGAACTACAAGGAGCTGGATGCCGGCCATGACGCGATGGTCACTTCAGCTGGCCCGCTAGCTGAACTGCTTTTGAGTATTTAAAATCGTAAAACCAGCCGCCACAATTGCGGCTGGATCAACCGCGCTTCTTATGTAGACGGTATGATAACGAGGCAATCGTGTTGCACTGGATCATATTTTCCTCCTCTCTTTTTAACGATAGAGAGCTATGTGCCTCACTTCAATCAACCGCGATTTGCGTCTCAAACTTGCTGCGATGAACCGAGAAGAAGCTGCGGACATTTCGCACGTTCTTCTGGGCAGTAAAAAAACGGTGTACCAGCGCATGGTAGGCAGGCATATCCCGAACCTGGGCGATCAGCACAAAGTCGGGGCCGCTGGAAACGCGATAGGCCTGCAGAATGCTGGATTCCTCTGCCACATTTTTTTCAAACTCAGCGTACGCCTCTGCCGTCTGGATATCGAGTGTGACTTCCACAATAGCTGTTAGCGTACTGGATACACTTGCAGGATCGACAATGGCCACTGTCTTCAGAATAACCCCCTGCTCCTGCAACTGGCGAACCCGCCTGAGGCAGGTCGGCGCCGACGCATGCACCTTTTCGGACAGCGCCTGATTGGTCAAACTGCTGTCTTTCTGCAGCTGTTGCAGAATGCGTTTATCCAGCTCATCAAGTTCCATTGTCGTTGTCCTGAGTGTTATCCGTGAGCGTTGCCGGTCACAGCGACCGCAAACCTTCCTTGGTCAGCGGTGTAGCCACACCACCATACTTTTGCACAGCTACACTTCTGCGCTTCCGCACTTGTCGAACTGCACAGAAAATCATTTTGTTTCAAAGCTGTAATGAAATTTAATTTCATATTTTATTTAAAATGAAATATAACATCATTTGACGTTATCAATGAATGAATCTTTCATTGAATGAATAAAATAGAACATTAATTTCTTCAGTTACAGCGCACAATACGCTATTCCCAATTTGAAAAATGGAGCAAATGCATGTGCGGAATTGTCGGCGCTGTGGCGCAACGTGACATCACACCAGTCCTCGTCGAAGGTCTCAAACGGCTTGAATATCGTGGTTACGATTCTTGTGGTGTAGCGGTGCATATGGACGGCGAATTGCGACGTACCCGCAGCACCCAGCGCGTCGCCGAACTAGAAGACCAGATCAAAGAAGACCATATCAGCGGCTTCACGGGTATTGCTCACACACGCTGGGCTACGCATGGCGTACCCGCTACGCACAATGCGCACCCGCACTTTTCCGGTCCGGCCAATGGCAAGCCCCGCATTGCCCTGGTGCATAACGGCATCATTGAAAATCACGATGAACTGCGCGACGAACTCAAAGGCCATGGCTATGTTTTCGAAAGCCAGACCGACACAGAGGTTATTGCGCACCTGATCGATCATCTGTACAGTGGCGACCTGTTTGAAACCGTACAACAAACGGTCCGTCGCCTTACTGGTGCCTACGCCATAGCCGTTTTCTGCCGCGATGAGCCTCATCGCGTCATCGGCGCACGTCACGGTTCGCCACTGATCGTCGGTCAGGGCGAAAACGAAAACTTCCTCGCATCCGACGCGCTGGCGCTGGCCGGCACCACTGATAAAATCATCTATCTGGAAGATGGCGATGTGGTGGATCTGCAATTGCAGAAAATCTGGATTGTGGATGTAGACGGCAAAGCCGTGGAGCGCAAGGTCAATATCGTGCACGCCCACACGGGTGCAGCTGAGCTTGGCCCCTACCGCCACTATATGCAGAAGGAAATTTTCGAACAGCCCCGTGCCGTAGGCGATACCATTGACGGCATTGACTCGATCGAACCCGAAATGTTCGGAGACGGCGCCGCGAAAATCTTCAAGGAAGTGGACAATGTCCTGATCCTGGCTTGCGGCACCAGCTACTATGCCGGCCTGACGGCAAAATACTGGCTGGAATCGATCGCCAAAATCGCCGTGAACGTGGAAATTGCCAGCGAATATCGCTATCGTGATAGCGTTCCGAACCCCAAATCCCTGGTAATCACGATCTCCCAGTCCGGGGAAACCGCCGACACCCTGGCCGCGCTGAAACACGCAAGAACACTGGGAATGGACAACACACTGACCATCTGCAACGTGCAAACCAGCGCTATGGTTCGTGAATGCAAACTCAACTTCATCACTCATGCCGGTGTAGAAATCGGGGTGGCTTCAACCAAGGCATTTACCACACAGCTGGTTGGTCTCTTCCTGCTGACACTGACGATCGCCAAAGTCAAAGGGCGCCTGAACGATGTGCAGGAAAACCAGTACATCAAACAGCTGCGTCACCTGCCCGCCGCCATTGGCGCCGTACTGGCACTTGAACCGCAAATCATGGCGTGGGCTGACCGCTTCGCCAACAAGGAAAACGCCCTGTTCCTGGGTCGCGGCATGCACTATCCCATCGCCATGGAAGGTGCGCTCAAACTCAAGGAAATCAGCTACATCCACGCTGAAGCCTATCCTGCCGGCGAACTGAAGCATGGCCCGCTGGCTCTCGTGACCGAGCAAATGCCCGTAGTCACCATTGCACCCAACGACGAGCTGCTGGAGAAACTCAAATCGAATATGCAAGAAGTCAGCGCCCGCGGTGGCGAACTGTACGTATTTGCTGACAGCGATTCAAAAATCAAAGCCAGCGAAGGCACGCATCTGATTCACATGCCAGAGCATTACGGCAAGCTGTCTCCTATCCTGCACACCATACCGCTGCAACTGCTGTCATACCATACCGCTGTGGCACGTGGCACCGACGTGGATAAACCACGGAATCTGGCCAAGAGTGTGACGGTGGAGTAAATGATGGACGCCTTGATGCTTTGTGAATAGGAGAAATAAAGTCTGTCGACAAAGCTGTGTTGCTAGTCCTGATGTCGGTGGATACGGTAGTCTAAATAATTTATGTCTGTTATAGAAAAAAACCATCAGAAATCGCTGCGATTTCTGATGGTTTTTCTGTAAATTTAGAGACGTTGAAAGAAAATAAAAATCGACACGATGAGTAGAAACAGCAAAGGCATGCAAACAACAGACGAACTGGAGTGACATGTCTACGACGATCAATGTGAAAAAGCTGGGCTCATTAACTGCACGGACCTCTCCTCCAGACACCAGCATACGCATAGGTAAGACAGCTCATTTTCGGCAATCCCCGGTTCTACAATGGCAGTACCCCGCAAGCGGCCACCCGCATCTGCAATCCACAAAGTTGTCTCCAGTGAGGCGTATGGACAAATTTTAGTTAACCCCATCCGGTCGCCGCTACCTCTATACTGCGATTACTTTGCTCAAGCACTTTCCTTGACCTGAAGCGTCTGCGCACCTCTTCGCATTGCAATGACAAGCGCAATAAGAGCTAATGCCAGCGGCACAAACGAGACCCAGAGCACAGTATCCCATCCGTAGGCACTTAGCAAACCGCCTGACGAAAACGAACCGATTGCCATCAACCCAAAAACAATGAAATCGTTGAGTGATTGGACGCGATTTTTTTCCTGCGGCGTGTGGCATTCCAGGACCAGGGCGGATGCCCCCAGAAACCCGAAGTTCCAGCCAATGCCCAGCAGCGTCAGGGATGCCCAGAAATGCGCGACATCAATACCCGCCAGCCCCACCGCAGCCGACAGTCCGGTAAGAATAAGGCCCACAGTGGCGATTCGACCCGCACCAAACCGGTTGATCAGACTTCCCGTAAAGAAACTGGGCGCGTACATGGCGATCACATGCCATTGCAGCCCCAGATTTGATGATTCCTGAGAATGGCCACACATATGCATTGCCAAAGGCGCCGCGGTCATGAGGAAATTCATCAACATATACGCCACAGCCCCACTTATTGCAGCTGCCACAAAACGGGGTTGAGTCGCAATCTGCATCAACGGGCGGCCTCCCTTGATGTCGGCCGCGGTCGGCGGTGACAGGCGCACACCATGCAGAATCACTGCAGATATTGCCGCGACGGCGGCCTGCGCGAGAAACGTTGCCGCAAACATGTGAGCCGACCAGAGATTCATGGTCCACGTGACCAACTGCGGGCCGAAGACGCCAGCAGCGACGCCTCCCGTCATGACGAGGGATAATGCCCTTGCCTTGCGTATTTTCTCAACTCCGTCGGCTGCTGCAAAGCGAAACGACAGCACGACAGCGGCATATGCGCCACCCAAAAAGCCAGACACACAGAAGAGCCAGAAGGAACCCAAAATGACCGCAATCATGGCCAACAGACCTGCCAGTACGCCGGCACCGGTGCCAGCCATAAACGCTGACTTCCGTCCGTAACGATTGGCAATCCGACCAGCAGGAAGCGTACAGGTGGCCATTCCCACAACAAAAAGAGAAATGGGCAGGGTCGCCAGCATGGGACTTGGCGCCAGCTTGTCGCCAATAATGGCGCCTGTCGCGTAAAAAACCGTAGAATTGGCTCCCGCCAGTGCCTGCGCAAGGGACAGTCTCCAGATATTTCCTCGCTGAATATGGACCGGGAGCAGTGTGGACGAATCAGTCATTGTTATAGGGTATTAAACATTGCGTAACCCTAAACGATACTCTGCTTTTGAATTGCAAAATGTTTTAGTCAGAAATCTGAAGCAATTTCCAATATGGGAATTTCCTATTGCCGTCTGAAATCCTGAGCGTTCATCAGCTGACAGAAAGACAATGACCGATTTCATCCGGAACGTAAAGTCGCGCTGTCGTTTGCTCTGGGGAATTACATTGCGCAGGGGGATTGGCAGCGTTTTGCCCGGCTCCCATCAAACGATGCCACCCGAACCAGGAGCATGTAATACCCGTTCAACCTGATTGGCACCGACGCTCTTGTTGCAACGCATGGTGGGACTGTGTTCCCCAATGCTTTGAAAAACGTCCATGCAGGGAAGGCATACGCATTGCTCGGGGAAACAACCAGACGCTACATGTCTCGGCTTGTACATATCAGAATAACGAGTATATAGGCGAATCAAGCTCGGGAACTGATGGCGCGTATCTGTCCGAAACGCCTGGTTTTCAGCGTGATCAGGACAGGTAGGATTTGAAATATATGGCAGCCGCAACGAGTTTTGTGCGCTTGGGTAACGCGCTGGTTACCCAAAGCTCAAAGGTCGCTGACTATCGATCTGGCGATTTATTGAAACATCGGAATCAAAGCATACCCGATTAACGTAACCACAAACCATATAAACCACAGAAACGCCATGTATCCCCAGACGTCTTTCAATCTCATTCCAACAACGGCAAGGGCTGGAATAACATACAAGGGCTGTAGCAGATTGGTGGCCTGGTCACCATAGACAAATGCGTTGATAACCGTACTTACATTTGAACCGAGTTGCAAGGCCGCCTCGACGATAATCTCTCCCTGAATAATCCATTGGCCACCTTGTGAGGGAATGAACAAATTCAATATGGAGGAAGAGATATAGGTGTACAGCGGCAGCGTATCTGCGCTTGCGATAGAGGTGAAATATCCAATAATGATTGTTGCAAGACCTGAACTTGCCATCATTGTCGATATACCGCCATAAAACGGAAACTGAATCATGATATCCGTGGCAAGACTCAAATTTTCACGATAGGCGGTGATGAATTTCTGTGGAGTATTGTAAAGAAAGAAATTCGCAATCAGGAAAACGAAAATGACAAAATTCAGACTCAACGATGTAAAAAAACCGTTGGTGAATATGGTATGAACTATATTAAATGCGCCAATGGCCCCTACCAGCCACATCATTAGTCGACTGCCGTTAAGACGATCAGCCAGCGTTAAAGTCCGTGGCTCTTCTGAAGGAGTGATGATGTCTTCAGTATTAGAGCCATTTTCCTGGAATTCAATGACTTCATTTTTTGGAGGCAACGAAAACACCGTGACCAGAATTGTGCCGACAGCAAGCACAGTCCATAGGATAATATTTCCGGTGTTGTATGTTGTAATGGTTTGCGGGATCACACCAATTTTATCTACCAGAAAGTGATCCTTTCCGGCGACAAGCGCGTATACAGTGCCAGTAGGACTTAAACACTGTCCCAATACCATTGTTGCAAATCCTGCGGCAATCAACATAGGAAAATGTAGACCCTTGATTTGGCGACTCAGGGCCATCGCAAGAATTGGCGTGACAATTAGCCCAAAAGCCCAATTGATGAAACTGGTTAAATATCCAAATATCATCAGAAAGATAACTGCCGCCACCGGGCTCTTGATCGCTTTGGCTAACTGTTTCAAAAGCGCCGTGACTTGCGGTGACCTGGCGGTTACTGCACAACAAACAACCATGAATGACATTTGAAAAGCAAAGCCAATCTGGGACCATATCCCGCTATACCAATATTGCGCCATTGTTATTGCAGAACTGTCTGTCACCAGAATCCCGCATATAAATAAAAACAGAGTCAATATCAGGCAGAACACCAGCGGATCCGGAATGATCTTGTCTGCAGCGAAGTCAAATTTTTTGCTGCTCCTCCACAAAAACGAGCCCGTCCCGACTTCTTTTATTGCTTTCATCTTTATGATCCTTTATTCATTTCGTCTAAAGATTTAAGTTGAATGATTAATTTTTTTTGAAAATTTTCCAAAATAGATTCCTTACTTTCTTTATATTCAAAGAATCCTTCTCCCGTTTTTAAACCCAGTTTGTTTTCACTCACCTTTTCTCTGAGAAGATCACTGGATTTTGTGCTGTTGCTCATTGCCGGCAACAAGTTGTCTCCTACAGTGCACCAGATGTCCAGTCCTCCAAAATCGGCAACTTCCAGTTGCCCAGTGGTGGCATAACGAAAGGCAGGGCCGTATTTCAAGGCTGCATCGATGTCTTCAGCTGAAGCGGCTTTCATCTCAATCAATGAAAATACTTCTCTGGCGATGCCTTGCTGAATTCTGTTGGCAATCAGGCCAGGGATATTTTTCAGAACTCTGATTGTTTTCTTCCCAGCGTTCGTAAAAAGTACTTCTATTTTCCTTAGTACTTCCTCATCCATATTTCCAAAATCAGAAAGCTCGACCAGAGGCATAAGATGGGCCGGGTTATACCAGTGACATACCATGCACCGCTTTCTGCCATCCTCACTGACGGACTTCATCATGTCGAACAGATTCAGACTGGATGTATTGCTGGCAATCACAGCAGTCGGCTTGGTAATCTGTTCTAATTGATTGAAGAGTTGCTGTTTTAGCTGGATGTTCTCGGGAATGGCTTCGATAATAAAATCCGCATCGGCAACCGCCGCATCCAACGTGTCACATACCGTCAGATTTTGGAGCGCCTTGCCTATGGCATCGGCAGAAAGCAATCCATATTTTTCGAGCACTTCAAGGTCGCGCTCAACGCGATGCGCAAGTTCATCTCTTAGCAATGCATTTGGCTCGTAGACTGAAACCGGGTACCCTTTCATCGCGAAATATTCCGCGATTCCTTGTCCCATTGTTCCGCCGCCAACAACTCCAATAGTTTCTATATCTTTCATAAATTCGCTCTCAATAATTCCTATGCCGGCAATATCGTCCCGATACATTCACCAAAGCCGATAGACCTGAACCCTTCTTTTTCACATCTACCTGTTAACGTAATTTCGTCTCCATCTTCAAGGTACTGTCTGATCTCGCCATTGGGTAACGTTATTGGCTTGTTTCCGTTTTCAGTCAATTCCAACAGACTTCCAAGCTCTTCCGGGATTGGACCAGAGATGGTTCCGGTTCCGAGAATATCGCCGGCTTCCATTTCGCATCCAGAAGACGTGTGATGCGTCAACAGTTGCTGCGGAGTCCAATATAGATGCAACATGTTGGACTGAATAATACAGACAGCGTTTTCATTGTTATCGCGCATCTTTTCGGTTCTGCAATACACCCTGAGAGCAACATCAAAAGCCCCGTTTTTTTGATCGTGCGCAGAATGCAAATAGGGAAGCGGCTTGGGATCAGAAGCAGGTCGTTCCGGCACAGATCTTCTGAAAGGCGCCAGGGCATAGGGAGTCACGATCCATGCTGATACTGATGTGCCGAAATTTTTTGCCAGAAATGGGCCTAGAGGTTTCATTTCCCATTTCTGGATATCGCGAGCCGACCAATCATTCAACAAACCGAAACCGGCAATATGATTTTCTGCATCATCAATAGCGACGGGATCGCCCCAGTCAGTGGGTTTGCCCACATAAATAGCCATCTCCAACTCCAGATCCAGTTCCTTGCAACTGGTGACGGCAGGTGTATCTCCTGCGGTTTTAGGCACAAGTTGGCCTGATGGTCGTTTTATGTTCGTACCGGAAATTTTTACAGTCGAAGGCCGTCCGTGATATCCAATTGGCACCCATTTATAGTTTTCTGGTAAGGGGTTTTCGGGTTGCAGTAAGCCTCCGGCGCGAACGGCATGGTGGATTCCCGCGTAGAAATCAGTATAGTTTCTTACATCTACAGGCCTATGCATTTTGACTGAATCCATTGCATAGAGAATTTTCGCTTCGTGCTTTCTTATATTGGAGGCGTCGCGATCAGAAAGAAGGTCAAAGATTCTATGCCGCAACTGTAGTCCAAATTCAAGTCCTTCGGACAGCAATAGATTCAAACTGTCAGTATTGACGTGTTCAGTTTTAATTTCGGGGTTCAAGTACCCAAGTTGAAATAGCTGCGCCAGATCCAGCACTTTGTTTCCGATGGCGATTCCAACACGAGGCGGTTCATTGCCGTAAGAAAATATGCCTAATGGGAGATTCTGAATAGGAAAGTCTGTGGAATCATCGTTAGCTTCCGCCACCCAACTTTTCCGTGAAATATCATGTGTATGATCAAGTTCAAGAAACTTATTCATTGAAAATCCTTATCGATTGAATGCTGTTGTTACCAGAGAATTTGTCCCGAGTTCGTGTGTATTGTTTTAATTAGCCCTTTTTCAAAATACTCAATCTTTTCTTTCTTTTGGAAAACGCTAGCGGGCTTTTATCCAGCGTTGGATTCGCCCGATAATGAGGCTATTCGCATTGCGGTATTAATGATTGAGATTAACGCTGAACAAATAAAAGGGCTGTTCAGGATTGGACAAGGAGCATCCAGAATAGGACACTTCCGGCGCGTGGAAGGCACCGATTTTTGCTTTTGCGCTTTATTTTTCTTTAGTCGTGATGGTTTTCGAAATATTCGCTGGGAACTACGCCCATCACCTTTTTGAACATTCGTGTAAATGCAGAAGGTGTAGCGTATCCTACATCCAAAGCAACTGACGTAATCCGTTCTCCTGATGCAAGCCGTAGCAATGCATTATGAATTCGCAGGCTTTGCTTCCAGTTCAGAAAACTCGTACCTGTCTCTTTGAAAATTAAACGGCTTAATGTCTTTCCGGAGATGTGCAACTGATCTGCCCATTCATCCAGATTGCGATTGTCAGATAAATCCGCTTTAATACACTTTTCCAATCGCTGCAGACGCGCGTCTTTAAAGGCAGGCAAATATAATGAACCGCCCGGGGTCCAATGGATTTCTGACAGGATGAGATCCATGATTTTGCCTTCCGGACCAGTCTCATCGTATTCAATTGGCAGCTCTGTCGCTCTTATAATTAATTCTTTCAGTAACGATGACACAGGTACAACGCATTCAATTCTAGGTAAATTCCCGAAGTTATCACTGTCTTGTTGAATAAATAGTGTGCGCATATCGATGGGACCATGCGATCGCATCTGATGTTCTACCCCTGCAGGCACCCACAGTGCTCGTAATGGCGATAATACCCAAAGACCACTTCGCGTTCGCATCTCCATGATGCCGCTCACCCCGTATACGAATTGGGCCCGCGGATGAATATGCCAATCATTCAGGTAGGCTCCTGGAAAGGACCGACTCATCGCTCCTATCCGCCGAGGTATATTTTGATAATCGTCTCTGTTTTGACTTTTGATATCCATAGTTATCAATCACAAAAATTACCCATTTAAACAACCTGCCAACGATTGAAATTGCTCTTTTATCTCAGCACTAACACAGATTCGAATATGTTGAAATATGATAGCCTCAGTCCCGAAGTGGCGTCATGAATTCACTTTTAACTGGCTTGCGGTACAGAATACCTATTTGGCTATCCGATAGCTCTGGTTGTTGCACGAGCGATGACGTTGAAACCAACGTCCTGTGCCTGTACTACGGTTTGACCAGCCATACGCGCAATGAGGGCCTGCGCTCCCAGACGTCCGATCCTGGCGCCATCGACACGTACCGTAGAAAGCGCGGGGATGGTGTCGGCGGCCAGCGCCTGGTCGCCAAAACCGAGCACACCGAACTGGCCAGGAATGGACAGCCCCAACGAATACCCATGCGCAAGAACGCCTTGCGCCAGCGCATCTGAACTGCAGAAAACAGCATCCGTATCAGGCGCCTGAGCCAATAGCGACTTCAGTGCCTCTCGTCCCCTGTCGATTTGCGGACTGTGCTCGGGAAAAACGATTTCAACCGGATCCTTAACATTCGCCTCGCCAGCGGCACGCATGAAGCCGTGAGCACGCCGATGGGCACGACTGTCATCCGAACGCAAAATGGCAACGCGTTTATAGCCGCAACTGAACAAATGGCGAAACGCTGACCGCCCCGCCTCTTCATGAGAAAATCCTATGGCAACGTCCAGTGGATGCGGCGTATAGTCCCACAGTTCAACAACAGGGATATTCGCATTCAGCAGCAAGCGTCTGGTGCGGGCGGTATGTTCGGTGCCGGTCAGTACAACGCCATCCGGACGCCGGCTGAGCATGGCAGCCAGCCAGCCCTCTTCGTAGGCGGGCTCGTATCGCGAAACGCCAAGCGTGGTTTCATAGCGGGCCTCCGCCAGTTCACCAACCAGGGCGTCGAGCATGTCGGAAAAGAGTGAGTGCGCCACCGAAGGAACGATAGCTGCAACCAGCCTGGTCTGTTTTGATGTCAAACCGCCGGCCAGCGAATTGGGAACATAGCCGGCCTGCTCTACCGCCTGCTGCACGCGCAAGCGTGTATCTTCAGCGACCAGCTCGGGCCGATGTATCGCACGTGAGGCTGTAATGGGAGATACGCCCGCCAGACGGGCGATATCTTTAAGCGTCGGAAGTGCAGTGCGATTGGAAGAATTAGTCACGACAGCATGTTAGATAATGATAAATAAAGTATTTTTCTACCGCCTGATTATATAGTCACTTCTCATCCGCTACCGGTCAACAGGAAATCGCGATAATAGAAAATCGCAACATTCCGGCGAAGCCGTATCCTGTCGGCCTTAAGGCACCTCACCATACCGTCGCGAATTTTCCTTTCCGTTAATTCAGTTCGGTCATGAGGTCTGTATCACTTTCCCTGGGTTCATCAATCCGGAAGGATCCAGCGCATTCTTAATCTGTCTCATGACGCTCAATTCGATATCCGTCTTGTAAAGTTCCAGCTCATGACGTTTGAGTTGACCAATGCCATGCTCGGCACTGATACTGCCCCGTCTGGCACTGATCGCATCATGGATAACCTTGTTGACGTCATCGGTAAGCAATTGCCATTGTTTGGCCTCGACGCTCAACGGGGCGGCCACATTGAAATGCAGGTTACCGTCGCCCAAATGACCGTACACAATCGGTCTTGCGCCCGGAAATGCATGTTCCAGTTGCAAAAGAATATCGTCAACGAATGCAGGAATGTCAGAGATCGATAGCGATATATCGTGTTTGATATTTCCTCCGTCCATCTGCTGCGCATGCGTGATATTTTCCCTTACGGTCCAGAGCGTCTTGGCCTGGGCCAAATTGCTTGCAAGAACAACATCCAGCAGATCGCCCGCTTCCAGACACGCCATCAGCGCGTCTTGCATCGCATCACGCAACGTTTGCTCGTCTCCTCCGTCTGCGGCTTCCATGAGGATGTACCAGGGGTACGGGGCATTGAGCAGATCAGGGGTGTCGGGAAAGTAGTTCTGCACCAGGCTGAGCGAATCGTTTGATATCAGTTCAAAGGCAGAAAAACGCTCGCCCAGCTGGCCCCGCATACCGCCCAGCAATTGCACCGCCTGCCCAATCGAGTTAATACCTGCAAATGCAACAACTTTGGCGCTGGGCGCAGGATACAGCTTGACGGTTGCGGCGGTGATGACGCCCAGCGTACCCTCGGACCCGATGAACAGGTGTTTCAGATCGTAGCCTGTGTTGTCTTTGCGCAGGCCGCGCAGAATATCCAGGACCTCGCCATTTGGCAATACGACTTCCAGTCCCAGAACCAGATCACGCATATTGCCGTAACGCAGTACCTGAACGCCGCCAGCGTTCGTCGCGATATTGCCGCCAATCTGGCATGATCCCTCTGCCCCAAGGGACAATGGAAAAAGACGATTCACTTCCGCCGCCTTTTCCTGCAAAGTTTGCAGGATGCAGCCTGCTTCGACGGTTGCCGTATTGTTCTTCGGATCGATATCACGAATGCGATTGAGCCGACCCAGGTTAAGCACGGCCTGCAAGCCTGAATTATCCGGTACGGCGGCGCCACACATGCCGGTGTTGCCGCCCTGCGGAACCAGCGCAACGCCAGTTCTTGCTGCCAGTTTCACGATTGCCTGAACCTCTGCCGTGTTTGCGGGACGCAGTATGGCCAGGGGGTCGCCATGAAATTTTCCACGCCAGTCTCTGATGTAGGCAGTCAGATCTTCTCCGCCCTCAGCGGTGTAGACGTGCGCATCACCAATGAGCGCCCGCGCTTCATCAAGCCAGGCTTGAGTGTCAAAAGTCATTATTTCTCCTTCAATAACTGTTTGACACAGAGCCTGAGGTTGCCTGCCGGGACTCTGTACGATAGCGGCTTACGGTGCCATCAAGACCATTACGCAGTATCAGGGTATCCAGTGCTACGGCAACAAACTGGGCGCCGACCGCCAAACATTCCCGTGCACGAGCTTCATCCGCCATCAATATGCCTGGTGCCTTGCCGCTGGCGCGGATGCGCCGTATGGCCTGGTCAATGATTTTTTTCACGGCGGGATGGTTTGCTTCGCCCGGGTATCCCAGACTGGCAGATAAATCTGCCGGACCGATGAAAATCCCGTCAATCCCGTCAATTGCCGCGATGGCTTCAATCTGATCCAGCGCTTCGGCAGTTTCGACCTGAACCAGCAGACACAGTTCGTCTGCTGCTTTTGCAACATAGTCTGCCGTACGGCCGAAATTGGAGGCGCGGGTGGATCCACCCATACCGCGCACACCCTGAGGAGCATAGCGTATGGCGCGAACGGCATTCGAGGCTTCTTCGGTGTTCTGCACAAACGGCAGCAGCAATGTTTGTGCGCCGATATCAAGATATCGTTTGATCAGCACTGTATCGTTCCATGCCGGACGCACAACCGCGTGAGTTGGCAGCATGCCGGGAGCGGGTTGCGCGGCAGCCACTGCCTGCAACTGGTTCAGCATTAACGGGACGTCCGTTGGCGTGTGTTCCGTATCGAGTAAAACCCAGTCATAGCCGGCGCCCCCGATTAACTCGGAAACAAACGGCGACGGAATGGTTGACCACAGCCCGATCTGGGACTTGCCCGCGCGCAGCGCGCGTTTGAAATGATTAGTTGGAAGCATAGTTATTTGATTCGGATGTTGCCCTGTTCAACCACTTTGGACCAGCGTGCAACTTCGTTGTCGATGAAGCTGGCCGCCTGCTGTGGCGTGCCCGGTGTGGCTTCGTTACTCATGGTTGCCAGTCGGCTCACCACCTCTGGCTCGGCCAGAATTTCCTGTACCACGCCGTTAAGCTTATTGACGATCTCTTGCGGCATGCCTGCTGGGCCGGCCAGACTTGTCCATGAATAGGTAACCACGTTTGGCTGACCAGATTCTGCCATGGTAGGCACGTCTGGCATCTCTTTCAGGCGCTGTTCACCCGCGAAGGCGAGCGCTTTCAATTTTTTATCTTTGATAAAAGGCAACGCCGATGTGGCAGGCACGAATAACAGATCTACCTGTCCACCCATCAGATCGGTCATAGCAGGAACATCTCCCTTGTATGGAACCGCGTTCAGCTCAATGCCTGCCGACTGTTTGAACAGCTCTGTTGTCATGTGTCCGGATGACCCAATCCCCGTCAGGGCCACGTTAAGCGAATCCGGCTTCTCTTTGGACATCTTTACCACATCGGCAACAGTGTCCGCCTTCAGGGACGGCGAGGCCAGCATGACCACAGGCACCCGACTGAGCATGGCAATATGGGTAAAGTCTTTGCGAGTGTCATATTTCACATTGGGATTGACCAGCTGGTTAATCGCATGTGTACCCGGCCCGCCAATGACCAGCGTGTATCCATCGGGCTTGGCACGACTGACGGCATCTGATGCCAGAGAACCGTTGACCCCGGGTTTATTTTCCACAACAACGGGTTTCCCCAGCCGCTTGCCAAGCTGATCACCGATCAGTCTGCCCAATACATCGGTTTGCCCTCCGGGCGGAAAAGGGATTACCAGGGTGACAGGTTTGACAGGATAGTTTTCCTGAGCAAAGGTAACGCCAGGCAGTAGTGTTCCGGCCAGAATCGCGCCCAGGACGAGGCGGCGCCGAGATTTATATTTTTCCATGACAGTCTCCTAAAATGATTGCGCAATCATATCATGGAAATAATTTACAATTCACTAGTATATTTACCTATTAGTGTATAAAAATCCAAAAAACTCTGGTACTGAAATGCTGCTTTATTGACCATTAACTGATATCGCTATCATTTCGAATGAATTACCGTGTCACTGTCTATGGCGTTGTCGTTTGGCATTCGACACACGTGCGTTGCCCGGCGCGGGAGGGCGCGCGCCGGGCACAAGGGGATTGATCTCAATTGCGTTATCGCGACATTTCATCTGCGAGGAGATTTTTCAGAAGGGACAGGGGGCGCAGACACCCTGAAAGTGGCTGCGCCCCCTGCTCCCGTGGCGGGCGACCGTAAAGACGGCAACACCTGAACCAAGGGCTCCGCCAAACACAGCTTTCAGCTGCCCATTACTTCACCACAATATTTGCATTTTTTGCGAGATTGACCCAGAACTCGTCTTCTTCGGCCAGGAATTTGTCAAATTCTTCCGGAGACTCAGACAGTGAAGGTTCTGTTCCTTCGCCGGCCAGAGATGCCTTGACCTTAGGCTGGTTCATCGCATAGGTGGCAGCGTCGAAAATGGTTTTTACCACCGAGTCAGGCGTATTTTTAGGCACGAAAATGCCGTACCAGAATTCCAGATTGTAATCAGGTAGCCCCGCCTCACGCATACCCGGCAGGTTCGGCACAAGCGCCGATTTTTCGGTTGTACTGACGGCAATGGCCCGCAGTTTCCCACTGTTCACCTGAGCCAGAACCGATGGCGCAGTACCAAAGCTCAGGTCAGTATCCCCTGCCATCACGGATTGGATGGCTTGCGCCCCACCCCGATAGGGGACGTGCGTCATTTTCGTATCTGTCATCAGCGTGAACAGTGCTGCGCCCAGATGCGGCGCCGAACCATTCCCCGATGTAGCATAGTTCAGGGAGTCAGGCTTTGCCTTCGCTGTGCTGATCAGATCGCCTACGGTTTTGATATCGGTTTTCGTACTGACTGCCAGTACCAGCGGCGAGGTCGTGATTTTGGTAACAGCCTTCAGATCTTTCGCGGTGTACGAGAGGCCCGGATTGAGCGCCGGATTGATGGATATGCTGCTGGGACTGGCAATCAGCACGGTATAGCCATCCGGCGCCGCTTTAACGACATAGTCGGCCGCAATGCTTGATCCCGCACCTGGTTTGTTTTCTACAACGACGGTCTGCTTTAAGGCTTTACTGAAAGATTCGCTCATGATCCGGGCTACCGTATCGGCTGCGCCGCCCGGAGCAAATCCGACCACGACACGCACGGGACGGTTGGGATAACTGGAAGTTTGCGCAAATGCCTGGGCACCAATGACGCTTAAACTGCATGCGAGCACAAAGCGGGTAATTTTCATTATGGTTGTCTCCTGGGTATTCTTTGTTTTTTACGTGGTTAGGATTCTATGATTCGCAATACGATTTTCCCTGCATGCCGTCCTGCCTCCATGCAGGCTTTGGCTTCTTCGAGATCGGCAAAATCAAATTGCTTGTCAATTTTTGGACTGATTTTTCCTGAAAGGAACAAGGGAAGGACTTCTGCAACGAAACGCGGAAGGGCGGCTGCTCGCTGCTCTTTTGTGCGCAGCTTGTTTGATACCCCGAAAAGTGTGAGCCGCTTGGCATGGAACGTTTCAAGATCAAGGTCACCGCGCAGATTTCCATCAACATAGCCGACGATGGCGAGCCGCCCCTCAAATGCCGCGGCGCGGATATTTTCGGCAAAGACGCTACCTCCCACCGCATTGATGACAAGGTCAGCGCCGCGATTGTCGGTCGCCGCAAGCACATCCGCAGCAAAGTCTGCAGAACGGGTATGCAGTGCAACGTCAAGTCCCTGCTGTTTAAGTACATCCAGTTTTTCTTCAGAGCCTGATGTACCGATCACTCGGGCGCCCAGTGCCTTGGCCAATTGCAGCGAAGCAACACCCACGCCCGAAGAGACACCGTTAATCAGCACCCATTCGCCGGCTTTAACGTGCCCTTGCAAGACCAGCATGTCAAACGCAACCAGAAAGGTCAGCGGCAGGCAGGCGGCTTCTTCCCAGGACAAATTCTCCGGTTTTGGCAACGCCTCTATTGCCTCCATCAGGGCGAACTCGGAAAACGCACCAGGGCAGCGGCCCATGACCTTGTCACCTACCTTGAAATTGCTGACGTCCTTGCCAACAGCAATCACTTGCCCAGCACCTTCTCCGCCGATCTGCTTCCAGCTGCCTGCTTTATGCAGACCGTGGCCCGCAACAAACTCTCCGCGATTCAGGCCCGCAGCATGCATGCGAACCAGCAACTGCATCGGACCGGGTTCAGGGCAATCACTGTCTCGACATTCCAGTTGCGTCTCGGTATCGGTCATCTGCATCCAGTAGCTTTTCATTTTTTCCTCCTGTCACATCTGTGATTTATTTGCCAGCGAAGATCGGCTTGCGCTTTTCCATGAAGGCGCTGCGCCCCTCTGCATAATCCTGGCTATCGAAGCAGCCGCGAATCAATGCTGTGCAGCGTTCCATATCGACATTGGGAGCAGATTTCAATATTTCAGCCGTAATCGCCTTGCCTGCCGCAATGGTCAGAGGGGCGTTATTGGCCAGGGCAGAGGTATATTCCTCAAGCAGCGCCGGCAACGCCTGCGCCGAACTGACTCGCGTAATCAGGCCCAGCGCTTTGGCCTCGGCCGCATCAATTCGACGTGCCGTAAAAAACAGATCTTTTGCCGCGCCCGGACCGATCAGATCCACCAGGTTTTTCATGGCGGAATAGCGGTATCCCAGCCCCAGTCGCGCAGCGGGAATGGAAAAGACTGAATTATCGGATGCGATTCGCATATCGCAAGCGATCGCCACATTCACCCCCCCACCAATGCAGTAACCATTGATACAAGCCAGGGTTGGTTTGGGAAAGTCCTGGATAGACGTCAACGCATTCTCTGCCATCGCCTCGTAACGAGTCACCGCTTCGCGTGCAGCACGCATGTCTTCAAACTGCGAAATATCGGCACCGGAAACAAAAGCCTTTTCTCCTGCTCCGGAGAAAACCACCAGACGCACGCGTTCATCGGTCTGGGCAAGCGACAGCAATTGCGGAACGGCCTCCCACATGTCAACAGACAAGGCGTTATGCCGCGCCGGATTGTTAAACTGGATATGTAGCGTAGATCCATCCAGCCAGCTCAGGACGCGGTCTGTCGGGGAGGTGTATTCGGGTTGTGCCATTAGTAGACTCCATGGGATTTCATTCGGGCCAGAACGTCGTCGTCATAGCCCAGATCTTTGAGAATTTCTGTAGTGTGTTCACCCCGCAACGGGGCTGAGCGCACGATGTCGCTCGGAGTGCGGGTCAATTGGACTGGCTGGCCGACCATGCGCTGTTTGCCCAGGCGGTTTGACTCAACCTCCTTGACGATATTCAGGTGCTCAACTTGGGGATCCTCGAAAACTTCGCGCAGATTGTTGATCACGCCGCAGGCAACCCCCCCTTCATTGAACCTTGCGATCCAGTAACTTCGATCCTGTTCGGCCAGTCGCCGGTTAATCTCAGCATTCAGGGAATCCCGGTTGACGGATCTGGAAGCTTTGTCGTGATATCGCTCATCGGTTACCCATTCAGGCGTTCCCAAGATGTTGCAGAAGCGCTCCCAGATCTTGGAGCCGAAAACTGCAATATTCATGTACCCGTCCCGGGCCTTATATACCCCGGTGGGAATGCTGGTGGGGTGGTAATTGCCTGCTTGTGTCGCGACCTCTCCGTCAATCAGATAACGTGAGGTTTGAAAGTCCATCATATAGATCATGGATTCGAACAGCGAGGTATGCAGCCATTGACCTTTTCCAGATGACTCGCGCTCAAGCAGCGCGACCAGTACACCCTGTGCGGCAAAAATGCCGGCACACAGGTCGGCGATGGGAATCCCGACTCGCATCGGCGCTTCTCCAGGAAGGCCGGTCACAGACATCAGACCCGAAGTTCCCTGAGCAATCTGGTCGAATCCGGGGCGTGTGGCGTACGGCCCGCTTTGACCGAAACCGGAAATACTGGCATAAACCAGGCCAGGGTTATCAGGGACGAGCGACTCGTAATCAATACCCAGGCGATATTTCACGTCCGGCCGAAAATTTTCCACCACGACATCAGCAGTACTAATGAGCCGCTTGAGCGCTTCTATTCCCTCGGGTTCTTTCAGATTCAGCGTAATGGATCGCTTGTTGCGGTGGGTATATTGATAATCGGACCCATCCTGCCCTCCCAGGGTGTCATCCCCGCGCATATGTTCAGGCATCTGCACCTGAATCACGTCGGCGCCCCAATCAGCCAGTTGCCGGCATGCGGTGGGGCCTGCCCGAACCTGCGTCAGATCAATAACGCGAAAGCGCTTCAGCGCCTCGGATGCGGCTTTATGAACCATGCTACTTTGCCTCCTGAATAGATGATGAAATGATTATTTTTATACCAAAGTGTCAACAATATTATAATATTTGTAGACAATAATCCATGAATATTTCAATATTTTTGGGCCTGAATTCATTGAAAACCGGTAGTTACGGTATAGTTAGCACTTATTACGAGAATACAGAAACATGGTTGCCACTCCCTCTTCCGCACGCGCGGCGATACTTTCCCAAACCGTAGTCAGCGAACTGAAACGATTGATTTATTCGGGTGAGGTTGCGCCCGGTGAGCGCCTTAATGAGGCGACGCTGGCACTTAAAATGGGCACGAGCCGGGGGCCGATACGCGAGGCAATGAAGGTCCTGGCCGGTCTGGGTCTGGTCACTTCGATCCCCAACAGAGGGATGTTCGTCAGGCAACTGTCGGTGCGCGATATGGTCGAAGTCTATGAACTGCGCGCTGTCGTTTTCGCCTTTGCGGCCGAGCGCGCCTGCGAAAATTTTTCAAAGCAGGACGCGCCGGCGTTTGAACAATTGTTAAATGATATGGATGCTGCCTGCGAAGCCGGCGACGGCACCCTGTACTACGAGTTGAACCTGGCTTTCCACGAATTGATTCTTGATTTGTCGGGAAATAAACGCGCCAAGCAGGCCTATGATGATTATGTGAAGGAACTGCATCTGTTTCGACGCAAATACTTTAACGCCAGCAGCAATATGCATAACTCAAATACCGAGCACCGCAAAATCTATCAGGCCATTTCCTCGGGCAGCCCGGCCAGGGCCTGGACAGCGGCCCAGCGCCACGTACTGGGAGGAAGATCACGGCTGCTTGCGACATTGGAAGCCCCGCTGGGGGGATGAAAATTTTCCCGAACCGGCAACGTATCGTTCAATGTAAGGCAATGGCAAAGTCAGCGCGCCTGGCGCCAGCGCATCCCTTGAACACATTTGTAATTTATACGTTCGACCACTGCCTAACCAGATTGTGATAGATCCCTGTCAGCGACACGATACTGCCATGCTCACCCAGTTCGGTGGCCAATTGCTGTATGGTATTGTCCATCTCAAAAAGCAGGGCTCGCCTTGCATCTTCTCGCACCATACTCTGGGTCCATAAAATAGCTGCCATGCGCTTACCGCGAGTCACGGGCGAGACGCGATGCAGGCTGGTCGAGGGATACACCACCATATGACCTGCAGGCAATTTGACGCGCTGTTCGCCATAGGTGTCTTGTATGATCAGTTCCCCGCCATCGTACTCGTCAGGGTTACTCAAAAAGAGCGTGGACGAGACATCGGCACGAATACGATCACCGGTCTGCGGATCCACCCTGACGGCGTTGTCTATGTGGAAGCCATACTCCTGATCGCTGGCATAACTGTTGAACATCGGGCTGCGAATTTTCAATGGCAAGGTCGCTGAAATAAACTGGCAATTGCGGCTGAGCGTGTCAAGTATCAGTTGGCCTGCGCTGACGGCCACTGGGTCAGTATCTGCCAACTGCAGATTCCTCTTCTGGCTTGCCGCAACATACCCGGCAGTCCCTTTTCCATCTACCCATCGGCCTTGCTCCAGTTGCTGGCGCAGCCGGGTCACTGTGTCTCCTGATAACAAATCGGGAATGGTGACTAACATATCGATACTGATAAATAAACTCGCGGCCGCAGCTAACGTGCCCGCCATACCGAAGCATCGCATCATACCTCAAGAGGATGACTGCAGCCATAATTGGCATCATTGACATTGCGCCTGCCGATGTGCCAGGTTGCGCCGCCACCGATAATCGTTTGTGCCAGAAATGTTATAGAGAATGCACCGATGCGCGCCGGGACGGTTGCCAGATCACCTCTTTGGTTATGGACCCAAGATTTTTGCATCCGCAAAGCATCATGGCCAGCTCCAGCTCCGTGCGAAGAATATGCAAGACATGGGCGACACCCGGCGCACCAGCAGTTGCCAGACCGTGAATGACGGGCAGTCCCACCATCACCGCCGACGCCCCCAGCGCCAGGGCTTTAACGATATCCGTGCCTCGTCGAATTCCACCATCCAGCAGAATCGGTACACGCCCGTCAACGCTTTCCACCACACCAGGCAGCACATCGATGGTGGCCGGCTGACTGTCCAGCACCCGGCCTCCGTGGTTGGAAACAACAATACCCGCCACCCCAACCTTAAGTGCATCCTGGGCATCCTTGGGATTCATGACCCCTTTCACCAATACCGGCAGACGGGTGATTGATACCAGCCATGCGATGTCATCCCAGGTGGGCAGCGCCCTGGCGCTCTCGCTGCCAAAGATCGGACTTCTGCCCGGGACTGCGTTAAAAGATAATGGCGCAGGCATCCCAGCCAGATTGGCGGCGGTTACGTCAGCCGGCAAAGCAAAACCGGCGCGCTGTTCTGCGTTGCGCATACCGGTCACAGGCGCATCAATAGTCACAACCAGTGCCCGGTATCCTGCCTTCTCGGCTCTGGCAACCAGCGCCTGGGTATAAGCTTTTTCAGACTGGATGTAAAGCTGAAACCATAGCGCAGCCCGGGTGCCGGCCGCAACCGTTTCCAGTGAGATGCTGGACAGGGTGCTGAGCACCATGCCCGCCTGCATCGCTTCGGCCGCCAATGCCGTTGCCTGTTCACCGTCGGGATGCGCCAGGCGATGATAAGCGACCGGTGCAATGAAGATTGGATGAGGGTAGGTCAGCCCAAACAGCTCAAGTTCCGTATTGCCATCATTCATTGGCACCATATTGCGGCTGAGCAAACGGATCGTATCCCAGGCATCGCGATTGTCGCGACGTGTTACCTGATCCGCGGCCGCACTGTTCAGATACGCCCAGTTAGCAGGGCTCACCCGTTCCCTTGCGTAGCTTTCATAATCGGCAACGCAGGCAATTTGCGCAGGAATCGTAATCAGTGGAGGTAAAAGTGTAGAAGCAGCTTGTGTCATGACAGTGTCAGGTTTGGGTAACTTGGCCCAGGCATACCGTGGTGTGATGAGGACGAATTATGCCGCGCCTGATTACAGTATGTCGAGAAAGACTTCATTCCTGATATCATTGCGCCGGTAATGATTTCTGTTTAACATCGATGAGCGATTCGCCAAGTATTCTTATTGTCGACGACCATCAAAGTATCCGCGATTCACTGTCTGCGTATCTGAGCAAATTCGGTTTTTACGTTGACGTTGCTGAAAACGGCAGAGAAATGCGAGAACGCCTGAAAACGCGAACGTTCAGCCTCATTGTGCTGGACATCATGCTGCCAGGAGAGAATGGACTGTCATTATGCAGGTACGTCTCGGAACAATTAGCCATTCCAGTGATTCTTCTGACTGCCGTTGGCGACCTGGCCGATCGTGTCGCTGGCCTGGAGATTGGCGCGGATGATTATGTTGTCAAACCCTTCGACCCCAGAGAGCTGGTCGCACGTATTCGCAGTATCCTGCGGCGCGCCCGACCGCCCGCGACTTATCCCAGTCACCAACCGTCGATAGACGTCCATTTCACCGTCACTTTCAGCGGCTGGACACTCGACCTGACCACACGATGTCTGTGCGATCCCAACGGTCAGGAAATCAGCATCAGCACTGCCGAATTTCATCTGCTGCGGGCATTTGTCGACAATGCCAATCGCGTCCTTAGTCGTGAGCAGCTGCTCAACCTGACCCGCAAGAGCGACTCCTTTACTTTCGATCGAAGCATCGACAGCCAGGTGAGCCGTCTGAGAAAGAAGCTGGAGGCAAACCCTCGACACCCCAGACTAATCAAAACCATCCGGGGCGATGGCTATATGCTCGCCAGCGTCATGACGAGAAGTCAGGGATGAAGCTGGCCCCCCGAAGTATGGCTGTACCGCTTTTGCTGCTGGCGACCGCTGCAGTTCTGCTCACTCATGGCCTGACCTTATCAGTGCTGGTCGGCATGGTTCCTGCCACGATCATCACCCTCCTTCTTGAACATCGTATTATGCGCCAGCTTAGGCAACTGACCGATGCTGTCCGCAAGCTAAGTCGGGGGGAGCGCGTACGATTGCCCGACCTTCATGGCCCCGCCGACGTCCGGGAAATGTTCCAGGCCTTCAACACCATGCAGGACACACTCGTGCGCCTCGTTGAAAATCGGACACTGATGCTCGCCTCTATTGGACACGATCTGTGTACCCCCCTGGCTTCGCTAAGGATTCGGGCAGAACTGGTAGATGATGAGGATCTGCGTCAGGCCATGATCCGCTCGCTCGATGAAATAAGCATCATGCTGAAAGAGATACTCACCTTCTCCAGAGATGACGTCTTGAAGGAACCCACGCAAGCGGTTGCCATAAATGGCTTTGTCCAGCGCGTGGTGCATGAACAGCGAGCACAAGGTCGGGATGTACGGTTCGCCTCGCATCTGAATTGCGATCTTGCCTACCGATGCAGACCGGTCAATCTGCAACGGGCACTTAATAATCTGATTGAAAATGGCACCCGCTACGGCCCGGTCAATGTAGAAATGTCAAACACCTCCGGATTACTGCGCATCGAGATTCTGGACTGCGGACCGGGTATCGAGCCCGAAGCGCTTGAACGAGTCTTCGAGCCCTTTGTACGACTGCGTGCCGTATCGGATGACGTCATGGCCGGTGCCGGACTTGGGCTGACCGCGGCACGTGCCTGCGTGCATGCGCATGGTGGCGAAATTTTTCTGGAAAACCGGGAGCGAGGCGGCCTGCGCGCGGTCATCGAACTGCCGGCCTGAACAACCGCCCCCAAAAAACATCTACCGAAACAAGCCTCTTGCGAATACAGAAGGAGATGGACCAGAGATGGCCTCTTGCGGTTCCGTCCTCTTGCCATAATTTGCAACAAAATGACAAAGTGTGGCAATAGTAGATGTTAATAATTCTCATTTGCGAACTCCTGTTGCACAGGAAACCATCCATCGGCTATGCCGGTATGCAAACGTATCGGAATATTTGATGGATGGGTTAATGATTCATCACCACCCTATCCTATCGAGAAGTACTCATGTCCGAACAAGTTGTTCACCCACAACCAGATGGCAACCCACGAATGGGCAATAGCCTGGCCATGGCCCTGGTCGCACCATCACTCTTTCTGGGCCCTGCGGCCCTGGCCCACTCCGGCAACGAAACCGCCAATATTCCTCAGCTGGAACCCGTTCATGCCCACGGCGTCGCAAATAGCATGTACGACGTCAGGCAGTCGGCATCAAAAAAATTCACAGCACCACTGGTGGATACACCCAAATCGGTGCAGATCATTCCGCAGCAAGTGATCAGCGACCAGGCTGCCACCACACTCACCGAGGTCTTGCGCAACACACCCGGCATCACATTTGGTGCGGGAGAAGGTGGCAATCCACTTGGTGACCGGCCTTTTATCCGTGGCTATGATTCCCAGTCCAGTACCTACGTGGATAACGTGCGCGATATCGCCGCCGCCTCACGCGAAGTGTTCAATCTGGAGCAGGTTGAAGTGGTCAAGGGGTCTGCAGGTGCCATCGGCGGCCACGGCGGGGCGGGCGGCAACATCAATCTGGTCAGCAAGACAGCAAAACTCGACAACTTTGCCACGGGAACCCTTGGTATCGGCACCCACAATTACTATCGCGGCACCGTAGACGGGAACTGGCAATTCTCAGATACCGCAGCGTTCCGGCTCAACGGGATGGTTCATAAGTCCGATGTCGCAGGACGGGACGTCGTGCGCTACAAGCGCTGGGGCATTGCGCCAACGATCAGTTTAGGTCTGGGCACGCCAACCCGGCTAACACTCAGTTATTATCATCTTTCGACCGATGACATTCCTGACGGCGGGATTCCCTATGAGTTTCCAAGAGGCGAACTCAGCGGACCTGTCAACGTGGATCGTCATAATTTCTATGGGCTAAGTAGCGACTTCCGCAAGACCGTCACTGACCGGGCTACCGTAAGCGTCGAGCACGACTTCAGCGACCGCCTCAGCTTGCGTAATACCACACGCTATACGCATTCTCAGCAGCAGTATGTCTGGACCCAGCCCGATGACTCAAAGGGAAATGTCGCAAAGGGATTAGTGTGGCGCAGGGCAAATACGCGTGACAGCGCCGTCAGTACGTTATCAAACCAGACCGAACTGGTTGGCAAGGTTCAAACGGGTTCAGTCGGACACAGCTTCAATGTTGGTGTTGAACTGTCCCTGGAGAAAGGACGCAAGGATACGCTTGACATCGTTCGTGGCGTTGGTGCGGGGGCGGCCAATGTCTGCAACCGCGGTGCCGGCGCTGCCTCTGCGTACAATTGCACGGATCTGTACCACCCCGATCCGCGAGATCCCTGGGTAAACAAGGGCAGTGGCGAACCTGTAGGAAACAGGACAACGTCCGAAAATATAACAAAATCCATTTATGCGTTTGACACCCTTGACTTCAATAAATGGCTGCAGGCTGGCGTGGGAATCCGGCTGGACAACTATTCCACCAAATTCGTCAATAGCCCATCCTCCGGATCAAAAACCATCCGGCGACATGACACCCTGGTCAACTATCAGCTCGGTCTGGTTTTCAAGCCCGCAGAAAATGGCAGCATTTATGTGTCCTTTGCCACTTCATCCACCCCGGCAAACTCCACACTTGGCGAGGGTCGAGAAGGTCAGTCACTGACACCCGGAAGGGGTAACGTCGGTAAAAATGCCGCTGACATGGCACCCGAAAGAAACAAAACCTATGAGCTTGGTACAAAATGGGATTTGTTTAATCAGCAGATGAGTCTTACCGCTGCGTTATTTCGCACAGAAACGACCAATGCTCGTGTCGTAAGGGCAAATGGTGATTATGAGATGGCTGGCAAGAAACGGGTCGACGGACTGGAACTGGGAATATCCAGCTCCCTGACGCCCAAATGGCATATGTTTGGTGGTTATACCTATCTGCATAGCAACCTGAAGGATAACGGGGCCGCCGCTTCAGCGAACAACGGTAAGACGTTCCCCAACACGCCACGCAACAGTTTCAATTTGTGGACAACGTATCAGCCAACACCCAACTTAACGGTGGGCGCGGGCGCCTATTATGTCGGCAGCCAGTTTGGCGATCCGGCCAATAAGCTGAAGATACCTTCCTACTGGCGCTTCGATGCCATGGCCGGGTACAAGTTCAACAAGAATCTTGGCATTCAGCTGAATGTTCTTAACCTGACCGACAAAAAATACTACGACAAGGCCTATGCGTCGCACTATGCCACTATTGCACCGGGACGCAGTGCTATCCTGAATCTGAATCTGTCATACTGACCTCGAGGTCAGATCTCGATCGGCTCCGGGAGTGCCCCTGGAGCCGATCTTTTTTTCTAACTGTGACATGAGAGAAATTTCAATAACAGCGTTCAACGCGGCCGATGCGCAGACGTTTTCGCGGATTCTTAGCGCCGGCGCGACCGAAGATGCAGCACGCTGGTTGCATACTGCCGCCGAGCACGGGGTTGCCGAAGCGCAGGTTCATTACGCGCAGATGCTACTCGATGGTCGAGGTGTTGCGGCGAATCCCCAAGAGGCATTCCAATGGTTCAGACTGGCGGCCAGACAAGGCCATGCCATGGCGCGAAATATGCTGGGGCGCTGTTATGAAAATGGCTGGGGGGTTGAGCCCGATATGCTGCTGGCCACCTATTGGCTTCGCCTGGCTGCACAATCAGGACTTGACTGGGGAATGTACAACTACGCAACGTCCCTTGCTCTTGGGCGTGGCGTAGAAATCGACCGCAAGGAGGCGCTGGCGTGGCTGCAACGTGCTGCGGCTCTGGGTCACGCCAAATCATGGAACCTGATGGGCGGCTTTTTCGAGGACGGCTGGGCGTGCGAGGTGAATGTGAAAACCGCATTAGCCTGCTACCGCAAGGCGGCAGAAGGCGGGGACTTTCGCGGGCAGTTTAATGTCGGGCGCTTATTTGCCTCCGCTGAACAATTTGACCAAGCCATCACCTGGTTTCACGCGGCGTACCATAACCCCGGCGCCACCGATGCCTTCAGGAATAACATGCTGCGCTTTCTTAACGAAAGCCCCAATGCAATTCTGAAAAATCTGGGGCAAGAGCTTTCTTAGGCGATTTTCTACACTCCGGGCACAATTGTTTTATACAGCGAGTGCTTCACGTCTCATTCTCCGGGTTCTTCCTTGCCTCTACTCCTCTCTCCGATAGCGTGGCGTCACTAGACAGTGAGGACAGTATCTTTACTGCTGAACGCCGTTAGCTACCCCGTCACACCGTGTATAAGATCCCCGTGGCACAGCCGACTACTTCAGCTCAAATCCCAGATTATTCAGCGCCTCAACCAGACGATGGCGTCCTGCCATGGCTTCCGGGCCCCGAACGCGATTGAGGGAATGCAAATCCCAGGGCCCGTCATTTTTCATGCCCTGCGTGGTATAAAACTCGGTCATGATGGTGTTATAGCTTTGCGTTGCCGCGTCCAGAGCAGACGCGTCGTACTGCTCCCTGTGCAGCACTGCCGCCTGTGGCAGCCGGGGCTTGACCGAAGCCGGCCGAAGCGAATCGGGATAGCCAATGCACATGCCAAAGGTCGCGAATGCATAGCTCGGCAGGCCCAGCTCTTTGGCCACTTCCTCAGGATGATTGCGCATCCCGCCGATATAGACCACGCCCAGTCCCATGGATTCTGCTGCCGTTGCCGCATTTTGTGCCGCCAGTGCAGAATCAATGGTGGCAACAAGAAAGGTTTCCAGATGCGTCAGGCTGCCATGCGCGACGCCGCGCTTGAGGCCCAGCGCTTTCAGACGGGACAGATCGGCGATCCACACAAGAAACAGGGGACAGCGGCGAATATGCTCCTGGTTACCTGCCAGCTGAGCCAGCCGGTCCTTGCGTGCGGAATCCTCCACCGCCACTACGCTCCAGGTCTGGAGATTGGATGACGTTGATGCCGATTGTGCCGCCGCCACGAGCAGTTCCAGCGTCTGTGGCTCCAGGGGCTTCTCGGCATAGGCCCGAACCGAGCGGTGATTGAGGATTGTCTCGATAGTTGCGTTCAGGTCGTCCGGAACGAAAACCGATTGCTGATAACGGGCTTGCACCAGATCCTGGGACTTAGCGGAGGTCTCGGCGTGATTCATGGTTTCTTTACTCATAGGTTTAAATTGACATCGGGTTCGAATGGCAGATGTGCGCAAGCGAACATCCTCTGAGAAGTACGTTTCCTTCATTACAGTTGCCATTTCATTCTAGTCGATAATGCGTTGCGATTTCAGTTGTGATGGACGACACTCTGCTCATTAACAGTACGCAGCCCTTGCGGGTCTGACCGCGAAGCGTACTCGCCATATGCCAGGTAACTGGTGATAGAGTACGGTTATTTGTCGCCAGTTAATCTACTTTGATGCCAAGCTGATGAATGATCGGCGTCCATCTGTCCATCTCGCTGCGTATGAACGTATCCAGTTCTTCCGGTGACGAACTAACCAACTCCATGGCCGACAGACGATCACCCAGACCAGGCAGCGCCACAATACGCCGGATTTCAGCATTCAGCTTGGCAACAATTTCCGGTGGAGTCCCTGCCGGTGCCAGTAAACCCAGCCACTCGGTCGTTGCCACGTCGATTCCCTGTTCCCGGAAAGTGGGGATATCTGGCATTGACGGGTAGCGTTTCTCGGACGATATTCCCAGCGGTTTGACCTTCCCGGCCTTGTACTGTTCCCAGGCCTGGCCTACAGTGGCGAATGTCATGGGAATATGACCGGCGATCGTATCCATGAGAGCCGGCGTCCCGCCTTTGTAGACGACATGCTGTATATCGATGCCTGTTTTCATTTTCAGCAGCTCGGCAGTCAGGTGCGTCATGGAACCGGTACCGGCCGAGCCGAAATTGATCTCGCCCGGCTTGCGCTTGGCCAGTTCAACAAGCTCGGCCAGATTGTTCGCTTCGAAGTCCGGATTGGCATAGGCCACGATAGGCGTACGGGCCATCAGACTGATGGGCTGGAAATCTTTCAGCGTGTCATAAGGCATGCTGGAACGCATGGCGGGGTTGGTCGTATGATTGCTTACCGAAATGATCAGCGTATAGCCATCGGCGGGTGCACGTGCCAGTGCCGTGGTGCCGATCAGGGTCGACCCTCCGGGGCGCAAGTCTACCAGCACCGGTTGCCCCCAGTGCTCCTGCATTTTCTGGCCCACGACACGCGCCAGGGTATCCACAGGCCCGCCCGGCGCGAAAGGTACAATAATTTTTATCGGTTTGTCCGGGTAATTGTCGGCGACCGACTGGGCCCACGCGACGCCGGTCAAACACAGACTGCATAATGCCAGAGCCGACACAAAAAAGTTTCGTCTTCCACAATTCACCATGATCTCCTCATTCAATGACACATCGTTGTTTTGCAAGGGTTACGCGGGCACGAAAATCGCTCGTAAGCACGCTTGTGAGCGCCGGAATTTCAGTGCCGTCCGTCCACGGCGAATCGTGCAATCGCGGCGTGGTCCAGCTCCAGGCCCAGACCGGGTTTATCGCCAAGATGCAGCATTCCGTCGCAAGGCCGGGGTGGATCAATGAACAGCAGATCCCACCAGGGCATGAACTCTACCCAGGCACCCGTTCTAACTGCAGCGAGTAAATGCATATGTACGGCGGGATGTGAATGAGCCGACAAGGGCAGGTTGTACGTGTCAATTGCCGCTGCAGCCTTTAGCCATGGGGTAATACCGCCCAGATGATGGGCATCCAGAATGGCATGATCAACCTCGGCGGCCAGGCTGGGAATGCCAGTCACGCGCGAGATACGTTCGCCGCCAGCGATGGGCAGCGCCTGCGCCGCGCGCACCCGGCCCAGGCCAGTGAAATCGCCCTCCCGAACGGGCTCTTCAAGCCAGGCATAATTGAGCTCGGCTAGGGCATGCGCCAGTCGCAGTCCCTGCTCCACAGTCAGTCCCCACAAGGCGTCAACCATAATGACGGCATCCTGCCCCACTGCCATTCGCAAGGCTTTCGCCCTTTCTATGTCTTCAGCCAGGGAACGATTGCCACCCAGGCGCAGCTTCATTGCGCGAAAACCCTTTGCCATCACATCACTGCCCTCTTCTTCAAGCTCGGCAAGCGTCATATGACGCCACAATGTCCAGCTGGCGTAGGCAGGAACAGTTTGCCGGAATCCGCCCAGCATTTTCCACAAGGGCATACCAGCCTGCTTGCCAGCAATATCCCAAAGCGCGACATCAATGGCAGCCAGTGCAAGGTTGGCCGCGCCATCGTGCAGCAAATCCACGGTCAGTTGCCACATGCGCTCATAAAGCGACTCGCGGCGCAGCGCATCCTGTCCTTTCAAATACGGCTCCAGCCCTTGCACAATGCAGCTGACTGCCGAAACCATGGGTACGCTTTCGATCGACGCATAGCCAAACCCCACGCAGCCATCCGAGGTATGCACCTGCACGATCAGCGTGGCGAACTGCGTGCGCGCACCAAGATAGGCATGCTGAATGGGTCGATCCAGTGGGAGGACCACAATGCGTGTTGTGATTTTTTCAATTGCGATCATGGATGCGCCACGCTCGCAAGAGTGGTGCGGTGCATGCGTCGACGCAATGGCAAATCAAAATCCGCGATCGCCTTATGGATGCAGGACATGTTGTCCCACATCACAATGTCGCCCACACGCCAGCGGTGACGATAGACGTACTCCGGTTTCAGTACATGCTGGCGCAAAGCCTCAAGTATCGGCGCAGACTCTTCCTGTGTCATGCCAACGATGTGGCTGATCGCCCCTTCGCTGTAGTAAATACATTTGCGTCCGGTGCGCGGATGTCTTCGGATCAGGTCGTGCTCTATTTCAGGTGTCATACGCGCCATGCGCTCGGCATAGCCCTCCTTGGCTTCCCGGGAAAGCTCGCCCCCATTGGCCTGAACTGCGTTGCGCTGGCGAAACTCCACCAACTTTTGTGTACTGTAGAAGGCGCGCCGTCCTTCAATCTGCGAGCGAAGCGCCGGCGGCAGGCCGTCGTACGCGGCAGCCATGCTGGCAAAGCACGTGTCACCCAGGGGCGTTCCATCATCAGCATGTGGCACTTCCAGTGCATACAGCATTGACCCCCGCGGCGGCGTAGGTACCGACCACATATCACTGTGCCAATAGCGACCTGCATCTGCCAGGCCGATGGGTTTGCCGTTTTCAATCACATTTGAAACAACGAAAATTTCCGGCTGGGTCCCCAGGTTGTACTTGTCAAGAATGTATCGATCCAGCTCGCCGAAGCGCCGGCTGAACGCTACCTGCTGGGCAGGAGACAAATGCTGGTCACGTATGACGATGACGCCATACTGATCATAGGCCTGTTCAATCTGCGCAAAATCATGATCGGACAAATCAGTAACGTTAACCCCTGTAATTTCGTGGCCCAGAGGGGCCTTACTGTATTGAATGTGAATGCTCATGCTGAATCCTCGCTTGCTTACCTTTTTTGGGGATGGAAATGGGTTGTCTTGACTATTGAGGCTGGATGCCTGCCGACTCGGTTATTTTTTGCCATTTTTTCTGTTCGGCGATTTGAAAGGCCATCAGTTCATCTCCCGAGGTGGGAAATGCTTCGCTGCCCCCACTGGCCAGAAACTGGCGCACGCGCGTGCTGTTCAGCGCATTGACAAAGAGCTGGTTCAGTCGGCTGGTGACCTCGGTCGGCGTTCCAGCCGGTGTGTAGGCCGCCAGCCAGAAAGTCAGTTCGTAACCAGGGACGCCCGCTTCCTGCATAGTAGGAACATCCGGTAATGCCGGAACACGTTTGTCGGTAGAAACGGCCAGTGGCCGAAGCTTGCCAGCCTGAACAAGAGGCGCGAGCAGCACCATATCCCCCATGACCATATCAATTTGACCAGCCAGCAGGTCCACGCTAGCCTGAGGGTTGGTTTTATACGGCACATCCATGATGTTGACGCCTTCTGTCAGTTTGTAGAGTTCCACTGCTGCCCGGGTAGAGGAACTTCCCCAGCCATATGTCAATTTGCCCGGTGCTTTCTTTGCCGCCTGCGTCAGCTCGGTGACATTATGAATCGGAGTCGCCATCCGCACCGCAGCCAGCAACGCACCCTTCGAAATCCCGCTGATGGGCGTAAAATCCTTGATAAAGTCATAAGGCAGAGACTTGTACAGGCTTTGATTGGCCGCGTGCGTCGAGTTCGTACCGATCAACACGGTATAGCCATCGGCTGCAGCTTTAGCCACATAATCAGCCGCGATAATGCCATTGGCACCTGGCTTGGGCTCCACCACCACGGGTTGATCCGTCGCGCGGGAAATCTCCTCGGCCAGGATTCGCGCAGTCGCTTCCGGAAATCCGGTACAGCATGCGATGAAACGAATGGGTTTGGCAGGAAAGTCTGCTGCCACTGTCGGGGTGGCCATGAACCCGCCCACCGCAATGCCCGCGATGGTCAATGTACGAAAAATCATAAAACCCTCTAGTCTGTTGCGTGATAACGATTCGCGTTGCCGTAAATCTATTATTCTCGCGGGGGACACGACAGGCAATAGCGCAGCCGCCTGTCAGGGGCATAAAATTCACAATGTGAATTATTATTGAAATCCGACTTCTCAAAAAAGGCCGAATACCATGGACAAGCTGACTCGACGCGGCACGCAAAGTATTGAACGTGCCATCACCATCCTGCGGGAGGTGGCTACGCGTAATCGCTTCGGATGGGGCTTGTGGGATATCGCAGAACGTTGTGAGCTTGATCGCGGCACGACGCATCGCATCCTTGCCTGTCTTGTGCGCGAAGGGCTGCTGCAGCAGCGCGAAGAAGACCGCCACTACCTGCCCGGCCCACTACTTTTTGAACTGGGCGTATCCACCCCGGCATACGCGGACCTGCAGGCAGTTTGCCAAGAGCCTTTGGATACGATCGCCAGGCATTTTGGCGGCCTGGGTCTGCTCAATTTTCGCAGTAATGCCGATTTTGTTTGCACCGCAAGAGCAGGTGATTCGGTATATCGAGGCACAGCAATGGAAGTGGGCACACGCAGGCCACTGATATCATCGGCGGGCGGCGTTGCCATTCTGATCGCGCTACCGCGCGAAGAAGCACAAGCGATCATTGCGCAGAACAGGAAACGCCTGGCGCAGCTTGGCGCCACCCACTTGCGTTTGCTCGACAAAATGATTCGCCGCTCGCAGCGTCTTGGTTTTTCTTTTAATCAGAGTGAAACGGCTCGCGGCGTACATGCTTTCGGCATCCCCATTCGGGATGCGCAGGGAGAGGTGTTTGCCTCGGTGACGCTGGCGGGTGCCGCCAGCGATTTTCCGAATTCTCGGGCACGAGAAGTGGTTGACTTCCTTGCCATTCACGCTTCCACCATCGAGCAGGAGGCAAGGCGACTGTTGCCACAAGGCGTCTACAGAATGCGCTTCGATTAATGGCAGAAAGGGTCGCGATTCTGTGTTTTGTTAACTTGGGAACAGATCGCATAATCAGCCGTTCAGTCAGAACGCATCTTGCCCTGCTTGACAACTTCACCCAGACGCTTGCGCTCACTCGTCGCAAAATTGGTGAAATCTGCGCGACTGCCGCTCCCCGGTTCGATACTGCTTTTTTGCAGCGCTTGCGTCACTTCCTGGGTCTGCAAGGCTTTGTTGATAGCGGCATTCATCTTGTCAAGAATATCTGTCGGGGTACCCGTGGGGGCATACAAACCGGCCCAGTGACCGATACGGATGCCGGGAAAGCCGGCCTCTTTCGTAGTAGGAATATCTGGTGCGCTTGCCATGCGCTTATCCAGGGTCGTCGCCAACGCCTTGAGTTTGCCCGACTGCACCAGTGGAAGCGTCACGATGCTGGCTTCCGAAGTGGCATCCACTTGCTTGCCAACGACAGCCGTCACGCCTTCTGAGCCACTTTTGTATGAAACCGGCTCAATCGGCAGACCGGTAGCTTCCTTCATCATGACTGCAACGAAGTGTGGCGTACTGCCGTTGCCGGCAGTCGAAAAGGTAATTCTGTCGGTTTTGTTTCTGCGCGCATTTTCGACGAACGACTTCAGATCCTTCGCCGGATTGTCGGAAGTCGTGACGATGATCGACGGAGTCACCGACAGCAAGGCAACGGGCGTCAGTTCTTCGTCCTTATATGGTTGATCAGAACGGATCAGACTGTTGGTAACGGTACCGTTACTGCCCACAAGATAGGTATAGCCATCGGGCTTGGATCGTGCAACGTGCGCCGAGCCTACCACGCCGCCTGCACCTGCACGATTCTCAACAATTACGCTTTGCTTCAGTTCGTTGCCCACAGCCTTGGCAATAATGCGTGCCACCAGATCGTTGGCTCCCCCTGCCGTAAACGGTGCGACAAACGTAATGGGATGATCCGGCCAGTCGGCCGCCTGCGCACCGAAAGTGATCGATGCCAGCGTAAGGCCGAGAGCGGCCTTGAAATATTTTTTCATGTGATAGTCTCCTGTTTGGTGGAACCCGATATTCAACGCTTTTCGAATGCCGGGTCGATGAATCCGACTGACCCGCACGCTGTGCCGGCCAACCTCACCGCTGCGCTTGCGAAAAAGCCACCCGCCGTCCGGGCAAGAACCACGGTTGTGCGCCAGGCCTGACGAACCCGGACACCAATACGATTCAATATAGGGAAAGCGACTGACCCAGACCTGAAAGTTGGGACGACCTGTGAAGAAAACCCGGGAGGATCAGACAAACCGCCGCCGATTAACCAGTAGCGTGTTGATCTCTGTGCCGTGGGCACTTATCCGTGATTGGCAGCAAGTGCCCCCTTCTTCAGACAACACACGTTAGTACGCATCGGCCAGATGCGAATCCAGATCCCATATAGCATCAAGTGTTGTCATTGCCGCAACCACTTCGGGATCAGCACTGCGTTCTGCGCGACACACGAAACTTAACTCACAGTCAAGCGACACCTGGTCAGCAATAACCAGACCTCGTGTCTGCGCTTCGTGAATGGCAATCGAATCGCGGACCAGAGACAAACCCATGCCGCTGCGTACCAGATCAAGCATGGAAGGCTCCTGATCCACCAAGGCCACTCGCCGCGGCTCGACATTCGTCAGTGAGCCGGGGCCAAATACCTGTCTTTGCAACCGGTTATGCACGCTGGTTGGCGGCGTATCGAGCCAGGGAAGAGACGCCAGTGCTTTCCATCCTTTGCCTTTGACCTTGGGTCCCCAGCCGGCGGGGGCAAGCACGCGATAGGTAAAGCGCGTGAGTGTCTTGCACCGTATCGAACTGTCCAGCGGCGCATTGGGAGGATTCAGGAAAAAGCCGACGTCAAGGTCACCGGCATCAATCTGCTCCAGCACCGCGCCGCTAATGTTGTGTTTCAGGGTAGTATCGATCTGGGGATACGACTTGATCAGACTAAGCAGAAATGCTCCAAGCCGCGTGAATTCGGGATCCAGGATCGTCCCGATTCTTAACTGTCCGTGTACCGTTTTGTGCAGGGTCGCCGCTGTGCTGGCAAACTCGTTCAGGGTAGCGAGCACTTTTTCTGCCAGGGGAAGCAGAGCCGTACCATCAGCAGTCAGGACCATGCCCTGCGGGGTTCGGTGCAGCAGCTTGAGGCCGGTAATCTCGCTCAGGGTTTTGATCTGCAGACTGATCGCGGGCTGGCTTCTGTGCAGCTTTTCGGCCGCGCGCGTAACATTGCCAACACGTCCCACCGTGGCGAAAGCACGCAGGGCCTGAAGATCAATGGGGGTATGGGAGGCATTGCTCATTCCGCCATTATTTATGATTCTTATAAAGGTGACAAGTATTTCTCATTGGATTGAATGAATTTTTCTTGGCAAACTGGTTTTTTACCAATAAAAGTATAAGCGCTGCAAATATCCCTAGCCCTGCTATCGGCTGGCTGCTTGTGGCGTGTTCCTGCTGCACGCCAGGGCGCGGATCGGGTGCAACGTCGTCGCGGCTGGGCATGCGGATTGCGGCAGGCGATTTGGCACTGAGGACGTAAATGGCAGATGAAATCAAGAGTTGAGGAGACCACATTGAGCGAGACAGCGAATTTCGACTATGTCATTATCGGCGCCGGAACCGCCGGCTGCCTGCTGGCAAACCGTTTGAGTGCCAGGCCGGATACGACGGTTTTATTGATCGAAGCGGGCGGCAATGACAATTATCACTGGATACATATTCCGGTTGGCTATCTGCATTGCATAGGCAATCCTCGTACAGACTGGCTGTACAACACCATGCCCGAACCCGGCCTGAATGGCAGATCGCTGCGTTACCCGCGCGGCAAAACCCTGGGCGGGTGTTCAAGCATCAATGGCATGATCTATATGCGCGGACAGAAGCGGGACTACGACAGCTGGGCTGACACCACCGGTGAAGCCGCCTGGTCCTGGGAGAATTGCCTGGAGGATTTCAAACGTCATGAAGATCACTACCGTCTGGATGGCTCCCGGGACCGCAATCGCGAAAATAACAATGACCCCTTCACTGATTTTCACGGCAATGGCGGCGAGTGGAGAGTCGAAAAGCAACGGCTGCGCTGGGACATTCTTGATGCTTTTATGCAGGCAGCACAAGAGGCCGGCATCGCACGTACCGACGATTTTAATCAGGGAAACAATGAAGGTGTAGGCTACTTCGAAGTGAACCAGAAGGCAGGGTGGCGCTGGAATGCCGCGAAAGCTTTTCTGCGCCCCGTATGTATGAAACGTAGCAATTTCACACTCTGGTCTCACTGCCAGGCAGAAAAACTTGATCTGCAGACGCTTGCCGATGGTAGCCTGACGTGCAAAGGATTAAGTGTGATCCGTAATGGTACGCGACAACATGTCCACGCAAGGCGCGAGGTCATTCTTGCTGCGGGCAGTATTGGTACGCCTCAACTATTGCAACTGTCAGGGGTTGGCCCCGCGCCGCTGCTGCAGAACCACGGTATCGATATCTTGCTGGACAAACCGGGTGTCGGCGCCAATCTGCAGGACCACCTTCAGATCCGTACCGTATATCGGGTAGACGGCACCCGTACACTGAATCAGATCGCCGGCAATATGTGGGGTAAATTGTCTATCGGACTGGAATATCTTCTGAAACGCAGCGGCCCAATGAGCATGGCTCCTTCGCAGCTGGGCGCCTTCACCCGCAGTGATCCTTCCCGGCCAAATCCCAATATTCAGTATCACGTCCAGCCGCTAAGTCTGGAGAATTTTGGAGAACCATTGCATACCTTCAATGCATTTACCGCCAGCGTCTGCAATCTGAATCCTTCAAGTCGCGGTGTCGTTCAGATACAAAGCCCGGATCCTGCTCATCCACCTGCCATACAACCGAATTACCTGAGTACTGAAGAGGACCGCAAAGTAGCAGCCGATTCGCTGCGGGTCACCCGCCATATCGTCAACCAGCCCGCGCTGGCGGGGTTCAAGCCCGTAGAATACAAACCGGGCATACAGTTCCAGACCGATGAGGAACTTGCCCAGCTGGCAGGCGATATTGCAACTACCATTTTCCATCCGGTAGGCACTGCCAAAATGGGGCAAGCCGGCGATCCCATGGCTGTGGTTGATCCCAAACTGAGGGTACACGGCATTTCAGGATTAAGAATCGTGGACGCCAGCATTATGCCCACAATTACAAGCGGCAATACCAACAGCCCTACGCTCATGATTGCAGAAAAAGCCGCAGGCTGGATTCTGGGGCAACGCTAGACAAGAACCAGGGCGACAAAAGCATCAGGTAGGTTTAAAATCCTCTGCGAAAATTTAGCGGCTCATTCTTCTCCAGCCCATATTTTTCATGATCCAGCAGACTGCCCTTGCGCACGATATCAATAATCATCTGTGCAAAGTTCTCTGAACCCGGTACCAGCTTTTGTCCCTTTATCTGCACCAGCGCCCATTCGCCGAAGCGGTTGCGCGTCATCGGGATGTTAAGGCGCACTACGGTTTTGTCGCGCAATGCTTCTTCCATCATCAGATGGCTGCTCAGGAAAATAATATCCGACTGTGGCACAAGACGCGTAATGAGTCCCATGTCATCACATTTGAAATCCACAGAAAACGTATCGTTGTGATCCAGCCCCAGGCTGTGCTTGAGTTCCGAAAATACCAGCGCTGGCAGACTGACAGAGGCAAAGGTATAGCTCAGGATTTCTTGTGGCTTGATTTTTCGTTTGGGATGTTCGCGAACCAGCGGATGCGAAGGATCACAAAAAAGCGCCAGGGTCAGTCCGCCTATCGGAGTAATCTTCAGTTCAGGATCATCTTCCAGACTGCGGATATCAGCAATGAAATAGTCGATTTCCCGGTCCTTCAATAACGCCAGCAAACTGCTCCAGTTATCGATTCTGATGTCGATTGAGATTTTCGGGTAGTGCTTGCGGAACTCGCCAATCGCGTGATGCAGAAAACATTTTGCCGGAAACGGTCCGGCCCCGATCTTGATGGTTCCCTGTTTGCCGGTCTTCAGATATTCAATATTTTTGTTGAAGCTGGTGAGCGCACCGATCAGATGACGCGCGTGCTCAATCACGAAGCTGCCCGCCGGAGTTATTGCAACTGTGTTTTTCGTGCGGTCGAAGATCAGAATGCCAATCTCCTGTTCAAACGACGAAATACTTTTACTGAGCGCCGATTGGCTCAGGTACACACGTTCTGCAGCCTTGCTGAAATTGAGCGTCTCTGACAACGTGACAATGTGGTTAAGCTGCTTGATATTCATTATGAATTTTTCTCATTAGCACCGCCCAAATTATTCATTATATAGAATCCCCGGCAACTGGTATATTAAATTCAAACTAGAAAATGGTCACGTAAAAATACAAAGAGACACCCCTTTTGACAAGGAGGCACTGCAGTGAAAATTGCCCGCAGTTATCTCGCTTTCGATTCTCTCGATGCAGTTGCGCTACATGCTGCATTGCACTTGCATTGCGCACCAGCGTGCTCACGATATGCACTGTTTTCTACTGGCACTGCGTTCGGATAGCAAATGAGCGAACAGCAAAGCAGAAAACACTAAAAAATCTGATCGGTAAAAGGAAATACATGAAAACGTTGGTGTCACAGGGTCCCAAAACGGAGTCATTATGGATGAAATAACCGTTATTGGAGCAGGAATTGTCGGGATGTGTACTGCCGTCACGCTGCAACAGCGCGGCTGGCAGGTCAGACTGATTGACGAGCGCGCACCAGGCACCGGCGCCTCTTTTGGCAACGCAGGGCTGGTCAGCATGGATAGCTGCATCCCCATTGCCATGCCGGGCATGTTCAAAAAAATCCCGCAATGGCTTGCCGACCATGAGGGGCCATTGAGCATCAGAAAGGGATACCTACCCAGTGCGTTTCCGTGGCTGCTGCGCTGGCTCCGATCAGGCGCAAGCAGGAACGCAGTTCTGCAACAGGCTCGCGCACTCCGCGCGCTGCATGGCGAAGCAGACAAGCTCTACAGGAAACTGTTGGGCGCCGATGTGACGGCCCGTATCATCAAAATGCCGGGGCAGTTGCATGTGTGGGAAGAGAATCAGCATGCCGATGCGTTCAGCCGGCAGATCCAGACCGACAACAACATTTCTCCACGCGTGCTTAATGCCGGAGAAGTCCGCGACCTGATTCCGGGTATTTCAGACAGAATTACCCATGGCCAGTTATATGAAAACAATGGATTTGCGTCCAGTCCTTTGCTGCTGGTACAGGCCTTGCTAAAACAGTTCGTAGACAATGGCGGAAAAGTCATTCGACAGAGAGTCAATGGCATTTGCAGGGATGAGGCTGCCGGGGATTATCGCATTATTCTGGCAGCAGAAAACGTCCGAGCCCGGCGGCTTGTGATTTGTGCCGGCGCCTGGGCCAACCGTCTGCTTGACGGACTGAATATTCGCCTCCCTCTGGAGACCGAGCGTGGTTATCACGTGTCATTTCAGCCTGAGGCACTTAGTCTGCCAATGCCGATTATGGATAAAACCCGGGCGATCGCCATCACACCCATGGTCGACAATATCCGCATTGCAGGTTTTGTCGAGATTGCGGGCCTTGACGCCGCTCCCAATATGAGCCGTGAGCAACTGCTGATCCGCCATGCCAGAACCCTCTTCCCATCGCTGGACGTGACGATGAAGAAGGATTTCTGGCTGGGCTTTCGCCCATCAACACCTGACAGTTTGCCGGTTCTTGACCGCGTCCCTCATTTGCCGGGCCTATATCTCGGTTTTGGACATGGCCACACTGGCATGACCGGTGCACCCAAATCTGCAGAAATTCTCGCAGACCTTATTGCTGGATCACCAAGCAATATCAACATCCACCCCTATCGACTTAATCGCTTTTAGGAGACCATGATGACTAAAGATGATAAAAAAACGGCGCATTCGCCTCAGCGTCGAACAATACTGAAAATGGCTGGTGTATCGACACTTGCCCCCATGATTTGGGTAAAGAATGCGCAGGCTGCACAAGAGCGCGTCGTCATCCGGTCTCCCGGGGGCGAATATGATGATATCCGCAGAAAACTGATTTACGAGCCGTTTACCAAAGAAACCGGCATCCGTGTGATTCCTGTGGCCACCACCACCGGAAAACTCGAAGCCATGATCCGTTCGGGCAATATCGAAATTGACATAATCGATAACGACGACAGTGTGCTGCTGCAGTGGGCGAACGAGCTGGCGCCGATTGATTACAAAAACTTCAAGTACACCAACCCCGACGACATTCTTCCCGAATACAAACATGATAATTACGTTGGTAATTTCGTCTATGCCGACGTCATGGGATACAACACGACGAAATTCAACAAGGATTCGGTACCTGCTACCTGGGCCGATTTCTGGGATTACAAAAAGACTCCGGGCGCACGCGCGCTGGCCGATATGGACACAGGCACGCCCAATCTGGAATGCGCCCTTCTGGCCGACGGCGTTCCCATGGACAAACTGTATCCCCTGGATCTGCCGCGCGCCTTCAAATCACTGAGTCGCATCAAACCCGGTATTTCCAAATTCTGGACATCCGGCGCCCTGTCCATCCAGCTGCTGAGTACCGGCGATGCAGACCTGAGCTCGGTATGGAGCACCCGTATTCTGAAAGGCATCGAAAACAAGGCGCCGCTGGCGATCAACTGGAACCAGCATGGCGTGCGCGTGCAGGCCTACGCCATCCTGAAAAAAGCAAAGAATCAGGAACAGGCACAAAAGTTGCTTGATTATTGTCTGCGTCCTGAAGTCCAGAGCCAGTTCAGCGGACGCTGGAACAGTGGTCCGGTCACCAAGGCGGCCTTTGACGCACTGACACCAGAGATTCAGGCAAAAATTCCAGGTGGTGAGCGTACCCGCGAACACGGCTTTCTTATTAACGCCGACTGGTGGTCTAAAAATCGTGCAACTGTCAGCAAGGAGTGGGCAAATTGGATACTGAACGCGTAAACGGCAAGGGAAACATCCGCTTTGAGGGTATCAGCCGATCGTTTGGCGACCTGCGTGTCGTCAACGATATCAATCTGGATATCCGGCCGGGGGAGTTTTTCTCCCTGCTGGGCCCCAGCGGATCCGGCAAAACGACGACGCTGATGATGCTGGCCGGTTTCGTGCTGCCGGACTGCGGCAAAATCCTGCTGGATGGGCGCGATATCAGCGCGCTCTCTCCGCAGGAACGCAATTTGGGCATGGTATTTCAGAATTACGCCCTGTTCCCGCACATGAATGTTCTGGAAAACGTCATGTTTCCGCTCAAGGTACGGAAATACGCCAGTGCCGACTGTACGGAACGCGCCAAATGGGCGATTGATCTTGTTCGCCTGACCGGTTTTGAAAAACGCCTGCCCAAAGAACTGTCCGGGGGCCAGCAACAGCGGGTCGCCCTGGCACGGGCCATTGTTTTTCATCCGGAAGTGGTTCTGATGGATGAGCCCCTGGGTGCACTGGATAAGAATCTGCGCTACCAGATGCAGATGGAAATCAAGGAACTGCAGAACCGCCTGAATATGACAGTTGTGTTTGTCACGCATGACCAGGAAGAGGCCATGAATATGTCTGACAGGATTGCGATCATGAATAACGGTCGCATCGAACAGATCGGTACGCCACGTGAGGTCTACGAATCGCCCAGAAACGTGTTCTCGGCAGGCTTCCTGGGCGAGGCAAACCTGCTGGATTATGGCGCACTGGATCCGGTGTTGCGCGAGCATATGCAGATGCGGGAAGGCGACTGTCTGTTCATCCGTCCCGAAAGGCTCATGCTTGCAGAGCACGGCACATCGACAGGCGAGCAGGCTTCGGCGCTGGTAGGAGAAGTCAGGCACGTGTCATTTCTTGGCCATATCGTGCGCTACCAGGTCAGCCTGAACTCGGCTTCCAAGGTCTATGCTGACGTCACAAACGCAACCGACATGAAAGTCTTTGATGTAGGCGACCCGGTTATCCTTAACTGGAAGACGCCGGAAGATATAAGGATCATCCAACATGCTTGATGCCCCTGCCCTGCGTGCAACGGCCGCACCTGCCCCAAGGCGGCTCCGGCTGAGTAACGAGATGCTGCTCTATCCGGTGCTGGCGTTTCTGCTGATATTCTTCGTGCTGCCTATCGGATGGTTCTTCATCAAATCGGCGCTGGATTACGACGGAAACTTTTTTCTGATGCTCTACCAGACGTTTAGCTCGAATCTGTTCATGTCTGTCGCCCTGAAAACGGTGTGGATATCGCTGATCGTCACGCTTCTGGCATTGCTTTGCGCCTATCCGGTAGCCTATACGATGAGCCGGTCGGGCTCGCTCAATTTCACGCTTATTATTATCTGCGTAATCGTGCCCTACTTTACCTCGATTATCGTACGCACTTACTCATGGATGATCATCCTGGGAACGCGAGGTGTCATCAACACCTTTCTGATGCAGATCGGCGTGATCGACAAGCCAATCAACCTGATGTACAACATGGTCGGTGTCACTATCGGTATGACATATGTCCTGCTGCCATACTTTGTGCTGACGCTTTTCTCTACGATGAAAGGCATCGATATGTGGTTACTGCAAGCGGGCAGAAGCATGGGGGCATCAAATTTCTATATTTTCCGCCGTATCTTCTTCCCGCTGAGCATGCCTGGCATTATCTCTGGATTCCTGATTGTTTACATTCTGGCAGTCGGCTTTTTCGTCACCCCGGCATTGATGGGCGGGCCCGATGACGTGATGCTGGCCATGCTCATTCAGCGAAATATCGAAGTCTCGGTCAACTGGCCTCTGGCGTCTGCCTTGTCACTGTTTTTGCTGGTCATCACCCTAATCATCTACACCATTTATTGCAAATACACCGACCTTGACAAAATGCTGGGGAAATAGGACAGGATCATGCGCAATCAACTGAGAATCGTCAACGTCGTTTCATTTATATTATGCATCGTGCTGATTGCACCGATTGTCATCGTGATTGTGATGTCTTTCGGGGAAAGCAGCTACATGACCTTCCCACCGGACTCGCTTTCCACAAAATGGTACGAAGAATTTTTTTCCAGCCCGGACTGGATGGCATCCCTGATGTCCAGTTTTATCATCGCACTGCTTGCGAGCGTGATCGCCACCACGCTGGGTTTCCTCGGCGCGTATTCGCTGGTCCGAGGCACTTACGGTCACAAGAAACTGCTCGTCTCGTTTTGCCTGCTGCCTCTGATTATTCCTACCATTATTACAGCTGTCGCCCTGTACTTTACTTCGGTTCCCCTGGAGCTGGTCGGCTCAAAAATATGGATTGCCGTCTGTCACGCCATGCTGGCAATACCTGTAGTGCTGCTGATTCTGATCAGTTCCCTGCAGAACATTGATGTATCGGTAGAGCGCGCCGCTGAAGTATTTGGCGCAAGCAAATTCTACACATTGACACGTGTCATTATTCCACTTGCCATTCCAGGCATTCTGTCTTCCCTGTTTTTCAGTTTTCTGACTTCCTTCGACGAACTTATCGTCTCCCTCTTCCTGTCAGGACTGGAAAGCGAGACTATGCCTGTCAGGATTTGGAACAGCCTGCTTATGAATATGGAGCCGGTGATTGCAGCAATCAGCACATTCCTGATATTTGTGACGGTGATACTGCTTCTGCTTGAGCTGGTTGTCAGAAAGACGCGGACAAAACAGCTCAGATCATCCTAGCTGAATCTGTAGTATTGAAAAAAGCTGCCTTATCCAGGCCAGGGCTCCTCCTGCAGGGGCCCTGGCATGATCAAAGAAAGGTCCGGGCGATTTCACTTGCGGTATGTTCCAATTCGGGCTTGAGATCCATTAATTCTTCAAAACGTTTCTCTTCGTCAAACGCCTGCACGGCTACTGCTGCACATATCCGGTTTTTCCCCAGCGAAACAGGCACCGCCACCGCGCTCATTCCCTCCACATGCTCGTGCCGACTGATGCCATAACGCCGCCTTCGGGTTCGTGCCAGCTCTGCCTCCAGTTCGGCTGCGTCGGTAATACTTTGTGGTGTTCTGGCCCGTAATGGCAGGCTATGCAGGAGCCGGTCGCGTCGCTGCTTGGGCAACAGGCTCAGCAGCAGTTTCCCACTGGCCGAACAGTGCATGGGAACATGAGAACCGGGTTTGAGGCCAAGCGTGATTGCCCCTGGATACTGGGCACGATCCAGATAAATAATTTCGTGCCCGCTGATCGCCGTTAAATTACAGTTGAGCTTGACGCGATCCACCAGTTCACTTAACAGTGCATGGCGCGCCACAGCCAGACTTCCCGAGCTCATTAGCACTTTCACTGAAAACTGGCGTATCCGCGCCGAGCACTCATACTTTTTACTGTCGGATACCTGCACAATCAGCCAGGCGGCCTCCAGTTGCTTGAGAATCCGGTGAACGGTCTGCTTTGGCAGATGGATCTGTTCCACCACCTCGCTCAATTGCATCGGCCGACCAGCCGTGGCCAGAATTTCCAGCACTCGAAACGACCGGATCGCTGCCGCGTTATCCGTTGCACTCATCGCGTTGACTCCTCCTCTGTCTGCAGTACTCAGGGTTCATGAGCTCTTCGGCTCTTTGGCTCTTTGGCTCCACTATAGAATCTTTGTCCCGAAAATCAACGAAAAGCATTTCTTGTGCTCTGCGACAAATGCAAAAGCGCAATTTTCGGGACTTTTGACCGTTGAGCATAACCTATATTTTCAGAAATATTACAAATTCGATTTTTTCAATTCAGGGAGCCGCCAATGGATACGATACATACCACCAGTCCGGAACAGATTACACAATCGGTCGCCCGCATTGTCGATCGGGCGCGCGTCGCTCAACGGCATTTTTCCTCGTTGCCACAGAAGCGCATTGATGAAGCCGTTTTGGCCGTGGGATGGGCCATCATGGCGCCGGAACGCAACCGCCAGCTCGCCGAGAAAGCGGTTAGCGATACCGGCTTGGGAAACGTGCCCGACAAAATACGCAAGAATCATCGAAAAACCCTCGGGTTGCTGCGCGATCTGGACGGCGTGAAGACCAAGGGAGTTATTCGCTCGAACCCATCCACCGGCATTACGGAAATTGCCCGTCCAGTAGGCGTTGTGGCAGCGATCACGCCGTCAACGAACCCTGGTGCAACGCCGGCCAATAAAATCATCAATGCCATTAAATGCGGCAACGCCGTGATTGTGGCTCCTTCTCCCAAGGGCGCCGGAACCAGCAGGTTGCTGATGGACTTCATATACGAAGAGTTCGACCGGATTGACATCCCTCGGGATCTGGTGCAAATGCTTCCAGACCCCATCAGCAAGATCGCGACATTGGCTCTGATGCAGCAGGCGGATCTGGTTGTCGCCACCGGCTCCCAGGCCAACGTGCGTATGGCGCATACCAGTGGCACGCCAGCCTTTGGCGTAGGGGCGGGAAATGTTGCCGCTATCGTGGATGAATCTGCAGATTTGCAGGCTGCGGCGCACATGATCCGGCAATCGAAAACCTTTGATAATGCCACCAGCTGCTCGTCGGAAAATAGCATCATTGTCCTGGAATCCGTCTACGATGCCACGCTGCAGGCTCTGGCAGACGAAGGCGGCATGATGCTGGATGAACCGGGTAAGCGGCGACTGCAGGATCTGATGTGGCGTGACGGAAAACTGAGTTCTGCCGCATCTGGCAAAAGCGCCAAACAAATTATGCAGGCTGCCGGTATCGTCGCTTCATCAAACACAAATGATATATGTTTTCTGATGGTAGAAGAAAACGGCTTCGGTGCAGCACATCCCTTTTCCGGGGAAAAGCTGGCTCCTGTTCTAACGGTATATAAGGCGCAGGATTTTAACGACGCCAGCCGTATCGCCGCAAACGTTTATGACTACATGGGCGCGGGCCACTCTATCGGCCTGCATACCTCACAGCCGGAACGGGCGCAGGAACTGGGCCTGACGCTGCCGGTTTCGCGAGTGATTGTGAATCAGGCTCACTGCTTTGCCACTGGTGGCAATTTTGACAACGGCCTGCCATTCTCGCTGTCAATGGGCTGCGGGACCTGGGGCGGTAACAGCTTTTCCGACAACATGAATTATCGTCACTATCTGAATATCACACGTGTGGTTCAGACGATCCCTCCCCGAGAACCCCTTGCCGAAACAATCTTCGCCGATTATCTGAGGAGGTTTCATCATGTCTGACAGCATCACAACATTAACGGGATTACTTGAACATAACGCGCGAGCATGGCAGGCAGACCCTTACCTGATCGATGCCGTCAGTGAGCAGGCGCTATCGTACGGCGATCTTGCCGATGAGTGCCGGGATTTCGCCAGGCAGCTGGCTGCACTTGGCATACAGCGCGGCGATACCGTCTCTGTATTCATGCCCAATGGTGTCAATACAGCCAGAATCATTATTGCAGCAATGTTCGGCGGATTTGTCATCAACCCGATCAATTTGCTGAGTCAGGAGAAGCAACTGGCTTATGTGCTCGGACATTCGGATGCCAGGATCGTCTTTACCACCAGGGAGCTGGAGTCTGTTGTGACTGGAGCACTGCAGACGGCGGGAGCACGAGTTCCTGTTATTACCACCACCGCAGATGACACCCGCCTTCCGACTCTGACCCATGCCCCCCTCCCAGCCAGTGAAATCGGCCCTGTATTGGCGAACATGCCAGCTTTGCTGATGTACACCTCGGGTACGACAGGCGTGCCAAAAGGCGTTGTGCTGACCCACGCGAATCTGCTGGCAAGCGCCCGCGCCATTGCCATAGAACATCAATTGACGAAGTCTGACAGATGCCTTTGCGTGCTTCCCCTCTATCATATTAATGCGATTGTGGTAAATCTGCTGACCCCACTGTTAAGCGCTGCCCCCGTTATCATTGACCGCAAGTTCTCGGCCTCTCAGTTTTGGCAACGAGTTCAGAAATTCGGATGCACGTGGATTAATGCCGTCCCCACTATTATCAGTTACCTGATCAATGACAACAATCCCTGCACGGCGGATCGCAGCAAAATACGCTTCTGCCGGTCTGCATCTGCAGCGCTTGCACCGTTTCATCACAAAGCTTTCGAAGAAAAATTCGGGATAGGCATTATCGAGACGATGGGAATGACAGAGACGGCAGCACCCATCTTCAGCAATCCCTATGACCATTCCCAGCGCAAGATAGGCAGTATTGGCCGGCCTTCGGGTGTGCAGGCAAAAGTGGTAGATAAGAATGGCAACGCACTGCCGCCAGGACAGAAAGGAGAAATTCTGGTCAGGGGTGCCAACGTCATGCCGGGCTACTACAAATCTGCCGAACAGACCAGCAAGGCCTTTACCGACGACGGCTGGCTGCGTACCGGCGATCTGGGATACCGGGATTCAGACGATTTCTATTTCATTACCGGTAGAGTCAAAGAGCTCATTATCAAAGGCGGTGAAAATATCGCCCCGCGAGAGATCGATGAAATTCTGCTGCTGCACCCTGATGTGCTTGATGCCGCCGTCGTCGGCATCGACGATCAGCATTACGGACAGAATATTGCCGCATATATCGTGAAACGCACGACCACACGTAATGATGACGACCTGATCCGGGATATCAATCAATTTTGCGTCAAGGAACTGGGCACCTACAAGTCCCCGGCTGCGTTCCGTTTTGTGACTGAGTTGCCAAGAGGCCCCTCAGGAAAAGTTCAACGTTTGAAGTTGCTGGAGTTGTAAACACTGCTGGAACAATCGTGCATGATTAAATCATCAAGGAGACAACATGATCAGGAATATAAAAACCAGACATATGATACTGGGCCTGCTCTGCGCAATGTACTTTATTGCGTATGTGGATCGGGTAAATATCGCCGTCGCCGCACCCTTCATTGCCAAGGAATTCAATCTTTCGCCCACAGAACTTGGTTTTATTTTTTCTGCCTTTGCCTACCCCTATCTGGTCATGCAGATACTGGGCGGGTGGCTGGCTGACAGGTTCGGGCCCAAGAAGATTCTGCTGCTGCTATCACTGATCTGGGGCCTGGCTACCCTGCTGACCGGATTTGTCGGAGGATTAATCGCGCTTGTGATAATGCGATTACTGCTGGGAGTCGGTGAAGGAGGTGCATTTCCCACAGCGACGCGAGCAATGACATCATGGATGCCCAAATCGTCACGCGGCTTTGCACAAGGTATCACGCACAGTTTCTCCCGCCTGGGAGGCGCCATTACTCCCCCCATCGTACTAGCCATTGTTTACTACGCGGGTTGGCGCGAAGCATTCATCGTCCTGGGAGCATTGAGCCTGATCTGGACGCTGGCATATTTACTTCTGTTTACCGACACGCCCCATGAGCACAAAACCATTACCCAGGCAGAACTCGATGAGATTGGTGAACCTGCACGCAAAAACAAGGCCGCCGGCAAAACACCCTGGAAAGAAATGATCAGCAAGATGTGGCTGGTCACCTTTGTCGATTTCTGCTACGGTTGGTCACTGTGGGTATTTCTTACCTGGCTACCCTCTTACCTTAAGGACGACAGAGGATTCGACCTGAAAGCCATGGCCCTGTTCACAACCTTGCCCCTACTTGCAGGCGTGATCGGCGATACCCTTGGTGGCGTTATCTCCGACAAACTCTACGTCCGCACCAAACGACTTCGGTTTGCGCGAGTATCGGTGCTCTCTCTAGGTCTGTTCCTGGCGTTCGTGTGCATCATGCCCATGATTTTCATTCGCGATCCTCTTATCGCAATTGTGCTTATTTCTGCCTGCTTCTTTTTTCTTGAACTGACCAATCCCGTTCTGTGGAGTCTGCCTATGGATATTGCAGGCAAGTATGCTGGTACGGCAGGGGGCATGATGAACTCAGGATTCGGATTGGCGGGAGCCATTTCACCAGTAGTTTTCGGCTTTCTGATCCAGACAACGGGCAACTACACACTGCCATTTCTGATCTCCGGAGGCCTGCTGCTCGTAGGTGCGATTGCCGCGCTCAAAATCGATCCGAACCGCATCATTCAGGAAAACGCAGTCAGAGCGACGGAAAAATCATACAAATCAGGACCCACACCGGCCTTTGCACTTGGCATATCCTCCGGCCCAAAACGCTGATGGCGTAAACATGGCAAGCCCGACTGAGTATATGCGTTTCTCGATCGGGCTTACCCAAAGCCCACGATAATAAAATTCAATTCGGATTTAGCCGGCAGCGATGCAAGCGCCTGCCATTTACCATATTCGCGCACTGCCCCTGCAGCTATCGAATGACATTCCTCAAATGTCACTGGCCGCGGCCATCGCCAGACGCGATGGCACCATCAAAAATGGCTGATTCAGATAATTCAGAACGTTAATTACAATCGAATTAACACTGTTCAATTCTCATTCCATCCATTCAGAGAGATCAATGACAAATTATCGAATCGGCCAGATTGTGCCCAGCTCCAATACCACCATGGAAACGGAAATCCCAGCCATGCTGAACGCCCGTAGGCAACTGTTTCCCGAAGAAACCTTTACGTTTCATTCCGCTCGCATGCGCATGATGAGCGTTACGCCCGAAGAATTAAAAGCAATGGATCAGGCCAGTGATCGCTGTGTGATCGAATTGAGCGATGCACGCATGGACGTTATGGCCTACGCTTGCCTTGTCGCCATCATGGCACAGGGAAATGGCTACCACCGCCAGTCGCAGGCACGGCTGCAGAAGGCAGTCCAGGAAAATAATGTGAACATTCCAATTCTGAGCTCTGCCGGCGCATTGGTAGATAGCCTGAAAGAAAAGAACCTGGGCACGGTATCGATCATTACCCCGTATATGAAGCCGCTCACGCAGCGCGTGATAGAATACATTGAGGCCGAAGGGGTCAAGGTCAGGGACTCTGTCAGCCTGGAAGTATCTGATAATCTGGAAGTTGGTCGCCTGGATCCAGAAAATCTTCTGGAACATGTCAAACGCCTGGATATTGATGGCGTTGACGCTGTCATTCTGTCGGCCTGCGTGCAAATGCCATCCCTGCCTTCCATTCAGAAAGCAGAAGACATGATCGGCAAACCGGTGCTGTCTGCCGCCGTCGCAACGGTTTATCAGATGCTTAAAACTCTCAACCTGGAAACACGGGTGCCCGACGCCGGATTCTTGTTATCTGGTAAATAGCTTGCCGTGCTGTGACTGAATATGCCGTGAAATTTGATCTCCTATCTTTAAAGCTGTTCATACGGGTTGTCGACGAAGGCACTATCAGTCGCGCGGCAGAACTGGAGAATATTGCTGCAGCGGCAGTCAGCCGTCGCCTGTCGGAACTGGAAGACAGGCTGGGACTGGTGCTGCTGAACCGGACCAATCGCGGTGTGACACCAACAGCAGCCGGTACTGAATTGCTATACCGCGGGCGCGCCATTCTCAACAGCGTTCATGCGGTGGAACAGCAACTTGGCGATTTCAGCAGCGGCCAGCGTGGGAGCGTAACCCTGGCAGCCAATCCGACTGCAATCACGCAATTTCTGGGGCCGCCACTGACTGCCTTTGCTCGAAAATTTCCCAATATCCGACTCCATCTGGAGGAAAAAAACAGCCTGTCTATTACGCGAGACCTGGCAGCGGGAAAACTGGATATCGGGATATTCACTCAAATCCCCTATCAGGAACAGATCGAAGTCGCTCCATTCAGAACAGACAGATTGGTTGTTCTGGTTCCAGAGGGACATCCGCTGGCGCAACGCGAAAAAGTGTCCTTCCGGGAAACCCTAGACTTTAGCCACATCACGCTGAAGGCGGGCACGCAACTGAACTTCCAGCTGGTTAATGCAGCAAGACAGGAATCTGCCAACGTGCGGATTGATATTGAAACCTCTGGCTATGATGCCATGTGCGTGCTTATCAATGCCAATCTGGGTATCGGAATCCTGCCCGAAGGCAGTGCGGCACTATATCGGGTACCGGCCACCGTCACGCTTGCCCTGGATGAACCATGGGCTGAGCGCCATATCCTGCTCGGCGTTCATCGGATTGATGGCTTGTCTCCGAGTGCAAGACAGGCATTTGATTTCCTTTCGGATTCAGCCAGTCACGTTGACAAGACTGTATAACAACTGCAATCGCAATCACAGCCGCCAATATTGTCCGAACCTATATACTACATATAGAGCCCGCAGGATGCGGGCTCTAATCAATTGTGCATTTTCTTATTTCAACAGCAGGTCCGGCAGCCAGAGTGAAAATGCGGGCACGTAGGTAACCAGCGCCAGCGCCAGAATTAACGCGCCATAAAAGGGCCAGATCGTGCGCATAACCGTACCCACCGAGACCTGCCCGATAGCGCAACCCACAAACTGCGTGGTCCCAACAGGCGGCGTGTTCAAACCCAGCGCACAATTGAGCAGCATGACGACGCCAAATTGCACCGGCCCCATGCCATACTGCATGCAGATGGGCAGAAAAATCGGCGTGCAGATCAGGATGGTCGCCGCCATATCAAGAAAGGTCCCGAGCAGAAACAATGACACATTCACCATCAGGAAGATTGCCCAGGGACTGCTGGAGATGGATGCCATCAGTTCCCCCGTCTTTTCTGCCACCCCATAGAAGCCAATCAGGTAACCAAAAGTCGCGGAGATGCCGATCAATAACAATACCACACCCGTGGTTTTTACAGCTTTGGCTGCAGCGCGGATAAACTGCTGCATGGTCAGAGAACGGTAGACAAAACCGGTCAGCACCAGCGAATAGAGCACGGCGACGGCCGCCGATTCGGTCGCGGTGAAAACCCCGCTCAGAATACCGGCAATGATCAGTACGATGACAAACATACCTGGAATAGCCGCCACCATAGACGTAAAAACGATACGCCAGCCGGGAAACGTTCCTGCAGGATAGCCGCGTTTGCGTGCCACCAGATACGCTGCCAGTAAATTGCATAGAGTCAGGATGACAGCAGGCACAATGCCCGCTGCGATCAGCGCGGCAATCGAAACCTGGCCGCCGGCGGCGAGCGTGTAGATGATGATGTTATGACTGGTGGGCATCAACGCTCCGACCAGCGCAGCATGAGTCGTGACGTTCACTGCATAGTCCGCGTGATAGCCTTCACGCTTCATCATCGGAATCATGACAGACCCCATCGCGGAAACATCGGCGACCGGCGACCCTGACACACCGCCAAAGAGGGTGCAGGCAACCACGTTTGACATACCCAGGCCACCGCGTACGTGTCCTACCAGAGCTTTGGCGAAGTTGACGATGCGATCTGCAATACCGCCATATAGCATCAGTTCTCCGGTAAAAATGAAGAACGGAATGGCCAGGAACGAGAAGGCATTCATGCCGGATGTCATTTGCTGAAAGGCCACGGCAATGGGCAGGTCTTCATAGACGATCGCCGCAATGGAAGCCAGGCCAATGGCAAATGCCACGGGTACGCCAATCATCAGAAAGCCCATGAAGGACATGGATAGAAGAGTCAAAGCCATGCGGGCACCACCTTTTGATGACGAAGTGTCGCGATAATATGTTCGAGCGAAAACAGCACGATCAGCACGCCTGACAACAGGGCAGGCACATATTTCCAGGCTTCGGAAAGCCCCAGATTGGGGATTTTCACCGCGTGAACTGATTCCGCGAGTTCTCCGCAATACCATGCCATCAGCGCACCAAATAGCAGCACCAACGCATGTACGAGAAGGCATAACCACCGTTTTGCAGGCGGCGGCAGCAGGTCAGTCAGTGATTCGAAGCCGATATGTCCCGCATCGCGCACGCCGACTGCAGCGCCCAGCATGGTTACAAACAGCACCAGCAAGAGAGACAGGCTCTCTGCCCAGGTGGGCGTATTGTTGAGCACGTGGCGCCCGAACACCTGGAACGCCACGGCAGCAATCAGGCAAATCAGGCCGATCACACTCAGCATCATACAAAGCCGAGCAAGCGTGGCGCACCCATGGGAGTAGATATCCAGCGGGGAGGTGCGGACTATGCCGGACCGCCCCGCCGGGTCATCGTTAACGGTTTTGGATTCAAGAGTTTCAGCTATCATGGCAGTTCCTACTTCACGGCCTGAATACGCGCAACCAGATCCTTCATTTCAGGTGTGGTTACGAAACGGTCGTAAACGGGTTTCATGACTTCCTGGAACGATGCTTTGTCGGGTTGCACAATTTGGGCACCGCCTTTTTCCACTGCAGCGCGTGATTTTTCCTCACGTTCGGCCCACAGCTTGCGCATGTACGGAACCGATTCCTCGGCGGCCTGGCGAATTACTGCCTGGTCTTCGTCCGATAATTTGTCCCATTGCCGTTTGGAGTACACCAGCATTTCAGGCGTCATCGTGTGTTCTGTCAGCGAAAAATATTTGGCAACTTCAAAATGATGACCGGTGTCATAACTCGGGAAATTGTTTTCGGCCGCATCGACCAGTCCGGTTTTCAGTGCCGTATAGACTTCTCCCATGGGCATAGGCGTTGCGTTCCCGCCAAGCGCCTCTACCATGGCGACCGACAAATCCGATTGCTGAACCCGAATTTTCAGGCCCTTGATGTCTGCAACCGTTTTGATCGGTTTGCTGCGGGTATACATGGACCGCGCGCCACTGTCGTACCAGGCCAGCCCGACAAACCCCGCCTTTTCGCAGGATTTCAGAATCTGCGCGCCGATATCGCTGTCCAGGACTTTGTGCTGATGCTCGACGGAACGAAACAAAAACGGCAATGAAGGCACACGAGTCGTTTCGCAAATGTTATGCATGGCGGCACTGCTTACACGCGCCATGGCCAGCGCGCCCAGCTTGACCTGTTCGATTGAATCGTCCTCACTGCCCAGTGCGCTGCCGGAGAATACCTTGACAGTGATGCGGCCATCTGTTTTTTTGCTGAGCAGATCGCCCATATACTGCACTGCCTTGACAGTTGGGTAGTCATTGGGATGGATATCTGCGGATCGCAGTTCAAGTGCATGTGCCGTGGCGACGCCTGTCAAGGCCAGCAGAACGGCGGCCAGGGGTTGGGCAATACGGCTTGAGGTGAATAACATGGTCTTCCTCCAGTTGGGGTGGTGTAGTTATTGCAAATGCGGTTTCAGAAAAAGATGGATGCGGGTTGAAATTGAGATTCAGATTGCGATTGCATGTGGATCTGGAATACTCCGACCACATCGGGTTGGATGCAGCCGAAGCTGCACGCAAGTTCAGCTTCGGCTATTAACCGAGAAATGCCGGTTCCTCTATGCCGCAAGTACCGGGATTGAGCGCAAAGATGGCCCCATCAATCGCATCCGTGGCCGCGTCAGCAGCCCGAATGGATGTCACAAAAAGCGTGTCCAGTCGACTGCCTCCGAACGCGCACATGGCGATGCGCGCGACCGGCACTTGCAGCTTGCGATCCAGGCGGCCATCAGGGGTATATCGATAAATTGTTCCGGCTTCGTTGCCGCAGATCCAGTAGCAGCCGTCCTGGTCAACGGCAGCACCATCGGGACGTCCTGCTGGCAGTGCCTCGATAAAAACACGGCGGTTTTGGGGCACACCGCGGTCGGGGTCGTAGTCGTAAACCCAGACCCTTTGCCGCAAGGGATAAGAGTCAGAAAGATACATTCTGCGACCATCAGGACTAAACGCCATGCCATTGGGCACAATCATGGAATCGGCCAATGGCGTGGCTATCTGGCCGTCGCTATAGCGATATAGTTTCCCCACCTGCTCCCCTGCTGCCATGTTCATGAGCATGGTGCCAGCCCAAAAACGGCCCTGCCGGTCGCAGCGTCCATCGTTAAAACGCATACCGCCTTTTGCGTGGATTACAGTTGTCATGCGCTGCCACTGTGGGCTGGCTTCATTCGCTGTCAGTGCGGCAAGCGTAAAGAGACCGGTTTGTGCGGCAAACAGCCATCCGTCCTGATGCATGGCGATGCATCCTGTCATCTCCGGCAATGACCAGTGGCTGGTTTGCCCGCTATCAATGTCATATCGCCATAACTTGCTAGCGGGAATATCCGTCCAGTACAAAGCCTGTTCGACGGGATGCCAGACGGGGCTCTCGCCCACCTGGCACAGCATATTGCCGATGCGTTCGGCGCGGGCAGGCATCATCGGTACGCTCCCTGTTCAGGATGACCGCAGGATGCCCGATGGACATGTACGTCAAAAATCAGTAGTTTGACCGGGACAGCTTGCTTTCTGCGGGCGATATTAGCTTGGCCGATCGCTGAAGTAGTGTGAGCGTCATGGCATAGGACGTCCGATAAATAAACACCTGAATCAATACTATGCTCGCCGCCTTCGCATTCATGTGTTAAGAAAAAATGTCGAGAATGTTGGCGTGTGAGGCGATATATTTCAGGTTTTCCTGAGGGAAATTTTTCTTCCAGAGGAATGAGCAACGTGTTAGCAACGGTTTTTCCCATAGCTGTCCAGTCTTGAGTAATTGTATGACATCATACAAGTTACCCGCAGTATGAGATTCTATTTTTTCAGTGTCAAGACTTCCCTGCTTCGGGATATCCCTCAATTGCACCGCACACAAGACAGAGATTTTCCTTAAAAATACGCTACCCGGCGCAAGACACCTGTTGTGCATACGCCAAAAATCCGGTTTTTCAATTACCGTTGCTATGACGGACTCTGGAATTTACGTGTAGGGCCAATCATGACCTGGAGGACTGAACCCTGGCGGCAAACGCTCTATTAAACTTCTGGATAAGTTGCGAAAAATGTGCGATAGTTTATGCCAAATATGGAATTAGTTAAAATTAATTGGCGAAAACAACCACTATTGTTCCATTTTTGGAATACATATTTCTGTAATAAGTATTTTTCTATCGATTTTGAAAGTTCATAATGAAATCACTGAAACCGGCGACGTGCCTCAAACAGGCGCGTGACGCAGATTTCTTCCGATCATTTATGGAGTTGAAAATCATGAAAAACGTAGTTGCTTCCCTTCTTTTCGGTGCTGCTTTTGTTTCCGGCGCCGCTCATGCCGCCGACTATGCTGAAACCGGCTATCCTTTCGTTAAAGATGCTGTCAGCCCTGTGCAGCAGAATCTTGTCGTTGAGCAGAACGATCCTCGTGATTCTGCCTACCCAACCATTCGTGTACAGAGCACAGAGACTCGTACCAGTGTAGAGCGCGATCTGGCTGCCTATCAGACACAGCACCCCGACGACGACTACCTTGGCGATTAAGCAACGAACTGTACTGATAATGATATCTGTGCAACGGACCACCGTTGATGACATCTGAATTATCAAGCATACTCAGGCCACCCTCCATCAGGACGGTGGCCTTTCTATTTGCTGCGGGTGCTTGAGAAAAGTTGGACACAAAGGCGTTTAAACAGTCTCCCTGCCCCTATCTGCACCTGTTTTCGTATCTGTGTCGGAGTCGGAGTCTGTCAAACAGGTTCCGCAAGGATATCCGGAAATATTTCCAGTAAGATCAGATTCTGATTTAATCGAATTCGCGCAAGGCGGCACCGCTGTTGCGCATAACTTCACTGAATATTTCAATAAATGCCCGCGTGGCAGGCGACAGCAGACGGCGGCCAGGCGTCACACACCAGACCGTGGCTTCGGGCAGATTCCAGCCTGACAGAACAGGAACCAGTGCGCCATCGGCCACCAGCGGTCTGGCCATGGAATGAGGTAACCCGCAAATCCCCATACCATTGAGCGCGACGGTGCGTTGCAATCCCAGTGAATTTGAACTGAACATGCAACCTGGTGTCCCTTCCCAGTAATTGCTGCCCTGACTCAGGCGCCAGTTCCGGATTTCTCCCATACTGTTCATCAGCAATGCGCCCCGATGTCCTTTTAAATCCTCCGGCGTTTCCGGCTGCCCATATTTGCCGATGTAGGATGGGCTGGCATATAACGAACTGCCTAGCGTAATCAGAGGCCGGGCAACCAGCGAATTATCATCAGGCAGGCTAGAGGCTACCCGGATGGCAGCATCGAAACGTTCCGTCAGCAGATCCACTCGCCGGGAGGACAGATCGAGTTCCAGGCGAACGTTGGGGTACTTCCGGCCGAAAATAGGCAGAAAATCGGCAAGAGCATGTTCAAAAAAATCCGGAGGAAATGACAGACGTAATGTCCCCTGAGGTGTTGCCTGTCGGTTCAGGGCGAATGCCGCCGTACATTCGGTTTCGTCAACCAGTCGCCTGGCATGCTCCAGAACTTCACGTCCGAAATCCGTTATGACCAGCTTGCGCGTACTCCTGGTAATGAGCCGTTCACCCAATTCCGTTTCCAGGCCGCTGATGCGGCGCGACAACGTGGATTTGGGTAGACCGATACGATCGGCAGCAGCAGAAAAACTGCCAGCATCCATAACCTGGGCAAAAAGAATCAGATCGTTCGCATTGAGTGTCATGGCAAATGTAATTGTTCCAGCTTAAGGATATAGCGTTCCGAAACTCGGACTACTGAATATGTAATATACCCCATACAATATTGATATCAGCGGCGCAATGGAAACCCGGTGGCATTCTCTGCCGAAGTGATGCCAGACGCACTTGAAAAATAGTTGCAGCGCGCCCCAACCTTTTAATAGGTCAAATTCAATATGCTTGAAATCAGAAAAAACGAAGATCGTGGCGTCGCAGAGCATGGCTGGCTCAGTTCGCGTCACTCCTTTTCCTTTGGCGGCTATTATGATCCGGCTCATACCGGCTTTGGACCGCTGCTGGTTATTAACGAAGACCGCGTTCAACCCGGACGGGGGTTCGGAACGCACGGACACCGGGACATGGAAATTATTTCATATGTACTCGAGGGCAAGCTTGCCCATACCGACAGCATGGGCAATGGGTCCGCCATCGGCTATGGAGATGTACAGCGCATGAGCGCAGGCACAGGCGTCATGCACAGTGAATACAATGATTCTTCCGAGCAGCCCGTGCATTTTCTGCAAATCTGGATTGAACCCGACAGGGCAGGCATTGATCCTGGCTATGAAGAGAGGCATTTTCAGCCTGCAGAGAAAAAAGGCAAACTGCGGCTGATCGCTTCTGCAGACGGCGAGGCGGGTTCCGTTCTTATTCACCAGAACGCACGCATCTACGCCAGCATTCTGGATGGCGACCCGGCGCTGGAACACACAATTGCGCCAGGACGCAAGGCTTATGTTCACGTCGCCAGGGGAAGCGTGATGGTCAATGGTCAGTCACTGCAGGCAGGCGATGCCCTGAAAATAACCGAAGAGACATCGCTCATTCTGGAAAATGGAAGCGCGGCAGAATTGCTGCTGTTTGACCTTCCTGGACAGGCGTAACGCAGCATCGCTATCGGAATGGAACCTCAGTCCGTATTCGTGGTTCCCTCGACAGGACCTGACTTCGGACAGCCTTGCCAATCACAAATGAAAAGACACCATTCAGGCACAAGGAGACACTGTGCCTGAATGGTGGATAAAAGCAGTACGATAAAAGATGAAATATCATCTGCGATCAGAATAACGGGTAAGACGTAAGATCACGGGGCGGAATCAATATCGCCCCTCGCCTCCGACCATCAATACCGACCATCATCACTGACCATTAATGTCAACTGTTAATACGAAACTTCAATACCAAGCCTCAGGAGTCAACTTCTGAGTCAGCTCAGAACAGCAGCTCTCAATATCATCCGGCAACATGCGCCAGAACAGGCTCGCCCTCGATGGCCACCGAGGTGGTACCGTCCGGCCCGACGGGGATATCACCCACCAGTGTCGTGCGGTAAAGCTGCCGATCAAATGCGGTATCAAATATATCCACTGGTGCAAGATGCGCAGTGGAACGATTATCCCAGAATGCAATTGAGCCCGGATCCCATTTAAAGCGCACGGTATATTCGGGCCGGATCACGTGCTCGAACAGCAACTGCAGCAACTGCTCGCTCTCGCGCGGCGCCAGCCCCACAACGCGTTTGAGAAAAGACGGACTGACGTACAGTGCACGTTCACCGCTTTCCGGGTGCACACGCACCAGCGGATGATGACTGACCAGCGGGCGCTTTTCGACATCTTTCTCGAACGCTGATTTTGCCTGCGCCCCTTCAGGAGGCGTGAACCTGTGCTCTCCTGTCAGGGTATCCACAAAGGCACGCAGCGTCGGGGACAATCCGCGATAAGCAGCAACCAGATTTGTCCATTGCGTATCACCGGAATACGGAGGAATGGTGACACCGCGCAGAATGGAGGCAAATGGCGGATTGACTGCCGCTGTCACATCGGTATGCCAGCCTGTCCATGGCCGGACCAGCCTTTCACCGCCAAACCGGTTGGCCTTGCGATCCCGTCCGACACTATAAATCTCGGGATGTCCCTGTACATAGCCAAAGACAGGATGACCCACGGTAAGCTGGCCAAATTGCCGGCTGAACGCGATGTGCTGTTCGTGGCTGAGGTATTGATTCCGGAAAAAAACCACTTTCCATTGCAGTAAGGCGGTACGGATGGTGGCAATTTGCTGTGGTGTCAGGCTGAACCGCAAGTCTACCCCGTCAATCTGCGCGCCGATATGGGCGGTCAGAGGGGTGACGGTCAGCTCCGGACCCAGGGAAGCGGAATCGGTAACGGTTTCCCTGTCGGTGATGGCATCGGTGTGTTCCAGTACATATGACATATCGAATCCTTTGAATTGATGTTGCGTATTTTGGGGCGACCGCCCGCCGGCAGAATGCCAGCAAGCGGTGAAAAATCAAGGGGTCGCCGCTGCAGTGGCAGCGCCTGCAACTGTCCCTGTTTGGTTGGATAACGTTTGTGATGCTGAAGCTGACGATGAATCACTGGAACTGATTACGGCGTGCGTCTCGTTACGCAGCGGTCGGGGCACTGCGCCGTCCAGACGGTTCTGCGTTGCCACGATGTCATTAAACCTGGCATCAAGGGAGTCGGCCACGGTGACTTTTCGCTGTAACGCCCCGGTTTCAAAAAGACCATCTGCAATCTGCTGATAGATTTGCTTCAGCTCGTTTTCTATTGGGTAATAAGTTCCCAGCCCAGATTTGTCGAAAAGGTATTTGCCCTGTTCATAGGTCAGCCCCTGCTGCTTCACATAACTGGCGCGGATCCATTGTTCCGCATTACGCTGCTGCCAGTTAAGAACCTGTACTGCACGCCGCGTCAGATCGGCCAGCGCGTGAACCTTGACGGGATCATCCAGCACCGCCTGTCGTGTAACCAACACGTTCAGTCCCCAGTTATGCCCCGTCCCGTCTTCAACAATCGGTGGGCTGCCCAGTCTGAATAACTGCTGTCCCAGCACGATGGCCGCGTCTACCGAGCGGGAGGCAAACGTTGGCGCTACCTCCGAGCCGGCCAGAGCAACGCGTTTGATATCCTTACGAATATCCAGCCCCGCCGAGTGCAGAATACCGCTAAGAATCATGTGACGACCGGTACCCGGCGGATAGGCAACCGCCTTGCCAGCCAGGTCTTTGGCAGTCCGGATGCCGCTGTCGGGCTGCGCCACCAGGAAAATATTGCCGGGGCTGCCCGGATTGGCAATAGCGGCAATCACTTTGAGATCCTGTACACCCGATGCAAGCGCAATGGGCAACGGCGCTTCACCAATAAACCCCACGTCTACCGCGCCGGACACAAGCGCTTCCAGTACCGCCGGCCCGCCATTGAAATTGGCAAATGTGGTTTTGTATGGCGCGTCCTGGCCAAGACCGGAGATATTCCACGGAATGGAAAACTGATCGCTTTGTTCTGCAATCACAAGCCTGACACCATTGGGTACGGCATCACTCAATTTTTTGTCGAAGGCCGCCTGCTCGCTGCTTGCTGCAAGTGCCACAGCCGGCACGCTTGCTGCCAACGCAACAGTCACGCAGCTTCGGTGCCACGACGAAACCATGCGCCTGAATTGAAGCCGGTTGATAACTCTGGAAAGTAAGGACTGCATGACTACCTCTGCTCGTTAAAAACGCGAAAATTGTGAAATGTTGTGTTCAGACATGAACCACGCCCAATTCTTCCAGCAGCGCTTCCCGCAACTGATCAAAACGCGGGTGATTACGCCGGATCGGATCATCAATGGAAACCTGCTCGTCAAATGAAATATGTCCATCATTCAGGACCAGCAAACGGTCTGCCAGTAACAGGGCTTCATCAACATCGTGCGTGACCAGCAGGACGGCGGGACGATGACGCTCGTACAGATTGCGAAGCAGCACATGCATGCGCAGCCGGGTGAGCGCATCAAGCGCACCAAAGGGTTCGTCCAGCAGGAGTAGCTGCGGTTCACGTACCAGGGCACGTGCCAGGGCCGCACGCTGGGCTTCGCCGCCAGACAGGGTACGGGGCCACGCTTGCGCGTGGTGCTGCAATCCCACCTCGTTCAAGGCTGCCAATGCGCGCTCACGCGTTGCCGCGCCCTGCGGCAGTCCCACCGTGACGTTGCGCAGAACGCGCTGCCAGGGGAATAATCTGGGCTCCTGGAAAACAATGGCACGCCTGCCAGGCACTTTTACTTCTCCGGTGACCTGTCCATCCAGTGCGCCCAGTACCCGCAGGAACGTACTTTTCCCGGAACCGCTGCGCCCCAGCAGCGCCACAAATTCGCCTTGTCCGATAGTGAGGGAAAGCCCGTTCAGCACCTTGCGCTCTCCGAACACTTTGTCCAGCCCGCGCACCCGTACCGCCGTGTGATTACTGGCCATCAAACACTCTCCGCCATTGCAGCAGTCGCGCTTCCAGATATCTGACCAGACTCAGGGACAGCAATCCCAGAATGGCATAGACAGCCAGCAGCACAAAAATAATATCGATTCTGAAATACTCACGCGCATCCGCCATCATCCGGCCTAATCCGAGCGGGGCATTGATGGTTTCGGCAAAAATCAGAGCAAGCCATGCACTGGTAAGCGCAATCCGCAAGCCCACCAGAAAACCGGGCAAAGCACCTGGCAGAATCACGGATGTAATCATCTCGCGTCTTCGCACCCCAAATGTTGTTGCCGCTTCAATCAGCGAAGCGTCGACATTGCGGATCGCGCTGTAGGTATTGATGTAAATGGCGACCAGCACACCCAGCGAAATCAGAATGATTTTCGAATCCTCACCAATGCCGAACCAGGCGATCAGTACGGGTAGAAGCGCAAAATTGGGAACGGCACGCAGGATCTCCATATTGGCGTCAACAATATTTTCTCCGGCACGCGAAAGTCCGCTGACGATGGCGCCTGTCAGTCCCACCGTCAGCCCGAGCGCCAGGCCGGCGAGCACCCGCTGCAACGACGACCACAAATGGGTTTGCAGTTCACCCGATGCCAGTAGCGTCCAGGCCGTCGTGAGGACGGTCCAGGGGGCGGGTGTCGTGCGCGGATCAAAGACCTGCAGGGAAACCAGCAATTGCCAGAGCGCCAGCAGCAGAAGCGGGCCAAGCAGGCGCTGGATCGAACGCGGCACTTTGCCGGCCGTGTGGTGCACGCCGGCTATCACAGTCGGATCAACCATGGCGGAATCATCCGGCGTCGCAGGGCTGGGTCCCGCTGCTGGCGGAACCTGCCGGTACAGCAGCTCACCGGAAAAATCGCCGACCTGCGAAACGATACCTGTAGATGGAGAAACCATATTGAATACTCTGGCTATAACGTTAAGGGAATGACGCGGTCTTTATTGCGCATGTCATGTGGTTCAGGCGGCCAGAAACGGCTGTCCCTCTATAGAAGTGGAACGTACGCCACCCGGACCTACCGGTATATCGCCCACCAGCGTGATGCGGTGTAAAACGCGCGCCACATCCAGATGCTCAAAATCCCGGGGTGCCAGATGCAATACCGCACGGTTGTCCCAGAATGCGATCGAGCCGGGCTCCCATCTGAATCTGTCGGTATGGACCGGGTTGGCAATGTGCTCAAACAGCAGATCCAGGATATGACGGCTTTCTCTTGGCGATACACCAACGATCTGACGGGTGAACGAAGGGTTGACGTAAATGACCTTTTCACCGGTGTCCGGATGGATACGCACAACCGGATGGATCGATGCCAGTGGCTTATTGCGTACCCACTCTCCAATTTTCTCGTCGCTGCGCTCCGCATTCTGGCTGGAGCCAAAGCGATGTTCGGCGCGCAAGGTGTCGATCAGGTTGCGTATAGGGAGGGACAACGTCCGATAGGCCGCGGCAACATTGGTGAAATGGGTATCACCGCTGAATTCGGGCACCACTTCGGCACGAAGAATCGAATAGGCGGGGGGATTGATCAGGGGCGTCACATCGGCATGCCATCCTGGTCCATTGCCTCCCTCCTGTTTACGATACCGTTCGCCATAGCGCTTGCGATATGCATCGGGTGATACGGTATGGATTTCGGGAAAACCATCCGGCGCCAGATCCCCTTCATAGGGATGGCCTGGGGTAACATCCCCAAACTGACGGCCAAAGGCGATATGCTGGGCATGATTCAGGTGCTGATCACGAAAGTACACCACACCCCACTTGTTCAGCGCCTCGCGTATAGTGGTGATCTGCGCTTTGCTCAACGGTTTTGTCAGGTTGACGCCGGTAATCAACGCACCCGTATACCCGGATTGCGGTAAAACCTGAATTTGCTGGTCGACGGGAAGTTCCCGGACTTTCAATGCTGCTGTGTTCATGGTGCGATTCCTTGAAAGAGTTGAATTTGCTAACTGGTGATGTATCACGTCTGTTATTTCATATGTGATATTTCGCAAGGCAATGTTTTCACCGTCCGTTAAAGTCTACGGACACCGCTTTCAATAGGGAACGTTTTTTTCGCGATAAGATAAGACGGGTTTCGCATTAGCATTTACAGTCATTTTTAAATGCTTTCAGAGAGATAACCTTATACATATCGGATTATTAACCGCATAATCACGCACCCCGGAACAGATTGGCGGGGATCATACCCGTTTTCATACTGCGAGGGTTTTCCGTTGTTGGGGAGTCGAGTGGCACACATTGGTGTGGCTGCCGGCGTCTCAGCGATTCATCGCAGCGGATGCGTGCTGCTGCCAGTTTGCGACGCGGCGGGTATTATTGGTATTGCCAAATCCGGCTTATTGAGTGGATCAAAAAATGGTAAAGTGAAACTGCCAGTTTTTACGAAAGCGCCGCTGATTTCATCCGGCATAATTGCCCGACCACCTGACGAGTATTTATGAACAGCCGAGAACCACTGGAAGAAAATCCTACCCTGCAGGCGATTCTGAGTCGCAAAAGCGTCCGCGGCTTTCTTCCCGATGCGGTCAGCGAAGAAGATATCCGCAAGATCCTGCACGCCGCAGCACGGGCCCCCAGCGGCAGCAATATCCAGCCCTGGAAAGTACATGTCGTCTCTGGCACCATGCGAGACAAATTATCGCAGTCGCTGTGCCGAGCCCATGACGGCGATGAACCCACCAGACGGCAATATCAGTATTACCCCGTAACGTGGCGCGAGCCCTATCTTGCACGTCGTCGCGAAACAGGTTGGTCTCTGTATCACACGCTTGGCATTACCCGCGAAGACAAGGCCGGCATGAAACGTCAGCACGGACGCAATTTTGCATTTTTTGATGCGCCGGTGGTACTGTTCATTACACTTGACTGTGATATGGAAACCGGCAGCTGGATGGACCTGGGGCTGTTTATCCAGACCATAATGATCGCCGCCCGCTCGCTGGGGCTGCATACCTGCCCGCAGGCGGCACTCAGCAATTATCCCGACATTGTCCGCAGCCACTTGAATATTGCCGAAGACCAGATCATCGCTTGCGGAATCTCGCTGGGCTATGAGGATACCCGTCACCCGGCCAATCATTTCCACACGACGCGACTGAGCGTGGATGAATTTACCGTTTTCCATTGCGATGCAGGGAAGGAGGCATCATGACCGTCACCTCTGGCCCTGCTGACGGCCTGGTCCCCAACCGCCTGTTGTCTGCGCTCCTGCCCATCCTGAAACTGGCGCCAGAGTATGCGCAGTCGCATTTACGCATGGGATCTGGCAACTTTCTGCCATCCGGCCTGCAGGTCAATGAGCTGGCTTGCGGCGCGGTTGCCGCTGCAGCGCTGGCCGCAGCCGATCTGCGTCATGCCGGTATCGCACTGGTCGATCCGGCGCAGGTATCCGTCGCCTTTCGCAACGACCAGCTGCAGACCATCGACGGGGAACGCGCGGCTGTGTTCAAGTCACATTCGGGCTTTTTCCCGACGCGGGATGGGTGGGTCCGGCTGCATGCCAATTATCCGCATCATCGACAGCGTCTGCTTGACGCTCTGGCTCTGCCAGGTGACAGTTCGCGAACGCAGCTGGCCGAAGCGCTGAAGCAGTGGCGCGCAGGCGACGTGGAAGATATCGTCACCGCGGCTGGCGGCATCGCCGTGCGTGTACGTGATAAGGCCCAGTGGCAGGCTTCGGCTCAGGCAAAAGCCGCAGCAAACGTACCTCTGCTTCGCATCGACAACATCAATATTGACACACCCGCGCCGCCGGCTTCGGTGTCGGGACGTTATCGCGTATTGGATCTGACACGGGTGATAGCAGGACCAGTGGCCACTCGTACGCTGGCATATCTGGGCTGTGACGTCCTGCGTATCGATAACCCGGCCATGCCGGAACTGCCGGTACAGCACGTAGATACGGGCGCGGATAAGCGTTCTGCTCTGCTTGATCTGCGTGAACCCGACGCCCTTCACCGGCTGCATGAATTGCTGGCTACCGCAGATGTGCTGGTCACGGGCTACCGCCCGCAGGCGCTGGCGGCTTTCGGGCTGGATAGTGCCGCCCTGTCCAGAACCTATCCGAACCTGATTCATGCCACGCTTTCGGCATGGACCCTTGAGGGTCCCTGGGGCGACCGGCGCGGTTTCGACAGTATCGTACAGGCCGCAAGCGGTATCGGTGCGCTCGAATCCGAAGATGGCACCACTCCAGGCGCCCTGCCCGCGCAGGCACTGGATCATGCCACGGGCTATCTGCTGGCAGCCGGCATCTTGCGCGCTCTCAAGTGGCGCAGCGAACAGGGTGGAACCTGGCGCGTACAGGCGCATCTGCTGACCACGGCCCATTGGCTGCTGGCACAGGGCCAGGCCAGTGACCGCGGCAAAGTCCTGGAAGATGTATCCGCGTGGCAGATCAGTCAGCCCAGTCCATCGGGAATCGTTATACAATCCCGTCCTGCCTTTGCGCTTGACCAGCATGCCAATTTTTCGCAAATAGGCGGACTTTGGGGCAATGATGACCCATCCTGGCTCGCTGGCTGAACAGCCTTTGGCAATCCTTCAGCCTAGCGGTCAATTGCCCTGTTCCCTCCACGATCCCTGATACACCACCTGCACACGCATCATGCATCATCCTTCCTCCGGTACGACCCCGCAACGCGCGGCCCTGGCGCTGCTCGCCCTGTCTTTGGGCAGTTTCTGTATCGGCACCACCGAATTTGCCAGTATGGGCATCCTGCCCCTGATTGTGCAGGATCTGAATGTCAGTATCCCCGTTGCCGGGCATGCCATTTCGGCCTATGCCATCGGCGTCGTAGCGGGTGCCCCGCTGCTCACCATGGCCGGCGCCCGTCTGCATCGCCGCCCTTTTTTATTGATGCTGTTCGCACTCTTTATTGCCGGCAACGTATTATCCGCCCTGGCCCCGTCCATTGACTGGCTGATTCTTGCGCGCTTTCTTACCGGTCTGCCCCACGGCTGCTATTTTGGTGCGGGCGTGGTGGCGGGAGCCCATCTGGTTGGCAAAAGCAAGACTGGCAGAGCCGTATCGCTCATCCTGCTGGGCCTGACCGTGGCCAACATTATTGGCGCGCCAGGCGCAACTTTTGTCGGGCAGACGCTGGGCTGGCGCAATACCTATTTGCTGGTGGGCCTTTTCGGCCTGGCGGCGTTTGCTTGCCTTTGGCTTTGGCTGCCGAAATCCGATGCCCTCAGGGGTAATCCGGTCAGGCAGGAGCTGCACGGCCTGAAAACACCCAAAGCCTGGTTTCTTCTGCTGATTATCGCCATTGGCACCAGCAGCATTTTCGCCGTCTATACCTATATCGGCCCGATGGTCACCGATATTGCCCATATGTCATCTGCCATGATCCCCGTTGCGCTCATGACATTTGGCGCCGGCATGACCAGCGGTAATCTGCTGGGTGGTTATCTCGCTGACAAATACCAGCAGAAGGGCATCATTATTGGCTTTTTCTGCGTGCTCATTTCGCTTGTGATATTCGGGATGACGGCCTCAACGCCGCTGATGCTGCTGGCCTGCATGTTTGCCATTGCCTTCAGTTCCATGCTGGTAGTGCCATCGATGCAGGTGCAGATTATGCTGAGCGCTCCGCAGGCACCGACACTGATGGGGGCGTTAACGCACGCGGCTTTCAATGCCGCGAACGCGCTGGGTGCATGGCTGGGCGGCGTCACGATTGCTGCCGGGCTTGGTTTGGTGTCACCGGTATGGGCAGGTCTGGTGATGACACTGGCCGGACTGGTAATCTTCCTGATGCGGGGCGTGATTTTGCGCAAGGCTGAGCAAGCCGGGTAAGACGAGGCGCCCGCCGTATCGCCCCGCAACAGCGGGGTGTGACGCGATAAGCGGGACGTGCCGTCTATCCGGATCATCCAGCCTGGAGCGTCCTTCCACGCTCATGCGGGGGATGACGTCACCAGCCCGCTTCTTCCGCCAGCGTCCTGACCATTTGTGCTGCAGGCATGGGGCGAGCCAATGCCGCCGCCTGTCCAGCCCACTGCGCTGCAAATTCGGTATTTCCCTTGGCACTGGCCGCAGCATTCAACGCCTTGGCCGCGTCATAGGTCATGGAATAGCCCGGAATGGGCGGTCGCGCACTCGCCGGCTCGTCGATGTACAGGCGGTTGCGCAAACCTCTTGCGGCTCGCCCGGATAGCGTCGTGGTAACACGGGTGTCATACGCGCGTTCACTTTGAAGCGCTTCTCGATAGGCGGCGTTGGCGGCTGACTCAGGACATAATACAAAGGCCGTGCCGCATTGTACCCCTGCCGCGCCCAGTGCCATGGCGGCCTTGATAGCGGCGCCATCCATGATGCCCCCGGCGGCCACTACAGGTAATGACGATTGTGTGGCCAGCAAATGCACCAGTGCGAACGTGCCATACTGCGCATCGCCGTTTTCCGGATCAAACACGCCACGGTGTCCGCCCGCCTCAAAGCCCTGCGCGACCAGGACGTCAATCCCTGCCGCCTCGATCTGTCTGGCCTCCGCCGGCGTAGTGGCCGTTGCCATCAGCAGAATACCTGCCTCTTTAAGCGCCTGAATATATTCTGCTGAGGGCAGGCCAAAATGAAAGCTGACCACTGCCGGACGGGTCTGAAGCACCAGCTCCAGCATCTCTGCATAACCCGGAAATGGTCGATAGATGTCTTTCAGATCTGCCGGCGGGGTGGCGTCGAACTCCTCGAACCAGGGACGCAGATGTTCAATCCACGCCTGGTTCGCGCCCGTGTCAGGCGGGGTAGGCTGATGACAGAAGAAATTGATGTTGACCGGCTTTCGTGTAAGCGTCATCACTTCACTGATCATGCTGCGCGCCTGGTCCAGCGAAGCCGAGGCCAGTCCGAGCGAACCCAGACCACCCGCCTCTGATACGGCAGCTGCCAGCGCTGGGGTCGACACGCCAGCCATCGGCGCCTGGATCAGGGGATAGGTGGTATTCAAGCGTTGAATCAGTGAAGAACTCATGATGCTCCTTTCATGCAATACAGTGTTTGTGTCGGCTCAAATGGCAGGGCAGATTGGGCAGAACGCAATCACGCAACTGTGACCCGCAATCCTGGCGCCGCCCGGCAGTTCGGCTCCCGCTCTGTGTCGTCATCATACCAAAGCACGCAACGGCCCATGCCTGTGTCTTACATCGCCTTATGGTTTTGACAAGCATGCAGTCTCGTTTTTTGACATCCGTGCACCATCGCTTTTTACCATTCGGTTGACACGCGATACCGCTAGTCCGATTGCCTCCATTTGTGCCCTGGCTGCCGGCCCGGACAAGCAGTCGAGAGAAAACTTGCAAGCTCCAGAAAAGCGATCGCCGAACACGCCTGACCTCAATGGAAATTCGATGCCAATGCCTCATGTCCGGCACGGCAGATTGTTCCATCTTACAATTGAAGCAGTCCGATACTGCAACGGATTTGCACACTGACACAGGAATCACACTCATCATGTCTACCGCCCCCCAGATGCCCATCAATGCCACCTTTATGCGCGGTGGCACCAGTAAAGGCGTATTCTTTCTTGAAGACGATCTGCCCGCAGACCCACAACAGCGTGACGCGTTGCTGCTTCGGGTTCTGGGCAGTCCCGATCCGTACGGGCAGCAGATTGATGGCATGGGCGGCGCCAGTTCCAGCACGAGCAAAGTGGTGATATTGCGCAGGTCAGCCAGACCCGGTTGCGATGTAGACTATCTTTTCGGCCAGGTTGCCATCGATAAACCGTTGATTGACTGGAGTGGCAATTGCGGCAACCTGAGTGCCGCGGTCGGACCATTTGCGATTTTCTCCGGTCTGATCGAGGCCGGCAGTGCAAGCCACGCGACGATTCGCATCTGGCAGCGCAATATCGAGCAGATTATCATCTCCCGGGTTCCACTCACTAAGGGGCAGGTACAGGAAACCGGTGATTTCAGGCTGGATGGCGTCACCTTCCCCGCTGCGGAAATCGAACTGGATTTTATGGGTGGATCGGGCGATGATGCCCTGTTCCCGACAGGCAGGGTGCTGGACCATCTGGATGTGCCGGGTGTCGGCCTGATCGAAGCCACGCTGCTGACCGCTGGCAATCCGGCCGTATTTATTGATGCCTCTGTGCTTGATCTGACAGCCACAGAGTTGCAGAAAGATGTGAACAGCAATACCCAATTGCTGGACAAGCTTGAACGAATTCGTGCACAGGCGGCCGTGGCCATGGGCATGGTCGACACGCCTGAAGAGGCGAGTACGCGCCTGCTTTCTACTCCCAAGATTGCCTTCTTTGCTGCTCCCCAATCCTATACCGCATCGGATGGCACACTCGTTGATGCAGCATCGCTGGACATTTGTGCACGCATTCTGTCTATGGGAAAACTGCATCATGCCATGACAGGAACCGGTGCGATTGGCATCGCCGTGGCCGCCGCTATCCCGGGAACCATTGTGTCGCGTGTTCTGGGCGGCCCGGTGACCTCACTGACGTTTGGCCACCCTTCCGGATCCCTTCGTGTGGGCGCCGGCACGAGTAAATCTGCCGATGGCTGGCAGGTGGATTGTGTGAGCATGAGCCGCAGCGCCCGCCGCCTGATGACGGGTCAGGTCTGGGTGCCGTCAGATACGGTAGCCAGGTGACGCTAACCTGACCACCACGTTGCAAAGCGAAGCCATCCAATGGGCACCCGCTGACAGCAGTGTCCAGGCTAACAGGCAAAAAAACGGCGCCGGACAGAACCGACGCCGTTTTTTTCAATTGTGATCAGCCCAAGACGATCATCCTGGACTGCAGACAATCCGCAAGGCCGGCTAGCGTCGGCCTGGCGAGGGCATTGTCCGCAACCGCAAATTAATAGCCCAGAGTGACGCCATCGGGATTGCGCGGATCAGAAAAGCCGTACATCATGTTGTCGCGAATTTGTATGGTTTGCGTACGACCCATGGTAGGTTTGACCGACACTTTATATCCTGCTTTTTTTAGCAGATCAATCGTATCGGGACTGAATCCGGGCTCGAGCCGCAGCTCGTCAGGCAGCCATTGATGATGAAAGCGTGGCAGCGCAGCAGCCACAGCCGGATTCATGCCAAAATCGATGCTGTTGATCAGTGTTTGCAGAACCGTGGTGATAATCCGCGCACCTCCTGGGCTACCGGTAACCAGCCATGGCTTGTTATCCTTGAGCACCATGGTCGGAGTCATGGACGACAGCGGACGCTTGCCCGGTTCAATAGCATTGGCGTCTCCGCCAATCAGACCAAAGGCGTTAGGCACGCCGGGCTTGGCCGAGAAGTCATCCATCTCGTTGTTCAGCAAAATACCGGTATTGCCGGCCACAATCCCGCTACCAAAGTTCAGGTTGAGGGTGTAGGTCACAGCGACCGCATTGCCGTCCTTATCCACAACCGAGTAATGCGTAGTCTGATCACTTTCGTATTTTTGTGGTGCACCGGGTTTGATATCCTTGGCCGGCGTGACTTTTTCTTCACCCACAAGCTTAGCCAGGTCATCCGCATAGGATTTGGCGATGAGGCCTTTTTGCGGAACTTTGACAAAATCGGTATCACCCAGATATTCAGACCGGTCCGCATATGCCCGCTTCATGGTCTCGGCCACCAGACGGATTGTCTTGGCACTGTTGGGGCCTGATTCATTCAGCGGGAAATGTTCCAGCACGTTAAGCATCTGAATGATATGGATCCCTCCGGAACTGGGAGGCGGCATGGAGACGATCTGATAGCCGCGATAGTCGCCCGTTACCGGTTCGCGCTCTACCACCTTGTAGTTGGCCAGATCCTCTTTGGTGATCAGCCCTTCATGCTTGCTCATTTCCTGTACGATCTGGTCAGCGATGGCGCCTTTGTAAAAGGCATCACTGCCCTGTTCCGCAATCATTTTCATGGAAGCAGCCAGGTCTTTCATGACCAGCTGATCGCCTGATTTAAGCGGCTCTCCGTCCTTGAAAAAAATTGCCTTTGTGGTATCCCATTTGCCCAGATTGTCTTTTTCAACAGCCAGCGCTTCAGCTAGCGTAGGGCTGACGGCGTAGCCTTTCTCGGCAAGGGCGATGGCAGGCTGAAGAACATCTGCCAGCGACATGGTGCCCCATTTCTTCAGCGCGTGTTCCATCCCTTTGACTGTGCCGGGGACGCCGACAGCAAAATGGGTATACAGGGATTTGTTGTTGATGACCTGCCCCTTGTCATCCAGGTACATGTCACGACCAGCCTTTGCGGGCGCCATTTCCCGGAAGTCCAGAGCAATAGTTTTGCCGGATTTGGCATCATGAACCATCATGAAACCGCCACCACCCAGGTTACCGGCATTGGGCAGCGCGACCGCCAGGGCAAAACCGACAGCGACCGCAGCGTCTACCGCATTGCCGCCTTTCTTGAGGATTTCAAGACCGATTTCCGATGCCAGACGCTGCTCTGATGCCACCATGCCGTTTTTCGCGCTGACCGGATGGAAAATATCCATGTCGTAGTCGTACTTGATGGTAGGAGGCGCTGGAAGATTGACGGTGCTCGCGGCAACGGGCTGTTCCTGGGCCATCACTGGCCCGACAGCAAGTGCCATGGCGACACTGACACAGATTGCCGACCAGGATAGCCGGTCTGTTTTTTTGTTGAACAACATGTCTGTACTCCTCGGGTAGGGGTGTATCTCATGGACAGCCCGGCAAAACTCCCCTTGCCCAGGCTGCGTGTCAAATAATTGAAGACGATTGTAAAATCAACCGCAATAAATTGATAGGGGCGCAGGCCCCTGTTTAACGGCTTCTTACAAACTGACGTCCGCCCCCTTCGCAAGCGGGACCCATTTCACCAGTCAAAGCCTTTCTTTGCAAGCTCCAGCTGACGCCGGTCATGCTTGGTCGGACGGCCCTGGGCAATACTAAGTGCGGGTTCGCCGGCCAGCCGACGCTGCTCCTGGGCGCTTTCCCGGGCAAGGCGGCTGTCTTCAGTTTCTTCGTACAGTGTGCGTGCCACCGGTGCGGGGCCGCGAACCGCCGACAGGGCGCGAACTTCAACGACAGTGGTAGTCTGATCGCGTCTGACCGAAACCAGATCCCCAATACTGACTTCGCGCGCGGGCTTGGCAGGCTGGTCATTAACCAGAATGCGGCCCTTGCCGATTTCGGTGGCGGCCAGCGAACGGGTCTTGTAAAAGCGCGCCGCCCAGAGCCATTTATCGATACGCAGTTTTTCCATGGTGCATCTGTCTGTGAACGAGTTGTTAAGCGGGAAAGATTGCCCGCTTGCGGTTTTGGTGGCGCCGATTTCATGCTCGTCATATTCACCGGTTATGCCAGCCAGCCTGCGATGCAGTCGCGCCAGCGCCCGAAAGTGGCACGCAACCGCAAGCTTATTGTAATCCCATTTGACGGCACGGAGTGTGGCCCGGGCAAACCGGTCCCGGCCCCCTCCAGCAGCGGCTTCGCCGCAGATCGGTCCGGGCAGTTCCACCCGTTCCCTATCGTGCCACAGGCCATCATGCAGGCTAGCGGCAGACACGCATATGCAGATCGCCGATTGCGTGTAAACTCTTCGCCGAGACCAATATTTCACCGTTTATCATGAAACGATTATTTAAAATCCTGCTAAGCTGCGCCGCGCTGCTCGGTGCCGCCAGCCCCGCGACCGCCGATGCCGCTGACATTGGATGCGTGAGCACGACCTGGCGCATCGTCAATAATGACAAGGTTTGCGTGCAGTCATTTCGTGATCCGCAAATTGACGGCGTGACATGTCATTTGTCTTACGCCAAAACAGGGGGCGTCTCGGGCGCGCTCGGGTTCGCAGAAAATCCATCCCGGTTTGCCCTTTCCTGCCGTCAGATAGGCCCCCTCAAAGCTGTTCAGCCCATCCGCAAGGTGCAGGAAAATGTCTTCACTCAAAGAATGAGTTTTTTGTTCAAGGGTCTGAACGTCTCGCGCCTGGTCGATACTGAAAACAATTCGCTGATTTACCTGGTCGTCAGTGAAAAACTGATCGATGGTTCACCGTATAACAGCATCTCCGTGGTGCCGCTTATGCCCTGGGGAGACACCGAACCGGCGGTCACCGTCAAGTAAGCGTTGATTGCCAGGGTTTGGTCCGCCATGAAGGGTGACGTGTTTTCCAAAGTACGATGTGTTGCGTTATGTGCAGGTTGATTTGTCATGATTATTGATGCCCTTGCTGCCATTGATATCACCCACGCCTGGTGGCAGCCCCTGCGTACCTGGCTGCCAGGCGGACAGCGGTGGGAGCAGGCGTTGCCGGGCGTTGCGGATCGCAAAGAATCGGCCTTGCCGCTAGCGGACACACCGGCGATACCGGTAGCAGACCTGCTCAATGCGCTTGCGCCTCCCGGTTTTTCCATGCGATTTGTCAGCCAGTCATCGCTGCCGACGCAGATGGCGTACGAGCAGTACATTTACGAAACGGGCCAGTGCCCGACCCGTGATAATCTGCATGATTTTTTCAACGGGCTATGCTGGTTCCGCTTTCCGCAGACCAAAACCATATTCAATCGAATTCAGGCCGCGCAAATCCGGCGCCAGGGGGTCGGACAGCGCCGGGGAATTATCAGGGATACGATCACATTGCTGGATGAGGGCGGCCTGTTCCTGTCGGCGCCAAAGCCTTTATGGGACGCCATTACGCAGCGAGACTGGCAGCGAGCCTTCATTCAGGAGCGCGGCTTGTGGCAACACACGCACACAGCCATCATCGGCCATGCCCTGCTGGAAAAATGTGTTACCCCCTATCGGGCGATAACCGCAAATGTGATTGCAATTCCGCCTGACCATCCGCTGGACGAAATGGACAGCATCATGGCACGCGAGCTGGAGCGGATTCTGGACAAGCCGCATTTGCAGGTCAAGCCCCACCACCCCCTGCCGGTCATGGGCATTCCTGGCTGGGATCCTGCAAGCGAAGATCCGGCGTTTTACAGTGATTTGACGGTGTTTCGCCCCCCTCGTCCGCAATCGTCCACCCGTTAGCCGCTGCCTCTTCAACGCTGCCTCTTCAACCTCTTCAATATTGCAGCGGCCACTGCATGGCGGCAACGCTTGCGCTTTCCCTCGCTATTTCAGTTGTGTCAATTGTGGCGGGTTTCCGACCCATCACATTCGCAATTTCCCCCTCGGAACACGTAGACAAAAATCACAACTGGCAGGGTTATAGTTTGCGAATCGCGCTTTTTGATGTAACGTGAGGTATACGCCTATGTCAATCACTAAGGGGGATAACTGTCATGAACAGCATCGATAGTTTTGCAGCGCGCAGCGTGCTCGAAGTCAATAATAAATCATACCGGCTTTACCGCCTTGATGCGGTGCAAGGCGAGGGACTGGACGTTGCCTCGCTTCCTTACAGTCTGAAGATTCTGCTGGAGAATCTGTTGCGTAATGAAAATGGCAGCGATATCACAGCCGATGATATTCGCGCGCTCGCGGGCTGGAATCCCGACGCCGAACCCGACCGCGAAATCGCCTTCACGCCTGCCCGTGTTGTACTGCAGGATTTTACCGGCGTGCCTGCTGTTGTGGATCTGGCCGCCATGCGCGAAGCCATGCAGGCGCTCGGCGGCAACCCGAATCGCATCAACCCGCTAGCCCCCGTCGAACTGGTGATTGATCACTCGGTTATTGTGGACGTGTTCGGCCAGGAAAATGCGTTCGAACGCAACGTAGAGATCGAATACGAGCGCAATATGGAGCGCTATCAGTTTCTGCGCTGGGGACAGGGCGCCTTCGAAAATTTCAAGGTCGTGCCTCCCGGCACCGGTATCGTGCACCAGGTTAACCTGGAGCATCTGTCCCGCGTGGTGTTCACGCGCGACGATGGTGACATGGCTATTGCCTATCCCGATACTTGCGTGGGTACGGATTCGCATACACCCATGGTCAACGGACTAGGCGTCGTTGCCTGGGGCGTTGGCGGCATCGAGGCAGAAGCCGCGATGCTTGGCCAGCCCATCTCCATGCTGATTCCCCGCGTGGTCGGCTTCAAGCTGACCGGCAGCCTGCCTGAAGGCACGACCGCCACCGACCTGGTCCTGACTATCACCGAAATGCTGCGCAAGCATCGCGTCGTTGGCAAGTTTGTTGAGTTCTATGGCCCTGGCGTCTCGGCCGTGCCCTTAGCCAATCGCGCGACAATAGGCAATATGAGCCCGGAATACGGTTCGACGATTTCCATCTTTCCTGTCGATGACGAGACCCTGCATTATCTGAAGCTGACCGGCCGCTCAGAAGAACAGATCGCCCTGATCGAGGCGTATGCCAAAGCCCAGGGCTTGTGGCATGATCCCCAGGCCGAGCCCCGCTATTCAGAACGTCTGGAGCTGGATCTGTCTACGGTCGTGCCCTCCATTGCCGGCCCCATGCGTCCCCAGGATCGTATCTCCCTTTCGGACAGCAAGCAGGCGTTTCGCGCAGCATTGGCCTCTTTTATCGGTGAGCCTGAACAGACGACACATGGCTATGACAAAGCGGTCGACGAATCCTTTCCCGCTTCGGATCCCCCGGCCTATGAGGACTCACAGCGACGCTCCGATCTGCCGACAGACCATATTGATGGGCCCGCAGATGGCAATACCCGCCCGCGCGCGCCGATTCCCGTGGTGTTCGATGATGGCGCCCGTGGCAATATCGATCACGGCTCGGTTGTTATTGCCGCCATTACATCCTGTACCAACACATCCAATCCCACCGTCATGATCGCCGCGGCCCTGCTTGCCAAAAAAGCCTACGAAAAAGGGCTGCGTCGTAAACCATGGGTCAAGACCAGCCTTGCGCCAGGCTCGCGTGTGGTGACAGATTACTATGAGCGATCCGGACTGACGCCCTATCTTGAAGCGCTGGGCTTTAATCTGGTGGGATATGGTTGCACCACCTGTATCGGCAACTCCGGTCCGCTGATTCCCGAAGTGAGCGAGGCAGTGAACGACAACGATCTTTCCGTTGTCTCCGTGCTGTCAGGGAACCGGAACTTCGAGGGCCGGATCCACCCTGAGGTAAAAATGAATTACCTGATGTCCCCGCCGCTGGTGGTGGCGTACGCGCTGGCCGGAACCATGGACATCGATCTCTTCGAGCAACCGGTGGGCCAGGGTAGCGATGGACAGAGCGTATATCTCAAGGATATCTGGCCCTCGCCCCGGGAAGTGCAGCGCGTGATTGATGCATCCATCGTCTCCGAAATGTACACCACTGGCTACGCCGATGTATTCCGGGGTGATGACCGCTGGCGCGCCCTGCCGACGCCGGAAGGAGAGATTTTCGACTGGGATGAAGCCTCGACCTATGCCCGCAAGCCGCCCTACTTCGAAAACATGCCTGGCAATCCGGAACCGGTTCAGGACATTCGCGGCGCGCGGGTTCTGGCAATGCTGGGCGATTCGGTCACGACAGATCACATCAGTCCGGCCGGCTCGATCGCCAGGAATTCCCCTGCGGCCGAGTACCTGACAGCGCATGGCGTTGCACCCAAAGATTTTAACTCCTATGGCTCGCGACGCGGCAATCACGAAGTGATGATCCGGGGAACATTCGCCAACGTGCGCCTGCGCAATCAGCTGGCGCCCGGTACCGAAGGCGGATTCACCCGTGACTTTACCCGGGAAGGCGCACCGGTCACCACCATATTCGAAGCATCACGCTCGTATATTGAGTCGGGAATACCGCTGGTGATTCTTGCAGGCAAAGAATACGGTTCGGGTTCTTCACGCGACTGGGCCGCCAAGGGTACGGTACTGCTGGGAGTCAGAGCCGTGATCGCCGAATCCTATGAACGGATTCATCGATCCAATCTGCTTGGCATGGGCGTGTTGCCCCTTCAGTTTCCGGAAGGGCAGAATGCTGCCACACTTGGACTGACCGGTGAAGAAACCTTCGACATCAGTGGCGTGGTCGTATTGAACGAAGGAAAGATCCCCGGCTCGGTCACCGTGCAGGCCGGCGATGTCCGGTTTGATGCCATTGTGCGCATTGATACGCCCAGCGAAGCGGAATACTATCGCCATGGCGGGATTATGCAGTATGTGCTGCGCAGCTTGCTGAAGTAAGGTGTGAGGCGCTATGGAGCGTCAGGCATTGCAAGGGCCCCGGAATTGCGGGCCCTTGTCTGCGCATCAAGCCCGCGTATATCCCCCGACCGGCCGGCCAGAGTACCCGGCCCGGTCTTTGGGGACACAGCCATGACTTAGCCAAAATGACTTAGCCAAAGACACCGAACTGCTGCAGAGCCTTGAACAGCATATAGGCAGCCAGAGCAAACAGCAGGCCGGCAAACACCTTGCGCAGTTTGTCCACGGGCAGCGAATGCGCCTGGCGGGCACCGATAGGCGCCATCAGGACACTCATGATCACCAGCAGCACCAGCGCGGGCCAATAGACATAGCCCAGCATGCCATCGTGCACACCGACTTCACGAATCCCTGACAGGATATATCCCACGCTGTTGGACAGCGCGATGGGAAACCCCAGTGCCGCTGACGTTGCCACCGCATTGCGTAATGGCACGTTGCACCAGACCATGAAGGGAACAGAAAGAAACCCGCCGCCAGCCCCGACCAGCCCGGAGATGAAACCGATACCGGTGCCCGCTGCCGTTCGCCCAAGCATGCCGGGCAACTGCCGCGATGGCTTGGGCTTTTTATTGCGCAGCATCTTGAAGCCGGAATAGCCGACGAATAAAGCAAAAAAGAGCGAAAGTGCGGCGCCATGCAGATAGGCAAAAATGGCACCTCCCGAGAGCAGCCCCCCAAGCACAATGCCAGGCGCCAGGGTAAAGACCACTGACCAGAGCACTGCGCCTTGCCTGTGATGCGCCCGCATGCTGGACAGGGAAGTAAAAAGAATCATGCCCATGCTGGTTGCAATGGCCGAATGCACCGCAAGATCTGGCGACATAAGTGACGCGCCAAAAATCAGGGTCAGAAACGGAACCAGGACCATGCCACCGCCAACGCCCAGAAGGCCAGCCATGAATCCACCAAACGCGCCCAGGCATAACAGGGAAATAATGGTCAGTACACTCATCGTGCGACCCCGGCGCAAGGATCCGAAACTCCGCTGAGGAGAAGATAGCCAGTCACCACAGGGCCGGCCGGCATTACTTCAGGTTTCCCGAAAGGAACTGCTGCAGGCGCGGACTGCGCGTATTGCCAAAGACTTCGTTGGGCGTGCCTTCCTCTTCGACCGTTCCCTGATGAAGGAACATGACATGGCTGGCAAGGTTGCGGGCAAAACCCATTTCATGGGTAACCACAATCATGGTTCGCCCCTCTTCGGCCAGCTTCTGCATCACACGCAGTACTTCACCCACCAGCTCCGGATCCAGTGCGGACGTGGGTTCATCAAACAGCATAACTTCGGGTTCCATCGCCAGGGCGCGGGCAATCGCCACGCGCTGCTGCTGGCCGCCAGACATCTGCGAAGGATATTGCTTTTCCACGGCAGCAGGCAGGCCAACCTTGTTCAGATACTGACGGGCACGCTCGATGGCCTCTGCCCTGGGCACACCCAGAACATGTATCGGCGCTTCGATAATGTTTTCCAGCGCCGTCATGTGCGCCCAAAGGTTAAAGTGCTGGAACACCATGGCCAGCTTGGTGCGGAACATCTGCAGGCGCTTTTCATCGGAAACACGCAGGCGGCCCCGTGCGTCCTGGCCGACTGTCAGGGTCTCGCCATTCAGTGATACCGTTCCGCTATTGGGCTGCTCCAGAAAATTGATGCAGCGCAGGAAGGTACTTTTCCCGGAACCGCTGGAGCCGATCATGGCGATAACGTCACCGGCTTTGGCCTGCAGCGACACACCTTTCAAGACTTCGTTCTGTCCGTATGACTTGTGAATGTTCTGAACATCGAGTTTATACATAACGATCCTAGTGTTGGCTGTAGCCCAGAAAGCCCAGCGTTCTCTTTTCCAGCCTGCGGAACAGTGCCACGAGAATAAACGAGACACACATATACAAAATGGCTGCCGTGCCATAAGAGGCAAACGTCAGATAGGTAGCAGCATTGGCGTCCCTTGCCACCTTCAGGATGTCAGGGACAGTGGCCGTAAACGCCAGCGACGTGGCATGCAGCATGAGAATGACTTCGTTGCTGTAGGCTGGCAGGGCACGGCGCAATGCGGAGGGCAGAATGATCCGCGTATACATTTTATACCGGGACATGCCGAAAGCGCGCGCGGCATCCAATTCTCCGTGAGCGGTGTTTTTTATGTAGCCGGCAAATATTTCAGTGGTATAGGCCAGCGTGTTAAGCATCAATGCAAGAACCAGACAGTTGTAGCCGCTCATGAAAAAAGACTGTAGCAACGGCGTATCCCTGACGATCTGCAGGCCGATCACGCCACTGTAGATCAGCAGGATTTGTACATATAACGGCGTTCCGCGGAAAACATAACTGAAAACCCAGATCGGCCACGCGATCCAGCGGTTCTTCGACACGCGGCCCACGGACATCGGTATGGCTAGCGCCAGCCCAAGAATCAACGACAGCACCAGCACCCACAACGTGACTGCCAGCCCTGAATAGGCCGTGCCGTCCCAGAACAGCAGTGGCTTCCAATAATCGTTCAGAATGGTCAGGAAGTTGTCCAGGGCTTCGATCACAGTTGCGCCTCCCGGACCCCGACGGAATACTTGCGCTCAAGCATCCACAGGACAATATTGGACAGGGTGGTCAGTACCAGATAAATGAATCCGGCCACGCTGATGAACATGAACATGGACGAGGTTGCCCGGCCGGCACCCTGTGTAACCTGCACCAGGTCGGTCAGACCGATAATGGACACCAGCGCCGTTGCCTTCAGGACAACCTGCCAGTTATTGCCAATGCCGGGCAAGGCAAAGCGCATCATCTGCGGGAACAGGATGCGCCGGCATACTTGACCGCCCCGCATGCCGTAGGCACGGGCCGCTTCCAGCTGTCCGCGCGGTACCGACATGAACGCACCGCGAAACGTCTCGGCAAAATAGGCTCCGTAGATGAAGCCGATGGTCAGTACGCCTGCATAGAAGGGCTCGATGTCGATCACTTCCATGCCCAGCATGTCGGTCAGTTCATTCAGGCCCATCTGGATGCTGAAGAAAATGAGCAACATGAGTACCAGGTCGGGAACGCTGCGGATCAGCGTGGTGTAGGCCTGCGCGATACCGCGAAGGATGCGATTGCCCGACAGCTTTGCGCTGGCCCCGATCAGACCCAGCACGAATGCCACGAGCAGCGACAGCAGCGCCAGCTTGATGGTTTCCCAGGTCCCAATAAGGATCTGGGCACCATATCCATGCAGAAACATGCTTATTGCTTCACATTCTTCAGGTCGACTTCACCCGGTTTGAAATATTTTTCAGAAATGCGGGCAATGGTGCCGTCCTGCTGCATCTCGCCCAGCGCCTTGTCGATGGCTTCTTTGAGCTTGCTGTCGGACTTGCGCATACCGATGGCGATTTCACCTGTCAGTGCCTCATCATCGGTAATGGGCTCACCCACAAAAGCAAAATTGCTGCCTTCCGGCTTGCTCAGGAAACCGCTCTGGCCGTTGGGTTTTTCAATGATGGCTGCATCCAGGCGGCCGGCTGACAGATCAGCAAACGTCTGGTTCTGATCCTGATAGGAAATGATCTGGACGCCATTGCTGCCCCATTTCTGCTTGGCATAGGTTTCCTGCGTGCTGCCCTGCAGGGCACCTACCCGCTTGCCCTTGAGCGATTCGGCGGTTGGCAGCAGGCCGCTGTCCTTGCGAGCCATCAGCTGGGTGGGGATACCGTAGATAGGTTCGCTGAAGGCAATGACTTTCTTGCGCTGCGGCGTGATCTGCATGCTGGAGTGAATCAGCGTAATCTTGCGGGCGGCCAGCGCCGGAATCAGGCTGTCGAAAGACTGCTCTACCCAGGTGCACTTGGTCTGCAGTTTTTCGCAGATCCCAGTCATGACATCTGCATCGAAACCTTCTATTTCACCCTTGGCATTTTTGTACTCAAAAGGCGCATAACCCGGCTCGACACCAATTCTGAGTTCTTTCCAATCGCTGGCCAGTACAGACGTACCAAATCCGGCAGACACACCCAGCGTGACGGCGAGCAGCCAATGTTTCATCTTCATGTTTTCTCACTTGCTGAAATTTTGTAAAACCAGGGAAGCAGTCAGGCCGGGGCCATTGGTACTGGCCAGCCGCGCCCATGTTCCTTAATCCGAAATAGTACTGATTTGTGATGCTTCTGACCACTAGGGATCACCTTTAGCCCAAATTTTCCTGTCGGTTTCTGCCGAAAAATGCCCTGTCATGCCACTTGCGCCAGACTGATCTTCTTTATAATATTGTTTTTTGGCCTCACGCCCCCCGCAGGATTCATCCCATGATTACTCCCTTTCCCAAGCCTCTGGCACCCATTCAACTAGAAGGGTACGGCATTGTGCTGCAACCCATGCGTCTTGCGCACGCAGAGGGACTGCGCAATGCAGCTGCAGACGGCGAACTGTGGAACCTGACGTTCACATCCGTGCCCGAACCCGGCCAGGAAACAGCGTACATCGAGGCGGCGCTCAAGGGACAGCAGGAGGGGCACATGCTGCCGTTCGTGGTCCTGGACTCCAAATCCCGGAAAATCATCGGCACCACCCGATATCACGATATTGTGCCCGACATTGCGCGCCTGGAAATCGGCTACACCTGGTATGCCAAATCCTGGCAGCGCACTCACGTCAATACCGTCTGCAAATATCTGATGCTGTTCTACGCTTTCGAATCCCTCCAGGCCAATGTGGTGGGATGGCGCACTGACAACCTGAACCAGCGTTCCCAGAACGCCATCGAGCGCCTGGGGGCAAAAAAGGATGGCGTGCTGCGCGGCCACGCGCTGCGACGGGACGGGTCCATCCGTGATACGCATATGTACAGTATGACGCAGCAGGAATGGCCGCAAGTCAAGCAGCAACTCAAGGCAAAACTGCCCGCCCAAGCGTAGCGCACAGGTCCGTAGCTGGAATCCTGTGTCGTCGGCGTCTTGCGTTTATGCACAGACCCTCCCTGATGGGTGATCACCGCCAGGCACAGAAAAACGGGGCGGATTTCTGAAAGCGCAAACGGTTCGCCCCTGAATCGGGTACTGCCCCAGGCGCGCCGACTCCCTGTATGACCCGGATGCCGCAGTGGGCTGATCCCGGCCCCATGCCTGTACCGACTACCGGTCGCTTGTTTTTCATCGCCTTTCTTACTGCTGTACTTATGACTGCTTTGCTGTTCTCCCTGCTTCCCATTGCTGCCTTTCTGGTGGCCGGCTACGCAATCGGCTATTTTCTGCCTGCCCGGACCGTAACAATATTGTCCCGCAGTATCACGCCTTTTGTATGGATCATGCTTTTTGCCATCGGCTATCGTTTCGGAGAACAGCTATCCGTGCTGCAGCACGTTGTGCAGATCCTGAAAACCGCAGGGCTCTATTCAGTCGGGATTACGCTGTTCTGCGCGCTGGTTCTTCTGGTGATTTTCCCCGGCAGTCGACAGACGCAAACGCCACATAGCGGTCTTGGCATCCTGCATGTCATCCGCGAATGCGGTATTGCGCTGGCGTTTCTGGTAGTCGGCCTGGGGCTGGCCGTATTGATGGCTCAGTGGAACCGGACGCTTCCCATTCCGAGTTCGGATTTCTTCCTTTATGTACTGCTGGCGCTTATCGGCGCCGATCTTGCCCACACTCCGCTCAAGCGCGATGCCATTCACCCCGCCATGTTTACCATTCCCGTCGTGGTCATTGTGGCCTCTTTGCTGGCGGGTGCAGCGATCGCCTGGCTAACGGGAACCGATATTCGCCATGGTCTGCTGCTTGGAAGTGGCTTTGGCTGGTTCTCGCTGTCCGGCGTGCTGGTCACGGCAAGACTGGGCGAATTCTATGGTGCCACTTCCCTTTTGACAGACCTGTTCCGCGAACTGTTTTCCATTGTTGTCCTGTTTTTCGCCGGGGCCCGATATCCGATGATCGGCATAGGCGCGGCAGGAGCGACTGCCATGGATACTACCCTGCCCATTGTACGCAAAACGGCCGGCAGCCCGTTCCTGGTCACTGCGATTTTTTCCGGTATCGTCCTGAGCCTGGTTGCCCCCTTCCTGCTGGGGTATATCCTTTCTTTATTCGCCTGATTGTGCTATAATTACGTCTAAATAGACGTTAATTTCGGTTAAATATGTCTAATTTATATCAAATATATATTTACTCTCAGGAATTAGACTGTTTATCCCATGCATACCTCATACATGCCTTTAACGGTGCGTATCAAGGTGTGTATCAAGCTGATGAGCCTTTCTCGTCAAGACACCCGGCGCGCTACCGCGTCGAGCCGCAAGACCAATCTGCGTGATCAGGTTGTTTTGTTTTAACTATCACCAATATAAATATAATAAATTTTACTAATCACGATCCATTGCGTACAATGGATACATCTGATGAAACAACGCTGGTTGAGCCACATTCAGATCGGCTCCCCGGCCCCGTTTCATCAACTCATTGTTTCACTAATTATAAGGAATCCAATATGTTGCAGAACAAAGAAGGCAAGCGCGTCCCATCCGTTACATTCCCTGTCCGTTCCGGCGATGAATGGAAAAAAGTATCTACCGATGATATTTTCAAAGGCAAAACCGTTGTCGTGTTTTCGTTGCCTGGCGCGTTTACCCCAACATGTTCATCCACTCACCTGCCACGCTATAACGAGCTGGCCAAAGCGTTCAAGGAACGCGGCGTGGACGAAATCGTATGTGTATCCGTAAACGATACCTTTGTCATGAACGAATGGAAGTCCCAGCAGGAAGCCGATAACATCACGGTTATTCCTGATGGAAACTGCGAGTTCACGGAAGGCATGGGTATGCTGGTCGATAAAAACGACCTGGGCTTTGGCAAACGTTCATGGCGCTACTCCATGCTCGTCAAAGACGGCGTGATCGAAAAAATGTTCATTGAGCCAGAAAAAGAAGGCGATCCGTTTGAAGTGTCTGATGCCGATACCATGATTCACTATATCGACAAAGATTATCAGGACAAACCGTCTATTGTGATGTTCAGCAAGCCAGGTTGCGGCTTCTGCGCCAAAGCCAAAGCCTTGCTCAAAGAGAAAGATCTGCCTTACGAAGAGATCGTTCTGGGCCGCGATGCCAGCACCGTTGCTGTTCGTGCAGCAACTGGCAAAACCAGCACACCGCAAATCTTCATCGGTGGCCAGTACATCGGTGGCAGCGACGAGCTGGCTGCGCACTTCGCAGGCAAATAAGCCAGACGCCTCAGTCGTCACAACGGGCGCCGCAACATAGCTCGCGGCCTGTATCACCCGCCCCGTAGATCCTGCCGGACACCTTCCGGCAGGCGACGACTGAATGCCACAAGTCATTGTGGCATTGAGCGGTCAATCACAAGGCCGATATAACGGCAGCGGGCACGCATTTGTAGTGCCGCTGCTTTTTTTTCGCCTGCGAACCAGTAGAATCAACTGTGGTTCTGCGAGAGCAACCTTAAATATCAGGAATCGAATATGAAATCAATCAACGCCGATGTCGTCATACTGGGCGGTGGCACTGCCGGCATGAGCGCCTTTCGCGCCGCCCGCCAATCGACCGACAGTGTTTATCTGGTCGAAGATCACAAGTTCGGTACCACCTGCGCGCGCGTAGGATGCATGCCCTCAAAACTGCTGATCGCGGCTGCCGAGGCTGCCCACCATGTCCGCCATGCAGAGCAGTTTGGCGTCCATCCCGATGGCGCGCTGCGCATCGACGGACGCGAAGTGATGCAGCGTGTCCGTTCCGAACGTGACCGTTTCGTGGGTTTTGTGCTTGAAGATGTTGAAGCCTTCCCGGCAGAGCACCGTATTCTGGGGCGCGCCCGATTCAAGAACGAACACGTCGTCGTGGTCGATGACCATACTGAAATTACAGCCAAACGTATCGTGATCGCGACCGGCTCACGCCCCTTCATTGTTCCTGCCTGGCAATCGCTGGGGGATCGCCTGATTGTCAACGATAACGTGTTTGACTGGGAAACCCTGCCGGCGAGTGTCGCCGTGTTCGGTGCGGGAGTCATCGGTCTTGAAATCGGCCAGGCCCTGCATCGCCTGGGAGTCGAGGTTCATATTTTTGGCAAAGATAACGCACTTGGCGGCATTACCGATCCGGTTGTGCTGGAAAAAGCGCTGGAGATTTTCGGCGATGAGATGAATTTGCATCTGGATGCCGAGACCGAGGTCACATTGCTGGAAAGCGGCAAGGGCGTGAAGATCACGTATTCAGAAAACGGCCAGAGCGGTTCAGTGACCGTGGATTATCTGCTGGCGGCTACCGGTCGCAAGCCCAATATTGATAGCCTGGGACTGGATACCTTTAACATTGATTGCGACGATCGCGGTGTACCCAAGGCAGATCGCTATACCATGCAGACCAGCGTCGAACATATCTTCATTGCCGGAGATGCCTCCAACCAGCTGCCCCTGCTTCACGAAGCCTCGGATCAGGGCTTTATCGCAGGCTCGAATGCCGGCGCATTTCCGAAAGTATCGGAAGGACTGCGTCGCTCGCAGATCAGCGTGGTATTCAGTGATCCGCAAATTGCCAGCATCGGCATGCGCTTTCGCGAAGTATCAGGCCATTATGACAATTGTGGCTGCTATGCAGTCGGTGAAGTGTCTTTCAGCAACCAGGGTCGCAGCCGCGTCATGGGTGTCAATAAAGGTCATCTGCGCATCTACGCCGAACATGGCAGCGGCAGGCTGCTGGGGGCCGAAATGGTGGGGCCGGCCGCCGAACACATTGCGCACCTGCTTGCATGGGCGCATCAGCAGAAAATGACTGTGTCCCAGATGCTGGATATGCCGTTTTACCATCCGGTCATTGAAGAAGGCGTGCGTACCGCGTTGCGCGATCTGAGCAAGCAATTGCGGCTTGCCGAAGATCTGGCGGGTGAATGCGCCGAGTGTCCGGGGCAATAGTCGGGATCGGTTACGTCAGAGCGGTGCTCACAGGTCCAGGCCCCAGGCGTGGCCGATATGCACCTGCACTGTCTGACCGTGCTCCAGCATGCGGTCGTGGTAGAAACTCAGTGACTGCCCGTCGACCATCTGCGCCGTATATTGATAGCGTTCCCCCTTGAACACGCGATGCCGCACGGCTACCGGTAGTCCCTCGTCCACCACCCGCACATCCTCGGGCCGCACCAGCATGGCGCCACGATGCATGGCGCCGCTATTGGATAACAGACTGGTGACGTCATCCGCCCTCAGGTTTTTGCCATTGACGTGACTGGGCACATCCAGCACCGAGCCCTTACCAATAAAGGTGGCAACCCAGCGTGAAGCCGGTCGTCGGTACAGATTTTCTGGTGTGTCCCACTGTTCAAGACGGCCATGGTTCATGACGGCAATCCGGTCGGCCATGGCCATGGCCTCTGCCTGATCATGCGTCACATACAGAAAGGTGGCGCCCGTACGGGCATGAAATTCGCGAAATGTCGTTTCCATGGAAGTGCGCAGATGCACATCCAGATTGGCCAGTGGTTCATCCAGCAGTACCACTTCCGGATGGGATACCAGACAGCGGGCCAGCGCGACGCGTTGTCGCTGTCCACCACTAAGCGCCTGCGGATAGCGATCGGCCAGGTGGCCCAGATTGACGGTTTCCAGCGCGGCAAATACCTGATCCCGATAGGTCTGCCCCCGAACCCCGCGCAACGACAGCGCATAGCCCGCGTTGTCCAGTACGGTTTTATGTGGCCATAAGGCATAGGACTGAAACACCATGCTCATATTGCGCTGCTCCGGCGCGATATGATGCGCGGGCGAGGCCAGCAGGCGATTGTTGAGCAGAATACGGCCTTCGTCAAGTTGCTCAAAACCGGCGATCATTCTGAGGGTTGTGGTTTTACCGCAGCCACTGGGGCCCAGCAGGGCCACGAATTGCCCCTTTTCAATATCAAGACTGACATCATCTACCACGGCATGATCACCGTAGTGTTTACTGATTTTTTCCAGGGTCAGTTGCGCCATGGAATGACTCCTTGTGGAAGACGCCTGCCAAGAACGCTCAGACAGAGCATCAATACCAGCACCATCAGCACAATCAGTACCGAGACTGCCGAGGCCAGCACGGTTTCGCCACCATCATCCAGATTGAACACCAGCACGCCCAAGGTTTCATTGCCTGCACTCCAGAGCAATGCAGACACAGTCAACTCGTTGACTGCGATCAGGAAGACCAGCAGCATTCCCGCAAAGGCCGCAGGCGCAAGCAGAGGAAAAACAATGTCGCGCAGACGCCGTATCGGACCCGCCCCGCAAAGCTGAGCCGCCTCTTCCAGTGCGGGATCCAGCTGCATCATGCTGCTCTGTATGGGTTTGAGGCAAACGGTCATGAACCGGGACAAGTAGGCAAACAGAATCAGTCCCAGCGTCCCATAAAGCGTGACTTGGATCAGCGGCAGCGGCCGGGCAAACAGCAGAATACACGCCACGGCCAGCACCACGCCCGGAAGGGCGTATGGAACATCGATAATGCCCTGCAAGATAGCATTCATCCGGGATGGAAATCGCACGAACAGGTAGCCCAGCGGCAGGCAAATACAGGCCAGGACAATGGCGGCGGTACCGGCGAGCACCATGCTGTTACTGAATGCCCGAAAGGTCACGCTCTGGTGAAACAGGATCTGCTCGTAAGCCTGCAGGCTCGCGGTTTTCAGCGACAGGGGGATGCCCATGGCGGTGACCAGCGAACTGGAGATCAGCGCAACCAGCGGCACCACTACAATGACCATCACGAGCAGCAGCAGAGCCAGTTCGGCCAGCCAGCGGCGAGGCCCGAGGGAAAAAGCCAGCGGTCGGCCAGGCATGCCCGTTAGCGGTATGCGTGAAGAAAAGCGTTGCTGAATGATGACGCCCACCAGGGCAATCGCACCGATGATGACCGACAGACTGGAGACATCGGCCAGCATATCCGGACCGAAATCCGCCATTTTCTGGTAGATCAGCGTTGGCAGCACGTAATACGAAACCGGAATCCCCAGCATGGCCGGTATCCCGAAATTGCCAAGGGCAGAGACAAAGGCAATGGCGCCCCCGGCAAGAAGTCCGTTACGGGACAAGGGCAAAATCATGTCGCGCACCACATCGCCTTGCGATGCGCCTGCCAGGCGAGCGGCTTCGATCAGCTCCTTGGGCAGCGCCATCAGGCTGCCACGCACTGCCAGGTACACCAGAGGCGCATGCTGGATTCCCATCAACAGCGAAATGCCCCACCAGGAACGCAGATATTGCGGACTACCCAGCGGGGGCGCCAAATTGAATAGCTGCAGCAGCGCACTGCCCGGTCCACTAAGCTGCAACCAGCTCAGCGCCGTGACCTGGGGAGGAATCATCATGGGAAGCATGATCATAAAGACCCAGAAGCCCTTGGCCCGGATGTCAGTCAGTGTGACCAGCAGCGCCAGTACAGTACCCAGCAGCACCGACAGCAAGGTTGCGACCCCGGATGTCATCAGGCTGTTGACCGTTGCGCGCCAGGTAGAGGCGTTGACCAGCATGGACCACATGGCGCCCTCTTCGCCGCGGGGAAGGTCGGCCAGGGCCATGACCAACAGGCGCGCAGGGGGCAGAACCGCCAGCAGCAATACCAGACACAGCAGCACAGGTGTCATGGCCGATGCCGGTGTCCTGCCGAATGGCCGCAGAAAGGAAGAAGGTGTCGCCATAGTGAAATTCAGGTTACCGGTCCGATGATGCCCGACCGCCTGATTTTTTATCTTGTCCTGGTAAAACGTCTGGCAATGATGCCACGATTTTTGAAGCCTGACCGACGGGCGCAATGAGAGTAAGCAAGAGCGTCACACCCTATTTTACCCGACACATTGTGCCGCCCCGCGGCAGAGCGGCTGCGAAGAAACAATCAGCCCCCAAAAATGCTGCTGAATTTTTCTTTATTGGACGCCGCGTTTTGCAGGGCCTGTGCTGCATCAAAAGGCAGCAGTTTGATCTGGCTGCGTTCCGGGAATCCGGCAGGATTCTTCATCCCATTGTGTCCCGGAATATAGCCCTGCTGTAACACCAGTTCCTGCCCGGGCTGCGACAACACAAAATCGACGAATTTTTTTGCTGCTTCCGGATTTTTGGCCGATTTGAGGATCGCTACTGGTTCGGTAACCAGACTGACACCTTCGGTGGGGAAAACAAATTCGATGGGGGCGCCTTTGGCCTTCTCACGAATGGCCATATAGTCCACCAGCACGCCGTAGGGTTTGCCGCCAGAGGTAATGTCGGTCAGCACGCCGCCATTGCCTTTCTGCGATGCCACACCACCCGCCTTCAGGTCCTCATAATATTTCCATCCAAAATCCGGGTTGGTGGTCAGCGCCGACAGGTGAATCATCGCCGCCCCCGAATAGAGCGGACTGGGCATGGATACCTGGTTTTTATACTCAGGCTTGACCAGATCTTTCCATGACGTCGGTTTCTGGGTCGCCCCGGTGTTATAGGCAATGCCCGTGGTAATCAATTTTGTGCCATGGTAAAAACCGTCTTTATCGAACAGGGCGGGATCATAATTGGCACTTTCCGGAGACTGATAGGCCATCAGGCTGTCTTCTTTTTTCAGCTGCTCAAGCGTCACGCTGTCGGCGATCAATAATACGTCGGGCTTGGCCACCCCCGCACGCATTTCCGCCCGCAGTTTGGTCATCAGCTTGGTCGTCCCATCCCTCACCCATTCCACTTTCGTGTCGGGATGGGCTTTCTGGAACGCATCGACTGTCATCTGCGCATCGGTGGCCGGCTGGCTCGTATACAGAATCAGCGTATCGGCTGCGGCGATAGCCGGGCACACAAGCAACAGGGCGGCGATTGAATTGACTGCAACCTTCATAAGGACCTCATCTTTGAATCCGGGGAATGGGACGATGTTAAGAACTTTATATTTCGTGATTGTGACATACCCGAAGGCGACGCGGTCAACCACGAAGAACGGTACGTGTATCTCACAAGGCTACAGAGCCCGAGCGCGCAAGGCGATCGCCCTTACCCTTACACCCCATCTGCAGGGATAGGATTGTCGCGGACCGATACAGTTTCGGGTTTACAGTTCAGGGATTAATCCATAACATGTAGCCTGTTTTCCCTGCGAGCCTGCGCTATGCCTTTCGCTGTTCACCCATAACCGACACGTCATATCATGCATCGCACCGTCCCTCCCAATCCCCAAAGACGTGTCCGGCTCATCCAGGCCCTTGCGTTTGTATTGAGCGCTGTCTCGGGAAGACTGCAGGCCAGCCCGGCCAGTGCAAAAGCGGCGACCACGCCGGAACCGAATACTCCCATAAAGAGTGGCAAAGTTGCATCCCCTGCCGCCCCGGAAGCCACCCTGCCCCCGCCTGCCAGCCCACCGCCGCTGCCTCCTGCCCTGGCATGGAAAGATGGCGAGAGCCTGATCGTGCATAGTCCTTATGCAATTGAGGCGCGCCGCGAGGTGCTGGGCAGACAGGTCATCACCCCCACCCGCTGTCTGTTTGTGCGGGACAATGCCCTGCCGCCGCCGCAGCGGGTGCTGGAAGAGCGCGACCAATGGGCCGTATCCTTTGAGGGCGTTGGCCAGCCGGACGCCTACACCCTGGCAGAGCTGCGGGCGATGCCCTCCAGAGCCGTCGCCACCGTTCTGCAATGTGCAGAAAACGGGCGGGCGCTGCAGACAATACCGGCTTCCGGCACACAATGGCAAACCGGAGGCGCCGGCTGCGTGATATGGACCGGCGTGCCGCTGAAGACAGTGGTTCACGAACTCGAAGGCGTCGCCGCTGGTAGCCGCTATCTGACGGCCACCGGCGGCGACACCTTGCCCGATGGCATTCCGTCCGACTTTACTCGTGTGGAGCGGTCAGTCCCGCTGTCTGCACTGGATCACGCCCTGCTGGCATGGACACTGAATGGCGAGCCCATCCCTCTGGCCCACGGCGGGCCGCTGCGCCTGGTGCTCCCCGGCTATGCCAGCATCAATTACATCAAGTACGTCAAACGCATCGCGTTTACACGGAATGAGTCCAGTGCCCATATCCAGACTGCCGACTTTCGCGTGCCGCTGCGGCCGGGAGAACCAAACCTCACGATCCCGGCCTGGCGTCTGCCGGTCAAATCCTGGATTACCTCTCCCTCCGCTCCCGACGTATCGGTCAAGGCAGGACCGGTGCAAATACAGGGCGTGGCAATGGGAGGATCATCGGCCGTATTTCGTATCGAAGTCACAGCCGACGGCGGGCGCAGCTGGCATCCGGCAACACTGACCGGACCCGATTTTGGTCCCTTTGCCTGGCGGCTTTTCGAAGCAACCTTGACCCTGCCACCCGGCAGCGCTGAACTGGCCTGTCGCGCCACCAACGCCGCCGGACAGCAGCAACCCGAATACACAACAGACAATACCGGATATTTTGTCAATGGCTGGCGCGAACATCATGTTACGCTGACGCTTGCCGAAAGCGCATAACCGGCACATCGGCTTGCAGCGGCCCCTCTGGCTGGCGCATAATCCTTCTTTTCTCTCCTTCGCCTTTCACAGGATCCCCATGCCTTTGCGCCACTGGCTCGCAGCCCTGCTCGTCGTTCTCCTATGGGGTCTGAATTTCGTGGTCATCAAATTCGGGGTAGGTGAATTCCCTCCGCTGCTGCTGGGCGCCTTGCGTTTCGCCATGGTCGCCTTTCCGGCGATTCTGTTTATTCCCCGGCCTGTCATCTCACTGCGGCTACTGCTTCTTTTCGGTCTGACGTTGTGCTTCGGCCAGTTTGCCTTCCTGTTCAGTGCGATTGCAATGGGCATGCCTGCCGGCCTGGCTTCGCTGGTGCTGCAGTCCCAGGCCTTCTTTTCGGTACTGATTGCGGCCCTGCTGCTAAACGAAAAAGTACGCATTCACAGCATCATTGCCATGATCATTGCCGCAATGGGCCTTGCCGTGATTGAAACCGGCGGAGCAACGGCGCAGCCAGTTCCGCTGTTTGCTTTCTTCCTCACCCTGTGCGCGGCTTTCAGCTGGGGCTGCGGCAACATCGTGATAAAAAAGGCCGGCCCCGCCGTCAATATGTTCAGCCTGCTCACCTGGGGAGCCGTCTTTCCCGTTTTTCCCTTCCTGCTGGCCTCGCTCATATTTGAGGGGCCCGAGGCTATCGGGCAGAGTTTTGCCGATCTATCCTGGACCGGGGTGGGTTCAGTCATGTACCTGGCTTACGCGGCCTCGTTCGTCGGCTACTATCTGTGGGGCCGACTACTGGCACAGCATCCCGTCAGCCTGGTAACACCGATGTCGCTGCTGATTCCCATTGTAGGCCTGCTATCGGCAGAACTGGTCCTGCATGAAAAACTGTCGACTATGCAGTGGTTCGGCAGCGCCGTGGTCGTCGTGGGGCTGGGTATCAATATTTTCGGCAGCCGCCTGTATCGGGCGCGCGTAAAAACAACGCATACGGAAAAGAGAAAACGTGTCCCTCCTGCAACAGGCGGACGCAGATAAATCCAAAACCTGTCAATTACCGTTCAGAAATCCACATTTGTCCGACACATATCACGCAATGCCGTTATGCTTTGCGAACAGACTGCAGCTTATCGCAATATTAATATATGGAAACATTTTTGATTTGTATGAAAAAATCGCTTCCTATATGATCTGAAATGTTACACGCAGTCAGGAAATTCATTAATTTCAGGAGTCACAGAATATGTCGATTATCGTTACTATCATCATTGGTTTTATTGTCGGGTTAATTGCCCGCGCTATTATGCCCGGCAACCAGTCTATGGGTTTCATTCTTACTGCAATTCTGGGTATTGTCGGCTCTATCGTTGCGACCTATCTGGGTCAGGCTATGGGATGGTATGCGGACGGTGATGCAGCAGGCTGGATCGCCTCTGTCATTGGTGCCATTATCGTTCTTTTTGTGTATGGCCTGATCGTCAAGCGCTCCTGATCACGACATGTTATAAAGAGTGCGTGCCCCAGTGGCACGCACTTTTGTTTTATATGCCATATTTTCAAAGATCACGGGGGGCTCATGGCTCAGTTTACGATTGACGCTAGCACGCTGGACGCCGATAAACCGGCAGGTCTGATAAGAAAAATTGCCCGTATCGCCAAACGTGCCGGTCGCACCGTTATCCAAAAAGCCCTGCTGCTGTTTTTCGCGGTACGCAATCCAGCCACCCCTGCATGGGCTCGCCGTGTGATTTACGGCGCCCTGGCCTATCTTGTGCTCCCTCTGGATGCCCTGCCTGACTTTATCCCCGGCGTTGGTTATACCGATGACCTGGGCGTGATCGCCGCCGCCCTGGCCGCTGTCGCCTATTACATTACTCCCGAAGTGAAGCAGCAGGCAGAACAGGCTGCCAGCCGCTGGTTCAAACACTAACGTCTCTGCTTTCATTTTTCGCGCGATGGCCCGTCGTCAATTCTCGTTCAAGGATTTCTGGCTGACCGAAGCCGTTCGCCTGCGTGAAGACCATTGGGGTCCCATCGACGATGCCGCCTTCATTCGCGATTTGCGCGGCAGCACCAACAGTCCTGAAGAAAAAATCATCGATCGTGCCCGGCGCATCGCCGAGCGCGAAGACACTCTGACGCTGATCGAAAAATGGTCGCAGGGTGCAAAGCTTGCCATGTTTATTCTGGCGGTGCTGGCAGTACTTGCGGGTGCCGGAGCGGCAGCAGGCGTGCTTGGCTCCACCACTCGACACATCAACGTCCTGCTGGCGCTTGTCACCTTGCTGGGCGTACACAGCCTGACCTACCTGTTCTGGCTGCTGTCTTTTCTTCTGTCCTCTGGCGCGTTCAGCTGGCTGGGTCAGCTCTGGCTGTGGCTCAGTCGCAAAATCGCGCGCGGCCCCGAGGCGGCATTGGCCCCACAATCCTTTGTCTCCCTGCTGAGCCGCAACAGTGCGCTCAAATGGGCACTGTCATTAATCAGTCATGGGTTCTGGGTGCTGTTTTTCCTCGCTGCCCTGCTGACCATGCTTGGATTGCTGGCTGCGCAGCGCTATACCTTCGGCTGGGAAACAACGATCCTGACGCCGGATGTCTTTGTGTCCCTGACGCGTATCCTGGGCGCAGTACCCGCCTTGCTTGGCTTTCCGATACCCGAGGCAGACCTGGTGCGCCAGAGTACGGCCGGTGCGGCACTCTCAGACAGTACTTACGCCGTCTGGTCAGCCTGGCTGCTGGGAGTCGTGTTCATTTACGGCCTGGTGGTTCGTGCGGCCAGTCTGCTGTTCTGTCTCTGGCAGTTGCGCCGCGCCCTGAGCGATCTGCAACTGGATATCACTCTGCCCTCGTATAGCCGCCTCGTTACCCGGCTGGCGCCCTCCAGCGAAAGTCTGGGCATCGATGCGCCTGCGGGAGAAGACACCCCCTCGGTCCGCAGCAGTGAGCCGGGGCTCAGTTACTCGTCTGACCCCATGTATGTGGGTATAGAACTGCCGCCCGATGCCGCATGGCCGGCTTTTTCTGCGGCCGCGTCCACACAGGACGGCGGCATACTGGAATCGCGCGAGCAGCGTCACGCCTTGCTGGACCGACTTCATGCCCACCCGGTCAAAGGGCTGTTGCTGGTGGTCGATGCGGCCCAGACCCCTGATCGCGGCACCCTGCACTTGATTTCCGAACTGAGCGCCCTGGCGCGCGCCAGCCATGTGCTGCTGTGGGAACGCCACGGTCAGCCCATGCGCCGCGACACTTGGCTGGCGCAGTTGACACAGGCCGGCTTTTTGCGCGACACCCTGCACATCGATGCCAATACGCTGCCCTCGTGGATTGCCGAAAAATGAACGCTGACACCGCAACACTACGCCTGGCCGTGGTCGGACATACCAATACCGGCAAAACCTCCCTGCTGCGCACACTGACGCACGATGCCGGCTTTGGCCAGATATCGGATTCGCCAGGTACTACGCGACACGTGGAGGGGGCCCGCCTGCTGCTCAATGGCGTCCCGGCAGTGGAGCTGTACGATACCCCGGGCCTGGAAGACGGTATCGGCCTGCTGGATTATCTGGAACAACTTCAGGAGCAGACCGGCAGCCGCTACGATGGACCGGAAAGCATCGCGCGCTTTCTTGACGCGCCCGAGAGCCGAAGGCGTTTCGAACAGGAAGCCCGGGTCCTGAAAAAACTGCTGGCCTGTGACGCCGGACTGTATGTCATTGACGTACGTGATCCGGTCCTGGCCAAGCATAAGGACGAACTGGCCATTCTGGCACGCTGCGGCAAGCCGCTGGTTCCGGTACTCAATTTCATCAACCACACCGACTCGCGCAAGCAGGACTGGAAGACGACACTGGCGCGGCTCGGGCTGCATGTGGTGATTGAATTTGATACCGTGGCGCCCGCCATTGATGGCGAAGCGCAGCTGTATCAGAAACTGGCGTTGGTGCTGGACACACACGCAGGCACGCTGCAGGCGTTGTCTGAGGATGTTGGCGCCCAGCGTGACCGCCGTCGCACTGCCGCGTTTGCGCTTGTTGCAGACATGCTGATCGACGTGGCGGCATTGCGCCTGAGCAGCCAGACTGATGAGGACAGTGTGCAGCAAACCACCCGGCTGCTGCAGGATAAGGTCAGACAGCGCGAACAGGCTGGGATCAAGGCCTTGCTCGAGCATTACCGTTTCCGCGCCGAAGATTTCCCCGGCCAGCCACTGCCATTGGAAGGTGGCCGCTGGAGTATGGATCTGTTCAATCCGCAGGCATTGCTGGATACAGGCATCCAGGTGGGTAAGGGCTTTGCCGCTGGCGCCATGGCGGGCGCCGCCGTTGATGTGTTTACTGCGGGACTAAGCCTGGGTACAGCCGCATTGATTGGGGGGGTGGTAGGCAGCGTGTGGCAGGGGGCCGACAAGCTGGGCAAACGCCTGTATGGCCGCCTTCAGGGTTATCACGAAATTACGGTAGAAGACAGCATTCTTCGTCTTCTGGCTATTCGCGCCCATCAGCTGATACGGGCGCTGGAATTGCGCGGGCACGCCGATATGAGTCCCGTAAAAATCCCACCCGCTGCCGCCCAGGAAGAACTGAAAGAACAGCCGTTGCCCGAACAGCTTCAGGATGCACGTGGCTATCCGGAATGGTCAAGAATGGGAGAGGGTTTTTCACCGGGCTCGCGACGCGACGTGGCGGTCAGTGAGCTGGGCAAGGCACTGGCCCGGGCAGGAAATTAAGGGATCTGGCATATCTACAACAGAACGGGTGCATCGGGAAGGTGGTTCTGTCCATCGTCCGCCACCCCGTTCATCGGACATGATGTCTGTAATTGTTCTTCGATAGTCGTGATGGCCTGCATCAGTCCCTGTTCATATTGCCTGGCCGCAAACCGTGTCTGCAAAATATGGGTCACCTCGCTCCACTTCTGTGGTGCGACGCGAATGCCGCGATCGGCAATAATTTCGAACTTGTGTTTATTCAGGGATACATAAAGCAAAAGACCGGTCCGCGCCGGCGTATCCCATACCCGCAGGCGGCCGAATACTTCCAGTGCGCGCAAGGCGGTCTCGTGACTGTGACCCGGGGTGTCATGCTCGATGGCCAGCACCAGCTCGCCGGCATGACGCTGCTCACTGCTGCGTATATGCTCGGTCAGTCGCTCCATCATGGCTTGCGAAAATACCCGACGCGACAGCCACCAGCCATCGAGTCCGTCCAGTCCGAGCCATTCCCACTTATTACCAGCCACCTGATGCTCCTCCGCCGCCGCTGCTTCCGCCGCCGCCGCCACCGAAACCTCCACCACCGAAGCCGCCGCTAAAGCCACCACCGCCTCGTCCTGATCGCATACCGCCCAGTCCGCCAAGGCCCCCGCCAAGAATAGTGCCGTTACGTCGCGCACCACGAACCGCGCCACGCGGTACGATCTTGCGTGCAATTGCACCAATGACCAGGGCAGCAACAGCCGCCAGTCCCGCCCACAGGATACTGCCGGTAATCACGAAAAGCATGACGCCCGCTGCCGCTGCACTGATGACGGGCGGGAAAAACGCGATCAGGAAAAAACCGAACATCAGCATAGGGCCCAACTCGCCCAACAGACCTTCGTCAAAGCCCTCGCCGTTAGTCACGGTTTTTTTTTCGGGTGCCGGCAGGGCTTCGTTTTCAATCAGCGACACCAATGCTGTTACCCCCGCATTGACCCCACCGGCATAATCGTTTTCCTTGAAATGCGGGGCGACATAATCGTTGATAATGCGTGATGCCAGGGCGTCAGGGACTGCGCCTTCAAGACCATAACCGACTTCCAGACGCATGCGCCGGTCGTTCTTGGCAATCAGAAACAGGATGCCGTCGTCGACCTTGGCACGACCTACCTTCCAGGCATCGAACACCCGTCGCGAATAGCTCTCGACCGTATCGGGCTGCACGGTAGGAACCATCAGCACAAATATCTGGGCACCTTTCTTTTCTTCCAGTGCCTGCAGCTTGGACTCGAGTGCCGCTGTCTGGTTCGCATCCAGGGTACCGGTGGTATCTGTCACTCGGGCGGTCAGTGCCGGCACGGCAACTTCCTGCTGCGCCATGGCCGGCGAAAATCCGGACACCACAACGAACATCAGCAGCATGCTGGCAAGCAGTTGCAGGCCACTCACGGCGATCCGCAACATCGGGGGAGTGACGGGGAAGCGTGTCATTACTGTGCAGGTGCGGGTTGGGCCGGCGCTGGCTGAGCGGGTGCAGCGTTGCCTGCCGGTGCAGGATTGGAAGACGCGCCCGTATCAAACTTGACTTCAGGATTGCGCATGATCTCTTCCTGGTTATCAGTACCAAAATTGGGTTTCACCTGATAGCCCATGATTTTGGCCGTGATCAGCGTCGGAAACTGACGGATCAGCGTGTTGTACGCCTGGACATCCTTGATGTAGCGACCGCGTGCCGTGGCGATGCGATTCTCGGTACCTTCAAGCTGGGCGTTCAGATCGCGAAACAGCGCATCGGCCTTCAGTTGAGGATAGTTTTCAGACACCGCAATCAGACGGGAAAGAGCAGAGCCCAGCTGGTTCTGTGCGGCCTGGAACTGTTGCAGCTGTTCCTGTGTGGGAACGGTGTCGGCGGAAATCTGCACGCTGCCCACTTTGGAGCGGGCTTCCGTGACTTGCGTAAGCACTTCACGCTCGTTGACCATATAGGCATTTACGCTGGCGACAATCTTGGGCACCAGGTCTGCACGGCGCTGATACTGGTTAAGCGTTTCAGACCAGGCCGCCTTAACCTGTTCGTCCAGGCTCTGGATCTGGTTGTAACCGCAACCCGACAAAAACACGGCCATCATCAATGCACAGATTAATCCGAAAAATCGTTTCATGTTGCTAGCGCCCATAGGAAGTGAGTCAGAAAATCAATGCTGTAATCATAGCCGTTTTTTGGCTGGGCAGTATTATTTGAAGACGCTGCAGCCTGTTGCAGAGTGTCAATTTCGTTAAATTCATTTCAGTTGCAATGACCTCCGGCGCCATGCCAACGGCAATTTGGTACGTATCCGCGCTGCGCAGTCTGCGGTCTGCGATCTGCTGCATGAGCATAGAAGAGAATGCGGGCTTATGCAGTCTGCCCACCCAGCAGGCACAAAGCATTAAGGATTTTTGTTGAAAATGGCACATTTTATCACTCATTGTGCAATACGCACATATCGGCTATACTATAGTCCAATGTCGCATTCCCATGGGAGGCCATCATGACAGCACTACTCCAACCCAAACCCGCGCCAGATGCCGTTCTGGCCAAAGCCGTCCTGCGTGCCGCCGAACAGCTTGGCCTGAAACAGAGCGAGCTGGCGGCCGTGCTGGGTATGCATCGCACTGCCGTAAGCCGACTCAAAACCACCGCATCGCTGGATCCTGCCAGCAAGCAGGGAGAACTGGCCCTGCTGCTGCTGCGAATTGCCCGCGCCCTGTTCGCGCTCACCGGCGGCGACCAGGCGTGGATCCGGCACTTCATGCGCACGCCCAACAATGTCACTGGTGGTATTCCCGCAGACCAGATTGCGACTATCCAGGGTATGACCACAGTCCTTCAGTTTGTCGATGCCATCCGCGGTAAAGTCTGATGATCTGGCAAGCCTGCAACGGTCCCGAACACATCCGTCCCATTGACGGAAAGCTGTATCGTCTCGTGGAAAGCCAGGAGCAGATTGCCACCCTCGGCTACGTCGATACGCTGGATGAACAGGCGCTGCTGGAACAAATGCTCGATCAGGCCAAACCGGTCTCGCAGGCCGATTGTGAGCCTCTCCATTATTTGCTTAAAACACCTTTTCGCTATCCTCCGCTCAAATGGGGCTCGCGTTTCGGACGCGTTCACGAACGCAGCCTGTTCTATGGCGGCAAAAACCTGGGGGCGGTACTGGCCGAAAGCGCCTTCTACCGTTTCGTGTTCTGGCACTCCATGAACGCGGAACCCGTCAAGGATCGCATACGCAGTGAACACACGTTGTTTTCTGTCGGCTATCAGACCGATCACGGCGTCCAGTTACAGGAGCCGCCATTTAACCGTTACCAGGCCAGACTGACCGACCCGACAGACTACCGGGCCACCCAGGAAATCGGCTCCGCGATGCGAGCGGCACAGGTGCAGGCATTCGAGTACTGTTCGGCTCGGGATCCCGAGCGTGGACTTTGCGTTGCTCTGTTTTCGCCAACGGCCTTCCGCCAGAAAAAACCGCAGGAAACCAGTCAATGGTTTTGTGAAGTCAGCGCCGACCGGGTCTCCTTCACTCAGCTTCGGTCTGGCAAGATCATGACATACGCTCTGACTATTTTCCTCGTCAACGGGGCGTTGCCCAGACCCGCATAAAGAACTGTTCAGCGCGCAGGAAATTCTTGTATGAACCCTATCTTTGTGCGCGATATCCTGTGTGAACAATCTCAGCGACAAGGCAGAAACTCTCTTTCCTCTTTCCTCTTTCCTCTTTCCTCTTCTCGCTGCCCTCTTCCCTGCATACCAATGCTTCCGCGTATATAAACCCGCCGCAGCCTGCGCGCAAACCAAGCGCCATCTCCCATGTAGATCAGGCCTTTCCATGATTCAGACACGACATTCTCCATATCTTACAAATACCTGAAAATATGCTAATCTTGCGGATTCCCGCGGTAAAAGCATTCGTCATGAAAAGATATATTCCTAAGCAGATCAGCCACTTTTTCTCAAGCGAGCCCGCTTCCGGCATTGTGCTGATGGTGGCCGCCGTGCTGGGAATCTGGTGCGCCAACTCGGGCCTGGCCACAACCTATTTTGCCGCCCTGTCCAGCTACGTCATGGGCGTGTCGGTCCTGCACTGGATCAATGACGCCATGATGGCGGTCTTTTTTCTGTACGTTGGCCTGGAAGTCAAAAGGGAACTGCTAACGGGTGAGCTATCTACCAGTGAAAAACGCCTCCTTCCCTGCATGGCAGCGGTGGCGGGTGTCATCGCGCCAGCGCTCATCTACCTGGCTTTCACGTATCCAGAACCGCAGCAGGTGCGCGGCTGGGCAGTGCCTGCTGCGACCGACATTGCGTTTGCGCTTGGTGTCCTGGCCCTGCTGGGGTCACGCGTGCCGACGTCCCTGAAGGTTTTTCTGACGGCGCTGGCGGTGATCGATGATCTGATTGCAATCGTGATTATTGCCCTGTTCTATACAGCCGGCATCCAGGCCATGTACCTGGCGCTTGCCACCATCACCCTGGCAATACTCATCCTTCTGAACCGCCGCAACGTCATGAGTGGCCTGCCTTACGCTGTCTTGGGCGTGCTGCTTTGGTGGTTCGTCTTCAAATCGGGCATTCACGCCACACTGGCCGGTGTGGCCCTGGCCCTGACGCTCCCGCTGTCAGGCAGGAACGCAAAGCCCGACGCCGGTCCGCTGCTCAAGTGGGAGCATGGTCTGTCTGCATGGGTAGCATTTCTGATTGTGCCGGTTTTCGGATTCGCCAACGCCGGCGTGTCTTTTGGCGAGTTCTCCTGGAGCCAGCTTGGACATCCCGTCGTAATTGGCATTGCAGCAGGCCTGTTCTTCGGTAAACAGCTGGGTATTTTCGGGCTGGTGTGGGCGGCCGTCAAGTTGGGGATGGTACAGAAACCGTCAGGTGCAAAATGGGTGCAGATCTATGGCGTCAGCGTGCTTTGCGGTATCGGATTTACCATGAGCCTGTTCATCGGCGCTCTGGCCTTTACCGACCCGGCGGTACAGGATCTGGCCAAGATTGGTGTATTCACTGGCTCACTGGCAGCAGCCCTGGCGGGGTTTCTGATTCTGTTTTTCAGCTCCCGCTCCAAACCCTGACACGCAGGATCAGGCAATCCGGTCCGCACCTGCTCATTCCGGCAAGACGTCGTAAGTGGCACGGACAGGATAATCGTGGGCGGCAGGCCCATTTCCCTGACCGGATACCCCAAATCCGTTTAACATGTCGGGTTTGCAGGCGCGCTACCCCAGCCCGGGTATCGAACGCCTTTGCCATCTCAATTTTATATCCTGAACCTGACTCCAGATGTCTACACATTCCATTCCGCAGGAAGTCGCCCGACGCCGGACTTTTGCGATTATTTCTCACCCCGATGCCGGTAAAACCACGCTGACCGAAAAACTGCTGCTGTTCGCAGGAGCGATTCAGATCGCAGGTAGTGTGAAGGCGCGCAAGGCCAGCCGGCACGCCTCGTCCGACTGGATGGAGATCGAGAAGCAGCGGGGCATTTCCGTAGCCTCTTCCGTGATGCAAATGGAATACCGCGACTGTGTGATCAATCTGCTGGATACCCCGGGGCACCAGGACTTTTCCGAAGATACCTATCGCGTACTGACCGCCGTCGATGCCGCATTAATGGTGATCGACGCCGCCAATGGGGTCGAACCGCAGACGATCCGCCTGCTGCAGGTCTGCCGCGCGCGCAACACCCCGATCATTACCTTCATCAACAAAATGGACCGCGAGGTCCAGGAACCGCTGGATCTGCTGGCAGAAATCGAATCCCATCTGGGCATGGACGCGATCCCGTTTTCCTGGCCTGTCGGCATGGGCAAGTCGTTTGGCGGGGTCTTCGATATTCGTCGCAATCGCATGCGCATATTCCGCCCCGGACAGGAACGTCGCGGCAGCAGCGAAGACATCATCGATGGGCTGGATAATCCTGAAATCGGCCAGCGTTTTGGCAGCGCCTTTGACAAAGCCAGGGAAGAAATCGACCTCTTGCAGGATGCCGCTCCGTCATTCGATCATGAAGAATTTCTGGCCGGCCGGCAGACACCGGTGTTTTTTGGCTCGGCAATCAATAACTTCGGCGTGCAGGAAGTCCTGGATACGCTCGTGGAATGGGCCCCAAAACCGGGGGCACGCCAGGCCTTGCAACGCGTTGTGCAACCTGATGAAACCAAATTCTCGGGGGTAGTGTTCAAAGTTCAGGCTAATATGGACCCTGCGCATCGGGACCGGGTGGCTTTTGTCCGCGTCAGTTCCGGTCGTTTTGAGCGCGGTATGCGCCTGAAAGTGAGCCGCACCGGTAAGGAAATACGCCCTAATAATGTGGTGTCGTTTCTTTCCCAGCGGCGAGATTTGCTTGACGAGGCCTATGCCGGCGATGTGATTGGTATTCCGAATCACGGTGTGCTGCAACTGGGCGACGTGCTGACCGAGGGTGAAATCCTGCAATTTACCGGCCTGCCGTTTTTCGCACCTGAGCTGTTCCAGGCTGTAGAGGTCAGGGATCCGCTGCGTACCAAGCAGTTGCGCACCGGTCTGACACAACTGGGCGAAGAAGGCGCCATTCAGGTATTTCGTCCCCAGGCGGCGGGCGGTTCGCTGCTGCTGGGTGCCGTCGGACAATTGCAGTTCGAGGTGGTCGCGCACCGCCTCAAAACGGAATACGGTGCTGACGCCCGCATGATGCCCTCGCGCTACACCATGGCGCGCTGGGTTACTAGCGAGAACCCGAAAGCACTGAAGAAGTTCATCGACAGCAATGCCGCAAACATTGCTTACGATGTGGTGGATGCATTGGCTTTCCTGATCACCTCTCCCGCACAATTGCGAGTGGCACAGGAGCTGAATCCGGAGATTAATTTTCACGCCATGCGCGAACATGGCGGCAAAGTATTTGGGGAAAACGGCTAAAATTAGCCGAATCACAACCGAGGTATGCAGATGTCCTGGCGTTTATTATTTTTGTCCCTCCTCATTGTGGCTAGCGTTGCCACATGGGGTGGCCTGCAGGCAGGTGACTGGCTGATTGAGCATGCACCGGTTTCTGCCAATGTACCCAATGTCACCGCTTCGGATCCCAATCCCATGGTGGATGCACAGGGACGTCCGGTTCAACTGCAGCCTCAGCAGCCTCTCATGAGCGGAGCCCAGGGCGTACCCAAACAGCCAGACCCGGTTCAGTGGCATGTGGATGCGGCCAAAGGCGAAGAGGCGATTGAACAGGCCGTCACAACAGGCGACAGCCAAATTACCACGGGTGACGCGACCGACACGATTGATGGTATTAACGAACAGGAAATGCAGGCCATTCGTCGTACGCCGCGCGCACCGCGTGCTGCAGCATCAACGGGGGATTGGGAACCCGCCTTCCGTCAAGCCATGAGCGAATGCCGCGCACTGGGATTTTTTGATCGCCCTTCCTGCCTGTCGCGAGTGCGCAACCAGTATTGCGGCGCCAACAACGCATGGGGTAGCGTATCAGACTGCCCGTCACGTTAAGGCTCACCACATCGATCACAGAGACATCATGCCGGCGCTCCGCTTCGGACGATATCAAAAAACTTAACGCCATGGCGGCAAACGTCAACACCGGCAGGACAAAAAAACAGTCTCTTCGAAAACGGATGCGTCATCCGATAGTCGAAGAGACTGTTTGACTTTCCAGGGCACTGACGTCAACTTGCGGGACTGATCAGACTCTCTAAATATTCAACGATAGAACAGCTGACAGCGCGGGACTAACTCCGCTTTGTCACGATCAGTCCTCGTCCCCCATCTGGCTTTGCAGATAATTTTCCAGCCCGATTTTGCCAATCAGCTCGCTGTTGGTTTCAAGCCAGTCGATCTGCTCTTCCACTTCTTCCAGATTCTCCTGCAGCAAATCACGCGTGACATAGTCACGCACGGTCTCACAGTGTGAGATGGCTTCTGTCAGTGTTTTGTGATTGTCGATTTCTATCTTCAGATCACATTTGAGAATTTCAGGTACGTTTTCGCCAATGTGAAGCTTGTGCAGGTCCTGCAGATTGGGCAGGCCTTCAAGCAGAAAAATGCGTTCGATGATGGCATCGGCATTCTTCATTTTGTGAATCGAGGTATGGTATTCGCTTTTGTTGAAGCGATTCAGACCCCAGTTCTTTGCCATGCGGGCATGTAAAAAGTATTGATTGATTGCAGTCAACTCGTTGGTGAGCTGCCTGTTCAAGAATTTGAGAACGTCCTTGTCGCCTTTCATGATAACTTCCTTTACTGTGATGTATCGTCAGTGGGGGCTGACTGGCTGCACGCTCAGCCTTTCGTATTAAGGAAATTATAAGGGAATCGCAGCCCAATGCTTCGGAATGCCTGCAAAGCCCTGCAGGTGGTAAATGAGAATGGAAATGAAAGTGTTTTTGTTCAGCAATGCGCCGGCGTGGGCAATCGTGTCCCACGGTGTAAACGCAGCGCGATAGCGAACAAAAATGCCTGAATAAATCACGAGAAAATACGGTGAGGCTGGCAGCCTAGCTGCGTTAACACGGAAGAGGCAGTCAGGAGAGAATTCGTAGGGGCAGGCCGGGACAAGAGAACAACGGGGAAGTACAGGGACTGCAGCCTGCGCCAGGGAGCAAAAGGCGTGAGCAGGAGAAGGAACGCGAGTTGGTTAAAAAAACCGGTATTCTGGGAAGCGGCGGGGATCAGGCGGCAGAGCGCCAAAGAATGACTGATTCGGTGTCAAGGGCATCGCATTTTTCTTTGCCGCAATGATCATTTGCCCCGCCATGATCAATGGACGCGCCGGTACAGGCTGCATGCTCCAGATAGCTACAGGCCATTTGTGCGCAGCACCCGCAATTGGTGGCGACGTCCAGGTCGCGCTGCAGGTCAGCCAATGAGGTTGCGCCCTGGGCGATGGCGTCCAGGACCTCACTTTCGGTGACGGCATTACAAATGCAAATATACATGAGAGTTATTATCATCCAAGGCCTGAAAAGTTGCAAGTCATCGGGCGCCAATTCCCATAATTTAGCGCTATTGCAGCGCTTTGACGACATTGCAGTCCGTTTCAGTGCTGGTCCTGTAGGCAATTTCTTTGGTCACAGCCAGACCAGGTAGCATTTGCAAGGTCCACGAAGCGACCCTCTCAGTCCTGATTCAGGCTTGCCCGCGCCTTGCGCAATGAGGCAGAAGGAATTCCCAGCACCTCGCGGTATTTGGCAACAGTGCGCCGGGCAATGGTAATGCCATCTCCGGCGAGCATTTCCGTGAGGCGGCTGTCGGATAGCGGTTTGCCTTCGGGCTCGCCCTGAATATAGTCTCGAATCCGGATCTGCACGGCCGTGGCGGAGGCGTTTTCACCGGAATCCGTAGCCAGTCCTGAACCAAAAAAACGTTTCAGTTCGAACACGCCGTGAGGCGTAGCGATGAATTTCTGTGTTGTTGCCCGGGAGATCGTGGATTCATGCATGCCAACAGCGTCGGCTACGTCCCGCAAGGTCAGTGGCTGCATTTGCGCCATGCCATGCTCCAAAAACCCGCGCTGCTTGTCCATAATGGCGCGCGAGACATCCAGAATCGTGGAAAAGCGCTGGCTGACCTGACGGATGATGCCCTTTGCAGCCAGCAACTGTTCGCTCATGCCAGCCCCGGCCTCTTTGCCCAGGCGGCGTATCATCGATTCATATCCTTCGCTGATGCGCAGCGACGGCATGACCGCCTGATTGATGGTCAGGACCCACTCCCCCTTAACCTTGCGCACCAGCACATCGGGAACGGCAAAATCGGCTGTGGGCGCACTAAACTGCTTGCCCGGCCGCGGATCCAGCTGACGGATCAGCGCATGAGCCTGACGGATCAGTTCAATATCGGCACCGGTAATTGATTTCAATTGTGCCATATCGGCACGCCCCAGCGCCTCCAGGCCATTTTCACAAATCATGCGGGCGCATGTGAGTACTTCCGGCTCTACAGGATTGGACAGCGTGGAGGTATTCAGCTGCAGCAGCAAACACTCCGAGAGCGTCCGTGCACCAACACCGGCAGGATCGCAGGATTGCAGCAGTCGCAAGGCGACCGCCAGATCGTCTTCGTCAACATCGGCCTCTTCGGAGAAAAGTTTGGCAATCTCTGTCAGGTCGGACACCAGGTAGCCATTATCATCCAGTTCTTCAATCAGATATTCGGCCAGGCCAACATCGCGTTCGGATGCATGCGTGAGCCGAAGCTGATCGCGCAGATGCTGCGAAAGCGATTCTCCTACCGCTGTTTCCGGCTGATAATACTCGTCATCACGCGATTTCTGACCCGGCTGGGAAGTCCAGTCATGTTGTAAAAGCTCAGCATCGTTTTCGCTTACATTTGTGTTCTCTTCCGATATTTGGTTATTATCGACGAGTTCAAGCATGGGATTGTCCTGCAACACCTGTGCCAGCTCTGCCTGGAGATCCAGCGCAGAACACTGCAACAAACGCAGGGATTGTTGCAGTTGCGGGGTCAGCACCAGCTGCTGGCCGGTTCGTAGTTCTAACGCATGACGCATATCGGATTTGGATTACCTATGAAATACAGCAATGCCGCGGTTCAGCAAAATGACGCCAAGCTGGTCAGCAAAACGCTGCTCAAACTGGCCACACCCAGGATTATAATGCGCGCGGTGGTGATTACTGTCACAATCATCCTATGGCTGTGGGTCGCCACACGCATTCTTGAATTTGGCGCGGTACAGGACTACGCGTTTCTCGACAAGTTTAACGCACAACTGGTTTCTTTTCTGCAAAGCATCAATCCCTACCTGTGGTGGGCGGTCGTCCTGCTGGGCACGCTCATCGTCTACTTTTTTCTGAGTGCCTGGTACAGCGGCAGCGTGGAGCGCGCCGCCTACAAAACCGTGCCATCTGATACAGCGGCAGAGCTCATCAGAAGCCTGTCTCCGGAAGGACGTGACGTGCTGGGCTGGGTATGGCGTGACCGGACCGAGCCCATCAATATTGGCAATCTGAAAACCACCAAGGACGAACTGGACAACAACCGGGTCAGCAAACTGGCGCAGATCCGCGAACAGGAACGCCTGCTTGGGCCAGCAACGGCAATCGCCGCCGATGACCGCCTTGCTGCGAGCATCGCAGCCTCCCCTCGCCCCGTGGACGAACATCCGCCGACAGCCCCTGCCCCGCAACGTGGGCCCGGCGCTCCCGAACCGTCCCGCGCCGAACATGAAGCGCGCACACCGGCAGCAGCCACTGCATCTGCGGCTGCCGTTGCCGCAAACGCACTCACAGAGCCGACCGTTACCCGTGAACCGTCAGTCGTTTCCAATCCGCCCGTCGACCCCACTACCCGCGAGACCGCCGCAGCTGACACCGCTGCTTCCGAGCCAGTGATCAGTGCAGAGCCTGTCGTCACACGCCAGGCGCAAGCCCGACCCGATCCCGAGCCGGCGGCCCCTGCCCGCAGCGAACCGGTGATCGCCCTGGATGAGTCAGACGAGCGTACTACGGTTTCCACTTCGGAGCAGACGGAACCCACCATTGGCCGACCCGATGACACGCATCTGCGCCCTCCGCGCGATGACGTCAAACACACAATCACCTGACCAAATCGGGGTCCCGGAGCCGCAATGGAAAAAAACACTTGCGCGCCGGGGGAATATTTCTTATAGTTGAGATATGAAGAGCCAGCCAGTATTCTCTCGCAACGCATTAACCGGCCGCAACGCAGCTTGCGGCGCGGGTGTGTTGTCGGCTGCTGCTCCGTCTGGCGCAACGCGTTCTGCTGTTGCCCTTTCTTCTCTGCTACTGCTAGCGATCGGTTGTCGAGCCTAGAGCGTTCGTGGCAGTTCGACAGCCCGTGTACAAGCCACAAGGATTCCGTTTTATTATTCTGAATCCCGGCGTCGCTGCTTAACTCCAGTCTGTTCGCACCGGGATTCCCCCCAAATAGGTGCATCATGATTTCCAACCCCGCTTCCAAATACGTCCCTTTCAAAGCCTTCGAACGCGATTTTTCCGAGCGTACCTGGCCCAGCAAGAAAATCGAACATCCCCCGATCTGGATGAGTACCGATCTGCGCGACGGCAATCAGTCCCTGATCGAACCCATGAGCATTGAACGCAAGCTGCGTTTTTTCAAGCATCTGGTCAAAATCGGCTTCAAGGAAATCGAAGTCGGCTTCCCTTCTGCTTCGCAGACAGACTTTGATTTCGTGCGCATTCTGATCGAAGAAAAACACATTCCCGATGACGTGCTGATCATCGTACTGACCCAGTCACGCGAAGATCTTATTAACCGTACGGTCGAGGCGGCCGCCGGCGCCCGCCAGGCCATGGTGCACCTGTATAACGCCTGCGCGCCTGCCTTCCGCAAAATTGTGTTCAATATGAGCCGGGATGAGGTCAAGAATATCGCCACCACAGGTACGGATCTCATCAAAAAGGCAGTGAGCCGCCATCCGGAAACCCGCTGGCGCTATGAATATTCTCCCGAGGTTTTCAGCACCACGGAACCTGAATTTGCGGTTGATGTATGTAACGCCGTCGCCGAGATCTGGCAACCCACCGCGGCCGATCCAATTGTATTCAACCTGCCGGCAACCATCGAGGCAACCACGCCGAATATGTACGCGGACCAGATCGAATGGTTCTGCAAGAAAGTCAATAATCGCGATCGCGTGATTGTCAGCGTCCACCCGCATAATGATCGCGGCACGGCCGTTGCCGCAGCCGAGCTGGCTGTCATGGCGGGCGCAGACCGCATCGAAGGGTGTCTGTTCGGCAGTGGCGAACGGACCGGCAACGTCTGTCTGGTTACACTGGCTTTGAATCTGTACACCCAGGGCATTCACCCCGGCCTGGACTTTTCCGATATTGATGACGTGCGCCGTACCGCTGAATATTGCAATCAGTTGCCTGTGCATCCTCGGCATCCTTACGCAGGCGATCTGGTCTTCACCGCCTTCTCGGGTTCGCATCAGGACGCCATCAAGAAAGGCTTTGCCGTCCAGAAAGACGATGCGGTATGGGAAGTCCCCTACCTGCCAATCGATCCTGCCGATCTGGGTCGCAACTATGACGCGGTCATCCGCGTCAACAGCCAGTCCGGTAAAGGCGGTGTTTCGTATCTCCTGGAGAACGAACGTGGCCTGAATCTGCCACGTCGCCTGCAGATCGAGTTTTCTCGCGCCATCCAGCGCGTGACCGATGAGACGGGTGCGGAAGTCAATGGCAACGCCGTGTATGACATTTTCGAGAAAGAATATCTGAAGCAGACTACACCCTGGAAACTGTTGCGTCACCAGATCAACAGCAAGGCCGATGGCGATAGCGGCGATCAGTTCAGTATCCGCGCCGAAGTGGAAGTTGACGGCCAGGTCAAGGTTGTCGAAGGCAGCGGAGAAGGCGCCATTTCTGCCTTCATCAATGCCCTGAATCTGCCGATTCGCTTCATGGATTACCATGAACATGCCATGGGTAGCGGCGAAAAAACATCAGCCGTCTGCTACGTAGAGTTGCGCCTGGGCGAATCTTCTACCGGTTTTGGCGTGGGCATCCACAAGGATATTGTGACCGCATCGTTTGTTGCAGTGTTGAGCGCGGTCAACCGTCATCTTAACCAGCAGGCACAGGACGGCGCCGCCTTGCGCGACGTTGCATAAGAGGCCGTAAACGCGGTAAAAAAGGGCTGCCCGTGGCAGCTCTTTTTGTTTCGTCTGTCGGTTTACGTTGCCCGGCGCAGCATGTCCGCAGCCTTCGGAGGAGCGTTTCAAGCTGGCCAGCTGCGCCCGGGTGCGCCGATTTACGCAGATACAATGGCATAAAAAAGCCGAGGGCCACGTGTCCATGCACGGTATTCCTCGGCTGCTTGTCGACAATATCTATAGGATTCGGCAATCCATCGGAAAAGCTCCGAAGTGGCAGCACGCCGATACGTGATCGGCATGCCTGCCTCAGTCTGCCTTACCAGGCGCTTCCTTTTTCCCAGACCACATCCTTGCCGGCGGCTCTGGCCTGGCGCATCATATCCAGCAAGGGATAGGCGCGGCGACGCAGACTGACATTTTCGCTGATAGGATGGACGGCAACTTCGTCGTCATTGTCTTCCCTGTCCTTGTCATCAAACTGATGGTCGGGCGCAGAGCCAGGATCTTCATTGATGGCCAGTTCCAGCTGGCGAATGGCCTCATCCAGCTGGGCAACGGTAAAGACGCCCATTTCTGGTACGGTCTCATACTCACGCCCCGCCGCCTGCAAGACAGTCCTGGCCTGTTCGGCCATCATCAGGACATCTCCGGCTACATCCGAACGAAAAGTAATCAGCATAACGGTTTTCCTCAATAGATATTTTTCTGGACTGCGACCACTGCAAATGCATCTCACAGGTGATGATACGCATTTTTCAGATTCATCGTCATGCGAACATGTCGCCGTTCAATTTTTCCTGCGGTCATCCGCCTGATTCTGCTGCTTGCGGGTATCTGCTATTTTGCCCCAGAGGGCGCCGCCGGACAAGCAAATATTCTGCAATGCCCGCGACAAGTCCTGAAGGCAGGCAGTCCGTGCCAGAGCAGCAGCCCGCTTACCCTACGGGGAAACGAAGCCCCCCTGAACCTGGGTGTTGGCAATCCAGTGCATTTGGCTTCCGGCAACAAGTACCTTGAAATGACCGATCTGCCCCCGCAGGGCAACGCCCTGCCGTTCATACGCACTTATAACGCCATGGATCCGGCCGATTCCGGTATGGGCGCGGGCTGGCGTCACAGCTACGAGATTTCCCTGAGACGCACCCCTGGCGGTCTGCAGATCATCCAGGCTGACGGCTCTCTCATCACATTTGGACAACGAAAGGGCAATCTGGTTCCCGCACTTGCGCCCTCTCATGGCCGCCTGGAGCGGGTAGCTGATGAGTGGCACTGGCGATGGCCTGACGGCAATACGCTGTCTTTCAGTCAACAGGGCCTGCTCACCAACCTGGCCATTGATGGCCATCGCCTGCACGTGCAACGCTACAGCCGCGCCTCGATATTTGCCGATCAGATCCACCAGGTCAGAAGCGAGCGCGGTCACGTGCTGATTTTTCACTACCAGCAGCTGCCGGATGCGCGTTTTCGCCTGACCGGAATCGATACGCCACAAGGGACAATTCGCTATTATTACGATTCCCCTGCTGGTCGCCTGGTCGCAGTACAGGCTGCTGATGGCACTCGCAGTGCATTGCTCTATGAACCCGCCAATCAGGGCGGCGGCAATATATGGCAACTGACAGGACTGGCAGTAGCAGCGCAGGGCGCAGATCCGGGCAAGGCTCTCCCGATGCACAGTCTGGCGAATGTTGACCCCGAACTGTACCGGCTGCGCACCTGGCAGTACGACAGTGCAGGAAGGGTCATCCGGGCGGTATTGCATGATCAGCCTGCGGGTATCGGTACCCAGTACTTCAGATACCATAACGATGGCGCAGACGGGCGTCCCGGAATAACCGAAGTCATGGATGGAGACGGACAACTCACGCGCTTCGTCTGGCGCCGACAACATGGCCGCTATCTGCTTGTGTCGGTTCGCGGGCACGGTTGTCTTGCTTGTCCTGCGCCAGGCCTGAGCGCCACGTATGATGACGCCGGCCGCCTGTCCGCGATCAATGGTCTGCACCTGTCCCGTCATCCGAATGGCACGCCTTCATCGCTGTACGCGTCTTATGGACTCTGGCCCCGGCTCGCGCTTCATTACGATCAGAACGGCCTGCTGACGTCCTGGCACAGCGCACTGACAGGAACGCAGATCATCGGCTACGACAGGGCAGCCAGACCCACCGTCCAGCATTTCAGCAATGGAACCCAGTGGCAGTATGACTATGACAGCCTGGGTCGACTGCGGACTGTGCGTGAATCGGCAGGCCGCCGGACAGCGCCGATCACAACCGTCATTGACTACGCACCAGATGGCACAGTAACACTGAAACATCCCAATGAAATCCGCAGCCATCGCCGGGACACGGCAACCGGCACGCTGCGTATCGACATCATGCGCCCAACAAGCTCTGCCAATCCTTATCCGGTGCGCTATCAGGACGTACTGCTCGGAAATGCGACTGGCACCAGGATCCTGCAACTGCTACCCGAAGGAGGAAGCCTGCGCTATACCTACTCGCCCGATCAGAAACTGATCAGCATTACTTGGGAGGATGTTCTGCAGCGGCATCATCCGGTACTGCTGCAGACAGAGCCGGGGAAGGCGATTTTCGGCAATCAGGTTCACATTCAGTATCGCCAGGACCAGTCAGACCGTGAGCAGAAGCATGTCATGTTCCTTTCGGACATCAACAAACGACTGATTCTGGGGCTGAACCGCCTTGCTGCCCCCAACGGGCGGGTTCTGCAGGAGGATTACTATTTTCCCACCCAGGCCTTAGCTCTTCGCCGCCGGTACCTCCATGCACAGCACCAGCAAATGGTCGGGGTAGTCGAGCAGCGCTATCACTACCCCGGAGCCCAGCTGTCACGGACACCCGTGGCTGCCGGCAAGCGCCATCTCTGGTATGCCTGGGACAAGACAGGCGCCAGCCTGGGGCGCTACAACGGGCGGCAGACGCAGCGCCCCAGGATCCTGCGCAACGCCAGCGGCCTGCCAACACAGGTCGGTCAGATGCACACACGATATGGTCTCAATCATCGGCTGCAGGCGGTTTACTATCAGGGGCGGCGCGTGCAGCAGAATCTGCACAACGCGCTGGGGCAGCGCATTATCCGCCAGGACAACCAGGGGTTCACACAGTTTTATTATCAGGACAACCGTGTCGCTGGCGAGTGGATCCGTCCGTCAGGTGCGCCCCTGGCAGCGCCGGTCAATGGGGCCATTTCTCGCCGCTACATTTATGCCGGTGCGATTCCGGTTGCTTTCATCGACTATGCGCAACCCGCGCCCTTTTTTGATCGAACCAGACCTGACTTCACGAGTGTCATCCCTCCTGCAGAAAGCCCCGCTTTCCAGTCTGTCTTGCGTCGACGCCTGAACCGCCATCTTACCGGCACGCTTTACTTTATCCATACCGATACTCAGGGCCTGCCGCTGGCTATCACCGATAGCCAGGCCCGGCCCGTATGGCTGGTCCAGCCCGAACCAGAAGGCAAACTCACACCGCTGATTGCCCGTCAGCACCTGTCCCTGCGCTATCCGGGACAGTATGAGGATGCCTCTACCGGCTGGTTCGACAATATCTACCGAACCTACGATCCGGCTTTCGGCCATTATCTTGAACCGGATCCCGCCGGCCCCTTGCCCGGCAACGACCCGCTGGGCTATGCGGCTGGCCAGCCGCGGCGCTACAGTGATCCGCTGGGCTTGCTGCTTTTTGCCTTTGACGGGACGCTCAATCAGGGCGCGGAAACCAATTCAAATGTCTTCAGACTGCAGCAGCGCTACAACGGCTCCGTCCACTACATCGGGGGACCGGGAACCATGCACGCTCTGTCTGCGCTAGCCGAACCCGCCGTACATGGCGCTGCCAGCCCGCTGCAAAGTTCCTATGTTTTGGGCCCGCTGGGTGTACTGCTGCGCCCGGCTGATGCCGTGACAGGAGACTCCATCGGCGATATCGTCCGGACACAGATGCATCATTTTATTGACTCGCTTGTACAGGATGCGCCAGGTCTGAAGCTGAACAACGGACATATTCCCATTGATATTATCGGTTTCTCACGAGGTGCGACGGCGGCGCGGATCTTTGCCAATCAGCTGATGAAGCAGACAAATCAGGGACTGTTCCATGCGCAGGTGTACCAACACGATCCTGTCACCGGAAGATCGATGGGCAAAGCCGTTGCACTCAACGCCTGCCTGGACTTTCGTTTCATGGGGCTGTTTGACACGGTGGCTCAGCTCGGCATTCTCGGATCCGGCAATGCTGCGTATGATTATCAGGTGTCGCCGGCCTGGGGATGGGTGGCCCATGCGGTAGCGCTTAACGAATACAACGACATGTTTCCTCTCACCCCAATCGGAGCAAGTCACAGAGGCAATTTCCACGAAATCGGCCTGATGGGCAACCACTCCGATATTGGCGGTTCCATACAGGCGCCCGACACCAAACATGTGGCCAATGCGTCCGGACTGCCAGGCGATCTGGGCAATGTCGCGTTGCAGTGGATGCACCAGCAGGCGCTCAGGGCCGGCGCGCCCTTCAAACCGCTGCCGCCCGACGCGCTGCACATTCGTAACCCGCTGGTCCACAATAGCCTGATCAGGTATCGACATCAGGACCCCGCAGATGCGATACTGAGGCGGGATCGTCAGGTGCAATTCCATAGCGGCAACCTTGGTCCGCAGCACCAGCTGGCCAGCCTGGGCCGCAGTCAGCGCATGCAGATCGAACCGTTGATCAAGCGGGATCTGCCACAGAAACGACCGCTGACGATGGAGAACCTTTTATACGGCACCATGATGGCAGTGCCGCCGGGCGAGGAAAAAGCGCTGATCAGCCAGCCGATTGTCGGTGTGGCCGACATCCGCGCCTATGCGCAATGGCTTAGAGAAACCACAGGCCTGAAGCTTCAGACAGGTGAGGTATGGTAAAATTTGCCTTTTTTCCACCCCCCGGACGCCATGCTCCCCGAGCTGCAACAACACCTACTTTCGCTGCTTCAGGCAGCCACTCACGCCCTTATCCCCGACGCCAGCCCTGTGATCAAACTGGAACGTCCGAAGCAGGCCGATCACGGCGATATTGCCAGCAACGTCGCCATGCAGATCGCCAAGCCCGCCCGACGCAATCCGCGGGAGCTGGCGCAGGAGATCGTTGCCCATGTGCTGGCCAATCCGGCGGCAGCCGGGATCGTCGAATCTGCGGAAGTGGCAGGACCGGGCTTTATCAATCTGCGCCTCACACCGGCAACGCATCAGCAGGTTCTGAACACCATTTCTCAGCAGGGCAGCCGGTATGGCAATGCTGCCCGGCGCAACGAGAAAGTCATGGTCGAATTTGTCTCGGCCAACCCTACGGGTCCGTTGCATGTGGGCCATGCCCGCCAGGCCGCGCTGGGTGACTGCGTATGCCGGCTTCTGAGTGCAAGTGGCTACGATGTGCTGCGCGAGTTCTACTACAACGACGGCGGCAACCAGATCCACAATCTGGCCATCAGCGTCCAGGCTCGCGCCCGTGGCATCAATCCCGACGACGAGGCCTATCCCGCCGACGGCTACCGTGGCGAATACATTGCAGACATCGCCCGCGACTTCGTGAATCAGGCAACCGCCATCGCGGATGACCGCAGCATCACGGCCTCCGGCAACCTGGATTCACTGGAAGACATTCGCCAGTTCGCCATTGCCTATCTGCGCCGTGAACAGGATCTGGACCTGCAGGCGTTTGGACTGAAATTTGACAATTACTTCCTGGAAAGCTCTCTGTACCGCGACGGCAAAGTGGAAGAAACGGTCAATAAACTGATCGCCAGCGGCCATACCTACGAGCACGAAAACGCCTTGTGGCTGCGGACCACCGAACTGGGTACCGGCGACGACAAAGACCGCGTCATGCGCAAGTCCGAGGGGGGATACACCTATTTCGTGCCCGATGTCGCCTATCACGTCGACAAGTGGAACCGAAATTACACTCACGCCATCAACATCCAGGGTACCGATCACCACGGCACCATTGCCCGGGTGCGCGCCGGCCTGCAGGCACTGGAACTGGGCATTCCAAAAACCTACCCATCCTACATCCTGCACAAGATGGTCAAGGTCATGCGAAACGGACAGGAAGTCAAGATATCCAAGCGGGCGGGCAGTTATGTCACCATGCGCGACCTGCTCGACTGGGTAGGTCAGGATGCCGTCAGATACTTTCTGATCCAGCGCAAGGCCGATACCGAATTTGTCTTTGATATTGATCTTGCACTGGCAAAGGGTGAAGAGAATCCGGTATATTATGTCCAGTATGCACATGCACGTATTTGCAAGCTGCTGCGCGATTCGGCCGATCTGGCAGACAGCCTGGCCCGCGCCGACAGCAGCAGGCTGACTGCCCCAACGGAAATTACGCTGCTCAAGCGCCTGGCAGAACTGCCAGCCCTGATTCAGACTGCCGGCCAGGAGCTGGCGCCACATCAGGTCGCCTTCTGGCTCCAGGACTGCGCCGCTGATTTCCATTCCTGGTACAACGCCGAGCGCATCATGATTGATGATCTCGAGTTAAAACGTGCGCGCCTGCGGCTGGCCGATGCCACCCGTCAGGTTATCGCCAACGGCCTTTCCCTGCTGGGTGTATCCGCACCGCAGCAAATGTAAAGCGAGACTGTTCTCCTATGGCAACACGCAAGAAACGCCCCGCCTCACGCAGTTCCCGGTCATCTTCCGGCAAAGGCATGACATTTTCGTCTATCCTGCTGGGCCTGATTATCGGGCTGTCCGTGGCGGCCGTGGCCGCGTTCATGATCATGCGCTCGCCCTCCCCTATTCAGGATCACCGGCAGCCGACACCGGGTCAGACTGATCCCCTTTCCGGCCTCATCCAGAGCAAGACCGACAGACCCATGATCGATCCGAATGCCTGGATGAACAGTGACGGAAGCATCAATTCTGCACAACAGCCGCCCGCCAGGCAGAAAATAGAACCACTTCCCCCCCTGATCGGTATCCCGGAGAATGCCGCCGACATGCCTTTCACTGCGGGTGACGCACTCACACCGACCCCCACGCCGGCCAAACCGGCGGCAAAGGCCGATGACGATCAGATTGCTTCGCTCATCAACACCCTGCCGGAAGATAAACCGGCAGCGGCGCCAGCCAGGCGGTCTGCTGCCGAGGCTGCCGTTAAAACAGCGCCACCTGCCGCTGGCAGTAAGTCCACGGCATCCAGTACGACCAACACCGCCAGTCCTGCTGCAAACCAGACTGGCAGCAGCGGGCCACGCTATTTGCAGGTCGGATCATACCGCGATGAAAAAGAGGCGGATGCCTTTCGTGCACGCATGATCATGATGGGATTCAATGTGCAGATTCAGAAAGCCCGTGTGAACAATATGGACGTCAATCGCGTGCGTATTGGTCCGTTCAACAGCGAGCAGGAAATCCGGGAATCCCGCGCCCAGCTTTCAGGGGCAAAAATCAACTCGACTATCGTGCGCTAACACCAGGCACAACCGGCGGGAACTTTAGTGGGTTCCCAGTGTCCTATTGCAGTACCGCCGGCCTGATCGCGAACTTAACGGGGCAAAATATGCCCCATTAAAATCCCCGATTCAAAACGCCCGATTATTAACCCAATTCAAGAACAGACTATGAAATCATCCTCCACCCTGCTCCGTTTTGTTTCCGCTGCACTGCTCACCGGTGCCGCAGCCTTTGTTCCCGTCATGGCGCAATCCGGCCCGGCATTCAAAACGCTGAACACTGCCCAGCCTTCGGATTCCGGCGACAAGGTCGAAGTCATGGAGTTCTTCGCCTATAGCTGCCCGCATTGCGCAGAAATGGAACCGCTGGTGGAAAAATGGGTGAAAACGCTGCCTGAGAACGTGGCCTTCATTCGCATTCCCGTGGCTTTCAATGCGGCCATGCAGCCCATGCAGCAACTGTATTACTCTCTCGAAGCCCTCGATAAGCTTGATTTGCACCCCAAGGTCTTTGATGCCATCCATAAGGAAGGCAAAAAACTCTTTACCAAAGACGCCATTATTGACTGGGCCGCTTCACAAGGTATCGACAAGGCAGCCTTTACTTCCGCCTTTGATTCCTTCGGCGTGACTGCCAAGGTAAAGCGCGCAACAGAAGCTAGCGATATTTACGCCATCGAAGGCACGCCCTCTTTTGCTATTGGTGGCAAATACGTGACATCGCCCGGCATGACCGGCGATTATGCCTCCAGCATTACCCAGGCGCAGAAACTGCTGGATCAGGTTCTGGCCGAGAAAAAGTAACGCGCTGGCAATTAGCGGTCGGCGGCGTCCTGCCGAAGGTTAATGCACCGCGCTAGCGGCCATCACGGCTCGCATGCCAGAACCGGCACATGAAGCGACAAAAAAGGGGATCATTGTACCGATCCCCTTTTTGCTAATCCATCAAACGATTCCTGCCGTTTTCATCGCCTGCTGCATGTCCGCTATCAGGTCATCCACGGCTTCCAGTCCGATATGCAGCCGGACTACATGCACCGGTGCGTCTGATCGATCACCAAAATAGGCGTGATTGCGCAACGCGCCGGCATCCACCCACTGCACCAGGCTTTCATAGCCACCCCAGGAATAGCCAATACCAAAGAGCGTAAGCGCGTTGACAAAGCTTCGCACCTGCGCATCTGATCCGTTCAAGGCAACGGACAACAGCCCGTTGGAGCCGGTGCAGTCACGCTGCCACAGGGTGTGACCTGGATCAGCGGGCCATGCGGGATGGAAAATCTGTGTCACGGCCGGCTGCTCGCTCAGCCACTGGCAAACCGCCAGGGCATTGCGGGCGTGCTGTTCCATGCGGATGGGAAGCGTGCGCACGCCTCGTATGGCCAGCCAGGCATCATCGGCACTGATGGAAAAGCCCATGGCATACTGATTGGTGTCTATGATCTTGATCAGGGCCGGATCGTTGGCAATTACGGCACCCAGCATCAAGTCGGAATGACCTCCCACATATTTGGTGCCGGCAACCACGCTGACATCGGCTCCCAGCGCCAGCGGCTGATACGCATACCCCGAACCCCAGGTATTGTCAGTAGCAAGGATCAGCCCATGCTTTTTGGCAAATGCTGACAGCGCAGGCATATCCAGCATTTCCATCAGCAGGGAACCGGGTGCTTCCACATACAGAATTTTGGTATTCGGCTTCACCTGCTGTTCCAGCGCCTGCACATCTTTGGCCGAGGTGAACGTCGCCTCGATGCCCATGCGCTTGAGCACGGTATTGTTCAGATGATAGACCGGCCCGTAAACGCAGTCGGCCGCCAGCATATGATCGCCCGCGCTCAATAGCGACAACAATGCCATCGTGATCGCCCCCAGGCCAGATGAAGCCAGAAATGCGCGCTGACCGCCTTCCAGGGCGCAGAAAACATCCTCTAGCGCCGCGTGCGTCTCCATGCCCATGCGTCCGTAGGTGACCAGGCGTTCGCCACGGCTTTTACGTTTGTAGGTATTTTCCAGCTCTTCAAGCGTATGGAACCGGACCGTACTCGTACGCATGGACGGCAGGCCGACAGGCGCAACAGGATGCTGCTCGTCACATGGGGCAGTGCCCAGGTGTTGCAAACGGGTGTGAATGGAAGACTCGGAAGACATAGGACGGTCCTGTGGTTTATGATTCAGACAGTCAACCATTATAGCCACGCCAGAATCGGAGACCCCATGATCAGCCCGGACACCGCATTCGTTTTTGCCGGCATCGCCTGTCTGCTGGCCTTGTCGCCCGGACCCGACAACCTGTTCGTACTGTTCCAGTCCATGCTGTGGGGCTGGCGGGCGGGCTTCATGATTACACTGGGATTGTGCACCGGCCTGCTCTGGCATACCTTTATCGTAACGGTAGGCATCGCGGCATTGATCGCGGCATCACAAACGGCATTTCTGGTTCTGAAACTGATTGGTGCCGCCTATCTGCTATATATGGCCTGGCAGGCCTGGCGTGCACCGCCGGTGTTTGCCTCTGGTGAAGCCACCCCCTCGCGTCGCAGCGACCTGCAGTTTTATCGTCGCGGCATTCTGATGAGTGCGACCAATCCCAAGCTCAGTATTTTCTTTCTGGCATTTCTGCCGCAATTTGCGCATCCCGCGGCCGGTCCGGTCACGCCCCAACTGCTCACGCTCAGCGTTATTTTCATTCTTTCAGCCCTGCTGATATTTAATCTGCTGGCGTTCTTTTCCAGTTTTGCGGGACGATTCCTGAAACAGTCGGCGCTTGCCCAGCGCATTCTGAACCGACTTGCCGCTGCCGTGTTTGTGGGACTGGCCATCAAACTCGCGGGCAGCAGCAAATAAGGCTCCGGCCACCACCAAATCAGGCAGGCGACAATCTATTTCAGGCGAATATCCAGCCTGACCACATCGCCGCGATAAATCCCGTCGCCAACAAAAACAATGGTGCCGTTCTGGTCGACGGCACTGCGGTGGACGTGGGCCACCGGCGCGTTCAGAGGAAGCTGCAGCAGATCAGCCAGCTCAGGGTCGGCCGAGCCCAACGTCAGCGTCTGGTGGGCTTCGATGATTTCCAGGCCCGGCAGCTCGCGCAGGATACGCATTGAGGTTTTGCTCTCAAAGGCCTGGGCCGGGATTTTTTTGCAGATTTTTTCATCGATAAAGACTTCGCCAAGATAATAAGGGCGATCATTGCGCCAGTGTCGGCGACGCCAGTACTGATAGCTGTCTGCAAGCCGACCCAGTGACAGATCTGCCGAAGAGGGCATGCGACTATCCCGTGCTGACAAAATTTCAATACTGACGCCTTCCGGCGCGATCAGCTGGCCATCCCAGTTGGAGGCCACTTCACACCAGAACTGTTCCTGGGGTTTGCCGGTAACGAAGGTGCCTTTTGCCCGATAGCGGGCGATCAGCTTTTCTTCTTCCAGAAGATCCAGCGCCTGTCGCACCGTGGCCCGGGCCACATGGCATTCTTCGGCCAGCTCATCCACTGTCGGAATCTGCGTGCCGACAGGCCACTGACCGGATTCGACACGTCGCCTAAACAGGCTTGCCAGCTGCACATAGCGTGCGGCCGCGCTGCGGCTGAAATCGATTGGGGCGGTGCTGTTTTTGGTCTGCGCTTGCGTCATCTTCCTGTCCATTGTGTGGCGTGGCCTCGCGCGGTACAGGTACAGTCAGTCCAGTGGAAACTGCTGCCCCGGCAATCCCTTGCTGCGATGCCTTTAACCTGTGCATTATAGCGAGTCGCATCAGCACAGGTGTTGCCAAAGGTGTATCAATCAGACTAACGTCCCTTGAAAACAGGCTTGCGCTTTTCCACGACCGCACGAACGGCCTCTCGCGCATCTTCCGAATGCATCAGGCGGGTGCTGTACTGCTGCTCTAGTTCATACCCTTCGTCTACCGGCATGTTTTCGATTCGGTTCAGCGCTTCTTTCATGGTGACCAGTCCAACCCGGCTTTTCGATGCAATGACATTTGCCATATCCATGGCGGTGGGCATCAGCAGACGAGGTGCTACGACCCGTTCAACAAAGCCCACCCGATGCGCTTCCCAGGCACTGATCTGTTCCCCGGTAAATGCCATGTAACGCAGGCTGCCCTGGGGCACCAGCCGACCCGTGTGCGCCCCGCCGCCACAACGCCCCACATTGATTTCCGGCATGGAAAACGTGGCTTTCTCCGAGGCCACGCGGATATCACTGCTGCTGGCCAACACACTGCCTGCGCCCAGCGCCGGCCCGTTAACCGCAGCAATAACGGGCACCACGCAATGCCGAATGGCATGAAACGTAGCGCGAACCACTTTGGCTCGTTGCGGATCTTCCTCTGGCGTAGCCGCCAGAAACTCCTTGAGTTCCAGTCCGGCGCAAAAAGCTTTGGTTCCTCTTGCCGTCAATACCACGACGTTGACATCCTCCATGCCATTGACGGATTCGAACGTTTCTGTAATCGCCTCATAACGCGCCAGCGTCAGTGCATTGACCGGCGGCGAATCCAGGGTAACAACGGCAATATTCCCCTGCTTTTCAAAATGGATCTCATTCATCTTTATTTTCCCTGTCTCAAATCTGTGTCAAACAATACCCGATTTCCGCAGCGAGTCGATGCGGTCGGCGTCGTAGCCAAGTTCGGTCAGTATCCTGTCGGTGTGCTGTCCCAGCAGCGGCGGTGGCGCATCAAACTGTAGGGGCCGGTTACTGAAGTTGATCGGACAGACGACCTGAGGTAGCGCTACGCCAGAGGGATGCGGCAGGTTACGCAGCATCTGGCGATGACGAATCTGCGGCTCCTCGAATACCTCGGGAATGCTGTTGATCGGGCCGCAAGGCACACCTGCCTTGCCAAGGGCGGCCACCAGATCGGCACGCGACCAGCGCGCAAACTCCTGCTGCAACAGATTGGTCAAATCAGCAACGTTGCGCGCCCGCTGGGCATTGACATTAAAGCGCGGATCCGTCGCCAGTTCCGGACGCTTCAGGGCGTCACACAGTTTGACGAATTGCCTGTCATTGCCCACGGCAAGAATCACATCACCATCAGCGCATGAGTACACGTCCTGCGGCTGAATATTTGGGTGAGCATTCCCGCCGCGTTTGGGGGTATTGCCAGACAGCAAATGATTCATTGCCTGGTTGGACAGCACGGCAGTCTGCACATCAAGCATGGCAAGATCAATATACTCACCTTCGCCGGTCTGATCGCGGTTTGCCAGTGCAGCAAGAACTGAAACGGCGGTATACATGCCGGTCATCAAATCTACAATGGGAATCCCGACTTTTTGCGGACCTCCACCGGGCTTGTCATCGCGCTCTCCGGTAATGCTCATCAGTCCGCCCATGGCCTGGATCAGAAAGTCGTAGGCCGCTTCGTTTTTACGCGGCCCGTCCTGCCCGAATCCGGTTACCGAACAGTAAATCAGGCGCGGGTTCACTTTTTTCAGACTGGCATAATCCAGCCCGTATTTGGCCAGGGCTCCGGTCTTGAAATTTTCCAGCACAATATCGCAATCGGCGGCCAGATCCCGCACAATCTGCTGCCCCTCGGGCGTATCCAGCGCAACGGTGATCGACTCCTTGCCGCGATTGACCGACAGGTAATAACCGGCCTCGGCGGTATTGTTTCCCTGCGCATCCTGCAAAAACGGCGGACCCCACGACCGCGTATCATCACCCTGACCGGGGCGCTCTACCTTGATCACCGTCGCCCCCATATCTGCCAGCAGCTGACTGGCCCAGGGCGCTGCCATGATGCGGCTCAGGTCCAGTACCCGTACATGCGAGAGTGGCCCGCTTTTCTGACTCATTTTTACGTCTCCTCAAATTGCAATGTCTTCTGAAGCTCAGGATATTGTCGCAGTCTGCGAGGTGTCCCCGCGCATCTGGCATGCCGGTTGGGTGCCCAGCACGAGCCGAATCACAAATGTTATTGGCACAGTGGACCATCATCCTGCCGGTTAGCTTAACGAAAAATCTCGGGAAATCGACGCGATGCGATTCACTCCAACCTATAGGACAGAATTATAGCCTATATAGTTCAATAATACGACCTATTGACATTAACCGCCGAATACCCTAGCATATTCGATATCCCGTGCTGCGCAGCCCGCCACAGCCATAGAAGAACAAACGGGCACTTTTCCATTCATTAAGAGAGGAACTCAATGAGACAGTCATCCACTATCACCCGTCGGCACGCATGGCGCCTGCTAACCGGGATGTTCACGCTTTGTACAGCCCTGCTGGCCGTCGGGCCGGTGCACGCTGCAGACGAAGCTTATCCTTCGAAACCCGTCAAATTGACGGTTCCTTTCCCGCCTGGCGGCTCAAGTGACACGGCAGCCCGCATTCTGGCCGACGGGATGAACAAAAAACTCGGCCAGACCATGGTCGTTGAGAACCGCGCCGGGGCGGCGGGTACTATCGGCGTTGCCTCCGTCGCACGAGCGACTCCCGATGGCTACAATCTGGGGGTCGGACCAGTCGGCGGAACCATCATCGCGCGCCTGATCGGCATGAAAGTGCCATACCAATCCGAAGATCTGGTTCCGATCGCCAACATCGGCTCTCTGCCGCTGGTCATCGCCGTCAATAAAGATCTGCCGGTCAGTAACGTAAAAGAACTGGTCGAACTGGCCAAATCCAAACCGGGCAGCCTGTCCTATGGCACATCAGGAGCTGGAACACCCGGGCATCTGGTATTTGAATACTTCAAGAAAATCGCCGGAATCGACGTGGTACACGTACCCTACAAGGGGGACTCTCCCCTTACCAGTGATCTGATCGGTGGTCAGGTCCAGATCGGTATTCTGACCGGCCCTGCCGCAACTGCCCAGCAGAGCAATCCCAAACTCAAATTTCTGGCCGTCAGCAGCGGCAAACGGTATCCGCAAATGGAGGCCGTTCCCACTCTCGTAGAGAGCGGCTATCCCGATTTGAATATTGAAATCTGGAATCTGCTGATCGCGCCGGCCAAAACCGACCCCGCGGTTCTGACTCGCCTGAACACTGCCATGAATGAAGTCCTGAAGCAGGAAGATACAGTGTCACGACTGAATGCACAGGGTTATCTGCCGCCGGTATCGATGTCGCTGGATGACGCCCGGCAGTTTGTCGAAACCGATCGCAAAAAATGGGAAACCATTGTGAACACCACCGGGGTCAAAATCGGACAGTAATGTTTGCATAGCCGTCGCAAGAAGCCGGTCAGGCACGGCAGCATCCGGCTCATTAACCTGGAGCCTTACCCGGCTGCTGTTCCCGCTTTCTTTTGATGCCCTTTTCTGTTGTTTCTTATTGCGCTGCCGGCCATGCCCGGCAGCATGTCTCGTATGGAGTCATTCCGATGTTGCTTGCCGACACCCCTGCAGATCTGGCCACGCATTGTGGACAGCGCCTTGGTATCAGCGAATGGTTTACCATCACGCAGGATCAGATTGATCATTATGCGCGTCTGACCGGCGACGATCATTGGGTGCATGTGGATATTGACCGGGCAAAACGTGATATGCCGGAAGGAAAAACCATTGCCCATGGTTTTTTCGTTCTCTCGCTCATCCCTTTGCTAGCCCGTGATATCTTTAAAATTGCCCGGCGCGGCAAGGGACTGAATTACGGGCTGAACCATCTGCGTTTCATCAATCCGGTTCCGGTAGGCTCCCAGGTCAGGATGCATCAGACCCTGATCGACGCCCAGCCAAAAAACGGCGGCACGCTGTTCACATTCGAAAACACATTTGAAATAAAAGGACAGGAACGGCCAGCGCTTGTCGCCACCATGCTGCTTCTCATCTACGAAGAATAATACTTGTATGGCACGAGTAAACAATATGACAGATGTCGCGTGACATTAGCCCTCATGCGGTCATCCCAAAGGGCCATGGAACTGGCCGCTAGCTCCGCACCTGACACTGGAAACCATCACAACTGAAATTGCCAAGCGTCACCCACGATCAGTGGGGGCTATTCAATAGCAGTGAAGGAGTGTGAAAGTTGGGCGGGTAACGCTGCCCGCCGTGTCAGATGACTTTTTTCTCACGCAGTGCCGCGATGCCTGCCTCGTCCATACCAAGAATTTCGCTCAGTACCTCGTCCGTGTGCTCGCTCAGTGTTGGTGGGGGACGCTTATAGGTGACGGGGGTCGCCGACAGTTTCAACGGATTGGCAATTTGCGGAATGTTTCCCGCGCTCGAATGCTGCATATGCATGAGCATCTCCCGGTGCTGTAATTGCGGATCCTCAAATACCTGGCTCAGATCATTGATGGGACCGCAGGGCACATTCATGGCGTCCAGCTGCTCCTGCCATTCGCGAATCGGACGGGTAATCATCACAGCCTGCAGCAGCGGGATCAGTTCCTTCTGGTTTTGCGCACGCAAGCGGTTCAGAACGAATCGCGGATCGTCTGCCAGTTCCGGCAACCCCAGTAACTGGACAAACTGACGAAACTGCGAATCGTTGCCGACAGCGATCATCAGATAGCCATCACTGCATTCAAAGGCCTGGTATGGGCAGGTGATGGGCGAAGCCGTCCCCATGCGCCTGGGGACAATGCCCGACACCAGATAATTCATGGCGATATGGCCAATCGAAGCCACCTGCGCGTCAAATAGCGCGATATCGATATACTGGCCCTCGCCCGAGACCGCGTCACGATGATTAAGCGCAGCGAGAATACCGATAATGGCATAAAAGCCTGCCGTCAGATCCGACACGGCATAGCCCACCTTCTGCGGTCCGCCGCCGGGTTCCTCTTCCGGATTGCCGGTCAGACTCATCAGGCCACTCATGGACTGAAAAATCGGATCGTAGCCAGGACGATGACTGTATGGGCCGGACTGACCGAACCCCGTGATGGAACAATACACCAGGCGGGGGTTAACCTCTTTGAGGGTCGCGTAGTCCAGTCCGTAACGCGCCAGATCGCCGGCCTTGAAATTTTCGATCAGCACGTCGCATTGTGCGACGAGTTTGCGGATCAGCTCCTGCCCTTCGGGACTGGATATATTCACGGTCACAGAGCGTTTACCACGGTTCATGGCCAGAAACGATGACGTCTCTGCTGTCTCGTTGCCGGCCTCGTCTTTGGCCCGGTAACCCTGCTGACGCACATCATCACCGCGACCAGGCCGTTCTACCTTGATGACATCCGCGCCAAGATCGGCCAGCATCTGGCCCGTCCACGGTCCCGAAAATACCCGACCCAGATCCAGGACCCGGATATGTGAAAGCGTCTGTGGCATGTCTGCTCCAATATTCATTTCAATTGCTATAGTCGTATCATCAAAGGGTGTCGCCGCTCCTGCCGTTACACCGGCAGGCCAAGCACCACTTTGGCCAGGATATTGCGCTGGATCTCGTTGGTTCCGCTGAATATCTTTGCCGCCGCCGCGTTATACAAAGGCATCTGCAAATCCTCTACCGTCACCGTCAGGTCATCGGAATTCGAAAGCAGACCGTTATCCCCGCCCACATCCTGCGCATGCGCGGCAAAAACTGCAGCGCCCGCGGTACCAGCCTGTTCTTCTGCGGCATCCAGAAGAAGCAGCGAGGCTTTTTCATGAGTTTCGGTGGCCCAGATTTTCAGCAGGGACACCTTGGCCGGCAGCGGTTCATTGCGCCGGACAATATCGGAAAAAGCCAGGTACGCAGACGAAAGATCGGCGACATCCATATGCAGCTGGGCATAGTCCGCCATGAAGACCGGATCGCTCTTCGCGCCGGTGGCGCAAATAACTTTATCTATCATCGCCAGCGTGTTTTGCGAATGTTTGGGGTTACCGCTGAACAGGCGCTCAAAACCCAGCAGCGCCTTGGAGATAGTCCATCCCTGGTTCAGTTCCCCAACCAGATTGTCCTGTGGCACGCGAACGTTATCGAAAAAAATTTCGCAGTACTCTTCATCGCCTGCAATCGTACGGATGGGTCGCACGGTAATGCCGGGCGAGCGCAGGTCCACCATCAGAAAACTGATCCCCGCCTGTTTTTTGACTTCCTTGTTGGTCCGCACCAGCATGAACATATGGGTCGCGTCCTGGGCAAGCGTAGACCATGTCTTCTGACCGTTCACGATAAAATCATCACCATCGGGAATGGCTTCGCAACGCAGTGAGGCCAGGTCCGAACCGGCATTGGGTTCGGAATAGCCCTGTGCCCAGACATGCTCACCCGACAGAATCGCAGGCAGATATTTTTCCTGCTGCGCCGGCGTGCCATAACGAATCAGAATCGGCCCCAGCATGACCAGGCCCTGATCGGGCGGACGTCCCACACCGTAACGCTCCTGTTCCTCGATATATGCGATCATCTTTTCAGGCGACAGCGCCATGCCACCAAACTCCCTGGGCCAGGACGGCGCAATCCATTTCTGGCGCGCCAGGGTACGGTACCAGTCACCGATTTCGTGCCAGTGCAAGCGGCGCTTATGATGACGCAGGTGCTCGGGATAGTGCTTGCGATAAAACGCGCGCAGCATTTGCCGGAATTCGGATTCCGGCATGGCATCCCAATCGGCGTCGGTGGGAAATTCGGTCCACTGCTTTTCAAGCGGATCGCGGTCTTCGTTCAACACACTGGGACGCTGATCAAGTGCCTGCAGGTAGCGCTGCAGATGCGCACGGCGATTACCCATTTCGCTGGACAGCGCAATCGATTTCTTGAGCATGAGGCCAACATCCGATTCATCGGAGTAGCCCATGCCGCCATGCATCTGCACGGCCAGACGTGTCACCTGGCCTGCAGCCTGTTCTGCGCGGGCCTTGAGCCGACTGGCCTGCATCGCAAGGACCACAGGATCGTCTGCCGGACTACGCGTCACTTCCTGCAGAGCGAAGTCCAGCATCTGCAACTGAATATAGCTGTCAACCATGCGATGCTGCAGACTCTGGAAGGTACCGATGGGTTTGCCAAACTGTACGCGAACCTTCAGGTACTCCAGCGTCGTGTCAAACGCCCGTCCGGCGCAACCCAGCAACTGGGCCGACAACACAATCCGCGCATAATCATTGGCTTTGCTCAGGGCAGCCAGCACTTGCGGACCACGAGCCAGCACCTGGTCCTGATCCACCAGACACGATTGCAGTTGCAATCTTCCCATGCTGCCGGCGTCCACGCGCGGTACCGCTTGCATCTGCAGGCCGGCCGTGCCGGCCTCGATCCACAGCAGCACATCTTCATCCTGTTCACGCACCGGAACCAGCCAGCCATCCGCGCCCTCCGCGGGTGTCACATTCAGAAATCCGGCAGTTACCTGCAATGCGTCCTCGCCCACAGAAACCGTGGGGCCGGGCCTGACGTCAATCTGACCCTGTGACTGCTGCCAGGCAACCCCAGCGACCAGTGTTCCCTCTGCAATCTGTTCGAGCAACCGGTCACGCAGCGCCCCGGCCGGCAGCGAACGCAGCAACATGACAGTCTGTACGGCAACGGCAACCAGTGGCTCGCCGGGCAATGCCGCGCCCAGTTCACGAGCAATGGCATTCATTTCGCCCAACCCCAGGTCCAGTCCACCCTGCGCTTCCGGCGCCAGAACGCCGAGCCAGCCTGCCTCTGCCATTTCCTGCCAGAAAGCGCGATCCAGCGGCTGAGGTTGCCTCACCCGTTCACGAATGCGGGCTGCGTGATCCGCGCGAGACAAAAAATCGCGGGCGCTGTCTCTGAACGCCTCGATCTGTTCGAAATCCAGCGTATCCTGTTTGTCCTGCGGCATTTACTTACCTGCTCCTTCAGAAAATCCATACAGTTTGGCGGGATTGCTGACCCAGACCCGCTGGCGGGTGGCGTCATCACCGAACCACTCCCAGGCCAGATCAATCAATTGTCCTGCATCGGGTGCGCGCTCACCCATCCGCACATATGGCCAGTCCGACCCCCACAGCACACGGTTGGCATTCGCCTGCAACAGCGCATCATGAAACGGACGCACATCAGCATAATCCGGCGCCTGTGTTGACACCCGGCATACCGACAGCTTGATCCACAGCCGATCCTCGCGCAGCAGCCTGCATACCAGCTGAAATAGCGGGTCCTGCACGCCTCGCGACAGCACCACGCTGGCCATATGATCAATCACAACAGGAAGCCCCAGATCCGTCACGCGCTCCAGACAAGGTGCATAGCGATCGAACGGTCCCCACATTTGCACATGCATGTCCGTTTCCCGCATAGCCGGCGCCAGCGCTTCGATACTGTCGAAGCCAACACTGCCGGGGAACAGGTTTCCCTGCGGATCACGCGCCTCGATAAAACGCAAGCCGCAGATCCCTGCCGCGCGCCAGTCGGCAAGCTGCTCTACCGGGGTACCCGGCGCAGCCACACCGATACCGCGCAGATTTGCGGGGCGACGGGCGATGGCATCGATGATGGCACTCACGTCGGTACCGTAAGGCGCAGGCTGGACCAGCACACCGCGCTGCATACCGACGCTGTCCAGCATCGTCAGATAGCGCGTTGCCGGGGCATCAGGCGGTGCGTAGGTGGAACGCAAATGCAATGGGAAGTCGTTATAAGGGCCGAACACATGACAGTGCGTATCACAACTGTCATCAGGAAGCTTGGCCGCCGGCGCGGTGGGCATGCGCGGCATTTCGACATTATCAGGAATAAAATTTTCAGTCACGCCGTCAGGTCCTCCAGCGAAACCGCTGCCAGTTTGCTCAGGGACGGCATGCCGTCCTGTTGTGGCGCCACCAGCGGATTCGGAGCGTCATCAGGCAGGGGAATTTCATGGGCATTGAGTGTCATGGATACCATTGTGTAGTAACCAACAACGGCGGTCAGTTCCACCACGCCCGTCACGTCAAAGGCATCACGAATGCGATCATAGACCGAAGGCTCCACCGTGCCGTGTGCCAGCAACTGGCGCGCAAACTCATACACAGCTGCATCCTGCCAATCGGTAAATCCCGGAGCCTCGCAGTTTTTTATTTCATCTGCAATTGACTTTGGCAGGCCGGCGGACAGCGCGGCCTGCTCATGAATGTACCATTCGATCTGGCTGTTCCAGTAGCGGGCCGTGACCAGAATTGCCAGTTCGTTCAGGCGGGGCGGCAGACTGGTGCCAAAGCGCAGCAATTCTCCCAGCTTTTGCCAGCGCTGCGCCAGATCGGGATTATGCAGCACGGCGCGCAATGGCCCGACCAGCCGGCCGCGCGGGCCATTCACAATCTCGTCATAGACGGCGCGCTGCGCCTCGTTCATGGTTTCTACAGTGGGAAAAGGGATACGACTCATGGGATTTTCCTGGCGTTATTGCAAATATGGCTGTGGTTTTCAGGGTGTTTCGGCGGGCTCTGTGGCGATAACTGAGGGCCTCCTCATAAATACCTCCCGGTGCCAGCGCGCCATTTCAGGTGCGAACTGTCGCCAGTTCAGATCCTCAAACCGATAGTCCAGATACGAAAGCGCGCAACCAATGGTGATGGCTCCCAGGTCAAAACCTGAGGTCTCGGTTTGCGCGGCATTTTTTTCAAGAAACTTGAGGGTTGATTCCGTTTTCAGGGCAAAGGCACTGAGCCAGGCCTGAGTCTGTTTCTCTTCGGTTTTGTTACGTTCCTGACGAAACAGCAACAGTGCATCCATAAAGCCATCTCCCAGGGCCTGCTGTCGCAGAACCCGAACGCGCTGTTGCGGATTGGCAGGCAACAGAACGCAGCCCGGTGCCTGCGCAGCCAGATACTCGCAAATGACCCGCGAATCAAACAGGCTGTAGCCATCATCCAATACCAGCGTAGGCAACTTGATTAGTGGGTTGTCCGGGATCAGGTTCAGATTCGGTTCCGCCATCGCAACCGGCGTGCGGACCAGCTCAACGGCGTCCACTTGCTGGGTTTCGTGAAGAACAATCATTACCTTGCGAACAAAAGGAGATCGGGGAGACCAGTGCAGTTTCATCATGTTTGCTTTTCAATAGGGTTTATGAGACAGGAGCGTCAATTCGGCGTCGCCTGACAGCGCGCCGTGAGGCGCTCAGGCTTCTTCTTTCGGTTTGTAGGGAATGCGGGGTAAGACAAAGGAATCCCGCGTATGCGAATACCAGCCTGCGCCGTGCATGCGCCCGACCAGATCCAGCTTGTTGCCGTCGATATAGCATTTGTCGGCGTCAATGACGGCAGCATCGTCCACATGCAGACCTTCTACCCGGGCCAGCACGATAATGCGTTTTCCATCAATATCAATTTTCTTCCAGAGTCGACATTCCAGTGCCACAGGACTGCCCGCGATGCGGCCCGGCCTGACCTTTTCGGAGGGCAGTGTGCTCAATCCGGCTTCGCGCAGCTCGTCAATCTCCGCGGGGTATTCGGTAGCGGTGATATTCATCTGATCAATAAGCGTCGCAGGCACCAGATTGATGACAAACTCTCCGGTGCGTTCGATGTTGCGCAGACTGTCCTTTTTTTCCTCTCCATAGTGGCCGATACCAAGAGCGACTACAGGCGGATCACCGGACAGGCAGTTGAAAAAAGAGAAGGGAGCAGCATTCCAGGCCCCCTCTTCTGACTGCGTCACGACCCAGGCGATGGGACGGGGGAGCACAACACTGCCCATCAGCTTGTAAGTATTTTTCCCTTCCAGTGCCTGCATATCGAAAAACATGTTTCTGTCTCCTGTGGTGTCATTCAAATCGGGTTCACCTGAGACTATCCGACAGACGAATATCCTGTAAAGGCGAAAAAACCATACTTATGACCTTTTAAATATAACATCATTCTTCAGGCCCGACAAGTACTGACAACAGTCAGTATGTCGTTCTATCTACAAATTCGGATTGTCAAGAAATGATGAGGCCAGATCTGACCTTGGCCTTCGGCTTCGGCTCTGACTTCACACCGCTATGCGACGGTCAGTCTGCCTTGCCCGCGCCCGACCACTGCGCAGGCAGATCATATCGGGGCGAGCATGCAACCACGGGCAAGGTATCGCGCCCGACTCAGGATACCAAGCCAGATTCTGAATACGCGATCAGGCCGCAGAAAACCGCAAGACGCCCGCGTCATCTTCGGCTCTCGTCAGTTTACCCTCATGGTAAAGCATCTGCAGATGGGCCAGCGCCTCGCCCATGGCGAAGGTCAGCTGATGCAAATCGAGCTTGCGCTTGAACATGAGGGGCACCACATCCGTCACAGACATGGGTTTTTCCGAACACCACTGCATCACTTCGGCCAGGCGTTCCGCGTGATGGTCGCGCTGCTGGCGCAGCCTTTCATGCAAACCCTTGAAGGGTTTACCGTGAGAAGGCAGTACCAGCGTGTCCTCGTCCAGCGGCTCATAACTGTCCAGCGACTGCAGATAGAGTCTGAGTGGATCGGCGTCCGGTTCATGATCGAACACACTGACGTTGGTCGAGATCCGGGGTAAAACCATGTCTCCGGAGATCAGCACTTTGATCTCGGGACAGGCCAGGCTAATGTGCTCGGGTGCGTGACCATAGCCCACGATACATTCCCACTGCCGGCCGCCAATCCGAAGATGCTGTCCACCCAGCAGGCGGACAAACCGGCGCGGCATCCCTTCAACCAGGGAAGGATAATAGCTCGCACGCTGACGGATCTGCTCCTGCGCGTCCGGATCGCTCATTCCATGGCGCGCAAAATGTTCAACGGCGACATCACCGCCCGTCCCCGCACCGCCAGCCGGACGGGATGACCAAAGTGAGGCGACATAAAAGTCCGTCATGCTCATATACAGCGGCGCATTCCACCGCTCACAGATCCAGGCCGCCAGACCCGTATGGTCCGGATGCATATGCGTAACAATCAGACGCAGGACGGGCAGCCCTTCCAGCGCGTTTTCAAAGACTTTTTCCCAAAGGGCTTTGACTTCCGGCTTGGAAATGCCCGTATCCACGACGGTCCAGCCCTGTCGACCATCAATGTCGTCCCTGAGCAGCCACAGATTGATATGGTCCAGCGCGAAAGGCAGCGGCATGCGAATCCATTTGACGCCAGGGGCGATCTCCTGCGCCACGCCCGGCTCTGGCAGGGCGTCTCCGAATGGGTATTCCAGTCGTGCTTCGAGTTCATTCATGCGTACCTCTCCTCATTGACATTTGCTTTTAATTCATAGATCATAGTTTACGTTAACGTAAAGATGCAAGTCGAATTCCGTTTCGACATGCTTTGCCTTCATGAGCCCTCGCACCTGGTCTATTTCCGAACTCGCGGAAGAATTCAACATCACGCCCCGCACGCTTCGCTTCTACGAAGACCATCGGATCGTCAATCCCATACGGGACGGACAAAAGCGCATCTATACCCATCGCGATCGCACCCGCCTGAAACTGGCCCTGCGCGGCAAACGACTGGGATTGCAGCTGTCCGAAATCTGTTCCCTTATCGGCATGTACGAAGGCCCTGGCAGCACACAGCCCCAACTGCAAAGCTACCTGACCGTTCTTACCCGCCACAAGCAACAGTTGCTGCAGCAGAAACGTGATCTGGATCAGACACTGGCAGAAATCGACGAACAGGAAAAAAACTGCCTGAAGCTGCTCAGCGAAGTGGGCAATACGATTAAGCAAGCCTGAATTTCTGGACATCCGCGCACTCATCAGACTCAAACTGCCTGACCGCATCTCCGTCAGTACTCTGTCGCCCCCCAAGGCTGATTCTGCGTATGCCCGTTCAAAAGGGTCGGTGCATTCTCGTCGTTTCAGCGAGCAAGCCCGTGCCGGCTTCTGCACGAACCTTCGATCCGAACAGCGGCGCCCCCCAATTACCACTCTGTACCACTCTGCCCCCTGATTCCGGCCACGCATCCCAAGTCGCGCCATGGGGTTTTTCCCGAGTGATGATGTATTGACGTTTACGTAAACGTAATGATATATTTGGCAATTGTACCGGATGTCGGTTCGCCCACGAATATCTACCCGGGCCCAGTCATACTGGCGATTACCCTTGTTCTTGCAAGTCGGTCATCAGGCCCTGATCCGGTTCACGTAAACTTACAAAATAGGTCAGGCCAGCCTGGCCCGTTAATGACACCACCACCACGATGGAGATTTTCATGACGATTCCCGGTTTGAATTTTGATCTGGGCCAGGATCTGGACATGCTGCGCGATGCCGTAGCCGATTTTGCAAAGGCAGAAATCGCACCGCGGGCTGCGCAGCTGGATCGCGACGATCAGTTCCCCATGGATCTGTGGAAAAAGTTCGGCGACCTGGGTGTGCTGGGCATGACTGTCGGAGAAGAATACGGCGGCGCCAATCTGGGTTATCTCGCCCACATGATCGTGATGGAAGAACTGTCGCGCGCCAGCGCCTCTGTCGCGCTGTCCTACGGCGCACATTCGAATCTTTGCGTCAACCAGCTGCATCGCAACGGCACCGAAGCACAGAAGAAAAAATATCTGCCCAAACTCATCAGCGGCGAGCACGTAGGCGCCCTGGCCATGAGTGAACCTGGCGCCGGGTCCGATGTTGTCAGCATGAAACTGCGCGCCGAGAAAAAAGGCGATCGCTACATACTGAACGGCACCAAAATGTGGATCACCAACGGTCCGGATGCCGATACGCTCGTGGTCTATGCCAAGACCGATCCCCAGGCGAACGCGAAGGGGATCACCGCATTCATTATCGAAAAGGACTTCAAAGGCTTTTCGGTTGCGCAAAAGCTGGACAAGCTGGGAATGCGCGGCAGCCACACCGGTGAACTGGTTTTCGAAAACTGTGAAGTGCCTGAAGAAAATATTCTTGGCCAGCTTAACGGTGGCGTCAAGGTGCTGATGAGCGGGCTGGATTATGAACGCGCCGTGCTTGCCGGCGGACCGCTGGGCATTATGCAGGCGGTTATGGACATTACCGTGCCTTACGTGCACGAACGCAGGCAGTTTGGTCAGTCCATCGGCCAATTCCAGCTTATCCAGGGCAAAATGGCCGATCTGTACACCACGCTGCAAGCCAGTCGTGCATTCTGCTACACCGTCGGCAAACATCTGGATCGACTAGGGGCCGGTCACGTACGCGAAGTGCGCAAGGACTGCGCCGCCGTCATTCTGTACTGCGCAGAAAAAGCCACATGGATGGCTGGCGAAGGAATACAGATTCTTGGAGGAAACGGCTATATTAACGAATATCCGACCGGCAGACTGTGGCGTGATGCCAAGCTGTACGAGATCGGCGCGGGCACCAGCGAAATTCGTCGTATGCTGATCGGACGCGAGCTGTTCAATGAAACGCGCTGAGCCGGAACACCCGCCCACGGCACCCATGCAGTAAGAGAAGACACCCGATCATGCCGCTCACAGCAGACCATCAGCAAGTTCAGCAACTGGATCCGCAAGTGCCGGAGCCGGCTGCACTTGCCGCAGAGATCCTGGCGGGGTTCAACCGCCACTATTCCCTGTTCCGCTTTGTTGCGCAACGGGCCAAGGCGCTGTTTGAGTCACATGACTGGCATGGCATGCAGCGCGTTAATCGAGAGCGTATCGATTATTACGATACCCGGGTGCGTGAGTGTACCCGCCAGATTGCACAGATGCTGAACAAAACCCGGATGGCCATGCAGGATCCGAAACTGGGCGGCGCCTTTACCGAAGAACAGAGCCGGTACTGGCAGGACATCAAGCAGGCGTATACGCAATTGCTGCTGGAACACAGCCAGCCGGAGTGCGCAGAAACCTTTTTCAATTCGGTTTGCAGCCGGATCATGCATCGCGACTACTTCCACAATGATTTTCTGTTTGTGCGTCCGGCGGTTGCCACCGACTATATTGATGCACAGGGCAAGTCCTACCGTGTCTACTATCCCCACACCGGGGGAATTATTTCAACCGTGATTGACATGGTTGCCGACTTCGGCCTGGCCCTTCCCTATCAGGATCTGCCGCAGGATGCGCGCCTTCTTGCGCGTCGCGCAGTCCATATCCTGCGGGGCGAGATTCTCAAGTCCGGCGGTTCGCGCATTGCACCCGACTGCCAGATTCACGTGCTGCGCAGCCTGTTTTTCCGGAACAAGGGCGCGTATATCATTGGCCGCTTCATCAATAATGGGCAGCTCTACCCGTTTGCCATTCCGCTGCTGCATACGCCCGGCCATGAACTGCAGTTGCACGCGCTACTGCATACCCGCGCCGATATCAGCACTCTTTTCAGTTTCACACGTGCCTACTTCCTGGTGGACATGGAAACACCTTCGTCCTACGTGTCATTTCTGCAAACGCTGATGCCGGCCAAGCCCAAGGCCGAGCTGTATACGGCCATCGGCCTGCAGAAACAGGGGAAAACCCTGTTCTACCGCGATTTTCTGCACCATCTGACGCATTCGACCGATACTTTCGATATCGCACCTGGTATCGAGGGCATGGTCATGACAGTATTCACGCTGGGTTCCTACCCTTACGTATTCAAACTCATCCGTGACAACATCCGCAAGGATGGCATGGTGCACACGACGGTACGCCAGAAGTACCAGATGGTCAAGCTGCATGACCGCGTGGGACGCATGGCCGATACTTGGGAATACTCGCAGGTCGCCTTGCCGCTGAACCGCTTCTCGGAAGCGCTGCTCAAAGAATTGCGCGCAGAGGTGCCAAGCCTGATTGAGGAAACCGATAACGCTATCGTCTTCAGGCATGTCTACATTGAGCGGCGCATGACACCTTTAAATCTGTATCTGAACCGCGCCAGCGATGCGGCGCTAGAAGTCGCGGTCAGGGGTTACGGTGATGCCATTGCTGAACTGGCTGCCGCCAATATTTTCGCCGGCGATATGCTGTACAAGAATTTCGGGGTGACCCGGCTGGGACGCGTCGTGTTTTACGACTATGATGAAATCCAGCCTGTGACAGACATGGTGTTTCGCAAGATACCGCCTGCGCCCAACGAGGAAGCAGAAATGTCTGATGAACCGTGGTATGCCGTTCACGCCAATGATGTTTTTCCCGAAGAATTCGACCGTTTCCTGCTGGGCGATGCGCGCGTACGCCAGGCCTTCATGAAATACCACGCGCAGCTACTTGACTACCAATGGTGGCAGCATCGGCAGAACCGAGTGGCAGCCGGTAAAATTGAAGATATCTTTCCCTATCCCGCCCAGCGCCACCTGCACCCTGCAGTGGCGCTGCGGAACCATCCCTTATCAAAGGAACCGACATGAATGATCCAATCGTAATCGTTTCGGCTGCCCGTACTCCCATGGGCGCCATGATGGGCAGCCTGTCCGGGCTGGCCGCGAATGAACTGGGGGCCACCGCCATCCGTGCCGCAGTAGAGCGCGCCGGAATCAAGCCTGACGATGTCCAGGAAGTCATTATGGGCAACGTGCTGCAGGCAGGGCAGGGACAGGCTCCTGCACGCCAGGCCGCCCTGGGCGGAGGCTTACCGAAAAGTGTCGCCTGCACCACCATCCACAAGGTTTGCGGGTCGGGCCTGAAAGCCGCCATGCTGGCGCATGACCTGCTGCTGGCCGGCAGTGCCGACGTCATCGTTGCAGGCGGGCAGGAAAGCATGAGCAATGCTCCCTATCTGCTGCTCAAGGGCCGGCAGGGTTACCGCTACGGTCACTCCACCGTCTACGATCATATGGCGCTTGACGGCCTGGAAGACGCCTACGCGCGTGGTACCGCCATGGGTGTCTTCGCCGAGCAATGCGCCGACAAATATACCTTCACACGTGAAGCACAGGACGCCTTTTCCATCGAATCGCTGAAACGCGCCAATGCAGCCATCCAGGATGGCAGCTTCGAATGGGAAATCGCACCGGTGACCGTCAAGGGCCGCGGCGGCGATACCGTCGTCGATACCGACGAGTCACCTGGCAAAGCCAAACCCGAGAAAATTCCCGCACTCAAGCCCGCCTTCAAAAAAGACGGCTCAGTTACGGCAGCCAATTCCTCGTCAATCTCTGACGGCGCAGCCGCCCTGGTCATCATGCGTGAATCCACCGCGAAAAAACTTGGCGCCACACCCCTGGCACGGATTGTTGGTCATTCCCAGCATTCGCATGAACCAGAGTGGTTTACAACGGCACCGGTAGGCGCCATTAAAAAACTGCTGGAAAAACTATCATGGGCCAAGGACGATGTGGATCTGTATGAAATCAACGAAGCCTTTGCGGTCGTTACCATGGCAGCCATGAAAGAACTGGACCTGGATCACGCCAAAGTCAATATCCACGGCGGCGCCACTGCCCTGGGCCACCCAATCGGCGCGTCTGGCGCGCGTATCCTGACGACCCTGCTGGGTGCGCTGCGCAAGACCAAGGGCAAACGCGGCATTGCCACGTTATGCATCGGTGGCGGTGAAGCCGTCGCACTTGCAGTAGAAATGGTCTGACCCTGTGAGCCGCTGTCGGGAATACGCATTCCCGACACGGTTTACGCAAAAAAAACGTTATCCCCCGCGGTTCGCACCATCCGGTTCGCAACTGCCGGCGACTTGCATGGAAACGATTTATGCCCGTTATTACTTCAAAAATCAATGTCCGCTCTGCCTCCTTCCTGGAAAACGCAGAAGCCATGCAGCAGCAGATCGATGACCTGCTGTTGCATCTGAAAAAAACCGCCCTGGGCGGCAGCGAGACCGCACGCGCCAAACATGTGGCACGCGGCAAGCTGCTGCCACGCGAACGGGTTGAACGCCTGCTGGATCCTGGCACGGCCTTTCTGGAACTCTCGCCCATGGCGGCCCACGACATGTATGACAACGAAGCCCCTGGCGCCGGCGTCATCACCGGAATAGGTCGGGTCAACGGCATTGAATGCGTGATTGTGTGCAATGACGCCACGGTAAAAGGGGGTACTTACTACCCCATGACCGTCAAGAAGCACCTGCGCGCGCAGGAAATTGCCCAGCAGAACCATCTGCCGTGCATTTACCTGGTGGACTCGGGCGGCGCCAACCTGCCCCGTCAGGACATGGTTTTTCCGGATCGCGATCATTTCGGCCGCATTTTCTACAACCAGGCAGTCATGTCCTCCATGGGCATTGCGCAAATTGCTGTTGTCATGGGATCGTGTACAGCCGGCGGTGCGTATGTTCCGGCCATGAGCGATGAATCCATTATCGTCAAGAATCAGGGCACCATCTTTCTGGGCGGGCCGCCACTGGTCAAGGCCGCCACCGGCGAAGTCGTCACGGCAGAAGACCTGGGCGGCGGTGATGTGCACACCCGGCTGTCCGGCGTGGTCGATCATTTGGCCAACAGTGATATGCATGCCCTGCAGCTCGCCCGCGACACCGTCGCACGCCTGAACATAAAAAAAGACATGCCACTGCGGCTGCAGCCCGTACGTGAGCCGCTGTATGACCCGGCCGAACTCAATGGCATCATTCCCGCCGACACGCGCAAGCCATATGACGTACGTGAAGTGATTGCACGCATTGTGGACGGCTCCGAATTTGATGAGTTCAAAGCACGCTTTGGCACAACGCTGGTGACCGGCTTTGCCCATCTGCATGGCATGCCCGTCGGCATTATTGCCAACAACGGGATTCTGTTTTCAGAAGCGGCGCAAAAAGGCGCGCACTTTATAGAACTGTGCTGCCAGCGCAAAATCCCACTCGTTTTCCTGCAGAACATCACGGGCTTTATGGTCGGTCGCAAGTACGAAAATGAAGGAATCGCCCGCCATGGCGCAAAAATGGTGACGGCCGTCTCGACCGCTTCGGTTCCCAAAATTACCGTGCTGATCGGTGGCTCTTTCGGCGCCGGCAACTACGGCATGTGTGGCCGCGCCTTCAATCCGCGCCTGCTGTTCATGTGGCCCAATGCCCGCATCTCTGTCATGGGCGGCGAACAGGCGGCCAGCGTGCTCTCCACGATCCGTCGCGATGGGATTGAAGCCAAGGGGGGTCAGTGGAGTGCCGAAGAAGAAGAGCAATTCAAGGCACCGATTCGCGACCAGTACGAGCGCGAAGGCCATCCCTACTATGCCACCGCACGCATGTGGGATGACGGCATCATCCAGCCGGCCGATACCCGCCGCGTACTGGCCCTGAGCCTGTCCGCAGCGCTGAATGCCCCGATAGAAGACACGCGTTTCGGCGTGTTCCGCATCTGACCGGAGACCAGAACATGTTTCATACCATTCTTATTGCCAACCGCGGCGAAATCGCCTGCCGTGTCGCGGCCACGGCGCGCCGCATGGGCATCCGTACCGTTGCTGTGTATTCCGATGCCGATGCTGGCGCCGCGCATGTCCAGGCCTGCGATGAATCCGTACATATCGGTGCAGCCGAACCCAGTGCCAGTTATCTGCTGGGCGATGTCATTCTGAACGCGGCCCGCGCTACCGGTGCCCAGGCCATTCACCCGGGCTACGGTTTTCTGTCTGAGAACGAAGGCTTTGCCCAGGCTTGTCACGACGCTGGCGTCACCTTCATCGGCCCGCCCGTATCGGCCATCGCCGCCATGGGTAGCAAATCGGCCGCCAAATCTCTGATGGAAAAGGCAGGCGTACCATTGGTACCCGGCTATCACGGCAAGGATCAGAACCCCGATCTGCTGCATCAGGAGGCCGATCGTATTGGCTATCCCGTTTTAATCAAGGCCAGCGCCGGCGGTGGCGGCAAAGGCATGCGTGTCGTCAACAGCTCGGGGGACTTTCCTGCTGCCCTGGCTTCGTGCAAGCGTGAGGCCATCAGCAGTTTTGGTGATGACATGGTCCTCATCGAACGCTACCTGACCAAACCCCGACATATTGAAATTCAGGTCTTCGCAGACAGTCAAGGCAACGCCGTTTACCTGTTCGAGCGTGACTGTTCGGTCCAGCGCCGTCACCAGAAAGTGATTGAAGAAGCGCCCGCACCAGGAATGACGCCGGAACGCCGCAGGGAAATGGGCGTAGCGGCCGTGGCCGCCGCCAAAGCGGTGGGTTACGTGGGTGCGGGAACCGTGGAATTCATTGCCGAGCCCGATGGTCGCTTCTATTTCATGGAAATGAATACACGCCTGCAGGTCGAACACCCGGTTACAGAAATGATTACCGGACTGGATCTGGTCGAATGGCAACTACGTGTTGCCGCGGGACAGCCGCTGCCGCTGACCCAGGAACAGCTGAGCATGACGGGTCACGCAATCGAAGCCCGCATTTACGCAGAAAATCCGGATAACGGTTTTCTGCCGTCCATTGGCACACTCAGCCACCTGCGCCTGCCCGAGCATGTGGCATTTCGCAATGGCACGATTCGTGTCGATGGAGGGGTTCGGGAAGGCGACACCATCTCGCCCTATTATGATCCCATGATCGCCAAGCTGATTGTCCGGGGCGAAAACCGTGAGCAGGCCATCGCCCGCATGCATGACGCCCTGGCGCAGACTCACGTAGTCGGCGTCAGGACCAATCTGGCTTTCCTGGGCAAACTGATGGAAAACACGGCGTTTGCCACTGCCGATCTGGATACCGGACTCATTGAAAAAAACCGCGAGCAGCTGCTGCCCGAGCATACCGAAGCGCCACTCCCTGCCCTGGCATGTGTGGCTGCCACCTGGATCAGCGTTCAGGGGCAAACCGGGCAAAACCAAAATCGCCTCAGCCACACGGCTGACCCCTGGGACAACACCGACGGCTGGCGCCTGGCAGGATGCTATCATCAAACCCTGCAGCTGCAGGACGGAGATACCGCGCACACCCTGGCCATGCATCGCGAGAACGGACAGTGGCGTCTGGTCCATCAGGACCGGGATTATCCGATCACCTGGTCAGCAAAACAGGACGGAGAAAGCTGGCAAACCCAGGTCAATCTGGATGGGCGCAATTACCGTGCTGTCATCGTTCGTGAAGATGAGCAGGCCTGGCTGTTCGGCACGGCAGAAACCGGCGGAACCCGCGTATTCGGCCTGCCCGATATGCTGCGTCATGCGGCCGATGAAAGTGCCGACCATGGCGGTAATCTGACCGCCCCCATGCCCGGCAAAATCATCTCGCTCTCGGTCAAGGCCGGCGATACCGTGAAAAAAGGCGATGCGTTGATGGTCATGGAAGCCATGAAGATGGAACACGGCATCAGTGCACCCACGGACGGAGTGGTGGAAGAAATCTTCTTCGCTGTGGGTGATCAGGTCTCGGATGGGGCCGAACTCATCAGGATTGCGCAAGCCGGATAATCGTAGAGGTGGAACGGCGCAATGTCGGAAGACTTGACGACCAGGCGCGCGATGTCATGAACAGGTTCCCCGGAGTATGGCTGTCTGTTTTTCGGCTGGGGGTTGCTACTGAAGCGCTGTCGTTCACGGGCGGAGGTTTTGCTTGCAACCCTGTCTTCAACCGCCAGTCGTTACAGCACTGCAGTGTTGCTTTTGGCACGCTCTGATGAATACAGGATCGCATTTGACACGCTGCGATGAAAGGCGGGATATTGCCATCGCAGCGCTTCAGGTGCCAACCGGAGTGCCGCAAGCAACTCGCAACAAACTCCAACAAACAAGAAGCAAGCACCGTACAGCTTGCTGCTCGCTTCTTGCCATTTGCCGCAAGCTGCACGAATGTCGATAGCCGGGTGCCTGCAACTCCATAAACAGGAACCCTATGCCCCAGGTTCCCAGGACATTTTTCCAGGCAGCTTATTCCCTGTCTTCGTCCAGCTGGATATTGCCACCTTCGTTAGCCCAGTCCGCCTCGCGCTGCTCCTCGATATCACCGGAAAGCGTATCGAGCAGTTCGTTAATTTCGTCCTGGTAGGTTTCAATCATATCGTCCGGCAAACCCAGTGATTCCTGGGCCTCCAGAAAACTTCCGGCACAGATGTTAAGCGAATCACGTACTGCCTTTTTGTCGGTGACATTGGCAAGCAGTGCATAGACGGCGTGTTGCAGCGCCGCCTGCTGCGCCATGCATTGATTCAGGTTATCCGACAGTTCAATAACCAACTCTTTGAGTTCCATCTCGTTCTGCATGATTACTCCTTTATGCTTCTCAGTGACAGCCGGGCGCGATCGCATCCGGCTGCTTGGGTGTCCTGTCGGGGGAACAGGGTAATTTCAGGACCTGACCTCGGTGATCACTTCGTCCAGCCACGCCAGCATCAGTTTGATTTCGTCTTCGGTAATATTGAGTGCAGTCATGAAACGCAGCAGATTCGGACGCGGCGCGTTCAGCAGCATGCCTTCCGGGCCGCGGTTACGGGCCGCATCCACAATTGCCGGGCCATCGTCCTTATCCAGAACCAGGGCGCGCAGCAGTCCCATGCCACGCTCTCCTTTCATGCCCCATTTTTCAGAGAGCGCCAACAGGCCTTTTGAAAGCTGTTCCGAGCGCAGTTGCACACTTTCCATAAACCCAGGCGCGGTCAGTGCATCAAACACCGCAACCCCGCCTGCCGTAATTAATGGATTGCCATTGTAAGTACCGCCCTGGTCACCATGTTCGAAGCAGGCAACCTCTTCGCGAGCCAGCATGGCCGCCAAGGGAATGCCACTGCCAATTCCCTTGCCCAGCGACATGATATCGGGTTCGATCCCGAAAGCCTGATAGGCGAAAAGGGTGCCGCAACGACCCATGCCGGTCTGCACTTCATCCACGATCAACAGCATATTGTTCTCGCGCGTCAGTTCGCGCAAGGCTTTCATGAACGCCGCGTCAGCAGGCACTACACCGCCCTCGCCTTGCACGGGTTCAAGCATAACCGCGACTGTCTTGTCATCAATTAAAGCCTTGACCGAATCCAGATTGTTCAGTTCTGCCTTGGGAAATCCGTCAACCTGCGGCGCAAATTTCTTATCCCAACCCTCTTTGCCGGATGCCGACATGGTGGCCAGCGTGCGACCATGAAAACTGTGGTCGAAAGTGATGATTTTGAAGGCGCCGTTTTTATGCTTCTGCCCCCACTTGCGGGCCAGCTTGATCACGCCTTCATTGGCTTCTGCGCCACTGTTGGTAAAAAAGACCTGATCGAAACAGGACGCATCGGTCAGCCGTTTAGCCAGCGCCACCGAAGGTTCGTTGAAAAAGGCAGGCGACGGATTAATCAGCTTTGTCGCCTGCGCATTGAGCGCCTGAATCAGTTGTGGCGGACAGTGGCCCAGGCAGTTGACGGCCCACCCCTGGATGCAGTCCAGATATCGCTTGCCGGTATCATCCGTCAGCCAGGAACCTTCACCCTTGACGAAATACATCGGTGGGCGGGCAGTAATTTCCATAAGCGACTGGGTGTCGGCGGGACTGAAAGACATGGCATTTCCTTATAAATGCAAAAGGGATGAAGTAAGTTTTCATTGTATTCAAATTCCCATCCCCTGTCCGGTCTGTGAAAAAATCCGCTCCTGTCTGTGAAAAAAACCCACTACGGAACCAGGTCAATCATCGTGCCAATCCGCTGCCAATTTGCACAACGCATCGCTTGACGGTCCAAACAGATATCTGACCACCATGAAAACTGCGCCAGCGGTCATATCTGCAATCGACTGAAACAGAACCCGCGGCCTGCGGGCAACGGTCATGTCACGGAAAAGTCTTTTTGAATCATGAGCCTGGATGCACAGGGACGATATTTTTTTGTCAGCCGGCAATAAACCGTTGCCTGAGCCTGCAAAAACCCGTAAAGTATAATCATTAAGCCTGCGTAACGGCTGACGGGTGTAGCCCGTCAAATAGCACCATTTATCTACGCTTTCAGCTTAATTAAAGTATTTTGAAGGCAGGATGGTGTCATTTGACTGAAGGGCTATCATTGAATAAACCTTTTGGGGAAAACGCATTATGTATGATGTCCTGGTTTATCTCTTCGAGAACTATTACACTCCGGAGTCCTGCCCTTCCGCAGATGTCCTGACCAAGCGGCTCATGGCCGCCGGTTTCGAACATGAAGACATCGACGACGCCATTGGCTGGCTGTTCGGGCTGGCCGAGTCCACAGAGAAATGCGTAGAACTCACCAGCATGTCAGATGCCAGCACACGGGTATACACACCCGGTGAACAGCAGCATCTGGGCGTTGCCGCCATCGGCTTCCTGAGTTTCCTGGAATACACCGGCGCTGTTGCTCCTGCGCTGCGTGAAATCATTATTGATCGTGCCATGGCAGCGCCCGAGGCGCCCCTGTCCCTGCAACACATGAAAATCATTACCCTGATGGTATTGTGGAGCCAGGAAGCAGAAATCGATCATCTGATCCTGGAAGAACTGGTCACGGACGACGAAGAAAAGCTCTTCCACTGATCGACCCGGGGAATCGAAAGCGACAGGGCGTCGCCTGCCATCCGCAGACAGGATGCCCGGTCAGCCGCCGGTACCACCGTCGACATAAGCACCAGCGTCCGCTTTCCTGCTGACGCGGCGTGATGCACCGATTCCCCTTTCGCCCTTTCGTATACTTGCACCATCGTTATTTTGCCCAGTTCGCCTGTCCCCGCAAACAAAACCTATACCGGGCGTTTTGCGCCCAGTCCCAGCGGCCCCCTGCATGATGGGTCCCTGGTTGCCGCCATGGCCAGTTATCTGGACGCACGGGCACACCAGGGCCGCTGGCTACTGCGGATAGAAGATATTGATACACCCCGTGTGGTCGCCGGTGCAGATCAGGTCATTCTTTCCCAGTTGCAGACACTGGGTATGCATTGGGATGGCGACATTATCCGGCAATCAGAACGCCTGCACCGATACACAGAAATTTTCGAACAACTGGCAGATCGCGGACTGATCTATGGATGCGCCTGTACGCGGCAGGAGATCAACGAGAAAGCCAGGCAGGCCGGGCTTCTGGGCGAAGATGGGGAACGCCCCTATGCCGGCACCTGTCGCCACGGCATCCGCGATGGCCGGCCGCCGCGGGCATGGCGCATGATCGTTCCCGATGAAACGTATACGTTTGCGGATCGGTGGGTCGGCACGCGGACCCAGAACGTCGCACAGGCGGTTGGCGACATGCTTATCAAACGCGCCGATGGACTCTTTGCCTACCAGTTAGTAGTGGTGGTAGACGATCACGATCAGGGCGTTACCGATATCGTCCGGGGGCAGGATCTGCTTTCCTCGACGGCCAGACAGCACCAGCTGGCCCGCCTCCTGGGCTTTACCCCGCCACGCATGATGCATATTCCGCTAGTACTGGATGCCAATGGCAGAAAACTGTCCAAACAGAACCACGCACAGGCGATTGATCTTCAAAACCCGATCAAAAGCCTGCACCGCGCATGGGCTGCACTGGGATTCCCGGTATTGCCGGTAACCACCGTCCCCGCATTCTGGGACGCCGCCATCAGCACATGGCAACAAAACTTCAGGATTAACGCCTAGCCGCTAATAGATGGCGGTCCTGCCGCGTCGAGGTCGTACGGCGCGGATTCGGGTGCCGGATAGGGTCGCCGGATAGGGGGCATGCTGGAAATGGGCACGCCGTACCTGGATTATTTGTGCTCTGAAACTATCCGAGCGCTGAAATGTAGGCGATGAGATCAGGAAATAATGAGGAAATAATGAGGAAATAATGAGGAAATCATGAAGGAGGAGTGACGGGGGGATGACGGGGCGAAGAGCTGTTTCACACCCGTCCTGATACCCTGCTACAGCCGGTTTTGCTGTTCGTCCAGCAGCCCTACCAGCAATGCGGTTCCCCTATCGTTCACGCGAAACTCACCGAAACGCGCGCGCGCAAAGTGCTCTCCTTGCCCCTCTGGAAAGAAGTAGGCATCGGTCACAAACCGGATCCCGCTTCTGCCCGTTCTGCGATAACGCACAACCACATTCCCGGGCTGCGAGGGCGGCGCTATGTCCGGCAAGGTGCGCACAAAGGTGTAGACGCCATGGGCATCCGGCGCCAGTTCGACGTAATGATGGGTATAGTCCGAGAAGACCTCGGCGTTCCCGCCCGCTCTGCTTGTAAAATTCAGCGTCATATAGTCGCCCTGCATCAAAGAACGGGGATCTACGGGCTGCAGCGCGACAATGAAGCGCGTGCCATCGCGGATAATCGCTTCCTTCTGTACGACATCCGTATTGGCCACCGCCAGCACAGCCAGCAGTCCAGCCACGATTGCCGCGATCACAGGTTTAACCGAGGCCCGCGCTGACAGGACCGGGCTACTCGAAAACCGGGTTCCCGTCATTGAAGCTGCCTTGGCACCGGTTCCTGTGCCTGCTTCCGATTCGACTTCGGAATGGGTTGGCGTTCCCTGCCGCTGGCCGGTTCCGGACCGTTGCCCAGATGCAGTGACACCGGGCTGCGGAGCCCGCGCCATAGGACGAACCCAGATCCAGATCAGCGCCACCAGCAACAGAACGATGCCCTGTCCGATCAGGAAATAGGCCTTATCCAGCAACAGAAAAGTCAGCTGAAAATAAAATGCGGCCAGAAAAAGAATCACACTGGTGACGCCAATGACCAGCATATTCCGGTAGCCCAGTTCAAAACCCAGCACGCAGAACAGCAGGCCGAGCTGTACGCCGGGAAGATTACCCCAAAGCACACCCAACGCCAGCAGTACCAGCAACACAACCGCCTGATCTGCCAGGGGTACCTGACGGCGCCGGGCAGATTGCCAGGCAACGAACACCGGCAGCAAGACAAACAGGACGTTACCCAGATATATCAGAGGAAACGGCGTGGGCAGACGCCAAATACTTAGGGCCAGTACCAGCATATTCTGCCCGCCAGGCACTCCTGAACTAAAACCATGAAGCAGACTATAGACATTGACAAGATACGACCACATCGGCAGGCTCAGCAAAGCCCAGGCCAGCACCCTGTAGCGTCGCGCCCACGCTGCCGGCAGCGACATCATGATGATCGTACCCAGCACGACATAAACAGGCGCCAGCTCATACAGAAAACTCGACCCGAAGCCCCATGACGGGTTGCCGTAGGCATTGCTGCCAACGACCGAAAGAAAGCCCGGACCGTATTCCTGCCACAGCAGGGTCAGCATGCTCAGCGCCGCAATCGCGCAAAGAAACTGGAACCACGAGGCCTGATAGAGATGAAACAGAACCATCAGCCCGACAACCAGGATGATGGCCTGCCATGATCCCAGATCCAAGAGCCCTAGTCCCTCTTCAAAGACGACAACGCCCAGCACCAGCAGGCTGGCCAGCATCAGGGTCACGCCGATCACCCGCCATTTTTCTGCTCCGACAAGATAGGTCAGCAGCCCGGCTATCAAACACGCCACGCCGGCCACATAGAGAGGAATTTCGAGCAGAAGCACCAATGCCATCCCCAACAGGAACAGAAATGCAAAGGAAAAGAGGAAAAGAAAGGGCGATCTTCTGGCCGGTGTGACGGATACCTGAACGGAATCGGCAAGCGGCGCACGTTCACCTGTGTGTGCCTGCTTGTCTGCCTGGGGCTGCACCCGGGTGCCATCGATTGCGCCAGCGGGCCGCGTGGCATCCCCGTCTGCGACAGCCGCTGTGTACGCGCTGCCGGATAAATTCTGATAGGCTTTTTTCAGCCAGGACACGCAGCCCCACAGACCGCCCAGTGCAAAAAGAAACGCCAGCGTCACACTGACTACCAGAGACTCTGCAAGCAGCCAGCTAATGATCAGCATATAGGTGCCCGCATATAAAACGGTAAACACAGCCAGTTGCGACAGAACAAAAAAGTCGGGTCTGATGCGCCGGTAAACCTGAAACCCCGCTACGACCACCGCGACAACCAGCGCCCCCTGCATAATCATGAGTTGACTGATGCCCCCCCTGAATATTGACTCGATGTAAACGGAAACGGTGCAGAACAGCGCGACGAGCACGGCAAGAGCAAGCAGCCTGGGTACCACCCGATAGGGATCGCTGTAATGTGGGCGCAGCCACTCCGCCATCGCCAGCAGCACACCATTCATGACAGCCACGGTCCAGGCGTCGCGAGCCAGCGAATACCAGCCGTCGGTCAGGAAGAACGTATCCCCCAGCAGCAGAATGACGGCCGTGTTCACCACCACCAGCCAGAGCACGACAACAAACCAGCTGCGCGATGCCCACAGCCACGGAAGCATTAACAGCGCCCACCAGCCGAACAGTGTCCAGGGATCAGCGCCGGTTTGATAGGTTTGCCCCAACAGGGCCAGCAGTCCGCCTGTGACCACAGATGCGAGGAACAGCGCGCCGGCAAAGGGCGGCACCCCTGCCACACCACGACGGGCGATAACGCCTTCTGCCCTGGCGCCCCCCGTTGCGACACCATCCTGTCTACGGCGCCCATGCCGGACCAGCACAAGGGCAACGGCCACCACCGCAATCAGCAGTGCCTGTACGCCACCGATACGTACGAATTTCCCCAGGCCGTCCCAGTTTGCCGCAATCAGAGTGACAATGCCGCTGGCCAGTAGTCCCAGTCCCAGGACACGCAGAGCAATATGAAAAAAGCGGCGCCAGTAGACGATCCGATCACTCGCAGATTCTGCAGATTTGACGATTGGAGCTTGCATGAATGGATTTACCTCTCGTATTATCCGCGCTTAGGCTGGCAGAAACGCCGGCCATCAGAAACGGAACTGTATGCGATTATCCCTGTCTGGATAATAGCCGTGTAGTACACTCAGGTGAAAAATAGCACATCCGCTTGCGGTTCATAACTTCGGAAAACCATGACGAAAACCCTGATTATCGCTGAGAAACCTTCAGTTGCGCTTGATATCTCTCGCGCATTGGGTGGCATGCACCGTGAAGGCGACTACTTTGAGAACGACCAGTATGTCTTGTCGTCCAGCGTAGGGCATCTGCTTACTTTGACCAACCCCGACGATGTCGTACGGGGAAAATGGTCATTCAATCATCTGCCGGCCATCCCCGCCAAGGCGTTTGACCTGAAGCCTTCAGACAAAAAAGCCACCGACAGGCTCAAAATGCTGGTCAAACTGCTCAAGCGCAAAGATGTCAGCGCCATTATCAACGCCTGCGATGCCGGGCGTGAAGGCGAGCTGATATTTCGCTACATTATCCAGTATTCGGGCGTCAATAAGCCTATCAAACGGCTGTGGCTGCAGTCAATGACGCGCAATGCCATCATCGAAGCCTTCGACAATCTGCGCGACGACAGTGTCATGAAACCCCTGGAGGCGGCAGCCCGTTCCCGTGCCGAGGCCGACTGGCTCATCGGGATCAACGGCACCCGCGCCATGACCGCTTTCAACAGCAAAGACGGCGGGTTCTTCAAAACCCCTATCGGGCGGGTCCAGACTCCGACCCTGGCCATTGTCTTTGAACGCGAAGAAAAAATCCGTCAGTTCAAACCCCGCGATTATTGGGAAGTACATGCAACCTTCGTCGCCGCTGGTGGCCTTTACGAAGGCAGGTGGTTTGATCCGGGCTTTCGCAAAGACGAACACGACCCCGAGAAAAAGGACAACCGCCTCTGGTCTGCGGCCAGCGCCCAATCTGTTGTCGTGGCCTGCCGCGGCAAGAATGGTACCGTTACCGAAGAGGCCAAGCCCTCTACCCAAATGTCGCCTGGGCTGTTCGACCTGACCTCCCTGCAGCGTGAAGCCAATTCGCGCTTCGGCTTTACCGCCAAAACCACGCTGGCGCTGGCACAAAGCCTGTACGAACGGCACAAGGCACTGACGTATCCGCGTACCGATTCCCGCTATCTGCCCGAAGACTATTTGGGCACGGTAAAACAAACGTTTGATGCCATATCGGGCGCCGATTCAACGCTGGGCCGTCGCAATGCGCCTTTTGCAAAGAAAATTCTGCAAAACAGCTGGGTCAAGCCCAACAAACGCATTTTCGACAACAAGAAAATTTCGGACCACTTTGCAATCATTCCTACCTTGCAGGTACCCAAGGAACTGAGCGAAGCCGAAGGCAAAATCTACGATCTGGTCACCAAGCGGTTCATGGCGGTGTTTTTCCCGCCGGCCGAATTTCGCGTCACTACCCGGATCACGATCGTGGCCAGCCATCACTTCAAAACCGAAGGCAAAGTACTGGTCAAACCGGGCTGGCTGGAAATTTACGGCCGTGAAAACCAGGAAAGCGACGCCACGCTGGTTCCGGTGGGCGACAACGAAACCGTCAAAACCGAAGACATTGCTGCCAAGGAACTGGTCACGCGCCCTCCCGCCCGCTATACAGAGGCCACGCTGCTGTCTGCCATGGAAGGGGCCGGCAAGCTGGTGGATGATGACGAGCTTCGTGAAGCCATGTCCGAACGGGGTCTGGGAACACCCGCCACCCGTGCCACCATTATTGAAGGGCTATTGAACGAACAATACCTCAGGCGAGAAGGCCGCGAACTGATTCCTACCGCCAAGGCGCGCCAGCTCATGACGCTACTGGTAGGCCTGAACGTTCGCGAATTAACCTCGCCCGAACTGACCGGCGAATGGGAGCATAAACTCAAGCAGATGGAACAGGGGCAGCTGGATCGTGCCGCTTTCATGCGTGAAATCGCGCAAAGCACCCAGATCATCGTCAAGCGCGCCAAGGAATATGAGCAGGACACGGTACCTGGCGATTACGCGACGCTTTCCACCCCGTGCCCCGCTTGCGGTGGCGTGGTCAAGGAAAATTATCGTCGTTACGCCTGCACCAACTGCGACTTTTCCATTACCAAGCATCCGGGCGGACGCACGTTCGAAATCCCGGAAGTGGAAGAGCTGCTGCGGAACAAGACCCTGGGGCCGCTAAACGGGTTCATCAGTAAAATGGGACGCCCGTTTTCGGCCATTTTGCGCATCACCCCGGAAAACAGGCTGGAATTTGATTTTGGCCAGTCTGATGACGACAACAGCGAGCCGCTCGATGTATCGCAACTCACGGCCATCGGTCGTTGCCCCAAATGCAGTGGCAATGTCTACGACACCGGCATGAGTTACGTCTGCGAAAACTCGGTCAGCGAGAAAAAAACCTGCGACTTCAAGTCAGGGCGCGTGATCCTGCAGCAGGAGATCGGCCACGAGCAAATGGGAAAACTGCTCACCCAGGGCAAAACCGACCTGCTCGAGGGCTTTGTCTCCAATCGCACCAATCGTAAGTTCAAAGCCTACCTTGCCATGTCGAAAGCAGGTAAAATAGAATTTGAATTTGAGCCCCGCCCTGCCAAATCGGCAAAAAGCGCAGGCAAAGCAGCAGACGATACGGCAGACAGTGGCAAAGCGGTCAAAAAGGCAGCCAAAAAAGCTGTCCGCAAAACCGCAAGCAAGCCTGCCGCGAAGAAAACCGCTGTGAAGAAAGCTGCCGCAAAAAAAGCCGTGGCCAAAACCGCCAGCAGAAAATCTGCCAAATCCGCCGACCCGGACGACACCGAGCCCGCATTTTAGGTCACCCCCGCCTTACACCGGGGGCGCATGTACAGAATGAACACACTTATTCAGAAATACAACATCCCCGGTCCGCGCTACACCAGCTACCCTACCGTTCCTTACTGGGAAGAGGACAGCTTCAACATCGACGCCTATCTGCAGACGCTCAGGCGCAGCTTTGCTGAATCCAACGCGAAGGAAGGCATCAGTCTTTACATCCACCTGCCTTTCTGTGAGGTGCTCTGTACGTTCTGCGCCTGTCACAAGCGCATTACCAAAAAGCACAGTGTCGAAGAACCCTATATTGATGCGGTCCTGAAAGAATGGGCCATGTACCGCCAGCTGCTCGGTGAAAAACCTGTTATCCGGGAAATCCATCTGGGTGGCGGCACTCCTACCTTTTTCAGCAGCGCCAATCTGCAGCGCCTGCTCGGCGGCATTCTGGACGGCGCCATTGTTCATGAGCATCATGAATTCAGTTTCGAAGGCCACCCCAATAATACGCGCAAGGAGCATTTGCAGACGCTTTACGATCTGGGATTCCGTCGCGTCAGCTACGGCGTGCAGGACTACGACCCCGTGGTACAGAAGGCCATTCACCGCATTCAACCTTACGAAAATGTCCTGAACGTGACGCAGGCAGCCCGCGACATTGGCTACACCAGCGTGAGTCATGACCTGATTTTCGGCCTGCCCTTCCAGACGTGGGAGGCCATGGAGTCGACCATCAAGAGGACGATTTCCCTCAAACCGGATCGCCTCGCCTTCTATTCCTACGCGCACGTGCCATGGATCAAAGGTAACGGCCAGCGCGGCTTCGACGAAAACGATCTGCCCTCCGGCGAGCAGAAACGCGCGCTGTATGAAAATGGCAAGCGCCTGCTTGAAGAACTGGGCTATGTGGAAATCGGCATGGATCACTTTTCGCTGCCCTCCGATACCCTTTATCAGGCCATGCTCGACAAGGATCTGCACCGAAACTTCATGGGCTATACGGCGTCTTCCACGCAACTCATGATCGGACTGGGCGTCTCGGCCATCAGTGATACCTGGTATGCCTTTGCGCAGAACGAAAAGGTCCTGGAAGACTACTATGCGCGGGTCGACAGTGGCAGCCTGCCCCTGTTCCGCGGCCATCTGCTCAATGACGAAGATCTCATCATTCGCCGCCATATTCTCAATCTGATGTGCCAGTTGCAAACCAGCTGGGCAGACCCGGCCATGCAATTTACGGAACTGCCCGAAGTGCTGGGGCGACTCGAAGAAATGCAAAACGATGGCCTGATCCGCATCGGCAAGGACCGTATCGACATTACCGAAGCAGGCCGCACCTTTGCGCGCAATATCTGTATGGCCTTTGACCTGCGCATGCTGCGGCATCAGCCGAATGCGCGGATTTTCTCGATGACGGTGTAAGGCGCAGCATGACCCTGATTCCGGAAATCAAGCCGCAGCAGTCCATCGAGCTGCTCAAGGAACTGCATATCCTCACGCGCGAGGGCAAGATCAACCAGGACACGCGCCGCAAGTTAAAGCAGGTATATCACCTGTATCAGTTCATCGAACCGCTGATGCAAACCGTTCTGGACGAACGCCAGGCACTCTCGCTGGTGGATCACGGCGCCGGCAAATCGTATTTGGGCTTCATTCTGTACGACCTGTTCCTGAAAGAACATGATGGCGCAACCGTGTATGGCATTGAATCACGGCCTGAACTGGTGGAAAAATCAGAAGCGCTGGCACAAAGACTCGGCTTTTCTGGCATGCAGTTCAAGGACATGACGGTAGAGCAATCAATCTGCTCGCCTGATTTGCCAAAAAACGTCGATATCGTTACCGCCCTGCACGCCTGCAATACCGCCACTGACGACGCCATTCGCTTCGCCCTGGCCCGTGACGCGCGTTTCATTGTGCTCGTGCCCTGTTGCCAGGCTGAGGTCGCCGCAGCCTTGCGCGCCACCAAGGGGAACACGCTGGGTAAGACACCATTATCCGAATTATGGCGCCATCCTCTGCATACCCGTGAGTTCGGCAGCCAGATCACCAATGTACTGCGCTGCCTGCAACTGGAAGCGCGGGGCTATCAGGTCACCGTAACCGAACTGGTGGGTTGGGAGCATTCAATGAAGAACGAGCTGATTATCGCCAGGAAAACCGGCGGGTTCAAAAAAAGCGCGCGCGAGCGCCAGCTGGCGATCCTGAAGGAATGCCATCTGGAAGCCCTGCAGGATCGCTTCGCCTATTGAAGCCGACATAGGATCAGTCCCGTATCGGCCTTGCTATTTAAGTAGATCGTTACCAGAGCGTAAGCAGAATGCGAGCGGAACAACGGCTCTGGTCTTCTGTGAGGCTGGCTGTGAAAACAAAACATCAGCCTCGGCCTTCACTCCCAAGCCCGACAACCGGAAGGCTCCGGCATACCAAGACGTCTTATTCCTCTGGGAATACCGGTTCGCCCAGGTTCTGCATCAGGCGATTGGCCCAGCCAAACACCGATACCGAATGAATCAGGTCCAGCATCTGGAAATGGTCAAACCCCTGGGCTTGCAGCACCTGCAGATTGTCGGCATCAAAACCGGCGGCATCGCGCGTCAGCGCAGTGGCGACGTCGATCACGGCCGCATCCCGTTCATTTTTGGCGGCGGTCGCAGGATCAACAAACACATCATGCACAATCTCATTGCGTTTGGCCAGCTGCTCAAATCGCTGGGCATGCACCGACGCACAATACACGCAGCCATTGATCCGTGACACTGTCAGCGCACCCAACTCACGGTCTGCACGGTTCAGCCCGCCCGGCGCATACATGATGGCGTTGTACGTATACGAGCGTTGATCCAGGATATGTGGCTCATGTACCAGCAGCAGATAATAGTCGGAAGTTTTGGCCTGGGGATGGCTGGCTTCAAGTACCTTGTTCTGCTCGGGTGTTGCCGAATTCGCATCCACCACATCCAGCCACGCTTTCCAGCCCAGCGTCTGGTTGGTAAACCCATTGCTTTTAATAATATCGCTCATGCTGCCTGCTCCAGTTTCTGCATTGCCTTCAACCCCGCCACCAGACGTATCTGATACGCCAGGAACCCGATAAGCTGGCCAAGGACCACTACGTCCTGCGTAGACATGCCTGAATCCTTCAGCGTCAGCAGTGCCTCCTGGTTACCCTCGATGGGGTTCAGAATCAGTTTCCGGGTAAATTGCAGGACACTGTTCAGCTCACACTTGACGATATCTTCCACGTGATCCTCAATTACGATCTGCACCAGCTTCTCCTCGATGCCCGCCAGCAACGCCTGTTCCGTATAGTGTGCGATCAGTTCATCGCATTTCATCAGGCTGCTGGCATAAAGTGCGACCAGCCAGCGGTCCTTCAGGGGAAGATGCAGGTCGGGGGAAAACAAGGCCTCATAGCTGGCCTGCGTGCCGGTTTTCACTTTTTCCCTGAACTGCCGCGCCTGCCAGGTTTTGCTGTCTGGCGTCAGATTGAGCAGTGTATCGATCAGATCGATTGACTCTGCACTTTGCATGATATTTCCTTTAGCTTGTTCTCTTCGAATGGATGACATGTGTCATCAGGACATTCTAACGGACTGGCGAAAAAATTTCGTCCTGCCAGGCATGGTAACGCCGCATTGCGCTCGCCATTGCACCGCGAGGCCTGCCGGACTGATCGGACCATTGCTAGCAAACAATCGGCAAACGCAGGAAGTTTGCTTGAATAAAAGAGAACTGAACGCGCTATTTGACGCCCAGTTCGAGTCGTTCCAGACACAGGAATATAAATTTTCCGGAATGGGCCAGGCCAATAGCCATGAGAGCCCTGTCATAAGCCTATCATCCGTTCTGACGACACCCATTCTAACGAACAATAACTGCGCAATACCCGCCAGATACTGCAGAAAGGGCATGCGGATTGTGACGCACCTATTCCAGACAACGATAACTGTCGAGTCCGGCAATTTCAGCCTTGATGATGCCGATCACGGCTTTCTGTCGCGCCAGGGTAAAGCGGGCTTCGACGGACGACACGCTGATTGCGTAACGCGGACATCCGCGACTATCGGCCACGGCTACCCCCACACCCAGTACACCCTGCACTGCGGCATTGCCGACGACGGACCAGCCGCGTTCCCGGGTACCTTTAATCAGCAGCTTCAATTTATTCACGTTAATACCGCCAAATCGATGCAACTGCTGCGCGTTCACTGCCAGGATGCGCTCCTGCTCGGCTTCGGGTAAATGGGACAGCAGGGCCAGGCCTGCAGCGCCGACTCCCATCGGTTGCTTGTGATTGATCTGAATGGACAATACCTGCAACGGATAGGAACCGATTTCCCGATGAATACACAGGGAATCGGCATTATCCTGCCTTATCAGGAAAGAGGAATCACCTGTCTTTTCGCTGATTCTTCGCAGCACGTCCCTGAACACATCGAATTCATTACCGGGGGCCGGGAAATGCTGCAGCTTTTCCGGGTTATATACATAACGACCGGATGTGGCGTCCTCAATCACGTAGTCGTGCTTGCGCAGAACACTAATGAAACGGTACACACTGGGTCGCGCGATTCCGGCCTTCACAGCGATTTCAGCAATTTTCAGCCCTGCCGTACCTGCTTGACTTACCACCTGCAGTATTGCCAGCCCACGCACCAGGGTTTTGGGCTCGTCTTTATCTGTCATCGCCTCCTCCTGTGTCCAAAATCTGGACAACTACATTTTGCCACAGCTCCCAACCTGACTAGAATTCATTCGCATAACAACAAAACATCACTACCGCAACATAACAAACGAAATACAACGAACGACATACATCACAAGACTGGAGACAAGATGAAAACAGCATTTTTCAAAATAACCACACTTTCATTCGCACTACTCGCATGCAGTCCCGCCATGGCGCAAGATTACCCCAGCAGACCCGTTAACCTGGTGGTTGGCTATTCCGCCGGCGGCGCAACCGACATCCTGGCAAGACTGGTGGCAAAAGGGCTGTCCAGCGAACTCGGGCAGACTTTTGTTGTGGAAAACAAACCCGGTGCCAACAGCAATATTGGAGCAGAATACGTTGCCCGCGCAAAAAATGACGGCTACACCCTGTATGTGGGCAGCATTGCAAATACGATTAACCGGTCACTTTATAAAAAACTCAATTACGACATTCTCGAGGATTTCCGTAGCGTAGGCTTTATCGCGTCCCTGGGAAATGTACTGGTGGTCAATCCGAAGAAAAATATTCATTCCGTTGATGAGTACATTGCCTATGCCAAGCAAAATCCAGGAAAGCTGACTTGCGCCTCCTCCGGCATCGGCTCTTCCATCCATATGTCGTGTGAATTATTCAAGATGCTCACCGGCACCAATATCCTGCATATTCCTTACAAAGGCAGTGGTCCGGCCGTCAACGATCTGCTCGGGGGCCAGGTGGATTCCATGTTCGATAACATCCCCTCTTCTGTCGGCAGGATCAAGGCAAATAGCCTGACGCCGCTGGCGGTGACCACCGAGGAACGCGATCCGGCACTGCCCGATGTCCCTACGTTCAAAGAACAGGGCATTGATCATTTCCTTGTCAGCTCCTGGTTTGCCATCATGGCACCGAAGGGAACCGATGACGCCATCATCAGCAAACTGAACGCGGCATTGAACAAAGTCATCGACAGTCCCGAAGTCAAAGAGGCCTTTGCGAAAAACGGCTATAACGCCAACCGCGAAAACAATACGCCCCAATATCTGGAAAAGTTTACGCAGGAGGAAGTTGCCAGGTGGGAAAAAGTCGTGCGCGAAGCGAATCTGAGCGCGAATTGAACAAGGTGGAATCAGGATGTATCCGATAGATTTTTTTTACAGATCTGCAATACGCTACCCGGAAAATATCGCCATTGAATCCAGGGAAGTCACGATTACCTATGCCGCACTCGCTGAGCGGGTCAAGGCGCTTGCCTGCGCCATCCAGAAACTGGATGGCAACCCGGGATCAAGAATCGGTCTATGCGCCGGCAATTCTGTGTCGTATGTGGTTGCCATGCTTGCCATTATGGCCGCAGGCAAGGTATGGGTTCCTCTGAATTACCGCAGTACCGCGACTGAAATCAAAAGAATCACGGACGTCATCAATCCATCAATCATCTTCCAGGATCAACATGGCGCAGCAGTAACGCAGGGCCTGTCAGATATTCACATCATCAATCTGGATGAAACTGATGCGCTGATAGAGCAGCATCTGGGACAGGTTCCTGCCAGCTTCGCCTTCACCGGTGACGATATCCAGGCAATCAAATTCACCGGCGGCACTACGGGCATGCCAAAAGGTGTCATGCAACCCTATCGCGCGTGGCTGGCGGTCATTATCAATCAGGTTCATGGCTGGCAGATTACCGAGTCAGACAAGTTCGTGATTTGTGCGCCGATCAGCCACGGCACTGGAACCTACGTGCTACCGCTGCTGGCTCAGGGTGCCCGTCTGGTGCTGGCTGCCTCTTCGCAGTCCGAAGACATTCTGCATGCGTTCAGGGAGCAGCACGGCACAATGACCTTCATGCCCCCAACCCTGATCTATAAACTGATCGCGGCAGCAGAGTCAGGAGAACAGGACTTCCCCGCCTTACGTCTGCTTATCTACGGCGGCGCCGGCATGCCTGCAGAAAAAATTTCTGCAGCGCAATCCTTTCTGGGGAATGTGCTGGCAACCACCTATGGCCAGACAGAAGCCCCGCAAATTGCCACGCTGATCGGTCCGCAGGAACTCGCACAGGCGCAATACCGCACTTCGGTCGGTCGAGCCAGCTGGCTGACCGATATTGCAATTGTCGATAAAAACCAGAAGCCACTGGCAAACAATGAAACCGGAGAAATTCTGATCCGCGGCGACCTTGTGATGACAGGCTATTGGCAACTTCCCGAAAAAACGGCGGAAACCATCACAGACGGTTGGCTGCACACGGGCGATGTCGGCTATATGGACGACAGGGGCTTTCTGTATATCAAGGATCGAATTCGCGATGTCATTATCACCGGCGGCTTCAATGTGTATCCGATAGACGTGGAAAACGCACTGTCCCTGCATCCGGCGATCTATGAAGCTGCCGTGTTTGGCATGACAGATGAAAAATGGGGTGAGTCCGTCAACGCAGCCATACAGCTGCACGACTCTTGCTCGGCGACCGCCGACGAAATCAGGCTCTTCGTCCGGGAAAAACTGGGCCCGGTGCATGCCCCCAAAAACATCTATTTCTTTCCGAGCCTGCCGCGATCTCCGGTAGGCAAGGTACTAAAGAAAACCATTCAGGAGCAGGTCCTGTCGGGCAAGACCGACACGATGGCTGCATCACAACTGTAAAAAAAGGACAGACAATGACAAAACCGATAACGGAACTATGTGCCCACACGTTTACCGGCATGAACTATCGCGACAAGGATCTGGTCAACGACCTGATTGGTGAAGTGACCTTCACGGATGTCATGTTCCTGCAAATCATGGGCAGAAAACCCCGGCCGGTGGACACCAGAATCGTGGACGCGGTGCTTGTGACACTGATGGAGCACGGACTCACCCCCAGTGCCATTGCAACCCGTCTGATTTATATGAGCGCGCCGGAGAATCTTCAGGGCGCCGTGGCCTCGGGCCTGCTGGCTGTGGGCAGCCAGTTCGTCGGCACCATGGAAAACTGCTCGGCGCTGCTGGATGAAATTATTGCATCTGACAATCAGCAGGATGCAGCCACAGCCATCGCCACCCGATACAGAAAAGACAAATTGCATCTGCCCGGATTTGGTCATCACTTGCACAAACCTGATGATCCCAGATCCATCAAACTCCTGCAGCTGGCCGACAATGAATCCGAACTCGATCGTAAACATCTTGATGCACTCAGGCTGCTTAGCGCTGCCGTTGACGACGTATACGGCCGCCATATTACGATCAATGCCACCGGTGCCGTGGCAGCGCTGCTGGGCGCAATCGGCGTCCCATCCAGGCTGATGCGCGGGTTCGCCGTGATTTCAAGGGCTGCAGGTCTGGTCGCCCATATCGGCGAAGAACAGGCAATTCCATCCGGCCGTTTCATCTGGGACACGATCGATCAGGCCATTCCCTATCAGAAAAAGGATACCGACAATGCGTGATGCCGAAAAGGTTATTCTGGTCGCCGGTGCCGGCAGCAGCGGACCGGGATGGAGTATCGGGAAGGCAACGTCGGTTGTACTGGCAAGTACGGGCGCAAAAATCATTGCACTTGACTGCCGTGCCGATGCCGCCCGCGAGACGGCACACGAAATCGAAAGCCGGGGAGGAGCCTGTCTGCCGGTGCAGGGAGATATTACCGATCAGGATGAAATCACACGCGCGTTGAAAATCGCCACCGACAGTTTTGGACCAATCACAACCTTCATTGCCAATGCGGGCATCGGGAAAATGGGGGGCATCCCGGAAACCTCTGTTGCCGATTTGCAGGCCATACAGCGCACCAATGTTGACAGCCTGCTGTTGCTATCAAAAATGCTTATACCCGGCATGATTGCGCAAGGCGGAGGAGCGATTGTCTCCGTCGCCTCCATCGCCGGGATTCGCTATATAGGTTATCCTCACCTGGCCTATAGCGTCACGAAAGCTGCCCTGATCCAGATGACAAGAATGATTGCGCATGAATATGCCGATCAGAATATCCGCGCCAATACCGTTATTCCAGGCCTTATCGATACACCGAGAATCCGCAAGAATGTGGGCGCGGCGTTTTCCTCATCCAATGACATGGATGAAATTCGACGAAAAAGAGATGCACAGGTCCCAATGAAAAGAATGGGAACGCCGTGGGAAGTCGCCCATGCTGTTGCCTTTCTGGCCTCAGAACACGCCTCTTATATTACCGGCACCGAGCTGATCGTGGACGGCGGCCTGACAGGCAAATGCTAGCGGTCAGGCGGCCAACAGCTCACCAGCCAGATCCAGACATCGGCCTCTTTTTGCGGACGTATTAGACGTCATCGTTGACTTGCGTGTTGATCTTGCGAACACATTTTGGGAGTCATGTTGCATGCATTCCCTCATACACTTTGGCCTGATGTCGCCAGAATTCAGTCATGCTGCGGCTTAGTGCAGCTTACCACGCCGCAAATGGGCTCTGACCGCGTTCTGCAGAAAATCCTTCACCGCTGCCCAGCTATGTTCGTCCGATTGTGCGTTTGCCTCGGGCTGCCCGCCGCCGGTATTGATCTTACCGGAAACAGGATGGGCATAGACCAGCTGGGTGGTCGGCACATACGGAAAGACAATGCTATGCCCGCCGTCCTGGGTGTCCACCCATTGCACGACATGGCTGAAGCCCACCTCCTGTAAATGATCGTAGATCATTTTGCTGTACAGGCTCGAGGGCCAGGCACCGTCGTCAGTCGCAGACAGCAGAATGATTGGTCCCTGAATATTTTCGACCTTGATGCGCGCACGGGCCACGGCGTCGCTGTCTTGCAGTGCAGTCATGATGGCACGCGCATGACGGTGAGGAGAAGGCCCCTCGTCAAAGGGCGCCCAGGTCGCCGTTTTGTTATCCTGCCATACATGGGTTAACGGTTTGCCATCCAGCAGCCAGGCCGGACCTTCACGGCCGACCTTGGGATCCGCGGCGTTCTGACCGCTATGCACCACCGCGCCCGGGACATAGGCAACGACGGCGCTCACATCCTGCGGAAAGATACTCGCCAGCAACAACACCAATTCGCCGCCACGTGACTGACCGCTAAGCGCAACAAATCCACCCAGCGGTTTCTGTGTTTTGCGCAGCCAGTCCATTCCCTTCTTGAAATACTCCAGCGGCGTATTGGAAATGTAATCGGATAAACCCGGCGCCTTGAAATAACCTAATGCAAATGCAATATACCCTCGTGAGGCATACAGCGCCCCGCGTGGCTCATTGATCCCGCCACCGGACCCGTTCAATATCATCACTGCCGGATGCGGCCCTGGCGTGGCAGGCAAAAACAGCGTGCCGACCAGACCGTCCTCGCGAACCTCGATGCGCTGGACATCCTCGGCCATCAGTCGCTGCGTCAGGATTGCCTGAGCGATCTTTTCGCCTGCCCTGGTCACTTCGACTTCGGTCAGCAACGGCTGCACCACGCTATCGTGAAATACTTCACGCCGATTGGGTTCCACGGGCTCCTGGGACCATAACAGCCCCATGGGCGAGACGCCCTCGTAGCTTCCCGATACCGGCGCCTGCGCAGTCAGATCTACCACACCTTCGTCACTGGCCTCGAACTCGGCCTGGCTGTGCCATACCGTAGCACCGGCCCTCTCGGTCCGGGTTGAGATGGTAATACGCTCGCCCGGCACCAGGCCCTGGACAAGAATCTGGCGCGCTTCATCAATCAATGCGTCCGCGGGTATCACCGACAGGGTTTCATTTGACATACTTTTTCCATAAAACAGCAACGCCCTGCCGGATGACTCTGCGCATGACAGACGCGATAGGCACAGACAGATCCAGCTACTGACAGGTGCAATCACGACAATATGTCGATGTGAGTGGCGTCCGTGCGCAGGGCGTTAACCTTACACTAAACCATCAGGCTATTTATTCCTTGGTCACCATGACCGGCACAGTACGATCGGAACTCAATGGCTTGACAACAAGACCCTTGCGGGCAGCCCAGATGTTTTTGTAATGGAACAACGGGATAATGCCGACCTCATCAGAGACCAGTGTAGCTGCTTCCTGCATGATTTTTTCACGTTTGGCATCATCGAATTCTTCCGTCGCCTGCTTCAGATAGTCGTCCAGCTTCTCGCTGCTGTAGTGACCCCAGTTGGAAGCACCCAGGCCTTTCTCCGGATTGACGGTCGCCAGAATATTGACCATGGCGTAGCTGCCTTCGCCCGTACCATTACCCCAAGCAATAACAGACATGGCATATTCATTTTTCTTGGCAGCACTGGAATACACGGCCCACGGCACGACACTTACCTGGGTTTTCACACCGATGCGACTCCAGAACTGGGCGACTGCCTGGACGGTTTCCGGTGCTAAAGGATAACGGTCTGTGGGCACATGCACAGTCAGATTGAAGCCATCGGGATACCCGGCTTCCTTGAGCAGATCCTTGGCTTTCTGAGCGTCGAAGGCAATCGGCTTGATATCCGGATTGTAGCCAATGGAATCCTTGGGCATCCATTGATCTGCCACGGTCACACTTCCCTGCAGAATGCGATCCGCGATAGCGTCGCGATTAATGGCAAGTGACAGCGCCTGACGGACACGCACGTCCAACAGCGGATTCTTGTCCAGTGGCTTGCCACTATTGTCGGTTATGAATTTATTGGGTTGCGGATTGAAGCTGGGTTGCAGCAGCATGACGCGCAGGCCGTTATAGGCAAACACATTGACCTTTGGATCGCTCTCCAGTTTCTTCAGATCGGCGACCGACACTTTATCAATCACGTCGACATCGCCTGAAAGCAGTGCGGTGGAACGGGTCGCAGCATTGGCCACATAGCGGTAGGACACCTTATCCCACAGCGGTTTCTCACCCCAGTAATTCGGATTGGCTTCTACCTGGAAACCAGCGCCGGGCGTGTATGAGACCAGCTTGTATGGCCCGGTGCCAATCAGCGCTTTGCCGGAATTGAAATCGTCGCTTGTTGCATTCTCCGTACTTTTCTTCTGTACCAGATGTACCGATGCCAGATTCAATGGCAGACCAGGATTGGGGATGGTGGTTTCAAACAGCAGTGTGCCGGGTTCCTTTTCGGTCACGCTTTTGATGGTACGGACATAGCCGGTAAAAGGCGCGACCGAGCCGGGCACCTTGCGAATGCGCTCGATGGAATAAATAACATCTTCTGCCGTGAAGGGCGAACCGTCACTCCATTTGACATCCGGACGCAGCTTGAATTCCCAGGTTGTGGGGCTGGTATTTTTCCATTCTGTCGCCAGGCCTGGCAGCAGTTTGTTATGGTAGTTGTTGACCAGCATGTCAAAGAAAAACAGGCCGGCAGAACGATCGCCCGCAAAGTTATTCAGTTGAGGATCCAGCGAAGAAAGATTATCGGCAAAAGCGATTTTCAATTCCTCGGCGTGAGCCATATTACCTGCGGCCAACAGGCCTGCTGCCAGGGCAGCCAGTACGCGCTTTTTCATTTGTGTTCCTTTATAGGTTCGGCTACTGCATCAATATAAACTACCTGATCACTCCCGGCAAACGCTGCCTTACGGCATGATCAGGCCTGGTCATTCAGATGACAGGCACTCAGGTGCCCGCCAGCCACCGCTTTAAGTTGCGGCACTTCGGTACTGCATCGTGGCATTGCATGCGGACAGCGGGGATGAAAATGACAGCCCGATGGAGGGTTCAGCGGACTGGGTATTTCACCCTTGATAATCGAAAACACCTTCTTGCGATCCTGCATTTTGGGTATTTCCGCCAGCAATGCCTGCGTATAGGGGTGATTGGGCTTGCGGAAAATTTCTGCGACCGGTGCCTGCTCGACAATGCGCCCCAGATACATGATCACCACACGATCCGACAGATGTTCCACAACGCCCAGATCATGACTGATAAACAGATATGTCAATCCCAGCTCTGCGCGCAACTGCATGAACAGATTCAGTATCTGCGCCTGAATTGAGACGTCCAGCGCGGCGACGGCTTCATCACACACCAGCATATCCGGCGCCACGGCCAGTGCCCGCGCAATGCCGATGCGCTGTCGCTGTCCGCCACTGAACTGGTGCGGAAAGCGGTTGCGAAGACTGGCCGACAGGCCGGCACGTTCCAATTGTTCAGACACGTACTGATCCAGCTCGCGCGCAGACACCATATCGTGCAGCCGGGGCGACTCGCCCACGATATCCCGAACGCGCATGCGCGGATTCAGACTGGCATACGGATCCTGGAAAATCATCTGGATTTTCAGGCGGGCGGCTTCGGCTTCATGGCGCGGCAGCGTTCTCAGATCCTGTCCATTAACCAGAACCTGGCCTGAAGTCGGCTCCATGATGCCAGCCACCATGCGGCCCAGCGTCGATTTTCCGCAACCGGATTCACCCACCAGACCTACCACTTCCCCTTTTGCAATGTCCAGACTTACATCATCCACGGCCCGGGTCAGCACAGGAGGTTGCAGCAATTTGACTTTCTGCAGCCACGGGTCAAGCAGGCCATCGCGGGTCTGACCAAATGTCTTGGACACGTGACTGATGCGTACCAGCGGCGTTTCAATTACATCTGTCATACGACCACTCCTGCGTCCGGCACCACGCCAGGGTGATAGCAACGCACCCGGTGTCCATTCGCCAGTTCATCCAGCCCTGGCATGGTGTCACAGACCTGGGTGCGTCGCGGGCAGCGCGTCGCGAAGGCACAGCCTGGCGGCAGCGAAAGCAGATTCGGCGTCATACCGGGTATCTGTCGCAAGGGCTGGCCTCGCTGGTTATTGACGGGCAGGCTTTGAATCAGGCCCTGGGTATACGGATGCTGGGGATTATCAAGCACCTGATCCACCGTGCCCGACTCCACGATCCTGCCTGCATACATCACGTTCAGATCATCTGCCAGGCCGGCCACCACGGAAAGATCGTGAGTAATCCATATCAGTGCAGTGCCGTATTTTGCGGACAGCTTCTGTATTTCTGACAGAATCTGCGACTGTATCGTGACATCCAGCGCTGTCGTCGGCTCGTCGGCAATAATCAGGTCCGGCCGCAGTAGCAGGGCAATGGCGATGGCCACGCGCTGGCGCATGCCGCCGGAAAGCTGATGCGGATACGCCGAAAGGCGCGCTTCGGGACTGGGGATACCCATCAGTCCCAGCATATCGCGAGATTGTTCCCAGGCCTGACGACGACTGATTTTCTCGTGTGCACGCAATGTTTCAATCATTTGGGTATCAACCCGCAATACCGGGTTGAGCGTCATCATCGGATCCTGGAAAATCATGGAAATCCGGTTGCCGCGCAAATTACGCAGCTGTTCTTGCGACATGTGCAGCAAATCCTGCCCCTTGAACAGAATCTGCCCACCGACAACGCGGCCGGGCTCGTCGACCAGGCCCATGATAGAGAAACCGGTAACCGATTTGCCCGAACCCGATTCGCCCACCAACCCCAGAATACGCCCCGATTCCAGCTGCAGGGATACGCCGTCTACTGCGGGCACTTCGCCCGCACGTGTCATGAAGTGAGTGCGCAGATCGCGCACATCCAGCAAGGGTGATGCACTCATCGCTGCCTCCGCGGATTGAAAATTTCCCGCAGGCGGTCACCCACCAGGTTCAGTGCCACAATTGTGATCAGCAGGGCCACGCCCGGAAACAGGCTGATCCAGTATTGGCCCGATAGCATGTATTGATAGCCGTTGGCAATCAGCAATCCCAGCGAGGGCTCCGTTACCGGCACCCCCAGTCCCAGGAAACTCATGGTCGCCTCCAGCGTAATCGCCCGGGCCACCTGCAGGGTTCCGATAACAATCAACGGAGGCAGGCAGTTGGGCAGGATATGCCTGAGCATGATCCGCCAGCGCGGGATATTCAGGCTTCTTGCCGCTTCCACGTATTCCTTCTGCCGCTCAGCCAGGGCCTGCCCTCGGGCCGTTCGGGCGTAATAAGCCCATTCCAGTATCACAAGTGTCAATATCACATTGCCGATACCCTTGCCAAGATAGGCCAGAATCATCATTGCAATCAGAATCGACGGGAAGGACAGCATCAGATCCACCGTGCGCATCAGAAAACCATCGACCCGGCCGCCGGCATAGGCCGACAGCACTCCCAGGATGGTGCCGACCACACTGGCAATCAAGGCAGAGCCAACGCCTACGGTCAGACTGATGCGCAGCCCGTACAGGATGGCCGAAAACAGATCCCGTCCCTGCCCGTCCGTTCCCAACCAGTAGTTGAAGGTTCCCTCGCCGTTGGCGCTACCCGGTGGCAGACGAGAATCCAGAATATCCAGCTGCATCAGGTCATAGGGATTCTGCGGCGTAATCCAGTGTGCAAACACCGAGCCGAAAGCCAGCAGCAACAGCAGCACAAATCCGACCACCGCCCGTTTTGAGGAAAAGAAATCAGACAGTCGCTCGCGAAACAGCGAAGGCTTGGGTGCATGGACTACCGGCTCCACGATCGACTCAGTCACAGGATGGCTCATCGCGCCCCCTCCAGCCGCACGCGGGGATCAAGCAGGCGGTAGGCGATATCGACTACCAGATTAATGGTCACAAAGACGCAGACGATAATGACCAGATAGGCCAGAATGACCGGCCTGTCCAGACCGTTAATGCTGTCCAGAATCAGCTTGCCTGCGCCAGGCCAGGAAAAAATGCTTTCTGTGACCACTGCACCGGCGATTGTCGAACCGAATTCCAGGCCCAATACAGTAACCAGTGGAATCATGATGTTGCGCAGCACATGCACGCCGATTACCCGCAGATTGCTCAGCCCTTTGGCGCGGGCAAAGCGGATGTAATCCAGCGGCAGCACTTCCTGCACACCGGCGTATGTCAGACGAATCACAAGTGAAACCTTGAAAAGGGCAAGGTTGACGGCCGGCAGCAGCAGATGACGCAAACCATCAACCGTCAGGAATGACCATTGGTATCCGAACAGCGAGACAGTCTGCCCTCGCCCGGACGACGGCAGCCAGCCCAGGGAGACGCTGAAAGCCATGATCAGCATCAGCCCCACCCAGAATGTCGGCAGGGAAAAACCCAGGATGCTGCCTGTCATAATCGTTCGGGAAAAGATGCTTTCCGAATACAGGCCTGCGAACAGCCCCAGCGGCACGCCAACCACAATTGCGATAACAAGCGCTGCCAGCGCCAGCTCCATGGTGGCCGGCAACCTGTGCAGAACCAGTTGCAGGGCCGGCTGGTTATAGACAAAGCTATTGCCCAGATCGCCCTGCACTGCACTGGCCAGAAAATGAAAATATTGCATCCATAATGGCTGGTCCAGTCCCATCTGCGCAATGATCCGCGCCCGGTCACGCTGATCGGCATCGGGGCCAATCAGAATATCGATGGGATTGCCAACGGCATGCAGACCAATGAATACAATCACCGTCATTAACAGGATGATCAGCAGGGCCTGCAGAACTCGTTTAATCAGCCACAGCGTCATTGCGCCTCCACCGCTGGAGGCGGGCTGGCAGGGGTCCATTCATCACCGTCAAGCTCCGGCTCCGCATACGCTTCGAGCTGGGCATAGTAGCTGGCGACATCTTCCTGGTAAAGGGATCCGGTAATGGCGCGTGCAATGGCAGAGGCACCATCGGAAATGGCCGGAATATCACCCGAAACTGTGCCGTGCGATGCCACAGCCGGATAACTGAAGCAATGGATATGTGCCAGGCCAGGCGCGCTCACGCCGTCCCGCGGCTGAAACTCAAAGCCCGGGCCCAGATCCGGACAGGCGGACAGCTCCGCATCTTCCTGACCAGGTTCAGGATTATAGCGATCAGCCCAGGTGCGCACGAGCGGTGCCAGTTCGGCGTACTCGGGACGCAAATGCCAGTCGATTTTGAAACCGGTGGCGAAAATCAGAAAGTCCAGTACGAACGTCCCTTTTGGCGTCGTCAGATATATCACATCATCGCGCACGTTGATCTGTTGCACCGGACAGCCCACGTTGAACCGCGCATTGTGATGCGAAGCGACGCGCAGCGTGCTGCCTTTGGGCGGAGGAACCTGCTGCACGTTAATGTAATGACGAATGCGCCACTTCCAGTCATCGGAAAGGCCGGCATAGCCATGCACCAGTCCGGGACTGCCGGACCCTTTGCCTTTGTTGATACGAGGAATCTCGTTACGCCGGATAATCAAATCGACACTGTGCGCACCTGCTTCAAGCGCCGTTGCGGCGCTGTCCATGGCCGAGGCACCAGCGCCGATTACGCCCACCCGTTTACCGGCAAGCGTTGTGTAGTCAAAGAAATCGGAGGAATGCGCACGCAGATGAGCCGGCACGCTATCAGCAAAAGCCGGGAAACTCGGACCGCCCAGACCATCCCGGCCCGTGGCCAGAATCAGCCGCCTTGCGCCCACACGCGTTTCGCCGGCGGGCGATTGCAGGGTCAGTTCCAGATAATTGTCGGGATGCAGATGCACATGACGAATGACATGTTCATTGCGCACATCCACATTCATGACCTTGCGATACCAGCGCAAATAATCCATCCATTGCAGTCGTGGTATTTTATCCAGTGCATCCCACTCCTGGGTGCCATACTGTGCTTCGAACCATGCACGGAAGGTCAGCGATGGCAAACCAAGCGCCGGACCGATCAGCTGTTTTGGCGAACGCAGCGTTTCCATGCGCGCCGTTGTGGCCCAGGGGCCTTCGAACCCCTGAGGTGAACGATCGAAATTACAGGAGCGAACGCCCAGATTGCGCAGCGCCACCGCGGCTGTCAGTCCCGCCATGCCTGCGCCAATAATCGCGACGTCAAGCAAACGTTCCCCATTGATCTCGCGCGGCCTCACCCAGTCTTTGCCAGGCAGATCCAGTCGCAACAAATCCTGCTGCAAACGCGCTTCCAGGCCGGACAGACCTTCTTTTTCGGGTGGCTGATAACTCATACTCTGTAACTCAATCGAAAACACAAGGGTTTACCCTTGCAAAACATATTTGAATATTACACAATGCTATAAAGAAGGGCGCAATCGACCATTTTAAAGAATATAACAAAGCGAATTTATATTATTTAGTTATTAACATATATCAAGACAATTCTAATGGCGGTTGCAATATGGAAATATGCCATAGGGATACTTGCATTTCCCTGGCTGCAGAAGCTGGCATTTCCTCAAGTTTCCATATACAGAGGTATTCCACCAGGTCACAACATAGCGCGACTTCGCTCTGAACGCACATCCAGTTCCGGCCACTTTGCGCACCATCTGAGAAGCACCAGCCAGCAATGCGATGAACTCATTCGGGCTGCACTTTGCAACAATAACTATTGCAATTTTAAATCACGGCACACAACAAAAGGCGCATAAAAAAACTGAAACACTTAACTATTTAATATGTCATATTCTCTTTCGCATGAGTGCGCACACTTAGTGCCCGCGCGCTCATTCATCTTTTGTCTGTCCGCGTTCAAGGAACTCACATGAAGACCTTCGCCTATGCCGTCCAGTCTCCCGAATCGCAGCTGGGGCCTTTCGATCTGGAACGTCGCGAGCCGCGGGACGAAGATGTCGTTATCGATATCCTGTTCTGCGGCGTGTGTCATTCTGACATACATACCGCACGCAACGAGTGGCAGAATACCATCTATCCCTTTGTACCGGGTCATGAAATCATTGGTCGCGTGGCCAATGTGGGCAGCAAGGCAGGCAAGTTCAAAATAGGTGACCTGGTTGGCGTTGGCTGCATGGTCGACAGCTGCCGTCATTGCGCCTCTTGCAAAGAAGGTCTGGAACAATATTGCGAAAATGGTTTCACCGCCACTTACAACAGCGATGATCATATTGGCGGCCCCCCCACCCCGTCACCTTCGGTGGCTATGCAGACAAGATCACGGTAGATGAACGTTTCGTTCTGCGTGTGCCGGAGAACCTTGACCCAGCTGCCACTGCGCCGTTGCTGTGCGCCGGCATTACCGCCTATTCCCCGCTAAGGCACTGGAATGTTGGTGCAGGCCAGAAAGTAGGCATCATCGGACTTGGCAGTCTCGGCCATATGGGCATGAAATTTTCCCACACCATGGGTGCGCACGTTGTGATGATTACAACCTCACCGGAAAAAGGGGAGGACACTAAAAAAGCTGGGCGCAGATGAGGTATTGATATCAAAAGATGCAGATGCGATGGAAAAGGCAGCCAATACGTTTGATTTTCTGCTCAACACCATTCCGGTGGGACATGACACCGATCCCTACATGAATCTGCTCAAACGGGACGGCGCCATGGTCGTTGTGGGTGCCGTTGAAGCGCTGACAAACGTTAACGGACTACCATTCATTATGCGCCGCCGCTCAATGGCCGGTTCACTGATTGGTCATACCCGAAACACAGGAGATGCTGGATTTCTGCGGCGAGCCCGCCATTGCGGCAGGCCCACATTCTCACGACACAATACCCGCCCTATTCTTCCACGTACCAGGTATCTTCAGACAGCATGACCTGTTGATGGCCGTAACCGGCAGGCATCATAGGGAAGCAGTTCTCTTGCGGCTGCACTTCCACATTCAGGAAGTACGGGCCTTCGTAATCAAAACATTCACGAATGGCATCTTCCAGCTGCAAGGGGTCCGAGACCGTTGCGGCGCCCCAGCCAAACGCCGTGGCCAGCGCGACGAAGTCGGGGATGGATGCGTTGTAGCTATGACTGTAGCGTCCTTCGTGAATTAGCTCCTGCCACTGGCGCACCATGCCCATATGACGGTTGTTGCACAGAATCACCTTGATCGGTGTTTCGTGCTGTATCGCCGTAGACAGCTCCTGAATATTCATCAAGACTGACGCGTCACCGCTGATACACACGACCAGCGAATCGGGATTGCCGATCTGCGCACCAATGGCAGCAGGCACACCGTAACCCATGGTACCGGCGCCACCGGAAGTCAGCCAGCGATTGGGCTCACGGAACTTCAGGTACTGCGCTGCCCACATCTGGTGCTGCCCCACATCGGTACTGACAATCACATCACGACCGTCAATCAGGTCGTTGACGGTGGCCAGCAAATGCTGGGGAATAATGACCTCATCGGAAGGGGTAAAGCCCAGGCAGTCGGTTGCACGCCATTTTTCGATGCGGGTCCACCAGTCATCAATCAGGCCGGGTTCACGTTCCAGCTGCTTGATTTCATTGAACAGGGATTTGAGTACCGGGTAGCAGTCGCCTACCAGCGCCACATCTGCCCTCACCACCTTATCGATGGAGGCCGGATCGATGTCCAGGTGGATTTTGACGGCATGCGGGCAAAAATCGGAAAGCCTGCCGGTAATGCGGTCATCAAAGCGGGCGCCAATACACACAATCAGGTCCGCATGATGCATGGCCAGATTGGCTTCCAGCGTGCCGTGCATGCCCAGCATGCCTACAAACTGTTTGTCGTTGGCCGGAAATGCACCCAGGCCCATGAGCGTCAGCGTGCAGGGTGCGCCGGTATAGCTGACCAGGTTGGAAAAGACCTCGCAGGCATCCGGCCCGGAGTTGATCAGCCCGCCTCCGCCATAGAAAACGGGGCGCTTGGCATTGGCAATCAGCGATGCGGCACGCTTGATGGCGGCCTGCATTACGGAGGCAGACATTTGTCCCGCCGTATTGACCGGCGTCTCGACGGCGTCTGACTCTTCCTGTTCAGGGGCGGGCGCCATCTGGATATCTTTGGGAAAATCAACCAGCACCGGGCCCGGACGGCCGGTAGCGGTCATATTGTAGGCTTTCGCCGTCATCGCCGCCACGTCTTCTACACGCTTGATCTGCGCATTCCACTTGGTCACCGGACGTGAAATGCCTACGGCATCGCACTCCTGGAACGCATCGGTACCAATGGCGCTGGTGGCCACCTGTCCGCTGATGCACAGCACAGGAATGGAATCGCACAGGGCATCAAGCAGACCCGAAGTTGTGTTCGCCATGCCGGGGCCGGAAGTTACCAGGACCACGCCAGGCCGGCCGGTAGAACGTGCATAGCCCTCGGCTGCGTGCATGGCCGCCTGCTCGTGCCGCACCAGTACGTGATGAATGCGGGGCTCCGAATACAGTGCGTCGTAGAGTGGCAGGACCGCACCGCCCGGATAGCCGAAAATGGTATCGACCCCGTTTGCGATCAGGGTCTCCAGCATTAATTGAGCGCCGTTCATGGCGGGGGTTTCATTCCGGGGTGTGTTCATTCTTCAAATCCAACAGACAGACAGGTTTTCTTGCAAACTTAAATAATATCCTTTTTGGAATGGGCTGGCAGAAATCACGGGATTACACGGTAAACTTACTCCTTCGCCATGTGGCCGCAGGCCGGCCAGCCGTAAACCAAGGAAGGTGCTATTCATGAGTGTACATACCACAGCAAAACGTATTACTGTTCCCCAGTTGCGGGCCTATAAAAACCAGAAGAAAATCGTCTCGCTCACCTCGTACACTGCTCCCTTTGCCCGCGTGCTGGACGAATACCTGGATATGATCCTGATCGGGGACTCAACGGCGATGGTGGGCTACAACATGGAAAATACCCTGGCCATCACGCTGGAGCAGATGGCTGCCCATGGCCGCGCCGTCGTGCGCTCCACGCAAAACGTTTGTGTCGTGGTGGATATGCCCTTTGGCAGCTATCAGGAATCGCCCGAGCAGGCGTTTCGCAACGCAGCCTTCCTGCTCAGGGAATCGGGCGCAGATGCAGTCAAATATGAAGGTGGTACGCCGCTGGCAGACACCACGCGTTTCCTGGTTGACCGCGGCATCCCCGTACTGGCCCATATCGGCCTGATGCCCCAGTATCTGAACACCATGGGTGGCTTCAAGGCCCAGGGGATGTCTGACGAGGCGGCAGAGGTTATCTATCAGGATGCGCTGGCGCAGGAAAAAGCGGGTGCATTCGCGGTTGTAATCGAAGGCACAGCAGAACCACTGGCCCGCCGCATCACGCAGGCATTGTCGATTCCTACCATCGGCATCGGCGCCTCGCCCGAATGCGACGGACAGATTCTGGTTGCAGAAGATATTTTCAATCTGACGCCCAACCGCATCCCCAAATTTGCCAGGCAGTTCTCCGATGTTCAGGGCGCCATCCGTGAGGGCGTAAAAACCTATGCCAGTGAAGTACGGGAAGGGACTTTCCCAACCCTGGACAATTGTTTCGGCGTGAAAAAGAAATGAAGGAAAAACAGAAAAACATTGCCACGCCTGCATGGCATGTCGTGCGCAAATCCACGCTGCACGGCAATGGGGTGTTTGCTGCACGCAATATTCCCAAGGGCACGCGCATCATAGAATATACCGGCAAGCGCATTACGCCAAAGCGTGCCGATGAACTGCATCCGGTAAATCCCGACGACCCTTTCCATACCTTCTTTTTCTCTACCAGCAGCGGCAAAATCATTGATGGCGGAGATGGTGGAAATGATTCGCGCTGGGTTAACCACAGTTGTGATCCCAATTGCGAAACGCAGGAAGGCAACGGCGGCAAGCGGGTCTACATTTACGCCACACGTGATATCCTGAAAGGTGAAGAACTATTCTACGATTACGGCCTGATCATGGACGGCAGGATTACCAAAACGCTGCGCGAACAGTATAAGTGTCTTTGCGGGGCACAGTCCTGTCGCGGCACAATGCTTGCCCTGCCCGAGAAAAAGAAAACCCGGAAGAAAAAACCTCAAGCAAAAGGCTAATCACCGATGTTCCTGCATCTCGATCAGGCATGCGCGGGCATCACCGTGCACCACCTGCGCGCTGCAGGCAATCATCAGGTTCAGGTTCATTCCGAAATCTTCTACCGTATAGCCCTGAGCATCAATTACCCGCCCATCCTGCCTGCGCACGCCCGCCTGCTCAAGTAAGGATCGATGCTCGCTCGTGTAAACCCATACCGGCTTGCCCTTGGCCACGGCATAACCTACCTCGAACACGGTACCGGAATCAGGTTCGAGTCCGCGAAACGGATTGAGATTGGCCATCACACAATCGGACTGTTCAATCAGGGCAATGTTTGCCTGATAAATCCACTTGGCAAGTGCCCGGCCACTCAGCTCTGGCGATGCGGCATTGTCCAGCGGGTACAGGCCCTCAAAACCGTGGGATTCGCACAAAACCTTGAGCGATTCGCCATAGGAGAGCGCATCTGCCCGAAACACATCAAAACCCGCAAGATAGATTTTTTTCATTTACAATTCCTTCACCGTTTCATCCGGGGCAGATTCCCGCAAGCCACATCTTACCTTCGGCTATCGGGCGCCTGCAAACCCGCAAGCGAAACAAACTTTTTAAAGGTAAGCAGCGACAGCGTTGTTTCTGTCGCCCATCGTCATCATGAGCAATAAAATTACCAAGGCACTGGCTGCAATTGTGCTGCTGGTTATTCTCGGCTACTTCGGCACCACCTGGTACTCATCGACAAAAGTCGAAGAGCAGGTCACGCAACGAACCCAGACCATCAACGCGCAGCTGCGTGACTACGGGCTGCCGGCACAGGTTTCCACAGAAAAGAAAGATTCGGGACTGTTTTCGTCACGCTACGTGCTAACGCTCAGCATTGATGGCGGCGGGCAATCGCATGCGCTGGATTTTGATGTACAGATTGAGCACGGCCCCCTGCCGCTATCGCGCCTGCAACAGGGCAAACTGACGCCGGTACAGGCACTGAGCCATGTCGCCCTGATCAAGAATGCACAGACGGCGTCACTGTTTGAACTCAGCCAGGATCAGCCGCCGCTGGAAATGGAGCTCCTTACCCAGCTTGACGGAAACACGAATTATCACGGCAACGTGGCGTCACTTTCATTCAACAACAGCAAAGACGGCCAACTGCATTTTGATGGCATGTCCTTTGAAGGCAAGGTGGACGCCTCGGCCAGTCTGTCAGACTTTGCCGGAAAAATACCGTTGCTGCAGCTTACACCGCCACCCGGCGAGGATGGCCCGACCACACTGATTTTCCGGGACCTGTCACTGTCCTCTCATTTTGACGGACGCGAGCCCGGCAGCCCGGTACTCAAACAGCAATCCACACTGGCGGAACTCTCCCTGGCCAATAAGGAAGCCAATGTACAGGTACGCGACTATCAGAGCAGCACGACGGCAGACACCCAGAACAAGTTGCTGCAGTTTCGCCAGGACACCGTACTGAATGCTGTCCGTATCAATTCAGTTGATCTTGGCAAACTCCAATACGGATCTGCAGCCGAAGGACTGGATCCGGCGGGTGCCACGCAATTCGTAGCGCAATCCTGGAAACTGGCGCTGGCCTCAGGCCATTCGGATGAAAATGCATTATCGCTGGGTTCCGTGGCCCTGCTAACAAGCATGAGTCAAATGCTGTCAGGAAAACCGGCAATCACCGTCGGCCCCATCATATGGACACTTCCTGAAGGCGCGGCACAAGCCAGTATCAACGCATCCCTGAATAATCCGCTGCCACTGCTTCCGCAATACGGTGGCGATCCGCTGAACCTGATGCTGCATTCCCTGAAATCCGTCCGGATTGAACTGGACGCAGATGAGGCCATGCCCAAAGGCGCCGCCGACCGCATTGTCCAAATCAGTTCCGGCAACCCAGGCCCGCTTCCTCCATCCTCGGGGCAAAGCCCCGCAGAAAAGCTCAATACCATCCTCGACATACTGGTCGACAACAAGCTGTTGACCCGTAAAGACGGTCATATCGGTCTGTACGCCCATGTCGAGGGAGAGCCGTCGCTTGTCGACGCCAAACGTATCGAGATGAATGGAGAATCGTTTGATCCCGCCGGTTTCGTCCGTGCCCTGCAGGAACGTGCAGCGACGGCAGAACGGCAGGTCAAGGCGCTGACGCCGCCTGAAAACGATGCGGAACCTGAAGCACAGGATCCGCCAAAAATGCAATAGACACGAGGCTGAGTCTGTCAATAACACGGTGTAATCTGTTGATCCACTCGCTCTGACAGGGTAATGGATAGATGCTAATGAATAGCAGAAACCGTGCCTCGCAAGCCGGCCTGAGATCTGGCGCGCAAGGCACGATTTCTTTCAATGGATTGTTCATTTCTCATCCAGTCGCCAAAGTCAACAGGCAGTTTGCCCGTAATATTACCTAGAAGACATTCTCATGGGATCGGTTATACTTGCTTCGAGATGTCTGCAAGGATCTTAAAATTTATAACTAATTACGGAGACAAAACTATGTTTACGAAAGTCACTCCCATGCGCGTGCTCAGCGCGCTCGGTATGAGTTTTTCACTGGCATTTTCGGCTGGCGCCCTGGCTGCCGACAAGCCTATTGTCATCAAGTTCAGCCACGTCGTCGCGGCCAATACGCCGAAAGGACAAGGCGCCCAGAAATTCAAGGAAGTTGCAGAAAAGCTACTCCCGGGCAAGGTGCAGGTACAGGTATTCCCTAACTCCCAGCTGTTTGGAGATGGCAAAGAGCTTGAAGCGCTGCTGCTGGGAGACGTTCAGATCATCGCGCCTTCGCTCTCGAAATTTGACCGGTATACCAAACAGGTTCAGCTGTTTGACTTACCGTTCCTGTTTGACGATATGGACGCGGTTGATCGCTTCCAGCAAAGCGACAAGGGTAAGGAACTGCTCGACTCCATGAAAGACCGGGGCCTCAAAGGGCTTGCCTACTGGCATAACGGCATGAAGGAATTGTCTACCAACAAAGCACAACTGCAGCGCCCGGAAGATGTCAAGGGGTTGAAATTCCGTATCCAGGCCTCGGATGTGCTGGAAGCCCAGTTTCGAGCCCTTGGTGCCAATCCGCAAAAACTGGCATTCAGCGAAGTTTACCAGGCACTGCAGACTGGCGTGGTCGACGGTCAGGAAAACACCTGGTCAAATATCTATTCACAGAAATTTCATGAAGTCCAGAAAACCATTGCTGAAACCAATCATGGCGTGATCGACTACATGGTCGTGACCAATGCTAAATGGTGGGATGGACTGCCAGACGATGTACGCGCAGGTCTTGAAAAAGCCATGGGTGAAGCCACAGAATACGCCAATGCGGAAGCTGCCAAACTGAATGAAAGTGATAAACAGCGCATCATCGACGCGAACAAGGCAAAAGTCGTTCAACTGTCCAAGGAAGATGTCGAGGCCTGGCGCACAGCAATGGCCCCTGTCTGGAAGAAATTTGAATCCGATATCGGCGCAGATCTGATCAAAGCAGCTCAGGAAGCCAATAAGTAAGCGGTAGCTCTGCTATTGCACACCATGGGACCTCAACCGAAAATCGGTTCTGATGCAAACGAGAAATTTGCGTGTCCTGTGGCAGGCCAGTCCGGACTACCGGCTGGCCTGATCCGTATGTTTCGCTGATCTCCCAAGGAGTACCCACCATGAATTTCCGATGGTTTCACCGGCTTGAAGAAGGACTGATTGCCTTTCTGCTGGCTTCCATGACGCTGGTCACATTCGTGCAAGTCGTGGCTCGCTATGTGTTCAACTACAGCTTTACCTGGGCGCTGGAACTGGCCATGTTCCTCTTCGGCGGGTTGATTTTCCTGGGTCTTTCCTACGGCGTTCGCATCAAGGCGCATATCGGTGTGGATGCGCTCATCAAAGTCCTTCCCAAACACGCCGCCAGACTGGCCGGCATTGTAGCCTGCGTGCTCTGCCTGATTTACACGGTCATTGTTTTTTATGGTGCATGGATTTACGTCGAAAAAATGTACACAATAGGCATTCTTGCCCAGGACATGCCCGTCCCGCAGTGGATCCCGCGATTGGTTCTACCTGTCGGTTTTATCCTGCTTTTCATCCGTTTCGCGGAAGTACTGATTGACATGCTGCGTGGTCATCGCAGCCAGCTGCTGGGCGATGAAGCGGAAGATGCACTCAAATACGCCAGTGACGATACCTCTGTCATCAATCAGGAGGTCAAATGACTACGCTTGCCCTTTTCATCATGCTGTTTGTGTTCATGTTCCTGGGCACACCAGTTGCAGTGGCGCTTGGTCTATCGTCTCTGCTTACGATTCTGTTTTTCGGTACCGACTCCCTGGCCTCGCTGTCATTAAAAATGTATGAGACCTCGGAGCACTTTACCCTGATGGCCATTCCGTTTTTTGTCCTGGCAGGGGCGTTCATGACCACTGGCGGCGTGGCCAAGCGCATGATCAGGTTCGCAGTCGCAACAGTGGGGCATTTTCATGGTGGCCTGGCCATTGCATCTGTCATGGCCTGCTGCCTGTTTGCCGCAGTATCGGGTTCTTCACCGGCAACAGTGGTGGCCGTGGGCTCTATTGTGATCGCGGGGATGGTCCGTTCCGGATATCCACAGTCCTTTGCCGCTGGCGTAGTCTGCAACGCGGGGACCCTGGGAATTCTGATTCCGCCTTCAATTGTGATGGTGGTCTACGGCGCGGCAACTGAAACATCGGTAGGCGCGCTTTTTATGGCAGGCGTCATTCCGGGTATTTCACTAGGTTTATTGCTGATGATTGCGATCTATATTGTCGCAAGAATCAAAAAATATCCGCGCCAGGAGCGCGCCAGTATGACCGAAGTCCTGACGGCGGCACGTGATTCCATCTGGGGACTGGCATTAATTTTTATCATTCTAGGCGGAATCTATGGTGGTGTTTTCACACCGACAGAAGCTGCGGCTGTATCGGCGGTTTACGCTTTCCTCGTAGCGGTTTTCGTGTATCGTGATATCGGGCTGCGGCAAATTCCCGACGTCCTGCTTGACGCCGCCAAAGTCACGATCATGCTGATGTTCATTATTGTCAATGCACTGCTGTTCGCCCATGTGTTGACAACGGAACGTATCCCGCAAATCATTGCCGAGCAGATTATTGCCTGGGATATGGCTGCCTGGCAATTTTTGATTGTGGTCAATATCCTGCTGCTTGTCGCCGGCATGTTCATGGAGCCTACCGGGATTATCCTGATCCTGGCACCGATTCTTTTCCCGATTGCCACCCAGCTTGGAATCGACCCGGTTCACCTGGGCATTATCATGGTAGTCAATCTGGAAATCGGCATGGTAACACCACCCATTGGCCTGAATCTGTTTGTGACGGCAGGCATTACCAAGATGTCTATCGGGCAGGTCGTGCGGGCAGCCTCGCCCTGGTTAATTCTGTTGCTGACATTCTTGATACTGGTGACCTACATTCCCGAAATTTCCCTGTGGCTGCCTAAGCTGCTCGGATAAAACAACCGCCTTTAGCCCTGCGCGCCACAACCGCGCAGGCGCTATAAGCGCAGCTTGCCCTTTGTATCTGCCGAAACGCGTAACTGCAGATAATGCTATCTTCCGGCAAAACCAGATACATTATTTCAATTGAGATTGCCTGAAATTGCAGTATGCTTGCGCAGAGTTATCCCTTTCATGCAGTATTCCTTGTACACCTGCAAAGGAGTTCTTCGTCATGTCTGCTTCATTCGAACTCAAAAAATCCGTTGATGGCCAGTTTCATTTCGCACTCCATGATGCCAACGGTGCATCAGTGCTCAGAAGTGAAACCTACACGACCCTGGCCTCTGCCAGAAACGGCATCGAATCGGTTCGCAAAAATGCCGGCACGGATTCGCGCTACGTTTTCGAAAAATCGGCCAATGGCAAATCCTATTTCAATCTCAAGGCCGCCAACGGACAAATAATCGGCTCCAGTCCGCTATTTCCAGACCCCAATGCTGCCCGGCACGCTGCAGATACCGTGAAGCATCATGCGATGTCGGCGAGCGTCCGCCAAATTTCTGCCTGATTTCCGGCGCTTTCTACAGACAGCCGGACACGCCGACAAGGCGGCAAGAGATAATCCATGCCTCATTCCCTGGCCATGAAGGGCGCCTGTCACTGTGGTGCCGTCCAGTTCTCGGTTGTTCTCTCGGACGGCCTGGACGAGCCACGCCGATGCAACTGCTCGTACTGCAGAATGCGGGGTTCTGTTGTGGTGACGGCTGCCGTCGACGACATCACCATTGAGTCGGGTGCGGACGAACTCTCGCTTTATCAGTTCAATACTCATGCGGCACGTCATTACTTCTGTTCGCGCTGCGGCATATCCACCCATCATCGCAGACGGTCCAACCCTTCGTTGCTCAGTGTGAATACCGCGTGCCTGAAGGGTATCAGTCCTTTTGATTTTTCCTCTGTACCGGTTTACGAGGGCGTTGTCTACCGTGACTCGGGCGTACCAGGCGACGAGGGAGAGATCGCAGGTGCGCTCTTTTTCGTCAAATCGGACAGCGCCGAATAAAGCCCACGCGCACGCTCGATAGGAATATTACACTCTCCTCCAATGTCAATGCCGTCCAATTGCACGAACGCCCGCCACTGTAACGCCGTTCAATTCCCGGACTCACCCTGGCATCTCACTGACTTCCGGCAGGTGCAGGATCCTGAGCGCAGATTCCGCCTACTGTTTTCAGGCGGCGCAGAACAACCGGACTCGTGCTCAGGCCGATGCCTGACGCCACGCCGCCAGACATTCCCAAAGATATGGGTTTTCGCAACTGCTCACAGACAGGCGCAGAAACGTGCTTACCCGTTGATCGGGATAGAACAGGGAGCCCGGCGTTGCGGGGATATCGTGCTGGTTCAGCTGGCGGGCCAGAGGCTCGCTGTCACGCTGCATGTCAAGCCAGATGAACAGGCCGGCTGCGGGAGGCTGCGCCATGACATAACCCATTTCAGCCAGCCGCGCCAGCGCCTGGGTACGAGCCTGGTTGATCCGCTGGCGCAGGCGTTCGATATACGACCGGTAATGACCGCCATGAATGATTTCATGGATGATGCGCTCGTTGAGCGTCGACGTTGACAGGCCGGACAGTAATTTGAGCGTAGATATGTGATTGAGCTCGGCGGCAGGGCCGGCAATATAGCCTACCCGCATGGCAGCGCCCAGTGTCTTGGAATAATTGCCCAGGAGAAAGGTCCGATCGCACTGATCCAGCGTGGCGATACGCAGCGGCTGACCCGCGCCCAGTTCACTGTAGGTATCGTCCTCTACGATCCACATATTGTATTGCTGTGCCAGACGCAGCACATCATGCGCCCCGCTTGCACTCAGGGTGAATCCCGTTGGGTTGTGCACCGTGCTATTGCAAATGAAAAGCACAGGCCTGTGCTTCTGGCAAAGCGCCTCCAACTGAGCGGTGTCTGGCCCGTGAGGCGTTCGTGTAACGGTAAGAATATTCACCCCGACCATACGCAAATAGGCAAATACCACAAACCAGCACGGTTCCTCCACCACCACATAATCCCCGGGTTTGACGAACTGACGCACCAGAAGATCAACCGAGTGCGTGACCCCGGTGGTGAGCAGGACATCACCAGCCGGACGCAGGTGCAAATCCTGTGCTGACAGCTGCGCCACGATGGTTTCGCGCAAAGGCGCAAAGCCAAACGGCTCGCCATACATGAGCGCCGATGGCTGCATCTTTCGCGTCACCTTGCGTATGGATCGTGCCACCATGTCACTGTCTAGCCACTCCTGCTTCAGACCCAGATTATTGTTCTGCGAGAACAGGCGATTGAGGATCCAGGGAACGTCGATCTTGTCCTCAGGCACCACAGTCGCAATATCACCACTCCTGATGCGCCGTACCGGCTGTCTTTTATGCTGAACGAAATAACCCGAACGCGCATTGGCAGTGATATGGTTGGTCACAACCAGGCGGTCATACGCCTCGACAATGGTATAGCGGCTGACATTAAGCTCCTGGGCCAGTAATCTGACCGACGGCAGGCGGCTGCCCTGCCTGAAAACATTCTGCTCAATACATGCCACGAAGCGCTCCACGATCTGATCAACCAGCGTCTGCGAGCCGGATCTGACCGGCTGCCAGTGCGCCAGCAGCGGCGCCGAGCGAGCGCTGGCGCCGTCCGAAGACGAGGCTTCGCCGAATGCCGGCGGCGCGCCTGCCGTCGCATCTGCGAAAGATGATGGCGGCTGTGATGGATCAGCAGGCAAGGAAAACGGCTGGGAGCGCATAATCTGTTCCGGTAAAAATAACAATACAGAACGGAAAAAACAGTCTGGAACTGTACCGGTACTGTACTGGTATCTTGGCATATAGTGTCTTCTCATGCAAGACATGATTCACAAAACCTGCATCACCCGCCAGGAAACACCATGACCTACCCTATGTTTATGGCATTTGCCATTTTTATCGCCGTCTCTTCGGTCACGCCCGGGCCGAATAACCTGATGCTGCTGTCCTCATCCATGAACTTCGGTGTGCGCAGAACCATTCCGCATTGCCTGGGAATCAGCGCGGGTATGGGTGTCATGATCGTGCTAATGTCGTTCGGTCTGCATTGGGTCATGCAGCACGCCAGCTGGATGATCGATATCCTGAAAGTTTTCTCTCTGGCCTATCTGCTCTGGCTATCTTGGAAAATTGCCTCTATCAGGCCCGCGCCGATCACCGTCAGGGACGAAGCCTCGCCTTTCGGTTTCTGGAATGCCGTGCTGTTCCAGTGGATCAATCCCAAGGCGCTGGTCATGGTGATCAGCATGTTCAGCATTTATATCCCGGAAAACATTGCCCAACCCACGCTGCTACAGATTTCGGCGATTGCGATTGTCATTAACCTGCTGTGTATCAGTATCTGGATGTTCGGAGGCACGCTCATGCGCAGGATTTTTACCACGCCAATTGCGCAACGCAGTTTCAACATCGTGATGGCCATGCTGCTGATCGCCTCGGTAATACCCATGGTGTCCGCAGATATCGGAATATGAATGGCGCCACTGGTGACGCACAGCACTGGCTCCCTGTTTCGGGATGGAATAACGCTGTCAGGGCAGCAATTGCTCGGGTGTCAGCCTGACACACGCCAGATTGCGCCGTTTGATCTCCTGCAGCAGCTCGGGCAGCATCTGCAGCGTGACTGGCGGGTAATCATGCAACAGCACGATATTGCCCGGCTCGAGCTGGCGCACGATTCTGGAGAGCAGACGCGCGGGCCTGGACATGACCGTATCGAATGAGCGCAAGGTCCAGCCTACACATGGCAGACCGCTGGCAGTCACGGCACGAGCAATGCCGGGATTGACCACACCGAAAGGAGGTCTGTACATTTTTGGTGTCACACCGGTGATGGCGTGTATCGTCTTGCTGCAACGCTGAATATCGGCCAGAATCATCGCTGTCGGTTTAACCGGCAGCGTATGTGCGTGACTGTAGCTGTGGTTGCCGATGGCATGGCCATCCTCCACAATCTGTCTGAGCAAATCCGGGCGCGCAGCGGCGTGAGCCCCAACAATGAAAAAAGTAGCCTTCACCTCCTGCTCCCTGAGCAGGGCCAGAACCTTTTCGGTTCCGTCGGTCGGACTGTCATCGAAAGTCAGGGCAATCTGTCCGCCCGCGACATCTGACGGGTCGCCTCGCGCGGGAATTCGCCTGAGCGTGTCCAGGTACAGATTCATGCCCATGTTCATGCTCGCTATGCCAAGTATGAGCACGTAGGCGACGACGAAGAGGAACGCCGCAGGTGGCCATAGCCGATACAGCGCCAGGCACAGCAGAAGAACCAGAAGATGAGCCGCCAGCGTGTAACGGCGAAACCACGAAATCACGGTAACATTTATCGACAAGGGACAATCGGCTCATAACGATAGCCAGTCGCCTGCGTATCGTCAAGCGGTATTGTTCAATACGTGGCCATCCTGGCCTCGGAGAACTGCCAGATCTCCTGCAACCGGTCGGCATCTCTGCGTTCAAGATTCAGCATTGCGTTCAGAAAATGGACCCGTTTCAGATAGAAATGTGCGTCGCATTCCCAGGTCATGCCCATGGCACCATGCACTTGCAGCGCATTCCTGACGGCTGAATCGGCCGCGCGCTGCGTCACATGCTCCGCCAAAGTCACGGCAAGCGCAGACTGTACTGCCTGTGTCGTTCCCTCCGTTTCCGTGCACGCCTGTTCATCCCGGACTGCGAAACTCCTGGCACTCATGGCAACCTCCGCCACTGAGCTATCTCCAGGTTCACCGGTATTATCAGCAAGCCTGGCATCCATCGCCTGTGCCGCTTCTGCAATAAGCAGGCGCGCGTTGTCCAGATTCATCCAGTCTTGCGCGAGCCGATGTTTGATCGCCTGAAAACTGCCGATCGGACGGCCAAATTGCTGCCGTTCCTGCGCGTAGGCAGTGGCAAGTTCCAGTGCACGTCCTGCGACCCCCAGCAGCTCGGCTGCCAGCAGTAGTCGGAAGCGATGTCCGTAAGCCTCCCAAGCGGCGAGGTCACAGTGTAGCGTGTCCTGCATCTGCCACTCGGGATCGCCAAGCCAGGCGCTGTCTATCAGCGGATCAATGCCTGTCGCTCCGCGAGTGGCCTGCGGGCCAGCGCCAGACGCAATCTTTTCCATGTCCTGTGCAGCAACACTGTTGTCGCCGGCGCGACCGCCTGCAGCAGCGCCTCCCTTAATGCCTCCCTTAACGCCTCCCGTAGTGCCTTCGGCACCGCCGATATCTCCTCCATCCCTGCCCGATACCCTGGTCAGTTGCACCTTTACCTTCCCATCCGAAAAGCTCAGTTTCAGAAACGGTGCTTCATGCAGGCAGTACGGCACAAAGTTTCGGCTGACCTTATCCTCAAGGACAAAACCAGCAAGCCGACCTTCCTGCAGGCATTCCTGCATGCTTATTGTGATCGGGGATTCCGCATCCAGCTCGTTGAGGAAGGCGATACTGTTGATCCAGTAGCCCAGAGGTAATGGTAGCAATGCCCGACCGGCCAATTCCATCACCCGCGTCGCCTGGGCCATGCCCATTCCGATGCCCTCACGATCTTCAGAAACCAAAAGCATCGGCCAGCCCAGTTCGCATATGCGTTCCCACAATCGTGGGTACACTGTTCTGCCACTCTCTGCATGGCGGCCTGCCGCGTGTTGCCTAAAATGACTATTCCGCTTACCGCCGGAAGAGCCCACATCGCCTGAAGCCTGACCGTGCAGCCTGGCTGCACCTCGCAACACGGCAAGCGGGCACTGTTCATCAAGAAACCGCCGGATGGGATCCAGCAGCAGGTCATCATCGGTATGTTGCATTCTTTATCCCTTTGCCAGTCCAAGCACTTTTTCGCCGATGATATTGCGCTGGATTTCCGATGTTCCGGCCAGAATGGTCTCGGCACGAGCCCAAAGGCTGGCATGGCTGAAAAACAAAGCTTCGTCCTTCAATGCACCGTCCGGCGCACAGGCCTCAGGGCCCAGCAACTCCATAGCCAGATCCAGCATGCGCTGATGCGCTTCGCTCCAGTGGACCTTGGTCGACGAACCCTCCGGACCTGGCGAATCGCCATTCATCGCAGCCTGCAATGCCCGGCGCGATTTCAGTTGTAATACTGCGCTGTCGGCAAGCAATGCGGCCCAGCGCTGACGATAGTCCAGCAGCGCAGCTGCGCTCAATCGCGGCGCAACCGTTTCTATCATGCGACGAACGCGCGCGAGTTCGCGCTCGAACTGCACGAGACGCGGAATGAAGTAGGTCCCCCGCTCAAAACTGGCCGCCGCCATGGCCATGCGCCATCCCTCTCCCTCGACACCCAGCAGGCAGTCCTCTGGCACCGTAACCTGTTCGAAGAACACCTCGCAGAACTCCGCCTGTCCGGTCAACTGGCGGATGGGCGCTACGCGTACGCCCGGCTGATGCATATCAACCAGCAGGAAACTCAAGCCGCGGTGCCTTTCCGATTGACTATCGGTACGGACCAGCACGAAACAGTAATCAGCCAGATCGGCAAACGAGGTCCAGATTTTATGCCCGTCCAGAATGTATCCTTTTTCTGTCTTGCGGGCGCGTGTCGTGACCGCGGCCAGGTCCGAACCGGCGCCGGGCTCGGAGTAGCCCTGACACCAGATGGTCTCATTGCGCAAAATGCCGGGCAGGTATTTGGCCTTTTGCGCTTCGGTCCCGAAATGCAGTAGCGTGGGCGCAAAAATCCCGTGTCCGATAAGATTGATGCCCAGTGGAGCACCACTGCGGGCCAGCTCTTCCAGATAGATTGCCTGGTGAGATAGCGGCAGGCCCTTGCCACCATATGCCTGCGGCCAGCCAAGACCTGACCAGCCGTGCCGGCACAGGGTATCTTCCCAGCCGCGACGGTACGCCAGCGAGACGGGATCCGGATCGCCTGTCCAGTCACGCCGGAACGCAGCATAGTGTTCCGTCATCCATTGTCTGACATGGGCACGGAATGCATCGGCTTGTTGGGGCAGGGCCTGTGCTCGCATTACGGATTCACCGTGATATTCGCCTTGCGAATGACCTCTCCCCAGGTCTTCACATCCTTGCGGATGAACTCGCCAAACGTAGCCGGATCACTGCCAATCACATCCAGACCCAGTGTTTTGAATTTTTCCTTCACATCATCCTGCTGCACACTTTCATGCACGGCCTTATAGATCACATCGGCAACTTCAGGCGGCGTCCCCCTGGGTGCAACGAGGCCCAGCCAGGGCATGGCCGAAAAGCCGGGTACGGCTTCCGATATCGTTGGCATATCCGGAATGGACGGTGACGGTTTGTCTGTCGTCACTGCCAGCACTTTTACCTTGCCGGCCTTTGCATAAGGCCCCGTGGAGGCCCAGGCATCAAACATGACCTGCACACGACCGGAAATCAGATCAGTCAGCGCCGGTGCACTTCCCTTGTAAGGAATATCCTGCATGTCCACGTCGGCCATGCTTTTGAACATTTCCGCTTCCAGCTGGGTAGACGACCCGGTACCCAGTGACGCATAACTGACCTTACCTTTGTTCTGCTTCAGATAATCGATCAGCTCTTTCACTGTCTTGACCGGCACTTCCGGATTGACCGAGATCACATGCACTACCGAAGCCACCTGGGTAATCGGCATGAAGCTTTTTACCGGGTCATATTTTGCATCTTTGTTGATGCTGGGAATGGTGCCCAGCGACGATGCGGCCAGCAGAAGCGTATAGCCATCGGGCTTGGCATTAGCCACGTGCTGCGAGGCAATCAACGTACCAGCACCCGGTTTGTTTTCGACGATCACCGGCTGTCCTACCTTTTGTCCGATTTTGTCAGCCAGCAAACGCCCAAGTGTATCTGCAGCGCCGCCTGCAGAAAAAGGAATCACGATCGTAACTGGTTTTTCCGGGTAGGCTGCCATCGCCGTTGCCGACATGACAGACATCAATGCGCCCGCCACGATTGAAGTCAGGCCCATCACTCTATGTAGATTCTTGTTTTTCAGCATTGATTGTCTCCGTTGCTTAAATATCACGTTTGTGTTTAATACCACTATGTCGAACCGACGCTGGCATCGGTACATTTCTCTCTGGCGCTTCGTCGGCATACCTTTCCTGATGCAATTGCATCCGCATCGGTCCTAGTCTCCGGCTTTGCCATACATCATGCATCCACCTCTCACCCCGCATTGCCTTACCACGCATTACACCTGCATTGCTATTTCGCCTGTGATGGCGTTGGAATCAGCAGAGCATCCAGCATGGCCACGCCTGCACCCTCCTCTTTCACCAGCAAAGGATTGATTTCAATCTGATCCAGCATCGGCTGGCCGGCCAGAAAGGCCTGACCGACTGCCACCATTGCCTCAGCGACCGCAGCCAGATCCGCATGCGGCCTTCCCCGAAAGCCGCCCAGCAGGGGGAAAGCCTTCAGGCTGCACAGCAACTGCAACGCTTCGTCGTGTGTGATGGGCAGCAAGGCATGTGCGGTATCGCGATAGATTTCGGTCATGACGCCACCAAGCGCGACAGTCAAGACTGGTCCGAACACGGAATCGCGGGTAGCGCCCACCAGCAACTCGGCCACACCTTGCTGCATGGGACTGATCATCACACCTGAAATCTGCGCATCGGGCTGATACCGGCTACAGCTTTCCAGTATCTGGTCATACGCACTGGCTGCCTGAGCGGCCCCCTGGACATTCAGTTTTACGCCGCCAGCCTCGGTCTTGTGTGCCAGATCGGCACTCAGAATTTTTATGGCCAATGGCACAGCCAGACGTTCAGCGATGGCCATCGCCTCTTCACGCGACGCAGCGATGGCCACATCCGGATCAGGCAGGCCGAACGCCTGCAGATAGTGCCGGGCGTCTCCTTCATGGCAGGGCAGGGGTGGCAGCGCGCTCGCATCATACAGGCCCTGATCGCCTGACTGCTGGCCCGGTGCCCGGGATGGGCTTCCCGGTTCAGGCATGTTCGCAGAGGCCTTCGTGTCCAGGCCGCACCGTTCCTTCCATTTCAGATAGGGTGCAAGTGCCCTGACAGCATGCCCCAGATCGTCAAACACAGGGACGCCCGCGTCCCGCAATGCCTCGCGACAGCTGGCTTTCCCGGTATCGATAGCGACGAACAGCCGCGGATATTTGCTAACCACCTCGATGAGCGGCTGCGCCATGCGATCCAGCATATAACCTGGCGCATTGATCACAATGGTATCCAGCGCAGGCGTCACAGCCAGCGCCTCCAGAACATGCACAACGAACTGCGGATCATTGACAATATTGCCCGTCACATCCACGGGATTGCCCACCATCCCATACGCAGGAATCCCTTTGCGCAACTGCGCCTGTACATCATCAGGCAGATCCGGCAATTGCAGACCATGCTGGATGAAGCGATCACTCAGAATTGCGCCCAGCGCGCCGGACATGGTCACAACGCCAATCCGCGTGCCTGCGGCGCGATCGCGCAGACCCGCCAGCATGGCAATATTGGCCATTTGTGCGAAGTCATCGGCGGCAATCACATTCAGATCGCGAAACGCCGCCTCATAGATTTTCTGGTCGCCGGCAAGCGCGCTGGTATGGGACTGCACGGCCGCCGCACCTTTTTCGGTCACCCCGGCTTTCAGAACCACAATCACCTTGCCCTGCTCCTTAAAGCGACGGCAGGCGCGGATAAACCGCTGGCCATCACGAATCTGCTCAACATACCCCAGTACAATTTCAGTGTGGGAGTCTTCGGCAAGATACTCAAGGTAGTGGGCAAAATCCACGACGGCTTCGTTACCGGTATTAATGAAGTGGGACACCGGGATGTCCTGAGCCCGCAACAGACCGTAAAGCGCAGAACAGACGTTGCCGCTTTGTGTCAGAACACTGACCCTTCCGGCTCCGGTCTGCATGCTGGCGGTCTTGAAAATCGCAGCAAAGGCCGTGAAAGCGCGTGAATTCAGGTTGGCCATTCCCATGCAGTTGGGTCCCGCCACCTCCATCCCGCTCTGCTCACAAAACTGCGCTAACTCCTCCTGCAGACGGGCGCCTTCCCCCCCCTCTTCGGCAAAGCCGGCTGCGTAGACCACCGCTGCTTTGATTCCCATGACATGACAGCGCCGCAACATGGCGGTCACATCACGCGCACCGATTGCCAGCACCACAAGGTCGGGCGCCTCGGGCAGATCTTCAATCTGCGCATAGCAGCGATAACCAAAGACTTCGGTATATTTGGGATTAACAGGATAAACCTGCCCTTCGAAACCAAATCGTGACAGCAGCTCAAGCGGCATGCCGCCGATACGGCCCGCGTTGTCGCTGGCCCCGATCAGGGCAATGGAACGGGGATTCAGCAAAGGCTCCAGCGTCTGGCTCATGCGCTATCACCTGTTTTGTTGCGCTGGATTGCCTGTGCGAGCCCCTTTTTCTTGACCTGGGCAAACTCGTCGCTCATATGCGAGAGCTGGTGAATATCAAAGTGTGCCGACAACGCCGTGCGCAGACCCTGCGCGTCCAGTGTCCGGTTCAATGATTTTTTCACCAGCCGCAGTGCAAAAGGTGGCGCTGCGGCCACGCGCGCGGCCAGCGCCCGCGTGGCCTCATCAAGTTGCTCCCGCGGTACCACGCGATTGACCATGCCCATCTGCAGCGCTTCCTGCGCGGTCACGCGCTCGCCCGTAAACAGCATAAATTTTGCCTGGCGCAGACCCATTACCCAGGGATGAATCAGTACCTCGGTGGCCGCCGCTGCCAGCGTATGACAAACGGGATCGGAGAAAAATGCATCGTCGGAACAGACCACCAGGTCACACATATTGGCAATCATGAATCCGCCAGACACGCAGGCACCCTGGACCTGGGCAATCACCGGCTTGGGGAAATCCCAGATCCTCATGCAGTAATCGAAATACCGCAGCGATTCGTAAGCCCAGCGCTGTTCTACGGTGAAATCGGCACGGCTGGCCTGCGCTTCCTTCAAGTCATGGCCGGCTGAAAAGTGGTCTCCCTCACCGCCAATGACCACGACCTTCACTGAATCGTCTTTTTCTGCCTCGCTCATAGCCTGATCCAGCTCATCCAGCAAAGCCTGGCTCTGTGCGTTGCGCGCGCCGGCACGAGCCAGTGAGATATGACGAATGGCATCGTGCTGCGACACCCTGATATGCTGATAATTCATTGTCTCTCTTCCCTTCTTTCCCCGGCATGGGGGTGATTCACCGTGGCTTTTGATTGCATTAACGCATCAACCACTCCTACAATACAAAATGTTTTTAACAAAATTCCCACATTATGGACATCAAACCGCAAGCAGGCACTCAGAGTATTCGCCGTGCCTTGTCGCTGCTGCGCCTGATTGCGCAGCACAATGAGCAGGGCCTCACATTAGGTGAGCTGACCACCATGAGCGGCCTGGAACGCTCAACGGCGCATCGACTGGTCAATTGCCTGCTCGAAGAGAACTTTGCCTGTCGTGAAACAGGCGGCAAGCGTTTCCAGCTTGGCATCGACGCGATGCAAATGGGCTTTTCGACCATGCATCATGTTCCCGTCACAGAAGAATTGCGCCCCCTCGCCATGAAACTGTCACGCCTGTCGGAAGACACGGTCTTTCTGGTCATCCAGCAGGGGGACAACGTACTATGCCTGCTGCGCGAACACGGCGCGTTTCCGGTCCGCATTTTCACTATCGGGGAGGGGGAAAAACGCCTGCTGGGTATCGGAGCGGGTGGCCTTGCATTGCTGGCTACGCATGCTGATACCGACATCGAAGTGATCTACCGGCGACACGAGGAAACCTACCGCAAGGCCGGGCTGTCATTGCCCATTCTGCTGGAAAAATGTCACCTAACCCGTCGCAATGGCTATGCCTCGATTGAAAGCACCATCACGCCGGGCGTTTCGGGCGTCGGCTATGCTTTTAGCGTGTCTGCAATAACACAAGTGGCATTCAGCTTCGGCGCAATCAGCCCGCGACTCGCCGGGCAGCGGCGTGCACAGATGGGTCGCCTGCTCATAGAGGAGTGTTCTGCATGGCAGCAAAAACGCAGAATTGACTGAATCGCCTTGCAAAACACGTCAGTCTCCGTATGATGTAACTTTCCGGTTACTGACTCCCCGCCAGGGGCACGCATCAAAGGAGATCTGCATGCAGATAGGGATAGTAAAAGAACAATTGCCGGGGGAAACGCGTGTTGCAGCCACGCCCACCTCGGTTGAACAGCTGGTCAAGCTAGGGTTCACAGTTGTGATCGAATCCGGCGCGGGCGCTGCAGCAAGTTTTGATGACGCCGCCTACGAAAAGGCCGGCGCCAGCGTGGCTGCGGCAGACCAGGTGTGGCAGTCGGATCTGGTCTACAAAGTCAATGCGCCAGGCGATGACGAAATCACCCGCATGAAGCAGGGTGCCACCCTGGTCAGCTTCATCTGGCCGGCACAAAATCCCGAACTCGTGCAGAAACTCGCAGACCACGGCATTACCGTACTGGCCATGGACATGGTGCCACGCATCTCCCGTGCCCAGTCCCTGGATGCCCTGTCTTCCATGGCCAATATTGGCGGCTACCGCGCGGTCATTGAGGCGGCTCACCATTTCGGACGCTTCTTCACCGGCCAGATTACGGCTGCCGGCAAGGTTCCACCCGCCAAGGTACTGGTAATCGGCGCCGGCGTAGCCGGCCTGGCGGCCATTGGTACCGCCGGTTCACTGGGCGCCATCGTGCGCGCCTTCGATACGCGGCTGGAAGTGGCGGAACAGATTGAATCTATGGGCGGCCAGTTCCTGAAGCTGGATTTCGGTGATGAAAACGGTTCTTCGTCCGATGGCTACGCCAAAACCATGTCCGAGGAATTCATTAAAGCGGAAATGGCCCTGTTCGCCGAGCAGGCCAGGGACGTGGACATTATCATCACAACTGCCCTGATTCCCGGCAAACCCGCTCCCAAGCTGATTACCCGCGAAATGGTCGACTCCATGCGACCCGGCTCGGTCATTGTAGATATGGCGGCCGCCGCTGGCGGCAACTGCGAATATACCCAGCCCGGTCAGGTGATCACCACCGACAGCGGCGTCAAGGTCATCGGGTACACCGACCTGCCAGGTCGGTTGCCGGCCCAGTCATCACAACTTTATGCGACCAACCTTGTCAACCTGAGCAAGCTCATGAGCAAGGAAAAAGATGGTCAGATCCAGCTGGATCAGGAAGATACCGTCTTTCGTAATATGACAGTTGTGCATAACGGCAGCATCACATATCCGCCGCCCCCTATCCAGGTATCAGCCGCAGCAGCCAAACCCGCAGCCGCCAAACCCGAGCCCAAACCGGTCAAACCTCCGCGCTCGCCTGCATTCAAGTTCGGCATCCTGGCGCTGGTGTGTATCCTTTTTGCATGGGTGGGTGCCAACGCACCCGCAGAATTCCTGTCGCACTTCACCGTATTCGTGCTTTCCTGCGTGGTGGGCTACTACGTAGTGTGGAACGTCACGCATGCCCTGCATACCCCGCTGATGTCAGTGACCAATGCCATTTCCGGCATTATCGTGATTGGCGCCGTTGTGCAAATCGGTCACGACTCCGGCCTGGTAAACGTCCTGGCCTTTATTGCAATCCTGATTGCCAGCATTAACATTGCCGGTGGTTTCCTCGTTACACGGCGCATGCTGAAAATGTTCATGAAGGGCAAAGGAGAATAAGATGGGTTCAGGATTTGTTACCGCAGCGTATATTATTGCGGCGCTGTTTTTCATTGCCAGCCTGGCAGGTCTGTCCCGCCAGGAAACCGCCCGCTACGGCAACGGTTTCGGTATTGCAGGGATGGCGATCGCCCTGATTGCCACCATTCTCGGACCCGATTCGTCGTCTGTCATCTGGGTCATTGTTGCCATGCTGATTGGCGGTGCCATTGGTCTGCATCTGTCACGTAAGGTGGAAATGACGCAGATGCCCGAACTGGTTGCTATTTTGCATAGTTTCGTGGGTCTGGCTGCCGTTCTTGTCGGCTACAACAGTTATATCGGATTGCAGCAACATGCGATGCCGGAAGGCGCGCTGCTCAATATTCATCTGACAGAAGTTTTCCTGGGCGTATTCATCGGCGCGGTGACCTTCACCGGTTCCATCGTCGCTTTCGGCAAGCTGCGCGGCACCTTCAGTTCCAAGCCGTTGTCACTGCCACACAAGCACAAGCTGAACGCCGCAGCAATCATCGTATCTGCAGTTCTGCTATGGATATTCGTTTCCAATGGCGGCTCCACCACCGCACTGATTATCATGACTGTAATTGCGCTGGCATTTGGATGGCATCTGGTCGCGTCCATCGGTGGCGCGGATATGCCGGTTGTGGTCTCCATGCTCAACTCCTATTCGGGCTGGGCGGCAGCCGCTGCCGGTTTCATGCTGGCCAATGACCTGCTGATCGTTACCGGCGCCCTGGTTGGCTCTTCGGGTGCCATCCTGTCGTACATCATGTGCAAGGCCATGAACCGTTCATTCGTCTCGGTGATTGCCGGCGGCTTCGGAACCGATGGCAGCAGCAGTGGAGGTGGCGAAGAGGAAACCGGCGAGTACCGTGAAATCAAGCCCGAAGACGTGGCAGAGATGCTCAAGGGTGCAAGTTCAGTCGTGATTGCCCCCGGCTATGGCATGGCCGTGGCGCAAGCCCAATATCCCGTCGCGGAAATCACCTCATTGCTGCGCAAGCAGGGTACCGAGGTGCGTTTTGGCATCCACCCGGTCGCCGGCCGTCTGCCCGGGCACATGAACGTGCTGCTGGCCGAAGCGAAGGTACCTTATGACATTGTGCTGGAGATGGACGAGATCAATGAGGATTTTGCCGACACCGATGTGGTGCTGGTAATTGGCGCGAACGATACGGTCAATCCCGCAGCCAGTGAGGATCCAGGCAGCCCGATTGCCGGCATGCCGGTGCTCGAAGTCTGGAAGGCGCACGATGTGGTCGTATTCAAGCGTTCAATGAATACCGGCTATGCGGGCGTACAAAATCCGCTGTTTTACCGCGACAATTCCAGTATGTGTTTTGGCGATGCGAAGGCGACCGTCGAAGCCATTCTGGCCGCACTCAAGTCCTGATCAAGACCGTTGGCAGCAGGGGCCTGCGCCCCTCTGCCGCGGCCGACTTCACCGCGCAGGCAGTCCAGACCGCCACCCCGGCGGCATGTCTGACTATGCCGGGTGTCGTGCGCTGCTGTCGTGCGATATTGCGTTATGCTTGACCCTCCTGCCACTCTTGCGTTGTTAGTTGTATGTCTGTTCTGCCTCCCCTTCCTGTCAGAAATGGCGTTGCTCCCAGCCGCGTTTACCTGCCTCGTGAAACGTGGCCGGACCTGCTGAGTTTCCTGCTCGCCAAATTCCCGCACATGGACGCCGATACGCTCCGGCAGCGACTGAGCAAGGGCGATATGGTCGATTCCGACGGCAGACCATTTTCGCTGGATAGTCCATTCACACCGGACAGTTGGCTGTGGTATTACCGCGAAGTCCCTGTTGAAACGGTTGTCCCTTTTGACATCAACATCCTGTATCAGGACGAGCTGCTGATCGCCATCGACAAACCGCATTTCATGGCGAGTATCCCCGGCGGCCGGCATCTGCATGAAACTGCCCTGGTGCGATTACGTGAGCAACTGGGCAACCCGCAAATCAATCCCATCCATCGTCTGGACAGGGACACGGCAGGCGTATTGGTGTTTTGCGCAGACAAGGATCGGCGCGGGGTGTACCAGACACTCTTTCAGACACGTTCGGTACATAAGATATACGAAGCAGTGGCTCCCTGGCGCGACACGCTATCGTTTCCACTAGTCCGGGAGAGCCTGATCCGTCGCAGCGGCCAGGTGTTTGTCATGCATGAAATCGACGGCCCACCCAATAGCCGTACTCGCATTCAGCTGCTATCACATAACGGCACGTACGGGCACTATCAGCTGGAGCCGGTCACCGGCAGAAAGCATCAGTTGCGGGTGCACATGAATGCGCTGGGCATTCCCATTTGCAATGACGAATACTATCCCGTGCTGCAGCCGCTACGCGAGCAGGAAACCTTTGAAAACCCGCTGCAGCTACTGGCGCGCAGCATGCAGTTTACCGATCCGGTAACCGGCAAAGAGCGTTATTTTGAAAGCCGTCGCGAGCTGCAAATGCTTGCGGATATTCCTGCCTGATTTCCACATTACAAATAGCCGCATTATTTTCGCGCCGTATCACGCACGCCGAACTGGTTGGCTACACTGCGCTCCAGAAACAGCTGACGCGAAGGCAGGGCATTGATGCGTTTATTGTTGATCACAAGTGTGGTACTGCTGCCACCATCCAGATTGATGGCGTCGCGCACATCCAGCGAACGATATACGCGCGCCAGCTGGTTCAGCGTCAGCCCTTCAAAATCAGGCAGCCTGCCCTCTGCCACAACAATATACAGCCAGCGCCGATCACGGCTTAATCCGACTGAGCTGCGCGGATAGATTCCCCGCGCGTTACTGTAGCAACTTGATGACGCGCTGCGTGCGCATATAAAAGTTCCCCCTCGCAGGTTCTGCCATCCTGAAATGACCGTATGCCACGAAGGATCCACCTGCGCAATATGATTCGGCGGATCGATGCGGCAGCGATTATCGCTGGTGCAGGCAAGAAACGAATGCTGGCGTGAATCACGACTGTTCTCCCAGCGAAGTCCGTCACTGATCACCAGGCCTTGCGGTCGAAATTGCGGATCAAAAAAGGACGCATTGATCGCCACGTTCAGCCGGTTGCGAAATGCGAAGTTCCTGACCGTCGTGGCCTGCGTTCCCGGTGGCGTACCAACCAGCCGGATCGACGGGCACGACAGATCCACCCTGACAATATGCACATGTCCATCTTGTTGCGTACTATGTGTAATGCAGGGCGAGACCTGTTCGGTATTTTGCGCCGCAGCGAGCGGGGCGGTACTAAGACCCCATACCACCGTCAGCAAGGCCAGCAAGGTTTTCATGCCGAGAAACATCCATCAGTTTGTGTATCCAGCGACAGAGTATACCAACCTGCGGCGCCCAGACTGGGCAACCCGTCGCCACAGATTCACACCATACTTGACCGCAGTGCATTGCGGCGGCGATGGCCGGCCAGGTACAAACGGTCCAGCACCCACACCAACAGCATACTCACTCCAGTTACCGGGAATATCAGGCCGAAGATGACCAGTCCGATGATCCAGCCACGCATGGCAGGCAATTGCACCGGAATACGTGGCGCACCCAGACTGCCGGCAGGCCGTCGTTTCCACCACATCACAAATCCCGTCACTGCCATCGTACACAGCCCCAGTGCGATAATCGCACAGAGCAGCTGGTTCACCCAGCCGAAATACGTGCCCATATGCAGGGACACCCCAAAGGAAATAATGCGGGCGATAATGCCATACTCATCATATGCAACACCGTTGATGATCTTGCCACTGTACTGGTCTACATTCATCACTTTTTCACCGGTAGGATCGCCCGGATAATAAGAGACTGAGTACACGCCCGTTTTGCTGGCGGGCAGCGCAATTGAATATTCGTCGGGAATCGCATTGGCGTGCGCCAGCGCCATTACCTCGTCTAGCGGAATCGGCTCTGCCGGTGCAGCGACATGCCCACCATGTGCCGATGACATAGCCATGCCCGACGTCCCTGCCGAGTGCTGGCCTGCAGAGACGCCGGAGGAATGATGATCGGCATGCTGCGCGTGGCTGCCTGCCTCCTGCTGGCCAGCTTCGGGACTGCCGGCGGCAACCTGCGATTCGGGCACCGTCAGCAAACCGGCCCCCCAGGCAGTCTTGTCCAGCGGCAGATCCTGCACCCGGGTCGGGGTCGACGCCTGCGAACCGTGAGCTTCGTGACCGGCGTGACCTTCATGCTGCGCCGAGACGGCACCCGGCGGATCTGGCGGATAGCCCAGATCAACCTGCGCCACCAGCTGCTTGAACTGTGCGCCCCAGGTACTGGTCCAGGGCAGTCCTGACATCACAAAGAATACCGCGCCAACAGCCAGCACAATACCCATGGTGGCGTGAATCTCGCGCCAGAACGGGCGGCCTTTTTTGCCCAGATCCGGCTTGATTGCCTGCTTCATGCCTTTGCGACGTCGCGGCCACCACAGCGCCACGCCGGTGCCCACCATGATCAGTGTCCAGCAGGCTGCCAGTTCCATAATCACTTCTCCTGTTTTTCCCAGGAGCAGGCCACGATGGATCTGACGCGCCAGGCCGATCCAGTACGTCGCATTGAATTTCAGAGTGGGCATTTTGGCCAGCATTTCACCGGTGTAGGGATTCAGAAAAATGCTGGACTTGCCCTCATTCGGGTCAGAGTAAGTAAACTGCGCACTGCGATCGGGAGCGTTGTGAATTTCAGCCGTCAGAATCGGCACCCCATCAGGGGTATTGTCCTGGGCAATTTCATACAGTGTCTGCTGCGGTAGGCGTGGTGAGGCCTGCGGCTCCACGTAAAGCTGTGACTTGTAGGCCACCGCTTCAATCTGCGGTTTATAAAGATAAATAGTGCCGGTAATACCCAATACGATAAGCAGAGGCATCACAAACAGGGCAGCGTAAAAATGCCAACGCCAGAGCATGTCATAACGCGCCATCGGCGCGCTCTGGGCAGAGGCATTTTCCGCGGAGGCGTTAGCCGCGGGGTGAGATAAACGGGACATCTTGCGATTCCTTGAAAACAATGATGACGATACCGCCAACGCGAGCCGCAGCCGCAATGGCCGCCAGGTCGTGCAGGCGAAGAACAGGGTTTTCAGGAAAGCGCAGGAGGCGCCCTGGACAGCGGCACAAAGGCTGGCCGGGCATAGTAGGAAGAGTGCTGGTGCTGCAGCGCGATGCGGCTGACAAAGCCATAGGACATGGCGGGCAGGTCCGCACTGAGCATCAGCGGCAGGTTATGAGAGAAGAAACCACAGTAGAGACATTCGGCAGCGTGATCGCTGTGATGCCCGGAAGCCGGGCGAGGGTCGGTATTCTCATGGCTATCAGTAAGAGCAAGGACGCCATGGTGCTCACCACTGGCCGATCCCGAGTTTGATCCCGCGTTCGCTTGCGCGCCAAAACAGATATCGGCCAGAAAAATATCGGCCCCACCTGACCCGGTATTATCCTTGAGATTATCCGCGGCTCCGGACTCGGACCCCGGCCAATCCTGGGTCACCCCCTGAACCGCGTCATGGCTCAGATACCGGTTTTTCAGGGCGTTGACGCCAGGCATGAACACGGCCAGGCAGATGGCAAAGATGCCAAGCCATGCAGTGATGCGAGTGCCTGCTGTTCGTGTCATAGATAAGCGCCGGAATCAACCCGAAAAAACTTAGGTGAGATACCTAAAAAAGCCAGTTTACCCGAAAACCCCACCCCCGTGCCATTGAGCTGGTCCCCTGCCTGCCGCAGTCTGCATCAGGTATACAATGAATTTCACGAAACGGTGTCTTCGACGGGTCTTGGCGACGCAGCAGACGCCCGTTCATTGTCAACATTTACATCGGAGCCATACATGAAACCTTATTTCACCATGCTGACACTGGGTGTGGACAATCTGGACGCGTCGCTGGCGTTTTATCGCGATGGGCTGGGACTGTCCACCGAAGGCATCATTGGAACCGAATTCGAAAATGGAGCCGTGGTTTTTTTCGATCTTCATCAGGGCATGAAACTGGCCTTGTGGCCCAGAAAAAGCCTGGCGGCGGATACCGGTCTGCCTGTGAATCCACCCTCCTCGCTGGAAATGAGTATCGGACACAATGTGAGCAGCAAGGTCGAGGTGGATCAGATCATGCAGCAAGCCATCAAGGCTGGCGCGACGCTCGTCAAACCCGCCCAGGACACTTTTTACGGCGGCTACGCCGGTTACTTCGCAGACCCGGATGGCCATCTGTGGGAAGTCGTGTGGAATCCGGGTTTTGGCGTGCCGCCAGGCGATCGTTGAAGCGCCCGTCTAGCCCCTGGCTACCGGCGCATCCTTGGTATTGGACCACTGGCTCCATGAACCGGGATACAGGGCAGCACCGGACAGACCGGCGATTTCCATGGCCAGCAGATTGTGGCAGGCCGTGACACCTGAGCCGCACTGACTGATGATCCGCTCGGGATGTTGTCCCTGCAGGCTGGCGCTCAGTTCCTGGCGCAGCGTGTCGGCATCCTTGAAAGCGCCGCTGGGCTGCAGATTGTCCTTGAAGAAACGATTCGCCGCCCCTGGAATGTGTCCACCCACCGGATCCAGCGTCTCGTTCTCGCCGCGGAACCGGTCCGGGCTGCGCGCATCTACCACCAGTCTTTCGGCACTATCGATATTGGCCAGGACCTCTTCATAGCCAACCGTCCGCGTCAGTGAATCGCGCAAGGTCAGCCTGCCCTCACGGGCCGGCTGGGGAGGTTCGGTCGTCACCGGATACCCTGCCTCCTGCCACAGTTTCAGACCACCATCCAGAACAGACACATTGTCATGTCCGATCCAGCGCAGCATCCACCACAAGCGCGCAGCAAACATGGCGTCGTTGGCGTCGTAGCACACCACATGCGAGTGATCGCTGATGCCAATGGCCGCCATGGTCTGCGCAAAATGCTCGCGTGCCGGCAGGGGATGGCGTCCCTGTTCGGGCGCACCCTTGACACTAAGCACCTGATCCAGATCCACATGCCGGGCACCGGGAATATGCCCGTCGTTATACAGCTGCAGCCCTGCTGCCGGGTTGGACAGTTCGAAACGGCAATCGCAGACCACCAGATTGTCTGCGGTGTTCAGCAGGTCTGACAGTTCCTGCGCACTAATGAGGGGTTTCGCTTTCATGGTGTTTTCTTTACGGTTTTACGTTACAGGATGGCTGGCATCACGATTCAGTCTTCCTGCATCCAGTTGCGCGCGTGGTGGGTGGCCAGTGTACGGTCAATGCTTGCGCCCGTCTGGCCAAGATAATTGGCCGGGTCAATCATATCGGCAATCTCTTCCTCGGACAGCGCCTGCGCAATTTGTGGATGACCTCGCATGGCGGAGCCAAAATCCTGTTTGTTCTCAATACCCTTCATGGACGCTTCGTACACCCATTCATGCGCATGATCCTTGCCCACCCGGGCGCCGAGTTCCAGCATAACACGCTCCGACAACAGATAGCCGCGCATCATATCCAGATTGCGGTTCATATTGTCGTGATCAATGCGCAGTCCTGCAAGCAGATTACGCGATTGCTGCAGCACGGCCCCGGCAATCAGGCAACATTCGGGCAATGCTTTCCATTCCGTTTTCCACGCGATACCATCCCGCTCATGCTCCTGCACCATGGCTTCGGTCATCAACGCGGCGTTATAACGTAGTGTGCGTGACAGCCCTGCAATGTTTTCGGCCGAGGTGGGGTTGCGCTTGTGCGGCATGGTTGAAGACCCCAGCTTTCCTTCGGAAAACCCCTCTTCAACTTCGCCAAATTCGTTGCGCTGCAAATTGCGCAACTCGTTGCCGATTTTCGACAGCGTCGCACCAAGCATAGCCAGCAAATTGGCGTATTCGGCAAAACGATCACGCGCCGGTCCCCAGCTGATATCGGGAACAGCAAGATCGAGTGCCGCGCAGGTTTTTTCTTCCAGCTCGCGCGCCCGTTCACCCAGCGAAGCCTGCGTGCCGACAGCGCCGATCAGCATGCCAACAAATACGCGGGGTTCGGCCTGCTTCAGTCGGTCATAATGACGCGACAGTTCGTCCAGCCAGATGGCACATTTATGACCGAAGGTAATCGGCAATGCCTGCACACCATGGGTGCGGCCAACCATCACCGTATCGCGATGGGTCTGCGCCAGCCGGGCCAGTTCACGCGCGCATCCCTTCAAATCCCGCAGATATATCGCGTGCGCTTCCCGCAACTGCAGCACCGTACCGGTATCGAGTACATCCTGAGTCGTCGGGCCGAAATGAACCCACTGTCCATGCTCACCGCAATGTTCCACCAGCTGCTTGAGTGCCGGCACCAATGAATGCTTGATCCGGCGCATCTCGGCGGCCATTTTGGGGATGTCGATTTTCTCTACCCGCGCGTTGGCCGAAATGGCATCGGCAGCATTCTGGGGAATCAAGCCCATTGCTGCCTGAACCTGCGAGAATGCCGCTTCAAAATCCAGCCATTTCTGGATGCGATTTTCCTCCGAAAAAATCGCGCGCAGTTCTTCGGAGCTCCACAGGTGCTGCATGGTGACCGAATCAAATACAGATGATGTCATTTATTCAACCTTGTCTTGATAGTGATTAATTGGGGTCTCTTACCGGCAGCAGGCGTCCCGGGTTCAAGGTGTTGGCCGGGTCAAAGGCCTTCTTGATCTCGTACATCAGGCTGATCGCTACCGGATCCTTGTAACGAATCAATATGTCCTGTTTCTGCCTGCCAATCCCGTGTTCTGCAGAAATGGAACCCTGGAATTTCGCAGCGGTTTCGTGCACGACCTCATGAATGGCTTCCTGCCGCTCGAGGAATACTTCACGGCTGATGGAAGCGGGCTTGCTCTGATTAAAATGCAGATTGCCATCACCGACATGGCCAAAGGTGATACACCGGATTCCCGGAATAATCGCATCCATCGCAGGTCCGGCCGCCGCGACAAAATCGGCAATCGAGGAGATCGGAACTGAAATATCATGCTTCATCGACGGGCCGTCCTTGCGCTGCGCTTCAGGTATGTGCGATCGAATATCCCACATGGCCTTTGACTGCTGCTCGGAAGCGGCCAGAGCGACATCCAGCACCATGTCTTTCTCCATGGCTTCAGCCAGTACGGTTTCGAATTCTTCCTGCAGGGGTACGCGCAGAGAGGTTTCCGAGACTTCAGCCAGAATGATCCAGGGTGCCGCTTGCGGCAACGGTTCCCGCATTGCCGGAAAATGCATCAGCACCAGATTGACCGTCTCCCTGGCCATAATTTCGAAGGCGGTCACACGATCACCCAGACTGTCGCGCAAGAACGAAAGCAAGGATACGGCATCGGCAGGACTGTTGACCGCAACCCACGCTGTCGCCTGCTGGCGCGGCCGGGGATACAGCTTTAGGGTGGCAGCAGTAATGACGCCCAGCGTGCCTTCGCCACCAATGAATAAATGCTTCAGGTCGTAGCCGGTATTGTCCTTGCGCAAACTGGACAATCCATTCCAGATTCTGCCGTCAGCCAGGACTACCTCCAGACCCAACGCCTGTTCTCGTGTGTTGCCATAACGGATGACCTGATCGCCGCCCGCATTGGTGGACAGATTGCCGCCAATGGTTGCCGTGCCCTCTGATCCCAGGGTCAGCGGAAACATGCGATTATGTTCGGCGGCCGCTTCCTGTACGTTTTGCAGGATGCAGCCGGCTTCCACCGTCATGGTATTGTCTTGCGGATTGACATCGCGAATGCGGTTCATGCGCGTCAGGCTGAGTACAATCTCCTGACCGCTTTCATCCGGCGTTGAGCCGCCCACCAGTCCGGTATTGCCGCCCTGGGGAATCAACCGGACCCGGCTCTGCGCGCAGATGCGTATTACCTGGCTGACCTCTTCAGTGGAGCCCGGCCTGACGACGGCGAGGGCCGTCCCGGGATAGTTGCCCCGGTGTTCCAGGGCATAGGCTGCGGTATCTTCCGGCTTCGTCAATAGGCCTTGCGGTCCGACGATCTGCCGTAACCGGTCGAGCAATTCGTTAACGGAATCCGCGGTTTTTTCGGACAGGGGCATCGTTTTCACGCTCGCAGATAGGGTAGAATATTTTATTGAATGAAATGTATTTTTATGATTGAAATATAAAGTAGCTGATTGCTTTCGCTTTGTCAAGAACTCAAAAGGACGTTTATTTTTATGAAAGACACCAGTAAAAGCCCCAAGGCCCCGTCAGCAGCCACGCCACCTATTGGCGTTCTGGCCCGCGGCCTCACTATTCTTGAATGTTTTTCGCAAGAACACCTGCATCTCGAATTGCGTGAACTGGCGCAAATGACGGGGCTGGATAAAGCGACCCTGCTACGGCTGCTCGGTACCTTCATCGAATACGGATATGTGCAGCGCAGCCTGGATGGCAAGTATGCCCCCGGTCACAATCTGCTGCGGCTCGGCGCCCTGTACCGCTCGACCTTCGATCTGGGCCAGCGCCTGCAGCCCATTTTGCGAACCATCATGCTGGAGACGCATGAAAGCGTCGCTTTCTATATTCGCGAAGGTGAGATGCGCGTCTGCCTGTATCGTGAAAATGTCTCGCGTGATGTGCGTTATGTGTTCGAAGTGGGTACCCGGGTGCCGCTGGTTGACGGGGGGTCAGCCTCTCATGTTCTGCGTGCTTTTACTGACGGAACCTCACCCAGGACAGAACAGGTACTGAAAGATGGATACGCTATCACGAGAGCAGAAAGATCGCCGGAACTGGCTTCCATCTCGGTGCCGGTATCGGAGCCGCACGGACGGCTTCTGGGGGCCATCCAGATTACCAGCATTCTGAACCGGCAGACTGAAGCACAACAGATTGCAGCTGCCCAAATTGCCATCAAGACCCTCGCGGATAACGGTTTTGACTCCCGACCGAAACGCTTTTCGGACACGGCCGCCTTATAAAGATATAACAAATCTGCCTAAAGTGGCGGGTCATTCTTTATTGTACTTTGTAATATCCTGTGTTAGATTTGATTCATACAATAAAATTTATTTCATTGAATGAAATGGAGCTAACATGGGTTCACCGGAAAACCGGCTCAGCGCATATCTGGCCTCGCTGATCTCGCGACCACTGTCTGCTGACACGCGCCATCGCATTGCGCAATCCCTGCTCGACTGGTTTACTGCCGGTTACTCAGGCGCCGCCATGCCGGCCAGCTCCCGCCTGCACGAACTGGCTGCTGCGCTATTTCCGGGTAACGGACAAGTGACGGTATTCGGCGGCCCCTGCCCCGTGTCTCCGCTGGGTGCCGCATTCTGTAATGCCGGCATTACCCACCTGCGTGAAATTGACGATGCCCATCGCACGGCCATGCTGCATCCCGGCATTGTCGCCGTTACGCCTGTCCTTGCCCTGGCCGCAACACACCCCATGACGCAACAGCAATTTGAAGCCGCCATCGTGGCGGGCTACGAAGTGGCCGTTCGTACAGGAGAAGTCCTGGGTTCCGGGCACTCCGGCAAGTTTCACATGACCGCCACAGCAGGCTCACTTGCCGCCGCCGCGGCCAGTGCCGTCGCCCTTGGCCTAGATGCCGACAGGATTCAGCAGACACTGGGCATCGCCGCCACACAAGCCGCGGGATTATGGCAATTTGTCGACGATCAGGCTCACGAATCCAAAGCCCTGCACCCGGCCTTTGCCGTGAGAAACGGCATCACAGCGGCTTATGCTGCGCAGAGCGGCTACCCGGGTGCCCGGCATTTTATGAACGGCTCGCGCGGACTGTATGCCTTGCTGCATGGAGAAGGCGACCCAGCCCTGCTCGACAAAGATCTGGGCGTGACTGACCGGATCCATTCGACCACCATCAAACCCTGGCCCACTTGCGGCCAACTGTTCACAGTCATCGATGCCACAAAGGCACTCATCGACGCTCATGACATACGCGTGGATGACATCGCCTCGGTCAACATTGCTATCTTTCCACAGGCCTTGCGTATTGCAAAAGTGGACTGGCCGACCAAACCCGCGGAAACCTGCTTTTCCGGCCGTTACTGCGTGGCCATCCTGCTGCTCACCGGCAAACTGGGTATTCAGGAAACCGAGAATCCCGACCTGAAAGCCCCAGGCCTGCTGGCCCTGGCCGACAGAATCACATTGCAGGCTCGCCCCGATTACGCCGCGGCCTTTCCCGACAGACGTCCGGGTAGCGTCACCATCCGTTTCAGGAACGGCGAAACGATTTCGGCTACCCATGACATTCGCAGAGGGGACCCCGAAGCACCATTCGACTGGGCTGGGCTGGAATTGCGATTACGCAATCTGGCACCGGGAATTGACGAGGAAAAAGCGGCAGCCATCAGCGCCTGGTGCGCGGGTCAGCAGCACACCGCAGCCGATGCCCTCTTTGCGCCGCCCACGCCTGAGCTTTTCAATAGCTTTGCCAAAAAAGGCAGGCACGGCGCCCCTTAGAAAGGTCAGTCCCGTTTTTCGGGATTGTTGTTGCTCTGTTGTACCCGTTTTGTGATGCATTGCATCACGCTGATTTTTACGCCCCCACTCTTACCTCAAGGAGACTCCCATGCTTCATCGCATTCTGGATGTCTGCGCCCAGGCGCTGCTGTCGGCTGTCCTCGTGACAGCACTGCCCGCCAGTGCAGCCAGTCAATATCCCAACAAAGCTATCAAACTGGTCGTCGGTTTTCCGCCGGGTGGAGGCGGTGATCTTTACGGTCGCCTGCTTGCCGAGGCGATGGGCAAAACGCTAGGCACCTCAATTGTTGTAGAGAATAAACCCGGCGCCGGCGGCAATATTGCAGCCGCCGATGTTGCCAAAGCCAGGCCAGATGGCTACACCCTGCTGCTGGCCATGAGCGGCAACATTGCGGTCGCACCCGTGGTTCGTAAGGATCTGCCTTACAAATCGCCTGACGACTTCAAACTTATCGGTGCTGCTGTCGAAGCCCCACACGGACTTTTTGTCGCAAAGGATTCACGCTTCAAAACCGCAAAGGAATTTTTTGACTATGCTGCAGATAATGAAGTGACGGTGGGCTCCACCTCGCCGGGCGGCGCCGCCCATATGGGTCTGGAAATGCTCAAGCTGAAAACCAAAGCGAAGATTCTGTATGTACCCTATCGTGGTTCGGGCCCGGCCATTACCGATCTGATAGGTGGTCAGACCGAAGCCTTTTTCGCGACTGCGCCGCCACTGGTAGGCCAAACCCGCAATGGCTCATTACGCCTGCTGGCTCTGACAGGTGAAACGCGCAATCCGAGCCTGCCCGACGTGCCCACATTCAAGGAACTCGGTATTCCTGTCGTCGTCACACAATGGTACGGGCTTGCGGCGCCCAGCGGTACGCCAGATGACACTGTAAATACGCTTGCCGAGCATCTGTCGAAAGCGCTTGCCGATCCCAAGGTGGTAAAAGTCATCCGTCAGGATGGTGCCGTGGAAAAGGATTTGCCGACAGACGCCTTCACCCGCTATGTCAAAGAAGACATTGAAGGCTACCGGAACAACATTGATCCGGAAGCCCTCAAATCACTCTCGCATTGAATCCGAAGCGGCGTCTGACGACGCTGCTCCGTAAGCCGGAACGGTACATCCGGAATCTTCCGGCCGGCTTTTTCTGTCCCGCGTCAACGCGAGTCGTCAGACGCGATTTTTTCTCATCCACATCCTGGAGTCAATGATGCTGAACAATTGGGTTAATCAAATGGAAAATACAAAGAGCGCTGTTACGCCCTTTGCACAAAACAATCCGCAAATGCTCTCCGCCTTTCAGGCACTGAATGCCGCACAGGGCGCCAATGGCGCACTGGATGCAAAAACACGTGAGCTGATTGCGCTTGCCGTCGCAGTGACAACACGTTGCGACAGTTGCATCGCCGCCCATGCCAATGCTGCGCGCAAGGCAGGCGTGACCGAAGCGGAGCTGAGCGATGCATTGGGCACGGCCATTGCACTGAATGCTGGCGCTGCGTATGTCTATTCGCTTAGGGCGATGGAAGCCCACTCCCAGTTCGGGGAATCACCTTCAGGGCAGTAAAAAACCGGCCCGGCGAACCGCACTCCTGGTGCGTCCGATGGGCCGGTTTAGCTGACAAGCCACGCATCAGGCAACTTGATGCGTGGTTTTGCATGACGACTTATCGAATGCCGTACTGCTTTTTGGCTTGCTGGCGCCATTGATGTAGCAGTGGCTCGGTGTAGCCATTGGGCTGTTCCACACCCTTGAACACCAGATCGCATGCTGCGCGGAATGCAGGAGACGTGTCGAAATTACCGACCATGGGCCGATACAGGCTATCGCCTTCGTTCTGTTTGTCGACCACGCCGGCCATACGCTTCATGGTTTCCATAACCTGTTCTTCGGTCACGACACCATGACGCAGCCAGTTGGCCATATGCTGGCTGGAAATCCGCAGCGTGGCGCGGTCTTCCATCAGGCCCACGTTATGGATGTCGGGCACTTTCGAGCAACCAATACCCTGGTCGACCCAGCGCACCACATAACCCAGGATCCCCTGTGCGTTGTTGTCCAGTTCCTGCTGTTTCTCTTCGTCGGACCAGTTGGTATTATCGGCCACAGGAATGGTCAGCAGTTCATCAAGACGTTCCTGCGTATCGCTCTTCAGACTGTTCTGCACCTCAACCACATCGGTCTGATGGTAGTGAAGCGCATGCAGCGTGGCGGCCGTGGGGGATGGAACCCATGCCGTATTGGCACCGGCCTTCAGTTGCGCCCCTTTCTGGGCCAGCATATCGGCCATCAGGTCGGGCATGGCCCACATTCCCTTGCCGATCTGTGACTTGCCCTGAAGACCGCAAGCCAATCCGAAAAACACATTGCGTTTTTCGTAAGCATCAATCCAGGCGGATTTTTTCATATCGCCCTTGCGGATCATGGCGCCGGCTTCCATGGACGTATGCATCTCGTCGCCGGTGCGATCCAGGAATCCTGTATTGATGAACACCACACGATCGGCAGCGGCAGCGATACACGCTTTCAGGTTCGCACTGGTTCGGCGTTCTTCATCCATCACACCCATTTTGATGGTGTTCGGCGCCAGGCCCAGCAGCGCTTCGGTGCGACCAAACAGCTTGCTGGCAAAGGCCACTTCATCGGGGCCGTGCATTTTCGGCTTCACAATGTAGATGGAACCCTTGCGTGAGTTGCCGCCTTCGCGTTTCAGGTCATGCATGGCAACCAGGCTGGTAAACACGGCATCCAGAATGCCTTCCGGCGTTTCGTTGCCGTCCTTGTCCAGAATGGCGGGATTGGTCATCAGGTGGCCAACGTTGCGGATGAACATAAGCGAGCGACCGGGCAGCGTGGCAGGCTTGCCGTCTTTGCCAATGTATTCGCGGTCGGAGTTAAGCTTGCGGATGAACGTTTTGCCGCCTTTGGTCACCTCTTCTACCAGCGTACCGTTCATCAGGCCCAGCCAGTTGCGGTAGACCAGGACTTTGTCCTCGGCATCCACGGCAGCGATAGAGTCTTCGCAGTCCATGATAGTGCTCAGCGCAGCCTCGAGCAGTACGTCCTTGACGCCCGCCTTATCCTGCTTGCCGATAGGATTCGATTTATCGATCTGCACTTCGAAATGCAGGCCGTTCTGGCGGAACACCAGGGCTTCAGGCGCGGCAGCATCGCCGCGGTGGCCCAGATACAGATCGCCATCGGCCAGGGTCGTTTTACTGCCGTCGGGCAGGGTGACAGACAAGGCACCGTTTTCGGCGGTATAGGCCGTGGCATCTTTGTGCGAGCCGTTTTTCAGCGGGATGGTCTGGTCCAGGAAATCGCGGGCAAAAGCGATCACTTTTTCGCCGCGTTTGGGGTTATAGCCCCCCTCGCGTGTGGCGCCATCTTCTTCGCTCAGGGCGTCGGTACCATACAGCGCGTCATACAGACTACCCCAGCGCGCATTGGCGGCATTCAGGGCATAGCGTGCATTGGTGATAGGAACCACCAGTTGCGGACCCGCCTGGTTGGTAATTTCATAATCTACATTGCTGGTATTGACCTGCACAGAGGCCGGGGCCTCTTTGAGGTAGCCGATTTCTTTCAGGAAGGCTTTATAGGCCTCCATATCGGCGATTTTGCCGGGATGCTGGCGGTACCAGTCATCCAGTTTGGACTGGATGCGGTCACGTTCGGTCAGCAGCGCCTTGTTTTCCGGGGCCAGATCATTGATCAGCGCGTCCAGTCCTTTCCAGAACGCATCGGCGTCAACGCCCGTGCCCGGCAGGGCTTCCTGATCAACGAAATTTTTCAGCACGGTGGCGATCTGAAGGCTGTGAACCTGCGTACGGTCGGTCATATTGGCTCCTGAATGATGGTTTTATGACGGTGGGCTCAGAAAAGCCGTCACTTAGTCCGGCTCTGCACCCTGATTATTGCTATTATGACGACTCCCGATGGTGTCCTCAAGAAGCATGCAGTCATTTGAGAATTTACTTTCGGTACACAATAACGCAGTGATTTTATATTTATTTTCAATATGGTACGTGCTTCTCCCCTTCTTTTTGACCAGTACTCCGACCGTGCCCTGCTGATCGAAGGGGTAGCCGGCAGCGGCAAGACCACGTTGATTGCCCGGGAGGCGGAGCAATGTGTCACGCTGGGGAAAACGCTGCTGATCACATTCAGCCGCGCCGGACGTGACGTCCTGCAACAGTATATGCAGGCCCGACAGGTCGAGCCGGTGTCCAATCCGAATCTGCACATCTTCACCATCGATGGTCTCGCGCACTTCCTGTTGCGCCGTCTGGGTGACGAGCGCTATGTGCTGGATCGCACGGCGATTGTGAGTGAGCTGCTGCCGGAACTGGTCAGCGATGTCTGCGATGGTCTGGAAAACGAATCAGAACAGGAAGAGGGACAAGGCCTGCAGGCCCCGGCCCTATCGATAGACGCCATGGAAAAGCTGATGTCCGACCTGGATTACTATCGGGCGTCCCTGGCCTGGCAGGCCGAATTGCCCGACGAGGAACAGGCCGCTTTCGGCGATGGCCTGCACCACCCGCCCGAACTGGTTCGAGCCGTCTTTCGTCGCTACGACGCCCTGCGCGCCCACTGGAAGCCTGATGCGGCCGAACCTGATGATAGTCTGCTGGATCCTGCATACAAACCGGAGCGCAGCAAGGGCATGTTTGGCTTTCGGCTGGTATCAGAGGCCACCTACGACCTGCTGGAAGCGCTGGATAATGGCGCGCAGCTGCCAGCGAGTGCCGCGTCCTATCAGTACGTGATGATCGATGAGTTTCACGATACAACACCGCTGCAACTGTTGCTGCTGTCGCATATTGCGCGACCGGCCCGCCGGCTGATGGCCGTCGGCGACCGCTACCAGACTATCTTTGCCTGGCGCGGCGCCAACACGGATCTGGTATTCGATGCTTTCGTAAGGGATTTTTCTGCCAGACGGGTCAGCAGCCTGACCAGCTATCGTTTTGGCCCCGAACTGGCCAAGCTGGCCGGGGAACTGACGCAGCGGGAGATTACCTCGGCCGTGCGATCCGATACGCCGGTTGCACACTGTGCCGGCAACTGGGAAGACGCTACCGTGCTGGCCCCGCTTGGCAGGCAGACCATTGTCTGCCGCCATGGCGCAGACAGAATCCGCGCCGCCTTCTCCCTGATATGTCACGGCCCCGCGTCAATCAAGGTTGCCTGGCCGGCCGGCGCAACGCCCGCGGTGGGCCTCGCCACGTTGTTGTATGCCCTGCGTTTTCCTCGCACGACCGCAAACCTTCGCACACTGCCCTTAAGTCTGCGGCAGTTTTTCTCGCTGCCCGGATGCCTCGCCCCCGACCTCGCGCGCGATCTCGCACAAACCAGACTGACACCCGTCAGTGTGCGCATGCATATGGAAACCTGGCTTGGCGCCCGTGAACCGGTATTTGCCTCCAGCCTTAAGCACGCGCTGCAGGAATGGCTGGCCACCCCGGTTGCAGCGCACACCCCTGCCATCGAGGCGCTGCAGCACTTTGCCCGCCGCGCCGATCTGTTCCGAAACCTGGCAGCGCCGCAACGATTACTGGATGAGTCCCTGAGCCAGGGCTGGAAAGGTCTGATCATGTATCTGCAGCAGCATCCCGGCGACATCCAGGACTGGCCCGCCTTGATGACGGCACTCACCGCCCGTTGCGCCACGCGCGGCGGCGTGCCGCTACTGACCGTGACCGAGGCCAAGGGCCACGAATACGACCATGTGCTGGTCTACGATACGGCAGACACCACATTTCGCAATCAGACGGATGCGCCCGATGTGGAACGAAATCGATATTACGTCGCCTGCACGCGTGCGCGCAAATCGCTGACGCTGTTCCGACCGGCGTTGCCGGACCGCCTGGCGTCATGATGGATCTGCGATACGCGCTGTAGGGAATAGTCGGCGGGAAGTTGCAGAACCACAAGCGACTAAGGCCCAGCCGGAAACAGCGGCGGGCCTCGCACCTGCGATCAGGCTTGCAGGGCACCAGATGCCTGCCCCCGCCAGTACGTCCAGATCGAATTACTGCTCGGCAAAAGCCCGTTCAATCACAAACGCGCCGGGACGCGATGTATTGCCCTCGCTAAACCCGCGACGCTCCAGCGCCGTTTTCAGGTCCCGCAACATTTCAGGGCTGCCGCAAATCATGGCGCGGTCAGTTTCAGGATTGAGCTCGGGAACGCCCAGATCCTGGAACAGTTTACCGGAGTCAATCAGGGCAGTAATACGGCCTTCATGACGGAAGGGCTCGCGCGTAACCGTAGGATAGTACTTGAGTTTTTCTGACACCATCTCACCCAGGAATTCGTGCCTGGGCAATTCATTTGTAATATAGTCGTGATAGCACAGCTCGTTCACGAAGCGCACACCGTGCACCAGGATCACTTCATCAAATCTTTCGTAGGTCTCGGGATCGCGAATCAGGCTCATGAAAGGTGCGAGTCCCGTCCCGGTAGCCAGCATATACAGGCGCTTGCCCGGCAACAGATAGTCCACCAGCAGCGTCCCCGTGGGCTTGCGCCCAACAATAATGGAGTCGCCGACCTTGATGTGCTGCAGACGCGAGGTTAGCGGACCATCAGGCACCTTGATGCTGAGAAATTCCAGATGATCTTCATAGTTTGCGCTTGCAATACTGTAGGCACGCAGCAATGGCTTGCCGTTCACGGGCAGGCCGATCATAGTGAAATGCCCGTTGGAAAAACGCAATGCCTGATCACGTGTGGTAGTAAAGCTGAACAGACGATCTGTCCAGTGGTGGATGCTGAGAACTTTGCCTTCCAGAAATGCGGCCATTGTGAAACGTACCTTCAGGGAATAAAAAAGAGAATGGACAATTATCGCAATTGTACTTAGAACATTGCTTGTCGCCGATCAAAGAACCTTTTATTTTAGTGGTTAAATCACTGCAAGACAGCCGCATTGGTATAATTCGGCACATCTTCTGGTTGTCCACTTCATGCCTCCCTCATCGCACAAACCCTCCGAAAAACGGTTCATCACCCTTTCCATGCTGCTATTTCCCCTGGCAATGGTGCTGTATGAGCTATCAGCCTATATCGGCAACGACATGGTGCAGCCGGCCATGCTCACGATCACCGCCGAATATGGCGTAGACGATGCGTGGGTTGCTTCCTCCATGTCACTGTACATTCTGGGGGGCGCCTGTCTGACCTGGCTGATTGGCCCGCTTTCCGACACTTACGGACGGCGGCGCGTCATGCTGGCGGGCGTGGCCTATTTCATCGCGACCAATTTCCTTATCCTGCTTGCCCCCACCATTGAATGGTTCATGTTGCTGCGGTTTTTGCAGGGAATGGGCCTGTGTTTCATTGCCGCCGTCGGTTATGTGAGCATACAGGAAGCCTTCGAGGAATTGACCGCCATCCGCGTGATGGCGCTCATGGCCAATATCTCGATGGTTGCGCCCCTGCTGGGCCCGCTGGCCGGGGCGGCACTCATCAGCGTCGTTTCCTGGCACTGGGGGTTTGTGATTATTGCCAGCCTTGCCTGTATTTCGATTGTGGGTTTGTATCTGCACATGCCCGAGACCGTCAATCTGGCGCTGCCCAAAAAGATGCCAAAACAGATCTGGCAGCAATACAGGCTGGTGCTCAAAAACGGTCTGTTCATGCAACTGACGCTTTATTTTCCGCTGATTGTGCTGCCCATGCTTGTATGGATTGGCCTGTCCCCCGTCTTTCTGATCAAGGACATGGGAATGACCAATATGGGCTATGGCCTGTCGCAACTGCCCATTTTCATCAGCCTGATCATCGGCAACATCGCGCTGGCGAAATATGCGCCGCGCTTCCCTGTCGGCCAGTCCGTTTACTTTTCCATTCCCATCATGATTGCCGGTGGTGCGCTACTTGTGCTGGCCGGCCTGTTCCCTTCTTTTGCCTATCTGGGACTGGTGGGCGGTCTGGCGCTCTCCGCCTTCGCCCAGGGCATCACCTTTGCCGTTCTGTATCGCTTCACATTGATGGCATCGGATCAGCCCAAGGGCGTGGTGGCCGCCGTCATGAGCCTGATCATGATGCTGATGCAGGCCGTGGGCATTGAACTGTTCAAACTGGTGTATGTGCATTGGGGCCTGGCTGCCCTGTGCATTATGAATGGACTGCTGATGCTGGTGTTCGCGGCGTTAACGCCCCGCCTGATGCGCAAAGCCATGCGCGTGGCAACCCCCGGGCCTGCGATACCCACCGCCTGAGGCATCACACTCTCGCTTTACCCGTCACGCACTTCAGCGCCCCGCATCACACAGACAGCGCTCCGGGTCCCCGCGGCAGCCTGAATCGGGCCAAGCCGTTGCGAGTGGCCGCTACAGCCCGTCCAGCTTCTCGTGCAGCACTTCGCGGCTGATTTCTCCGATCTGGGTACGCTCCAGCGCATCATGATTAAAAAAAAGCGTGGTCGGCAGGCCACGAGTCTTAAATTGTGCTGACAGCATCGAATCGGGATCCAGGCGAATCCACTGAGCCAGGTCGGTCAGCCCTTCCTGCTGAAGATATCGTTCAATCTGCGCTTTCGGCTCACCCTGATTCACAAAAAGAAATTGCACATCGGGATTGTCTCTGGCGGCCTGCTCAAGCATAGGCATTTCACGCCGACATGGCGCGCACCAGGTTGCCCACAGATTGATGACAACCTTGCGATCTTTCAGGTCTTTCAGTTCATGCGATTGCGCGTCCATGCCTGCCAGGGAAACCGCCGGCAGTGGTTGGACCGGCGGCCCGGGTATCATGAATGCGATAGCCGCCATCAGTGCCGCGACCCCGGCAAGCAGCGCACCGCCCATGGCTCGCAGACGCCAGCCATGCAGCAGAATCAGCGCCACCACGGCCGCGGCGATCGCCCAGGGGATATCAAAGCCACCCTGCCAGAAATAGAAGATGCGCCACGGCTCGCCCAGGAAGCCTTCCCAGTGACGGATCACAAAACCCAGTCGCGCGCTGGCAAGCACGATTAGCATGACCGCCCAGGGCCAGCGGTCAAATTGCGGGCTGACCCGGCGCGTGAGCACTGCGCAGCCGACCAGCAGCGCGATCACGCCTGTGATTACTGCGAGCACCATGGGAGCAAAGAAAAACGGGCCGATTGCCATGACAGAAAAGGGAATTGAACAGAAACGGGAAAATCGTCGACATCATAGCATCAGGGCTAACTGCAATATCACTACGCACGCTTTGAATATAATATCGACACTATTGCCCATACCTGGCGGACGCAAGCCCGTCATTTTTGACTATCGAATGACTATTCTGTCCAAAACCGCGGTACATGAAGACACCTCCCGGCCCGTGCTGGTTTCCGTGAAAAATCTGAAAAAGCATTTCGAGCTTGGTCGACAGCAGCGTGTATATGCAGTCAACGGTGTCTCATTCGATATCCACCAAGGCGAAACCCTGGGGCTGGTCGGGGAATCGGGCTGTGGAAAGTCTACCACCGGACGCAGCATATTGGGACTGTACGACCTCACTGAAGGCCAGGTAACCTTCCGCGGCCAGGACATCCATCGCCTGAAAGGGCGAGCGCGACGCCAGGCCCTGCGCGACATGCAGATGATTTTCCAGGACCCATATGCCAGCCTGAACCCGCGCGCCAGCGTGTTTGACCTGATTGCAGAGCCTCTGGAAATCCACGGTCTGTACCGCGATCCGCGCGAAAAGGCAGAACGCATCGGCAGGCTTCTGGAAGAGGTCGGACTGAATCCCTCCTTTGCACGACGCTATCCGCACGAGTTCTCCGGCGGGCAGCGACAGCGTATCGGCATTGCCCGCGCGCTCGCGCTGGAACCCGCCTTCATTGTGGCCGACGAGCCCATCTCGGCACTCGACGTATCCATACAGGCGCAGATTGTCCAGCTTCTGCAGCGCCTGCAGCAGGAGCGCAAACTGACCTTCCTGTTCATCGCCCATGATCTTTCCATGGTGCAATATGTGTCGGACCGCGTTGGCGTCATGTATATGGGCTACATGGCGGAACTGGCTGACAGTGAGCAGCTCTATCACAACCCGCTGCATCCCTACACGCAAGCCCTGCTATCGGCCATCCCGATTCCCGATCCGCAAAAACAACGCCATAAATCAGAGCGCATTCTTCATGGCGAGCTACCCAGTCCCATGCAGCCCACGACAGGCTGTGCCTTCCAGTCGCGCTGCCCTCGCGCCATGCAAGTCTGCAAGACCGAGCCGCCTATCTGGCGCGAGCATGCCCCAGGACACTATGCCGCCTGTCATGCGCTGGACGCCGACGGAGCGCGATCATGAAAAAGTATATTCTTTATCGCTTCCTGCTGATGCTGGGCACGATATTCATCATCGCCACGCTCACCTTTGTACTGATGCACCTGATTCCGGGCACCCCCTTCGATCAGGAGCGCCAGACCAGTGCCGCCGTGCAGGAGAACCTGCGGGCGTTCTACAAGCTGGATCAGCCCATACTCGTGCAGTATCTGCATTATCTCAGGGCCATTATCACGTTTGACTACGGACCATCGATATCCAGCCCCGACACCACCGTGAATACCCTGCTGGCTCGCGGATTCCCGGTCTCCTTTGAACTGGGCCTGATGGCACTAGTGGTTGCCACCGTATCCGGCATTGCTGCAGGGACCATCGCCGCCCTGCGTCATAACCGCCTGATTGACCGCAGCGTCATGGCCGTGGCCGTGGTGGGCATTTCCATCCCCAATTTCGTGCTGGCCACGTTGTTAATCCAGGAACTCTCGGTTGGCCTGGGCTGGTTTCCTGCCGCAACCTGGCGCACGCCGTGGCACAAAGTGCTGCCCGTTATCGCACTGGCTGTCACGCCCATGGCGATCCTGGCCCGCATCACGCGCTCAAGCATGCTGGACGTGCTGACCCAGGACTATATGACCATGGCGCGCGCCAAAGGCCTGTCTCCGTGGCGTATTGTCATCAGGCATGGCCTGCGCAATGCGTTGCTGCCTGTTGTCACGCTGCTTGGCACCCTGGCTGCTTCCATTCTTACCGGTACATTTGTGATAGAAAAAATCTTTGCCATTCCGGGCATGGGCAGGTATTTCGTGGACTCCATCAGCACACGCGACTACCCCGTCATCATGGGTACGACCGTGTTCTACAGCGCCATTCTGGTATTCATGCTGTTTCTGGTCGACATTGCCTACGGCCTGCTTGACCCGCGCATTACCCTTCACCGCAAGGGGCAGTCATGAACGTGCAAACGAATCAGGTCAATACCCGGACTAGTACTGCGGCGATCACAGATGACATGTTCCAGCCTGTCGGACAGAGCCCCGATACCGTACAACAAGTACTGCGGCCCTCCTTGTCCTACTGGCATAACGCCTGGCTACGCCTGCGCGGCAATCCGGCTGCCATGCTCGGCCTGATATTTCTCATTATGCTGATTGTGATGGCGATCCTCGCACCCATGATGTCAGCCTGGTCCGTCACCGCACAGGATCTGAAAAGCCAGAATATGCCGCCGTCTTCCGAACACTGGTTTGGCACCGATGAACTGGGCCGCGACATTTTCGTACGCACATGGTACGGCGCGCGAATCTCACTATTCGTGGGGTTCATGGCTGCCCTGATCGACTTTGTGATTGGCGTCACGTATGGCGGCTATAGCGGCTACAAGGGTGGAAAAACCGATATCGCGATGATGCGTGTACTGGAGATCCTTTACGGCCTGCCCTATCTGCTGGTCGTGATCCTGCTGATGGTCGTCATGGGGCCCAGCCTGCTGACCATCATCATTGCCCTGACCATTACCGGCTGGATCAGTATGGCACGCCTGGTACGCGGGCAGGTATTGCAACTGAAAAACCAGGAATACGTTACAGCCTCCCGCTCTTTCGGCGCTGGTACCGCCCATATTATTCGCCGTCACCTGCTGCCCAACGCCATGGGCCCGATACTGGTTCAGATGACCCTGACCGTACCCAGCGCCATCTTTGCCGAGGCTTTCCTGAGCTTCCTGGGGTTGGGCGTCCAGGCCCCCTACGCCAGCTGGGGCGTCATGGCCAATGATGCCCTGGGTGTCATTCTGTCAGGAGACTGGTGGCAGCTGTTCTTTCCTGCCCTGTTCATTTCCCTGACCATGTTTGCCTTCAATGTGTTGGGTGATGGTCTGCAGGACGCGCTTGATCCTCGTCTGGGGAGAGGCAAATGAATTCCAGTCGTGATATCACCAGCCCGGATCGCGCATCCCCGGAGTACGCCAGCACGGCCCCGTCAGCTTGCCCGGCCGGCACAGAAACGCCACTGCTGCAGGTACGCGATCTGTCGGTACGTTTTCGCACCTATGGCGGCCACGTGCATGCGCTCAGACAGGTTTCCCTGCATGTCGCACGCGGCGAAACCCTGGCCATCGTAGGGGAATCGGGCAGCGGCAAATCCGTTACCAGTCAGGCCATCATGGGGCTGCTGCCCAAAGCGACCGCGCAGGTTACCGGTGGCAGCATCACCTTTGATCAGCAGGAACTGACCACAATCAAGCCGGCACAATGGCGCGAGATCCAGGGCAGAAAAATTTCACTGATTTTTCAGGATCCCATGACTGCCCTGAACCCAACGCTCACCATCGGTGAACAGATGACCGAAGGAGTCCGCCGGCATCTGAACTACTCTGCAGCGCGAGCCAGGGCCCGGGCGATAGAAATGCTGGAACTGGTGGGTATTTCCAGTGCACCCCAGCGGCTAAAGCAGTTTCCGCATGAGTTTTCCGGCGGCATGCGACAGCGTATCGTCATCGCCATCGCACTCATGTGCGACCCGCAGCTGTTGATTGCCGATGAGCCCACCACCGCACTGGACGTTACCATTCAGGCCCAGATTCTGGCGCTGTTCAGGCAAATCCAGGCGCGCACCGGTGTTGCCATTATTCTGATTACCCATGATCTGGGCGTCGTGGCGGGCATCGCCGACCGGGTCACCGTCATGTATGCCGGGCAGTGCGTGGAAACCGCCGATGTCGATGCCCTGTTCGCGCGACCCGCGCATCCGTACACCCGTGCCCTGCTGTCATCAGTACCTCGGCTGGACATGCCTGCAGCCAGCCTGAAAGCCATTGCGGGTCAGCCTCCTGATCTTTTCGCCCCCCCGCCCGGTTGCGCCTTTGCCGCCCGTTGCGCCAGCGCCATGCGTGTCTGTACACAGTTTGCACCACCGGCAACCCCGCTACCCGACCAGGGATGGGTACGCTGCTGGCTGCAGGATCCGCGTGCAAGTGCACAGACTTGAGGGCCTTCTTCCAGTAGCCGTATAGACTACCGAGCCCGACAAGGTTGCCTGGCAAGATGCGTTTCCGCCCACGACCTGAGCATTTTGCGGTATGTTTCCATACATCAGATCTCTTCAGGAATTACTCTGTCTGGAATCACCATGAAAAAAATGCTGTCTGCAGCGGTGCTTGCCGCCACACTGGGCGCTACCTTGCCTGCCCTGTCTCACGCCGAAAAAGTCCTGCACCTGAACAATATCGAAGAACCCTCTTCCCTCAATCCTGCGCTGGGCCTGAACCTGATCTCGTGGGAGCCGCTAAATAACCTCATGGAAGGACTGGTCCGCCTTGACGCCAATCACAACGCAGCGGCAGCCACGGCAGAAAAATGGGAGATTTCGGACGACGGCAAAACCTATACCTTCCACCTGCGCCCTAATGCCAAATGGTCCGACGGCTCACCTGTCACTGCGGGTGATTTTGTCTATGGCTGGACGCAACTGCTGACCCCGGCCACCGCCTCGCCCGCCGCGTTTCTACTCTATGACATCGCGGGCGCCGAAGCCTTCAATGCCGGGAAAGGCTCTGCCGACGAACTGGGCATTCGTGCCCTTGACGATCAGACCCTGCAGGTAACGCTGACCGCACCCAGCCTGTCATTCCTGAATATCCTGACCAACCCCGGCTTTGCGCCCGTCAACCAGAAGGTCGCCCAGGCCAACCCAAAATGGCACACTGAAGCCGCCTCTTATGTCAGCAATGGACCCTTTCTACTGAAGGAATGGAACCACGCCAGCAACATGCGATTTGAAAAAAATCCCCACTACTGGGACAAGGGCGCGGTCAAACTGGACGCGGTAGACTGGGTCATGATCAACGATCTGAACACCAGCTATCAGATGTTCCGTACAGGCGAACTGGACGCCACGCCCTCTCCGCTACCTGCCGCCCTGTACGATAAAGTGAAGGACAGCAAGGAATTCATGACCGTGCCTCAGGCCGGCGTGTACTTCTACCGTTTCAATACCACCGTGCCCCCGTTCCAGAATGCCGACATCCGTCGCGCCTTCGCCCTTGCCGTCAATCGCCAGGACATTGTCGATTACGTGGTAAAACAGGGACGCAAGGCTGCCGATGCGTTTGTGAGCCCAGGCTTTACCGGGCCTGACGGCAAGGATTTTTACGAGAGCAGCAACGGATTTGTTACGACAGATGCAAACCAGGCCCGTGCCCTGCTGAAGAAGGGCATGGAGGCCGAAAACTACACCACGCTGCCCCCCGTCACGCTAAGTCATATCAATAACCCAGATGATCGCAAGATCGCGCAGGCTCTGCAGGCGATGTTCAAGGAAAATCTGGGGGTCGACATCCAGCTGCAGGGGATTGAAAGCAAAGTGTTCTATACCCAGCAACGGGGTGGCAAGCTGCAGTTCTCGCGCAGCTCTTTCACCAATGATTACGCAGACCCCTACAATTCCCTGGAGAGCTTTGTCAGCGGCTCTCCCATGAATCGTACCAGCTGGTCAAACCCCGAATATGACGAACTGATTAAGTCAGCCAGAACCGAAACGGATGCGGCCCGACGCTGGGAACTGTTGCAAAAATCCCAACAAGTGTTGTTCACTGACATGCCCATTTTTCCATTGTTCTTCTACAATCAGGGCTTCATGCAGAAAACCGGGGTGACTGGCATCCTGCGGCACCCGGTGGGTTATATTGATCTGAAAACAGCAGATATTCAATAAAAAACCAGACGGGGGATACCATGTATGACGTTGTTACGGCAGACCTTGACAATCCTGAACACGCAAGCGCCGTTCTGACAGTACTTAACGCCTACGCGTCCGACCCGATGGGAGGCGCTGAGCCCCTGTCGCCCTACACACAGAAAAACCTCATTGCCTCGCTCAAAAAGCGCAGCAATATCTACACCATTCTGGCTTTCGACAATCAGGAACCCATTGGCATTGCGCTGTGCTTTGAAGGTTTTTCAACATTCGCCTGCAAACCCCTGCTCAATATTCATGATTTTGCCGTTGTTCCCGGCTATCGGGGGCAGGGGGTAGGCAATCAGTTGCTGGCGCGAGTCAAGCAATTGGCCCGCAATCTGGGTTGCTGCAAAATCACGCTGGAAGTGCTAGAGGGCAATGCTCCCGCCCAGGCATTGTATGCCAGCCAGGGGTTTGAACCCTACTCTCTCGGGCCACAAACAGGCAAAGCGCTGTTCATGCAGTGCCCCATAGACAACGCCTAAGCCCTGTTCCCCCACCTTGCATGCAAGTCATATGCCAGGCTGAGTCAGGATGTGCCTGGTGAGTCTCTGAACGCCGCCGTAAATACGCATAAAGCGCAGAGGCTCGCCAAAAAAGCGAGCCTCTGCGTAGCAGGAGTGAGCTGCACGGCAGCAGGATGAATCTGCCGTCGCGTACCCTGCTTCTATTGCACGGCGGCGCATGAATCGAATCTTCCCGAGTTTATTCTGCTGCGTATTGCGCAGCGCTAGCATGAATCTGCCGCTTGATGGGCCCCGCAACACTGGTGTATGCGTCCACGAGCCTGGTAAACCATTGTCCGACGGCAGACTCGTCTTTCCAGTACTGAAATCCATAAATCCAGCTGAAAATCAGATGCCCGACCACCATAAAATCGGCAGCACCGGTTTGCTGTCCATCCAGATACGGCATTGTCTTCAAATGCGCCTCAAGCGCCGCCAGCGATTTGTGCGCATCCTGCGCAGTGGCAGACTCCTGCACCTGCTCCAGCGTCATGCCACCAAACCGCTGTTCGCGACTTTCCCTAAAATACGTCTTCGCATTATCGGGCTGGGCCTCAAAGATTGCCAGCAGCGAAGGTTTGAATATATGCGGCGTGATGTGACGCAGAATCAGTTCCGTCATCAGTCTGACGCGCGCCCTGCCGATTTCGCTATCGAGCCCCAGCGGAGCCTGGGGATAGGTCCGATCCAGATACTCGAGAATATCCAGGCTTTCGGTGACCACCGTATCGCCATCGGTCAGAACCGGAACCAGCTTCGTGCCCGAAAACGCAATTTTTTCCTTCTCCATGAAGGTCACGGCTTCACTCTCGAAAGGAAGCTGTTTATGTACCAACGCCAGACGCACGCGCCAGCAGTAGGGTGAGAACACCAAGTCGCGATCGCTGGCGCAGAGTTCATAAAGCCTGATCATACTGTCTCCTTTCACATACAGATATTTTTCGGTCAGCGCTGCAGCTTAATCCACGAAACCGCTGCTATTGTTCGCCATCTTCACACAGTCGCAGCTATCGTATCGGCGGCGCCCGGCGCCGAAACTTTCAATCCATTTCCGAAAGGCACCACCAGCTATTTTTCGATACATTTACTTTCCATCGGTACTAACAAACCGACTATGATAGCCACATAGTAATCCAATCAGGAGAGTGTACTATGACATCGCAAATCATAAAAAAAGTCTGTATTGTGGCGCTGATGGGTGCCCTTATCACGGGTTGTTCTACCCGCCATCCGAATCGTGACATGGGTACTGTAGGCGGTGCAGCGCTGGGCGGCGGTGCCGGTTATGCCCTGTCTGATGGCAGCCCGCTGGCTACACTGGGTGGAGCCGCACTGGGTGGACTGGTGGGAAATCAGGTCTTCAAGGACAGCGATAACCGCTACGATCGTGGTCGCCGCCATTACCGTGACGACCGCCGTGATCGCCGTCGGCATCATGATCGCCGTCGCTGGCGTTAATCTCTGATCGCCCGGTTTTTTCGGGCAGTCAGAGCAAAATAGAAAAAAACCGCTACGTGTGCCCGAGAGCATCGTAGCGGTTTTGTTATCCTCAGGCCTTGAGCACGTAGCCCGCGTCTTTCACCGTGTCGGCCAGCTGCTGCGCCGTAACGCTGTCATCAGCCACAATGTCAGCCGACTCCCCTTCCAGACTCACCTGCGCAGAGACCACGCCAGGGACCGACTCCAGTGCCTGCCTGACATGGGCAGCGCATTTGCTGCAGGTCATCCCCTCGACCCGGACCTTGATCACATTGGTACTCATTATTTTCTCCCGCTGTTGAAAATGTGCTATTGAAAATCAACTGTTGATCTGCGTATATGATAGCCCGTTTCCGCGCAAACTAGCGCAAGCGCTGCAGCGGAGCCACACGGTCTTCGCCGCTACCATCCAGGTCACCACGACGGACGATGGTTCCCTGGACATCCAGCACCCCACGCAGCCCGACAGCGTGGGTGCAGAAGCCCTGCCGTTCGAAATGGGTGGAATAATCATAATAATCGTGATGATGTCCATGGAACACGCGGGAAACACCGAGCTGTTTGGCCAGCCGATCAAGTATGGTAAATCCATAGCGGTTGCAGGATGGGGCTTCGTGCAGGACCAGAACATCTGCCTGTTGCTGCATCAGCGCTTCGTAATCACAGGGAAAAATTGAGCTGCGATGCCGCAGGCGATCACCGCTGCCACTGGCACCCGCCTTGAGCAGACTGTGATTTTCGTAATCCTGCAAGCTGTAAAATCGCCAGAACGGCCTTGAAGGATTCCAGATGGTACCGCGAAATACGCCCCCCAGGCCGGCGATGCGAACACCATGAATGTCCACAACACGACCATGCAAATTGCGATCGGCCAGTTCAGAGTCGAAAAGATTCTGGTACATGGCAAGACTGTCGGTATCGTGATTGCCATGAATCCACCAGATATCGGTCAGGTTGCGGATATCCTGCAGAATATCATGCAGGGGTTCATGGGCCTGGATATCTCCCAGAAACACAATCGCATCGGGTTTTCCGGCAATGACAACGTCCCGACAGTGCTCGAAACTGCCATGCGTGTCGCCGAAAAAGAAAATGCGCGCTTTCGCATTCATGACCGCACCTGGGAACCTGATATCCTGGAAAATCGGCCCGCCCCCGAAGCAATCTATTGAAGACCCCGGGGACGACCTGACTTCATTTTACGCACAAACAGGATGTGCCTGATATAGATTCGACCGCGGCCAGGATGTTAAGTTCGCGCAGCAACCCTGGCTGCTGCGCTCATGCCTGCGTTCAGCTCACTTACTTGCTGCTTCCCGGTTCGAATTTGAGTACCTTGACGGTATTCTCTTTGACTTTTTCTTCGGTGAAAACCAGCGGGATGTACTGGCCTTTCGCCCACAGGGGCGCCAAATCCCGATAGCCCGGCTGACGACTGTCGCCGGATTGTCCCGGCGTGTTGATAACCCTGGAGTCGTCCCATTGCCCCACATCCAGCACCATGCGGAACGATGCACCTGAAGTCAGGTTATAGCCCGTGTCACCGTATGTCGTCGCCATAGGCGTATATGGAGACCCGCCTATCGGACCGGCGTCCACGTTGAACGTTTTCTTCTCTTCGTCGGACAGCAAGGCATTCATCGGATGCAAAAATACTGCCTGGTGCAGCGCGCCCCATTTCCATGCCTTCGGATCGTCACCCAGCTTGCCACTGACTTCGGTCACGGCCTGTTTCAGCGAGTCAAGCATAATCTGGTTGCGATCGTCTTCGGAAAACCAACCTTCGGGTTTTTCGATGACATCGAGCACGCGCTCGGGATCGGCAAGCCCGATCATTTTCGCAATCTCGGGATCAAACGCGCGATCCACAACGGCTTTGCGCAGATAGCGGCTGAACCAGACTTCGAAGACGGCTGCTTCAGGACTGTCTGCCAACACGGTTCCGTCCCATTGCTGCAGCATTTCGACAACCGGCTTGAGCTTCGTATCATCCGTAGTTACCTGCTTGAGCACCGCCACGGTTCTGACGGCAGGCAAAGACACCTTATCGTTCTGCCAGCCTTCAGAATCGGCAATCGACGATTTTTCACTGGCGCCAATGATCTCCTTCAGGCGTTTGGCGCGAAAGTCACTGCTCCATTCGTAGCCAATTCCCTTCTTGAAGGCCGGATGATCCGGCGGAATATTGTTTTCGTTGGCCGTCACGATGTAGCCTGCCTCGGGATTGAGCAAACTGGGCAGCTCATCCATATCTCGATACCCATCCCACTCATACCGGCCATCGCCTGGCACGGGCGTCAGGCCATCCCAGTCACGCTTGACCGTCAGGCCGCCAGGCATCCAGGCAATATTGCCGCTACTGTCCGCAAACACCTGATTTTCGCCCGGTGCGCCCCAGCGGTTCATCGCCGCCTTGAATTCATCCCAATTGGTCGCCCGCATATAGTCCATGGAACCGAAATAGGGCGCCATGCCCAGATCCAGCCAGGCGGCACGCAAGGCCCATGCCTTGTGCGCACTGTCATCCTGGTACAGCACGGGACCGTGCCGGGTAAACCGTAAAGTCACTTTCTGCGACGGCGCCCCCTTGACTTCGATCTCTTCCTCTACCGTCTCCATGGGCTCCCAGCGCCCCTTGTATTTATATTCGTCCTTGTTCTCGGGATTGATATCATACTGGTACATATCCTCCTGATCCATATAGAAACGTGTCAGGCCGAAACCGATTTTGTCATTATGACCAATCGAAATGCCAGGCAAAAACGGCTCACCGGCTCCGATCACAGACAGGCCGGGCGCACTCAGGTGGCTGATATAGCGCAGACTGGGGGCACCATGCGCACGATGCGGATCATTGGCCAGTATCGGTCTGCCGGTCGTGGTTCGTTTCCCGTCAATCACCCAGTTATTCGAACCCAGGGATCTTGCTTCGTCACTGTTATTGTCGACCACCTCGTACAGCTCAGAGATCGGCAAGCGAGACGGGGTTGCAGAGGCTGAGATTTTCTCTGACTTTTTCGCGGGTTTCGTCCCTGAGGGCTCAGCATCATCCGCGACAGGCGGCAGTTTGGAAAATTTCGGCGTCGCGGTTGCCAGTTTGTAGGCATCCTTGATTTTCTCGGCAGGGATTGCGCAAGGGTCCATGCCCTCTACCAGCTGCGGATCAATCGTCGGACTCAGTTCGCGCCGCAGCCAGTCTGCTTTGACCGGGTCGTCCTTGACCTTGCAGAAGACCTGGGCCCGATCCACTTCGTTGGTGGCGTTCAGCGTCAGGCCATGATGGCGAATACGCACCACATCCTCTGCATTCCACTTACCGGGTTTGTAGCCAAGCTTCTTGAACTCTTGCGGCAGCAGGTCAGGATTGGCTTCTGTCATTTTCACGTACTCATTGATGCCATCAGTAAACGCCTGTGCGACACGTTTTGAATCGGACCCGTAAGCGAGCCACTCGCGATACATGTCACCGCGGAACAGGACGGCGCGCGCCATGCGGTCACCATCGACATAATCCGGACCAAAGTCCTTGGCCATTTCACCCAGTCCGCGCTTGCGCCACAAATCGATCTGAAACAGCCGGTCCCTGGCTGCGTTAAATCCCTGAAGGAAAAACGCATCGTAAAGCGTTTCCGCATAAATATGCGGAATGCCCCATTTATCTATCGAGATCGATCCGGGCTTTTCCAGACCTTCCAGCTGGAAGGTGTCGGCCTGCGTACCCGCTTCCGTGCGGGCGCTCACGGGAACAAACGATGTGCCGGCGAAAACAGTGGTCAGTGCCGCGACCATGAATGCGCGTTTCATATCTTCTCCTTGTATTTCAATTGTGTTAATTAATTATTTTAAATGTGAACTAAATGCGGGCTCGCTGGCGCCGTCTTGTTTGTTCAGAGAATGGCACGACTACCGGCAGCAATCAAACAAAACAGTGTAAGAAAGTATGGCATCGGTTAAACTGTCTTTCTGTTTTGCTTCTTTTTTCATCCATGAACGACATTGTCCCCGGTCCGGAAAATCATCGCGTCAAAACCGCCTTGCGGGTCATCGAAATCATCGAGATCTTTGCTCGCGAAAGAAAGCCGCTTGCCCTGTCTGAGCTGGCTCGCGAACTCAATGCGCCCACCTCAAGCTGCCTGGCGCTGATCCGTACACTTCTGAGTCTGGGCTACCTGTATGAAACATCAAGACGCCAGGGCTACTATCCCACCGGGCGCCTTCTGGCAATGGCGCAGCGCATTACGCAGGCTGATCCTGTGCTGGAACGACTATACCCCAGCCTTCAGGAACTGGGCGCCATTACCGGAGAAACCGTCGTACTGGCCAAACTCACGGCGCTCAATACCGTGGTGTATCTGGACGTGCTGCCTTCCTCTAACCCCATCCATTATGTTGCAGTTGCCGGAGAACAGAAGGAAGTGCATGCCAATTCACTGGGCAAGGCCCTGTTTTCGGCACTTGATAACCAGGAGCAGCAGGAATTGCTCAATCACATGAGCTTCAGGAAACGTACCGCCAATACGCTTACAACAAAGGACGCCTTTCTCGCTGACATCAGGGCCGGCCGGGAAAAAGGACTATTCACCAATCTGGGAGAATCCATGGTGGACGTCGGTGCAATCGCGTGGCCAGTCACCGTGTCCGGCGGCGGTTACGCCATCTCTATTGCCGGCCCGCTATACCGGATCGAGGCCAACCTGGAAAATCATGCGCAGAAACTGCGCGTCATGTGCACCTTCATCGAACAGAACTGACATCGCGTCTTCGCGCGGACACGTTTTACCGGACACGTCAAGCCAGACCTGCTGATCGGGCCTGGGATCGAGTTACTGCGAGCGGGTATTCGACTGAGCCGTCAATCAGACCGTTGATTGCGTTCGCGATCGGATCTGCGATCCAGGCCATTTTTAGAAGAATCAATACGATTTGGGCAGTCCCAGAACCTTCTCGGCAATAAAACACATAATCAGTTGCGGACTGACCGGCGCAATACGCGGAATAAAGCTTTCACGCAAATAGCGTTCCACGTGATATTCCTTGGCATAACCCATGCCGCCCAGGGTCTGTATGGCAGTCTGACATGCCGTGAACGCAGCTTCTGCGGCCAGATATTTTGCGGTATTGGCATAGGCGCCTGCCGGCTCGTCGCCATCGTATGCTGCCGCGGCCCGGGACACCATCAGATCGGCGGCCTCAAGCTGCATCCAGCATTGCGCCAGGGGGTGCTGAATCCCCTGGTTCATGCCAATGGGCCGGTTAAATACCGTACGCTCTTTGGCATACTGAACCGCTTTGTCCAGCGCGACCTGGCCCAGGCCCACGGCTTCCGATGCAATAAGAATGCGCTCAGGATTCAGGCCATGCAGAATGTACTCAAATCCCCTGCCTTCCTCACCCACGCGATCACACTCGGGGATTTCAAACCCATCGAAGAAAAGCATGTTGGAATCTACGGCCTTGCGGCCCAGCTTTTCGATCTCACGCACTTCCACCTGACTGCGATCAAGATCGGTATAAAAAAGACTCAACCCCTGCGTCGGACGCGCCACCTGGTCTTTCGGCGTTGTGCGGGCCAGCAGCAGCATCTTGCTGGCAACCTGCGCTGTAGAAATCCAGATTTTTCGACCATAGATCCGATAATGATCGCCGTGCTTTTCGGCGCGCGTTGTCAGCTGGGTCGTATCCAGGCCGGCATCCGGCTCGGTCACGGCAAAGCAGGCCTTGTCCCTGCCCTCTATCAGCGGCGGCAGCGCACGCTGCTTCAGTTCTTCCGAGCCGAAACGGACAACGGGGTTGAGTCCAAAGATATTCATATGCACCGCAGACGCGCCGGTAAAGCCGGCTCCGGAGCGAGAAATGGCTTTCATCATTAATGCCGCTTCGGTAATGCCCAATCCCGCGCCGCCGTATTCCTGGGGCATCGCCACACCCAGCCATCCGGCCTGCGCCAGACGCTGGTAGAAAGCTTCCGGGTAGTCGCCCGTTCTGTCGCAATTGAGCCAGTACTCGTCATCAAATCCGGCACACAGCTGCTCAACGGCAGACACCAGCATTTGCTGGTCCTGGGAAAGGGAAAAGTCCATGATTGCAATATCCAGTCAAAATGTTGTACGATTTTTCCACCCCACCTTCGCATCATCCATGGCAGGTGGAGTACATCCGCACCATCTCCGTTAGATGGTGTATATCTCTCATCAGTTTGCTAACTCATCGGCTTTCATTACATCTGCAATATCAACACCGTGATACGCGATATGTCTGCCGGTTTCAGTCTGCTTTCGGATTCTGTTTTGCTGTCTTTAGAATGGTCTGCTTCTTCTTGACGTCCATGGGCAAATCGTCCAGCACCTCCTCGGTGTGCTCCCCCAAAGTCGGAGCATGACGGTAGACACTCAGCGGCGTCCCGCCATAGCGTCCCAGCGGGGCAATCGTATGCACCACGCCTTCAGTGGGATGCTCGGTCTGCAGCAAGTGTCCTGTTTCCTTCAGATGCGGATCATCCGGTAGATCCTCTATCGCATACAGCGGGGCGCAGGGAATGTCATTTTCTTCGAAAAGTGCCAGCCATTCGGCAGTCGTCCGGGTTCTCAGCGTGATATCCACGAAGCGATAGACCTCGCCGATATTATCGGCGCGCCTGCTATGCGTGGCGAAAATGGAATCGACGATCAGATCCGCACGATCGATGGCGGCAAGAAACTGTCGCCAGTGCCTGTCGTTGTAGATCAGCAGGCTCACGTAGCCGTCCAGTGTCTGATAAGGCTTGCGGTGCTCGGACAGCAGGCGGGAATATCCCATGGATCCTGCCGGTGCATCAGCGTCAAACGTGCGCTGGCCCAGATGATCGCCCAGTATCATTTGTGCCATGCCCTCGAACATGGGGATTTCGATGGACTGTCCCTTGCCGGTCGCACGACTGTGGATAACGCCAGACAGACACGCAATCGCCGCATGCAGACCAATCGTCCGGTCCGCCAGCGTCAGCGGTGCATAGCGCGGCTCGTGTCCGCTATTGCGTTCGTAAAGCCTGGCAACGCCGGTCATCCCCTGAATCAGATCGTCATACGCGGGCTTGCCGCCATACGGCCCCTCATTGGCGAAACCATAGGCGCCAACGTAAACAATGCCAGGATTGACCGCGCTGACCGCTTCGTAGGACAGGCCCATTCTTTCCATGGATTGCGGACGCACGTTATACAACAGGACGTCGACATCGCGCACCAGATGCAGACAGGCTTCGCGCCCTTCTTCGGTTTTCAGATCCAGCACCACCGAACGCTTGTTACGATTCAGATGCAGATAAATGGCGCCCATGCCGGGATTGCGCATAGGGCCCACCTGCCGCATGGTATCACCCACGGGCGACTCCACCTTGATTACGTCTGCACCCAGATCCGCCAGAATCTGCGTCGCGAAGGGCCCAAGAATAATGGAAGTCAGATCCAGGATCCTGACGCCGGTTAACGGGCCGTTACGCTTTGATTCTGCCATTGCCATACTTCACTTGTGTTATTTCATTCATCATTACCTACGTGCTGTCACACGTGGGCTTTCCATATCTGGAGCGAGGGCAGGCGCGATGCTTGGCATCGCATCCTGATCACTGCGCTTCGATTCCCGCATCCTTGATGAGCTTGCCCCACAGCTCGTACTGTTCTTGCACAAAGTTCGCGAAATCTTCCTGGGTTCCACTGAATGCGTCAAACCCAAGACGTGCCAGTTCCTCTTTCACTTTCTCATCACTGACGATGCTGTTGATCGTCTTGTTCAGTGTCGCCACGGCTTCCTTGTCCATATCTGCCGGACCAAGAAAACCGTTCCAGGAATTGATGTCGAAATTATCAATTCCCGCCGCTTCCATGGAAGGCAGCTCGGGGAGCAATGCACTGGGCTGGGCAGTCGAAACCGCAAGCGCCTTGATTTTCTTGGACTGCACAAAAGGCATACCTGAGGTCAGATCGGTGAACATATAGTCCACCTGCCCGCCAATCAGATCGGTGAGCGCCTGAGGCGTGCCCTTATAGGGAACATGAAGTGTCTCGATACCGGCGGCACGTGACAGCGTCGCGCCCGCCACAATACCGGTACTGTTTCCCGATGCATACGTCAGTTTCCCAGGATTGGCTTTGGCTTCCTTGACCAGTTCCTGTACCGTATCGAAAGGCTGCTTCATATTGGCAACCAGGATAAAAGGCAGGTTCCCGCCACGTGCAATCGGCGTAAAGTCCTTGAGCACATCATAGGGCACATTTTTCTGCAGCCACGGTGCGGCAGACAACGGGGTGTTGGTCGAAATCAGAATGGTATAGCCGTCAGGTTTGGCGCGCGCCACCTGTTGAGCAGCGATCGTGGCGTTGCCGCCAGGTTTGTTTTCCACAATCACCTGCTGACCTAGCCGACTGGTAATTTCGCGGGCAAAAATTCGCCCCACGGAATCCGTTCCCGAGCCAGCAGGAAAAGGGACCACCATGGTAATGGGTTTCTCGGGCCACGCGGCGGTGGCGGTGCCCGCGGCGATCAGGGCGGCGGCGCCCAGCAAATGGCGAAGGGATTTGATTTTCAATTTTGTCTCCAGGAATAGTGCTTCTTCGAGCTTGACACCCGTACATCAGGTGTTCTCTGATTATGGTGAACGCGACAACCTGCGCAGCTGTCAGTCGCGGATGACCCGGGCCGGATTCTCTTCATAGGGAGGGGAATAAATGACCAGCAGCCTGGCCGGCTGGGCACTGGTCACGGTAAATACATGTTTCTTGTCAGCCGGGAAAAAACAGCAGTCGCCTGCTTGCATGGTACCTTTTTCGCCATCCATCTCCACATCGGCAGTCCCTGACAGCAGATACACCACCTGTTCGATACCGGGATGTGCATGCGGCAGGGCACCCTGATTCTGCTCGATGGTACCCACTAGCACTTCCAGCTGACGCGACCCGACCGTATCGGGACCGATAAGCCGACGATTGACCGTACCATGGTGATTGGCAGGACTGTAGCCCGCCACGTCTGCCTCGCGGACAATCCACGAACAGCCCCCGGATTTGTTACCGTCTGTAGTGTATTTCTGTTCGTTGCTTGCGTTATTCTGTGCCATTGGCCGTTTTTTCCATCAATTAATTTCTGTATATGAATTTATTTTCTCATATATGAAATACAAAAGATGCTAGGGATATTACTGAGGGGCTGGTTTGCCCGGCACTTCCCAATTTGTTACAATGGGCAGGATTAAAAATCACCGTTTCAATTGTGTACACCTTTCGCGCGCTTTGCGAAAGTGCTTTACCTGTCAATCGGGCGCCTGCCGCCCATCTATTTTGTTTGTATCGACGGCGATACGCCGTTTTCCGCATACTCTTTGGCATACACAGTTATTTCAATAACCCTGTAAGACTTAAGGAGGCTACGGCCATGTTATTCAAACACAAATTTCTCTGCTCGACGCTGCTTGCCGCGCTCGGCCTCGGCATGTCTGGCGCCGCGCTGGCCGCCGATGCCCAATGTGAAGTCGATCGCACCGTCAATTTCGGCGGCATGAACTGGGAATCCAATCTGGTTCTGGTCGACGTGCAGCGTACTATTCTGGAAAAAGGCTACGGCTGCAAAACAGAAACGCTGCCTACAGAAACCCTGCCTGCCCTGGCTGCGCTGGAGCGCGGCGACCTGGATGTCAACACTGAAATCTGGCTCAATAGCGTAGGCGACCCATGGGCAAAAGCCGAAAAAACCGGCAAGGTCAAAAAAGTGGCCGACCTGTACACCGGTGGTGAAGCCTGGTTCATTCCCAAATATGTGGCCGAAAAATTCCCTGATCTGAAATCTGCCGCCGATCTGCCCAAGTACAAAGAAGAATTTGCCGATCCCGAAGATCCAAGCAAAGGCCGTTTCTATGGCTGCCCTGCCGGCTGGGGTTGCGAAGTCGTCAACAGCAACCTGTACAAGGCGCTGAAACTGGACAAAGATTTCACCCTGTACTCTCCCGGAACTGGTGCTGCACAGAAAGCCGCACTGACCTCCGCCTACAAACGCAAGCAGAACATCGTCTTCTACTATTGGTACCCAACGCCACTGGTCGGCGCACTGGATCTGGTCAAACTGGAACTGCCCGCCTATGACAAGGAAAAACAGACCTGCCTGACGAAACCCGACTGCGCAGATCCCCAGCCAAGCGCCTTTGCGGAAAACCCAGTGTTCACGGCACTGAATACGGAATTTTCCGAAAAAGCACCGAAACTCACCGAATTCTTCTCTAAAGTCTCTGTACCCCTGCCCGTCATGGATAAAACACTGGCACATATGGAAGAAACCGGCGACGACTCACGTGATGTCGCGGACTGGTTCCTGAAAAATGAAGGCGAGACATGGGAAAAATGGGTTTCTCCTGAAATCGCTGCCAAAGTGAAGGAATCACTCTAATCGACGCTGGCTCAGCACCTACCGCCCGTTTGCGAACGGGCCGATGCCAATTCGTACCGGTCAGTTCACTTTTAGCCATAAGAGGCACATTGCCATGATAAAGACTAAAGTTTTATCTGCTGTATTTATTGCGTCGGCCACGTTCGGGCTTGCCCAGCCTGCCGCTGCTGCCGACACCCCGGAATGCGAGATTCCCGGCCCCGTCAAGTTTGGCGGAATGAACTGGGAGTCGAACCTGATTCTGGCCGATGTCGAACGGTATATCCTTGAAAAAGGCTATGGCTGCAAGACTGAAATCATCCCCACGGAAACCTTGACCGCGCTTGCTGCACTGGCGCGAGGGGATTTGCAGGTTAACACTGAAATCTGGCTCAACAGCATCAGCGATGCCTGGGCACAGGCGGAGAAAAACGGCAAAGTCAAACGGGTGGGTGAGCTGTATACTGGCCATGAAGGTTGGTATATCCCAAAATATACGGCTGAAAAATTCCCCGACCTGAAATCGGCGGCGGACCTTGCGAAATACAAGGACGCGTTTGCCGATCCCGAAAGCCCCGACAAAGGACGTATCTACGGTTGTCCTGCGGGCTGGAACTGCCAGCTGGTTGCAACCAACCTGGCCAAAGGGCTCAAACTGGACCAGGACTTCGAAGTGTATGCGCCTGGCACCGGTGCCGCCCAGAAAGCCACCCTCATGTCGTCCTATAAACGCAAGAAGGATATTGTCTTCTATTACTGGGAGCCAACACCGCTGATCAGTTCCCTGGATCTGGTCCGCCTGACCATGCCGCCCTATGACAAAGACAAGCAGGCTTGCCTGACCCGCGAAGACTGCAGCGATCCTCAAGCGGTAGATTACCCGGACAATCCGGTGTTCACGGCACTCAACACACAATTTACCCAGCAGGCGCCCGTACTCACTGAATTTTTCAGCAAAGTGACGGTGCCCTTTGAAGTGGTAAACAAAACGCTGGCGCACATGGAGGAATCCGGTGACGATACCAGCGATGTGGCACAGTGGTTCCTGAAAAACCAGCAAGACATCTGGTCTGCCTGGGTTCCTGCCGAGGTGGCAGAACGTGTCAAATCATCGCTCTGATACCGACCGCAAAGGAATCCGCATCCGGACAGCAATCCTGTCTGCAGCACACCAGCGTGTCCTGCGGCCCTGGCCCGGCCCCTCTCAATTTTTTGATGAATAAATACAATCATGTTTCCTGAAATTATCTCTGCGCGCGATGTGCGCAAAAGCATTGACGGGTTTGTTGACCATCTGGTAACAAACTACGCCGATGCCCTGAATGCGATGTCGGAACCCTTCCTGCATCTGCTGGTCTGGATCGAAAAAGTCCTGCGCGGCGCGCCCTGGTGGAGCGTCATCATTGTCGTCGTACTGCTGGCCTTTGCCGCAAGTCGTCGCATAGCGTTCGCCCTGTCAATGGGTCTCCTGCTTGCCCTGCTGGGTGTGCTAGGACTGTGGGATGCAGGCATGCAAACGCTTTCGCTGATGATTATGGCAACTGCCATATCCATCATTATCGGTATCCCGCTGGGTGTAATTACGGCAAAATCAAACGCCGTGCGGTCAATCATGCTACCGATACTTGACGTCATGCAGACCCTGCCCAGCTTTGTTTACCTTATTCCGGTTGTCATGCTTTTCGGCCTGGGCAAAATTCCCGCGATTATTGCAACTGTGATCTACGCCGTTCCTCCGCTGATACGTCTTACCGATCTGGGTATCAGGCTGGTTGATCGCGAAGTGCTCGAAGCCTCACGGGCATTCGGCGCCTCATCAACACAGCAACTGTTCGGCGTGCAGCTGCCACTGGCATTGCCCAACATCATGGCCGGCATTAACCAGACCACCATGATGGCGCTGTCGATGGTCGTCATCGCATCCATGATCGGTGCGCGCGGCCTGGGTTACGAAGTGCTCCTGGGCATCAACCGCCTTGAAGTGGGCCGCGGCCTGCTTGCCGGGCTGGGCATTGTCATTCTCGCGGTGCTTTTTGACCGCATCACCCAGTCTTACGGAAAACGGAAAAATACAGGCGGTGCACGATGAGTAAAATCGAAGTCAAAAACATCTACAAAATTTTCGGCAAAGAGCCCGAAAAATGGATCGATGCCGTCAAACAGGGCATCACCAAAGAAGAACTGCTGGCCAAAAGCGGACACACGCTGGGTCTCAAAGACATCAGCCTGAGTATTGAAGAGGGCAGCATTTATGTGATCATGGGATTGTCAGGCTCGGGCAAATCAACCCTGATCCGCCACTTTAACCGGCTGATCGAGCCGACGGCAGGACACATCCTGGTCGACGACACAGACGTTGTGACACTGGGCCGCAAAGATCTGGAAAAGTTTCGCCAGAACACCATGAGCATGGTGTTCCAGCGCTTTGGCCTGCTGCCACATAAAACCGTCCTGGACAATGCCGCCTATGGCCTCTCCATTCAGGGCATGAGCAAAACCGAGGCGCACGAAAAAGGCGCCTACTGGCTGGATCAGGTCGGCCTGGCCGGCTTCGAAAATCAATACCCCCACCAGTTGTCTGGCGGTATGCAGCAGCGCGTGGGTCTGGCCCGGGCGCTGGCTACCGATGCAGACATTCTCCTGATGGATGAAGCCTTCTCGGCCCTGGACCCCCTGATTCGTCGCGAAATGCAGAACCAGTTGCTGGAACTGCAGGCCAGACTGAACAAAACCATTGTATTCATCACCCATGATCTGGACGAAGCCCTGCGTCTGGGCAACCGGATTGCCATTCTCAAGGATGGGGAGCTGATACAGGAAGGTACCCCCGAGGATATTCTGCTATCTCCCGATAATGAATACGTGGCCGCCTTCCTGCAGGATGTGAACCGAGGCAAAGCGCTGAATGCCGGGCACGCCGTAAACGCGCCTCGTCTGACCCTGACCATGCGTGCCCGTCCTGCCCATGCCATTGAGCGCATGAAACAGTTCGACTACAAATTTGCCCCGGTGCTGGATGGCAAGGCCTTCGCCGGACTGCTGCGCCTGTCTGCCGCCGAAGATGCCGTGCGTGCCGGCTTGCGGGACATTTCCTCCAAGGTGGAAGAAGCCGTCACCGTATCCGCCGACACCAACCTGGATGAAGTGCTTACGCATATGCTGCAATCGACCGCGCCCGTTGTCGTGACCGACGAGAACGACGAATTTGTGGGCGTGATGTCACGTGCCAAGGTCGTGGAACTGGTCAGCCCCGCCATCGAAGGCAATAACGGCGACACCAATGCTGACGAGACAGGCAACGGCAACGGTCATGACAGCAAGGACGTCGGCAACAGTGACACCGCAACCTCGCTCAAGGCAGCTGCAGCAACAACCGCGAGCGCAGGCGCATCTGCGACAGACGCTGCGGATCCGAAGGCGACAACGGGTAAAGGTACGACGACGCGGGCTGCGGCCGCTTCCGATAGCAGCACGACAGCGATTCCGGACGACGAGCCCGAACCTCCCGAGGGCGCGATCGAACTGGACCCGTCACTGAAAAACAAACCGGAAAAAGCGCCAGGCCATCACAATTGATGAGCGTTTAATCGCGCTTTGCATCGGGCTGCCGTGATGAACGGCAGCCCTGCCCAAGCATTATTTCCAGTTAGCCCAGCGCCTTGCCCCCGACCAGCTGCCAGGCGATCACCCACATGGTCACGCCGACAATCAGATCCAGGATTTTCCAGGCAACAGGTCGCTTAAACAGCGGCAGCAACAGTCTGGCACCGTAGCCCAGCGCAAAGAAAAACACCATTGATGCCGTAATGCCGCCAGCCGCAAACAGCCAGTGCTGTCCAGGGTATCTCGTTGACACCGAGCCAATCAGCAACAACGTATCAAGATAGACATGTGGATTGAGCCAGGTCAGCGCCAGGCACACCAGCAGCGTGCGCTTTAGCGACGGTGCTTCGATCTTGCTGTCCTGCATCACGGCCGTTTTGGTCAATGCCGAATGAAAATGCAGCAGCCCGTAAATAAACAGGAACAGGGCCCCTGCATATTTGATCAGGGGAACGATATGCGCTGCATAGCGCGCCACTACCGAAAACCCCAGTACACCAGTCAGAATCAAGGCGGCATCGGATACGCTGCACACCAGACAGATCCAAAACACGTGGCTTTTGCGCAACCCCTGCTTCAGGACAAATGCATTTTGCGACCCGATCGCAAGAATCAGGGAACCGCTAAGAAAAAGACCGGCGAGGTAGGCGTTCATACTGCTACTATTTCAATCGCAATACAACTGACAATATGGTAAAAAGGAATCAGCCGCATGCATGACAAATGGAAGACAGATAATATACCGGATATTGTCATACATGCGTCATAACTGGTTGTTGTAATAAGCGTCATCCCCGACCTGAACTTACGGCTCGACATTACTTTGCCAGAAAACGCCACCACCCACTATCGCACGATCTGGATTTCCGACGTCCACCTGGGCACAAAGGGCTGCCAGGCGACAGCGCTGCTGGACTTCCTCAAGTACACGGAATCCGATACCCTCTATCTTGTAGGCGATATTATCGATGGCTGGCAGCTCAAAGGCAAATGGTTCTGGCCTCAATCGCACAATGATGTCATCCAGAAAATACTGCGCAAATGTCGGCAGGGTACCCGGGTTGTCTACATTCCCGGTAATCATGACTCTTTCGCCCGTCATTATGTGGAACAGAATTTCGGCGGCATCGAAGTGCTCGAGGAAACCGAACATTTGACCGCGGACGGCAAGCGCCTGTGGATATTGCATGGCGACCGCTTCGACGGCGTCGTGCAGTTCGCCCCCTGGCTCGCCTATGTCGGCGATCACCTTTATGCTGCGGCGCTCACCTCCAACATATGGCTCAATAATGCCCGGGCGCGCATGGGCCTGGGTTACTGGTCATTGTCGCAGTATCTGAAGCAAAAAGTGAAAAATGCCGTCAGCTACATCTCGGCGTTCGAAGATGCCGTCATGCAGGAAGCGCGCAAGAACAATTATGACGGCGTGGTTTGCGGTCATATCCACAAGGCAGAAATCCGCGAAGTCGATGACATCCTGTATTGCAATGATGGCGACTGGGTGGAAAGCATGACCGCCCTGGTCGAACACGAAGACGGCTCTCTGCATATCGTGAAATGGGCTCCACCTACGGTGGTGCGCGAGAAAAAACCCAGACGCAGCCGCCTGCGTCAGGTGATTACCACGGCCAAATCAGCCGAAGAAAGCCCCGCTCCCGTTGCTGAACCGCTTTCCCGCGCGGGCTCACCGCCCGATGAAGCGCTGGCAGTCACCGCTGGTGAGTCCGAAGAGGAAAAAGAAAACCGCAACGTCATTCAGACCTGAGCCAGCCGCCCGCCTGCTATTGCACCGCGACTTCCGGAGAAATGCGGCAGCGGCAGACTGCCCCGCTGCAACACTCACGGACGCAGTTTATAACCCGTCCTGAACATCCATGACACCACCAGCGCGCACATCAGCAAAATAAACAGGATAGTGAACAGGCTCACATAGTGATTCACATCCGCAACACCATAAAAGCTCCAGCGAAAGCCGCTGATCAGATAGACAACTGGGTTAAACAGGGCCACTTTGGGCCAGATTCCGGGCAACATGTGGATGGAGTAGAACGCGCCACCCAGAAAGGTCAGCGGCGTGATCACCATCAGCGGAATGATCTGCAGCTTCTCAAAGCCATCGGCCCAAAGCCCGATAATGAAGCCGAACATGCTGAAGGTGATCGCAGTCAGCACCAGGAACAGCACCATCCAGAAGGGATGCTGGATCTGGTATTCCACAAAGAAACGAGCCGTAAGCAGGATCAGCAGAGACAATATCAGCGTTTTGGTCGCCGCCGCCCCCACGTAACCCAGGATCACCTCGAAATACGACACCGGTGCCGACATGATTTCATAGATCGTGCCGGACCACTTGGGCATATAGATTCCGAAAGAGGCATTGGACACGCTCTGCCCCAGCAATGCCATCATCAACAGACCCGGCACAATGAACGCGCCATATGAAACCCCATCGATCTCGCCCATGCGCGAACCAATCGCCGCGCCGAAAACAATGAAATACAACGCCGTAGACAGCACCGGCGACGCAATACTCTGCATCAGGGTACGAAACGCCCGCGCCATCTCAAATTTGTAGATTGCCTTTACGCCATACAGATTCATGAATCTTTCCTTACCAGGCTCACGAAGATATCTTCCAGCGAGCTTTCTCTTGATTGCAGATCCTTCAGTTCGATCCCGACGTCACCCAGCTGGCGCAACATCTCGGACAGGCTTCTGCCCGTATTCTCTTCCGAATCCTTGTTATACGTATACACCAGCGTATGCCCGTCTGCCGACAGCGTCAGGGGGTAACCGGACATGGCAGGCGGCAGGGCCTCCAGGGGCTGTGTCAGCTGCAGATGCAGTTCCTTCTTGCCCAGCTGGCCCATCAGCTGCTTCTTGTCCTGCACCAGAATAATCTCGCCATTATTGATGACCGCAATCCGGTCAGCCATATCCTCGGCCTCTTCAATGTAGTGCGTGGTCAGGATCACCGTCACTCCCTCTTCCCGAAGCTGGCGCACCAGATTCCACATATCGTGGCGCAACTCCACGTCGACACCAGCAGTAGGCTCATCCAGGAAAAGAATGGAGGGTTCGTGCGACAGCGCCTTGGCGATCAGCACGCGCCGCTTCATGCCGCCGGACAGGCTCAGAATCTTGTTGTCCTTCTTGTTCCACAAAGACAGGGCCTTGAGCACCCGTTCAATATATCCCGGATTCGCTGGTTTGCCGAACAGCCCGCGGCTGAACGACACCGTGTCCCATACCGTTTCGAACGAATCGGTAAACAGCTCCTGAGGCACCAGGCCGATTTTGGGGCGTACACGACGGTAATCGCGACGCACATCATCACCATCAACCAGAATGGTGCCCTCCGAGGCATTCACCAGCCCCGTCACGATACCAATAAGCGTGGTTTTTCCGGCACCGTTCGGCCCCAGCAACGCCAGTATTTCGCCCCGGCGGATATTCAGATCGACATTTTTGAGGGCTGTAAAACCGCTTTTGTAGGTTTTACCCACCCCCTGGATGGAAACAACGATATCGTCACCATCACTGTGGTTGTGAGAATTATTCACGTAATAGCCTGTTTGAGATAAGCAGAATAAATTTGAAGAGCAGCAAAAGTATAAGAATACCGTACCTGAAAAGATACTGCTGCGGGAGACAGTGGAACCAAAAATACGATTGAAACGAATAAATTCCTATTTTAATTTCCCAATCCGATACACTTGTCTTAATCCACATTAAATGAATGGGCATATCGCAATGGTCGAGATCGCGGGCAGCAAAGGCTATGCAGAAAAGGCACAACAGTTTGCCGCCGATTACGAGAGTGTCACCTTCGAAAAAGTACATAACCCGGTGCGCGGCTTTTATCCGGGCGCGCCCGCCAAAGTACTGGATATCGGTGCCGGTACAGGCCGCGACGCCGCCGCACTGGCCGCCCTTGGCTACGAGGTCGATGCCGTCGAACCCACTGTCGCCATGCGCGAACAGGCACTGCTGCATCATCCCCAGGCCCGTATCAACTGGATTGCCGACAGCCTGCCCGACCTGGAAACGGTCACTGCCAGCGGAAAAAAATACGATCTGGTGTTGCTGACCGCCGTCTGGATGCATCTGCTGCCCCAGGAACGCCTGCCCGCCATGCAGCATTGCTCGGCGTTACTGGCACGTAACGGCATCATGTCCCTGTCACTGCGTCATGGTCCGGTACCCGCAGAGCGCCATATGTTTGACATTCCTGATGAAGAAACCATCTCGCTCGCCGGGGAATGCGGCCTGCAGCTGCTGTATCACAAAGTCTATAAAAACGACACGCTGGGTCGTCAGAATATCTTCTGGAGCTACGCCGTATTCAGGAGATAAGGTCCGCCGGACGCCAGCACACCGTGCCTGAGGTGTCCGCAACCAGCCGCCGTCCATCGTGCTCGCGCTCACGGATATACGTCCACACGGCCTGCGCCCCGCCTTCCGTCCTGACCGTGGTCAGCACCCGGAAATAAAGACCCGATCCGTCTGCACGAAACTCTTCCAGCAAATCAATCATGGGCACATCACGCTCCGGACGTTCAAACACCATAAGCTCGCCCTCGATCAGATCCCAGTCACCCTCCGGTTTCTCCAGAGGGCCGGGTTCCTGCTCCCGCAGGGCATCAGTCGCAGGACTGTCGGTCCCCCGCGCCAATATCGCCTGCGGGGGAATCTCCACCATGGGGTAACCCTCATCACGATCAAGATGATAAATCCGGCCCCATAGCCACGCCTTCTCGGTATGGGCCGCCATGGAACAATGCCGTTCGTGATTGCAACAACCGGTTTTCAATGTGCCGTATACAAAAAGCCGCATGGCGCCGGATGCACCCTCTGACATTCCTAAGCGCTCCCTTTAACCCCAATAACCCACGCCGCGCGCCATCATGGCCGCAGCCAGCACGATCAGCACAATACAGACCAGCTCATAGTGAATCAGCTTGCGGATCCGTCTGATTACAGCGGGATCCAGCACCGGCTCGCGACCGCGATTGACGCTCTTGCGCCATGAGAGGAACGTCATGGTCGGATAAATCGAAAGTATGGCAACCGTAAAGAAAAGCAGCAGCTTGGCAATGAAGGGGATGCTGTGGAAATAATACTCTGCGCCTTTCTCGAAAAAAATCACGCGCAAAAAACCCACGACCAGCAACAGCATGGCTGAAGCCCCATAGATGGCATCAGCGCGCAAAATGCGACGCGCACGTTCGATACTGATGCGATCCTTTACCAGCACCAGCTCGACAGTCACCGCCGCAACGAGCGTAAAAGCCAGCACATGATGCAGAAATGCAAAAAGCAGAGTCATTGTGGATACCTTTTATGATCGCAGACCCGTTTATCGGTCTGTATTCTCTGAGCAGGCACGTCGGAATCGGCCGGGCCACCTCGCACATGCGCCTTGGTAATCCGCAGACCTGCTGCCTGTCTGCGGGTGCGAGTCAATACTTTAATGGATATTACGGGTGAAATACAACAGGCTGACAAAATCTTCGCCTGGTTATCATACCGATACGTTGCCTCGCTGGCGCGCAGTAGCCATGAAGCACCAAGCAAAATCGCTGCCGGACAGCAATTCGACGCAGGCGCTCAGGCCTGGCGCGGATCAATCTTGCAAAAACTTCGAACCGGCAAAAAGTGCGACGCAAAACCCGGTCTGCCCTTCTCCAGGCCCTGAATTTTATTTGTTGCTTGCGTCTTCCGCAGGAATCTGGCCGATCTGTTCTGTCATCGAGGCCAGCGCGATTTCTGATGCTTTACCGACATGTTCACCACAAAGCCTTGCAGCGAGATCCGCATCCCGATTTCGGATCGCATCGATGATTGCCTGCAGTTCCCTGACTGTGTCGTGAAGTCGTCCGGGTTGAGCCATGGAAAGACGACGCAGGGAATTGATACGATTATTCAGGCCGGTCAGCATGTCTTTCACGACAGGATTACCACAGGCGCCGAGCAGCACATTATAGAATTCATTCTTTGCGTGAATCAGTGCCTTGGGGTCGGCCCCGTCCTGACACTGCGCGATGAGTGCCAGATTGGATTCAAGCGCCGCGATATCCTGTTCCGACGCATTTTTGGCACAGCCGGCCCCAGCCAGGGCTTCTAGTGCCTGACGCACCGCGTAAATGGATTTCGCTTCATCAATGCGAATTTCCGGAATGACCGGACCACGAAATGGCACGATAGTAATTAGCGACTCAGCTTCCAGCTGCTGCAACACTTCTCGCATCAATGAGCGGCTGACATCGAATAATTGACAGAGTTCGCGCTCTACCAGCTTCTGACCCGGTGCAAAAGAGCCATCTACAATAGCTCTTCGCATACCGTCAATAACCTGCTTTTTAAGAGAAAAGTCTACACGCTCGAATTGAATGCTCATGAATGCATCTGAAATAGTAAAGTGCCACCAATATGCATCTAACTTAAAGGTATGTCAATTGTCCGGGACACATGCCTGGCCAGTTCAGTATGGTCAGCGCCTTTCGAAAGATTGTCGTTGGCGGCACTCCATATTTTCAGGCAAAGCTGCGAAAATTCGGCCTTCTGATCTGTATCCAGCCCCAGTGCAATACCAAGATCCTTTACCATCAACGCCAGGCCAAAACCGGCATTATACTTTCCAGACAGGACAAATTGCCTGAATTTCTTCTGCGTAGAGTTATTCATTCCGGTCGACGCATTCAAGATATCCACCATCGCTTCCGGTTCCAGTCCAAACCGTTTCCCCAGCAAAATGGCTTCAATGCCAATCAGAAATCCGCCTGCAGAAACCAGATTATTCAGCGCTTTCATCGCATGAGCAGTACCAACGGCGCCCGTACGAACGACGCTGGAGCCCAGCGCGTCAAGTATGGGTTCAACCTGTTTCTGAACCTGTTCATCGCCCCCGAACATGATAGACAGATCACCCGTTTCTGCTCTCGACACACCACCTGATACGGGCGCATCTACCAACTGGGCATGACGCTGCAACGCCTCTGCAGCAAGTGCCTGAGTGATCACTGGTGAACCCGAACTCATTTCGATGATAATGGTTCCCGCATTCATCGTGCTAAATACGCCCTCTGCCCCTCTGAGCACCTCTTCGACAATACTGCTTGTCGGCAGCATGGTGATGATGATGCTGGCCTGGGCCGCAACCTTTGCCGGCGAATCCATCGCCGTGACACGTTCGTGCGTCACACTACACGCGGCCTGCGGATTAGCGTCAAAGACTGCAATGCAATACCCTGCTTTCGCAAGATTCTTAACCATTGGTTTGCCCATACTTCCCAAGCCGATAAATCCGATTTGTGGTTTAGCCATGATAATGTCTCTTTAAATATTGTTGATTCAAGTGGATTCAGTGGTGGAAACCCACCATGCTCTTTAATTCCAGATACTCCATCAATCCTGCTTTGCCCCATTCTCTCCCGTTGCCAGATTGCTTGTATCCACCAAAGGACGCTCCAAAATCCGGGGGAGGATAATTGATGTGCACCGTTCCGGCCTGCAGTCTTCGCGCGACCTCACTGACAACATCCATATCCTTGCCTTGCACATAGCCGGCCAGACCGTAGTCAGTACTGTTCGCCAGTTCGACGGCCTCATCAATGGAGTCATAAGCCATGATGACCAGCACCGGTCCGAATATCTCTTCCCGAGCAATCTTCATGTCCCGCGTGACATCAGCAAAAATCGTCGGCCGGACATAATAGCCCTTCTCATACGGCGTTGCCCTGCCAAGTCCGCCGGCAACCAGTCGGGCGCCTTCGTTTATTCCGCTTGCAATATGGGCCTGAATACTCTCGTATTGCCGCTGGTTTACGACTGGCCCAAGATTCACCCTGGGATCATCGGCCGGCCCAACGATATAGGTATCTGCAGCCCGGGCAGCAATATCTGCTGCTTTATCCATACAATCCCCCGGCACCAGCATCCGGGTAGGAATGGAGCATGATTGTCCCGAATTGGTAAAACAGGCGGCCACGCCTTTTCTGACTGCGACCTCAAAATCTGCATCTGGCAGAAGGACATTCGCCGACTTTCCCCCTAGCTCCTGTGCGACTCTTTTGACGGTTGGCGCTGCGCTGCGGGCCACTTCAATGCCGGCACGCGTTGAGCCGGTGAACGACACCATCGATACATCCGGATGTTCTGCCAGACGGCCGCCGACCTCCCGACCATCGCCCATGACAAGATTAAATACGCCAGGCGGGACGCCTGCTTCATCCATTACCCTGGCAAAAAGCATACTACTTAAGGGCGAATACTCGCTTGGTTTTAGCACCATCGTGCAACCTGCCGCAATAGCGGGCGCCAGCTTCACAACAATCTGATTAATCGGCCAGTTCCAGGGAGTGATAAGGCCGCATACGCCGATCGGCTCCATACGCATTCTCGTTGTACCCTGATCCCACTCGAAGTCAAACGTTTCCAGAACCGAGATCGCTTCCTTCAAGTGAACGATCCCTCTCTTTGCCTGAAATTCACGGGCAAAGGAAATGGGACTTCCCATTTCCAGACTCATGAGTTGGGCAAACTCCTCGTAATGTTTTTCATATGTGGCGAGAATGCTGGCCAGCAATTCCAGCCTTTCTTCCTTCATCGTAGTCATGAATGCTGGCAGCGCGCGTTTTGCTGCTTCAACTGCCATATCAATGTCTGCCGCGTTGCCCATAGCGATGGTTGCGCACACCTCTTCCGTCGAAGGATTCAAGACGTCGAACGTGGCAGTACCCTGTGGCGTCGCCCACCTCCCATCGATATAGAATTTGTCATGCACAATCACGCTTCAAGCTCCCGGATAGATGACCGAGGCCAGGCTATGCCGGCTCTCGGAAACTCATGTTTATTTATTGATCGGAATGTTGGCATCATGAATCAGCTTTGCAAACCGATCCATATCTCTTTCGGTGAGTCGCTGCATCTCCGCAGGACCACGACGCTCGCCTTCTGGGGCAATTGCGCCAAGCGAATCCAGTGCCTCCTTTACTTTCGGATCATCCAGCGCATCATTCACCGCCTTGACAAGTTTTTCTACGCGATCTTCCGGAACGCCTTTGGGTGCCGCGATCGCATTCCAGACTGACATATCGAATTCAGGCACGCCGCCTTCGGTGAAGGTTGGTGTGTCAGGCATCTGTGGAATACGTTCCGTGCTGGCCACCGCGAGTGGAATGATGCGATTTCCTTTGCTGGCGGGTATCATGGCGACAGTCTGGTCAATTACCACATCAACCGTGCCCGCCATCAGATCGACCAAGGCCGGTCCGGTACCCCGATAGGGAATCATTTCACTTTTGGTTTTCGTCAGGTAAAGAAAGTATTCAGCGCCGATATGCCCGGTCCCGCCAGGTCCCCCATTTCCCAGGTTAATTTTGGGTTTGGAGGGGTCTCGCATGCGTTTGAGCAGTTCCGGAAGATCTTTGATTCCACTTGCTGCACTGACCGAAAGCACCATTGGCACTTCAGCCACGAGTCCCAACGGCTGCATTTCCGTCCTGGGATCAAATTTCATGCTCGGATAGAGTGTCGGGGCGATGGCGAAAGAACCCATGTTGCTCAGCATGATGGTATAGCCATCGTTCTTCGTACGCAGAAATTTCTGCACTCCCGGTACGCCACCGACACCACCAATATTCTCGACCACAATTGTAGTACCGATTGATTTTGACATCGCGTCCGCGAAGATTCGCGCGAGGCCATCGGTCGACCCGCCAGGTGCGTATGGCACAATCATGGTAATAGCCTTGTCCGGATAGGCATTCGCGGTACCGGCAAGCGCAATCAGGACCCCGGCCAGAAAATGGCGCGTAATTTTAAACATCGTTGTCTCCTCCCACTTATTTGAGTGGAACCGTAATAACTGTTATTGAGTCCCGGTCGCCAGAGAAACCCGTCGCCGGGGGAACGCCACCAAGAAGGCAACGTTTTATTTTTTTCCAGCTTCTTCTTCGTTGAATTCTTTGATCGCCTGCGAGGCAATTCGGAAAGAATCCATTCCTGCCGGGATGCCGCCGTAAATCGCAACATGCGTCAATGCGCCGCGGATTTCCTTTTCGGTCAATCCATTGCGCAAAGCGCCTTTAACATGCAATGAGAGCTCATGTGGACGATTCAGGACGGAGATCATTGCCAGGTTTACCAGGCTGCGCTCACGGCGCGACAGATCGTCATTACCCCAGCACAATCCCCAGCAGGCAGTGGTTGTGATTTCCTGGGCAATTCGATTGAAATCCGTCGCATTTGCGATTGACTTGTCTACAAACTCTGCGCCCAGAACTTCGCGGCGAACTTTCAGTCCTTTTTCATACAATTCATTGTTCATATCGTTTCCTTTTCAATGATGAGATTAGAGGGGGTTAAATGCTACTGTCCTGGATAGTGATGCCTGCCCACTGCTCCAGCACTCGGGAGACGTCTGAAATATCTGCTCCCTCACCAAACGTTGCAGTTGTAATAGCGAGCATTTCTCTGATGGCGACACTGACTGGCATGGGTATGCCCATATGTGCACCTTCTTCAATACACAAGGTCACATCCTTGTGGGACAGCTTATTGGCGAATCCCACCTGAAACCGACGGGTTAGAACTTCGTTTGGGATCTTGTGCGTGGTAGCGGTGTTGCGGCCACTACTTGAATTGATGATATCGAGAAGCGTCGTGGGTTCTACGCCTGCCTTCACGGCCATCGAAATCGCCTCCGATGAAGCAACCAGCGCCGCCGCCGATAGCATGTTGTTTGCCAGCTTGGCCGCCTGTGCCAGGCCCGGTTCCTCTCCGGCGTAGAGGATTTTCCCAAGCGACTGAAGTATCGGCTCGATCACAGGCCGCACGGGCAAAGAACACGACACCATGAGTGTCAGTGTGCCTGCGGATGCACCGGTCACTCCTCCGCTCACTGGTGCTTCGACCCATTCTATTGCGTGCTGGCTGAGCAACTCTTGTGCATGACGCGCAGCCCGTATGCCAATTGTGGATAAATCCACTACGCGCTGCAGTTTTTTGCCGCTCGTCATTTGCAATAAAACAGATTCAACAATCGACGGTGTGGGCAGGCTCAACAGCACTGTTTCTACCTGGCTGCTCACGTCGGCGACGCTTTTTTCGACCACCGCACCAAGAGCGCCTGCGGCATCCAGTGCCTGCTCGGACGTATCGAAAACATGCACCGTACGCCCCGCTTTCAGCAAATTGCTTAGCATGGGCAGGCCCATGCGGCCCAATCCGATAAACCCAATATTTTGGCTGCTCAAGTCCATCTCCATAATGTATTATTGTCATACAATATGGCGATCATACGTTAGTAGAGGCGCAAGATAATATAGGGGTTAACCCGTAAAAATCGACATAACGTGCTACAAGCAGAATGAGAAGAAGAATCACATTCCTGCTGTCCGCAGCAGGAAAAGCCCGAAGTTCGAGTCAGGCAGGTGATCGGAGCAAGAAACCGAAGAGCCGGTCTGCCGGCAATGACAACTGAAAATCAATGTGTCGTTGCGGCGTGTCGTTTGAATAATGACAGGAGAAAGTGATTGAGAAAGCGAAACCTGGCGTCCGTTGCACGCGCACGCAAGCATCATTGGTAATCAGATTGCCGGACCAGATGAAAAAACGGATTGCGCACGACACAAGCCGTTATGCGGAACTGGTCAACAGCCTTAATCTCAAGGCCAACTGAGCACACGTTGACCAAACAGGAACAAGAGGCTGCGACGCGTTGTTGCAGCCTCTTGTCATTGCATATCGACACGTTGTCAGGCTTCTCCCTGAATGGTGACGACAAGCGTTCTTGGACCACCATGATCGCGATGCTCGCCCAGATAAATACCCTGCCACGTTCCCAGGTTCAACTGGCCATTGGTGATCGGTATGTTCACGGTGCAGCCCAGCAGGCTGCTTTTGAAATGGGCAGGAAGATCATCGCTGCCTTCGTAGGTATGCGTGTAATACGCCTCGTCTTCGGGTACCAGGCGCCTGAAGTAGTTCTCAAAGTCGGTTCGAACTGAAGGATCAGCATTCTCGTTAATGGTCAGAGATGCCGAGGTATGTTTAATAAACACATTCATGATACCGACACGCAACTCGGACAACTCCGGTACCTGACGCAAGATCTCGTCGGTGACCAGATGAAATCCGCGGGGCCGGGTTTTCAACTGAAATTCTTTCTGAATCCACATGATTATATTGGCTTTCTGTCGGCATGACATTTGACGAAGGGTCGCAAATATTCGGCCACTGTTCATCTGCAGTCCTAAGGGACAGGTAGCGCTGCCGCATTGATATTAAGATTATTTTACACTGGCTCGCAGAGCCAGCAGTGTAGCCGACGCAACTATCACCAGGCCGACATATCAAACATGAACCGCAGCATCGAGTATGTCGACGCCATTCCGCTTTACCGGCCATCCGTGCCTGTTGTCATATCAGCAAGCATAAGGACGCAGTTTTAACTTTGAAGCCTGTTCAATAGAGTGATGCTGCTCCCACAGGTCGGGTCTTGAAGCGCCGATGCAGCCACATATACTGATCGGGCGCACGCATGATCTCCTTCTCCACAACCTTGTTCATAAAGGCTGCGGCGGCCATTTCATCGCCTACCGGATAATCCGTGAGTGCCGGCTGAATCAGCAGATCGTAACCCGTGCCGTTTGCCCGGCGAATGAGCACGACCGGCACCAGCGCCGGATCGGCCATTCGCGCCAGCATATATGGCGCACTGGTAGTCGCCGCTTCATCCACTGCAAACAGCGGAGCAAAGACACTGCCGCTGCGACCATAATCCTGGTCAGGGGCAAGCCATACCGCCTCACCGCGCTTGAGTGCATGCACCAGACCTCGCAGATCCTTGCGATCCAGCATCGCCTTATTGGAGCGCATACGGCCTTTGGTCTGCGCCCACTCCATCGCCTTGTTATTATGCGGACGATAAATCGCCATCATCGGCTGACACAGGCCCATGGCACGACCACCTAGTTCAAGCGGCATCAAGTGCACGCCAATCATGAGCGCACCGCGTCCGTCACGTTGCGCCACTTTCAGATTATTCAGACCCGAAACATCGAACCAGCGCTTTACACGACGATCCGACCAGAACCATGCCATTCCGGTTTCCAGCAAACCCATTCCCAGAGACTCGAAATTGACACGCACGCGGCGCTCGCGCAACTCGGCGTCCATATCTGGAAAACACAGTTCCAGGTTGCGCCTGGCAATGCCTACCCGACGCTTCAGGAATCGCATGGAACACCGTCCCATCCATACACCCAGACGATGCAGCACGGGGTATGGCAATTGAACAAGCAGAAACAGCACGCCTAATCCGAACCACGTCAGCCAATAACGGGGATGCAGAAAGGCAAGCCGGAATTTTCGGGAATATTTCATTGAGGCTCCTTGATGCGTACAGACCGGAAAATGGGCAGCGCATGCAAAAGCCACTCGTTAGCGGTAAGGGGTAGTCTGACAGAGGCGCGCGGACTATCTCCGTTTCTGTCATCTGCTGAAACGCAAACCATTCATGCTGATTGGAAAAGGCACGAGATCAGCTATAAGGGGTCGGACACCACCTACAAGCATGACAACGGAATGCCGGTACTTGCTAACGGATCTGCTGATAGTTCAGTGTACACCTTATTGCCATGCAATTACTGCGGCAATATGGAGTAGTTTGTCCGAAATAATACTACAAATTTCGGACAAAAACTTGTATAATGTCCGAAAAATGTATACAAATATCGGATAGGAGGTGTAATGTCCGCACTCAAATCCCATATCTCAGCCCTGATCGACACCGCGAACCCCGGGCAAGTTTGGGTACCAACCGACTTTACGCAGTTAGGCAATCGTGACGCCATCGACAAGACTATGCAACGCATGGTACAAGCAGGTGATTTGCGTCGCATTGACAGAGGTCTATATGACAGACCCAGGATCAATAGTCTGACCAAACGCCCCTCCACTCCTGATTACCGAGCCGTGGTTGACGCCATTGCCCGCCGGGACCACCTGCGCGTGTTAGTAGACGGCATGTCTGCCGCCAATGACCTGGGCCTGACCAATGCGGTGCCAGCACAGGTCACCATCCATACCGACACCCGTCGCCGCTCAATTCATCTGAACAACCTCACAATTGAATTCAAGCAAACAGCGCCTAGCCGTCTTTACTGGGCGGGGCGTCCTGCCATGCGTATCGTACAAGCGCTGCGCTGGCTGAAAGATACTTTGACTTCTGACCGTTCGCTTATCCAGAACAAACTGACTAAAGTACTAGCCGATCCTGTTCACGGCGCGGCGTTGCGCCAGGATCTGATTGAAGGTTTCAACATGATGCCGGCGTGGATGCAAAGTTTTATCCGTGAACTCCCTGGATGTGACCCGCAGACAGCAACGCCTCAATCAGCCAATGACGGTAAACCATCTTCGACTCAAAGCCACTCTTCAAAATCCCTGGAGATCCATTGAACCCAGCCTTTCGTTCAATCATCACCTCTAGCGATGCCGAGCGGCAAGACTTGTTTCTTGGCGCGTCAACTCGCTTTGGTACAGCAGTTCAACACATCGAAAAGGATTTCTGGGTATGTTGGATTTTGGATGCACTGTTTAACGGCCTGGAGGCCGGTGGTCCTCGTTTTCTGTTCAAGGGTGGCACGTCGCTCTCCAAATCCTTTGGCCTCATTTCCCGCTTTTCGGAAGACATAGACATTACAGTGTTCCGTAACGACCTGGGACACGGTACCGAGATTGCCGATTTAGACGCACTAAGTGGCAAAAAACGTCGCGCACGTCTTGAAGCTATCCGCACTGCATGTCAAGACTATATTGCAGGACGATTAACCGCACAGCTCAACCGAATTGCGGCTTCTGTCATCCCCGGAAACCGTTTTAAACTGGAACTAGACCCCGACGACAAGGATGGTCAGAGTTTATTGTTCTGGTATCCCTCGGTCACGGCCACCACAGACGACTACATCCGCTCAGCAGTAAAGATAGAGGCAGGCGCCAAGTCGGCGCTCGATCCGCATACCACATCTTCCGTTACTCCATACGTCACACAGGAACTGCCTGAACTGGATTTGACAGTGACGAACGTGATCACTGTGAAGCCTGAGCGCACCTTTTGGGACAAAGTCATAATACTGCATGGGCTACGCCAGTGGCATGATCGTCGCGGCGAACTGCGACATGGCGGACAGCGCGTTTCACGACATTACTATGATGTGCATCAACTGATGCAAGCTCCGTCGGCAGCCACATGGCAGCGCGATCTCGAGCTGGCAATCAACTGCGCCCATCATGCAAGGCTGTTTTTCGGCAGTCCGGATCTGGGCCTCGACAGTGCGATACCCGGCAGGTTCACGCTGGTACCTGACACCAAGATGCGCAACGCACTCAAAAAAGACTATGACGCGATGGCCGGCATGATTTTCGGGGATATTCCGCCATTCGACACGGTCCTGCAAAGCGCAGAACACTTCGAGCAAATCGTCAATGGAACCGAAATGGATGCACTAGTCACATAAGTAACGTTGCCACCGTCCAGCGCTATTCCGAAATCGAGTCATGATGAAATAGCGATGACAATTGCGAAGATTTGGTGTCACGGCGATTGTTTCGTCCCTGCAGACTTCCTGTAGCGCTACTCTACTTGTTGATCAAAGATTTCCGTCTGAAAAGTTCGGCTAAGAGAGAGGGCCTTAACAGCCCCCTCGTTTGGGCTGGACAATTTTGATAGACAGAGCCGCTAGCAGATCTCGCGACTGACAGCAGGTGCCATGATATTTATTTCAGCTGGATATCCATTGCTTTAAGCAGTGTGGCCCACTCCGATTGCTCTTTTGCCAGATAGGCTTTGGCGTCATCTGCCGTGCCGCCCACAACAGTATTGCCCTCGCTCTCCATCCGCTTGACAAATTCAGGGTCCTTACTGACAGCCATGAAGGCCTTACTCAGGCGATCCACGGCCTCTTTGGGCATGTCTGCTGGCCCCACGATCATCTTAAAGTCCACGGCATTAAAATCGTCATAACCCTGTTCTGCCACGGTGGGAACATCCGGCATGGCAGCGATACGTTTGCTGGACGTGACAGCCAGCGCTCGAAGATCCTTGTCCCCGATCAGATTGATAACGGATACCGGCGTCGCAAACATATAGTCGGTCTGTCCGCCAATCAATTCGGTCAATGCCGGAGATGCCCCTTTATATGGCACATTCAGCACTTTGATACCGGCCTTGTACGAGAGCATTTCACCGGCCAGATGGCCCACGGTCCCCAATGTGGCAAGCGCCTGCTTGAGCTGACCGGGTTTTTCCTTGGCAGCCGCGACCACATCCGCCAGCGATTTGTAGGGCGAATCAGCCTTGACGACAAGGACGGTAGGCAATTCTGCCACGACAGCGATGGGTGTGAAATCCTTGGTCGCATCAAACTTCATGTCGTTCATGATGACGGGATTGATGGCAAGATTCGACGTCTGCCCCATCCCCAGTGTCAGCCCATCCGCTTTGGCACGTGCCACTTGCGTCATCCCGATATTGCCACCGGCACCCGGTTTGTTTTCAACCACAAACTGAATACCCTTATCCTCCTGGCTGATTTTATCTGCGATGATTCTGGTGATACTGTCTGTGCCACCACCTGGCGTATAAGGCACCACCATGCGCACCGGCCGTTGCGGCCAGCCCTCGGCATGAGCGGCGCTGGTGGCCAGCGTTGCAGCCAGCAGCAAACTGCCGGTCAGGCCAGCCATCAGTGTTTTCTTGAACATCATCGTCTCCATTTCCTTGTTTTTCGAATATTGAAATATTGCTTAAGCCACGGTCATTGATGCCTGAAGCACCGAGCCCGTGGCGGACTCGGTAATCAGCAAGGTTTCACAAGTGTCATCGGTGAAACACAAATTCGTTACTGTGTTGCCAGCTGCAGAACGCAGAATATGACAACATTCCCCATTCGCCCTGTACACAAACACGCATCCAAGCGAGGCATGCGCAACATAAAGCCGACCTTCCCTATCCAGCGCAATACCATCCGGACCACTGGTGCCGAAAAGCGAGCAGAATCGCCCTGTCTTCGACACAGAACCGTCAGCCAGCAGTGGTGCGCGCCACACGGCGTTATCGCGGGTGGCGGCAACAAAAAGCACGGATTTATCTTCATCTACCACAATGCCGTTGGGACTGGGAACATTGTTCAGCAGACAATCCAGTCGACCGGATGCCAGGCAGTAGCGATAGACGGCACCGGTAGGATCATGCAGGCCGGTCTGGCCCTGATCGGTAAAATACACCTTTGATTCATCACGGGTGACATAAAGATCATTCAGTCCCTTGAAAGATTCAGCATTGCGACGTGCGAGCAGCGGTTCAACGGTTTGCGCTTTTGGGTCACAGCGCAACAGGCCCTTACGGTAATCGGCAATCAGCAGCGAGCCATCGCTCAGCACTTTCAGCCCATTGGGTTCGCCATCGTACTGCACAACAAGCGTCCACTGCTTTTCAGGTGACACCCGAAAAATACGCCCATAGGGGATATCGACAAGATACAGATTGCCCTGCGCATCCATGGCCGGGCCTTCAATGAACGAATGCAGCCGTTCTCCTGCCTTATTGGCCTTTGCCCAGTCGGATTGCGCATTGCGACAGCGCAGATGATCAGGCATCGCGCTCCAGAGCTGCGTATCCTGCCGTTGCGGCTCCTGGTTCAGATAAAACATCGCCGACCTCTACTGCTTTTCCAGACCGGCACGCTCGGCGATACCGTTCCAGCTTTCTATTTCAGATGAAATCTGTTCTGTAAATTCCGCGGGACTGCTGCCTACCGTCTGTGCGCCCATTTTCTCAAACGATGCACGCAGCGAATCATCCGCTACCGCCTTTTTCACCAGCCCATTGAGCGTATCGATCACCTCCGGCGGGGTACCTGCACGGGCAACCAGTCCAAACCAGTTCTGCACCTTGTAATCGGGCATGCCGGCTTCGGCAAACGTCGGCACATTGGGCAATTGCGGCAGACGCTCCGCACTGCTGATGGCCAGCGCTTTCACCTTGCCGCTGTTGATTTGTGGAATGGCCGTGGGCGTAGCACTGATTTCTACATCCACCGTGCCACCCACCAGGGCCAGCAATGCCTCACCCGCTCCCTTGTAGGGCACGTGCAGCAATTTGATACCAGCTTCATGCTGGAACACTTCACCAGCCAGGTGCGTGGAACTGCCTTTGCCGCCCGAGCCAAAAGTCAGCGATTCCGGTTTCTCTTTTGCCGCCTTGACCAGATCGTCCACGGAATTGAACGGAGAATTGGCAGGTACGATAAGGATGACAGGCGTCGATGCCACATTCGCAACAGGCGCAATATCCTTTATCGGGTCCCAGGACAGTTTTTTGAATACGGCCGGCAGCATTGCATATGTCGTATCGTTCATCAGCAGCGAGTAGCCGTCAGGCTTGGCGCGCATTACAGACGAAGTGGCAATCGTGCCGCTGGCGCCAGGTTTGTTCTCGACCACGAACGACTGCCTGGAAATTTCCGACATCTGCTTTGCCAGCATGCGGGCGACATAGTCAGTCGTGCCTCCCGGAGAATACGGGACCGTAATGGTTACCGCGCGCTCCGGGTAAGTCTCCTGAGCGTGTACAGACAAGGTCATCGGCAGCTGGACAAACATGGCCGCCGCAAATGCAGTTGCAATTTTTTTCACGATTTATCTCCCTGTTCGGTGGCAATCACATTGTTTGCCAGCAACGTCTCTATTTGTGCTGCGCTCAGGCCCGCGTCCTGAAGAATACTCAGCGTATGTTCGCCAAGTCGTGGTGGATTCATGCGTACACCCAGCCGCTGTCCATCCATGCAAAGGGGAAGTAGCGGAACATTGGTTTCTCGTCCATCCGGCATCTGCATCGGGGCAAGACCGCCGGTCTTCAGCAGATGTTCGTCCTCAAGCAATTCCTCGGGTCGCGAAATTGGTGCAAAAGGCAAGCCATTCGCCTCGAACAGCTGCGCCAGCTCCTGCTTTGAATACCCTGCCAGCCGTTCCTGAAGCAGGGGCAGAAGCCACGAGCGTGCCTGAACCCGCTGATTATTGGTTTGCAGATCGGCATTGCCCAGCAGCTCAGGCAATTCGAATGCATCGCAGAAAATTTTCCACTGCGTATCACTGACCACCGCCAGAAATATCTGCTCTCCATCTTTCACATTAAATACGTCATAAATGGCCCACGCAGAAATACGGCTAGGCATCGGATCGGCTGCCCTGCCAGTTACCACGTACTGCATCATGTGCTGGGCAACCAGGAAAATATTGTTTTCGAAAAGCGCGCTTTGCACCTGCTGCCCCTTGCCAGTCAGATCCCGCTCCTTCAGTGCGGCCATGACGCCAATCGCGCCGAACATACCGCCCATAATGTCGTTGACGCTGGTACCCGCACGTATCGGATCTCCCTTGCGACCCGTCATATAGGCCAGACCACCCATCATCTGCACCACTTCATCCAGCGCCGTACGATGTTCATAAGGGCCGGGAAGAAAGCCCTTATGACTCACATAGACCAGGCCCGGGTTGTCCTTTGACAGAGTTTCGTAGCCCAGCCCCAGCTTATCCATGGTGCCGGGCTTGAAATTCTCACTGACCACATCTGCGGATCGGATCAGTTCCTTTACCAGAGACAGGCCCTCTTCCGATTTCAGATCTACAGCCAGGCTTTTTTTATTTCGATTGAAAGCCGTAAAAAAACCGGCGCCAGAGCCCAGCAGATTACGCGTGTTGTCTCCTTTCAGCGGCTCTATCTTGACAACCTCGGCTCCCAGGTCTGCCAGGATCAGACCGCAGGTCGGGCCCATCACCATGTGTGTGAATTCAATAACCTTCAGACCAGCATACGGCAATATTTTTTTTGTCATATCAGGCCTGTTGTTTGAAAGTTAAAGGCACACCAGCTTCTGCAACCATGCCATACACGTCTTCCTGAGGTACACCCGCCACCAGTGGGGCACGAGCCGCAACCAGTTTTTCGATGTTCACCCCGGTATCGATCCCCATCGCCTCAAACATGAAGACCAGATCCTCTGTCACCACGTTGCCTGAGGCACCCGGTGCGTAGGGGCATCCGCCCAGTCCGCCCAGCGACGAATCAAATGTACGCACGCCCACGTCATACGCAGCCAGGTTGTTGGCCATACCCAGCCCTCGCGTATTGTGCATATGGGCTGCGCCGCATTTATCACCGATTTCCGCAAACACGCGTTTGAACAGTCGACGCACCTGCGCCGGATTGGCATAGCCTGTCGTATCAGACAAACCGGTTTCATCTGCACCGGCAGTCACCAGTTGCGCAGACAGTCGTACCACCTCATCTTCATTCACTTCGCCCTGGATCGTGCAGCCAAACGCAGTTGAAATACCGGCCTCAATCTTCACGGACGGCGCCATCTCGTTCCTGAGAGCGACAATCTCACGCACCTCCTGCACCATCTGATCCCGGGTCTTGCGCACGTTTGCCATCGAATGGGCTTCACTGGCAGACACGGGCAGCGTCAGCTTGTGTGCACCCGCGGCCAGCGCGTTCTGGGCGCCGCGCCGGTTTGGCACCAGCGCCATCACTGTCAGGTCGGGATAGCGCAAGGCATACCGCACTACCTCCTCTGCGTCTGCCATCTGTGGCAGCAGTTTGGCCGGGACAAAGGAACACACTTCGATCTCACGAATACCGGCCTCGTACAGAGCATCGATCAGTCTGAATTTATCCTGGGTGGGCATGATGCTTTTGACGCTTTGCAGGCCATCTCGCATCCCGACTTCACTGATCAGCACCCGATCCGGCTGATTCTGACTCATGATCTCTCCTTATGTTCTATCTTATAGAATATAGTTCTGTTAAATAGAATAATAAAACAGTTGTCATGAGCGCGTCAATACGCCATTGCAAATGCAATTGAAGAAATGGATGGATTTGCCGCTGCGAATCAGGGGAGCGGATTCACGAGAAGACCGAAAGGTAACTGCACTGGAAATACAGTCACCTGTAGGTCAGGATGCTTTTTGTTCAGTTTGAGATTGGGGGGTAATTGCGATAGCTGACAGATCGGTAGCGGGATCAATCGTATGGCCTTGCGCTTTTCGCTCTGAATAACGATTAGTTAACGTGCCCTGATGTGATCTCAGCAGAACTGTAAAACGCACGAGTTCTTCCATGACATCTACAATACGGTCGTAATAAGGCGATGGTTTCATGCGCCCTGCGTCATCGAATTCCTGGTAGGCTTTTGCCACACTTGACTGATTGGGGATGGTGAACATGCGCATCCATCGACCAAGCAGACGCAGTGTATTAACAGCATTGAAGCTTTGTGAACCGCCAGATACCTGCATGACGGCCAAAGTCCGACCCTGTGTCGGTCTCACCCCTGCTAATTCGAGGGGTAAATGGTCAATTTGTGCTTTCATGATGCCGGTAATCTGGCCATGTCGTTCCGGACTGCACCATACCTGGCCCTCTGACCACTCGGAAAGTGCCCTCAGTTCTTTGACCGCAGGGTGGTCGTCATTTTTGACTTGATCTGGTAGGGGTAAATCTGAAGGATCAAAAATTCTGGTTTCTGCCCCGAAAAACTGCAGTATCCGCGCCGCTTCTTCTACTGCAAGTCGAGAAAATGACCGGGGACGCAGAGACCCGTATAACAGTAGAATCCGAACGGGGGACGACTCGGCGGACAGTCCGTCGCCGGGCCTTTGGATTGCAAAAGACGGGTCCAAAGCTGGCAGATAATCACTATCGGTCAGGTTGCGCAGTCTCATTCATTCACCGTTTCTTGTTCATCGGGAACACAAGAAAAATTGCAATCTTGCCCACCACAACAGTTTTCAGACAGAAAGCCTACCAGCTTTGCGGCTGTTTCGTAATTAGCTTTATAGATAACGGATCGCCCCACTTGCTGAGATTCAACCATCCCGGCGTGGGTCAGTTCTTTAAGGTGAAAGGATAAAGACGACGGAGGAATGCCTGCCTGTTCGCTGATTTTTCCAGCAGCAATGCCCGAAGGGCCAGCTTGCACTAGCATCCTGAACACCGCAAGTCGTGATTCCTGAGCAAGGGCGGCAAGAGCCGCAATAGCATTTTTTGTTTCCATAATTCTATATTAATGGAAATATGGAATATATTCAATACGCTTGTCTTGTCCAGCGTTAACGAAAGCGCTGCTCACTGAAATACCGTGCTGCCTCATGAATTACACGTGCACGTATTTTCAAAAGATCTCTACGAAATCTCGAGACGGGCGCGGGCGGATCCTTAAGTTCATGCAACATGAGCCTCAACAGGCTCAGTCGTCCGTATAGCCCAATTTCCTGCTCAATGTGTTCGCTGCCGCCAGCACCTCGGCCCTGAACGAATCTTTCAAACGTGATGACGGCATGGTCAGCGTGACCGCACCGGCAAGTTCATGATGGGCATTGAATACGGCTGCAGAAACACCGGCAAGATCCGGCATGCGATCACCGTCCAGAACAATCACGCCATCCTTGCGAATTTGGTCGTACAGATTGCCCCTGGCTCCGGTAAACGCCTGCAGTACGCGTCCACCCGAGCCTTTGTCCAGCGGCAGCACATCCCCTTCACTGGTGCGGTAGCTGATAGGCAACGGTGAATTCACACGGTGCAGGCACAGGCGACTACTACCACTAATGACATGGTACGAGGCACTCTCCTGGGTTTTTTCCACCAGCGCACGCAGCACCGGCACGATCACATCACCCTGAGAAAACGCTGAACTGTACACACCGTACAGCCTGACAAGCCCCTCCCCCAGACCATAACGCCCGTCATCCGCCTTATGAACCAGGCCATAATGTTCAAGCGAAGCCAGCAGCCGCAGAATCGTGCTTTTATACATGCGCGTGCGCTCGGCCAGTTCTACCAGAGACAGGTAACCATCGTTCTTGCGAAACGCCGTCAGCAGCGATAGCGCACGATCCACCGCCGCGACCCCGCCCGTGGCCGGGTTCTCGTCTGCAACCGATAATGTTGACGCTTTTCTTGGCACAATCCACCTCTTGATTCGATGAGGGGTATTTTATAGTGGAAATACTATAAACGGCGTGGGACTGAGATCGCAATACTTCGCATAAAGGAAAGTATACATAGATAAAACCAACTCAAGGTTGCTCCAAAAGGCGAATTAAATGCTACCATCTTGCGCATCAATGATAAAAATCGAAGGTCTTTTTCAAAAGGCTTTTATTGAGTGCTTTCAGTCTTTTATATAGTTTGATATTGAGGAAGATAGGTCAACATGGACATCAAAGATGTTTTCGGTGCGCAACCAAGAAATGTCTGGGAATTTTTATGCGAGAACGGGCAAGGTCTATATATCCCGCCCTATCAACGCCAATACTCCTGGGACAAATCAAAGATCAATCGGCTAATCGAAGATATCTGCCATGGCTTCCACATGCTCACAAAGCACGAGGATTCGTTCACCTTTCTTGGCACAGTGATTGCGATCCATGATACGAACTACGCAACGGTTAGCCCTATAGTTAAGGACGAAATTCCATCAAAGGTCATGACTATCATTGACGGGCAGCAGCGCCTTACAACATTATTGCTTATTATTACCGTATTGCACGAGGAATTAAAGTATCGACTTCAAAGTTGTGCTGGCATGACCACTCCTGAGTACGAATGGTTACGGAATAAGTGCAAAGAAGTAGTCAGTAAACTAGGTAAAACATTCGAAGAAGAACAGTCGTATGGAGATGACAACTTCACGTTCTATCCTAGGATGGTTCGCGCTTACGAGGACTCTTGGTCCAGAAGCAAACAAAATGCAATATACGCCTCCCCAATTGGTCTTTACCTCCACACCTACGGAAATTTTTCGCGGAACGCTCCACTAGGAAACAGTTTCGATTCAAAAAAATATTTACAGTCAGATTCAAACGATCAACGGTACAAACAACTTATTGTTGGTAGAGATGTCATTAAAAAGCTGATAAAACAGATCGCTGAGTTAGGCATAAATGACGATCTCGAATTACCAACAATTTCCACCATTGCGAAATCCCGAACTCTTCAAGAAACTATAAATAAGTCCAGTTTTCCCGACACTGTTGTTCAATTATTATTATCTGAGCAACATTCCACCGAATTTAGCCAGCTTCTTTACCTTGTGTTATTCGCGAATTTCCTGTTAGAGCGAGTTGCACTCACAATAGTTACCGCTAAAAACGAAGATTACGCGTTCGACATGTTTGAATCGCTAAATACAACAGGAGAACCACTTACAGCCTTTGAAACATTTAAACCAAAAGTAATTTATGGAGAAACTCTGAAAGCGTATGGCCACTCGGAATCAAAACAATATATTGAAGCCATAGATCACTATTTTGACATCTATACAAAAAATAACGAAAAACAAGACGCCACTGGGCGTCTAATAATTTCATTTGCATTGGCTGAAAGTGGCGCCAAACTATCAAGGCGAATTAGCGATCAAAGAAAATATTTTAAACAGACTTTCGATTCTTTGCCGACCGCGGAAGAAAAACAAAACTACATAAGGCACCTACTGCATACGACATGGTTTTATCAGTATCTGTGGCCCGACGAAAAAGCCACCCCTCCCGAGATTTATAAAGTTTCCGACCTCGACAATGACGAAACGAAAATTCTGCTCGATGTACTTCGGTCAATGAAACACACTGTCACGATCGCTCCTTTGATAGCTTTTTATTCTGCAATATTAAACGCCGACTCCGATAAGAAAAAAAGAGCAATTAATGAGTTTCACACTGCACTCAAAGCGACTGTCGCATTTTCTATCCTTTGGAGAGCGTCCAGGCGCAGCACTGAAGGTATTGATGCTCATTACAGAAAGTTGATGGAAGTGGGCAGTCCAAGCACAAATATGCCAGCATTAGCGCGCTCTAAAAGAAAAGATGCTGTCTCAACAATAATAGACGCGGACACATACAGACAAGCACTAGCGAATATATTGAAAGTAGATGGAAAAATAAAAAATAAGAGCGATTGGATAAAGCTAGCGTCCGAGCTGCCCGTCTATAAAAACAAACATGTAGCAAGATTTCTGCTTCTCGCTGCGGCACATGACAGCACCATAGATACTAAAGACCCTGGCCTTACAATAAAAGGCCGGAGCGGAATACTTCCGCTGTTGAAATATGAAAACTGGATTGACGATAAAAATCAGACAATTGAACATATCGCTCCTCAAAATGCCGCAGCCGACACTTGGGATAACGATCTCTACGAAAATGCTGATACCTGCGATTGCTTGGGAAACCTCACGTTGCTACCGAAACTCGAAAACTCAAGTATCAGTAATAGCACATGGGATCGCAAAAAATTGATCTATAAAATATTGTCTGCAGAAACCAATACTGACGTAGTAAGCCTATTAAAGGTTGCTCAATCCAAGAATATAAAGATTTCAATGAAGGCCAATGAAATCTTAGAGCAATCTAAGTATTTACCGTTAGTGCGTTCTGTCGCGCTGGTAGAAAAATGGACCTTAGCACTTGTAGTACGGAGGTCGCAACGAATTTCCGAACTGGCATGGGACACTATTTGGCCTTGGCTGGACCCAAACTAAACGGAAACAGAAAGTAAGGGCAATACCAATTTCAGGCGTTGCTCTTAACTTCCATGTCTGAGATGGCATAGCTAAGCTGCTGCCTCATGATCATTGTCTTCCATCTCACTGAGATAATGATCGAGCATCTCCCCCCATTTATTTCTACTAAATTTATAATGAGTTAGCGCTTTTTCGCTTACCGCTTCATTTTCCATTCTCGCCCATGCTGCAAGTGCCATAAGCAACATAAATTTGTTCTCCTCTGAGGCATTATCAAAGTAATTAGAAAAAAACGGATGTGATGTATTTAATTGCAGCAAAGTCACTCCATACTGCTTGGTAACGTCAAAGAATTTTGTTGAATCGTTCTCAATATAATCAATTTTAAAATTCAAATGCCTTTTTAAAATGTCCAAAGACATCTCCTGTGCTTTTTCAGGTTCCACTCCTTCTGACGTCATCCACTCCGACAGCGAGGTTGAAGTAAGAGGCAACTCTACCGGATCTGGCCCGTAACCCTCGCGGTCGCGTGCTGCATTCATACTCGTTACTCTCTCTTCTACCTGCGCAACAGCCGGAGCATTATTCTGACTGATCTTATTCTTTTTCCCGCCAACATCCAGTGACTGAACTTTTTTGAAAAGAGCCGATCGATAGTCAGCAACTATCTTGGAAAGAGCGTACATATAATTTAAAGGATCTGCATTATCTTTCAAATCGTCTCTATATGCGTCACTGTCAAAAAAACCTGCCTGAGCAGCATCGTCGTCGATTGAGAGTTTATGAAAGTTAACCGCAGATTGCTTATTATTTGAGACTCCAAAGAAACTATCAAGTTCAGGGTTAAATTGAACCTCGATCCCAAACCATCGATCTAAAAATCTGTCCCCAGTAAAATCCTGAATCAAGTCTAATTCGCGATCAGCGCGCATTAAAGAAACGCCAATATTCCCCTGCATATGTTTACCCCACTCTGTACTCCCAGGTAGGCCATTACTCTCTCGCCTAATCGCATCTACAACGGTTTTTTTTATAACGCTCGCTAGCACAACCACTTCACAGGGCTTCCCATCGACAACAACAGTCAAAGCTTGCCGATCGAACACCTCAAAAGGCTCAATACCTGTATAAGGTTTTGGTAAATCCTTCAGCGACGAACTCGCAGTCAAATATAGCGGATCGTTCGGTTTGAAGTCTCGCTTATCGAAACGATCATGTTCTTGTAAATATTGTGTTGTAGGGTCCTCAAACAATGGGACAAAGCTAATCCGGACATCTCCTCGCGCAATAAATTTCCTATAGATTCTGCCAACCAATAACTCACAGTGCTTAAATATTGACGCGGCAGTTTTCCAAACAATTCTATCCAATTTACTCCACAATACTAATGTCCCTGAATTTCCAATTCGGGCATCAACAGCGTCTATTATGTCAGTCGGCAGTGCACGTGAAATCGGGGCTGGAATATTTTCTAACACACCAGATTTTATTTCATCTATATCAAGGTAGGTGTATAGCGGATCACATCCTTCAGTCCAACTCCATACCTCAACCCGTCGACATTGCGAAATGCTGGAATTTGGCAGACCCATTCCGAATTTCCCCATCCCTTTCGGATCTTTTCTATGTTCAGAAGCACCAAACTCAAGAGCTTGGTACAAAACATCAGCCGTCATTCCTTTGCCGTTGTCCAGTATCGCAATTCTATCTATTTGCTTAACGTTTCTTACGTTCTTTATATTCGGTTTCTCAATGCAAATAAACTGAACATGACTTGCTTTTGCTTGAATGCTGTTGTCAATAAGCTCAGATAGGGCATAAGCAGCATTTTTATACCCGTTATCTCTCATTGAATCAATTGCGATGCTTCCCCTGATAAATGGCTTCGCAGCAATACTGATCTCCATTTCTAATCTCTCCAATTTTGATCCCAATACTCAAAGGCTTTAAAAACACTTTGAAACTCAGGTATGTTGTCATTAACGGTGTAAATTCTGCATTCTCTATTTCCTCCGCCCTTCTGCCCGCGCATTGCTCGGCCTGCCATTTGCGAATACTCAACCAGAGATGCGGTAGGTCGAGCAATTACCGCGACGTTCGTACAGGGCGCATCGAAACCAGCGACTAGAACCCCATAATTGAACAAAACTCGGACCTTCCTGTCCTTATAGTCCTGTATTGCTGCTGCGCGAATGTCCTGCGGCGTCTCCGCATCAACAGAACGACACGACACACCTTGGGCCGCCAATATAATCGCAAGCTCTGAAGAATGATTCCGAGTGCACGCAAATACAATTATTTGTGAGCCAGGATCATGGAGCTCTTCATTTAACGTATCAAGGAGCTTTACATTTCTGCTTGAGTTGCTGGAAAGAACTTCATATAGCTCTGAGTTACTCATATCAAGCTGACCTGAATCAAAAGTTAGCTTATCGGCATTGTTATAGTTGATTGGTATAAACTTGGGTCTTGCGAGATATTTCTGGTCGAAGAGGTATTCCAGAGGTGACGAGTATGTGGCGACCTCCATAGTAATTCGGCGATTTTGGAAAAAATTACTTAACCGATCGTTTTCAGTTTCGACTTTCTCTCCAAAACCATGCAATCTACCTGGTGTTGCAGTAAGGCCCAGAAGAAATGCCCCATCTGCCGATTTCTCCACAAACTCGTTTACTAACGCAGCATAAGTTGTAGCAATTGCTTTATGTGCTTCATCAAAGATAACAAGTGTTGTCCTTTCCTTCAGTTTAGAAAAAAGCTCTTTTTTTGCAGATTGCCCTACTCTATTGAGTTTCTGCAAGCTACCAACAAAAAAACCGCTTCTAATACCACTGATTGATAGTTGTGAACTACCGAAATATGCATATGCGTGAACACTTTGTATGCCCAAGGCTGCCCAAGCCCTGTTAAATTCCATGAGGGCCTGACTACAAAGCTCGTTTCTATCAGCCAACCAAATTACTAGCGCATCCGGGTTAACTCGCAATATATTGCAAGCAATGTGCATCGCTGTTCTCGTTTTTCCAGCGCCAGTTGGAAGATGTAGTAAACATCTTGAAAGTCGTGATTTTCGATTACGCTCGTCAGCATTGGAAAATTCATAATAGTATTTGTTGAATTGTGCTAGACAGCGCCGTTGATAATCGTGTAACGGATATTGAGGATCGACTAAATAGACATCTTGTTGCGTAATAGTTAACGTCTTAAGCCGATTGAACTCGTACTCCAAGCCCATTGCGGAGTACAGACGAGTATCTCGATCCTGATAAAGTTTAACTAGTAATTCATATTCTGCACGACCAACGTTCTGAGTAGTATTTCCTTTGGACAATGCCTCAACGATTGAAGTAACTTGCGTTGAACTAAGCCTTTGTATCAATTTTTTAAATATTGCTGGCTCTTTTAATAAATTCAATCCCACCGTCTCATAGACTACATTTACGAGATCTAATTCAGATTCATTATCTAATTCTAATGTCGCTAAGACTTTGTTTTGTGCGTCCGTTAAAAGGCCTCTCAAATCGGTGTCCGAAAGATTCTTTAAAAGATTCCGTAACATGAGAAATAATCGCCATTTTCGCATCTATAATATTTACATTCTATATCAAATATTTCATTTGAATACATAATTATGATCCTAGGTTCGAAATTTAGCGAATATTTGGCTAGTCGAATACCCACGACGACTCGCCTAATAATAATATCTGCGTACGTTACAAAAACCGCTTTGGAATGGATCTGTAAAATCGTGAGATACGATTGCCAGGTTGTTATCGTCGGTCGATTCAATCCTTACGATTTTACGAGAGGCTCTAGCGACTTTGGAGCAATTCTGTTTGCGCAGCAAAAGGGCTGGGAAGTGAGAATGCTGGGCACCCTGCACGCGAAAATATATTGTTTTGATAATGAGGAAATTTTTGTCGGTAGCGCCAATATGACAAACAATGGCCTTTCGTTACTAGGAGATGGCAACCTAGAAATTATGACTAAGGCAGAACCAACCGGGCCCAACCTAAATCTAATTTACTCCGTTATAAATGGAGCGGTAATGATCGACGAAGGAACTGCTCTCAAAATGAGCATGTACCTTCAGTCGAAGAGCGAAACTGAACTACTCACACCGGACAAAGCTCAGTGGCCCCAGAGCATTGTTCAACTTAGAGAAGATATTTTCGTTGCCGACTTCCCACTTGAGAGCTATGGAAAAAATCGACATTTGCCTTTCCATTCCCTTCAATTTGTTCAATTGGACAATTCGTGTGAGTCGGAACAAAAAGCTTTGTTCAAAAACTCCGTCGCTTACAAATGGCTCGAAACAACGATTAGCAAAACGCAAGAGCAAAGTGCATCGTTTGGATATTTATCGCAGCAGCTCCATAACGCTCTTTGTGACCAACCAGCGCCTTATCGTAAAAAAGTCAAAGATCTTTTATTTAATCTGATAACCTACGTAGAACAACTTGCAAAGGACGATATAAAAATTAGTGTTCCGCGTCACTCCACAATATTAACTTTAATCCCAAAAAATCATTTATGACACGCAATGCAGACTTTGCTTTTACCGTATAGGTCGTCAAGATCGATCTCTGTAGAATCCGGACGTAGTGGGTTGATTTTTATGCGCTTCTTATGCATCTCAACTTTCTTTTCGTAATCAGCCTTGATTTCTGCGACACGTTCTGGGCGAGATAGTTCAGTTAAAGACTCTCTTTCTGACCAAGTGAAAGGCGTCTGGTTTTCCATAGCTTCTTTTTCATATCGCTTTGCCTCGTCAAACGCTTCTGGATGTCTTTCTAGCAAGCCAACCCATTCAATTTTTCTTTGAAAAAAACAAAAAGTGCAACCACTTCGAGAGCGCCAATTGTAATAAGCCGGCAACCCCAAGCCCGAATTTTTTAAGATATCCATGACACCTGCTTTGTCAACGTGAGCATCTTTAAATGGCAATTTGACTATCAGTTTTTCGTTATTAGATTCGAACCCGGTACGATATTCTTCATCAGAACGGATAGCCACGTATGAATAAACAGTGTAGCCCTGGTCGAGAAACCCCTTTACCCAATCCTCAAAGGGCTTGAGTTTCATTTTGATGGTGCACCAACGTGCCTGCGGAGACGGGAGAAAATTATTATGTTGCAATAGCCAGAAGTCAAAATCACGATTGGGATTAATTCGCAATATGGGTTTACCTAAATATCCTTCTAAATATGACAAATACTCATACACTTCGGGCAACTCCTTACCCGTATCAGTAAAAAAGTAATCAATATCCAGTTCTGGATGATGGTCGCGCATGTATACAGCCAGCGCGGCACTGTCTTTTCCGCCAGAGACACCAAGAACATGTTTGATTTTGCTCACTTTAGTCACCTAAATTTTCTATTAAACGTGCAAGAACTGCAATTTTCAGTCGATCATTACCTAATTGCGCAATCGAATCACTCAAGGCCTTAAGTTTTTCATCAATCAACGGCTCTTCATGGTCAAACACGTCCGCATCTAAAAACGAGCTGGAAACTTTTGTTGTTCCTTTTGCGACAACTCCAATCCGATATCGTCCGGCGCTACCACTCTCAACTTTTGCGTAAATCTCTGCGCGGTTAAACATATCGCACATCACAGAGAGCCGCTGACCGGCCCGTTCAAGATCCTGATCAATCCAATCGGACGTTGGTTTATCTGCCAAGAGACTAACAATTGCTGCCATTTCATCGTCCCTTCCTCCAAAGGTAGAAAGTCTGGAAATGAATGCATCAGTCTTGAAATCTCCAGACTTACCCCGGATCATTTTTGCTCTGGACTGAACAATCCCGAATCGTTTTTCATCGCTTGGATCAATCCTCAAGTCCTTAAACATTTCATTTTCAAACCGAGCCATAAGATCTGGAAATGCCACGTGGAGCTCTTTCAGTGACGCAATTACCTGCGTTGATTTTTCGACATCAGAGTTTCCAGCTTCAAACAACGAAGGAATACTCTCGAATAACAGTTTATTCGGATCATCTGCGTTACGTATGAAATCCCTTAACTGCAATGTGGTTCTATTAAGTTGTTTAGTTCTGTGGGTCCACTTGTCCAATGCATCCACAATGTAGACAAGCGCTCGCGCAACGGCTAGCGGTTGATTTTCAATATAGCCGCCAGTGTTCAACTCGGCAGTTTGATTTAATTTGATTGCTAATAATCGTATCCACTTTTGTTCATTATGAGCATGACCCACTGAAAGCAAACCGATTAGTCGTGGAGCTTTAATGAGGTAATCAATAAGCAAGTCGTCCACATGGGTTTGATAGTGATCTTCGATGTAGCATGCAATATTATTAACGTTCGATAAAATATAGCTGACTAATAATACCGGGAGCAGGCCTTTTTTTACGCCGTATGGGCTTTGCTGCCAGCGTTGATAGATTTGCTCTGCAGTGATCGCGGACTCACACTGCTGTAAATACTTGTCAGTATCGGCCCATAATAAAGCCAGTCCCGAATCCCGCTCACCTGCACTCTCTGGGCGCACGAATGCAAAACCAGTCTCTGTTTCTACGTGCAAACGATTTTTCTGGAGTATTGAGCGGTACAGCCCCATTTCAGGAGGAAAACCCTGGATGCCTAAATCTTGCTTATCACGATTCAAGACCATTCGTTTCAACAAAGCGTTCAACGCCGCATTTGCATTGCTGGACGGCTTTTCTCTATTCAGCATCTCGTTCATGATGCAAGGAGACGCGCCAAAAGCACAATCGGCGATGTTTGACGCAATATCTGACAAATCTTCTTTTTCCAAAGACGAAGTAGTGGCACCAAGAGTCCAATCGGATAGATCAATTGTTTGGTAAAGCTCTTTCTCGATAATATTTCTCACGAAAGAAATTCGGTTTTGAACTTCTTTCCGCGCCACGATATCATTCACAATTCGGACATCATTATCGTCAATCCATTCTAGCGCCAGCAATTCTGAAGCGTATTCACTGATTTTCAGATAATTGGTAGCTACGTTAATAGCGATATTTTTTAGCGACGGTGCGATCTCTGCGGTAATATTTTTCGCAAACTCAAATTGGCCTTGGTCGGTTGGGACTAATACAACGAAGGAGCCGATTAATGAATGATCTGTTTTCAGGTTCTTTAAAAAAAACGTAGTTTGCTCGCTAACAGGAAAGAGCTCAATAGACATCCATCTTAAAGCGCCCGTTTGATGATAATGTCGCTTAGCCAAAACGGGTTTGAAATTCGCCACTGCACGAAGTTTGTCAAATCCGTTGCCTTGAATTTTCGCATAGGCAACATCCAATGCTGCTTCAATATCAAAATCGCTGCCATCTGTTAGCACATAACCACTCGCGTATTTGCGATAGACAATGACTGATGATTTACTCAAATCCTCGAGAATTTTAGCCAAAGCATTTTTGTCAAACAGCGTTTCCAACAACTGTGTATCTACAGATACGCCAGAATTGCCTTTTAGCAAGTTACAAACAGCAATTGTCTTCAATACCTTGCCATACAACTCGTTAGCGTGATTGTTGTATCGCGCAATTGCATCTTTGGCTACCAGCCACTGTTTCGACTCAGCTGACACGCTGAGCAGCGAATCTAAATTCGTTTCCAGATAATCCCAAAGCATTGGGGGAGTATAGGTTTCGGCTTGTTCAACTGGAGTTTGACGAAGGTAGTCGCGAAAAGCCCTCGGTTCCGCGGACATTAGAAATGAAAAAATGCTACGTTGATTCTGTCCAAACCGCTTTTTTGACAATTCACATAGCAAAACGGTCGTTAGCGGATGCAGCGGCCAGGTATTATTGAGTAGCGCCTCTAGTGCCTCCGTATCGATTTTTCTCGATCGACTTATATTTTGAACTACTGATGCAGTTTTATCACGGATACTTTTCTCAGAAACCTTCGACCCTGCCTTTTTCTCCATTGCCTGAGCAATGAGAAAAATCTGCTCGTCCGCTGAAATATTAACGGCGAGATCAACAAATCGACCTTGAATCTTGTTCCATTCATCCCTGACTTTTTTCGCCAGATTTCGTGCATATTCCATGAAAGACTGATGCAAGATACCAATCAATACAATCCGACCTTCGCTTCGGTTCGCAATTTCCGCCAAGCGCTGGAAGAAATAAATATCGTCGGGCTCACTGTTTTTAGCAATTCCGTCAAAAACCTTTCCCATTTCATCTACAAATACGAGGATGCCAGCACCTTCGCGGGATCTATTTTGAATCTCAATAAGAATATCGTCTGTACTTGCAGCATCAAGCAATCCCATTTCGCGCTTAAATAGAACTGCAGGTGACTCTGTACTACCGGTAACGGTCAAAACTTGCCAGTGTTTCCTAGAATTCTGAAAGAACTCTCTAATTTCTTTGCCGTGACTAGTGACTAGTTTCTTGGCAGCAAGCTTGCGAAATGCAGCATTTTTCCCGGAAAGCGCAGTCAGAAATAGCGCAAGGCTAGACTTACCTGATCCGTAGGGGCCGGTCCATGTAAAGGCGCACTGCCCGGTCTCTTTGATATGCCGAACCATTGATTCCAGCAAGATTTCAAAGGACATGGGGCTATGGAATTGCTCAATCGCACCAACATCGTTGCGGTCTAAACCGACATTGATGGATCGTTTAAATATTTCTTTCAGCTCAATTAGATCGGATAGATACTTCATTTCGCACTTGCTCGATTTTTGTAAGAGTTTCTAAAAATAGCCATCGAATCTTTTACCAACTTTTGAGGGTCGCGATTTGTAGAAAATTGTCTGACACCAGCAGTTTCCGACCATTTAATATCAATATCCAATAGCGCTATTCGTTCGGCATAATCAATGATCGAATTTTCGTCCAGAAGGAATACCCGACCAGGAGATTTTTCATCGTATGTCGCGGCTTCTAAAGAAAGCGTCCGGGCAGAAGGAAACGCTTCGCTCCAAAACCGCATGAGAAAATACAAAAACGCTTTCTCAGAAAGATTAGGTTTAGGCCCACGCACTAGTTCTATCGCGTCGTTTTCAATGCGATTGATCAAACCCAGCTCTACTAATGGCCCCTCAACCGATTCTTCGGTCAATGCATTTGTCTTCGCAGATTTACGGTGAGTGTAGTTTCGAATGAAGCATTCAATGTCTCGCTTCAGAGTCAAATCTGACGGATGTTTTATATCTTGTTCGTCGAGATGCTGCTTAATTGCTCTTGCGAAAGTATCACGATCCAATTGCGGCTTATTATTTTTGTTAAAAAGCCAATAGTAGGTGATCAAATGCTCCTGTGTTACCAGCTCCCAATGAATAAGCCAGATGGAACTGTCAGATTCAAACCAGGGATCCAAACCCGTTTTCTGATTAAAGAGGCTGTCGGCTATCTCTGTATTTTCCAGCCGTCCTTCATCGAGTACCTTCACTAATTTAGTGTGCACCGCCCAGTGTCGCATGGCGTTTAGCATATTTTTTCCTACACCGAAATCTGCAATCGCCGAGTCCCTGGTAAATATCGTTTTTGAGTTTTCACCAGCCGTAACTATTTGATCGTAAACCTTTTTTAGCCACCCATACCTTAAGGGAAATGTTTCGTGACCTGAAAATACGGGCTTCTCATGCATTTTTATACCTTAAAAATTTCGGAACTGGAGACTGCCTCCAATCAGCTATTATTCTATAATAAATCTTACAGTACTCATAGAATCGGCTTCTACTTTATCTTTTTATGTCGCAAACTTTCCTAGACTTCAACTCATCGACCCCTTGTGATCCGCAAGTTATTGATTTTATGAATCAATATTGGCTAGCGGCAGGGAATCCTCATTCCTCTGAGCATGCATTCGGGTGGGTGAAGAGCTCAGTTATCGAGGATGGTCGTTCTGCGATTGCAGATTTTCTTAACGTTTTTCCGGAAGATCTATTTTTCACTTCAGGAGCGACTGAGTCGAATAACATTGCGATCTTGTCGGGGATTAAAGCTGCCGTGGCACGCAATCCGGGGAAACGCAAAGTACTTACGACTTGGTTGGAACACAAATCGGTCATCGAGCCTTTAAAAAAAATCTGTTCCGATTTTAACTTAAAGTTGCATTTTGTTTCTTTAAGTGATGAAGGTCTCATTAATACGACTGAATTAAGAGACCTATTGGATGCAGGCGATGTTTTATGGCTATCAATATGTAATGTCAGCGGGGAAATAGGTACTGTACAACATATTAACCTTCTGGGAGAGCTCTGCTCTGAACATGATGTAGCGTTTCACGTAGATGCCACACAAGGAATTTACGAACGCGTTTCTCCGCTTGATTGCGGGATCGATTTTATGTCTATGTCTGCACATAAAATATACGGTCCGAATGGCATAGGCTTACTTTACGTTCGTAATTTTGAGGAGGCCGGGCTAGAGCCGCTATTTTTCGGAGGGGGCCAACAAAATGGCTTGCGGCCGGGCACCGTTCCTACGCCTCTGGTAGCCGGATATCGTCGTGCTTTTGAATTAATGTATGCGAATATGAATGCCGAGATCGCCTCAATCACAACGTTACGCAATTATCTATTTGATGCTTTGAAAAGTAGATTTCCAATTGCGCTAAATGGCAGCGCGGTAGCAAGACACCCGGGTAACCTAAATGTTCAAATTAAAGGTGTTGATGCATTAACCCTCCTGAATAATGTTCAACCCCATTTGGCTTTCTCATTGGGCTCGGCTTGTACTAGCGGACAGATCAGGGTTTCTGAAGTGTTAAGGGCCATTGGTTTGACTGATGAGGAGGCCTTCTCTTCTTTCCGGATAACTTGCGGACGGTTTACGACTAAAGATGATATCGATCGCGCTTTGGAAATACTAGATACAGCGTACCGGAAAATTGCTTAAGTCTATGTAAGCACCCGCCCCGATTATCACATCTGTGTATCACTTGTAAACGTTGGGCCCCTGCGTCTTCTGCCGCCCCCTCGCCCTCCTTAACTGCTGCCTGCCCGAAAATCCCGCCATCTCCAGCCCATTGGCATCCGGATCCGAAAGCTCACTCATCTGCGCCAGCATCTCCAGCCGCACCGCCTCGATATACACTCTTGGCGTCAGTCCCAGGTTCTGCCTGAAAATTCGCAGCAGCTGACGCTCGCTCACATGTGCAATATCGGCAAGAGTGGCCGAATTCCAGGCTGCGCCCGGATCCGCTTCGATGGCATCCTGTACCCGTAGCAGTGCCTGATGCTGATGATGCCGATATTTCAGTAAGGGAGAGATTTCCGGTTCCTGCAAATGGCGCCTGCGCGTCACACGCATGGATTGTGCGGTTGCATTTGCAATGCGCTCGCCGGCAACAATCGATACACAATACAGTGCCAGATCAATGCCCGCAGTGATGCCGGCACTGGAAAGCAGATTGCCATCGTCAACATACAGGCGGTTGCGCAGTACGCAAGCCTTGGGGGCCAGCCGCTGCAGTTCATCCAGCAAATCGTGATGGGTAGTCAGTTTTCTGCCCGATGCCAGCCCGGCATCGGCAAGCAGCAACGCTCCCGCGCATATCGTCAATAGGGTGCAGCCGTTTTTGCGTTCTGCCTTGAAGCAATCCAGATAACGTGTCAGCCATTGACGCGTCTGCAGCCAGACCGGGTCGCGGTAAATGATTTTCGCGGTGGGGCCGCTGCGGCCAGACAGAACAAGCCACACAGGCCCTTTACGACTCAGGTTCTGTAAATCAGGCAGAGGGGTGAGCGAATCGAACACCAGGCCCACGGAAGAGGAAATCCGTGGTTCCGGCGAAACGAATTGCAGGTCGAACTGTGCAGGTTTACCCGCGGCGACCAGATGCTGGTTAGCAAGACGTAAGACTTCTGCCGGGCCCGCCACATCCATGATGAGCGTATCCGGCAGCAGCAGAAAACAAACAGTAATCATCCGGATCAGGCGTGTGTCAGCGAATTGGACATAACATCATGCACATGGGCGATTCTGGCAAAGCGCCCGTGCAGGACTGTCTCGGTTCGTCGGTGAATATCATCGGCACCGATGCGCTCTCCATCGGGAGCGGTCATGTCGAATGTCAGTGTCGCGTCAGTCACAAATGTCATATTGAAGCCCTCATCGGACAGGTGGCGCGTGGTGGTTTCGCAACATTGCTCGGTGCGAATTCCGGCAATCATGATATCTGTGTAGCCGACGTCACGCAGCCATGCAAGCAGTCCGGTGCCGACCAGGGCGCTGTGCTTGTGTTTTTTTACCACCAGCACCGGGTCAAAGTCCACCAGACCTTCCAGTGGGCGTACGTAACCGCTGGCTTCATTGAAGGGATTGTCTGTTGCGTTTGCGCAATGATACACCCGTACGATGGGAATTTGCCGCTTGCGGCAATCGGCGATCAGCGCGTTAACGGCCGACAGAAAGGGCGTGCTGCGGGCTTCATCCCAAAAATCGCGCTGTCGAAAAGATTCCTGCACGTCGATGAGAATAAGTATTTCAGTCATGATTTGTCCTGTTTGGTTACTCAAGGGTTATCATAGGATCTAATATTGTTTCGGTTTGCTTCAGAAACGGACACAAAGCGGCCATTTTCCGACACGTTTCCCTGCCATATTGAGGGCTGCCGGTGCCGCCAGCTCGTGTTGCCCTGTCTCACGAGATTCGTTCAGAGTATTTTTGCGTGAGTATGTATATGCGTTTCCCTCCCTTCAAACAGGCCGTTTTGACCAGCTGTGTGTTTTCCGTTTTTGCGTGTGCTGCATCAGCGGTAGGGCAGCCGGCCCAATCACAGAGCCCGATCTCTGCCGAACCTGTGCAACCCGCAACACCGGCTAATGTCCAGGGAACCGCAAATGCAACCGAGCCGATCAATGCAGGTAGCTCCACCAATGCCGTGGCCCCGGTCACGGCAGAAAACGATGGTGCATCCAACGATAGCAACATTGCGCAACTGGCCCCCATTGTGGCGACCAGCACCCGCATGGATCGACCCGCGAGTGAGATTCCGGCATCAGTCAACGTTATCGACGGTGCGCAAATACGCGCCAACGAGATGCAGGTGAATCTGTCCGAAGGCCTGCGTGGCATTCCCGGCCTGACGGTACGCAACCGCCAGAATTACGCCCAGGATCTGCAAGTGGGTATTCGGGGATTTGGTGCGCGTTCCGCTTTTGGAGTCCGCGGTATCCGTCTTTATGTCGATGGCATTCCGGCCACCATGCCCGACGGACAGGGCCAGACTTCCAATATCGATTTGTCATCCATTGATTCTGCCGAAGTGCTGCGGGGTCCTTTCTCCACACTTTACGGAAATTCGTCGGGTGGCGTATTGCTGACCGAAACTGAGACCGGTGAAGGCCCGCTCAAGCTCACACCATCCTTTGCGACTGGCAGTGATGGCCAGTTACGCTATGGCATGAAGGCATCGGGTTCGCGCGGTGATGGCCCCGGCGCGATCGACTATCTGCTCAGCACCAATCATTTCCGTACCGATGGCTATCGCGAACATAGCGAAGCAGAAAAGAATCAGGTGAATGCAAAGCTCGGCATGCAGGTAGGTGACAGCGGTCATCTTAGCCTGCTATTCAATCACGTTGATGTATCCGCGCAGGACCCCCAGGGTCTGACACGTGAGGAATTCGAGGACGATCCCCGCCAGGCCTCGCCCAATGCTGAAACCTACAACGTTAGAAAAACCACCAAGCAGACTCAGGGCGGCCTGGTCTATGAACAGCCGCTGTCCGACCGCACAGACTTGCGGGTCATGGGCTATTATGGCGAACGTGAAACGAAGCAGTTCCTGTCCATTCCGGTTGCACCGCAACGCGCGCCTTCACATGCAGGTGGCGTAATCTGGCTTAAGCGTCAGTACGGTGGCGCCGATGTCAGACTGACTTCTCATGTGTCGCTGGCAGACCGCCCCCTGACGCTGGTCGCGGGTGTCGCCTGGGATACCATGCGCGAAGCACGCAAGGGCTACGAAAATTTCATTGGTGATCAACTCGGCGTACAGGGCAACCTGCGCCGCGACGAAATCAATAATGTTTGGAACCTGGACCCCTATGTACAGGCATCATGGAATTTTGCGGAGCGCTGGACCCTGGATGCGGGACTGCGTTACAGCAACGTGCATTTCAAGTCTTCCGACCGATATATTACAAATGGCAATGGCAATGACAGCGGCACCGCCAACTACAGCAAATTGCTGCCTGTGGTGGCGCTGAACTACCAGGCTACGCCTGATCTGTCGTTCTATGTGACCGCCGGGCGCGGGTTTGAAACGCCCACCTTTAATGAGCTTTCCTATCGCAACGATGACGAGGCTGGACTCAATTTCGGCCTGAAACCATCAATCAATACCACGCTTGAGGCTGGCGCCAAGGCCAATATCGGAGGCGGCCAGCTGACCGCTGCGGTTTTTCGCACCTATACCAAGGATGAAATCGTCAGTGCCGGTGGCAGCGGCGGTCGTACCGCCTACCAGAATGCCGGACGCACCCTGCGCGATGGCCTGGAGCTGGCGTGGGATGCGAAGTTGTATCGCAGCCTGCGCGCCCGCCTGTCCTATACCTACTTGAATGCCCGTTATCGTGACAGCTTCTGTTCCGGCACATGCTCAGACAGCAATCCCGAGACCCCGTCCGGCAACAAAATTCCCGGCATCGCCCGCAACACCGCCACAGCTTCTTTGAGCTGGGAACCCGACCAGGGGTGGAACGGCGGCGTCGATATCGATTATCTGGGTAAAGTGTATGTCAACGATGCGAACAGCGAATCTGCACCGTCGGCAGTCGTAACAGGTCTGCATGCCGGATATCTTTGGAAACGCGATCAATGGACCGTGAACACATTTGCACGCGTCGATAACGTCTTCAATGCCCGATACGCGGGGTCTGTCATCATCAATGATGCAAACAATCGCTATTATGAACCATCGCCAGGCCGTAACTGGACGGCAGGTATGACCCTGAGCTATCGCTTTTAGCGTTAAAATACAAATTACATCCTACAACAAGCTAGTGCCGTGTCATGACACACGTCATGACCTGTTGTATTTATGATGTCACATCCCCGCCATGCAAAGGCACACAGCCATGGCGCGATGGAAGAATTCTGCTTGATCTGTTGTGTGTTTCACGGGGAAAAAATAATGAATGATCGTAAACCCATATCCGGCATTGCAGGAGTTGGCCTGACGTTGCTTGCCATACTCATCATGCTGTTTGGCATATTCATGACAGGCGGCGGTATCTGGCTGGCAATCCTGGGGGGTAGCGTTTATTACGTCCTGATGGGTCTGGCGCTGTTGCTGTCGGGTTACCTCATCTGGAAACGCAGTATGGTTGGGGCATGGCTGTACGCTGTGGCATTTATTGCAACTATCATATGGGCGGTTTGGGAGGCCGGCTGGGAATTCTGGCCATTGGTCGCACGCATTTTCGCCTTTGCCGTGCTCGCCTTTCTTGTTTCCCTGGCCGTGCCGGCGCTGCGCCGCGCCGAAGGTAAAGCACCCTGCCGCGTCACACGGTGGTCCTCACTCGTGCTGGCCGTGGGTATCGTTGCAACTTTCGCCCTGTTTTTCTTTCCCAAATCAGTTATTGAGGCCGAGCACATTGCGCCCGTGACAAAAGCCAACGGTGGCGGCCAGCCATCGAACTGGGAACACTGGGGTAACACCGTGGCCGGCACGCGCTTTGTGGCCATGGACCAGATCAACAAAAACAATATCGACAAACTGGAAGTTGCGTGGACCGCCCATACCGGTGACATCCCTGAAAGTACCGGATCCGGTGCCGAGGATCAGAACACGCCGCTGCAGATTGGCGATACCCTCTACGTGTGCACACCCTATAGTAAGGTTATTGCACTGGATGTAGATACTGGCAAGGAAAAATGGCGTTACGACTCGAAAGCCACCGCACCCAACTGGCAACGCTGCCGCGGGCTAGGCTATTATGACGCCACGGCCGATGCGGGTACCGTGGCACAGGCGAGCGCCGCAGGCGTGCAGCTTGCAGATGAACAGAATACCGCTCCTGCTGAAGGCACAACTCCTGCAGGCACATTGTCTGTCAGCGAGCCTGCCAATGCCGTTACCTGCCCGCGTCGCCTGTTTCTGCCTACTACAGATGCGCGCCTGATCGCCATCAACGCCGACAATGCTCAGCCCTGCACTGAATTTGGCAATCTGGGCACCGTCGATCTGAAGGTCGGCATGGGTGAGGTCAAGGATGGCTACTATCAGCAGACATCAACCCCTCTTGTTGCCGGCCATCTGGTCATTATCGGTGGTCGCGTCGCCGATAACTTTGCTGTGGACGAGCCTCCGGGCGTGGTTCGGGCGTTTAATGTTATTTCCGGTAATCTGGAATGGGCATGGGATCCGGGCAATCCCGAGATCACCGGCCTGCCGCCTGAAGGCCAGACCTATACACGTGGTACGCCAAACGTATGGTCAGCCATGTCTTATGATGCCAAGCTTGGCCTGGTCTACCTGCCCACAGGTAACGCCACGCCAGACTTTTACGCAGGACAGCGTACCGAACTGGACGACAAATACAGCTCTTCGATCGTGGCACTGGACGTGAATTCCGGCAAGGTCAGGTGGCATTTCCAGACCACACACCACGATTTGTGGGACTTTGACCTTCCCGCCCAGCCGCTGCTTTATGACATTCCTGATGGCAAAGGCGGCACCAATTTCGCCCTGGTACAGATCACCAAGCAGGGAGAAATTTTCATGCTGGATCGTGCAACCGGCAAGCCCCTGGCGGAAGTCAAGGAGCTGCCTGTGCCCCAGGGCAACGTAAAAGGCGAACGCTATTCCGAAACACAACCGTTTTCAGTGGGTATGCCATCTATTGGTAACCAGACACTGAAAGAATCCGACATGTGGGGTGCGACGGCACTCGATCAGCTCTTATGCCGTATCCAGTTCGCGGGCATGCGCCATGAGGGCGTCTATACGCCTCCCGGCGAAGACCGTGCATTGCAGTTTCCTGGTTCACTGGGCGGCATGAACTGGGGCAGCGTCTCTGTGGATCCCACCACCAATTACATGTTCGTCAACGACATGCGTTTGGGTCTGGCCAACTATATGATTCCACGTGAAAAAGTCGGTGCGGGCGCCAGTGGTATCGAGATGGGTGTGGTACCGCAGGATGGCACGCCATACGGCGCCATGCGCGAACGGTTCCTGTCGCAATTGGGCATCCCCTGCCAGAAACCGCCGTTTGGCACCATGACCGCCATTGATCTGAAAACCCGCAAGATTGTCTGGCAGGTACCGGTAGGTACAGTGCAGGACACCGGACCGCTGGGTATTCGCATGGGCATGCCGATTCCGGTGGGAATGCCAACTCTTGGCCCTTCGCTGGCCACCCAGGCTGGCTTGCTGTTCTTCGCTGGCACCCAGGATTTCTATCTGCGCGCCTTTGATTCATCTACCGGCAAAGAGATCTGGAAGTCCCGTCTGCCTGTCGGCAGCCAGTCCGGCCCCATGTCGTATATCTCGCCAAAAACAGGCAAGCAGTATGTTCTGATCAATGCCGGCGGCGCAAGGCAGTCGCCGGACCGGGGCGACTACATCATCGCCTACGCCCTGCCTGATGATGCTCGCAAGGAGCAATAAAGAGCAATCGCAGTTGCAATACAGGACTGATTTTGTGACATCCGCAGGATCTGTCTGCTGAACGAAAAAGACCCCGATAATGCTGTCAATGACAGTTGTTATCGGGGTCTTTTTTACTGGGTGTGGACAACATCTCGGTTAAACGACCAGTCTGACCATTCGCAGACGCATTTATGATTTTTCACTTTGCACCCAGAGGTTGGGCGTAAACACATTTGAATAGCCGGAAACAAAGCGCTTGGGAGCGCCGGTTTCCTGATCATATACGCTACGCTCAATGCGACCAATATTGCCGCCATACAGGTGAATGCTAATGGAGACCTGGTCATCAAACGCATTGCTCACCTGATGGATATCACCAATTGTGGGCGATACACAGGCGATCTGACCGGGCAGCAACCTGTTCGCCGGTCCTGCCGGTTCCATGCCGCTATCAGTCCTGCGAAATGGCTGATCCAGCTCAGCGCCACGCAGCATACCAATAACGCCCCATACCGTATGATCGTGCACTGGTGTTTTCTGCCCAGGCCCCCACACAAAGCTCACCAGCGAAAATCTGTCCAGCGGATCTCCGTAAAGCAAATATTGCCGGTAATAGTCGGGATGCGGAACGGTCATCTCGTCCGGTAGCCAATCATCCGTTTTCACGAGGCTGGCAATCAGTCGACTGGATTCTTCCAGCAGTTGGGCTTCGCTCAGTCCCTCCTGCCCAACCAGACGACTAAGCCCCTTTACGGTATCCAGAAGTATATTTTCGCTCATCGTTCCTCATCTCCCTGTCTCTGGCCAGATTGCACAATGGCACGAGCGGCAAATGGATTTCGCAGTGCCTAACGCCTGTCCGGCCGATTATTTCAATTGTCCATTATATCGAAACCGTCGTGGCGCACTGTACATGCGGGAGCGATCAATCCTTTGGCTGATTTTCTTTATTCGCAAGTGCAATCAGATAATCCCGCAACACCACCGCCTGGTTATGCTCCTCGTCCTTTGCCGCAAACAGAAGCGTCAGCGTCTCGCGACTGGCAATATCAAGTAGTTGCGCAACCGCGTCCTTTTCCTTTTTCAGCTCCGCATGGTAGCGCTTTTTGAATTCACCCCATTGATCCGGATCGTGGTTGAACCATTTGCGCAATTCGCTACTGGGACTGACGTCTTTAAGCCAGAGGTCGTGTTTCAGATCCGCCTTGCGAATACCACGCGGCCACAGGCGATCCACCAATACACGATAACCATCACTGTCTGAGGGCTTGTCGTAGACTCGTTTGACCTGGATCCGCTCTTTTTTCATTATTGCTGCCCCTTATGTCATATGCCATAACACATTTCAGAATAACGCAGAAGCGCGCAATACTTCAAGCGGGTGACATTCGCAAAGTTGCCATATTCAGTCCCCAAATATCTCCTGCACAACAGGTTTCAAAGGTTGGACAGGATCGCCGCTGTGAAATGTGACGTGGCCGCAAGGACAGTCACCAAACACTCACTTTACTTTTCGACGCGATCCGTTGCATGAAGCACTGGCCACGCCGCCACCTGGAAGACATGTGATGCCTAAGTCCGACCCGGGGATTAACCGGCTTACGTATTCTGATTCAGAAACGAAAGAACCGCTTTCGCAAAGGCTTCGGGTTGTTCCACGACTGCAATATGCGACGCGTCTTCCAGCACCACTAATTGCGCATTGGGTATCCGGTTGACCATGGTTTCCGACATCTCCGGGGGCGCCCCCTGGTCCAGACGACCGGCAATGACCAGCACTGGGAGCGACAGGGCCTGCAGTCGATCAGTGGTATTGACGTTGCCCACTGCATGGCAGCAAGCCATATATCCGTCCTTGTCTGTGGTCACAAGGCGCCTGCGATAAGCTGCAACTTCTCCGGCATGAGCGTTGCGGAATTCGTCATGAAAGTAACGCTGCATGACAGCATCGGCAATGGCCTCAATACCCTGGTCTTTTACCGTGGCGATACGCTGCCGCCAGGTTTCCTGCGCCACCTCAGGATAAGCTGATGTGGAATTGGCAATCACAAGTGCATTAACGAGCTCCGGGTGACGAATCGTCAGCTCCTGGCCAACCATCCCACCCATCGACAACCCGACCCAGATGACGGGACCGCATTTGAGCTCATAGAGCAGCCTTGCCGCGTCGTCAGCAAGATCGGCCATGGAATACGGCCCTGTTGGTGCATCGGAACTGCCATGGCCACGGTGATCGTAAACAATCACGTCATAATCTGCGGCCAGGCGGGCGGCCAGTTTATCCCACATAGCCAGATCGCACCCCAGTGCATGGCTTAACACGATCGTATTCTTGGGGCCGCCTTTTGGGCTGTCTTTTGCACTGCCATTACGCGACCGGTGAATGGAGTAATGAAGAGCTGGCTTGCTAACAGTTCGGCCTTCCTGCCCCGTTCCGGGATGAAATGCATCCAGCGGAGAACACGCTTGCGGTTCGTATCCAATCTGCGGCCCCAGCTCTTTCAGGATTGCCATCGCGTGACTGAAGGCGGTATTGGCCGCTGGAACTCCAGCGTAGATCGCCGACTGCATCAGCACTTCTTTGATTTCTTCAGGACTCAATCGCGTTGAAGCGTCGCCCAGCAGCGCCGCACGTACGTGCAGATCGAACTCTTCCCAACGACCCATTGCAATCGTAATAGACAGAACAATAATGCGACGGGTTTTGTGATCCAGCCCGGGCCGGCTCCATATTTCGTGCCAGGCAAATCGTGAAATCAGCTGCTGGAAGTCAGCGTTAAAGCTGCTGGCGCCTGACAATGAACGTTCTACCCAGGCATCCCCCAGCACACGTCTACGGTTATCCAGGCCTCTTTCCAGGTCGTGATCTAGCGGGTCAAAACTCATATTGCGCTTCCATCTTCAAGAAAAACCATCGGCGGTGCCTTACTGCAGCGCCCTGGTCAGACAATCGACTCGTATCCTTCCACCGGTTCGGGCCAGGGTGTGAGTACCTCAAACCCGTTAGCGGTCACGACCACCATATGTTCCCACTGAGCGGACAGGGAATGATCCTTGGTGACCACCGTCCAGCCGTCCGCGAGTTGCCGCGAATGCCGTTTGCCGGCATTGATCATGGGTTCAATAGTAAACATCATGCCCTCCTGCAGACGCAGTCCCTCTCCGGGTCGACCATAATGCAATACTTGCGGATCATCATGATAGACCTGACCAATACCATGGCCGCAATATTCGCGTACGATACTGAAACCCTCACGATGAGCGACACTTTGAATGGCGTATCCGACATCACCCAGCGTGGCACCAGGACGCACCTGGCGGATGCCTGCGATCATGGCTTCGTAGGTGGTATTGACAAGACGCCTGGCCAGTGGGCCGGGCTCTCCGACAAAATACATCCGGCTGGTATCACCATACCAGCCGTCCTTGATGATCGCCACGTCGATATTGATGATGTCGCCATTACGCAGGACTTTGTCCGATGGAATGCCATGGCAAATGACATGATTGACCGAGGTACAGACAGTTTTGGGAAAGCCATGATAGCCAATATTGGCAGGAATCGTCTGCTGAACATTCACAATATGTTGGTAGCAAAGACGATCCAGCTCGTCAGTCGTCACACCCGCTTTGACGTGCGGGGCGATCATGTGCAGTACCTCGGCCGCCAGTCTGCCTGCGATACGCGCCTTTTCGATGTCTTCGGCCGATTTAATGGAAACGCGATTGCTCATTGACGCACTCCAGCAACGGAGCCGGATCTTGAGCGCGTCGCGCCCATTGTCGAGATGGCGCTCAGATCCAGCGATCCGCTTTGCCCGGCCTGTACCAGCAGACGGCAAAGGTCACTGTGATCAAGATCGGGATACATCTCTGCCAGCATGCCGATACGCATCCAGTGTTCGGCCTGAGCGTTGATGGAACGGCTTAATGCTGTGCTGGCCAGACGCAGATTTTCATGCATCTGATCGGAAATTTTTACAATACCCATGATATGTATGGTGCCCAGAATAAAAATGGCGCAGCCGAAAAAGCCACGCCTTTAGCAGAAAGATCGCATACAGACGGGACCCTTTCAAAGATCTACAAAAAGACCGCTGTATACAAAACGTATATGATCAGTATACCATGAATCTCTGGCCGGAAATATACGAAACGTACACTCTTCGCATATCGCGCATAACTTGTATCACGTTTGTGAACCCATCCACGCTCAGGAGTGCAGCTGTCGACCTGTTCTTCCCATCACATATGCCATCAACTGTCCAGGAGGCACCTGATCCATATTCCGCACCGACTCAATAAGAGCCTGCGCTTTGTCCTGGCCTGCGATGGGCAGCACACGATCCATAAATTGCTGTTCAATTTGCGCTTGTGATAGCGTCTGTGTCTCCTGGACATCCGGAAACCAAGTAATGGCCAGCGGTGACGCCCCCAGCTTGACCATTCTGATGTCCTGTAACCGCTCGTGCAACTCAGAGGGAGAAGGGGCACCCATCGCCGCCAGATTGGCGCAAAGCACGCCATCCATCGCAGCCCTGCCAGGCCCGGGAAGGTCGGTCGCATCGTGCGCGAACGATTCGCTTCCCCCCCACTCACAGGACTCGAAGCCAGAGCCGGCATTGTTGGCAAGTTGCATAGCCTGACCGGCAGCCATTCCCAACGCGTGCATCGTTGCCTGTTCAGACAGCCCCCGCGCTTTGGCGGCAGCCGCCGCAGCACCGACTGTGCCGCTGCTCACCCCTGCATTCCATGCGTGATCAGTTTCATCCGCAAGTAATATTGCAAGAGTCGCTGTCGTCGCATAGCCGACAGCCAGCGCTTCCATAAATGTTTTCCCATCTCTTTGCTGCGCATCGCTCACAGCCCACGCGGCAGGCAGAATGGCAGAGTCAATCTGTCGGAATGCATGCGCGGAATTTTCGTTTTCACTGCGGGAATGCAACAAGAGGCCATTTGTCAGCGCCGACAGTATGGGCAGAATTTGCTGCTCGTCCAGTGCCTGGGCGCCTTTCTGCGCGGCTGTGAAATGCTCAGATGAGCTAAATTCGTGCCCCCCGTCCTGATAGTCCGGGGCGGTGCCAAACGCGGTCGCCATTGCCTCAAGCAGGCGCCAGCGAATACCGGTTACTGCCGCTGCCGGTATTGTTTTCAGGGAAACAGTATTGATAAATTTTGCAAGTTCAACGGTTAGCAAATCCGCCATTCCATTCAGCCATTGTTGTCGTTTCAGCTGCTATTCTGAAGTATCCGAGGCGCCTGCGCTACTCAAACGGGAGGTTTTTCTTGATTCAAATCATACTTTTTTTATTTTAGCGGTCATGACGAACCCATGCCAATTGAAATGACAATTTGCTCCTGAGATGAAGCATACCCGCGCCATGCCCGTCATCATTCATTCTGTGTCGTACGGGTCTGCAAATCCAGGACCACACGCACCGAATATCGGGCGCGAATTATCGACTCAATTACAGTTATAATAACTCAATATTACTTGAGGTTTGGGAGTCACCATGCCAGAAATCAACCCCGAGGATCACGGCAAACTATTATCCGTAGGAGATGTCGCCCGGCGCAGTGGCGTTGCCGTCTCGGCCCTGCATTTCTACGAACGCCAGGGTCTGATTGAAAGCCACCGAAACAGTGGCAACCAGCGCCGCTACAAGCGCGAAGTACTCAGGCGCGTGGCGATTATCAAGGTCGCACAGCGTGTGGGAATACCGCTGGCAGAAGTCGCTCATGCGTTCTCCACATTGCCCCGCAACAGAACTCCCAACGCTGCCGATTGGGAACGGATGTCGCGGGTCTGGCACGATGACTTGAACGAACGCATACAGACGCTGACCAGCCTGCGTGATCAGCTTACCGACTGCATTGGCTGTGGCTGTCTGTCCATTGCCTCATGCCCCCTGCGCAACTCCCTGGACAGGCTCTCTGACAGCGGGCCGGGCGCCCATTTCCCACCCTTGTGATTTTTCCTGCCACCGGCTTCTGAATAGCGCCGTGTCCGGAACACGAATACCGAAGACATCCAGCAGTGCAGCCTGCGTATCATCGGCACTTTCAAGAATGGTCTGGTGCACATGGCCATCCTGATAACGCGTTGCCAGCAGGTTGTTATGCAGCGTATGACGTCCGTTCTGGAAGATTCTGGCTGCAATAATGGAATGACGGAAATGGGAATCCTCATGCGTAGAGGTGTAATAATTGGCTGCGACGTAATCCACCGGTACCTGGCGCGCCAGATCGAAACGGTACATGCTGCGCCAGCCTTTGTCAGTATGCACCTGCAACCAGTACTCACCATTAATTAGCAGACAACGATAGACGCCATGGCTGGTCTGCTGCACATTTTCCCGGTTCATCACAATCGGTGAGGGAATGCTGTTGCCGCCAAACCCCACGTCCACGATATAAGGCCGGTGATCCAGGCGCACGTGCAATAGCATGTGAGAGCGGGGCGTTGTTTCCTGATCGTCCGCGCCCCACTGCACGCGAGCCATCAGATTTGACACCACGAACCCCAGCCGCTGCAACACATGGGCAAACAGCAAATTCTGCTCGTAGCAATAGCCGCCACGCTCACTGAACACCAGCTTGCGTTCAACAGAGGGCAGGTCAATCGCCACCTTACGGTTCAGAAATGGGTCAAGGTTTTCAAATGGAATACGCTGCTGATGCCGCAACTGCAGCGCGCCTAGCGTTTGCAGGGTAGGATCAGTCGGGCCGCTGTAATCGAGCCTGTCAAAATATGCGCTCAGATCTATCTGATAGTCTGCAAGCGAAGTTTTCATCAAAACACTCCGGATTAAAAGTGATATAACAATTGCAATATAAAACCTGAACCTTGATTGAGGTCAACATCATTTTTATATCGGGATCTGGCCGTAGGGATATGTATTCTGACGTCTGAAATTGCTACAGACGAAATAACCGCGACTGACACGACCACATCCGGAACCACGACATCTGAAAGCCAGTCGCCTGCGATGGCCCGCTCAGGCGACTTCTACAACAGAACCTGAATTTCCCCCGCTATCTGCAGCATGCCATCTGTCCTGCTGGTTGAGGTTTTGCAGAATCGCTGCCGAATCTGCGTCGGCCGGCAAGAATATTTCAAGCGCAAGTTCTGAAAGCGCCACTTCCAAGGGTGTGCCAAAAGTCATGGTGGCACCCAGCAAAGAGAGTACCCCCTCGTCCGTGTTCAGCTGCAGGGGCACTGCAATCACATGATTGACATGCGATAGCTGCTGCGCTTCCGGCGGTAATGGATAGTCTATTAGCTCGTCATACAGCGCCTGCAACCACGGATCGGCGGTTTGTTCGTACTGTCGCCGCAGCCGCTGCAGCAAATGCGTGCGCCACTGGGCCAGATTCAGAATGCGTGGCGCCAGGCCGCCAGGATGCAAGCCCAATCGCAGAACATTGACCGGCGGCTTCAGCAACTCAGGCGACACGCCCGACAACAGCAGGGACAGGCTGCGATTGGCATGCACAAGATTCCAGTGGCCGTCCACTGCCATTGCAGGGAAAGGTTCGTGGGCTTTTAACACCGCCATGATGGCATCATTCGCTTCATGCAAAGGTGCGTCATCAATCGTGTATTCAGCATAGTGCGGGGCATAGCCGGCACACAAAAGCATCTCGTTACGCTGTCGCAGCGGCACGTCCAGCTGCTCGGCGAGCAGCAACAGCATCTGCCGGCTTGGCAATGACCGGCCTGTTTCCATAAAGCTCAAATGCCGTGCAGAAATATTTGCCGCACAGGCGAGAGCCAGCTGACTGTAACGACGTCGCTGTCGCCAGTCTCTGATGAGTTCACCAACCGTCGATCGTGTCATGATTTTCGCAGTTTCGATGCCGGCACGAATGTGCCAGCGGATAGGCGTTCCGCCCGCCCCTTGTATATTGGAGCGCAAAAACAGAGCGTTGACTCAAGCTTAATCGGATCGATAATAAAAAACCATTACCTTCAGGGTAATGGACAGCAGCACGATTGCGTATCAAAGTATGTCTTACAGACATGTCGGAAACACATTCGATGAATGCATGCCCACATGCTGTGATTCAGCAAACCATTATCAGTCCGATAAAGAGGAAATATCGCATGCCCGACCCATCTGCATCAAGCCCTGGCTTACATAAAAATACAACTCGCCGCCAACTCTCGTCAACAGCGAATCTGCCGACAGAAGAGACTTACGTTATCATCTTTCATCTGAAAACAGGAATACACACGACATTTCTGCAACTGCTCAACACGGTGCTCGATGCCATGCGACACGAAACCACGTTCATCAATGCTGTGTTGCACCGGGATCCGGAATCTGCCGATACCTATATGCTGTATGAAACCTGGCTTGATGGTGAAGATGTCCTGAATGTGCAGATGCACAGACCCTATCGGCAGGCGTTTTGGGACGCGCTGCCCGACCTGCTGGCAAAGCCAAGACAAATACAGGTGTGGAAGCCCATCCGCACCGATGTCACGCACTGAGTGCTCGCTTCGGGCTTCCTGAAGCATTTGATACGCCGGTTGTAAAATGCGAAGGCGCCAATACACTGCACGCAGTGTGATCACGGCATTTTTCGTTTGAAGATGACCTAATGTGAAGTCGGGGTTTCGACGCTGAGCACGAAGATTTTATTCGGGAGACAATAATGGCAGTCAGCCATGAATACGCAGTGACCATCAAGTGGACTGGCAACCGCGGCGAAGGCACGCGCGATTATCAGGGCTATGATCGCGATTTTCTTATTCGCGCCGATGGCAAACCCGATATTGCCGGTTCTTCAGACGCCGCATTCCGAGGCGATCCCGGACGCTGGAACCCCGAAGACCTGCTTGTAGCCTCAGTCTCTGCCTGCCATAAACTCTGGTATCTGCATTTATGCGCAAATGCAGGCATACAGGTCTTAAGCTATCTCGATCATGCCCGCGGCGTCATGGTTACGCACGCCAAAGGGGGTGCGTTCAGCCGGATTGTGCTAAGGCCTGTCATCACCGTTGGCAGGCACGAAGATATTGACGCTGCCGGCAAACTGCATCACGACGCCCACGCAAAATGCTTTATTGCCAGCTCAGTCAACTTCCCTATCGAAATTGAACCGCAAATCAGCGCAATGACGCCTGGCCCGCGTTAAATGCCGGGCGAAAATCTGACATTTCCCAGGAAATGCCCTATCACAGTTGTCATTCGCCCGTATGCTGACATTCGCCCGTATGCTGAATCAGTGCGTGACTTCGCTGTCTGCCCGTTTACCCAGAATGATGGCTGCAATCAGCCCCAGGCCGACACCAAACATCACATAATAGGTGGGCGCCATGGGCGAGCCGGTCTGCTGAATGAGCCAGGTCACGATAAACTGCGCAAATCCGCCAATCAGCATCACAGACAGGTTGTAAGAAATGGACAACCCAAGCGAACGGACTCGCGTAGGAAAGAGCACCGCCATCACGGTACTGAACACTGCAAAGAAACCCGCTGCACAAAGCCCCGTAGCAAGTTGCACTACGATCAGTTTTGATATCGTGGGCGCGGCTGTCAGCCATGAGTAGATCGGGAACAGAATGACAAAGTACAGTGCCAGCGATGTGATCAGAAGGCGACTGCGGCCAATACGGTCGGCCAGCAAACCCATCAGCGGAGTGAGAACCACAACCCAGAGCGCGCCCAGCATCTGCACTTCAAACGTTTCCTGCAACGGCAAATTGAGTATCTTTGTTGCGAAGGTAACCAGGTAGGTAAAGGTAATGTATACAGTCACGGTCGCGGCAGCCACAAGCCCGATACCCATTACAGTTTCGCGCCACGCGCTGACCAGAAGCTCGCCTATGCTGATACGGCGTCCTTCGGCCGCCTCCTGCTTCTTGGCATTGCGAAAAACTTCGGTTTCATCCAGACGACGCCGGATATAGACCGCTACCGGAATAATCACAAGACCAACAAAGAAGGGAATGCGCCATGCCCATGCCTCGATCTCTTCCTGCGTAAAATAAACCGTCATCAGTGTACCGGCAGCCGCACCAATCAGCAGACCAATCATCTGCCCGGTCATTTGCCAGGAACCATAGAAACCGCGCTTGCCCGGCGGCGCCATTTCGATCAGTAGCGCCGTCGCCGTACCGAACTCGCCACCCGCGGAAAAGCCCTGCACAAGCCTGGCTATCAGGATCAGGATTGGCGCCAGGATGCCCGCGGTCTGATAGGTTGGCGAAAACGTAATAATCGCCATGGAAACGGCCATCAGTGAAGTCACCAGCACCAGTGCAGCCTTGCGGCCTTTTCGGTCACCATACATACCCAGAATGATCCCGCCCACCGGTCGCATGAAAAAGCCCACGCCGAAAATTGCAGTTGTCATAAGAATATCGTTAAGGTCGCCGCTTTTCGCGGAAGGATCTACTGGAAAGAATAGTCTGGCGATAATCGGCGTCATAAAGGCGAAGACCAGAAAATCGTACCACTCCAGCGCATTGCCGATGACGGCAGCAGCGAGGTTGCGTACCGGAACCTTGGTGGGTTGCATGAAGATGTCCTTTACCGGGTAAAATAGAAACAAAATACTTTGTAATGCTGCTCAACACAAGGATGCAGGATTAGTTCAAATGTAAAAATTGCAAGAGTGTGTTTTTTCTGCCGAACTTTAAGCCGCATCAAGGAAATCACAAATGACCACATCAAACACCACCAAAGAAGACTGGCTCGCCACGCTGGTCGGTTTGGATACCACAAGCCGCAATTCCAATCTAGGACTGATTGAAACGATCCGCGACGCACTGTCTGCGCAGGGTGTCGACAGCTGGCTTACGACTGATGATAAAGGCGCCAAGGCAAATCTTTTTGCCACGCTGCCCGCCGCTGACGGTCAGACTCAGGGTGGAGTTGCGCTGTCGGGCCACACCGATGTGGTTCCGGTCGACGGTCAGGACTGGAATAGCGATCCGTTTGCTCTTCTTACTGCCAAGGATCGTTTCTTTGGTCGAGGAACCTGCGACATGAAAGGATTCATTGCAACCGCAATGGCGCTGGTTCCTGAGTTTCTCCGGCAGGAGCGCAAGAAACCCATTCACCTGGCATTCTCTTATGATGAAGAAGTGGGTTGTGCGGGCGCCCCCTTCATGCTCAGGGAACTGCAGAAGCGCAACCAGAAAATAGATGGCTGTGTTGTTGGTGAACCCACCGGCATGCGCGTTGTAGTCGCGCATAAGGGCATCAATCTATTTACCTGCCGCGTGCACGGCAAAGCGGCGCACTCTTCACTGACGCCATACGGCTGCAACGCCATCGAACATGCAGCCCGGCTCATCTGTCACATCCGTGATCTGGCCGATTACTATCGCGATAACGGTCCCTACGACAAGCATTATGATGTGACGTACACCACCATCACCACAAACAGGATCATGGGCGGCATCGCAGTCAACACCATTCCGGGCGAATGCCAGTTTAATTACGAGTTCCGCAATCTGCCTGGCATGCCTGGCGACGAGATTCAGAAAAAAATTCAGGAATATGTCAGTAACGAGCTGCTGCCTCGCATGCAGACGGAATATCCTGAAGCACACATCGACATCAGCGCCGATGCCAGCGCTCCTCCGCTGGAAGCATCGGAGCAGGCGGCCATTACTGAATTGGTGCGTGCCCTCACCCGCGACAATGAAACACGCAAGGTCGCTTATGGTACCGAGGCAGGGCTTTTTCAGGAGCTGGGTATTCCCACCATTGTCTGCGGCCCCGGTCATATTGATCAGGCCCACAAGCCCGACGAGTTTGTCGAGTTTTCTCAGCTGAATGATTGCGAAAACTTTCTCAGAAAACTGTCTGCCAGTCTGTAATCCGAAAACACAGCAACTCTGGAAATCTCATCGGCTCAGGGGGGTTCGGGCTGTTTGGATAATTCTGGTAATCAAGGTAATTTCATCAATAAATAAAAAATGGCAGGCCCGCATATCGGGACCTGCCATTTTTACGCTTTGCGATCGCTACGTCACTATCTGCCTCACAACTGCAATACCTGCCACGCGGGCGCAATATAGCAACTGTGATAGCAGTGCGCAGTGACGGCGACTTGTGTTTAGCCACGATCGCTGCATGCAACGCAGTGGCGCCATAACACCATTACGCCACAATGCGGCAATTCGACTTACGCATTACTTGCCGCTTTCCTCATCATCAAGTGCGAACACGAATACCGAATGACCAGAATCGACCACATTCTTCAGTTCGGGATTCAAAATCGCAGCGGGTGGGGTCTGGGCATTGGGCCCCGTCACCACGGCCACGTACTGCTTGCCATCAACGCTATATGTCATGGGGAAGCCACCAATCGAGGTATTCAGACGTGTGGACCACAGCTTGTCGCCATTATCCTGATCATAGGCGGCAAATTCACGCATACTGTCGCCGGTAAACAGCAGACCACCGCCCGTGGTCAGCACACCGGAACTGAAAATCGGTTTCTGCTTTTTGACCCACAGGAATTTACCAGTCTTCACATCTATCGCGTATACGCGGCCAACACTGTCTTCACCTGGAGCAAAGGAGACCGTACCTGAGGCCTGCGCACCCACGGATTCCCCCGTGCGCAGCTCGATCGGCTTGGGTGTCAGTTCCTTGCATGAAGAACTGACAGGCACATAAAGCGCATTGGTCAGCGGGCTGTATGCCGCCGCCATCCACAGTTTACCCAGATCACGACCACCGCAGACCTTGACCGTTTCGTCAATGGATTTGGCTTTCAGGTCGGTATTGGTAATCACTTTGCCATCGTCTGTGAAACCCTTGATGACGTTCTGATAAACCGTATCACGCGCCCATAGCAGCTTGCCGGTATCGCGATCAAGAACAAATGCGGTGCCATATTTTCCAGGAACAGAAGCAATCACATCGTATGTTTTGCCGGACTCGACGTCTTTACTCATATAAGCGACTTCGTCCCTGGACGGAGCAACCTGGCTTTCGACCAGAACCCGTTCAAACGGGCTATCCAGATCCCAGTCATCATTTGGCATATGCTGATAATGCCATTTGACCTTACCGGTTTCCGCATCAATAGCCAGTGTTGAGCTGGTGTAAAGCGCATCACCATCACCACTGCCGCGCAGAATCGATGGATAAGGAATGGGCATGCCTACGCCCCAATACAGCATTTTGCGTTTGGGATCATATGAACCGGTGATCCAGGGTGAGCCCCCCCAGCGGTTCTCCTTGGCCAGTCCGCCCCAGCTGTCATCGACCGCAGGATCACCAATCGTGTTGAGTCGCCACAATTCCTTTCCGGTTTCGGCGTCATGCGCAGTGATATAGCAGCCCCCGGCAGTACCTGTAATACTGCAGCCCGACGTACCTGTAAAGACCTTGCCATCAACCACAAGCGGACCCGCGGTGAAGCTGTAGCCTTTCTCCCATTCGTTGACCTGGACTTCCCACAATTTCTTACCGGTCTTCGCTTCGAGCGCCACAAGTTTGGCATCCGGCGTTGTCAGATACACCTTGTCCTCATACAGGGCCAGCGAATTGCGCTGGCGGTTGGCCTGGGCATCATGATAGCCGCCAGTGAACTTCGGTAAAGGTTGCGAGTACTCCCAGATCAGATCGCCGGTCGTTGCGTCCAGCGCCTGCACATGGCTACGATTCATACCCAGGAACATGATCCCGTCGTGAACCAACGGCGCGGTTTCCTGCAGCCCGCCAACCGGCATAGACCAGGCCCAGGCCAGATCCAACTGTTTAACATTCTTTTTATTGACCTGATCCAGCGGGCTGTAACCCTGATTGTCTACCGTGCGCCGCCAGCTCGGCCAGTCCCCATCGGCAGGGTTCAGAATCTGTTCGTTTGAAATCGGTTTGTAGTCATCAATCTTCACTTGCGCCTGTGCCGCACAGGCAAACATCACCGCGGCAGATACAGCCAGAAGGCTATGGATTTTCATGTTGTGTCCTATTCTTCAAATGTCATTACGCGTCGCTGCCCGCAGGAGCCAGGCAACTTCGTTCAAATGCAATAATCATCGCGCCGCTTTGGCCTGCTCGACGGAGACGCCACCAAAGCTGTTGCCCCAGCTGTTGCGAACATACGTGGCCACTGCCGCAACCTCTTCGTCATTGAACTGACCACCCAGCGCGGGCATGCTGTTCAAACCGTGGATAATAGTGCTCAGTAGCGCCGGCGCGTTGGCCAGCCTGTCAAATCCTTCGAGTTTCGTACCAAATGCGCCCTGGCCTTCGGCTCCGTGACACGCGGCACATGTGCTGCTGAAGACTTTGGCGCCTGCGGCCATCAGTTCCGGCGTCACCTCGACGTTCTCTGCCGCCGCCTGCGGATGCTCAGGCTTACCTAGCACGGACACCATGACACCAACATCAGCAAAACCCTGGCCATTCATATCACCCGGTTTCTTGTCGCCATCGAAACGATAGAGGGGAAGATCACCATAACTGACCTGGGACACGCCTTTGTCATTTTTTTCTGCCTTCAACAGCCCGGGCAAAATATCCCTGCCCAGCGGACGTGTTTCCGAGACCACGGGCTCCCAATGCTTCATACAGGCCTCATCACAATTGGCTTTATGTTCGTCCATGATCAGGGTGTAAAGCGTATGGCCTTCAGCATCCACCAGATACGGAGTCACTTTTTCGCTTTCGCCTTTGGCAATCAACGTTGCAGAAGCAGAGCCCGCCGTTTTGTCGCTCGCCTGGGAATCTGCCGTCGGATTATTCGCGTGCGCCAGCCCGGCAAAACCAAACACTGCCGCACACGCGACTGCTACGGCAGTGTGTGTCTTAGTAATTTTCATTGCTTTAACTCATGTTAAAAGAAGAGGGATTAGATGTTTTTGGGACTAATTTTAGTTGACTAGTCAATGATTTATATCAAATGATAGGCTTTTAATTTGTCACATACAACCGATTGAGTCCTTTGTTACTGAATTTATTCTGAAATAATTGCATTTGTAATAGAAGGAATACACGCCTTCCGATTTTCACGATAAGAACCTGCGCGGTGCGATTGCATTACAATTGAAATCGTTCTGGTAACTGTCATCAACCGGCTCATGAGCAACCAAAGCAGGCGTTTTAAATGGAAAATCTTGATGTTCTCGTACTACGCAAACTTTGCGAATGGCGCCGCGAAGGGAAAAAGGCATTGCTGGCGACCGTGATTCGAACATGGGGCTCTTCACCAAGACCCCTGGGCTCCGTGATGGCGCTTTGCGAAGACGGCGCCGTGGTAGGCTCAGTCTCAGGCGGCTGTATCGAGGATGATCTTGTCTACCGCTATACAGGTGGCAGCGAGCAGGCGGTGCTGGCCGGGCCTGCTTCCACATGTCGTGTGAAGTATGGTGTGACTGCCGAAGAGGCATTCCGGTTTGGCCTGCCCTGCGGTGGAACGCTGGAGATTCTGCTTGAATTCAATCCCGACGCACAGGCATTGCAGGAACTGGTTTCCGCGCTGGAACAGGGCCTGCTCATGCAGCGGGTTGTGCGTCTTGCGGACGCGAATGTGCAACAGCAGCCCGTTGCTGAGCCGCAGCCCATGCAGGTGGACGAACAGCGCCTGAGCAATACCTTCGGGCCTGAGTTTCGCATGCTGCTTATCGGCGCCGGACAGCTTACTGAATACGTGGCTACCATGGCACTGTTCAACGGCTTTGCAGTTACGGTCTGCGATCCGCGCATCGAATATCGGAAAGGCTGGTCCGTCACGGGCGTCACTATCGTTGAGGAAATGCCTGATGATGTTGTCACCTCTTTCCGGCCGGACAGCCGTACCTGTGTGATCGCCCTCACTCACGATCCCAAGCTGGACGATCTTGCGTTGCTCGAAGCCCTGGAATCTCGCGCGTTTTACGTCGGCGCTATCGGTTCACGCAGAAACAATCACGCGCGGCGCCAGAGACTGATGGAACATTTCGGCGTCACCGAGAAACAACTTGCTCGCCTGCGTGGCCCCATCGGTGTCTATATTGGCAGCAAGTCGCCCGCCGAGATTGCCGTCAGCGTGATGGCAGAAGTCATTGCCGTCAAGAATGGTTTGATGCTGCCTGAAAATTTCGATATATCTCACGCCAAGACGCATCCCTCGGAATACACAGCCTGATGGCCATCTTATCGCAAAGCGCATCTGAAGCCGGGACGCCCGATCTCGTTGCCATTGTGCTGGCTGCCGGAAAGGGAAACCGCTTTGATGCTTCCGGCGTCAAGTACAAACCTGTACAGCAGCTTGCCGATGGCACACCAATGGTCTATGCCGTCTGTCATGCGCTGTTGCAGCACATCCACAATGTCTCAGTCGTATGCGGACCGCAGGAACAGGCGGTACGCCATGCCCTTCGCGAATTGCCGGTCAGCATCTTGCATTGCGCCGACGCCGATCAGGGCATGAGCGCTTCTTTGCGCTACGCAGTAGCGCAAAGTCCGGCAAAACTTGGATGGTTGATTGCACTAGCCGATATGCCATTTGTTAAAACTGACACGGTGGGCCAAGTCGCTGCGTGTCTGTTCAGGGGTGCGCGCATTGTGCGCCCCGAGTTTGCAGGAAAACCAGGACACCCGGTCGCATTTGGCTCCGAATTCAGGGAAGAACTGCTTGCGCTGGAAGGCGATCAGGGCGCGCGGGCCGTAATACAACAACACCCTGACGCATTGACATGTGTTCCGGTAAAGGATCCGGGCTGTCTCATTGATATTGATACGCAGGACCAACTGCGACAGCACAGATAGCACCAGCACTATTGTTACCCCTCCCGTTGTGCCGTTGCCGGTCTGGCGCTGCCTGGCAGCAGCAGTCAATGATCACGTCACCATGTGCAATGCCGAACATACGCCCCGACCCCAAATCCCCGGATCAGGACGTATGTTACCCATCATCAGCCGGCCTGCAACTGATTGCCTATCGGCAGATCTCGGATCCGCTTGCCGGTGGCCGCGAAAATGGCGTTGCACAAGGCTGCAGATACCGGCGGTGTTCCCGGCTCGCCAATACCTCCTAAAGGCGCATCGTAATCCTTCGTCGGTACCAGATGCACGTGGATTTCACGGGGTGCGCTCTGCATGGATGTAATACGGTAGTCGTGAAAATTGCTCTGAACCGCCGCCCCATTCGTAAAGCTGATTTCGCCCAGCGTGGCCAGGCTGATCCCCATGATGGTTGCGCCTTCGATCTGTGAACGAATCCGCTCAGGATTGACCTGAGGACCGCAATCAACAGCCACATCCACTCGCGGAATGGACAGTTCACCCTTGTCCGAGATGCGAATATGCACGACCGTGGCCACATAAGTGACAAAACTGTAGTGGGCGGCAAGGCCCATGGCTTCCTGTTTCGACGCCGGTTTACCCCAGCCCGCTTCTTTCGTGACAACATCAATCACATTGCGCAGTCGGCCGGTATCCACGGGGTACGCCTCGGGTGATTCATCGTGATTCCATGAATCAGACAGATCAGCAGGGTCTATGCGTCTTGCCGGACCGATCAGATCTAACAGAAAGTCCCGATGGTCTTTGCCCAGCTCAGCTGCAATTTCCGACACGAACGATTGAATGGCAAATGCACGTGGAATGTTCGATACGGAACGGAACCAACCAATGCGCGTGTGTGCCTCGGCCGGTGGATTCTCGACCCGCACATTGGGGATGGCAAACGGCACATTGGCTGCCCCCATGCCCAGCTCCCCCGCTGACTGGACCTTGGTATCTGCAAAAGTAGAACCAATGGTGGGCGCCGCACTGCGATGCAGCCACGCCGTCACCTTGCCCTGGGCATCCACACCCGCTTCCAGATGCTCGACCGAAACCGTGTGATAGTAGGAATGCTGAATATCATCCTCGCGGGTCCATGTGACCTTTACCGGCTTGCCATCCATGGCTTTGGACAGCAGCCCTGCCTCAACCACGAAATCCGGCTTGGACTTGCGGCCAAATCCGCCTCCCAGCAACGTCTGATTGACCTTGACATTCTCTGGCGGCAATTCCAGCCATTTGGCCAGCATGTCATGCGTGGCCTGCGGCGCCTGAACGCTGGCCCAGGCTTCACATTTGCCATCAACGATCTGCACCGTCGCAACAGGGGTCTCCATGGGCGCCTGCGCCAGATGCGGAATGTAATATTCCGCCTCTACGCGCTTGTCGGCAGCCGCCAGCGCCGCATTGGCATCGCCATCGTTGCGGACCGCTTTGTCCGCAGGCTTGCGTACCGATTCTTCCAGCTGCTTGCGGTACTCGGCAGAGTCATAAGCCGCGTGTACGCCACCGTCCCATTCAATTTTCAGGGCCTTGCGCCCCGCGATGGCCGCCCAGGTATTGGTGGCAATCACTGCGACACCTCCCAGTGGATTGAACATGGCCGGAGGCGGCGAGCCGGGAATAGTCGTTACTTTGACAACGCCAGGTATTTTCAACGCTTCCGTGTCGTCTACCTTGATCAGTTTTCCACCGAATACGGGCGGCCGTGCCACCACGGCATACAACATGCCGTCCAGCCGGATGTCCTGCCCATACTGCGCGCGTCCGGTAACAATATCCTTGCCATCTGCCAGCCGCGTCTCTCCTTTGCCAATATAGCGAAAGGCCTCTGCCGATTTCAGTTTAAGCGTATCTTTGGCGGGAACGTCCAGCGAGGCAGCTTTCTGCGCCACCTCACCAAAGCCCAGTTTCCTGCCGCTGGGCTTGTGGATCAGTTCGTGATTTCTGGCTTCGACTTCCGCTTCCGGTACCTGCCACTGACTGGCTGCGGCAGACACCAGCATGGTGCGGGCGGCAGCTCCCACTCGTCGCATCGGCATAAAGAAATGACGCACGCTGCGCGAGCCATCGGTATCCTGATTACCAAAGCGGGACTCCTCTGCCCAGGCCTGTTTCACAGTCACCCGATCCCAGTCTGCGTCCATTTCATCTGCCACGACCATCGGCAGGCTGGTGCGTACACCCTGTCCCATCTCGGCACGATGACAAAGGATCGTTATCGCACCGTCGGCGGCAATGGCGACAAAGACCAGCGGATTTTCTACCGCACCGTGCGGCATAGCGTCCACGCCGTATTTTCTCGGCCCCTTCTGCTCTTCCCCTTCAGCAAAGGAGCGGACTGGCAGCCCGACAGCCAGCACCAGCCCGCTTAGCGCCAGGCCCTTGAGCATATTGCGACGACTGATATTGCTGATTTTCGCGTCAGTGGCAGCGATAGCCAGTGAATTTTCACGGATATTCATTTCGCGCCTCCTGCCTGTGCGACGTTTTTGATGGCACTGCGAATGCGCGTGTACGTGCCGCAGCGACAGAGGTTGCCGCTCATGGCCGCATCAATATCGGCATCGGTAGGCACCGGCGTTTTCTTCAGCAACGCTGTGGCGGACATGATCTGTCCGGTTTGACAGAAGCCGCATTGCGGCACACCCATTTGCACCCAGGCTTCCTGCACGGCCTTGCCAGTCTCGTCGTCAGCCATGGCTTCGATCGTGACAATCTGCTTGCCCACAGCCGCCGAAATCGGCGTCACACAGGAGCGTATCGGCTCTCCATTCATATGCACCGTACAGGCGCCGCATAGCGACATGCCACAGCCAAACTTGGTTCCGGTGAATCCAAGATAATCGCGCAGCGCCCACAAAATCGGCGTTTCGCCTGGCAGATCAACGTCATGCTTATCACCGTTAATTTCGAGTGTAATCATTGCAGCTTTCCTTTTCCGTTCGTTACTTAACAAGAAACTCATAAAACTGCATCGTTGACTTTCTGTTGCTCGCGACGCAGTCAGATCAACCTTCCAGATTTTTTCTCAGTATAGCAAGCCTGACGACATTGTGATCACATTTGTATTAATGACATTTGGCATAACACAGCGCCATGCAAGTACAGCACCGGTACTCAGAGCGAACACCAATTCCGGTCAGCATCTACCTCATGCGTGAATCCAGAATTTTTTAAGCAAACGCTGTGACTGCTCCCGGCAGCGATGCTGAGCGAATACACATGTGTTCTTCTGCCGCCAGGTAATGATGCCGCGTCAAATCAGAAAAAAAGCCTGAATGCAGGACGGCGCCAGCCATCGCGAAGGACAGCTGGCGCCGTTGCACATGGCATTGAACGGGCCGCATTGCACGGCCCGCAGGCAACAGGATCAGAAGAAGCCAAGCGCCTTGGGACTGTAGCTGACCAGCAGGCATTTGGTCTGCTGGTAATTGGACAGCGCCATTTTGTGCGTCTCGCGACCAATGCCCGACTGTTTGTAGCCCCCGAATGCGGCATGTGCAGGATACAGGTGATAGCAATTGGTCCACACACGACCTGCTTCGATGCCGCGGCCCATGCGATAGGCACGCGAACCGTCGCGTGACCATACGCCGGCGCCCAGGCCATAGTACGTGTCGTTGGCAATTTCCAGCGCTTCGTCTTCGTCACGGAAGGTGGTTACGGACGCAACCGGTCCGAAAATCTCTTCCTGGAAGATCCGCATGTCGTTCTTGCCCTGAAGCATGGTAGGGGTGACGTAATACCCTTCCTCCAGACTCTGGACGCGATTGCGCTCACCGCCTGTCAGGCAATTGGCGCCTTCTTCACGACCAATATCGATGTAGCCCAGAATCTTGTCCAGTTGCGCCTGCGATGCCTGCGCACCCACCATGGTATTCAAGTCCAGGGGGTTTCCGGTCTTGATCTTCTGCACGCGCTGAATGGCTTTCTCGATAAACTGTTCGTAAATGGAATCCTGAATCAGGATACGGGACGGGCATGTGCAAACCTCACCCTGGTTGAGTGCGAACATGGACAGGCCTTCCAGTGCCTTGTCGAAGAACTCATCGGACTGGTCCATGACGTCAGCAAAGAAGATATTCGGGCTTTTACCGCCAAGCTCTACTGTGGAAGGAATTAGACTGTCCGCTGCAGCATGCAGAATGTGTTTGCCGGTTGCGGTCGATCCGGTAAATGCGATTTTCGCAATACGCTTGTTCGTGGCCAGCGCATTGCCCGCCTCCTTGCCGTAACCATTGACGATATTAATCACGCCGGCCGGAAACAGATCACCGACAATTTCCATGAGCACCAGGATAGAGGCCGGTGTCTGCTCCGCAGGTTTGAGCACAACGCAGCATCCCGCAGCCAGAGCAGGCGCCAGCTTCCAGATGGCCATCAGAATCGGAAAATTCCAGGGAATGATCTGGCCGACGACGCCCAGTGGTTCATGAAAATGGTAGGCAACAGTCGTATTGTCGATTTCTGAGATACCGCCTTCCTGTGCCCGGATGCAGCCTGCAAAATACCGCAAATGATCGACGGCCAGCGGCAAGTCGGCTGCCATGGTTTCACGCAGCGGCTTGCCGTTGTCTATGGTTTCAGCGACAGCCAGGACCTTCAGGTTCTGCTCCATACGATCGGCCATCTTCAGCAACAGATTGGATCTGTCGGTGGTAGAGGTCTGTCCCCACGCCCGTCTTGCCGCATGCGCCGCATCGACGGCGCGTTCGATGTCATCGGCGTTGGAACGGGGCACTTCGCAGAACACCTGACCATTGACTGGTGAAATATTCTGGAAGTATTCGCCTGAAGCCGGTTCTACCCATTTGCCGCCAATGTAATTGCCGTATTTGGTCTTGTAAGGATAATCGGTGTCAATGCCGAACTGTTTCAAATCGGATAGGTTCATGTTTCATCTCCATGGTATTTGTTTTTGAACTGGCGCCGGTGCATTTATCCGACGCTTCCATGTTTTCTTCAGCAAACTTCATGCCAGACGCGCAACGTCCGGCAAAACCCTGATTTGGAGTAGAATGGTTTTCATGCATCGCCTGCGACACACAGAACAAATCCAGAAGTGTCGCCAATTACGACAGCAGACAGGCAACACAGAGAACATATGTCTGTTTTTGCAACACATCAGGAGACTACGATGTTGCATCATTCGCTGAGTTCTGCCGGCACCGTGCAGCCAAACGTGTTCATTCAACGCTCCTGGGAGCGTTGCGGGAAGCAGGCTGGCATGCTGGAAAACGAACCCGTTCTTCTGGATCGCGCGGACCTGAACAGCCGCATTGACCAGTACGCCAGCCTGTTGCAGGCCGCAACGCCGCAAATCGAAGCCACCCTGGGCATCGTGACGCAAGCCCAGGGTATTGTCCTTCTCTCGGATGCGAGCGGTGTCATCCTGCATTCGGCCGGTAATGATGCCTTTCTTCACAGGGCAGATCAGGTCGCGCTGCGCCCGGGCGCCAGCTGGGCCGAAGATCAGCGCGGGACAAACGCCATTGGTACAGCCCTGATTGAAAAAGCCTTTATCCGGGTTCACGGGCAGGAACACTTTCTTTCCCGCAACCGGATTCTCAGTTGTCATGCCGCGCCTATACGTTCGCCACGCGGGGAAATTCTTGGGGTGCTGGATATTTCCGGAGACGCCCGCAGCCTGCCCGACTATACAGGCGATCTGGTTCAGATCACGGCACGCCAGATAACCGCCCAGATCCTCAATTCAGCCGCAACACATATCGCGCGCCTGCGGTTTCAGCGTGAACCCGGTCCGTTCAACGCCGCGCAATGCGGTACGCTGCTCATTGCGGACGGACACATTGTTGGTGCAGATGAAATGGCCGTTGCGCTGCTTGATGTTCCCTACTCCACCCTGCTGGACTGGCCGGCCGAAAGATGGCTGCCACAATGGAAGCAACTGCGTTCAGAACCTTCGCTCAGTTACACTACGGATGGTGCTGCCCTGTATGCAGCATTGCATATAGAACAGACGGGCGCTTCCACCGGCCGGGCCTTGTCGCCATCTGCCGTACGCGCACAACCCCATACATCATCAAAACCGCTACCCGAGAAAAATCCAGGTACCAATACAGCGAAAACGGGAGTCGAGCTGCCGCTACTGGCGCCCGAGTTGCAGACTCAGCTTCGGCAAAGCACACTTGCCATCAATGCCGATCTGGGCATTCTGCTGCTGGGTGAAACCGGAACCGGCAAGGAGGTTTTTGCCCGGCATCTGCACGCAAACAGCCGCTGGGCTGACGGGCCTTTCGTAGCTATTAATTGTGCTGCCCTGCCCGAAAGCCTGATCGAAGCGGAACTGTTTGGCTATGAGCCAGGCGCGTTTACCGGCGCACAGCGCAACGGCTCCAAAGGGCGACTGCGCGATGCCAATGGCGGTGTGCTGTTTCTTGATGAAATTGGTGATATGCCATTGCAATTGCAATCGCGCCTGCTGCGTGTTCTGCAGGAACGCGTCGTGCAACCTTTGGGATCCGACAAATCCTGGCCGGTCCAGTTTGGCCTGATTAGCGCTACCAATCAGAATGCCGAGACCCTGAACAGCGAAGAAAACTTCCGTCAGGATCTGTATTACCGGATTCAGGATCATCTGGTTTACCTGCCGACACTGCGTGAGCGCTCCGATCTGCGCGCCTTTATTTGCACGGAACTTCGACGTCATGAAAGCACGCCCAGTCTGATTTTCGACGATGCGGCACTGGATCTGCTTTGCGCCTATCACTGGCCCGGCAACTACAGACAGTTACGGTCGGTATTGAAAACGCTGGCTGCTTTGCTACCTGCGGGCAGCATTATTCATCCGCATTCGCTGCCTGGCCACGTTCTGCGCGCATTCCACGGGCATCGGCATCAGGACGATGACAAGCGTGATATCGTCTATGACGCTCATAAAATCAATAGCGCACATAGATCCGATAGCCCAGATTTTTCCACCGACTCAGCCTCTGTCAGTCATCGGGCAGTAGCCGGGCATGATGCGCTCCCCGAAATGAGCCTGAAAGCCCTGCAATCGCTGCGTATTCGACAGGCACTGGAGAAAAACCGTGGCAATGTGAGCAAAACAGCAAGAGAACTGGGATTGCATCGCAGCACGGTATATCGGCAACTGGCCAGCAGCGCCGATAGCACGGCGTAATAATCCCGTGCCACAATTGCTCAACGATAGAGATAGAGTATGGAAGCGGCCATACCAAGCTGCGCTCCCGAAATCGTTCAATGACATCTTATAAGGACCGGTCAGCTATCGGACAATAAGCCGGCCGGCAAAATACCAACCCACTGCCAGACGTGCCGCACTATTGCGCGTAGGTCGTCAGTTTTGGGCCATCCGCTAATCGGGATCGCTCCCCTTTTGCATCGCGACAAATCGTGGCGTATCTCCCCTTGCAGATTGACGCATCCGCCTATTTACCACCACAGTGTTCCTGAGCATACTGACACCGTGGATCGATGCCGGACAACCGCCTCGTATCGCATCCGAACGAAAGCTTTCCACACCAGCCCGCGTTATTTCGTTCGACATATTGTTATGTGCAAAAGGAAAGAGCAATGAAAATCGCATCCCGAATTTCACCCTGCCTGTGGTTCGACAATCAGGCTGAAGCTGCAGCACAATTCTATACGGGAATCTTTCCTGATTCCCGCATTACCCAGACCACCTATTATCGTGGTGAGCAGGTGGCCGAAGTAAGTGGCATGCCCGAAGGCAGTGTGCTTACCGTGACATTCGAACTGCTTGGCGTACCGTTTACGGCGCTCAATGGCGGCCCGCTATTCAAATTCAGCGAAGCCATCTCTTTGCAGGTTCATTGTGACACTCAGGATGAGATCGATAAGTACTGGGCTGCTCTTAACGAAGGAGGCGATCCCGCAGCGCAACAATGCGGCTGGCTGAAAGATCGGTACGGACTGTCATGGCAGATCGTTCCCGCCATCATGTCTGAACTGCTTACAGATCCGGCACGTACACAGCGCGTCCTGGATGCGCTGATGCCCATGAAAAAGCTGGATATTCGCAAATTGCAGGAAGCCGCCGACAGCGCGCCGGCGCCCCGGTCCTGAGCACAGCGGCGTGCCGGCCACTAACGTACACCGACCGCCCGAGCCGCAGCGTTCAATGTCACATTACCGATCCCGGTTCACTTTCACATTACCAATGTTTCACATTACTTATCTGATATTTAAATAATCCGGCCCGTTCGCTACCCTGCGACTAGCCATCGCGAACAGCCAGACCGAAACAAGGAGTCAACAACATGAGTCAGACCTCAATTCTTCCCTATCTGTTTTTTGGTGGCCATTGCGAAGAAGCACTGGAGTTCTATAAAAAAGCAGTCGGTGCAAAAGTCGACATGATGATGCGATTCAAAGACAGCCCCGAAGCTCCACCACCCGGCGCCGTACCACCCAATTTTGACGATAAGATCATGCATACGAGCTTTCGCATCGGAAATTCTGTGATCATGGCATCCGATGGATGTCAAAGCGACAGTGCCTTTGGCGGTTTTGCGCTGTCTATTGTTCCCAGCGACAAGGAAGACGCCACGCGCATGTTCAATGCCCTTGCCGAAGAGGGCACGGTTACCATGCCGCTTGGCGAAACCTTCTTTTCTCCCTGCTTTGGCATAGTGAAAGACCGTTTCGGCCTGGAGTGGATGATCGCCATGCAGCCGGCAGAAGCGCACACCAGTTAGTCTTTACTCCAGTTTGCTTCCCGCTGTACTATCTGCCAGCGTAGCATACGAAACGCAGGAGCACAGCATGAACAAAACAGCATTGATTACCGGTGGCGGCCGAGGGATTGGCGCGGCCACCGCAAAGTACCTTGCGGCCAGGGGCTATGGCATTTGCATTAATTATCACAGTAATGAACAGGCGGCAGAGACCCTGGTGGCGCAGATACGCGAACAATTTCAGGTTCCCTGCATTGCCATTCGCGCGGACGTATCGCAAGAGGATCAGGTCGTAAAACTTTTTGAAGAAATGGACGAGCTGCTGGCGCCTGTGACCCACCTGGTCAATAATGTGGGCATTCTGTTCAAGCAGATGAAGGTCAGCGAGATGGATGCAGAGCGCATCAACCGCACACTTATCACAAACGTCACCAGTTATTTTCTGTGCAGCCGCGAGGCAATCAAGCGCATGCAGCCAGGGTGCGCCATCGTTAACGTTTCATCAGTCGCGTCACGTACCGGTTCGCCCGGCGAATATGTAGACTATGCAGCTTCCAAAGGTGCGGTAGATGTTTTCACTCGCGGCCTGTCGCTGGAGCTTGCTCCTCAGGGCATCCGTGTCAACTGTGTACGGCCTGGGTTTATCTATACAGACATTCATGCCGATGGCGGAGAGCCAGGGAGAGTCGATCGCGTCAGCAACCAGATTCCCATGCTGCGAGGCGGCCAGCCCGAAGAAGTGGCTTCTGCCATTGCATGGCTGTTGTCCGATGAGTCATCGTATGTCACCGGATCATTTATTGATCTTGCCGGTGGTCGATAAGCGCGGGCAGTTAAAAAGGCACATCATCGTAGCGTGAAAACGGCAGCGCTTAGGGATAAGTGATTTGATCATGCCGTTGAATACAGGCGGACACGAGCCCGCTTCGGAGTCCGCACAGCGTTCTCAGCGTGGCTCCGGAACATACGCGCGTTAGATCTTGGTGCACATGCCCTGGCGGCCGCCCCGCCGCTTTCATAGACGATATCAAACGTGTTACCGTATAGGCTGACAACAGTCGGCCGTGCGCGTGCCACATTGCACTTGCGTTATAGCAGCTGCAATTGCGCAGCCGCAGGCGCCGTATCCGCAGACCAAATTACGCTGAACATATCATATCGTTATCAGGAGGAAGCATAGTGCTTGAACCGTACGCGACAGGGTCGCAGTCATCCCGACTACCAAGGGCGGGCACAGTCAGTCAGCTGTCCGGCCTATTCTCCCGATATTTTCTCCCGTTTTTTCTGCTCATTTTCACGCTGCTGTATCTGAATACAGCCGTAGCTCAGGATTCCGCCACTACCCAGGCCCAGGTCACGCCCGCATCTGCGGCTCAGCTGGCCGATCTTCTGGAAAACGAACAGACACGCGATCAACTGATAGAACAATTGCGTGCCCAGGCTCCGGCTGTGCAACAGGCCAATACCGCGGCCCAGACTGCAAGTACAGGGCATACCGATGACTCATTGCCCCGGCGCGTCGCCGACAGCACCCAGTACTTTCTGAGTAAGCTACTGGATGATATGGGCGATGCGGCTGCAGCAATCGGGGCGATGGCACGGGGTGAAGGCACAGCGGGCATCAGCATGACTGACTGGAAGTCCACAATGATCAACTTTGTCATGGTCATTGCGGCGACAGTAATCGCCTTTATTGTGCTGCGCCTGCTTGCCGCCCGTGTCTTTGCAGCCATTAATCACTGGGCGGGGCAATCACCACCGATCGCCAGTCGCCGTCGGATAGCCGGACCTGCAGCGCTGCGCAAGATAGTCGCCGTTGTCGGCGCACTGATCGTTGATATTATTGCGATTGTGCTTGCCGGCGTGGTGGGCTACGGCGTGGCGCTGGCCGTGGCCGGCCCCGACGCATCGGTTGGCACGTTTGACTCTCTTTTCGTCAATGCTTTTATCGCAGTTGAAATTGCCAAAGCCCTGGTGCGCACGGTGTTTGCCACGCGCTTTCCCCAATTACGACTGTTCGAAATGCGGGACGACGTTGCTACGTACTGGAATGCGTGGTTGTGCAGACTCGTCGGCATCGCCGGATACGGCATGCTGGTGGTCGTTCCGCTTACCACTGCCCTTTTCACTTCCGCTCTCGGTAATCTGGTCGGACTGCTCATCATGCTTGGCATGTACATCTATGCAGTCAGGGTGATCTGGACCAACCGCGCCCTCATCAGAGAGAGGCTTGTCCAGCGCGCTAGCGTGGCTTCCACAGCGTTTTTTGCCACGCTGATGCGATTGCTTGCCCGTGTCTGGCATATCCTCGCCCTTATCTATTTCACGGTGCTACTGGTGGTCAGCCAGGTGGACCCCGTTGATGCCTTGCCGTTCATGGCACGCGCCACTGCGCAAAGCATCGTCGCTATTGCACTGGGCTTACTGATATCCGCCATCCTGACGGCTCTGCTCAGTCATCCTATTCGACTGTCAGAAGAGATGCGCACCCGGCTTCCCTTACTGGAAGCACGCATCAATTCATATGTCCCGGCAACAATAAAAGGACTGCGCTTTATCACGCTCGTCGTGGTGTTGCTGTTTGTCCTGGACGCCTGGCACGCCTTCGATCTCTCGGCCTGGGTCATGTCAGACTCCGGTCGCGCAACGATTAATATGGTGGTGCACATTGCGATTATCCTGCTCGTGGCAGCACTGGCGTGGACCATCATTGCCAGCATCATCGAGAGTCGGCTGTCCGGCACTGGAAACCGTGCCCCCAGCGCCAGAGAAAAAACACTGCTGTCGCTGTTTCGCAATGCGGCGCTGATCGTCATTGTGACCATGACCATTCTGATCCTGCTGTCGCAGATCGGTATTAATATTGGTCCGCTGATCGCTGGTGCCGGGGTGGTTGGCCTGGCCATTGGTTTCGGTGCGCAGAAACTTGTGCAGGACATCATCACCGGCATCTTTATCCAGCTTGAAAACGGCATGAATGTGAATGATGTGGTAGAGGCAGGCGGCGTTTTCGGAACAGTAGAGAAAATGACCATCCGGTCTGTCGGGATCCGCACACTGGATGGCGGCTATCATCTGATTCCGTTCTCGTCGGTCGATGTCGTTGCCAATCACATGCGTGATTTCTCCTATCACCTGGGCGAGTATACGATCGCCCATCGCGAGAACGTAGACGAAGCCATTCAGCATCTTCGCGCCGCATTTGCAGAACTGATGCAGGATGAGGTGCTATCACCTGAAATACTGGAAGATATATCGGTGCCCGGTGTGACAGCCCTCAGTGACCGTGGCGTAACCATCCGGGTGTTGATCAAGACAACGCCCGGTATGCAATGGGCCGTGCAGCGCGGCTACAATCGCCTGGTCAAAAAGCACTTCAACGCTGCAAATATCGAATTGCCTTACCCACACACCGTGGTCTACTTTGGGCAGGACAAGGATGGCAATGCACCTTCGGCCAGGGTGGATCTTGGTCGTCAGGCAGATCATCCTGAATTTGCCAAAGGCCAGGCGCCGGCAGCAGGACATACGCCGCGCGATCTGGCCCCGCGTAAAAGCAGTTCGGAAGATGTGCTGGGGAATGAACTGGAAACGCGGGTGCCGGATGAAAATGAGGAGGCCGGTGACGCAGATTCATCCAGTCGCCCCGCTCAGGGCACATAGGCCGGGCTGCTTCTTGCCTGTGACGCGTGACTCGGCTTGCCAGGCTGGCCTGGCTCGCTTAGGCCACTTAGACCCTCTGAGCTGCTCGTAAAACCAAACCCGGATGGCTTAGCCTGAGCGTGGCCGTTATAAGGTCGCCAGGCTCAGGCAATATCACAACCGCAATCAGGATGGCAGATTGATGATGGTCACCTGATTGCGGATTTCAGAATTTCAGGCCCTCCGGGCATCAAGACGATCCAGGGGTTACGGGCGTTAAAAGCTTCAATATTTCTGACCCTCAAGATTTCCGTACCGCAGAATCGGGCAATTTCATATCGTCAAGTGTAATGCACGCAGATCCGGTTGTTCTGCCACTCATGAATGGACACGTCCAGTCCGTACAGCTCCTTGAGGACTGGGGGCTGGATGAACGTCTGCGGCGGGCCCTGGTGCAGCACTTTGCCGTTGCGCATGCCAATAATCAGATCAGAGTAGCACGACGCAAAATTGATATCGTGCAGTACCAGAACAACCGTCTTGGACAATTCATCTGCCGCCAGACGCATCACTTTCATGATATCGACGGCATTCTTCATATCCAGACTGTTTAGCGGCTCGTCCAGTAGCACATACTCTGTGTCCTGACACAGCACCATAGCGATAAAGGCGCGCTGCCGCTGGCCGCCAGACAACTCATCCAGGAAGCGCTTTTCCAGTCCCTGAAGATTCAGATAGGCAATCGCCCTTTCGATATGCGTTTTGTCTTCTACCGTCAGACGACCATGGGTATGCGGATACCGTCCAAACGCGACCACATCCTGTACCGTCAGGCGCAGCGGCAAATGGTTGTCCTGGCGCAAAATGGATAAATGGCGCGCCAGTTCCGCAGTATCGGTATGCGTCACATCCAGCCCACCCACCTGAATATTGCCTCCAGACATGGGCAGCAGACGGCTTATCATGCCCAGTAGCGTCGACTTGCCCGCGCCGTTAGGTCCCACAATAGATGTGACACCGCCCTGCGGTATTTCAACTGAAACGTCATCAACGACCAGCTGATTCACGTAATCTTTGCTGACTCCATTGACCTTAATCATCGTTGCCCCTTACGCACGATAAGTGCAATGAACATAATTCCGCCGGCAAATTCAATTACCACGCTGACGGTTGTATTGAGCGCCAGACCATGCTCCAGTACTGTCTGACCGCCGACCAGCGCCACGACGCCCAGGAGCACTGCAGCCGGGACGGTATATTTATGTTTGTCTGTCTGCATGATCATGTAGGCAAGGTTGCTGACCAGCAGCCCGAAAAAGGTGACCGGGCCGACCAGCGCTGTGGAAACCGACACCATGACAGAAATCAGTATCAACGTGAGCCACAGGGTCTTGCGATAGTGAATGCCCAGATTGATGGCAACCTCGCGTCCCAGCGACAGCACATCATATGCGCGCCGCAAGCGCCAGCCAATCACGGATACCGCGGCGACCATGATGGCCGAAACCAGCAGCAAATTGGTACGGATAGCATTGAAACTGGCGAACATCTTGTCCTGCAGGAACAGAAATTCATTGGGATCGATCATCCGTACCATCAACCCCGACAGGCTGCGAAACAGCAGACCAAAGACAATGCCAACCAGCAGCAACAGATGCAGACTGTGAGACGCGCCAGAGAAAATCCACTGGAACAGCAGGCAGGCAAAAACGGTCATCGCGCTGACTTCAAGAACGAACTTGCCGGTAACACCCAGCGCCCCTCCCATGTTCAGGCCAAACCAGAAAATCACAATTGCCTGTATCAGCGTATACAGCGCATCAAAGCCCATAATGGAGGGTGTAAGGATGCGATTATGAGTGATGGTCTGGAACAACACGGACGAGACAGCAACGGAATAGGCCACCAGCAGCATGGCGGCCAGCTTGCCAGAGCGAAATGACAGAACAAAGTCCCAATGTCCATTGGCCCCTATCGTCATGAAGGCGATCACTGAAGTTAGTGCCAGAAAGCCCAGCAGACACAGTAACGTAGCGGGTTTCAAGTTAGCCAAAGCGGGACCGCCTGTTCAGAAGTAGATACAGGAACAGCGCGCTGCCAGTCACGCCTACCACCGTTCCGATAGGGATTTCGTGCGGGAAAATGATGAGACGACCCACAATGTCGCAGGCCAGGACGAACAGTGCCCCCAGGAACGCCACCCACGGCAATGACCGGCGCATATTGTCGCCGAACAGAAGGCTGACCACATTGGGAACCAGCAGGCCCAGAAAGGGGATGCTGCCTGCCGTCACCACAACAACCGCGCTGATGGCAGATACGATGATCATGCCGATCAGCATAAGACGTTTGTGATTGAGTCCGAGATTGGTTGTAAACTGCTCGCCCATCCCCAGCACCGTAAACCGGTCGGCGGCAATATAAGCGATGCATGATAGCGCGAACGCCACCCACAGCAGCTCATACCTGCCGCGCAGCACACCAGAGAAATCTCCCATGGTCCAGGTCTGCAAGGCCTGCAGCAAATCGTGTTGATAGGCAAAGAACGTAGTCACGGCCTGTATGACGCCACCCAGGACGAGCCCGACCACAGGCACGAGAAAGGTGGAACGTAGCGGAACGCGCCGCAGAATCAGCAGGAAAAGTGCGGTACCAGCAAGCGCGAACAGCGCAGCCACCAGCATTTTTATCAATACAGGAGTGCCCGGCGCGAGCAGCGTAACAGCCAGAATGCCCATGGTTGCCGACTCTACGGTGCCTGCCGTAGATGGCTCGACAAACCGGTTGCGTACCAGCATCTGCATGATCAGCCCGGCAACGGCCAGCGAGGTGCCAGCCAGGACAAGCGCTATGGTGCGCGGCAGGCGGCTGATCAGCAGCAATTGCCAGGCCTCGGTGTCCATGCGCAGCAAGGCCGGAAGCGACATATCACCCGCCCCCAGAAACAGGCTGCTCAGAAACAGCAAACACAGAAGCAATATCAGTACGCCGGTCAGCAAGGGACCGGCGACACGATTGCGCTTGTGTTGATCAACCAGCAAACTCATGCAGCACCTGAAGCAACGTCATAGCCTGACGAGCCGTGCTTGCGCAACGGCGTGCTCGCCATGATTACTGTTTGCCGTCCAGCGCCTGAGACAACTGATCTACGTTCTGTTGCATGGCGGTCAGACCAGCACTGCCCAGCAGATACCAGTCCATGGCGTTCAAATAAACGATCTGTTTCTTTTTCCACGCGGTGGTTTTATGGATTAGCTCGTTGTCCAGCATTTGCTGCGCAGCAACCCCCTCGCGGCCAATGGCGCCGTCGCGGTCGATCACAAAAAGCCATTGCGGATCGGTTTTATAGATAAACTCGAAAGATACGGCCTGCCCATGGTTGGATGTGGACAGATTCGGGGCGGCAGCCGGAATACCAAACTCGTCATGCAGAATACCGAAGCGGGAGCCCGGACCGTAGGCACTGACTTTTCCGCCCGTCGTCAGGATAATCAGGCCTGAACCTGCATTCTTGGCTTTTTCCTTCAGCGCGGCAATGGAATCCTCCAGCTTGCTCAGCTGCTCTTTGGCCTTGTCCTGTTTATCGAAGATCTCGGCCAGTTTAAGTGTATTGTGCTTGACGCTGTTGAGCAGATCCTTGCTGTCAGCTGTCAGATCGATCGTGGGGGCCAGTTTGCTCAGATCTGCATACTTTGGCGCAGAACGGCCACCAACGATGATGAGATCGGGAGACAGGGCGTTGATGGCTTCATAGTTCGGTTCGAAAAGTGACCCGACTTTGGGGAACGAACTGTCGGCATAGCCAGACAGCTGGTTCACATATTTGGAGGTGGGTACGGCAGTCGCTTCTACGCCCAGTGCGTGCATGGTGTCCAGGGAAGCAAGATCAAAGACCACGGTTTTTTTCGGTTCCGCTTCGATCGTCGTTTTTCCGGAGGCATGCTCCACGGTCAGGGGAAAGGCATGCAGCTGCGGAGCAACTGTCGCGGCAAACACCATGCTGCAAGCGAACAGGGCACGACGAAATTTAGACTTCCAGGATTGCATGAAACTTGACTCCACTTCAGATTCCAGAAACAGGCTGCATACGCTGGCAAATCAGCCTGGCTGATTCCGCGGCGCAACACGAAACACATATGTGATGGTAAAAGCAAAAGATATTAGAGGTATAAGGCGCGTGCTTTGTTAATTCATCCTAGCCCTGTCTTCCTTTACAGCACACGTGCAGATTTGCTCTGCCTGGCGCAGGATACTCAATAAATGGAAGCGGAGATAGAATCAACTTGGCAGCAAAAGATTGTATCACGATTGGTAATAAGATGTATTCTTATTTAAGCGCTCATCCACAACGCCCGCAAGTCCAGGTCCGGAGCGCAAACTGGCCCATTGATCTGGCTATCGGTGCCGGCGCGAATCAGGTACTCACTTGCCGTTCATCTGCCAATCAGCGGCTGCTCGCGCAAGCGGGCTGTTTATCTGCGCCGATCAGCGCTTCGCTGCCTGCAGATATACATTAGGTGCGGTCCCCAGGACACGGCGGAACATATAACTGAATGCACTGGGACTGCGATAGCCCAGTTCCTGGGCGATTCGGCCGATGGATTGACCCATGGAAAGCCGGCACACGGCATCCGCCAGTCTGACCTGCTGCAGCCATTGTCGGTAATTCATCCCCAGCTCGGACTGAAACAACCGGATCAGCGTACGCTCGCTAGCGCCCACCGCATCGGCCCAGGCGCCTAGCGGACGGTTCAGGCCGGGCTGCGCCATGATTTGCTCGCAGACAGAGACCAGCCTGCGATCCCTCGGCCACGGAATCTGCGTAGGGACAGTGTCTGCATAAGGCAGTTCCGAAAGAATCAGGGACGCAATTCGCCCGCCCCTCTCAAATTGACCATAAACCATGGGCTCGGCGGTCAGGCTCAGAATCAGCTCACGCAGCAGATTACTGACTTCAATCACCTGGCAACCTGGCCAAAGGGCAGCGGCAGCCTGTACATCGATATACAGCGTTCGCATGTCAACATGGGTCACTGCCACGGTGGCGTGAGGTACACCTGCCGGAACCCACAAGGCTCGCAATGGCGGCAGCAGCCAGAAACCCTGCTCTGTACTCACGCGGATCACGCCGTGCGAGGCAAAAAGCAGTTGGGCGCGTGGATGCGAATGCTGTTTCGACCCGGTACCGGGCGCAAACTCTTTGGCCATTGCCGCCACAGCTGGGGGAATGTACTGATAGTCATCCGAGTTGCTGCTGCGCAATATTGATGGTGTCACTGTCAGTTTCTCGACGAAAAATGGCACATGCAGGAATTCTAGCACGGCTATACTCCGTCTATTGCGAACGTCATAATGCTGAATGCAATGTCAACAGAAACTGCCTCCATAGCCCCCAACCAGCCTGCCAATACCACGGCCTTCAAAGTGCTGGGTGCCATCAGCGTCGCTCATATGATGAACGACATGATCCAGTCGATACTGCTGGCTATCTATCCCATGCTCAAAAATGATTTCAGCCTGAGTTTTGCACAGATCGGGCTGATCACACTTGTGTATCAGATCACTGCGTCGCTGCTGCAACCGATGATTGGCCTGTATACAGACAAGCATCCGCAACCCTATTCGCTGACTGTCGGCATGGGCTCTACCCTTCTGGGTCTGCTGCTGCTTTCTGTCGCACCATCATTCCCTTTTCTGCTACTGGCTGCCATTCTTGTGGGTACCGGTTCGTCCGTCTTTCATCCGGAGTCTTCCCGCATCGCCCGTATGGCATCCGGCGGACAGCATGGGCTGGCACAATCGCTGTTTCAGGTAGGTGGCAACGTCGGCTCCGCGCTTGGCCCGCTCTTTGCTGCCCTGATTATTCTGCCCAACGGCCAGGGTAGTGTGGCCTGGTTCTCGCTGGCTGCGCTCTTTGCCATGTTCGTCCTGCTGCAGATCGGACGCTGGTACAGCCGTAACCGCGAATTGCTGGCCTTGCGCACCAGGCGCTCAAGCCATGCGATCGAATTGCCCCGCAACAAAATCATTGGCGCTCTGTGCGTGCTCGGAGTGCTGGTGTTCTCCAAGTATTTCTACATGGCGTCAATGAGCAGCTACCTTACTTTTTATCTGATGGAGAAATTTTCGCTGTCGGTGCGCTCATCCCAGCTTTATCTGTTCGTTTTTCTTGCTGCTGTAGCAGTCGGCACGATTGCGGGCGGCCCTATTGGTGACAAAATCGGACGCAAGCGGGTGATCTGGGGATCCATTCTTGGCGTAGCGCCCTTTACATTGATATTGCCGCATGCCAACCTGTTCTGGACGGGTATTCTGATTGTGATTATCGGCCTGATTCTCGCATCGGCATTTTCTGCCATCGTCGTCTATGCGCAGGAACTGGTTCCCGGCAAAACCGGTATGATTGCCGGCCTGTTCTTCGGCTTTGCTTTCGGTATGGGAGGCGTGGGTGCTGCGGCGCTTGGCCATCTGGCAGATACCACCAGTATTTCATATGTGTATAGCGTATGCGCCTACCTGCCTTTACTGGGCATCGTCGCCGCGCTGTTGCCCGACACCGAACAGAGACCCAAACCGGTACGGGCCTAAAACTCAGAATCAGGCAAAGCCAGTCCGATTGATGGCTGGCTTTTCCTGACGCCGATACAGACTGAAAGCTCGCCACAGACCTGCTTTCGAGCCAAACTTAGTCACGCACCTGAGTTAATTGCGCACCTGGCTTAAGCCCGAAATTCACTTTATTTCCGAGATGAACCTAAAGTGCCAGGGTTTCTGCCCACACGTTTCGGACCAGCGAGATCATGGCCACTACCACCGGATCGACAACGTTATTCTGCGACGCCACAAAGCCTAATGTCGCGTCAAGCTGCGTATGCCCCCAGACCGCAAACTCATTGCGCCCCGCACCGGCAATGGCGATATCCTCCCTGATTAAAGCGCAACCGGCACCCGCACGCACCAGAACATCTGCATTGGCCATATCCGCGTTCTGCATGACAATCCGCGGCGTCAGCCCGTGTCTTTCAAAGAGTGAGCGCAACAGCAGATGCGTGTGTGACCCTGGGCTGCCATCAAGCCAGGGCTGCTGGGCCAGTTCCTTCCATCCCGCATGCCGCAGCTCACTGGCCATGTCATTCGGCATAACTACACGGTAGCGAACAGTGCGCAGGGCCATCCAGAAAAAATCAGGCAATGGATGCGTCGCAATAACCAGTGCCATCATCAGCTTGCCCGAACGGACCTGCTCGATCAGCTCTTCTGACGGATGGATGACGGTTTTCAGTTCGATTAGCGGCAGCGAATGCACCACGGCGGACGCCAGCTCTCCCAGTCTCAGGAACTGGGCATGCTCGCCAGGGATGCCAAGCATGAGTTCCCCCTGCAGCTCGCCCTGAAACTGCTGGGCCTGCGATTTGAGTTGCGCACTGGTATTGAGCAGCAGTTCAGCCGTAGGAAACAGGCGCACGCCCGCCTTGGACAGCACCAGCTTCCCGGATGTACGCTCAAACAGCGCGACGCCAAGATCCTGTTCCAGGGCCTTGATCTGCCCTGTCACAGCAGGCTGCGTCAGCGAAAGTGCTTCTGCGGCGCGTGTCAGGTTGCCCAGGCGTGCAACGGTGACAAACGCACGAATCCGGTAAATCTCCATCGTTATCAGGCAGACAGCAGACGAATCTGCGAGGGCTCCAGTCCAAGGGAAACAGGCGCACCAATCTGAAACTGGCCCAGCCCGGCAAAATGCGACTGATCGGCGGTCACCCGCTGCTCACCAACCCTGACGGCATAGCGAACGAATTCACCCAGGAACTCCCGCTCTTCGACCACGCCCGGTAGCCAGATGTAATGTGCATCCGTATTTCCACCCGCCGCGTCAATACGTACCGAATGAGGACGGAAACTTGCGGCAAGACGATCGCCGTCGGGAATATCGTCATGCACGGGAATCGCCAGATCGCCCACTCCTTCTACGCTCAGAGTCACGCCTGAGTAATTGCGTGTCCTCACGGCACCCTCCAGCACATTCATGGTTCCGACAAAATTGGCAACGAAACGGTTGGCCGGAAAATCGAACAGTGTTGCCGGGCTGCCGGTCTGCTGGACAACGCCTTTGTCCAGCACCGCCATCCTGTCTGCCGTTGTCATGGCTTCCTCCTGATCATGCGTCACGAAAATCGTGGTGATCCCCAGGCGCCGCTGCAGGGACAGCAGCTCGCGGCGCATCTGCACACGCAGCTTTTTGTCCAGATTGGACAGAGGTTCATCGAGCAGCAGCACTTGCGGCTCAATCACAATGGTACGCGCCAGCGCGACGCGCTGCTGCTGGCCGCCCGACAATTCGTTGGGCCGGCGCTGGGCAAACGAAGTGAGCCCCACCAGCGACAGTGCGGCTTCAACCCGCTCACGAATCTCTGCCCGGGGTAATCTGCGCTCTACCAGTCCGAAAGCCACATTATCCCAGACCGTCATATGCGGCCACAAGGCGTAGCTCTGGAACACCATACCGATATTGCGTCGGTGAGGAGGAATGGCGCTGATGTCCTTCCCGTCCACCAGCAGCTGCCCGCCATTCTGCTGGTTGAAACCGGCAATCAGCCGCAACAGGGTAGACTTGCCCGAACCGGAAGGACCGAGCAGTGCAAAAAATTCCCCCGGTTCAATCAATATATTGATATTTTTCAGGACCTCCGTACTGCCATAGGACAGGCGGATATCACGGCATTCAACACTGACTTTCTTCATCTTCTCATTCCTGTTCGATCGCATGTATAGAGCGGGTGCGCAAAGAAGCACGCTCGACAATCAGATGGGAGGCGTACGTACCGATGGCGACAACCACCACCGCAAGCACGCCCAGCGCAGCGCCTGCGCCACGACCAGAGGCACTCTGCATAAACAGATAAATACCATAGCTCATGGGGGCATCGCTATCGCGACTGACCAGCATAATGGTGGCCGACAGCTCCACAGCGGCCGTAATAAAACTTGTGACAAACCCGGCCAGCATGCCGCCGGCCATCAGCGGCACCACGACCCTCCGAATAATGCGATGCCGCTTCGCACCAACAGACGCCGCAGCCTCTTCCAGCGAGACGTTAATCTGCTGCAGGGCCGCAACGCAGGCACGCAACGCGTAAGGCAGTCGCCTGACCGAATAGGCCAGCATGATAATAATCCAGGTGGACGTCAGCGCCATATCGGTGCCCGGCAGTTCAACCCCCCGGAATGTACGCAGATACCCGATAGCCAGAACAATGCCCGGCACCGCCAGTGCGGCCGACGCCAGCCAGTCCAGCCAGCGTCGTGCCGGAATGCGGGTTCGGAGTATCAGATAGGCTATTGCTGTACCAAGAATGACATCCAGGCCTGCGGCAAGACCACAATACAGCAGCGTATTGACCATCATGTCATTCGAATTGCTGAAGACCTCGGCATAATGACTCAGCGTATAACCGTCGGGCAAGGGAGCATAACTCCAGACGGTGGCAAACGAGAGCAGCAGCACGCCGATGTGCGGAGACAGCACCAGCAGCAATACGAGTGCAATCCAGGCATAAGCCAGAACGCTTTCCCATTTGCTGAGTTTGCGCTGCTGGATGGAACTGCCCCCTTTCTGCAGGGTCGAATAATCTTTATTGCGCAACACACTGGCAGACAGCCACAAGGCAAGAATCGAAAAGGCAATCATCAGGACACTGATCACATAGCCCAGCGGATCATCAATACCAACCTGGGTAATGCGCAGATAGGCCTGCGGCGCAAGCATATTCGTAATACCCAGAACCAGCGGCGTTCCCAGATCATCAAACACCTTGACGAAAACCAGCGAGGCACCGGCCACGTAGCCTGGCAGCGCCAGCGGAAAAATGATCCGCCGGAAAAGGCGCCATCCGCGCGAACCCAGATTCAGCGCGGCCTCTTCCATGGCGCCGTCAATATTGCGCATCGACACCGTCAAGTTCAGCAGAATAAAGGGGAAATAATGCAGCGATTCGACGAAGATGACGCCATTGAGCCCGTCCATGATGGGAAGCGTGACATCAAACCAGTCCTGCAGAAGCAGGTTCACCGTGCCAGACGTTCCGAACAGAAGCTGCAACGCCACGGCGCCGACAAAGGGCGGCATGATCAGCGGCAGCACACCCAGGGTCTGGATGATCAGGGCCCCGCGAAACCGGAACCGGACTGTCAGATAGGCCAGCGGCACCGCTATCAGCGATGCAAAGACGACAGACATGACCGAGACGTACAGACTGTTATAGAAGGATTCCTTCAACAGCGGTTGCTGAAAGAATGAGCCGAAGTGACCCAGCGTAAAGCTGCCATCGGAATTGGAAAATGCTGTGTAGAAGACATTGCCTACCGGGATGGCCAGAAACAGCAGCAGAAAGCCCAAAACGGCCAATGCCACGACCGTCAGACCGGGTGGGAAGCGCATATGATGTGTCGACATAAATCTTTCGTCCGCCAGCGATCCGGCCGCTGGCCAGATCGCTCGTTAATGAAGTGCCGCGTCAGGACGCCTTATGACGAGGTTGCCTGTTTGGCCAGATCCGCAGCCTTGCGGTAGTTGGCCTCGGCCTGGCTGTTCCACTGCCCCTGCAGTTTGGACAGTGCCTGGCTCACGCTCGAATCCTTCTTGTCACCCTGAAAGACTTTCTGGATCTCGTCAGACAAGGCGTCTTTATCACTGATCAAAGGAGACCAGGCCAGTTTCTTGGCCTCGTCAAGCAATGCCTGACCCTTTTCGCTGGGATTTTCAGCCAGTTTTGCCTCGGCATCCAGAATGGCTTTGGTCGCATTCTGCAGTTCCTTGTGGCGGAAGGTAATGGTCTGGTCGAACAGGGACTGCACCACGAAATACCGCTTCTGCGACATATCGGTATCGAAATGCACCTTGCTTTTCTTTGCCAGCACCAGCGGATCGGGATACCCCTCTGGAATATTGCTCATTTTCTCATAGGGGAGTACCGGCAGGCGGGAGATTTCAGGCTTCAGCAACAGGGCCTGGCCTTCTTCCGAGAGTGCGAACTGAATGAATTTCTTGCCTTCGTCGGTATTGCGTGCGCCCTTAATCAAGGCTATGTTGGCGGGTACGATAGCCGTTTCGTCCGGATAGACAAACTCGACCGGGAATTTTGAAAACTTGCTGGAAAGCCCGAAGAAATCGATAACCGGACCGGCACCGAACTGGCCGTTATTGATGCCATCAGGTACGCCGAAAGACCTGTCGGTCAGGGTTTTGCTGTTACCTGCCATGCGAATAATCGTATTCCAGCCCTTGTCCCAACCCTCACCCTGAAGAATGGTTTCTACCGTTAGATGCTGGGTTCCGGAACGGGACGGCGATGTCATGCCCACATTGCCAAACCATTCGGGTTTGAGCAAATCAGTCCAGGTTTCAGGCGGCGTCAGCTTCTTGGCTTTGAGCAGACGGGTGTTGTACATAATGCCGTAACCGGCCAGCGCCTGGCCATAGAACATGCCATCCGGATCATTGATGGGAAAGCTGCCTATCTTGTCTGGCACAGCAGGATTGGTGATATCGGTGGCCTTTTCCAGCAGGCTCGCTGCGCTCAGCACTTCGAATGCATCCGGCGCGCTTGCCCAGAACACTTCAGGCCGACGCCCTTCTGCTGCCTCACGCACATAGGCGATACCGGAAACCGTATTTTTATTGAGAATTTCCAGCTTGATATCCGGATTGGCCTTTTCAAACGCAGACTTATAGGCCTGCGTGAGCTCCTTCGGAAATGAAGTAATAACGGTTACCGTGCCGGCCCAGGCAGTTGCGGATGCGGCCAACAAGATGGCCAACAGACTTCCCTGTCGCAGTTTCATGCTTATCTCCTGATATATTATGTATTGTCATGAAAGTGTCACAATATAATTATTACCTCGCGAGGTCTAATCATAATTTCTGATGATGATTATAAGTTCGTCGTCAGAACTTGCGCTGCGGGACAAACTGCTTTTTACGCGCTCGGGATGGGGCGCCACTCAGTGAGTACAATGAATACCATTGTTTGCTACATTCCGTCCACGATTCTGTTCACCCTATAAAGGAAGTTAACCATGAGCACCCTGCCCAAATTTGCAGCCAATGGATGGCGTCGCCTGGATAATGGCAATATTCAGCATCTGTCGGGACTGGAATTCGCGCCCGACCCCGTGGAGCGGCTCAAACTGGTCGATGCTTCGCTGCCGGTGTTCATCAAAAACCTGCGACATGAAGGGGCCACCGAACAGCAGGCAGAGCGCCTGCTGCACAAACTCACCCTGCAGGCTGCAGAACAGTTTACGGGATTGCACTGATACTGCCGCCGCCTCCAGACAATACGAGCCGCGCTGCACTGCGACAATTCCTGCTCTCGGCCTCCCGTTGCCAGTGCGCGGGGGTTTCTGCGCTAAGATAGACAAAAATAATGATTCTGAGCAACAAAGGAGACCCCGTAATGATTAAAGTCAGTGTGATGTACCCCAACACCCCAGGTGCCCGATTCGACCATGAGTACTATCGGGACAAGCATTTGCCAATGCTGAAAGAACGCATGGGCGAGCGCTGCCGGTACTACACCATAGACCGGGGTATCGCCGGCGGCACGCCGGATTCTCCTCCAACCTACATTGGCATGTGTCATATTTTCTGCGACTCTGCCGAAGACTTCCAGGCCGGTTTCGGGCCACATGCAGACGAAATTCTGGGGGATATCCCCAACTACACTGATCTGAGCCCTATCCTTCAGCTCAGTGAAGTGGTGACCGATACACGCGACTGAGTCGATCCGGGGTAGCTGTCTGCATTTGCCCAATCTGCAAACATGACCGAAAGATGATCGGATGGTAATCTTCTGTTCATGCACGGCAGATGACCTGCCCTATATGATTGAACCGATCTGTACAACTCCTGCCATGTTTTGCATTCGCCATTCGCAGTGCACATCCTTATGTAGTGCACTCTGGTTCGCGATAAGGCAGCAGTACAGATTTGTTTTCTCCCTCACCGTATCGCACCGCCCAACGATGTCATTAACGGTAGCGGAAAAACAGTGTGTAAGTCAGCGAGTGGCACGTTAAATAAAACCCTGACAGGCGGCACAATTCTTTCCCGGGCACGGGTAACCTTCTATTGGGGCCGCCATCTCTGCTTTTGTACGTAATCCCGCTTCCTCGATGAGCCCAGGAGGATAACGCTCCCAACAGGGACGCCGCACCGTAGCTGTCTGATTCTTGCCTCAGCGTTCCGCAACGCGATTACGGCGTCGGTCCGGCAGTGCTATCCTGTTGCGCAGCGCCTTTTTCATCCCCGCCCTACTCCTTGCTCTCCTCTCCACATCCACTCACTCGCCCCCCTCAAATCCCCGTTTTTGCAGCGCCGAAATAAATTCAGCATTTTTTCAGGTTAACATTGCGGTTAATTCTTCCTGGAACAATCGAGGTGCCGGCAGGCGTGAGCCTGGTCGATACAGAAGACCGCAAGCAAAGCCAGTTCTATACCAAAAGCGGCACGACCTTCAGGGGGAATTGGGATCTGTTGAACAAAGAGGAGCATTCAATGAACCAAACTGTGCTTGCGTTACTCGCATTCCTGCCGCTGATTCTGGCGGGCGTGCTACTGATCGGATTCAGAATGACCGCCAAAGTGGTGATGCCGATTGTTTTCATCGTCACCACAATCATTGCCTTGACCGCATGGCAAATGAGCATCAACCGTGTGATCGCCTCGGCGCTGCAAGGGTTGATTCTTACCGCATCCATCCTTTGGATTATTTTTGGCGCGATTCTGCTACTTAACACCTTGAAGCATTCGGGCGGCATGACGGCCATTCGTAACGGTTTTTCGGGCATCAGTCCCGATCGCCGTGTTCAGGCGCTTATCGTTGCCTGGCTGTTTGGATGTTTTATTGAAGGCGCCTCCGGATTTGGTACACCCGCAGCCGTCGCCGCACCGCTAATGGTGGTGCTTGGCTTCCCGGCACTGGCAGCAGTGGTCGTGGGCATGATGATTCAGTCAACGCCGGTATCCTTCGGCGCAGTCGGCACACCGATTGTGGTGGGCGTATCCGGCGGAGTCGACAAGGCCGGCATTACCGAACAGCTCGTTGCGCAGGGTTCCTCGTGGGAGGCGTATTTCCGCCTGATCACCTCCGAGGTCGCATTGACTCATGGGGTGGTCGGCATACTGATGCCACTCATTATGGTAATGATCATGGTGCGGGCCTTCGGCGCGAACCGTTCCTGGAAAGAGGGACTGGCTATTGCCCCCTTCGCGTTATTTGTGGGAGTCTGCTTTGTCGTTCCGTACATGCTGGCAGGCGTTTTCCTCGGCCCCGAATTCCCCTCGATTATTGGGGCACTGATCGGGCTTGCCATCGTCATACCCGCCGCAAAACGCGGATTTCTGGTCCCGCGCGACACATGGGACTTCCCGGAATCGAGCCGCTGGCCTAAAGACTGGTTCGGTGACATTGACGTGCAGCCGATGGAAGCCAAGGGCAAGTCCCCGATTTCTACCCTCAATGGTTGGTTACCCTATGTTCTGCTTGCTGCATTTCTGGTCATTTCCCGTACCGTCGAACCCATCAAGCAGGCGCTCAATGCCGTAAGCTTCGGCTGGAGCGATATCATGGGAGAAGACAAAGTCTCGGGCACACTGGAGCCTTTGTATCTGCCTGGCGGTATCCTGATTCTGGTGGTCCTGATTACCATATTCCTGCACCGCATGTCACTGGGTGAGGTCAAGGAAGCCGTTGGCGAGTCGTCTCGTACGATACTGGGAGCAGGCTTCGTGCTTATCTTTACCATCCCCATGGTGCGGATATTGATTAACTCGGGCGTGAACGCGGGGGACCTTGTATCCATGCCGGTCGCCATGGCGCAGTTTGTCGCCGATGGTGTCGGCAGCATTTATCCCTTCTTTGCCCCCGCCATGGGTGCGCTGGGCGCATTCATTACGGGATCCAATACCGCTTCCAACCTGATGCTGGCCGACTTTCAGTTCAATGTGGCTCAACAGCTTGGAATATCCACTGCCATGATGATCGCCGTCCAGGCGGTAGGAGCTGCCGCAGGCAATATGATCGCCATTCACAATGTGGTGGCTGCCTCGGCAACCGTGGGATTGCTGGGGCGTGAAGGCATTACGCTTCGCAAGACCATTCAGCCAACCATTTACTATCTTGTCTTTACCGGTGTCATTGCCATGCTGGCCTTCTACACATTTGGCATTACCGATCCGCTGCTGAATGAGTAGATAAACGTAAATGGATAAGCTTAAATAGATAGACTCGCAACCTCGGACTGTGCCTTGGGTATTTTCCCAAGGCCTGTCAGGAACAGGGCCCCGAAGCATCATTTTGCCGGGGCCCTGTTCACTTGGTGTCTGCTGAGAGACTATTGCATTTACCAGATATGTGGTCTAGCCATACGGCGTGGCTATAGCGCTTAATGACTTGCCTGCGGTTGTTGAGGAACAATCGCACGGACGATAGACACAGCGACCTGCTCATCGCGTACGCTGAACAGGAAGTCGTTACCCTGACGTACACCGTTCAGTGACCTGAGTTGTCCGCCTACGACAGTCGCAAAACCACTATTGACAGGCACCGCTTTAAGCATCGCAGCGCCTTGCGCATTCAGTGACAGCTTGACATAGGTTCGCTTTTTCTGATCCGTGACGATATCGATCGCCGTAAGGTGACTTCGGTTGAAAATGGCGCGTGGGCTGATGTATACCACTTTCTGGTTACTCAGCTTGAGAGGCCGATAACTCTTGACTGCTTTATTGGATGCAAGAAAGACTTCTACGCTGGCGGCCTGAAGAGGCACGGCCTGCGCATCGGCACTTTGTGCAGGCGTATCCGCAGCGGGTGCCGCCGCTTTGTGTGTTGTGTTACAACCGGCCAGCACCAAAACCAAAGGGATAGCCGCAAATACAGATTTACTTATAAAACGCATCGTTATTCCATGAAATGATCGAATTTTGCCGTCTGCCGTTATCCTGGCCCGGCGATTCGCCGCCAGCCAGGATGTGATGCCGGTTTCCCGGCATCACTATGCGGCTCAGTTACCACTGATAGCCAACACCGACAGAGCCGCCCACCTGTCCTCGGGACGAGCCGGCAACCGTGCCCTTGATGACCCATTTACCATTCTCTGAGACGGTTGAAAGACCGGCCGCATAGCCGCCTTGTCCCTGGTAGGTACTGCCGCCGATGGCGAACATGGATTTACCCGGCAGGTAAGCCTGAGGCAGCCCGGCCATTGCCATGGCAGCGGCAGTTCCTGCATTCGCGTCATTTTTGTAACGCTGGATCTTGCCGTCAAGCTGACTCAGTCCGGTGTTGAGCTGGCTCACATTAACGGCATCGGTCCCTTTCGTGCCGGGTGCCACGTTGGCGATGGGGGTGCCGGCAGCATTGATTCCTTCGCGGCTCAATGACGGACCATCAATTACGCCAACAGACTGACTGACTTCGACGTCTCTGGCAGACACAATCTCGGTGTTTACCGTAGTGAACGTTGCTGTCGGATTGGCAGACACCGTAATGTTATTACCGTCACGTTCAAGCACTACGTTGTTGCCCGCCTTGAAGTTAACAGTAGAAGCAGGTGCAACCAGCGTAGGCGTATCGTCATCGACTTGCAGATTCCAGCCCGAACCGGCTACTGCACCAATGTTCTTCAAGGCATCGTTAACGTTGTGGTAGACCGTGCCATTCACGTTCAGCACAGCTTCAACCGTGCCCGTAGCGGGATTGAATGCCGATCCACCCCCCAGGCTGGCAGCAATGGAATCACCCAGGACGTACACTTGCTCGCCGTTGACAGCCTGCAGGCTACCGGGGGTCAACCTCGCCTTGGCGACATTGTTCAAGGAAACCGGTGCGCCTGGCTCAGCACCAACCAGCTCGACTTCGTTGGTAGGCGTCCATGGATCGCTGTCGGGGGTCCGGCTTCGGAACCTGCTGACGTTTCTCGTGCCGGTATACTGCAACGGAGATGGAGCAGCAGATACCTGAACCCGGGAAACGCCGTTTTCCTGGGTCACAGTCACACGCGTATTGGTGTTGCCTGCTACAAATTTCACTTCCGCTCCTGGAGCAACCTGACCAACCTGACCATTTGCGTCACCAATGTTCCAGCCAGCGCTGGCCAGGTTCTGCACTTCACGCAGCTGACCAACATTGACAGCCTTGCCAGTCTTGCTGATCACAATATTGCTATTCGCCGCAGAGAAATCAACGGCGTCACCCGGAGCCACATTAGTGGTATCGGCGCCGTCAACCGTCAGATTCCAGCCTCGCCCTGCCACGCCAGACACGCTGTTATAGGCAGCCTGCAGCTGTTC
>JAEWEV010000013.1 GCA_023389155.1 Pseudomonadota bacterium
CTGGACCTCGGTGATCACCTCAATCCGGTCATTGTTATCTGATGAGCTCATAGTCGTATACATAGGTGTATTCCTAGTCGTTAGTTTAAGGAATACTCCTGGCACTGTAAATCAAGGGGCAAATTCACGTCTTATGTAATTGTTTTTCACGCGTAAGAATACCTACGTCTTCGTTTATTCGGAGGCTTATTTAAAACGTCCAGATTTGTTTCATCTGCCAACTGCAGGGTATCTATTTAGCTAATACCGAAAAGCCATCATATGTTATCATTTTTGTTGTTTGGTAGGATTCGTAGAAGTATATGCTGATCCATCTTTTCAACAGTCCAGTTGCCTTTTACTGGATTGTTTGCTGCGTCGCCGCTGAGTATAAATTTACCTTGCACGTTGTCATTTCGAATGACGAATTTGTCTAGGATTTTTCCCAAAAAATTTCTTCATTGCAGTTGACATATGACTATTACTGGAAAATCCGGTGACCTGTGATATCTCAGCCAAAGAGACGTTTGAGGCCAAAATCATGCTTCTGGCAGTTTGCAAGCGTGTAGTAAGCACCAATTCATGTGGCGTTTGGCCAAACGACTGCCGAAAGGCACGGGCAAAATAGCTTGGCGATAACTCCGCTATCGAGGCAAGCTTTTCAATGGTGAGCTTTTCCGACAGGTTTGCATGAATAAAATCAATCACGCGTTTTCGCGCTGCTGGCGTCAAGCCACCGAAGCTGTGTCGATCCTGTTTTGAAGATAATGATGTGTATGTGCGCAGGGCATGGATACCGAAAAATGTAATTAAGGATTCAAGTGATTCTTCCCGCTTCAGTCCGTTATATAGAAGTTCTTGACGTATTAGTGATGCAATAGTCAGTGCTTTTTGATCGACTACACCTAATTTTGGTAGATAAAACTCTGGCAATGCCTCCCCCCATTCACTGCCAGCCAAGTTGAGCAGACGCTTCTCTGTTATTGCAATGAGCAAGCTGTACTTGGTATGTTCCCATCGGGAAAATAGTTCTGAGTTTTCCGGCACAATTTCGATACAGCCTGAAGGAGCAAACCCGATCATTGAACGGTCACTGTTAATTGCGATGGTTCTTTCCGCCTGGGCAGAGAGCATAATTAAGAAAAAATAAGCTTTAGCCGCAAAATGAATCGAACCTGGTTCAACGGTAGCTTCCGCTACAGCAGCCCCGTCACATTCGAATTTTCGTCCCCAGGCATCAGGGATCATCGCAAGAATTCCCAATTACTATCCCCAGCTTTATAAATGTTCAAAAATTCTATGCATAAGTTATTGAATATATTAGAAATGTTTCGCAGAAATTATAAAACTCATCAATAGTGAAGATGAAAAAAAATCTTTTATATAGTGCAGACGTCTGTTTTATATAGATCGTTTTCTGAAAAAGACAGCAGAAATTCGCAATTTTCAGAGGAGCGATTTCATTCGTCATGTATATAATCCTAACGTATTTTGAAATTGAACGAAACATTATTTGAAGGTTTGACGATTGGTTTTGTCACTTCAAACATTTTGATCGCCGGATAGGACGACGATGCGACGCATAAGCTTGAAGTTAGTAACGACAGTTGGGCTTTTAACTCCTGGGCTGATTTATGCGCAGGGAACGGGTGTTTCAGTTGCACCTGCATTAGATGCCGAGTATAAAAAGAACTGGGGGCTCGCCAAAATCAATGCGCTTCCTGCTTATCTTAAAGGTTATACCGGTAAAGGTGTGCTGGTAGCTGTAGTGGATGGTGGCTTTGATGTAAAACACCCGGAGCTGCTTGGACAGGTAGATGAGCTCAATGCAGAATACTTTGGTAAAAATTCCAAAAATCCTAATGATGTGTATCCGGAAGAGGCTTCTGATGGACACGGAACTCACGTAGCGGGAATTATCGGAGCAGCACGTGACGGTAAAGGAATGCATGGCGTTGCATACGAATCGACAATCCTACCTCTTTTTGCAGTAGGGGTTGAAGGCCCGGACCCAAAGGTGGCTCCAACAAACGCTGCAATTAAGTATGCAATTGGCGCGGGAGCTAAAGTATTGAACGGAAGCTATGGACCGCCAGATCCTCCCGTTCAAATATTTCTATTGGACGAAAATGGCAATCCTATTAAGGACAAGGAAACCGGTAAGGAGAAACCTAATCCAAACTACGTCCAACTTCAATACCAAGGTTTATATGCGGATCCTGGTAACCTTGCAGAGCAAGCAAATGTATTAAAAGAAGCAGCAGCAGCGGATATTGTAATGGTCTTTGCGGCAGGTAACGATGCTGACGATCAAAAGGAAGGCTATTCAGCCATTCCGAGCGGGCCCGGTATGCTGCCATTGATTACGCCAGAAAATACTAAGGCCGGAAACTTATATAAGTTTATTAACATAACTGCCAATGGTTACGATAGTAATAATCCGAAAACCTATGTCGATTGGGACGGAGAAATGGGTGAGTATGTGGCAAGTCTAGATTTTTCAGATTTGCAAGGCTCACTCATTGCTGTTGTTGCTGTTGGCAACGACGGCAAAATTGCGAGTTTCAGTAATCGTTGTGGAGCTGCAGCAGAGTGGTGTCTGGCCGCTCCGGGTGGCGACATTAACAAAGACATAGATCATCCCGATTATGAAAATGGGATATATTCGAGTTGGTTGCGCAATGATGCAGATAACAAGAATAGTCTGTATAAATCGATTAACGGCACTTCCCAGGCCGCACCCCATGTTGCCGGGGCTGCTGCAGTGTTACGGTCGGCGTTTCCGTATTTGAACGCACAGCAGACGATTGAAACGCTTCTTACTACAACGACGAGAGAAGGATATGATGCTAATCCTGCCGAATTTACTAAAACTTTCGGCCAAGGTTTTCTCAATTTAGGGAATGCGATCAATGGTCCAGGCCAGTTTCGCTACAAAGGCGTGTTTGACGTTGATACACAAGGATACTCATCTGTCTGGTCAAATTCTATATCAGGCGTTGGTGATCTGACCAAGAGAGGGCAAGGTATCTTGGTACTCACCGGAGACAACAGCTATACCGGTGGCACCAATGTGCTTGGCGGTACGCTCGGCGTTGAGGGCCGTATTGCTGGGAAAGTCAATGTATCTGACAGCGGCGTATTGGCCGGTACTGGCACGGTAGGTGAACTCACTGTCGGTGACGGTGGCACTGTCTCACCAGGCAGTACCTTGGATCCTGCCAAAATCATCGATACCCTGACCATCGCGGGCAATTTTATCCAAGAAGCGGGAGCAAACTATTTGGCTCAATTGGGCCCCAATGGTCAATCTGACAAAGTTATTGTGGACGGTAGTGCCTCAATTGACCGTGGTGCATCGATAGAAATTCAACGCCAGAAAGGCACGACGACTAAACTGGGTCAACGTTATGCTTTATTGAACGTACAAGGCGATATTGATGGTTCGTATGGAGTTTTGGTATCTCCGGAAACACCCTTTGTGGATATGGACCTGATTTATGAGCCGAAGACATTGTTTCTGGCCTTGGATCGAAGTAAAACGGCTTTTAGCGCGGTTGGATACAGCCACAACCAGCGTGCAGCAGGCGCAGCAGCAGAAAGATTAAATGAAGGTAATGCTGTTTATGACAATGTGCTTTTTCTGAATGCATCAGAAGCCAGAAACGCGTTTGATCAACTATCGGGTGAAGTCCACGCTTCGATACGCGCAGGGTTGATCGAGGATAGTCATTTTGTCCGCGATACGGCAAATGACCGTTTGAGAGCGGCTTTCCGCAGCACAGGGTCGGCCAGTGTCTCCGGGTTGCGTTATAGTGCTGGTGCCCAGTCTGCCGCGCCAACCCCGCCAGGCGAAATTACGCTCTGGGGCAAGGGATTTGGTGCATGGGCGCAATTTAAGGCGGACGGTAATGCTGAGCGCTTTAAAAAGAATACAGGCGGTTTTTTCATAGGTGGCGACCGACTTGTGGGCCAAAATTGGCGGCTTGGGGTATTGACCGGGTATAGTCACACCTCCTTTCATGTGAATGGCCGTGCTTCTTCGGGATCAAGTGACAACTATCACTTGGGGCTTTATGCGGGTACACAGCATAATGCCTGGAACTTCCGTTCCGGCCTTGGCTATACATGGCATCGAATCAAAACTGATAGAAGCGTCGCATTTTCCGATTTTTCAGATAAATTGTCAGCTCGGTATAACGCCGGTACCTTTCAGGCCTTTGGTGAATTGGGATACCGAATCGATACGACTTTTGCCGCGCTGGAACCTTATGCCAATTTAAGCTATGTTCACTTTAAAGCCAAGCATTTCTCCGAAGATGGAGGAGCCGCAGCTTTGTCAGGCAAATCCCAATCTAATAGCACTACGTTTACAACCATCGGTTTAAGAGCAACTTCAACCTTCGAGCTCGGAACGACAGAAGCAGATGTACATGGCGGAATCGGCTGGAGACATGCCTTTAACCGCATAAATCCAAAAACCGATCTGTCATTTGGCAATCAATCATCATTTAGCGTCAAGGGTACGCCAATCGCAAAAAACGCTGCGGTTTTAGAGGCGGGTTTGAATGTTAAATTGGGTAAGACATCCACGGTCGGTATTGCGTATCAGGGCCAGTTCGGATCCGGAGTAAGAGAGCATGGACTTGAGGCGAATGTAGCCGTGCGTTTCTAACCTGATTTGATCATTTCCGCATATAGAGACCCTAATGAAGAATTTATTCATCGTAGCAATTTTGTTGTTTTCGGCTAATACGGCCAATACAGTAGGCTGCAACAACGCCATGACGCATGGCAGATAGGTCTAAATCTATATGAAGTCAAGCCAAGAAGGGGTGAAGCTATCCAGCTTATTTGAGATACAAGTTAGAGATCTATATCAGACACAAGTTCGGATCTTTACTTGGTTCGACAATATTTTGGGTCCTTTGTTAATCGTAGTAGAGATCGTCATGCTTTCTCTATTACACAATTCGACTCTTTCACCATTCTACAAGTGGGCAGTATCCTTGGCTCTTATTATCGGAGGCGGCACGTTTTATTGGTTTTGGATGATCGATGGTAGGTTGTATTGGCGGTTGAAACAATTGCCTGTATTTCAGTCATCCAATGAGAAGGCTCTACTGCAAAGGAAATTCACGATCTATGAACGCCTGAGATTTATCGAAACAGAGCAGATTGTTTTTGACCCGGTTTCTGGCCGGGAGGTGTTTTTTAGTGGTTCAAATGTTCTGTACTTGATTGACGATCTAGCAATGGACGGCTTATTTAGAGCCGGATTACGATGAGTATCGTCGCAGGCGCTTATATTAATTTTCTATTCATTAATTTCTACAAAGGCACTAGAAGAATGTTTCAACGAGATTTATTTCCAAAGGTAGCTCTGGTTTCCGGTTTGCTCTTGATGGGTACTCTTGCCGGATGCGGCTCTCTGGATAATATGGATGCAGAAGAATATCGACAAAAATGTCTGAAACTTGGCATACAACCTAACTCACCACATTTTGACCAATGCATGTTGCAGCAGCAATCGCTTGATGAAGATCAAGAACAGCGATTTTTGGATCGTATGGAGCGTGGTGAAGAAGCCAGAAGCAGAAGAAGGTAATAGAAATTTATCGCATTGATATATTTTCTGTATGACAGTGAATAAAAAGTTATCTCCCCTCATTTGAGGAAATGTGAGCCTAGACTACTTCAACTTTGGTTTGGTTGGCTTTGCGTTCTGTTCGAAATGTGTGAAATAGCTCCATTACTGTCAATCGGTTTTGAGTGTAAGTTGACATCATTTATTTAAAAGGATTTTGCATGAGAGTCATACGAAAAGTATGCATAATGGGTTTTCTATCTGTTTTCCTGATGGCTTGCTCCACAGCAAAGAATGAACAAGAGCTTCGTGTTCATAATCATGAATTTGGTTGTATGGCTGCCACTATAGGTGGAGGCATAATTGGTGCCTTAGCAGGAGCTACGATAGGAAAAGGCAAAGGAGCGACGCTTGGTATGGCGGGTGGCGCCGGTGTGGGCGGATATCTTGGAAATAGATTGGGATGCGAATGAGGACTACTGACATGAAAAATATGACTCTTGCAATATTGGCATTATCGATTACGTCATTCGCAGCACCGTTACACGCGCAATCCCATCATAAAAATCTGCATGAAGCACATCTTAAAGCTTTAGACGAGGATAAGAATGGCGGTGTAAACAGAGAAGAATATAGTCGTTTCATGGAAATAGCATATAACGAACTAGATAAAAACCACGATAACTTCCTGAGTAAAAATGAGCTTAAAGGAATTGTGACGGATGCACAGTTTGCTCAAATGGATAAAAATTCAGATGGACGAATCAGTAAAGAGGAATACATGAAGCAAGTTCTGAGCGACTTCAAAACGGCTGATCGAGGGAACGATGGTGAACTCAAGTAGATAGACTTCAACATTATTGAATGACACACCATACGTTTGTGCATCTCTGCTTGGAAACAGATCAGTTTAACGATAGCATCGAAATTACACACCAGCGCTATTTTGCTTTTGAAGTAAAAGGATGTTCGTTTGTGAATCTTCAATATCTCTCAAACTTCGAGTGAATGGAGACTCAACACCCTTGGCTCGTATCGTCAGAGCTGATCTGGAAAGTTTACGCAATCGCCACGAACGTCACTGCAAACTTAGTTATTAACAAAGGGAACCCTTTATGATGCGCAGGCACTGGCTGTTTTTTTCGCTTTTTTTTATGACTTTTCATAACATATCGTTCGCACAGTCCGATCCGTGTGCAAATGCAGCCTCGCAGGCAGCGATCAACGAGTGCATGAGTAATCTTTATAAGAAGGCCGATACAACCTTGAATATCGTCTATAAACAAGCTAGCTCACGCTTAAAGGATAATACGGAACAGCATAGTAAATTGGTAGAGGCTCAACGAGCCTGGTTGAAATTCCGGGATGCCGAATGTGCTTTTGCAACAGGCTCTGCAGGTACAGGCTCGGCCAGCGCTATGATTTCTATGACGTGTTTAACTTCGCTGACCGAGCAGAGGACGAAGCAGTTGCATGATTATATGCAATGCCCCGAAGGCGATATTTCATGCCCCATTCCTAGGCAGTGATTTCACAATTGCTTATCATAAAACTGTTATGCATTAGCATGGATCAATGCGCCACACCTTTTTAAGAAAGGTCTGGTAGAAAAAACCTTCACCTGAGTCTCAAAATATTATGATTCCTCGTTTCAAAACATCGCATTTTCTTTTCACTGTTAGCGCACTCACTTTCATACCAGTTGCTTTTGCTGTGGAAACGAACGAAAATCTTGGTTTTGATATCAAGATTTCGCTCTCTAAGAAAGCGACTGCTAAGCTGCAATCGACAAATAAGGGCATCACTGTGATGGCAGCCTATTACGGTAATCCTCTTAAAAGTGCGCGACGGCATGTCAATGAAATGGGTATGATTGATCTCGGCTACGAGAACATAAACCGCTCAGGTAACCCAGGATTGGTGCATGTCACTGGCAACACCATTGCAGCAGAGCGCTTGGAGTGGATTCAGGGATCGGCGAAGGTAAATGTGAATATACTTTCCTCTCGAAAAGGGGACGAGAACAATATTCTCAACTGTGATTTCATTGATGGTGATGTTGCGGCCATAAAGGAGTCACCCGTTGAACTTCATTGTTCTTTGATTGAAGAGGATATAGAAAACAAACATAAGCCATAGCATTTATTTTTAAACCTTTCAGCTTGCGTAGACTAGTAACGGAACGCATCATTGATGCGTTGCTTTCTGGACCTCATTGAAAGTGCAAGGATATAAACATGGACAGTCCCATCACTCACCCTGACGTTTTCGTGCACGTGCGCATCATTATCGGCATGGTCCTGGGACTTAGCATCACCCGTCTAGTCACTGGATTAGCGCGTTTTGTGCAGCACCCTAAACGAGATAACATCTACCCTATCCATTTCGCCTGGGTTTTATTTCTGCTAGTGACGATCATTCATTTTTGGTGGTTCGAATTCGGTCTGTCTGTGATTCAGCGCTGGACGTTCGAAATCTATTTGTTCCTCATCTCTTATGCCATTCTCTTCGCCTTTCTTTCAGCCATACTTTTTCCTGATAGGATGGATGAGTACAATGGGTATAAAGACTACTTTCAATCGCGAGGCAAGTGGTTCTATGGATTGTTGGCACTGCTCTTTATCGTTGATCTCATTGACTCCCGTATCAAGGGAATCGAACATTTTCAGTCACTTGGTCTGGAGTATCCCATTCGCCAGGCAGCATTCGCTACCTGCGCAATTGTAGCGATCTTCGTCTCAGACAAACGCTACCAAACGGCGTTTGTAACGATCGGCTTAATCTATCAAATAACATGGATTCTGCGGCTTTTCGATGTTCTGAATTAAAGCTTTTATTGTCGTGCCCCTGATGCTTGGAACGGTATACAGCCGTTTTAGGCTTGTTTTATCATACCACTCATGTAGTGGTTTATTGTCCCTGTTTCCTAAGGATCACATATGAATCTAACGTCAATAATTAGTGCAGTCGTCGTGTTATGTCTGAGTACGTTTTCTGCTTTTATTCATGCGCAGACCCTTGGCGCTCGTGGGGTTCCGTCTACTGACACATCAGCTTCGTCACTTGAATTTGTATTGCCGCCAGGAAAATTTACCGGGGACGATATCCAGCTTAATTTGGCTCCTCAAGGTCAATTTACAATCAGCGGTGCGGCAGTTGGAAAGCCCTTGCATGGGGTCTGGACAGTGGAAAAGAAAGACAAACGTGTACTTTTACACCTTACTCCAAATAGTAAAAAAGAAGAACCGTGGTTGTTCGGTGTCAGGTCACCGAATACTTTGCAGGCGGTCAGTGAGGATAATTTGAAAGTGCTTGATAGGCCCTTAGATATATATGAAGACGCCGGCGTTCTTGATCGAGAAAATTAGGCTCAGCAAACGGTCTACCTTTAAGGGCTTGCATAACTTAACCGGATGGTATGGTCACTATAGGCAATTGTGTGCTACTTGTGGTATCTGCAATATTGAGCAATAGCATGACAAACGAAATCAGTTCGATGGTTTCCACATCATCCTGATCTATCCAGTACGAGCGACCGCGATGAGATACCGCGGCGAATGCATCAGACGGTGCAGATCTGCCGGCATATATGTGAACATTGCTGAGTAAGGGATCGACAGGGGTTAGATTACTGCTGGTTTCGCCCCCGAATCCCGGCCGCAAGGGCACCACTTGGGACAATGCACGCATCACCTCGATAATTGACCGCGTATGAATGCTTAATTCACTGGGTCGCCCTTTGCCGAGTCCAAATACGATGGGTACGTCATGCCTGGAAGCATCCAGATCCAACAATTGTCGCAGACGGTTTTCCCGCGGCCCGGCCGGGTTTCTATCCGCAAACACCAGGTGGGCCTGCCGACTGCCATGGTCTTCGACAAAACGTAAAGCTAGCCGTTCCTCGGTTGACAGTTGATCGAAGAGTTCGATAATCTCACGAAACTGTTCACCTTCTCTAATAAGTTCCTGTCGATCTCCTGTCGTGTTGCGAATGCCGTTGATGGCGGCAACCGGGATACCGAGCACAAGATGAGCTGGTTGATCGGATGCAAGCAAGGCAAATAAGACACCAGGGGGAATCGGGTTTAACAGCAGACGCGCAGCATCGGATCCACGAAGCGGAGTATAAGTAATCGTAGGGCGGTCGCTATAGCTGCCCGCAGCCAGCACATGACCACCATGTTCCTTAAGCGTTTGGCGCTGTAAGGCTGAGGTTACTCGATCCACGAAAGATAAGCTCGCTTCTCCGCGATATTCGACGCCGTAGCTGGCAACCAATTGACTTACCGCAATAAAGGAGGGCACTTCTCGATGGCGAACACGTACCAGATTGAGCAATAATTGGCGAGTCGCCGCATGACCGATTGAGTCGGCATAGTCAACTTGATCTTCGCGGATTGCATTGGGGCCAATGCTGGTGCACGCTCCAAGTGTGAGTAGCATCATGATTAAAGCGGGTTTGAACAAAGGAAAGGATCGTAATCGTATAGTCATTGTTTAATTGCGTAGCAGATTTAGCTTACTTTAACCAGTATAGCTGCTAGATGTAAATACTAATCACTTTGCCATTTACAAAATAATCACGAACCAGTCAAAGATTCATACTGAATCACAATTGGAAATTAGATTGGGCATGTTGTTATTGATATTAGGAGACACAAAAAAAATTTAATACAATTGTTATGCCAAAATACTAACAGCTGTACGATGTGCCAGAACATCAGCCGTGAACAAGCCCGGTCGTTGAGCTTGGATTCTCACCTTGCTATTTGTATAGCATCATTAATCGCGTCAGCATTATCATGACCATTGAAGCATATCGAAAGGATTTCTCTTTTAAGGATATAAACGGTTTGTTTAGATTTTTATACCCATTGATCACAAGTTTCCTTATATCCGTTAGCATTATTTTTTTCTCGGTGCTATCTCTGCAGCCGGCGTTTGCGCAAGGGGTGTCTTCTGCTACCAAACCTGTGAAGGTTGGCGTATACAAAAGCGATCCGTTTGTAACAGTCGAAAACGGGCGCTATTCAGGCATGGCGATTGAACTTTGGGAGAGCCTTGAGAATAAGATGGGGCTGTCATCGACCTATATAAGCTATCCCTCTTTCCGCAAACTGATAGAAGCGGTAGAACGCGGCGAAGTAGAGGCTGCAGTTTCGAACTTGACGATTACCAAACAGCGGGCGCAATCAATTGCATTTACTCAGCCCTGGTATGATTCTGGTCTGAGAATCATGACAAATAACACAGGGTCCGGCTCGTTCCAAAATGTAATTGACGGCTTGATTGACAGCGGCCACATTGCGACCTTTTCCTGGCTGCTCATTCTCGCACTCTTTGCGACTGTAATTATTACGCTTGTAGATCGCAGACTCGATAGCGAATTCCCGCGCAGGTGGCGAGAAGGTCTGGCGGATAATTTTTTCCATACCGTCTCGATCCTCACTACTGGTAAAACCACACATAAAAATTTATTTGGCTGGATCGGCCGAATATGGTCCGCAATATGGATGGTGATCGGTGTTGGCGTGATTGCTTACGTTACCTCCTCAATCACCAGTGTTATGACAACCACGTCTTTAACAAATCAAATTCACTCTCTTTCGGATCTTTCGGGAAAAAGGGTTGGGGTGCGGGACGGTAGTCTGGCTGAAGATTATATTCAGGAGCTGGGCATTCAAACGCGGAGCTATACGGGCATTGACGAAGCTGTTCAGGGGTTAATGTCTGATGAGGTAGATGCACTTGTAGGTGATGCGCCAGTACTGGAGTACTTCACCCATACTCACCCAGAGCAGCCAGTTCGTGTGGTTGGTAACATGTTTCATCCGGATAAGTACGGATTTGGTTTTTCCTTACAAAGCGATTTATTGAGGCCCGTTACACTTGAATTGTTAGGACTACGCGAGCAGGGGTACATTCGAGATCTTAGGGTGAAATATTTTGGTAACTCACGTTAAACGACTTATACCGTTCAATGTTGCCTTATTCTCTGGAATTTTGATAATGGCTACACTACACTAACCGGATGCGAGTCACTGTCCAGCGTTTTACGCTCCAGAGCAGCCACCTGCTTGATCCGCTTCATAGCCTCCTGCATCTGCGAGGCCGGCAGGTACGACTGGCTCATTGGCGGCCACTGTCACCAATGAACCCTCGGCGTATGCCTTGCGGCACTGAAATAGTTGGCTGGGAGACACATCGGCTTACCGGGCAACGAGGGAGACGGACTGCCCTGGCTCAAAGGTTCGTTGCAACAGGGCCAGCTTCGCGGCAGGACTCCAGCGGTGATCACCTCAATTCGGGCATTGTTATTTGGTGAGTTCATAGTCGTATACATAGGCGTATTCCTAGTCGTTAGTTTAAGGAATACTTCCGGACCTGTAAATCAAGGGGCTAGTTCGATTTCTGATAAGTTCTCTTGAAAAATAGATCAGTGCCAGGGGGGCGATGCTAATTCATCAAATTTAAGGATGCCGTTTAGAATCAAATGTAGTTCGAAAAATTTTGATGGTCTTTGTAGCATAACGCCGACAGCCGCGCTTGTTTGGGTTTTTGATTTGGCACCGCATTGATGATTGAAAGGTTAGAGTATATTAAGAGCAGCAGTATTATTTTTGAATTTTTCATAATTAAGACTGAATCTATAACCTTCGAAAATTGCACAATCGAAGATCTGATTTTAAGAAAAAATCGCTCATTACATCCATAGTACGACAGTTCTGTAGCTAGTATTAGTAATACATAATTGATATATCAACTCCTCTAGACGGTTCACGATGAAAAATTGCTTGATTTTCATCTATTCAGAAAACCACCGTTTAATTAATACTGCTTGGAGGGTAAAATTTCTAGTTTGTAAAGTCCGATGCATATTTATCATATCGTCAATAGCATCGCTATAATAAAATAATTTTAAATTTATAGCAAAAGTATCAAAATGATAATTCCGAGTTGCTACATTATACTTTTTTGCAATCGGATACTATGAAAAACTGGCAAAAGGAAGATGCCGTTCGTTTAAAGGCACTCTACAACGCGATATCTGAATCGACGTTGGAGGAGTTTGGATCCGAATACGGCATTGGATCTCACGGAATGGTTTGGCAGTTGCTCAATGGACGGCGAGCGTTAACCATTGAGCACGCTTTTGCTTTTGCTAAAGGGTTGAATGTGAAGATTGACGAATTCAGTCCAACAATAGCAGATAAGGTTCGCGCTTATTATCAGTGGGTTACACCCTGTCCCGACGATTTTGATAATTTGACTTCCAGTGAGAAAGCAAAATTACAGGGATTTATAAAGAAATTGCTTAACGATGATGAAGACTCTCAAAATTAAAGCGTTGCTATAAGAGCACGGCTTGATCATCTCTCGAAAAAATTACACTTTATTTATAGCAAGGCTATTGATAATTTAATTGTAGCATTGCTATAATTGAGGCAACGATTGAGATCGTTCGCTCTTTAACAAATCACAGCCGAGTCACTAAGTCGAAGTGACACACAGAACCTGGATAAATCGTTTACCCAGTAGTACGTCGGGTGCGCCGGAGGGCCTGGCCCAAAGCCTCCACGGGATCGCTGTTGTTAAGGCATCTCGTCCCTTGTTTCATAGCTTGGGTGCTGAGAATTAATTATTCCAGATGGCGAAGTGCAAAAACAAAAACAATACGACATGCGCATTTTAATTATTAAGGGCGCAGATAGTTATATCTGCGCCGTATAATCCACAGTCCAGTAGTTGGGTGCCAAATTGACTTGAGAACAAAGTAAGTCGGTTTTGCTAAATAGCTTCGCGGCAGGAGAGGCTCATTTAGCAAAGCAACGAGTAGGATCTAGATTCTAGAAAAAAGCCGTCCTTCAAACTGGGCGGTTTTTTATACCTGAAACATTTGCGGCGCAACTAATATACAGGTGTGATATGAATGCATTGTCTTTTCGAGCGGAGCGCGATGAGTGTGGAGAGCATCACCAACTCCCAGAGAGGCAGCGAGACTGGTATGAGTTTCGTAGAAAACGAAAAGTTCTTTGGAGGCCCAGAAAATCAGAATTGCAGTACATTGGAAGTATTCACTATTCCTTTGATCACAGGCATGCTGCGGTAGGTTCGTTTCGTCCAGATAGGATTTTAGACCACCGGCAGTTTCCAACAATTACCCAAATCGATCAATCCATTCTTTCCGCACTGTCTGAGCGCAGAATTGTGTGGACCCCTAATTATCGAGCTGAAGGTAATATCGATAGAACCGAATGGAAGGCCTATTACTTGAAGGTTTGCAGCGAAAAATCGTCTTATATGCCGACTCAGGTTCGATATGAGCACGCCAATGACGTAGCATTTGACATCTTTGATGTGACTGCGGACACACAGCGTATCAAGTTGTATATCGCTAGATCTTTGCGTGACTTATATTATTCGGCCTCATTTGAGCATGTAAAGCTTAAGCATCATTCCTTCAAAGTCTCGTGCTCCAAGAAAACAATCTGGCGCAAAACTGTGAGAAATAGTCGCAAGTGCAATAAAGTTCATAATGCTGTTCAATCGAAGCAGATTATGGCGGCTATCGAAAATAATATCCTGACTCAAGATGAGTTAAATGCCTATATTAACGGCAGAATCCAGCGCGACGATATTGTAAAAATAATCAGAAATCGCGCTATTTCGGAACGTTCTCTAGTTTGGAGGGAGTGATATGCGAGTAGCGTTGACACTTTATGAAGTTGCTAGATTGACAGGTTTTTCGTATGGAACTATTTTTGCACGGAAGGCGCAAATGAATGCTTTCCGTGTATCCGATACTAAAAATGGCCATTGGCGCGTATGGCCCGAATCGGTTGAAAATTTGTATAAAAAGCGGAACAATGTTACCTGCATGGGGTTGCAGGTTGACAATGTAGGAAATAAACCATGTCAATCTATCAAACACCGAGCTCACCTTATTGGCGGATCAATATCGTCTCGCCAAGCGGCGAGAGAATTAGACGCTCTACTGGCACAACGGAAAAGAAAAAGGCGCTCGAATACCACGACAGGCTGAGAGCCTCATTGTGGGAACAGGCGCGGCTTGGAGTGGTTCCCGAGTATACCTTTGAGCAGGCTGCATTGCGGATGTTGGAACGATCCGAAGGGCAGCAAGACTACGACGTAAAACTGCGGCACATTGAATACTGGAACTCAGTTTTTGGTGGTCGCGCTATCAGCTCTTTAAAATCCGAAGAAATATTCATGAACCTGCCAACGTACTGGATTGGGGCAAGGGTGAAGTCGCAGCGAAAGCTAAGCAATGCGACAAAGAACCGCTATCTTTCCACTATACGGCGTACATTTTCAATTGCAAAAGAAATCGGCTGGATTGTTGTACCCCCTAAGCTACATACGTTTAGAGAGCCAAAGGTCAATATCCGATGGCTAACTAAACCGGATGCCAATGCGCTATTGTCGAAAATGCGGCTTGAATGGATGCGCCAAGTTTGCAGCTTTGCTCTAGCAACGGGGGCACGCTCAAATGAGATATTGTCTCTGACCTGGGATAAAGTGGACATCGAACGTTCGATGGCTTGGGTTACCAACGATCTAGCAAAGAACGGTCGATCCCGCCCAATGCCGTTAAACAGTGAAGCTGTCGCGCTATTGCGTGAACGGAAATTGGCTGGTACGACCTATTGCTTTACCCGAGCAAGTGGTCGTAGGGTGACTCAGGTTGATAAGCGAACGTTAGATCGTGCCGCGGAGTTGGCTGGTGTCAAGCCGTTGAAGTTTCACGACCTTCGACACACCTGGGCAAGCTGGCACGTTCAGTCTGGAACGCCCTTGATGGTATTAAAAGAATTGGGCGGATGGGAAACGATCCAGATGGTGCAGAAGTACGCGCATCTGGATGCTGGTCATCTGTCTAATTACGCCAATGTGACGGAATTTGCGTCACACTTTCGGCACACCAATGTTAAAGAAAATAAAAAAGCAGCTTGAGGCAGCGGCTAATTTATTGAATCTAAAAGAGGTTTTTGGTGGCCTGGGGCAGAATCGAACTGCCGACACAAGGATTTTCAATCCTCTGCTCTACCGACTGAGCTACCTGGCCAACAAAGAACGAAATAATACACTAGTTTTTGACGTGTGTATAGATTTTGCAGCGGCGCGGGCAGAAATATTTAAAAACAGGCCCGGTAAGGACTATAATTGCGTCAATACCAGATCATAAAAGAAAATTCAAGATATTACGGCCATGTCACTTGACGTTCTTACCTTCGGTTTGAATCATCATTCGGCGCCGGTGTCGGTGCGCGAAAGGGTTTCCATGCCCGCAGAGCTGCTGCGCCCGGCGCTCGATGGCCTGCGCTCAGCATTTGGTTCCAAGGTTCAGGAAGCCACAATCCTGTCTACCTGTAATCGCACGGAAATCTACTGTGCCGCCCGTCCCGAGGTGGCTGAGCACATTCCTTCCTGGCTTGCAGATTTCAATTCGCTTGAAGCCAACGAACTGCGCCCGCATGTCTATCAGTACAACAAGGACCTGGCTGTGCGCCACGCCTTCCGTGTGGCCAGCGGCCTGGATTCCATGGTGCTGGGCGAGCCCCAGATTCTTGGGCAAATGAAAACAGCCGTGCGTGCAGCCAGTGAAGCCGGGTCCTTGGGTACACTGCTGCATCAGCTGTTCCAGAAAACCTTTTCGGTTGCCAAGGAAGTGCGTACGCAAACGGCCATTGGTGCCCAGTCGGTGTCCATGGCGGCCGCGGCGGTGCGTCTTGCGCAGCGCGTGTTTGGTGATCTTTCAAAAACCCGTGTGCTATTTATTGGCGCTGGCGAGATGATCGAGCTGTGTTCGACCCATTTTTCTGCGCAAAAGCCGTCCTGTATGGTCGTGGCCAATCGCACGCTGGAGCGTGCCGAGACGCTGGCTTCGCAGTTTGATGGCCAGACCATGAAACTGGCCGATTTGCCCGAACGGTTGTCTGAATTTGATATTGTGGTCTCCTGTACGGCCAGCTCCTTGCCCATACTGGGTTTGGGGCTGGTCCAGAAAGCATCCAAATTGCGCCGTCATATGCCTATCGTCATGATTGACCTGGCTGTGCCGCGAGATATCGAGCCGGAAGTATCTCAACTGGATGATGTGTATCTGTATTCCGTCGACGACCTGGGAAGATATGTGCAAATGGCTAGCGATTCACGCCAGGCCGCGGTGGTTCAGGCGGAAGCCATTATCGACAGTCGTGTGCAGAACTTCATGCACTGGATGGATTCGCGTGCAGTGGTGCCGGTCATCCGCAACCTGAATCAGGGCGCGGATTCTGTCATGCAGGCTGAACTTGAGCGTGCCCGCCGGCTGCTGGCACGCGGCGAGAATGCAGATCAGGTGCTTGAGCAGTTCGCCCATAGCCTTACGCAGAAGTATCTTCATGCACCCATGGTGGCGCTCAATCGCAGCCAGGGTGATGAACGGGCCGCGCTGATGACGATGCTGCCCCGTCTTTTTCCGTATCAGGATTCCAGTCATTAGCGCTGCTCTTGCCAGTTGCTAAGGGGCGACACCCTTGTGTGTCGCCTGTTTCCTGAATACGCCGTTTTCTTTCCCAATTCCTTATGAAATCTTCAATGCGCTCCCGTCTGGAGCAAATTTCGCATCGCCTGATCGAGGTTGACGCCCTGCTGGCCGAACCGGACACCGCCAGCGATATGGATCGTTTTCGCAAGCTGTCGCGCGAGCGTGCAGAAATCGATCCAGTAGTCGCGCTTTTTCGCAGCTATGAGGCGACCGAGGCCGATATGCAGGCGGCAACGGAAATGACCTCGGATCCCGAACTGCGCGAAATGGCAGAAGAGGAACTGCGCACGGCCAGGGACCGCCTGGATGAGCTGGACGCACAATTGCAGTTGCAATTGCTGCCGAAAGATCCGGACGATGGTCGAGGGGTGTTTCTTGAGGTGCGCGCCGGTACGGGCGGTGATGAAAGTGCGATTTTCAGCGGTGATCTGTTCCGCATGTACAGCCGTTATGCCGAACAGAAGGGCTGGAAGGTGGAAATTGTCTCCGAAAATGCGTCAGAGATGGGCGGCTATCGCGAGATCATTGCGCGGGTGGATGGCGATGGCGTGTACGGACGACTGAAATACGAATCGGGCGCGCATCGCGTGCAGCGGGTACCGGAAACGGAATCGCAGGGCCGGGTCCACACCTCGGCCTGCACCGTGGCGGTTCTGCCCGAGGCTGATGAGGTGTCCGAGGTGGTGCTCAATCCTGCCGATTTGCGGATTGATACGTTTCGCGCCAGCGGCGCGGGCGGCCAGCACATCAATAAAACAGACTCTGCTGTGCGTATTACGCATATCCCCACAGGGATTGTGGCCGAATGTCAGGATGACCGCTCGCAGCACAAGAACAAGGCTCGCGCCATGAGCGTGCTGGCGGCGCGTATCAATGATATCCAGCGTCAGGAACAGCAGTCGAAAGAAGCGGCAGAACGCAAGAGCCTGGTGGGGACGGGCGACCGTTCCGAGCGGATCAGGACATACAATTATCCGCAAGGTCGGGTCACAGATCACCGAATCAACCTGACTTTGTATAAACTGGCGCAAATCATGGAAGGTTCGCTGGACGAGCTGACGGGCGCGCTGATCGCTGAACGGCAGGCTGAACTGCTGGCTGCGCTGGGCGATGATTTATAGTACATGTCTCAGCCCGGTTCGCAGTGAACCTGATGTAGAAGTGAAGTTCAAATAGATCATACGGCCGATGCAATACCGGCTGTATCAGAAGGAGCAGGAATGGCGCTGGCCATTACGATTGAATACTTAACGCGCAACAGCGGTTTGCCGCCTCTTGAGACGCGCATGCTGATCGGGCGCACGCTTAATGTCTCGCGTTCCTGGATGATTGCCCATGACCGTGATCCGCTGACTGACGAAGATGTGGAGCAGATCCGCGCGCTGATCGAACGACGGCTTAGTGGTGAACCCATGGCTTACATCATGGGAGAGCGCGAATTCATGGGGCTGGCATTTGAAACTTCGCCCGCCGCGCTCATTCCGCGTCCGGAAACGGAACTGCTGGTGGAAACGGCCATTGATTACGTCCGGCAGAACCCGCGGGCCAATGTACTGGATATGGGGACCGGGACGGGTGTGATTGCGGTTTCCGTTGCGCGGTTTTGTCCGGGCGCGCTGGTGCTGGCAACCGATAAAAGTCCCGATGCACTGGCGCTGGCGCGCCGAAATGCAGAAAAGCATCGTGCGACAAATGTGCGTTTTCTGGAAAGTGACTGGTTTGACGGCATTCCGCAGCAGGCTTTTGATCTGATTGTGTCCAACCCGCCTTATATTGCCCGCCACGATCCGCACCTGCAGCAGGGTGACTTGCGTTTTGAGCCGCCGATCGCGCTGACCGATTATTCGGACGGACTATCAGCGATTCGTCGCATTATCGCCGGCTCGCGCAATTATCTGGCCAGTGGCGGCTGGATGTGGATTGAGCACGGCTGGGAACAGGCTGAACACGTCCGTTATATGCTGGCCAAAGTGGGTTTTACCCAGATTGAGTCCCGCAATGATTTATCCGGTATCGAACGCATTTCCGGTGGCTGCTATCAGATTTAGCGTTACACTATTTGAAGATATGGCCAGATGATTGAACTGGTTACTTTCAATGCTGAGACAGGTGAAAACAATGAGTGAAGTACAGAATTTTATCCGCGAGACCGTTACAGAACACCCGGTTGTCCTGTTCATGAAAGGTACGGCTCAGTTCCCGCAATGCGGTTTTTCAGGTAAGGCCATTCAGATTCTGCGTGAATCGGGCGTGAAAAAACTGGTTACCGTTAACGTCCTGGACGATCAGGAAGTGCGTGAAGGTATTAAACAGTACTCCAACTGGCCTACCATTCCGCAACTGTACGTCAAGGGCGAATTCATTGGCGGGTCCGATATCGTCAGTGAAATGCATGAAAGTGGAGAACTCAAAACCGTGCTCCAGCAGGCCGGCGCATTTGAGTCCTGACTTGTCGGTGCCGTCAGGGCAGGGTTTTTGTCCCGGCGGCGCCGTGTTCGATTGCCAGTTGCTGCGCGCGAACGGCCTTGAGGGCCATCAATCCATAATGGGTGCACACCAGGATTGAAAATACCGGCATCACGAAACCGGCAAAAGGCACCAGCGCGATAGCTGCGCAAATCAGCCCGATCATCCAGAAACCACGACTGTAATGACGCAACACGTAGACCCGTTCTGCAAGGGTGGCGTGTTCAACAATCGCGTCCAGTCGGGTCATATGCGAGAACGCATACGCTCCCCAGAATAATGACAGGGCAATGCCCGCAAAGGGGATGAGCCACAGGGGCAGGGTGATCAGCCAGCCCACGACAAAAATGGAACTGACCTTGACCGTGTTGGCCAGGCTGGTGAGCGTCGCGTTTTCCCCTTTTCTTTGCAGCTCGGGGTAGCTGCCTTCACTGATCACCTTAAGTGCCATGGGCATGACCAGAATGGCAGCTGCAGCCAGGCCTGCGATGCCGCTGACTGCCAGCAGGGCCACAAACGACAGGACACCGGTCAGCCAATCGCTCATGGTGGCAAAGCCCCAACCGGACATTCTGGTGGAGACCGACTGAAACCAGCCCCAGTGCATGGCCGTGTTGTCCAGCCAGTTATCGAGCGGCCCCCAGGCGAATACCAGCAGAATGATGGCGGTGAGCAGCGCAATCACAAATGGCAACACGATGGCAAACAGCATGGCGGGACGCAACTGAGTTGCCAGGCCTTTACTGAAGGCAGCGGCAACACTGACGTAGGGAGTAGATTTCATGGATGTACCGGTTTGGGTAGATTGCAGTTAATGGTGCGCATGACTCGCGCTCATTACTGGCGAGCATTGCGGCCCGCAGTCGGAGCGAAGTCCGGATCAGTGCTGCGCCAGGGGTTGATATCCAGTCCGCCGCGACGAGTGTAGCGTGCGTAAACCGTCAGTGTTTCTGGCTTGCAGGTACGCAAAATGTCGCAGAAAATCTGTTCCACGCACTGCTCGTGAAAGCCATTGTGTCCCCGAAAGGAAATGATGTATTTCAACAGTGATGCGTGATCAATGGCAGCTCCTGTGTACTCGATTTGCAGGCTGCCCCAATCGGGCTGGCGGGTCACCGGGCAGTTGGATTTGAGCAGATCCGAGCGCAGGATTTCGTGTCTTGATTGCGAAGCATCCGCCTTCAGCAGGTTCGCGTCGGGCTGATAGGCGGAGACCTCAATATCCAGAGTATCAATCAAGGTGCCTTCCAGCTCACTCATGGACTCGCTCGCAAACGCGGTCGGTTCAATCAGCGTGACGGAAACGGGCGTACCCGCTGCAGCACTAAGGTCCTGCTGCAAATAGGCCATCAGGGCGTCGCGGCCAGGCATGGGCGTCTGGTTGAATGAATTGAGGTACAGCTTGAATGATTTGGATTCAATGATGTGCGTACTGGTCGCCGGGAAAATGAAACGGGCCAGCGCGACCTGGGGTTTACCTTTTTCATTCAGCCACGACAGTTCGTAGGCGTTCCAGACGTCGGCGCCATGCCAGGCAGGTGGCGGCTGCAGACTAAGCTGCGCCCGTCCGGTTTCTCGTTCAATGGGAAAGAGCAGAGACGGGTCGTAGTGATCAGGATATTGGGTGTCCTTACCTAGCGGTGCATGATGTAAAACGGAATCGGTCATGGCTGACTCACAGAGACTGAATGCGGATGGTGCGTGCATGTGAACGGACGTCTGATCCGGGCTTGCCGTTTGTTGCCGGACTCGCGCCGTCAGTGCTTTGATGACGGTTGTCATCGCTACCGTCGGTGTCGTCATCTGAGTCTGCAGATGCAGCGCCCACGGTATCGTCAAAGCTCTCGGCGTCGAAGGCCTTGTCGCCATTCTCATCTGCAATACCGCTGGGCTTGAGGCCGGCAAAATCAAACAGATTCCGGTCCATCAGGTGCGAAGGTGCAATGGCAGAAAGGGCCTTGAACGTATTCCAGACTTTCTTGGGGCTTTCTTTTTCCCAGGCCGCAATCATGCGACTGACTTCCTTGCGCTTCAGATTCTCCTGGGAACCACACAGATTGCAGGGAATGATGGGGAACTGTTTGAGTTCCGAATAGGCGATCAAATCCTTTTCCGCGATATAGGCAAGAGGGCGAATGACGGTATGACGACCGTCATCGGAAACCAGTTTGGGCGGCATGGACTTGAGCTTTGCCGCATAGAACAGATTCAGAAAAAAGGTGGCCAGAATATCGTCGCGGTGGTGGCCCAGGGCAATTTTTGTGGCGCCCAGTTCGCTGGCCACGCGATACAGAATACCGCGGCGCAGTCGGGAACAGAGCGAGCAGGTGGTCTTGCCTTCCGGAATCAGACGCTTGACGATCGAATACGTGTCCTGGTTTTCAATATGAAAGGGCACGCCCAGGCGGGTGAGGTATTCGGGCAGAACATGCTCGGGAAAGCCGGGCTGTTTCTGGTCCAGGTTTACCGCGACAATATCAAAGTGAATGGGCGCCCGTTTCTGCAGGGTAAGCAGAATGTCCAGCATGCTGTACGAGTCTTTGCCCCCTGACAGACACACCATCACTTTGTCGCCATCTTCGATCATGTTGTAATCGACAATGGCGGTACCGGCTTCGCGCATAATGCGTTTGGTCAGTTTGTTTTCGTGCTGGCGCTGTTTGTGAGCGGCCTGGTGGCTGGACATGGCGCTGGGTATGGCAACTGTAGTCATGATAGGACGTGTCTGTTGTCGCGGTCAGGCGAATCAGCGGCTGGCTTCCACTTCGATGCCTACGGCGGCACAGTCGGAAAAAGCCAGGGGTTTGCCGATACGCAGGCGTATGCGGTAGACCGCGGGGAAATCATTCAGGATGCGCTGAATTACCATGTCACCCAGTGTTTCCACCAAGTGGACATGCGCGCGCGTACATTCTTCTATGATCGCTTCACGCAGCTTGCGGTAATCCAGCACACTGCGGATGTCATGGTCGTTGACCTGTTGGTCAACGTGCATATCGAAATCCGCATCGATATGCAGGGGCTGTGTGGCACGCAGCTCGTGCTCCAAAATGCCAATGCGGGCATCCAGGGCAAGCCGGGTGAAAAAGATACGGCGAGTGGTCATGAGAAATCGATTAAAAGGCTCCGGAAAAGCCCGGATTTTGTTCAGGCTGCTATTGTAGTGTTTTCGCCCCGTAGCGGGGGGTACAATACAGTTTGTGTAGATAAATTCATGATTAAACGAGGATTTTTCCCGAATGCAGCAGGCTGTCTATGATGCCATCGTGATTGGCGCGGGTCCGGCAGGTGCATCCTGTGCGGTGTGGCTGGCTCACATGGGCTTTTCTCCCCTGGTCATCGAGTCCAGTGGGCGGGCCGGAGGGCTAAGTGCCAGTAATCCCTTCGAAGATACCTGGAATGTGACCGCCCCCGGACTGACCGGCGAGGAAGTTGCAGCAAAAATCAAACTGAGTCTGGACAGCGCCCGTGTGCCGGTGCTACTCAATTCTCATGTCACCCGCATCGATCGCGACAACGCCTCTGGCAACGGGAAGGGACATTTCAAGGTGTTCTTCGGAGCAGATCGGCCGCTGCATGCGCGATTTGTCGTGATTGCCAGCGGAGTGGAACCCAGAAAACCGCCCGAGTGGGCGCTGGACCACTACGACGATGTGCTTGTCGGTCCGGGCAAACATGTGGCCAATTACGAATTTGCCCTCAAGGAGGTGGCGATTCTGGGAGGGGGCGACAATGCTTTTGAGAATGCCCTTTTCCTGAAAGAGCGTGGTGCCAAGTCCGTTCACATCTACGCGCGTACACTGCGCTGCCAGCGGCACTGGCTGAAATTCCTGAACGAATCGGACATTTCCACCGGCCCCTATACCTTTGACCCCGCCACCCGGCAGGTCAATGGCCGCGCCTACGATGCGATACTGGTGCTCTACGGCTTTCGTGCGCGACTGCAGGGCATGGAAGATCTGGGCCTGGATCTGAATGAACTGGGTTATGTGCGTACGGATTTTCAAACCACGCAGACCAATCTGCCGGGCATTTATGCGATCGGTGAAGTCACACACCGGCAGCATCCCTGCGTAGTAACGTCTATGGCCGATGGGGTGGTGGCAGCGAAGGCAATTCAGAAACAGCTGGAGACAGGCGGCGCCTGACCTGATCAATTGCTTCGCATAGCGCCGGCAGACTGCGTATCAGCCTGTCAGACGGGCGAAACAGCACGTCGGGGTCCTGACCGATCAGCTGATCGGCCTGCAGCGACAGCCCCAGTGCAGAGAAGTCCCGACGGATGGCCTGTGCTTCGGCGGGCAGGGTTTTGGCTTTGGCAGCAAACAGAACCACCTGTGGGCGGGCCAGCAGTAGCTGTTCCCGGCTGACCACCGGTGCCGGTGCCGACAGCGCCTCGAACGACGATACGGCGCCGCAGGCGTGCAGTGCATCCATCACAAACGAATTATTTCCCAATGTGTACAGCGGCTGGCGACCGACCAGGATAAAGGTATTGACGCTGGTTGCGTCACGATAGCGCTTTCGCGTCGAAGCCAGGATGGCCTCAAGCTCGCGGGCGGTGGCCTGCGCAATGTGCTGTGTGCCAAACAGTTCGCCCAGCGCTTCAATATCACGAATGATATCTTCCAGCTTGCCGGGTGCCTGATAAAGCACGGGGGTATTGAGTTTTTGCAGTGCCGGGTATAGCCCCTCGCTGTTTTTGTAGCCCCATGCCAGAATGACTTGGGGATGCAGCAGTGCGATGCGTTCAACATTCGGTGTCACGCCGCTGCCAAGCCTGGGCAGGCTTGCGGCTTCGGGTGGAAAATTGCTGCCATCCGACACGCCCAGCAAATGACTGCCTGCGCCGGCCGCGTAAACCAGTTCGGTCAGATGCGGAGACAGGCTGACTGCCGTTTTGCCGGCACTTTCCGTGGCCATTGCCACCACTGCCGTCATGGGCAGGGCCAGCGCCGCAAGTATTGCACCTGTTATTTTCACAACACGGTTTCGCTTGCGGCCCCGCATGACTTACATCCGGAACGCGAGGTTCAGAAACACATTGCTGCCGGCCTGGTTATAGCCGTAAGAGGTCTCGTACTTTTTGTTCAGCACGTTGTTCCAGCTGACCTGTGCTTCCAGGTTTTTGCTGAAGGCGTAGCTGGCGCGCAGATTCAGCACGCCATAGCTGCCAAGCCGTTTTTCGCGGGTATTGTCCTTGTCATCATAGCGCCGTCCGGTATGGGTAAAGTCAGCACCCAGTGTAGCCTGCCCCAGCGTCTGCGAGACGCCGATGCGGTATACCTGACGGGCGCGACGGATCAGCAGTTTGCCCGTCTCGTCATCCTTGGGATTCATAAAATCGGCGCCGGCATACACACGTGTATGATCAAACCGGTGTTCTGCATTTAGCGAGATCCCCCGGACCGTGGCGCGATCCACGTTCTCGGACGTGCAGTTGAACATCTCGTCACAGACATATCCGTTGATCAGGTCGCGATATTTGGTTTGCCAGGCATTGACCGATACCGTAGTGTCGTCGGTTTTCCATGCTGTACGCAATTCAAAATTGCGTGACGTTTCCGGTTTCAGATCCGGATTGCCCTGATAACCGAAACTCAAAGGCGTATAAAGATCGGCAAAAGTGGGAACGCGGTAGCCTGTGTTGCCCGCGAGACCGACAGACCAATGCGATGTGATATCGAAGTCGTAGCTCAGGCTGCCTGTTGTTTTGCTTTGATAGCCGGATACATTGTCGTTGCGCACGCTGGCCTGCACGTGATGACGATTGAAATTACCACGATAGATCAGGCCGACGGCGTTGGTATGCCGTTTATCCTTCTCGTATGTCGTGGTACCAGAGATGCTCTCGTCCTTGCGCTCCAGCAGCAGCGACAGGGTATTTTCGCGATTGATGGCGAAGTTGTTCTGCCAGGAGTAAGTGCGCTGAATACTGCCAATGACCGAATCACCGTAGGAGGCGCGTGAATCGTAAATGTTGCGATTGACACTGACCTGCAGCACGCTTTCCCACCAGTCGGCCAGCCGGTTATTGCTGGTGACGGCAACGGACTGCTGGCGCATGATGCCAAAGGTGTTGGTGTCATAGGCGCCGCTGTCAAACTGGCCGTTGGTATAGCCGTTATAGAAGGACACGCCCAGACGGTTACCCGGTTTCCAGGTATAGCCCAGAGCGCCGGACAATGACGCCTGCTCAAATCCATCACGATCTGGATTGTATGTGAAGGTACCCAGTTTTTCGCGGGTCGCATTAAAGCCGTCGCTGCTGGCATAACTGCCGGCCAGTCGGTAGTCCCATCCATTGCTGGCACCGGAAAGACCCAGGCTGCTTTTGAACAGGCTGTGCGTACCCACGCCGATGTTGCCAAACACGCTCAGCGGTTTTTCTGCCGTGTCGGAATGTGTGATGATATTGATGACGCCACCCATGGCATCCGAGCCGTACAGACTACTGGCGGCGCCGCGCAGGATCTCGACCCGTTCGATGGTCGTGGGATCAATGGCGCTTAGATAAGTACTGCCTGTGGCTGGGTCATTGATACGCTGACCATCCACCATGACCAGAGTCTGCTGCGGGCTGGCGCCCCGCATGAAGATACCCGACAGTGTTTGCGGACCGCCAAGCTGATACGACTGGATCTGTGGCTGGCGGGTAAGCAGTTCCGTCAGTGAGCTCGCCCCCGCATTTCGCAACTGTTCATTTGTGATAACACTGACGTCGCCATAAACATCGGCCAGCGACTGACTGTCGCGCGCAGGCGTGACCACGATGGTGTCGAGTCGGGTTACCAGAGGATCAGACTTCACGTCAGTAGACGAGGATTGTGCCGAAACGGAAAAAGGCAGTAGCGCCAGGGCGAGCGCCATGGGCGTGGAGGAGAACTTCATATGTCATACCGGTAAAAGATGCGCGACCCCGCACATCAGGTTCGAATGGATGCGGTCCGGTTAAAGGACCAGCGGCAGCTTCAGGGCCGATGTCGGGCTGCAGGCCAAAGCCTGATTACCGTTGCGGGGGCAGCACAGGTTGCAGTGCCAGTCGTGGTCACTATCCTGTTTCCCGTTTACCATTCACTCCATGCCGGGCATGGTGAATGCACCCTGAACTCACAATTGTAATTGATTGGTACAGATGATGACAGTTGGAATTGACGATTGTTGGCGTGGACAGGATATTTGCCTGTCGCAGTCAGGGGTTTGCCTGTCCGATGGTTGCAAATCCGCTACAATTTTGCATTGAATTCAAATATTTAGAACGAGTCTTAACGTGTCATATCCTGCCTTGCCTTATTCCATCGAATCCTATACCTCTGGTGCCCGCTTCGTTCAGGAGCTGCAGAAGGGGCGGATTCTCGTGCTGGATGGGGCCATGGGCACCATGATTCAGCGATACAAGCTGACCGAGGCCGATTTTCGCGGCGAGCGCTTTGCCGAGCATCATCAGGACGTCAAGGGAGACAACGAACTGCTGTCCCTGGTTCGTCCCGATATCATAAGTGAAATTCATGAGCAGTATCTTAAGGCCGGAGCTGATGTTATTGAAACCAACACGTTTGGTGCCACATTTGTGGCTCAGGGCGATTACGATCTGCCAGACATCGCCTATGAGCTGAATCTGGAATCCGCGCGCCTGGCGCGCAAGGCCTGTGATGCCTGGAGTACGCCCGAGCACCCGCGGTTTGTGGCGGGCGCGCTCGGCCCCCAGCCCAAAACGGCATCCATTTCGCCAGATGTCAACGATCCTGGTGCGCGCAATATCACATTTGAACAATTGCAGGCGGCCTATGAGGAACAGCTAAGGGGTCTGCTGGATGGCGGTATTGATATTGTCCTGATTGAAACCATTTTCGATACGCTCAATGCCAAAGCGGCGATCTTTGCGGTCGAATCCATTTTTGAAACACGCGGCATCAGGCTGCCTGTGATGATTTCCGGAACGGTGACCGATGCTTCGGGCCGTATTCTCTCAGGCCAGACGGTGGAGGCCTTCTGGAATTCGGTGCGGCATGCCCGACCCGTGACCATTGGTCTGAACTGTGCCCTGGGCGCCGCCCTGATGCGCCCGTATATTGCAGAGCTGTCCAAAATCTGTGATACCTGGCTCTGCGTGTATCCCAATGCCGGCCTGCCCAATCCCATGAGCGATACGGGCTTTGACGAAACGCCGGACGATACCTCATCCCTGCTGGAAGAATTTGCCAGGGCCGGTTTCGTGAATATGGTTGGTGGCTGCTGCGGCACCACACCAGAGCATATTGCAGCCATTGTTGAGAAAGTGCAGCAGTTGCCGGCCCGAACGGTGCCCGATGTACCAGTCCAGACCCGCCTGTCCGGACTGGAAGCACTCAATATTGATGACGAATCGCTCTTTGTGAATGTTGGTGAACGCACCAACGTGACCGGCAGCAAAATGTTTTTGCGCCTGATCCGTGAGGAAAAATTCGACGAGGCGCTGACGGTAGCGCGCCAGCAGGTTGAAAACGGGGCGCAGATCATCGATATCAATATGGACGAAGCCATGCTGGATTCGAAAGCGAACATGCGTCGCTTTCTGAATCTGATTGCGTCCGAGCCCGATATCGCGCGCGTGCCCATCATGATCGACAGTTCTAAATGGGAAGTCATTGAAGAAGGACTCAAGTGTGTCCAGGGCAAGCCGATTGTCAATTCGATTTCCATGAAAGAGGGTGTGGAGCCGTTCCTGGCGCATGCGCGCCTGTGCCGCAAGTATGGCGCGGCCGTGGTGGTCATGGCGTTCGACGAAGAAGGCCAGGCCGACACCCTGCAGCGTCGCAAGGACATTTGTGGCAAAGCCTATCACCTGCTGGTGGACGAACTGGATTTTCCACCCGAAGATATTATTTTCGACCCCAACGTTTTTGCGGTAGCCACCGGCATTGAGGAACACAATCACTATGCCGTGGACTTTATCGAGGGCACGCGCTGGATTCATGACAACCTGCCCCATGCCCGCATTTCCGGCGGTGTCTCCAATGTGAGTTTTTCGTTCCGCGGCAACGAGGCCATGCGTGAGGCCATTCACACCGTATTCCTGTATTACGCCATCCAGGAAGGCATGACCATGGGCATTGTAAATGCCGGCATGCTGGGCGTGTATGCTGATCTGGATCCGAAAACCCGCGACCTGGTCGAAGATGTGATTCTGGACAGACCGGAACCCCTGGGTAAAACTGATCCGGCCGACGAGCGCACCCCCACTGAGCGCCTTGTGGAATATGCCGATTCGGTCAAGGGAAGTGGCGCGAAGAAAGAAGAGGATTTGACATGGCGCGAGCAGGAAGTTGAAAAACGCCTGTCTCATGCACTGGTTCACGGTATCACCCAATACATCGTCGAAGACACCGAAGAGGTTCGGCAGAAGATTGAAGCAAAGGGCGGTCGACCCATCGAAGTGATCGAAGGCCCCCTCATGGACGGCATGAACGTCGTGGGCGATCTGTTTGGTGCAGGCAAGATGTTCCTGCCGCAGGTCGTCAAGTCTGCGCGCGTGATGAAGCATGCGGTGGCACATCTGATCCCCTTCATCGAAGAGGAAAAACGCCAGATTGAAGCTGCCGGTGGTGATGTACGCGCCAAAGGCAAGGTGGTCATTGCCACTGTTAAGGGTGATGTCCACGACATTGGCAAGAATATCGTGACCGTGGTTCTGCAATGCAATAACTTTGAAGTCGTCAATATGGGCGTAATGGTGCCGTGCGCGCAGATACTTGCTAAAGCCAAGGAAGAAAAGGCCGATATCGTAGGGCTATCAGGCCTGATCACGCCAAGCCTGGAAGAGATGGCGTATGTGGCTTCCGAAATGCAGCGCGATCCTTATTTCCGCGAAAAGAACATTCCTTTGCTGATCGGGGGCGCGACAACCAGTCGCGTGCATACTGCAGTCAAAATTGCACCGCATTACGATGGCCCTGTTATTTATGTACCGGATGCCAGCCGTTCGGTAGGTGTGGCGACCAATTTGGTGTCTGATCAGGTGGAAACCTATCTGAGTCAGGTTCGCGAAGAATATGACTTGGTGCGTGAGCGCCATGCCAACCGCAAGGCGACCCCCATCATCCCGCTGGAAGACGCCCGCAAGGCGGCGCCGGTCATCGACTGGAGCAATTACACGCCGCCGCGCCCGAAGTTTTTGGGTCGGCGCGAATTCAAGAATTTTGATCTGGCAGAGATCGTACCGTTTATCGACTGGACGCCGTTCTTCCAGACGTGGAGCCTGTTTGGTCAATATCCGAAAATCCTGGATGACAAAGTTGTAGGCGAGCAGGCCCGCAAGCTGTTTGATGACGCTCAGACTATGCTGAAAAAAGTGGTTGAACAGCGCTGGCTGTCAGCGGGCGGCGTGGTGGCATTCTATCCGGCCAATACGGTTAACCATGAAGACATTGAAGTCTATAAGGATGAATCGCGTGAAGAGGTGCTCTTCACCTGGCGTAATCTGCGGCAGCAGAATGCCAAGCGTGAAGGCGTCGCCAACAAGTGCCTGGCCGACTATATTGCGCCGCGCGAATCCGGCGTGAAGGACTATATCGGACTGTTTGCGGTGACGGGTGGCATAGGTATAGAGAAATACGAGAAAAAATTTGAAGCCGAGATGGATGACTATTCGTCCATTCTACTCAAGGCCCTGGGTGATCGTTTTGCCGAAGGCCTTGCGGAATGTATGCACGCCCGGGTGCGCCGCGACCTGTGGGGCTATGTGTCTGACGAAAATCTGGACAACCAGGCCCTGATTGAGGAAAAATATCAGGGTATCCGTCCTGCTCCGGGTTATCCGGCATGCCCCGAACATCGCGTCAAAGTCGATATGTTCGAGCTTTTGCAGACGGAAGATATCGGCATGCGCCTGACTGACGGTATGGCCATGTACCCGGCGTCCAGCGTATCCGGTTTCTATTTGAGTCATCCGGACTCCAGTTATTTCAATGTGGGCACGATAGGTCAGGATCAGTTGCAGGACTACGTGGCGCGCAGCGGACTGTCGGAAGAAGAGGTTCGTCGTTCACTCATGAGTGTGCTGGGGTAAAAAACAGGCAGGAGCGTCATGGCTGAAAAACACGGGGCATTTCGCAAGCAGGCGCTTGGCGCATTTGTCCGTAGCGCAAGGGATCGCGTTACACCGCAGCAGGCCGGTATTGCCGGCGGACAGCGAAGACGGACACCCGGCCTGCGACGTGAAGAAGTCGCACAATTGTGCGATATCAGCGTAACCTGGTATACCTGGATAGAACAGGGCCGAGACGTGTCGGTGTCAGCTGCCGTGTGGGCCAGACTGGCAACGGTGTTGCAGATGACGCGGGCAGAACGTGCCTATCTGTTTGAGCTGGCGGACGTCAGTGATCCGGAGCATGGCGGCACGACAGCCATTTCTGCCCCTGCTGCTTCCCTGCAGGCTTGCGTAGACAGCATCAACGTCCCTGCCTATATACTGGACCGACACTGGGACGTGCTGGCTTTCAACGCTGCGCTTGACCAGGTGTTTGCAGGATGGATGGGCGCCCAGGGCCAGCCGAATTTATTGCGTTTCATTTTTCTGGATGAGCGGGCTCCCTCGCTGGTAGTAGACTGGGAAACCCGCGCCAATCGCGTTGTGGCCGAGTTCCGGGCTGATATCGGGGCCTATCTGGACGATGCCGGCACCGCGAGCCTGATTGACGAACTTCTCACTGGCAGCGCCGTCTTCCGCCACTGGTGGAGCCGGCAGGTGGTCGTTGAGCGCGAGGGAGGACTGCGTGCGTTCAATCATCCTGAACTGGGGTACCGCGAATTCGAGCAAATCACCTTCCGGCTGGCCACACAGCCCGACTGCAAGCTAGTCATGCTGCTTCATCGGCCGTCGGTCTCCGGAACCCCGCAAGCCGCCTGATGCTTGCGCTTTGACGAAGCCTCGGTTATTGTATTGTCACTGTCGATATCGTTACCGATGTTCACTTATCGTCACCGATGTTCAGTATCAGTTGTACACCAAACAAATCCAATAAGGAGAAGTCAATGATTATTCGTCAAACTCGAATTGCGGCGATTCTGGTTGCCGGCGCGCTGTTGGCCGGTTGCGGAACGCAGGGCGGCAATACGGCTGCAGGTACGGGCGTAGGTGCTGCGATTGGCGCAGGGCTGGGGGCGCTCATCGGAGATTCCTCGAAAAGTGCCGGTATCGGCGCCGGTATCGGTGCGGTCGGCGGCGCTATTGTTGGATATAACTGGGATCGCATTGTCGGTCGCGTCAATGATGCTGGCGGTAAAGAACTGGGTATTTCAACCACTAAAATGCCTGACGGTAGCCTGAAAGTCAATATTCCCGAAGGCGCCACCTTTGATACGGCAAAATATGATCTGAAACCTGCACTGTTCCCGGTCCTGGATGCCTTGGCGCAATCCATGAACGAAAGCCAGCAATTGCGTCTGAAATCTGTCGGACATACCGACAGCACCGGCCAGATGGCATTCAATCAGCAACTGTCTGTTAACCGCGCGCAAAGTGTCGTGAATTATCTGGGTGGTAAGGGCGTGAACAGTAGCCGCATGAGTATCGAAGGCCGTGGTCCTAATGATCCGATTGCTGACAATGCCACCGCCGCCGGACGTGCACAGAACCGTCGTGTCGAGCTGTACCTGTACGCAGTCAAATAAGGCTGACACCTGACCTTGTTTGACAAACTGGTATGGCACAGTGGACTGCATAGGCGTCCAAACAAGGTCCATACCCGTTCATAGGCTCCATACAAAAGCCCGCTGTCCGGTCTTGCTGCCGGCAGCGGGCTTTGCGTTTGTTGCCAGGTTCCCTGAGAGCCAGCCGGGTGGATCGGCTGCGTCAGGGAAGCGTGCTCTGTAGGTTATTTCTGCGAATGCAAACGGAACTGTGGCTGGTTCATGGCAATACCCAGTTTGAAACCCACAGGTTTTACCGGTGTATTCACAGCAGGATGCTGCTGATTATTGTTATTGTTCTGAGTACCAAATTCCTCGCGGAAGCGTGTAAGTAATTTCATTGTAATTTCCTTTATTATGAGATTATTGTTGTTGGTTTCTCTGCTTCGGATGATTATCCGACCCAGCTATGCATAGCGTAGCTGAAATTTATTGCAGATTGATGGCGCCGGCGATCGTTTTAGGTTTAGCAGTACAGGCGCATCAAATTGTTAAGTATGTGCTGAAGGCGACGACCATTAAGGTCTATGCCTGCAAGGCACACGCAATATGACGCTGGTGCTGGAGTTTTGTCTCGCGTTGCAGTGTCGTGAGAAGACCCGCAAGCTTAGTAAGAATAATTATTCAGAAATCAACTGATCAAATTACCAATACAAATACGTCATGGTATGGCACATAATAGCAGTGCTTTCTTAATATGTCAAGCTAAATAATTGATATTCCAGCAAAATTTATTCAGGTACCAGCGCTGGCGTGGATTGCGCCGTAGCGGGCTTCCAAATCCTTGCGCAAGGCTCTGCGCATTTTTGCTGCCTCGTAGCGGCACACTTCTACGTCATTTCCGGGTGCCAGGGGAGGCACGGCCACCGTGTTGCCATCATCATCTACTGCGACCATCGTGAAAAAACAGCTGTTGGCGTGGCGAATTTCCTTGCTGCGGATGTTCTCGGTCACCACCTTGATCCCGATCTCCATGGACGTATTGCCGGTGTAGTTCACCGAGGCCAGGAAAGTGACCAGTTCGCCGACGTGGATGGGCTGACGGAACGTGACCTGATCCACCGACAGCGTGACCACATATCGTCCCGCATACCGACTTGCACAGGCGTAGGCAACCTGATCCAGCAGTTTCAGGATCGTACCACCATGCACATTGCCCGAGAAATTGGCCATATCAGGTGTCATCAGTACGGTCATGGTAAGTTGGTGGTTGGGCAAATCCATGGCAATAACGTCCGGCAGAGAGAAAGGAAGCTGCCTAGTTTACCGGTAATGTTTGCCTGATGCTATCGTGTTTTGCCATAGTCGCCGCTTTCAATGCGGAAATGCCGTTAGTAGGGAACACAGCGCTTGACCTTCCCATCATGGTAAGCTTTATCTTGAAAAAACAGTTGCAAGCACGTGATCAGGAAAGAGATGAATCTCATTTCCGCCGTTTTTTATCTGGAAATAAAGCATGACTACCCACACCCTGTCCCGAAACCCGGCAGACCCTTCCACTCCGACATCAGCCGGTCCCGATAGACTGATCGAACTGTCTGTCGCGGGCATGACCTGCGCCTCTTGCGTGCGTCATGTCGAGAAGGCACTGGCCGGGGTGGAAGACGTACATGCGGCAAGTGTAAACCTGGCGACCGAGAGAGCGCAGGTGCGGGCACCGCAGCACCTTGATCCCACACTGCTGACGCAAGCTGTAGCGCGCGCGGGCTACGAGGCTAAGGTCATCAGCAATCCACGGCAAAGCAGCGATGAAGACGTCAAAAGAAGGGAAGCCGAGAGGGAAAATATCAAGCGTGATCTGATTCTGGCTGTGGTGCTCGCATTGCCTGTGTTCATCCTGGAAATGGGCGCACATGCCAATGCTGCATTTCATCATTTCATTGCGGAAACGCTCGGAACTCAGAACAGTTGGTATCTCCAGTTCGTGCTGACATCGGCCGTTCTTGCCGGTCCTGGCCGCCGCTTCTTTGCAAAGGGCGTTCCTGCTTTGCTCCGTATGACACCTGATATGAATTCCCTGGTTGCGGTGGGAACGACAGCGGCGTACCTGTACTCGGTGGTTGCGACATTTGTACCCAGCTTGCTGCCGCAGGGCACGGTGAATGTTTATTTCGAAGCTGCCGCCGTGATCGTGGCCCTGGTACTGCTTGGTCGATATCTTGAGGCGCGCGCCAAAGGAAATACGTCCGAGGCGATCAGTCGTCTGGCCGGTTTGCGTGCCCGCACGGCAAGAGTCCGAAGGGCCGACAGCGTCACGGAAGTGGCAATCGAGAATGTGATCGTGGGCGACATGATTGAGTTGCGTCCCGGTGAGCGCATCCCGGTTGACGGGGAAGTGACTGAGGGCAGCAGTTTTGTGGATGAGTCCATGATCAGCGGCGAGCCCATGCCGGTGGAAAAAACCGCCGGCTCTTCCGTAGTGGCAGGAACGGTGAATCAGAATGGAACCCTGGTATTGCGTGCAACCGGTGTGGGGGCAGACACGGTACTGTCGCAGATTATCCGTATGGTCGAGCAGGCGCAGGGTGCCAAACTGCCGATACAGACCATGGTCGATCGCATTACCATGTGGTTCGTTCCCGCAGTCATGCTGATCGCGGCAATCACCTTTGTGATATGGATGCTGACGGGGCCGAAGCCGGCGCTGGGATTTGCGTTGGTGAATGCGGTAGCGGTATTGATCATTGCCTGCCCCTGCGCCATGGGCCTGGCAACGCCCACTTCGATCATGGTGGGTACAGGCCGTGCAGCTCAAATGGGTATTCTGTTTCGCCAGGGCCAGGCACTGCAGACGCTGATGGACGTACGGGTGGTTGCCGTCGATAAAACCGGCACGCTCACGCTCGGTACGCCTCAACTGAATGATCTGACAGTGACCAATGGATTTGATCCGGACGAGGTGCTGGCGCTGGTGGCAGCAGCAGAAAGCCGTTCCGAACATCCCATTGCCCGTGCCATTGTGGCGGCGGCGCAGGACAAGGGGCTGGCCCTGATGCCGATCACCCGTTTCGAATCACTGACTGGCTTGGGTCTTTGCGCCGAGGTGAATGGTAAACGTATTCTGGTTGGGTCCGAGCGTTTGATGAAGCAGCAGGATCTGGATCCTTCAGCGTTTTCCGGGGTCGCCACCAGCCTGGCCGATCAGGGCAAGACGCCCCTTTATGCGGCGATCGATGGCCGGCTCGCAGCGATCATTACGGTCGGCGATAGCATTCGTGATACGACACCCGGAGCCATTCATGCGCTGCATGAGCAGGGTCTCAAAGTTGTGATGGTCAGTGGCGATAACAAGCGTACGGCACAGGCCATTGCACGCGAACTCGGGATCGATGATGTGGTAGCAGAGGTGATGCCTGATGCCAAGGCAGAGACGGTCAGGCAGTTGCAGAAAACCTATGGTCCCGTGGCCTTTGTCGGGGACGGGATCAATGACGCACCTGCCCTGGCTGTGGCTGATGCCGGTATAGCCATCGGATCGGGGACCGATATTGCGATGGAATCGGCTGACGTCGTGCTGATGTCCGGTGACCTGTCGAATGTGCCGCGGGCCATTGCCCTGTCTCGGGCGACCATGCGCAATATCAGGCAGAATCTGTTCTGGGCCTTTGCCTACAACGTTGCGCTGATTCCGGTGGCTGCAGGCGTGCTGTTTCCCTGGAACGGTGTGTTGCTGTCGCCCATGTTTGCGGCGGGCGCCATGGCCCTGTCCAGCGTCTTCGTGGTCATGAATGCCTTGCGCTTGCGTCGTTTTGCAGTCACGGCGTCCTGACGGATGCAAATCCATGGAGTGGGAGAAACAAATATGAATATCGGTGAAGTATCGGCGATCACAGGCGTGAGCGCAAAAATGATCCGTTATTACGAAAAAATCGGATTGATCCGACCCGTCGGTCGCAGTGAGGCGGGCTACCGTAAGTACACCACGCAGGACCAGCGGATCCTGTCGTTTATCCGCAGGGCTCGCGAACTGGGGTTTTCGCTGGAGCGTATCAAAATGCTGATTGGTCTGTGGGAAGATACGTCGCGCCATAGCGCCGATGTCAGACAGCTGGCTCGACAATATATTGATGAGCTGGACGAAGATATTGCCAAATTGCGTTCCATACGTGACGAGCTGGCCTATCTGGCAGATCATTGCCATGGTGATAACAGACCGGACTGTCCGATTATTGAAAGACTGGCAAATGGCGGCTGACCCCCGCTTGCCGGATAGTAAGGCGCCACGATTGGCATGTCCGGCTAGTCGTGCCCTGGCCTGACAGGCTGTATTTCCGTTGTTTCACAGATGTGATAAAGTCAATTCAGGCGCGCAATGCGCCTTCCGAGTGCTGGCTGGCCCGAAAAAAGCAGTCCGCGGGCCGCCCAGGTTGTGATCCACTATGATCAGGAGGTTCACATGGCTAACGCAACATTTATCACACCGGACAATCAGGTCCCGGATCTGAAAAACTATAACCTTTTCGATTGTGATCCGGCACTGCAGGAAGCGCTGGTTGAATTCTCTGCGGGCGATGCGGCTGAAGATTGCCGCGATTATGGCGGCAAGCTCGGTTCTGAAGAGGTGCTGCACCTTGCGCAACAGGCCAATACGCACGGACCCGAACCTGCGATATTCACTCGCACCGGCGAACGTCAGGACGCCGTGACCTTTGACTCCTCGTGGCATACTTTGCTGGGTATGCTGTTTGACATGGGGGTGCATTCCTCCGCCTGGCAGGATGGAAGACATGTACGGCGGGCTACCTTGTTTTATCTGCACGCACAGATCGAGGCGGGTAGCCTTTGCCCTGTGACCATGACCTTCGCATCCGTGGCGGCGCTGCAGGATCAGCCGCTGTTCTCAAGGCTTGCTCCGTTAATTTACAGTCGTCATTACGATGGCTCGAATGCCCCCCTTGCGCAGAAACGCAGCATGATGATCGGCATGGGAATGACAGAACGGCAAGGCGGCTCCGATGTTCGCAGCAATACCACCATTGCGATTGCCAAAGGTTCGCATGAATCACTGGCAGCATACGAATTACATGGGCATAAATGGTTTTTCTCATCTCCCATGTCGGACGCGCATCTGGTGCTGGCCAACGAAGAGGATCAGCTCAGTTGTATTTATGTACCACGCTGGCGACCCGACGCAAGCAAAAATGCTGTGCAGATTCAGCGTCTGAAAAACAAGCTGGGAAACCGCTCCAATGCCAGTGCTGAAGTGGAATTTGACGCAGCCTGGGGCCTGCGCATTGGAGAGCAGGGCGCGGGTGTACCTGTAATCTTGCGCATGGTCAATCAGACGAGGCTTGATTGCGTACTGGGCAGTGCCGGACTGTTGCGACAGGCAGTTGTGCAGGCCATTCATCATGTTCGTTATCGGATGGCCTTTGGCAGGCGCCTGGCAGATCAACCCTTGATGCAATCGGTGCTGTGTGATCTGGCGCTGGAAAGCGAAGCCGCGCTATGGCTCGGTTTGAGCCTGGCCAACGCGGTTACCCGTCAGGAAGATCCTCTGCAAGGCGCGCTGTTACGCATCGTGGCGCCTGCTGCCAAATTCTGGGTGTGCAAGCGCAGCATCGCTGCGATCGCCGAGTGTATGGAAGTGTGGGGCGGCAACGGCTACATTGAAGATGCGCCTTTGGCCCGGCTGTTGCGTGAATCGCCGGTCAATTCCATCTGGGAAGGCTCCGGCAATGTCATGTGTCTGGACGTGTTGCGGGCGCTGTCGCGGCACCCTGATGCAGCTGCTCTGCTGTTTGATTCACTCGCCGAGGATTGTCGCGCAGATCCGGTGTTGACTGCAGGGGTAGAGGAGCTGAACCGATGGCTACAGGGATCGGCCGCTGACTTGCAGGCGCAGGCACGCAGAATCACGCAGCGCCTGGTCCTATTGTTCCAGGCCACCTTGCTGTACCGGCATGCACCGACCTGGGTTGCCGAAGCCTTTGTGCGCAGTCGCTTTGAAGACAACGCAGGTGTATTCGGGATCACTCCGTGTTTGGACGCGCCGGCCATACTGGAGCGCGCCTATCCGCCGCTGTAAGTAATAGCAAATGCAATGGCTTACAACCAGCATGGTGGCGGGAGCCGGGTCGCCCGCCACCGCGCCCTCATTCTGGTTTCTGGTTTGCGCAGATTGATGGCGCAGCGCTCGGGTTGTCAGCATCAGGCTGCCAGCTTCTATCAAAACATCAAGCGATCAAAGCCATTAAACCTTCACGGCCTCGCACAGTGGTCGACCACAGGTCACTGTGCCTGATTTAATGCAGCTTGACCCGTGGCGTGCTGCGTTTGAGCAGCAGGCGACCCAAAGCGACTGCCCCGGTTCTTGCAATACCCAGTATTGTCATATGATGCATGAGATGCAGACTCATATACATAAGCCGGGCAAGCAGGCCTTCTACAAAAAGGCTTTTGCCAGTCAGCACGCCCATCAGGCTTCCCACTCCCTTATTGTGTCCCACCGAGACAAGTGATCCGTAGTCTTTGAAGACAAACGGCTTGCCCGTGCCAGCCGTGCCCTTGATACGCGCCGACAGCTCGGTGACCAGATAGTCGGCCTGCTGATGCGCGACCTGTGCTCGCGCTGGCAGATAGTGCCCATCTTCCCATTCGACTTGTGCACAGTCGCCCATCGCATAAATGGCGGTATCACTGGTACGAAGTGTCTTGTCGGCAATAATCTGATTGATCTTGTTGGTTTCCAATCCGAGTTGTGTCAGAAAGCCCGGAGCCTTGATGCCCGCTGCCCACACCGTCAGATCCGCCGGATAACTGTTGCCGTTGGAATCGGTCAGGCCCTTTTGCTGTACCGATGCCACCAGCACAGATGTTCGCACGTCAATGCCGCGCTGCTTCAGCAATTTACTGGCTGCGACCGAGGTTTTCTCGGGGAGTGCGGCCAGAATGCGCGGGCTGCCTTCGAGCAGGGTAATGTGAATATCCTTTTCCGGATTGAGTTCGTTGATACCATAAAACCCAAGATCCTTTCCTGCCTCCAGCAGTTCGGCCGCCAGTTCGACACCCGTTGCACCGCCGCCCACAATCGCAATATTCAGGGTGAGATCGGCATCCGTCTTTTTTCTCTGGTCGGCAGAAATCAGTTCACGCAGAAATTTCAGTCGAAATTTTTCGGCCTGCTCTGTAGAGTCCAGTGCAGTGGCGTATTCTTCAGCCCCCGGTGTGTTGAAGAAGTTGGAGCGGCTGCCAACAGCCATCACAAGTGTGTCGTAGGGAATATCACGTGCAGAAAATATTTCTTCGCCTTCGCTGAATACCGGTTTGACGTGAATGGTCCGGGCCTGCCGATCAATATCATCCATTTCACCGGGTACAAAAGTGAAGCCGTGATCTTTGGCCAGCATTGCATACGACAGGCCTTCACGATGGATATCCAGCGTGCCCGACGCCACTTCGTGCAGTGACGGTTTCCAGATATGAAACACGCCGGCGTCCACCAGAAAAATATGTCGCGGACCGAATTTGCGTCCGAGTTTGGCAGCCAGTTCAAGTCCGCCTGCCCCACCGCCCACTATGACGATTCTGTGTTCCGATATTTCCATCGTGATTTCCTGTAGTTCCAGTTGAAATAGGAAGAACCAGTCTTATTCTAGTGGAAAACCATGGGTTTGACAGATAAAAACCGGCCAGGAATGCCCAGGCCGGCTTGATGAGATCTCAGCAACAGGGCTTATTTTGCCTGCAACAGCTCCGGTGTTTTCAGCAGGATAAGTTCATTGTCGTCCTGTTTATTCGGTTCGCGGCTGGAGGAAAACGGGAAGTTGTTGTCATTGCCAACAATAATATGTTCGCTGTCGACCACATCCACATTCTCGATAGTAAAAAACGGAAATTGCAGCACGCCATCGGTCAGGGGTTTACGCGCTTTTTTATTCGGATCGGAGATTTTCAGCAGATCGATATAGGCGATTTTTCTGACTGCTTTGCCGGCATTGTCCGGACCGAATTGCACCTTGTAAACCCGTTTGAACCGAGGCAGATCAGAGAAGCACGTCTTTGTATCGGCACCGTCCTTACATGCTTTATCGGGCGTGCCTTCGCCATTGTCGCGTTCAATGATAAGTCCGTTGTTCGCATCGATCATATTGAAATCGCCAATGGCATGGTGGGCAGCTTCCAGCGGATAAAGCCAGGAGCGGCCGGTCCATTTTTCTGCCGCAACATCAAATTCAAGCACACGTAAAACTGTCATGCCCTCCGCTGTTTCCCAGGATTTCTTTTCTTCATCCCAAACGGGACCTTCAAGAAGGGGATACAGGAATTTTCCATCGGGTGATGCCGCCATGCCTTCGAAGCCTTTGGAGCGTTTCAGGTTCACGTCTGTGTAGCTCTCCCCTGGGGCGCCGGCAGTGGCGACTTGATAATTATCCGGCGACTGTATCGTGCGACCTTCTACTTGCGTATCGAAGACAGCCTGTACCTTGCCGTCAAGATCGGTCTTGATCAGAAATGGCCCAAACTCCTCGCCGATCCAGATGGCGTTGTCGATGATCTGAAAACTTTCGGTATCGAAATCAGACCCGGTCAGGTATCTTTCTTTTGTTCCTTCATGAACAATACGGAACGGTACTTTCTTTTCAGGATCGCTCAGGAATACCGTTTTCAGGTGCCTGAATTCGCCGGATTGCCAGTCAATATTGTATTGGTTCAGATATAGCATGGAGTCGGGTGAGTTGGCCTTGTTGCCTGAGCCGTTGTCGGTGATGATCCAGACGCTGCCGTCTTTCATGACCTGAATGCCGGAATGGCCCTGCAGTGGCTGGCCTTCGATTGGCAGACTGATGCCCGTCTCACGACCATTTGACTTGCCCATGACGGAGGCCAGTTTTTCAACACGCTTTTTGCTGGTGTATTTACCTGCAGATTTCAGGTCTGCGGGAGCGTTGTCAGGTGCGGCAATGGTGCTGTTGGCCGGCAGTATCGCGTGGCCCTCCAGTATTGCCGGCACTTCGGTTTGCGCCTGCGCATAACCTCCGGCAGCAGCCAGACCAAGAGCCATTGCGAGCACGGAAAAACGGTATCGGATTGTCATGTAATGCATCCTGCATGAGGTTGGAAACCCGCAAGCATAAAGGATGAGTATGACAAGTGTGTGTAAGCAGAAAAGGCGCAGCGATCACTGCTTTTTACACAGCAATCGTTATTTTTTTATATATTGCGCAGCCAGTGCGTCCAGTTCTTTGCTGTTGAACAGGTCGATGCACTTCATGGTTTCGTAGCTGCCGCCTGTCGAACCGCTGCGCGTGGTCTTGAGGAACTCCTGCACCAGCGTCTCTGCCGCTTCGTTCGCTTCGAGCGGGACAGTCATATATTCCAGGTAGGCTGAGGCGGTATTGCTCCAGTCTTCCTGCAGTGGCTGGCTGCCGGCCTGTTTGCTGACTGCCGCGCCGCAACGGGCCAGGGACCAGTATTTAAACAGTTTGATCTGGTTATCGGCGGTCTTTAGCTCTTCGGCAGGCAATCGCGTAAAGGATTGCATGCCATCTGCGGGTTTGGCTGCGTCGGAGGCGTAACTGATGTGACTTCCCATCGTGACAAGGCAGCTCATGACAATAGTCAGGCAAACTCTGCTTTTCATTTCAATTCCCACAGATAGGCTTTCTCGGGGACAAATGTCCCATTGTCAGGGTCAGCGTACAAATGGCAGGAATCGGCGCACTGCGCGCCGTCCCAGAGTGTGACATGGCCCGCTGCATCGTCCCAGCCGTGGCCCTTGACCACAAGAATGCCTTTTTTGCCGGCCAGCTGCTTCGGCGTGGGTGCTCCGCTGATTTCAACATCCGCCTTGCCAAGTGTGCTTTCCAGAAAACGTATCGTATCATTGACACGATACATATACCATTGACCATCACCCCCACTGCTGACCGCGTAACCGGCAGAATTTGACGGAATACGGATGCCGCTTCGGTTGAGTACATAACTCATGCGTATCGGGCAGGCGTTCTGGAAAATCAGGTTGTCGGTATTGACTTTGACTTTTCCGCCGATCAGGTCGCCCACCATTTTGACGGGTTTATTGACCTGGATAAAGGTATTCCAGGCGTGGTCGAATTTGGGTCTGTTTGCCATCGGGCGGTCTCCGGTCTGTGATACGACGATGCTATAGTGACGCTATATTGATGCTATAGAGATGCTATAGAGTTTCGCAGGATGATGTTGCAATAAATTTAAATGTTGGATGTCATTTTGTTACTATGTGTTGATTCACTACCCAGATTTCTGAAATTCGCAAGGTGAAAATGAATTCGCATGACGTAGTACAGCAGTCGCTGTGGCAGGCTTGGGGCCAGCAGGCCCGCAAAAGCCCCAAGGTAACGATGGGTTTACTCGCAGCAGGTATTTGTTTGCTGCTTTTGATACTGAATGGCCTTTATACAGCCTTCACCGCGGTGGAGGCGTCTGCATTTCATTATGCGCTACTGGGCGGCATCGCAGGGTTAGGCGCAACGGCTTTGGGAGCGGTTGCCGCCTTTGCTCTGCGCAGTATCCCTGATCGAGCCCAGGATACCATGCTCGGGTTCGCCGCCGGTATGATGCTTGCGGCAAGCTCATTCTCCCTTCTTCTGCCAGGCCTTGAGGCCGCGCAGGAAATGACGGGCAATGCGGTGGCAGCCTCTGCCATTGTGGTACTCGGTCTGGCATTCGGCGTCTTGTTGATGCTGGGGCTGGATTTCTTTACGCCCCACATGCATCAGCAATTGGGTACGCAGGGACCGGAATACAAACGGCTCAATGGAGTATGGCTTTTTGTGCTGGCCATCATTCTGCACAATCTGCCCGAAGGGATGGCGATTGGCGTGAGCTTTTCCAAATCGGATATGGCCGTTGGGCTGCCCCTGACAACTGCCATTGCCATTCAGGATATTCCTGAGGGACTGGCCGTGGCACTGGCCTTGCGGGCAACCGGCATGTCAGCCGGGCGCGCGGTTCTGATCGCTGCCGCTTCGGGCCTGATGGAGCCGCTGGGCGCTATAGTTGGCGTGGGCATGTCAAGTGGCATGGCGCTCGCCTATCCAATGAGTCTTGGCCTGGCCGCGGGTGCGATGATATTTGTGGTATCGCACGAAGTCATTCCGGAAACCCACCGCAACGGCCACCAGACCTTTGCGACGATTGGTCTGATGGCCGGCTTTGCGGTGATGATGTTTCTGGACACTGCTCTGGGATGATGTGTTCAGGATCGGAGCAGTCGATCACTGTTTGATAACGTGCCAGACATCCTTTATGCCGTCACCAGTCATATCGCCCGGTTTGGCATCTTTCTTGAACAGATACAGAGGCTCTCCTTTGTATGTCCACTGCATTTGGTCGTCGTCACGCTTGATGACGTCGTAATCGCCGGATGTCTTGTCATCGGCCGTTGCCATCAGCGGGGGCCAGTTTTCCGCGCATTGGCCAGAGCAGGCGCTTTTTCCTGGTGTTTCCTTGTCTTTGTCGAAGGTGTACAGGGTCATGCCCTTGCTGTCTACCAGAATGCCGTTTTCTGCCTTCACAGGGGGTTCTGCGGCAATTGCAGTGCTGCCAATGAATCCCAGTCCGGCCATTGTCAGAATGCCCGATAAAAGTAATTTCCTCATTTTGCTCTCCTTGATTGCTGATCGCCGTTGCCGACGATACACCGCAAAGCATACGCCTTCCTGACAGTTTTAGATATGGCCGAACTCACGGAGTTCCCGTTGTCGGTGCAACACGGTTCATGAGAAATTCTGTAACACACACTGCCAGGACTATTGTGCTGACACATAGCGGCGATAAAGTGTTGACTCAATATCAGTGGTGTTGGTTCAAACCAGCCTCGATTTCTGTCAGGGACGTTGACAGGGCAGGATGAATAGCTTACAGATTCGAATGACCGCATTTACCAATCTTATGCTGGATCATCTGGACTACCACCCGACAATCGCGCGTTATGATGCCGCCGAGGGGCGGCAACTTTTTCCGGAGGCTCACCTTTATGACAGATGACGAACACTATTACATCCGCAGTACTGATCAGCTGGCCGCGCTGTTTGGCCCGGTTGGCGAGGCGGCGCTGAAAAAGGAGGTTGACCATATCCATCCTCTTTACCGGCCTCTGATTGAGGCATCGCCGTTTGTCATCCTGGCGACCAGCGGCCCGGACGGACTGGACGCCTCTCCGCGGGGAGATCCGCCAGGCTTTATCCGCATACAGGATGAGCATACCTTGCTGCTGCCGGAAAGACGGGGGAATAATCGCATCGACAGTTTGCGCAATTTGCTGACTGATCCACGGGTTGCATTGTTGTTTTTGATTCCCGGTGTAGGAGAGACCCTGAGGGTCAACGGCCGGGCGCGCATCAGTGTGGATCCGGACTTGCTGGCGCAGCTTGCGATGAAAGGCAAGCCGCCGCAGTGCGTTATCGAGATACATGTGGAGCGTGTCTATTTTCAGTGCGCGCGCTATACATCGGTCAGATCTATGGAGTCCTTCAACAGATCAACGTCAAGCGCACGTGCCCTCAGCGGGCACGATCCTGGCCGGGCTGACCGATTCTGGGATTGACGGGGAAAAATATGACAGGGAGCTACCGGAGAGGCAGCGCGATACGCTCTATTGAGCCTGCAGACTGAAGGGGAGCGGGCGTGCGGGGAGTGTCTTTACTTCCCCGCTATCTGCATGCCACATTTTGTTGCCTCGCAGCCGTGAAGTGACACCTGATACGGAGCAGAAAGAAGCTGGGAGGCACGATACCGTGTACCGGACGATATCTCAGGGTAACTACTATTTATTTCAAACATCATACGTATTATGATTGTGAACATGAAGCCACGACAGACCATACATGATGATGTTTTGAACAGACTGGGCGCCGATATCTGCACCGGAGTCTATGCCACGGGAAGCGCGTTGCCGCCCGAGCCGGATCTATGCGAACTGCTTGGTGTAAGCCGCATCGTTGTGCGAGAAGCGATCAAGTCATTGAGCGCACGAGGGCTGGTCGTTGTTCGACGACGAACGGGCACGCTGGTCCAGCCACTGGACAGCTGGCAGCTGTTTGATCCCAAAGTGCTGGGGTGGCGTGCCAATGCCGGACTGGTCGATGAAAAATACATTGCCGATCTCATGGAATTGCGGCGCGTGATTGAGCCCGCGGCCGCCCGTTATGCAGCGCTGCGTGCCGATGGGCAGGATCTTGCGGTCATGCGCCATAATCTTGACGCCATGGCAAATGCAATCATAGGCGAGGGTGAGTACGTGCCGGCAGATGTGGCGTTTCATGGTGCAATTCTGGATGCGTGTCATAACCAGTTTCTGCGTCATATGCAGCAGGCGATCAATGCCATTCTGGAAGTCAGTTTCAATCTTTGCATACAGGTGCCCGGTGGGCCCGCCAGTTCCCAGCCCATGCACGAGGCACTTTTTTCCGCGATTTCGTCCCGTAATCCTGCGCAGGCAGAAAGTGCTGTGCTGGAAATCATCGAGCGGGCAGAACGTGATTTGCGCGCCACCGTTACCACTGGCTTTAACCCGGAACAAGCATGAAAATAACCAGAATCGAGACACTGAGAACACAGGAATTTTTCAATATCATCTGGGTACGCATCCATACCGACAGCGGCATAATCGGATTGGGAGAAACCTTTTATGGCGCCGGCGCAGTCGAGGCCCATATTCATGACACCCTTGCCATACGTTTACTGGGCCAGAATCCCCTGCATATCGAGGCACTGCACAAGGAGATGCTGAATCTGCCAATGGCGCAGTCCTCAACAGGGGCGGAATATCGCGCCGCCTCGGCAATCGATATTGCGTTGTGGGATATTTTCGGCAAAGTCTGTAACCAGCCCGTGCATCAAATGCTCGGCGGCCTTTGTCACGAAAAAATTCGGATATACAACACCTGTGCCGGTTCCAGCTACGTGAGGTCGAAAAACATCAAGCCGGTGTCCAATTGGCAAATGCGAGCCGGTCAGGCCGACGGGAACTATGAAGATCTGGACGGATTCATGAACCGTGCCGATGAGCTTGCACTGGATCTGTTAGAGCAGGGCATTACCGCTATGAAAATCTGGCCATTTGATCCGGCTGCCATCGAGAACAACGGTCTGTTCATTACTTCATCACAGATGAAAAAGGCGTTGGAGCCATTTGAAAAAATACGCCGGGCAGTTGGCGACAGAATGGAGATCATGGTCGAGTTCCATTCCTTATGGAATCTGCCGGCCGCCAAGGAAATTGCCCGTGCCATTGAACCCTATGCGCCACGCTGGTACGAAGATCCCATACGCATGAATTCTCCGCAGGCGCTGGCCGAGTATGCGCGCTCCACACCCGTATGGGTCTGCGCGAGTGAGACGCTGGGATCCCGGTATCCCTATAAAGACATGCTGGATCGCGACGCAATGTCAGTTGTGATGGTCGATCTGTGCTGGAGCGGAGGACTAACCGAAGGCAGAAAGATTGCGGCCCTCGCCGAAACATGGCACCGACCTTTTGCTCCGCATGACTGCATAGGGCCTGTGGGGTTTGCAGCGGCAATCCATTGTTCATTCAGCCAGCCCAATACGCTGATACAGGAGTCGGTACGGGCGTTCTACAAGGGCTGGTACAACGAACTGGTCACTGTCATGCCCAGAATCGAAAATGGCTATGTATATCCCATGGAAGGCCCTGGGCTGGGCGTGCAATTGCGGGATGAAGTTTTTGAACGAGACGATCTGACGGTTCGTGTCAGCAATCTGTCGTAACCATAGAAGAACATCATGTCTGAATTATTTAATCTGAAGGGGAAAACGGCGCTGGTGACCGGTTCCTCGCGCGGGCTGGGCTTTGCATTTGCGCAGGCCCTGGCCGAACACGGCGCTGCAGTCATTCTGAACGGGACCCAATCAGCGCGTCTGGATGAATCTGTGCGGCAACTGACTGAACGAGGTCTTCAAGCTGATGGTCTTGCCTTTGATGTGGCCGATGAACTCGCGGTGGACGCGGCTTTCGGGCAACTTGATGTCCAGGGCAGGGAAGTCGAGATCCTGATTAATAATGCTGGCATTCAGCTCAGGAAACCGCTAACCGAACTGCAGCTAGACGAATGGCACAGGGTCGTGGATACCAATCTGACCAGCGCGTTCCTGGTGGGCCGTGCAGCAGCAAAACGCATGATCGCACGTGGTCGTGGTGGGAAGATTATCAATATTAGTTCGCTGACGAGTGAATGCGCCAGAGCGACCGTTGCACCCTACACCGTATCCAAAGGTGGTGTGAAAATGCTGACCCGCGCCATGACGGCCGAGTGGGCTACGCACAATATTCAGATCAATGCCATCGGCCCGGGCTATATGGCAACTGACATGAACGAAGCATTGCTGAACAATCCGCAATTTGACGGCTGGGTCAAAAGCCGCACGCCCGCCGGACGCTGGGGACTTCCGCAAGAATTGGCCGGGACAGCAGTGTTTCTGGCGTCGAAGGCCTCGGATTATGTGAACGGACAGATTATCTACGTGGATGGCGGCATGTTGGCCGTTCTGTAAATCTTCAGTCCGTCTTTTGGGCCACTGATCTTGCAGTGCCATTATGGATCGACTGCGTACAACCAGGCGACGCCAGTGCGTCGTCGTATCACCGGATGAGCGGGATGATCCACGTACGTGATACGTGCCACGGAAGGGTGACAAAAAATGAAATTGACAAACGTAATAAAACTGATGGTAGTGATGGCAACAGGGATGACGGCAAGCTATGCGAAGGCCGAATACCCTGACCATCCGGTCGAGCTGATCGTTCCGTCGTCTCCCGGTGGCGGAACGGATCTGATGGCGAGGGTCATTGCCGAAGTCTCCGCCAAGTACATGTCGCAGCCTTTTGTTGTCAGTAATAAACCGGGGGCGGGCGGTGGCATTGGTATGGGTGACGTGCGCCGGGCGAAGCCGGATGGATACAAGGTTGCCGTCCTCATCTCCGAACTTGCCATTCTTCCGCATCTGAAAATGATCAACTTTACGACCAGTGATTTTGTTCCGATTGCAAAGCTCAATGGTGATCCGGGGACGATTGTGGTCAGATCGGATGCGCCCTGGAATAATGTGCCGGAACTGATTGACGCTGCCCGGAAGAACGCTGGTGGGCTCTCAATGGGCAATGCCGGCGCCGGTACGATCTGGCATCTGGCTGCGGCCGCCATCGAGCGAGATCAGGGCGTGACGTTCAATAATATTTCCTTCCAGGGCGCGGCGCCCAGTGTCACGGCGCTGCTTGGCGGGCATGTACAGGCCATCGTTGTCAGCCCGGTCGAAGTCAAGACCTACATTGAGTCAGGCAAGCTCAAAATGCTGGGTGTGATGACAGACGCGCGTCTGACCGGCGATTACGCCGAGATCCCCACACTCAAGGAAAGCGGGATCAACGTTTCCGTGGGCACGTGGCGCGGTTTGGGCGTGCCTCTTGATACTCCCGAGCCTGTAGTGGCAAAGCTGCGTGCAGTCAGCAAGAAAATCGTAGAGGATCCCAAATTCCGGGAAGGAATGGCGCATGCCAATCTTGCGGTATCCTACCAGGAGGGGCCCGAATTTGCCCAATTCATGTCTCAGCAATCGGACTATTTCAAAGGTCTTATTTCAACTGTGGATATGAAAAAGTAGGGAAGTGCCGTTTTCAGCCAGAAGTTCAGCGCAGCATGCTGCCTTGCGCTGAACCGGTCAGCTGGCGTTCTCAAACCGGGCTATCAGTGAAGCCAGTGATTGGCCTTGCGGCAGCGCGCCGACATCCCTTAGTGATTGTTCAAGCCAGCCATAGATCAGATTGCCGCTGGCGATGTCTTCTCTGCGTTTTTGCTCGACCTTGACTTTTTTATCTGCTCCCTCAAGGACCAAATCAATATTTTCGCGAGGAACAATCAGAACCCCGTCCTGATCGGCGCGTACCAGATCACCGGGGTTTACGGTGACACCGCCCACCGAAACGGGGTGGCCAATGCGGCCAGGCAGGTTTTTACTTGGCCCGTTAGGATTGCTGGCGCACGCAAACACCGGAAAGTCACCATCGCGCAAGTCACTGCGGTCACGGATGGCACCGTCAATGACCAAGCCTGCCAGTCCTGCAGCCACGGCGTGGGTGCACATTAGTTCGCCCATCAGTGCTGCGCGCGTATCTGCCTGACCATCTATCACGAGAACGTCGCCGGGTCGAGCCAGCAGCAAGGCAGCATGGATCATCAGGTTATCGCCCGGACGAACCTCAACGGTAAATGCAGGGCCGCACAATTGCATATGTGGTCCCAGGGGCTGGATGCGGCCATCTGTTGCACCGCGCCGTCCGGCTGCGTCAGCCATAATGGCCGCGGGATACCGGGCAGCTGCCTTTAGCTGAGCGTCTGTCGGCCGGGTGAACATACTGTTGATCATTGACATTTAACTCTCCGGGATCTACGTTCAGAATGCGTCAGTGACGCGAGGATATACGCACTGATAGGCCTCGGCGTACTTTATTTTCTGGTTGCTATTGCGTGAAGCCTGTACACCGCGCTGCAGGCCGACGCGCGTGTAATATTCCCACAGGTGCTCCTGGGCATTCATGGTCTTGAAAGCCTCATATTTTTTGTCCCAGACCGACGAAATATCCAGCAGGAGTTCCGGCTTCCACTCGCATTGTTCAGGCTGATGCGGTTCGAACAGATAGACCGGCGGCGCGCCTATCACAGGTGTCTCGGGATTGTGTCCATGGGCCTGTGCGATCACGCGCGCTTCAAGCGCCAGATGGTTGGCAAAGGGATGATCGAAATTGTAGGGGTCACGGAAGGAGTGTGTCAGCACAAATTCCGGTCTCAATTCCCGATAGCGGTCAGCAATGCCGAAAAGCACTTCATCACTGACTCGCAGCGGATAGTCACCGCAATCCAGGAATTCTGCGCTCGCTCCCAGAATGGCGGCGGCCTGTTGCGCCTCTTCGCGACGAGCCTGCTTGACGGCATCCAGCGTCACGCCCGGTGTTTTCCAGATTTTTGCCGACTCACCGCGTTCACCAAATGATAAACACAATATATGGACTTTCCAGCCTCTGCTGGAATAAAGGGCGACGGCACCACCCGCCCGCCACACGAAATCGGCGGCGTGTGCGCTGATCACCAGTGCGGTTTTCTGTTGCATATGTGATTCCTGAAATTACGTTATGAATATGTTGAGTGTGTTGCCGCCATCCGGATATCAGCTACAGCTATCCTGATACCGTTATCCGGCTGCCGGCAGTTCGATCAGTCGACTTTGATGTTGGCGCTTTTAACCAGATCAGTCATGGATGCGGTATCTTTCTTCAGAAAGTCGCCAAATTCCGTTGGGGTGCCGCCGGCCGGCGTGGCGCCGAGTTTGGCCAGGCTCTTGATAATGTCGTCTTTTTTCAGGGCGTTGTTCAGCGCAGCATTCAGTTTCTCAACCGCAGCATCTGGTGTGCCAGCAGGCGCTACCAGCCCCCACCAGACGGTGGCATCGACGCCCTTGACGCCGGCTTTTTCAGCTGTGGTCAGATCGGGCAGCAATACCGTCGGCTTGTCATTGAGAACGGCCAGCGGGCGCAGGGAACCGGATTTGATATGAGAGATGACTTCAAGCGGATTGATGGCCATGAATGACAGCCGCCCACCCAGCAGGTCGGTGATAGCAGGAGATCCGCCCTTGTATGGCACGTGCAGCGCCTTGAAGCCGCCCTCGCGCAGGAGTAATTCACTTGCCATATGGCCCGAGCTGCCTGTGCCAGCGGTCCCGAAAGTGAGTTCACCGCTGTGCGCCTTGCCATATTCCACCAGATCGCCAAGTGTTTTGAATTCTGAATCTTTGGTGACTACAACAACCAGTGGTGCATCACCGACTTTCCCTACCGGTGTAAAGGCAGTGGCAGGGTCGAAGCCCAGATTGGAATACAGCGCCTTGTTGGTGGTCAGGGTATTGGACGCCATGTACAGCGTATATCCGTCAGGCTTGGCTTTTGCGGCATAACCCATGCCAATGTTTGTGCCGCCCCCGGGGCGGTTGTCGACGATAATAGGCTGTTTCAGATCATCGGACATGGCTTTGGTCACGATGCGCGTGACGATATCCACGCCACCGCCTGGTGAATAGGGTACCACTACCGTGATGGGTCTTTCCGGATAATCAGCGGCCGATGCGCTGGCCATGCCCGTAATGCAGAATGCGGTCGTGATGGCGAGTGGGATTTGCTTGCGCAATAATTTATGGATGTTCATATCAGGTCTCCTGATTGTTATTTCAGTGCCACTCCCGTCCAGGGGTTGACGGGCGTTGCATGACGAAGGGCTTCAAGGATATTCTCCGATAATGTACTTATATGGTCTAATACTATTTAAATCTCATATTTATATCTTTTTCGAATAACCATGGACTTCCGTCAACTCAATTATTTCGTCGCCGTTGCACAGACGCTCAGTTTCAGCAAGGCTGCGCAACGCCTGCATATCAGTCAGCCGCCGCTGAGCCAGCAGATAAAACTGCTGGAACAGGACCTGAATGTTCAGCTGTTTGAGCGTACGCGCCGTTCAGTTGAGCTGACGCATGCCGGTCATCTTTTCTACCAGGAAGCCATGGCCATACTGGAACGTTATGCGTCTGCAAAAGAATTGTGTGCATGGACGCTGGATGGCAAGGTCGGAAAATTGCGATTGGCATTTACTGCATCCGTGCCGCTGTTTGAAGATTTCCCGAAGCTGATCCAGGGGTTTACGCGCCGTTATCCGGGGATCGAGATCGATCTGCGGCACATGTCAACAGGCGAGCAGATTATTGCGCTCAATGACAACGAGATCGATATCGGCTTTCTGCGGCCAGCGTTGAATTTTCGGCCGCCTCGCAGTATCCAGACTCTGGAATTATGGCAGGACGAACTCATGCTGGTCACCGGCATGGAGGATGGACAGACACCCGTGTCCGATCCGGTTCATATCGACAGTCTTGCCGATGAAGACTTTATTCTGTTTCCCAGCGCGCTGGGTTGCGGCCTGTTTGAGCATATTTCCACCATCGCCACAGCGGCGGGGTTTGTCCCCAGAATCGTGCAGCAGGTTCGGGAAAACAGCACGACACTGGCGCTGGTGGCTGCGGGGCTTGGCGTGTCTATTGTCCCCAGTATCTACAGCGATACCAGTCCTCCCGGAGTCGCCTTCAAGAAGATTGCCGGTGCGCAGGTCAATTCACGGATTGTCCTGGCGACGCACGTCAACAGAAACCTGGCGTCATTGCGGCTGTTTCGCGAGTATTGCGATCAGCATTATGGATCCGGGATTCAATTGCCGTAGCCAACATCTGATTACAAATTCTTCACGATTTTTGATGCTTGGCGGAGAATATTGCAAATATAATGTTTTTTATCAACAAGTCATCGTAACTGCATGATTTATAAAATATTAAACATTCGCAAATCCCGCTATTTCAATTGTTGCGCAAAGCATCCCACGCAACGGGGTGACGCAGCCCTGCAAACCGGGCTGCGCCATCTGCTCTTTCCCGCCTCCATCGCCGTTGCGTTTGGCCTGGCCGGGTGCCAGTCACTGGTACTTGAGGGTTCTTCCGCCGGGGCCGGTATCGCAGGAGCAGCCATTGCCCAGAAAGTCACCGACAATGCGGCGGTAACTACGGGTATCGGTGTCGGCGTCCAGGCAGCAACGCGCTCGGCGGTTCAGTATGTCCAGCGGGAAATGCATGGCTATACTCAGGAGGTCATCGCCACTGCCGCAGGTAAATTGCAAGAGGGAGAGGTAAGTGCCTGGCGGTCGGTGCATTCCATTCCCATGGAGCCGGATGAGCATGGCAGGGTAACTGTCAGCCGGACGATCAGTCAGGGCATGCTCGAGTGCAAGGAAATCGTTTTTTCCATCGATAACGAGGAAAATTCCGTACCACGCAACGAATTTTATGTGGCCTCCATCTGCAAGGATAACAACCGTTGGGTATGGGCGACTGCAGAGCCTGCGGTCAGTCGATGGGGAGCCTTGCAGTAATGCGCCACGGGTTCCACGCAACCATTATCACGATTATGTTATCGGCTGTCGGTCTTGCCGGGTGCTCCGTCATTGCCACGGTCCCGGGTATTACTGCGGGTGCAGCCACGTCTTCAGTTACCGGCAATCCGGCACTGGGTCTTACCGTAGCCGTGGCCACCAATGCTGCCGTGGACGCAGGCATCAAATATGTCCTCAAACGGTTCAGTGCAGCGGAACAGCAGGAAATTGCAAATGCAATCGCAGTGAGCCAGCCCGGTGAGGAACGTCGCTGGCAGGTAAAACAGCCCGTCCCATACGGAAACAACAAAGGGCGCACAATTGTGATCAGCGAGTCGGTTAATGCGCTTACTACTTGTAAAAAAGCAGTGTTCTCGGTTGAGGAAACGGTAGACGACAAAGCCGTCGAACATTGGTACACGCTGGATGTCTGCAAAAACGGGCGCTACTGGTTGTGGGCACAGGCGGAACCCGCGGTAGCGCGTTGGGGCTCATTGCATTAATTTCAATTAACTGTTCATTACGTGCCTGTTCGTATCCGCAGTAATCAGGATACGGCGTGCCGATAGGTATGCACAGATGAAATATATGCATAGGGATTTTGGAACTTATTATTCAGACATAATTCGCCGCAACTGTTTTCTCGCTCTGTTGCGCTAATTCGTTCCCCGGATGATTTTCTGGCTCTGTTTTGCAGCGCCATCTGGTGCGCTTTTCTCATGCGCTGCACAAACTCCACGCATTTTTCCCGCGCAAGCCAGTGCAGTGCATTGTGCTGGCGCAGCAATGCCCGATCCTGGATCATTTCTTCCCTTTCTTCTGGACTCAACGATGTGCTGAAACTGGACCTAGACCATACAGCCAACTTCTTCTATCTTTGATTGAAATATCAAAGCAGGAGAACAAAATGAGTAACGAAGTAGATATCCAGACCCTTGAAGCTTTTTCCAAAGCCTGGAACGATCACGACATTGACGCGCTGATGTCATTCATGCATGACGATTGTGTTTTCGAAACCGTTGCCGGCGAGCAGGTTTGCGGCAATCGTATAGAGGGCAGGGACGCGGTTAGAAAGGCATTCCAGGCGGCATGGGAAGCCATTCCTGACGCGCAATGGAGCAATGGCAGGCACTGGGTGTCCGGTGATCGTGGAGTATCCGAAACGACCTTCTCGGGAACGCAGAAAGATGGTTCGCGTATCGAAGCCAATATGGTGGATCTGTTCACTTTCAAGGATGGAAAGATTCTTGTGAAAAATGCCTTTCGCAAGAACCGTCCACCCATTGCGGCCGGGAAATAGGCAGGACCATCATCATGACTACGTTGACGCGCACCTATGATCCCCTGTTCGACCCATTGACCGATGCTCCGACACAGGGACAGCAATATGCTCCAACTTATTGGGTGGCGACCGCGGGCGAGCCGCCCCCGGATGACGGCCCTGCGCCTGATGGGCTGATTGCAGATGTGGTCGTCGTAGGCTCTGGTTTTACCGGGCTTTCCACGGCATTGCACCTGGCGCAGGATCATCATGTGCAAGTCGTGGTGCTCGAGGCCAATGCAGCTGCTTGGGGATGTACCAGCCGCAATGGTGGCCAGGGTCAGAACGCCATGGGGCGCCTGTATCGTTCCCAGTGGATCGCCAAATGGGGTGAGCGGACGGCCAAACGACTGGACGCGGAAATCCGCTCAGGGTTTGAGTATTGGGAATCACTGGTGGCGCAATTCGATTGTGATGCGCAGCCAGGCGGCCATCTGTACACCGCGCACAGGGACAAAAAGATAGATTTTCTGCGCAATGAAAGCCAGCTGATGAATAGTGTCTTTGGCTACAAAACCCGCATGCTGAATTCGGAGCAGCTGCGCGAGGAGTTTGTCAATGATCAGGAAGCCAAGGCTGCCCTATGGGAGCCACAAGGCGTAGGCGTACACCCGCTGAAGCTGGCTTTTGGCTATATGCGTCGCGCCCGGGAACTGGGTGTCAAGATTCATACCTCCAGCCCGGTCTTGAAGGTGGAGTCGCACGCAGGACTGCTGCACCTGCATACACCCGGCGGGGTCGTGAAAGCGCGCAAGGTTGCGTTTGCGACAGGCGGCTATACCACTCAGGGTGTCCACGCCACGACGCGCTCGAAACTGATGCCTATTCAGTCAAACTCGATGGTGACGCGCCCACTGACGGCAGAGGAACGGGCAGAGGCCGGGCTGAATTCGACGGTATTTATTACTGATACCCGGACACTGCGGTTCTACTATCGGCTTTTGCCAGATGGCTCTATGCAGATAGGCAGTCGTAGCGCCATCAGCGGTAAGGATGCCGGTAATCCCAAGCATCTGGCGCTGCTCAAAAAAGGACTGTATCGCAAGTTTCCCTCACTGAAAGGTGTTCCCATCGCATACAACTGGAGCGGTTGGGTCGATGTCAGTCACGATATGATGCCGCGGATTGTACAGCCGGATCCCGCGCTGCCTCTTTATTATTCTTTCGGCTACGGTGGCAATGGCGTGTCGTCATCGGCCTGGGCGGGGCGACGTCTGGCCCAGCGCATTATCGGCCAGGATGGCGAGCAATGGGATCTGCCCATTTACAACTCGCCGCTGCCAGGACATCTGCTTGCACCTTTCCGTCGGATCGGGCAGGCCATGCTCTATCACTGGTATTACCTGAGAGACGAGGTGATCTGATGACGTTTCGACACCACCTGTATGGCAGAGCTTCACGACTGGTTGTCACGGCACTGTGCGCACTGATGCTATGCGTTACCGCGCTGACGGGGGCACGGCAAGCACAGGCGCAGGATCTGGTGGTTGCAACCGACACGGCGTATTTGCCATTCGAGTTCAAAGAGAATGGCAAATACGTTGGTTTTGATATGGATTTGCTGGACGCAATTACAAATGAAATGGGGGTGTCCTATTCGCTGCTGCCCATGGACTTTTCCAATATTTTTGCGAACCTGGCAGCCGGCAAGGTGGATATGGCCATCGCCGGGATCACCATTACGCAGGAAAGGGAACGAAGCATGGATTTTTCCGAGCCGTATTTCCGCAGTGATATTTCATTGGTGGTCGCCAGCGACAATAACGATATTCGCCGTTTTTCGGATCTTGCCGGCAAGCGAATTGGTGTTAAACGGGGCACCGATGCTGCGGATTACGTCAGCCGCACACTACCGGATGCAAAGATCACATATTTCCAGAACATGGACGTGGGCTTTCCGTATCTTGAAGTGGCTGCTGGCCGCCTGGATGCGCTGGTACACGATTCGGCGAATGTGCGTTATTACAGTGAGCATAATGGCAAGGGATTGGTCAAGGTAAGCGACACAGTGACGACCCAGAACAACTTCTATGCCATCGCCATGCCCAAGAACAGTGCCCTGACGCAGCGGGTGAATGCCGCTATTCGCAAGGCCATACAGTCCGGAGCTTACGCCACGATTTACCAGAAGTGGTTCGGGGTGGCGCCAGATCCCGCAGCGCTGCAGTTGCAATGAGCGCAGACAGCAACATCAACCGGAGAAATCAATACGAGCGTGACCAGATCGCAGGAACCAGTGACAACATTAGCAGGTCAGCCAAACTTGAGCCGCCAGAGGCACCCAACGTACGACTCGAGAGCAATCATGAGGCGATCAGTGAAACCATAAGCCGTCAATAAGCCGCAACAAGATTGAGCGGCAGGCATCAACAACACGGAGAGAGGACAGGATATGAAATCAAAAACACAGGGCAACACGCCACAATCGCAATATCAGTGAATTGATAGCATTTACAAACGCGCAGACCAAGCGCATTTACTACAACGTTGTAAACCACCATTCATGGAGTCAAACATGAAACACACGTTCCTGAAAACATTGCTGTGTACTGCAGCATCCGCGTCGGCGCTTCTCTGGTCTGCACATGCAGCTGCCGAGGAAGAAGTCACTATCGGCTATCAACAAATTGTCGGGCCGTATGTGTCGGCGATTGCCATGAAAAAATTCGACGAGCCACTAAAGGAAGCGGGTTACACCGTCAAATGGCGTCAGTTCAGTTCTGCAGGTGATATTTCCAGTGCACTGGCCTCTGGCGGCATTCCCATTGGGGTACTGGGCTCTACCGGGATCGCCGCCGCAGCCACCCGCGGCGTGGATATGCAGCTGTTCTGGATTCTGGACAATATCGGCCATTCCGAAGCTCTGGTAGTGCGCAAGGACTCAGGCATCAGCAAGCCTGAAGACCTGAAGGGAAAGCGCCTGGGCGTTCCATTTGTGTCCACATCGCACTTCCATCTGTTGGTGGCGCTGAACAAAGTGTGGAAAATGAACCCGCGTGATGTCCGCATCCTGAATATGCAGCCGCCGCAAATCGTGGCGGCATGGCAGCGCGGTGATATTGATGCCGCCTACGTGTGGCCGCCCGCCCTGACAACACTGCTGAAGGACGGTACCGTTCTGACTGATTCTGAAGAAGTGGGCAAGGCCAGCGTGCCAACCTTCGATGGCATTGTCGTTGACAAGAGCTGGGCCGAGAAGAATCCGAAATTCATGCAGGCCTACACCAAAGTTCTTGCCGACGCCTACCGCGACTATAACCAGAATGGCGCAAGCTGGAACGAGAGCAGTCCTGAAGTCAAAGGTAATACGCAAATGATCGGCGGTGAACCGAAAGATATTCTGGAAGCCATGAAAATGCTGGTGTTCCCATCGCCCGATGATATGGCATCCAACACCTGGCTGGGCGGCGGTAGCGAATCTGGTGCGGTCAAGGCGTTGACAGAAAGTGCCAACTTCCTCAAGGAACAAAAGCAGATCGATTCCGTGCTGCCTGACTACAGCGGTTTTGTGAATGCAAGCTGGGCTGAAGAATCCGCGAAGCAGTAATGACGGATGCAATAACCGTGATGGGCGGATGCTGTTCGCCCATCACTGAACAGACGCGACGTTGGAGACAATCGCAATGCAAACTGTAGCCGAAAATCTGTATGTAAAAGATGTCAACGTAGTTTATCCCGGACTTCGTCAAAATGATCAGGTAGTGGCGCTCAAGAACGTCAACCTGACGATCAACAAGGGCGAGTTCGTGGTGGCACTCGGCGCATCGGGTTGTGGCAAGACAACCTTCCTGAATCTGCTTGCCGGATTCATGTCACCTTCGTCCGGATCGATCATGCTTGGCAATGAGCCGATATCCGGGCCCAGTGCGGATCGTGGCGTGGTCTTTCAGAAACATGCCCTGCTGCCCTGGCTGAATGTCATAGACAATACCGAGTTCGGCCTGAAATTGCAGGGCGTGTCCAAGGCAAAAAGATATGAAATCGCTGCGCGTAATCTGGGATTGGTGGGCCTGAAGGATTTTCATAAGCATATGATTTATCAACTGTCCGGGGGCATGCAGCAGCGTGTGGGAATTGCCCGCATCCTGACCTGCAATCCGGCCATGCTGTTGATGGATGAACCCATGGCGGCCCTTGATGCGCTCACCCGTGAGACCATTCAGGAACTGCTGCTGAAGGTATGGGAAGTCACGCACAAGATGTTTTTCTTTATTACGCACAGTGTGGAAGAGGCCCTGTTCCTTGGCTCCAAGCTGATTGTGATGTCACCCCGTCCGGGCAGGATCACCAATACCTACGATCTCTCGTTTAACAGGCAGTTCCTGGCCGGAAAAAACGCAAGGGAAATCAAATCCAGTCCTGATTTCATCCAGATGCGGGAAACAGTGCTCAATATTATTTACAGTGATGAACGGGAAGGGGGCCATGATGTTTAAGAAAATGTTCGGCAGATCCGCTGCTGTGCCAGGACAGGTCTATGGTGCACCCGGTGCCGGTGCCAGCGTGTTCATCAGTATCGCAACTGCAATTTCACTGCTGGTGATCTGGTCCATCATCACGTATTTTGGCTGGGTAAAACTGCTATTTCTACCGTCGCCTCTGGCGGTTTACAACAAATTCATCGTTGGGATGACAGATGGAATTGCCAATGCGACCATTGGAGAACATACAGCGGCCAGTCTGAGCAGGGTGTTTTCGGCATTTTTTCTGGCGCTGGTAACTGCGGTGCCTGTGGGCATTATGATGGGTGTTCATCGTGTAGCGCGCGGGTTGTTTGATCCTGTGATCGAGTTCTACCGGCCGCTTCCACCACTGGCCTATCTGCCGCTGGTCATCATCTGGTTTGGCATCGGTGAATTCCCGAAAGTCTTTCTTATCTATCTGGCAATATTTGCGCCCATGGCTATCGCTGCCAGATCAGGCGTGAAATCGGTGTCGATGGAGCAGATTCATGCAGCCTATTCAATGGGTGGCAGCAATCGACAGATTGTGTGGTATGTGATTCTGAAGTCGGCCTTGCCGGAAATTTTTACCGGTATGCGCATTGGTATTGGGGTGGGCTGGAGTACTCTGGTGGCCGCCGAAATGGTGGCGGCTGATCGTGGTCTGGGCTTTATGGTGCTGAATGCGGCGCAGTATCTGGCTAGTGACACGGTTATCATGGGTATCATTATTATCGGCTTCTTCGCCTTTATCTTTGATGCGCTCATCCGGTATATCGAGAAGTTGATGGTGCCATGGAAGGGTAAAGTGTAGAATCGTGCCGGCATCTGACTGATTTGCCGGAATGGGTCGCCCATCGCGTGGCGACCCATATTACGTTGCAGCTGCGGATCATCCACACATCAGCGGATAACATCTTGGCCCACTGCAGGCGTTTCAAGGCCTGTGACTGAATTGCGTATATCGCAGTCGTAATTGTTGCTTGCATTGTTATTATTGCCTGGGTATACAGTGCGGTGACTGACACATTCTGCCTTGTGTCGACGCCGAAAGGACTGGCCGAAACAGGACGGTTTAAAGAAAGACACCATGACAAATCTGAAAAAACTTCCGAGTCCGCCAAATGGCAAAAGTGGTTCTACGCCCAGCAGGGCGGCCCTTAGCGCCCTGCTTTGGGAGAAGCTGTTTCGTGAAACCAGCGAATCACTGGGGCTGCAGGGACGAATCCGGCAAATGCTGGTGGCGGCCATTACCCAGGGCCATCTGACACCAGATTCACCCGTTCCGTCCAGCCGTTTTCTGTCGGAGACCCTGAAAGTTGCCCGCAACACAGTTGTATTTGCCTATCAGGAACTGGTCAGCGAAGGTTACCTCGTAACCCGAAATCGCAGCGGTCATTTTGTAGGTCAGGCGGCGCAACAGAGAAATATGCTGGATATTACGGCCAGCGCGGGCAGTGAAGACGAAGCGGATTTCTGGCACCGAAGAATTCATGCACGACCCAGCCAACAACGCAATATCCGCAAGCCGGCCAACTGGCAGACGCAGCCTTATCCTTTCGTTTACGGACAGTTCGACCCCGCCTTGTTTCCGACGGCAGAGTGGCGTGAATGCTGTATGAAGGCACTGTCTATTGTCGATATTCGCAGCTGGGCGCAGGATCTGATCATGCTGGATGATCCAGAGATCATTACGGCCATTCAGAACCAGGTGCTTCCGCGTCGGGGTTTTTCCGCTACCAAGGATGAAATCATGGTAACGGTGGGCGCGCAGCATGCCCTGTACCTGCTGGCCGATCTGCTGATCCGGCCTGGTAACAAGGTGGGCATGGAAGAGCCAGGCTACCCGGATGCTCGGAACATTTTTGCCAGCCGCACGCGCCATGTGGTGCCAGTGCCGGTCAACGAAGAGGGCATTGATGTTGATGCGATTACATCTGAAATGGATCTGCTGTTTGTGACGCCAAGTCATCAGTGCCCCACGGGCGTGACTATGTCGATGGCGCGGCGCCAGGCACTTCTGGAAAAGGCCAATGTCTGTAACACCGTGATTATTGAAGATGATTTCGAATTCGAAAACAGCTTCATCGACAAACCCTTTCCGGCCCTGAAAAGTCTGGATCAGAACGGGCGGGTCATTTATGTGGGCAGCCTGTCGAAAACGTTTGCCCCAGGCCTGCGACTGGGCTTTATCGTTGGCCCCAAACCGCTGGTCGACGAGCTGCGCGCGCTCAAGCGACTGATGCTGCGGCATGCACCGTCTTTCCTTCAGCGGGCGTTTGCGCTTTTCGTGTCGCTGGGGCATTATCAGTCGTTCCTGCGCCGGCAGTCGCAGGTTTATGGTCAGCGAGAACTTGCCTTGCGAGAAGCGTTGCGGGCATTGTTGCCTGCCTTCCAGATCATCTCTTCGCCCGGCGGCTCGTTCTGCTGGGTGCGCGCGCCCGAACATATCGACACAACCGCGCTGACCGCTGTCGCCTTGCAGAACGGAATTGTGCTGGAGCCGGGGGAGGTATTCTTCAGTCGGGCTTCAAAAAGTGCCCGCAGATATATTCGTTTTGGGTATGGCTCTATTGATGAGCCGAAAATTGCAGCCGGCATAAAAACTCTGGCTGATCTGGTTTCGCAGCACTTTCCGGCATCGACAAGAAAACGTTGATCGTTATTTCACTTATTGGTATAATTTATTTCAATAAATGAAATAAATGGTGATCTACCATGGATATGATCGAATCTGAGCGCATAGAAGGCAATACGCCCACCCTGCGGCTGTTTGCCCTTCTGGAAGTGATTGCCGAAAAAGACAGTTATTTTTCGCTGCAAAGCCTGAGTGAAGAGCTGGGAATCCCCAAGCCTACGCTGCATCGCATGCTTCAGCAACTGGAAAGTGCCAGGCTGATTATTCGCGATGGCGATGGCAGGCAATACAGTACCGGCAGGCGATTGCACCAAATGGCGGAAAAACTGCTGCTGAACAATACGATTCACGGTTCGCGGCGTGCCGTGCTGCGTCATCTGGTAGAGGAAATCGGCGAGAGCTGCAATATTACCGCCTGCAGCGGTAATGAGGTGCTTTATCTTGACCGTGTTGAAACGGTGGCACCTTTGCGATTCTACCTGCATCCTGGCTCGCGCGTACCTTTGCATTGTTCTGCCAGCGGCAAACTGTTTCTGGCACAGATGTCACTGTCGCAGTGCCGGCGCCTGCTGGAAGCGGCACCACTGGAACAGTATACCCCGAATACCCTGACCCGTTATGACCTCATAGAAAAGGAAATTGATCAGGTTCGGCGCCAGGGCTATGCGATGGATAACGAAGAGTTTCTGCCCGGACTGATTTGTATCGCAGTACTGGTGCCGGGAGAAAACGGCAAATCGAATATGGGTATTGCGGCGCAGTCACCCATCATGCGTATCACCCGGGAAAAAGCCCTGGAGTTCCTGCCTGTGCTGCGTCGCGCTGCAGATTCGCTGGCCGAAATTGAAAAGGCCAACGCCGCATCCTAACTGGTTTACCTGCAGTGGTTCGCCACTGCAATTGGCAATGGAGACAGACCCCAATGAGCAGCAGGCAAGATTCAGAACGCCCTGTCCGGCAGATTTCGGTCAGGGACGTATTCGGCCTTGATTCCGACATGACCGTGCCGGCGTTTTGCGAGGCGACAGAACATGTGCCGGAAATCGATACGGCCTATCATTTCAATCATGATGTCACACTTGCCATCCTTGCCGGTTTTGTTCAGAACCGGCGCGTGCTGATCCAGGGTCTGCACGGGACAGGCAAGTCCACGCATATTGAACAGGTTGCAGCCAGGCTCAACTGGCCGTGCGTGCGGATCAATCTGGATGGCCACATCAGTCGACTGGATCTGGTTGGCAAGGATACGATCGTCTTACGTGAAGGTCGGCAGGTAACCGCATTTCAGGAAGGTATCCTGCCATGGGCGCTGCAGCAGCCCATGGCACTCATTTTTGATGAATACGATGCCGGTCGTCCCGATGTGATGTTTGTGATTCAACGCATCCTGGAACGTAACGGACACTTTATGCTGCTGGATCAAAACCGCAGCATTGCGCCTCATCCTGATTTTCGTCTGTTTGCAACGGCCAATACGCTTGGCCTGGGTAACCTGAACGGCCTGTATCATGGCACGCAATCGCTGAACCACGCGCAGCTGGATCGCTGGAATATCGTTGCTGCGCTCAATTACCTGCAGCCAGAAGACGAAGTACAGATTACGGCAGCACGGGTTCCGCAGATGGACAATGAGCGGGGACGGCAGACGATCCGCAAGATGGTCGATCTGGCAAACCTGACGCGCAAGGGGTTTGAAGCAGGCGATATTTCAGTGCTCATGTCGCCCAGAACGGTAATTACCTGGGCCGAGAACCGGCAGATCTTCGGCGATACCGGCCTGGCATTTCGGCTGTCATTTCTGAACAAATGTGATGATGCAGAAAAGGAATTGATTGCCGAGTATTACCAACGCTGTTTTGAAGAGGAACTGCCCGAGGCTTTTGCGGGCACCATGCTCACGTGAACGATATTGCGCACAGCATATTTCAGCAACACACTGACGAACTGTGCGGCGCCTCGCTGCGCGCCATTTCCGGTCGAACCAATGCGCATTTCCGGCGAGGCAGGCTGTATCTGGACGATACGCTGGTACCGGTACTGGCGCCTCACTTGCGTCTGGATGACAACAATCACTCGTTCCGCGATTTCAGGGCCGTAGCCGATGGGCTGGCATTGCGCGCCATGGCCTGCGACAGGCACGTTTACCAAGCTCATTGTCCGTCAGAAGAGACGGCACGATTACTTTATGATTTCTTCGAACAGGTGCGGCTGGAAGCGACCGCTGCGAGAGAGTGGCCAGGGGTGCGTGCCAATGTGCAGGCACGGTTTCGCGCCTGGGCAGATGCCTTTGAGCATTCCGAGCTGATCGAGACCAGTCTTGGGATTCTGCTCTTTACCGTCATGCTCACCGTCTGGTCGCGGGTTACGGGCTGGGTGTTGAGTGAAGCGCAGCAGGATCTGCTGGAAGCCACACGTGCCGGTATGGCAAGTGAAATCGGTGCCGAGCTGCACGCCCTGCGCCGGCTGCGTGAAGATCAGGCGGCCTATGCGATACAGGCGGCGCAACTGGCGACGAAAATCAGCAGCAATATTGCAAACGAAATGGCGCTCGACAGGCGCGACAAAGAAGGGGATAAGGACAAGCGCGCCCTGTTTTCGCTGTTGTTGACACCGCAGGCTCAGGAGGAAGAGGGCTTCGAGGTCGCCCCAAGCGGACGCAGTCGCGTATTCGACAAGCATCAATCCGGTTATCGGGTGTTTACGCGCCGTTATGACCGTGTGGAATCGGCGGCCTCGCGAGTCAGACAGGCTGAACTGAAGCAGTTTCGCCAGCAGATGGATCAGGACCGCACTTCCCTGTCGCTGGGGGTCACACGCCTGGCCCGCGTATTTCGCCGGATATTTCGTATTCCCCAGAACGATGGCTGGGTCTTCGGCCAGGAAGAGGGCATTCTTGATGGGCGAACGCTCAGCCAGCTGGTCGCCAGTCCGTCCGAAACACGCATATTTCGCCAGGACCAGGTGGTCGACCGGATTGATCAGGCGGTTACGATTCTGGTGGATTGTTCGGGGTCCATGCGTACCCACGCGCGCCGCCTGTCGGTGTTGCTCGATACTCTGTTGCGCGCCCTGGGAATGGCCGGGGTACGCACCGAGTTGCTGGGCTTTACTACCGGCGCCTGGAATGGCGGGCGAGCTATGAAAGACTGGCAACGCCAGGGCAAACCTGAGCATCCGGGCAGATTGAACGAATTATGTCATCTGTTATTTAAAGAGGCAGACACCAGCTGGTCGCGAGCGCGACTGGATATTGCAGCATTGCTCAAGAATGATCTGTATCGCGAAGGTGTTGACGGCGAGGCGGTGTTGTGGGCCTCGCAAAGACTTCTTGAACAGTCGGCCAATCGCCGCAGCCTGATGGTGGTCTCGGATGGATGTCCCATGGACAGCGCGACGCAACATGTCAACGACGATTATTATCTTGCCAGCCATCTGCAGCAGGTCGTGCGGCAGACGGTGGGGCAGGGCATTGACGTGGTCGGACTGGGTGTGGGGCTGGATCTTGGCGCTTATTACCCGCGCAGCCTGGCGGTGGATTTGCAACAGGCCCTGACGCCCGCCGTATTTTACGATATTGCCCGTTTACTGGCTGGCGGACACCGAAGATAATTCGTGCGTACCGGAAGCGCTGGCATGCTGCTGTTGCGCTTGTACGCAGGTGACGGCAATCACATTGTAAATGTCATCGGCACTACAGCCGCGCGACAGATCGTTTGCCGGTTTGTTCAGACCCTGCAGCAACGGCCCCACGGCGATGGCGCCGCCCAGCCGTTCGGCAAGCTTGTAGCCGATATTGCCGGCATTGAGGTCCGGGAAAATTAGCACGTTCGCCTGTCCATGAATCTGTGAATCAGCCAGCTTGCGTGATGCGATGGCAGGAATGATGGCAGCATCCAGCTGGATTTCTCCATCAATCAGCAGTTCGGGCTCGGCCTGACGGACCAGTTGTGTGGCTTGCTGCACCTTGGTTACGTTGACATGCTCTGCACTGCCCAAGGTAGAAAAAGACAGCATGGCGATGCGGGGAGACTCACCGAGCAGGGCCTGCGCACTTTTGGCAGAATCAAGCGCAATGCGGGACAGCTGCTGCGCATCCGGGTCAATGACCAATCCGCAATCGGAAAAAATCATGCCACCCTTGGTCGGGTGATGCTCGTGTTCGAAGATCATTAAAAAGAAGCTGGAGACGATGCTTCCGGGCGAGGACTTGGCTCCGACAATCTGCAGCGCGCTGCGAACCACGTCTGCCGTGGTGTGCACGGCACCGGCCACGGAACCATCCGCATCGCCCCGCTGAAGCATGACACTGGCAAAGCATAGCGGTTGCATCACCGCCTGCGTGGCCTGTTCAAGTGTCATGCCTTTTTTCTGTCTGAGCTGATGCAGTTGCTGCGCATAGGCTTGGCGAGCTTCGCTGGTAGCCGGATCGATGATAGTTAGGCCGGATAGGTCCAGACCATGCTCGCGGGCAACGCCGCAGGCCTGCTCCGGACTGCCAACCATCATGACATGTGCAATAGCATCACGCTGGGCCCGTAAAGCAGCTTCGAGCACGCGCGGATCCTGTGCTTCGCACAGGACGATGCGTTTCGGCTCTGACCTGGCCTTTTCGATAATGTGTTGCAACACGCCCATGATCTTCTCCTGCACCAGCGCCGTCGATTAAACGTAGTCTTTGTACTTATCCAGGAACCTTACGGGTTTGGACAGTGCATCGCGACGGAACGGATCACCCAGCTCACGGGTACACATGATTTCAATCACGCAGGTTTTGCCTTCGTTCATCTGCATGTCTACCGCTTTTTTCAGGGTGGGGCCTACGTCTTCGAGTTTGTCGACGACGAAGCCGGTTGCGCCCATGGCTTCAGCAATACCGGCAAAGCTCTGGTTATCCAGTTCTCCTGCAACAAAGCGTCGGTTATAGAAATCCACCTGGTTTTTCTTCTCGGCGCCCCACTGACGGTTGTGGAAGACAACGGCTGTCACAGGAATGTCGTGGCGTACGCAGGTCATGATTTCTACCATGCTCATCCCCCAGGCGCCGTCACCGGCGTAGGCAATGGCAGGACGATCAGGAGCTGCAACCTTGGCGCCGATAATGGTAGGCAATGCATAGCCGCAGTTGCCAAAGCTCATGGGCGCAAAGAAACTGCGAGGCTTTTCGAAACGCAGATAACTGTTGGCGACCGAATTGATGTTGCCGATATCGGTCGATACCATGACGTTTTCCGGCATGGCTTTTTCCAGTTCGCGCAGCACTTGGCGGGGGTGCAGATATTTGCCACCCTCTTTCTTGGCCTCTTCGATCATATCCAGGCTGTAAGCGTCTTTCTCGTGCGTCCACTCGTCCAGTTCTTTTTCCCACGCTGCTTTTTCATCTGCAATGGTTTTTGCGCGCGCTTCCTTACTGGCATCGCAGGCTAGCTCTTTATCCTGCAAACGGTTCAGCAATGCAACGGCAGCGGCCTTAGCATCGCCGCAAATGCCAACTGAAATTTTCTTGACCAGACCAAGCATTTTGTTGTCGGCATCGATCTGAATGATTTTGGCTTCCTTGGGCCAGTAGTCCATGCCGTGCTGCGGCAGGGTACCAAAAGGACCAAGACGTGAACCCAGCGCCACCACGACATCGGCCTGCGCAATGAGTTTCATGGCTGCCTTCGATCCCTGATAACCCAGTGGGCCGGCCCACAATGGGTGGCTGGCGGGGAACGAGTCGTTGTGCAGATAGCTGTTGACAACAGATGCGCCCAGTCTTTCGGCGAGCGCCTTGCATTCTTCGACGGCATCTGCCATGACGACACCGCCGCCCGACAGAATGACGGGAAACTTTGCGGTTGCCAGAAGTTCGGCAGCTTCATTCAGGCTATTTTCGCCACCCGCTCCACGATCCAGGCGCTGGGGTTTCGGAATTTCAGTTTCGATCTCTCCGTAGAAATAATCGCGCGGGATATTCAGCTGGGTCGGACCAATTTCGGAAAGCGCACGGTCAAAGCAGCGGGCAGTGTATTCGGCCATCCGTTTCGGATTGTTCACATGGCCCTGGTATTTGGTGAATTCCTGGAACATGGGCAGCTGATTGGCTTCCTGGAAGCCGCCCAGTCCCATACCCATGGTGCCGGTTTCAGGTGTGATCATGACCACCGGAGAATGCGCCCAGTATGCGGCGGCGATGGCTGTTACGCAGTTACTGATGCCCGGGCCGTTCTGGCCGATGACCACGCCATGACGGCCGCTGACACGGGCGTAGCCGTCTGCCATATGGGCGCCGCCCTGTTCGTGTACCACGGGAATAAGGCGAATGCCGGCAGGGGCAAAAATATCCATGGCATCCATAAAGGCAGAACCCATGATCCCGAAAATATTGGTCACGCCATTGGCGACCATGGTTTCGACAAATGCCTCTGATGGTGTCATTTTCTGGACGCCGGAAACGGCCTGTTGCTGTGTTGACGTGTTCATGATTGACGTATCCTCACTTTGTTCGTGTAAATATTAATATTCGGTATGAAAAATTCCGATTTTTATTAATGATAAGTGCGAATCTGGGGTTTGGTCAACAAAAATATTAAAAAACGAGATAAATAATCTCGTAATATAGAATTTTAATCGGCAGCTATAGTAATATGAGCGTCATCCTGGAGGAGGAAATACCATGGGCCACCCAACAACGGACAAAACGGAAATACGTATCTACCGTGCACGCAGCATCATTACCATGAACCCCGCCAGGCCGCGGGCCACGCATGTCGCCGTAAGAGATGGACGCATCCTGGGAACGGGCGACCTGGCATCCCTGCAGGGCTGGGGCGAAGCCATTGTCGACGATCGCTTTGCAGACAAAATCCTCATGCCCGGCCTGATTGAAGGACATAGTCATCTGCTTGAAGGGGGCATGTGGAGTTTTGTTTACGTGGGTTTTTACGACCGGCGCGGACCCGATGGACGCTTATGGACCGGCCTGAAATCACTGGACGAAGTGGTCTCACGGCTGCAGCAGGCTGAACAGGCGATGACCGACAAGACGCAGACCCTGTGCGCCTGGGGGTTTGATCCGATCTATTTTCAGGGCCAGCGCTTTACGACCGAGCATCTGGATCAGGTATCGACCACGCGGCCTGTCGTGGTGCTGCATGCCAGCGTGCATCTTATGAACGTGAATACGGCTATGCTGGAGATGGCGGGCATCAGTGCTGGTATGGGTGTAGATGGCGTGGATACGGACTCGGCAGGGCGGCTGACCGGCCAGTTGCAGGAGTTTGCCGCCATGTATCTGGTATTCAGAAAGATCGGGAATGTGTATTTCGACGAAGGCCAGACCGAGAAGGGTATCTGGAATTTTGCCCGCGTTGCTCAGCTGGCCGGCGTGACGACGGCGACTGATCTGGTCAATGATCTGAGTCCCGAGACGCTGGCCAGTCTGGAAGCCACAACCGGCAGCGGTTCATACCCGCTGCGCCTGGTTCCGGCCTATTCGCCCTTGCGTGATCCGGAAGGGCAGGGACTGGACCGGGTTTTGCCCAGCATCTCACGCAATACGGGCAAGCTGCGTTTCGGTATTGTGAAGCTGATCGTGGACGGATCGATTCAGGGCTTCACCGCCAGGTTGCGCTGGCCCCATTATTATCGGCCACCGGCAGATGCACAGGAAAATGGCATCTGGGTGATTCCTCCACAGCAGTTGCGGGAGCTGATCCAGACCTACCATGATGCGGGCCTGACCGTCCATATCCACACCAACGGCGACGAAGCGACGGATGTGGCGCTGGATGCGCTGGAAGCCGTTCTTGCCGCCAGTCCGCGGCGCGACCATCGGCATACGCTGCAGCACTGTCAAATGGCGAGTACCGCGCAGTTTCGCCGCATGGCCAGCCTGGGCGTATGCGCCAATCTGTTTGCCAATCATCTTTACTACTGGGGCGATGCGCATTACGAAATGACGATGGGGCCGGAGCGTGCCGAAAGAATGAATGCTGCGGCCACCGCGCTGGCGGCTGGTGTGCCGATTTCCCTGCATTCGGACGCGCCTGTCACCCCCATTGCGCCGCTCTTTACCGCCTGGTGCGCCGTCAACAGAATGACGGCCTCAGGTCGGGTGCTGGGACAGGAGAACCGGATCTCCGTGCAAGAGGCATTGCATGCCATGACGCTGGGCGCGGCCTATACGCTAAAACTGGACGACCAGATTGGCAGCATCGAAACGGGCAAACAGGCCGATTTTGCCATTCTGGAGGAGGATCCGTTTGAAGTTGATCCGCTGCGGCTTAAGGACATTCGTGTCTGGGGTACTGTCCTTGGCGGCACGGTCTTTCCCTGCCCACAGACGGACTCATGAGCCAGGCCATTGCGCTGACGGTGCTGGGCGGTTTCCTTGGGGCAGGCAAAACCACAGTGCTCAACCACCTTCTGCGGGCCCCTCATGGGCTGCGCCTGATGGTTCTGGTCAACGACTTTGGCGCAGTCAATATCGATGCGAGCCTGATCGAGTCGGTCAGTGGCGACGGCGTGATCTCCATGCGCAATGGTTGCGTATGCTGCTCAATGGGGGGAGAGCTCATGAATGTACTAATGACAATTGAAAAGCAGGCGGCGCGACTGGATGGATTGATCATTGAAGGCAGCGGCGTCAGCGACCCCCGAAAGATTGCGCAGATCGGCATGCTGGGAGAGGGCTTTGCCTTGCGATCCGTTATCACGGTCGTGGATGCATCGACGGTGCTCGACCAGCGGGATGATCCCTATGTGGGCGACATGGTGAAAACGCAGATCGCAGGTGCCCATCTGATTCTGCTTAACAAGACAGACAGGGTAGACAGCGGGCAACGCCAGCAGGTACTGGACTGGCTCAGGGATATTGCGGGCAATGTGCCCATCTTTACCGGCAGTCATGGTGGTTTTGACTGGGAGGTGTTGCTTGCGCCCGCACTCGCATCTTTACCAACGGGGACCGTGCCATCAGCGAAAATGGGCAATGCCGGATTGTTTGCTGCGGGTGGAACGGGTGCCGCATCGCGGCAGATATTTCATTCGTATTGTTTTGAAACCGAGCATGCCTTTGACGAAGCTGCACTGTATCGGCTGTTTTCCGGTATATCCAAAACCGTATTGCGCGCCAAGGGGATCGTTCTGATCGGACCGGAGAAAACCGTTGCTGTTCTTCAATACGTACGCGGTCAGCCGCTGGCGCTGCAGTCTTCATCGCAATTGGTATCGACGAGCGCAGTTGTGTTCATTGGCACCCCGGAATTCTCCGAAACTGAGCTGGCGGAACCGCTGGCTGACGCGCTGCTGAGTTAAGGTGGTGAGTTCAGGCTGGCCGTTACGTTTTCCCTGCCGGGAGCGTGATGACATCTGTCATGGCAATTGGCTAGCTGCGGGGCAATCAGTGTTTCGCTGATCAGGGCCATCTCAATGATGGACCTGATCTATTGCACTGAAAGTCAATTAGCCTTGAAACCGGATTCCTTGATAATAGGCCCCCAGATTTTGTTTTCTTCGGCCAGCAGTTTTTTCATGCTGTCCGCCGATTCGCCCGTCAGCTCTAGACCCAGTTTCTCGAAATTTTTACGCAACTCCGGTTTCTGGACAATGGCGATAAATGTTTTTTCCAGCCGTGCCACAACCTCGGCGGGAGTTCCCTTGGGTACATAGGCGCCGTACCAGATTTTGACATCTTCAAATCCTTTCACGCCCTGTTCATGCAGCGTCTTGACGCCTGGCAGGAAGCTGACGGGCTGGGTGCCTGCCAGTCCCAGAATGCGGATTTTTCCGGCGCGATACAGTTCCATTTGTGCGCCGACAGCGTCCACTCCTGCAGGCACGTGTCCTCCCATTTCATCGTTGACCAGTTGCGGGCCGCCGGAATACGAGGCAGGTTCCAGTTTAATATCGTTGTTCTTTGCCATTTGCAATACGCCAAAGTGAGTAGGGCCGCCCAGACCCGCAAGTCCCACGGCGCCTTTTGACGGATCGGCTTTCACGGCTGCAATATATTCCTGAATGGTTTTGTACGGCTGGACACTACCTGTAGACAGCACAATGGGCACGTTGGCCAGGTTGGCAACCGGTTCCAGGTCATCGGGTGAATAATTAAGCTTGGCGTAGGTATAGGGGTAGCTGGTAAACGGCATGGAGTGAGACAGCAGGATGGTGCGCCCGTCCGGTTTGGCTCTGGCCACTTCGGTTGCCGCCATCATGGTCGACGCCCCAGGTTTGTTTTCGACGTAAATCTGACCACTCCCGGTTTTCCGGTATTCCTCGGCAACAGCCCGCGCCAGTGCATCAAGGATACCGCCGGCAGGGTAACCAACGACAATTTTTATATTTTCGCTTTGTGCGCTTGCGGTATGTGGCAGGGCAGCGGCGAGCGCAGAGACGGACAGCATCAGAATACGCAAAGAAGGACGAATGTTCATGAAATCACCTTGATATCGGGTTTTGGCTACTCGGTACTGCGTTGAGAAAAATCGGGTCCGGATGGATCCGAGTGAGATTCTGTTTCGTGGGAATCGCGGTCACTGATATCGCCTGCCAGCACCTGGCCAATTGCCGCCGCTGTGTCGTTCATCAGGCTGGAGAAACTGAAGAGATCGGAGAACGAGTGGGTAGCGGTGGGGGCATGGCATGCCACGGCGGCAATCACGCGCCCTTTATCGTCCCTGACGGGAACGGCAATAGCGACCATGCCCCTGACGAATTCTTCATTGTCTGTGCCAATTCTCTGTTGGGCGATCAGTCCCAGTTCATGTTCGAGCCGCTGACGGTCAGTGATGGTCCTCGGCGTCAATGCCGCCAGGGGCAGACGGTCAAGAAGGGATTTGCGATGGATCTCGGGCAGCATGGCCAGAAACAGCTTGCCGCTAGCCGTGCAGTGCAAAGGCACATGCGCGCCGGTGCGCAGATGCAGTTGCAGACGCATATCGCTGTCTGGTTCGACGCGTGCCAGATAATGAACCTGACTGTCATTAAGTGCAGTCAGATTGCATGTCTCGCCTGTTGCAGCGACCAACTGTCCGAGCAGCAGCCTGCACATCCGATCAAAATGGGTGGAACGTAATACCGACAGCGCGACCTGGTGTGATCTGGCGCCAAGCACATAGCCCCGATCTTCGGGTAGCCGGGTCACGTAAGCTGCCTCCTGCAACTGCTGCAGAAGACGCAAGACGCTGGCCTTGGGCAGGGAGGTTCTCTGGGCAATCTGGGCCAGCGACAGCGGGTAGCTGGCGCACGCGAGCTGCTCGATCACATTCAGAATACGCAGATGTTTTGAATCTTGGCTTGTCATGGCTGTCTCGTATTGATTTATTTATTGTCGAATAAAAAATACTAAATATCCAATAATTTGAAACCATTCATTCCGATAAATGAAATGAATTTGGCGGTTATCGTTTCAAAATTGAAATCATTGGTGTATACCCCTAAAAAATAACGCGCCTGCCGACGCACACTTCGTGAACAGAAGAAAACTTGAAACCGATAAAAAGGCAGGAACAGCGGACTATGGATGCGTGTGTTGACTATGTAGTGGTGGGGGGCGGCTCGGCCGGGTGCGTGATGGCCAATCGCCTGAGCGAGAATGGCAAATATTCCGTTTGCCTGCTGGAGGCAGGCCCGGCCGATCGCAATATGTGGATTCATATTCCGATAGGCTATGGCAAGACCATGTTCAATCCGCAATTGAATTGGGGCTTTTATACCGATCCGGATCACAATATGCTGGATCGGCGCATCTACTGGCCTCGCGGCAGAACGCTGGGAGGTAGCAGTTCCATCAATGGCCTGATCTACATCCGGGGGCAGAAGGAGGATTACGACCACTGGGGCGAGCTGGGTAACCAGGGATGGAGCTGGGACGAGTGCCTGCCGTATTTTCGCAAGCTGGAAAACAATGATCTAGGGCCTGGCCCGACACACGGTACCGACGGTCCCCTGAATGCGACCTCGATTCCGACCCGGCACGAACTGGTTGACGCGCTGATCGATGCTGCCGGCCGTTTGGGTATTCCGTCGCGCAAGGACTTCAATTCCGGTGATCAGCGCGGTGCGGGATATTATCAACTGACAACTCGCAATGGCCGCCGCTGTTCCACTGCCGTCGCCTACCTGAATCCTGCACGGGGGCGGTCGAATCTGCGAATCGAGACTGAAGCACAGGCCATGAAGATACTGTTTCGCGGAAAAACCGCTGCCGGCATTCAGTATCGTCAGCACGGCAAAGTCAAAACACTTACCGCGCGTCGCGAAGTCATCTTGTGTGCGGGTGCCCTGCAGTCGCCACAGCTGCTGCAGCTCTCAGGGGTGGGCGATGCCGACCTTCTGGCCGGGTTCAACATTCCGGTGTTGCAGGATCTGAAAGGAGTTGGCGAGAATCTTCAGGACCATCTGCAATTTCGCCTGATCTACGAAGTTAGCAAACCCATTACCACCAATGATCTGTTGCGCAGCTGGGTAGGCAAGGCCCGCATGGGGTTGCAGTGGGCTCTGTTGCGTGGTGGCCCGCTGGCCATCGGCATCAATCAGGGCGCGCTGTTTTGCAATGCCTTGTCAGAGACAGATCCCCGCCCGGATGTGCAGTTCCACTTTGGCACTCTTTCGGCTGATATGGCAGGCGGCAAGGTTCATGACTTTTCAGGCTGCACGTTTTCGGTCTGCCAGTTACGACCCGAGTCGCGTGGTCATCTGCGAATCCGTTCGACGGATCCTTTCGAGGCGCCGTCGATGCAGCCCAATTATCTGGATACCGAAACCGATCGCCGTACGGCGATTGCGGGCGTGCGTCTCACTCGCAAGCTTGCGGATACCGAACCGATGAAGTCCCTGATGAAAGGCGAGGTCAAACCGGGGAGTGATGTGATAAGCGACGATGAGATTTTGCATTTCTGCAGAGAGAACGGTGCAACCATTTTCCATCCTTCCGGCACCGCAAAAATGGGGCAGGCATCGGACCGCGAGGCTGTGGTGGATCACCGCTTGCGGGTTCACGGTCTGCAGGGCTTGCGCGTGGTGGATGCGTCAATCATGCCAACCTTGGTATCCGGCAATACCAATGTGCCGGTGGTCATGATCGCGGAACGGGCAGCGGCATTCGTACTGGAGGACGCCGATAAGCAGCGGGCAGCTGTCGAGCTGCAGACGGTCCCTTCAGCAGAATCATCCGTACCCGTCGCCGCGCGATCTGTTGAAACAACGGCCGATGAAAGCCTGCAGGAACATTGATGGAACCGGCTGGCAATGTCGGATGTGATACCAAGGTGTGACAGCGGGCTGTGATAACGGGAATGTGCGGGGAGTCGGCGCGCAATTGCAGGTGAAATATTTCGATTCGGATGGCAGACATACATAAACAATATGAGGAGACAGGAATGAGTGACAAAAAAGGATTGCGCAGGGTCGTTGCCGCTTCGCTGGTAGGCGCGACAATCGAGTGGTACGATTTTTTTCTGTATGGCGTGATTGCCGGGCTGGTTTTCAATCATCTCTATTTCCCTGGCGAAGATCCCTACATCGGCACGTTGCTGGCGTACGCCACATTTGCGGTCGGTTTTCTGGCGCGTCCCCTGGGTGGGGTCATTTTTGGCCATCTTGGCGACAAGGTAGGGCGCAAGAGCGCTCTGATCATGACACTGATGATCATGGGCATTTCTACAGTGGCCATCGGGCTGATTCCTTCCTATCAGACCATTGGGATCTGGGCGCCGATATTGCTGCTGTTCTTCCGCGTCCTGCAGGGAATCGGCCTCGGAGGCGAGTGGGGCGGTGCGGTACTGATGACCTATGAATATGCGCCGCCCGAGAAAAGAGGGCTGTATGCCTCGCTGCCCCAAATCGGACTGTCTCTGGGCCTGTGCCTGGCTTCCGGTGTGGTAGCGCTGCTCTCGTCTGTCCTGAGCGATGAGCAATTTCTGAGCTGGGGCTGGCGTATTGCCTTTTTGCTGTCATCCCTTCTGGTCTTTGTCGGCATGTACATCCGTCTTGCCGTAAAGGAAAGTCCGGAATTTGCAAAGATCAAGGCACAGAATGCAGAGAGCAAAATCCCCTTTGTGGAAATGATCAAGAACTATCCGAAAAACATTATCAAGGGTATGGGTGCCAGATATATCGATGGTGTGTTTTTCAATATTTTCGGTGTGTTCATCATCAGCTATCTGACCGGGAACCTGAACCTTTCCCGTACTGATGCCCTGACAGGCGTGATGATTTCCGCCATTATCATGTGCGTGTTCATTCCCTATTTCGGCGCGATGTCAGACAGGCTTGGCCGTACACGAACCTATTTCTGGGGATCGCTGATTACCGGCTTTTCCTCAATTCCCGCCTTCTGGCTCATGACGAATTATTCAGATAATGTCTTTATTGTCTGGCTTGCAATCGTGATTCCCTTTGGCATTCTGTACGCGATGGTCTATGGTCCGGAAGCGGCGCTGTTCTGCGAACTGTTCGACACGCGTGTGCGCTACACCGGAATTTCATTTGTGTATCAATTCTCGGGCATTTTTGCTTCCGGTATTACACCGATGATTGCCACTGCCCTGCTGCATGAAAATGACGGTAAGCCCTGGTTTGTTGTGGCATACACCGTGATTGTGGGCATTATTTCAGCCGTGAGTGCGGCCTCCATCAGGACGATCAGGACCGACAAAGCCACCGTATCGACAAGATCGGCTGCAACGGCGGCAGCGACCGGGCGCTGATAAGGGCATTCTCCACCGGGCTCTTGTGTGTTGTGGCCGGTTGTCAGCACGATGCATGAGGGCCTCTCCGGATACTGCGATGCCGCATTTTGGTGAAGCGGGCGACATGAATATGTTGCCCGTTACGCCGTTATAACCCGTGTTATGGCAGATATCGCGGTGTGGCTCACAGGCATCGAATATTTAGGCATCGAATATTTCTCTGTTATGCTGCGTCGCAGCAGTGTTGTGCTCCCGGGATCGTGGCTGGTGGTAACACAGGCAACAAGTTGAAACGTAGCAGGAAGAAAGCGCACACATCGTTGGCTTGCGGTATTAGAATGAGGCGTCATCCGGACTTTTCTACATTAACCGTGCGCAGCCGCGGGCAGTCCGGCACAATACGGCATCGTTTGAACGGACGCCTTTAAGGGGCGTTTTTGCTTTTGCCAGAATACGGAGACCATTAACTTATGAACGCAGCACGTCCTGAAACCACAACTGAAATCAGCGCACCGGATTGGGTGCAGCACGAAGGCCTTAAAGCCTGGGTGACTCAGATTGCAGCTCTTACCCAGCCGGATCGTATTGAATGGTGTGATGGATCACAAGAGGAATATGATCGTCTGTGTGCGCTAATGGTGGAATCAGGCACATTGCGCAAGCTTAATCCGAAAAAACGCCCCAATTCCTATTTGGCGTGGTCTGATCCGGATGACGTGGCACGTGTCGAGGATCGAACCTTTATCTGTTCCGAGAAGCAGGAAGATGCCGGACCCACCAATAACTGGGAAGCACCCGCAAAAATGCGCGATACGCTTGATGGGCTGTTCGAAGGCTGCATGCGTGGTCGTACCATGTATGTGATTCCCTTTTCCATGGGGCCGCTGGGCTCGCCCATTGCGCATATTGGCGTTGAGCTTTCTGATTCACCCTACGTGGTAGTGAATATGCGCCTGATGACCCGCATGGGTCGCAAGGTATATGACATTCTGGGTGCTGAAGGCGAGTTTGTTCCCTGCGTCCATTCCGTCGGCAGCCCGCTGCAGGCAGGCCAGAACGATGTATCCTGGCCGTGCAACAAGACCAAGTACATTGTGCATTTCCCCGAAACCCGGGAAATCTGGTCTTACGGCTCAGGCTATGGTGGTAATGCCCTGTTGGGCAAAAAATGCTTCGCGCTGCGCATTGCCTCCAACATGGGGCGCGATGAAGGCTGGATGGCCGAGCATATGCTGATTCTGGGTGTGACCTCGCCAGAAGGGCGCAAGATGCATGTGGCTGCCGCCTTTCCGTCTGCCTGCGGCAAAACCAATTTCTCGATGATGATTCCGCCGGACTCGTTGCCAGGATGGAAAATCACAACTGTGGGCGATGACATTGCCTGGATCAAACCAGGCAGCGATGGCAAGCTGTATGCCATCAATCCTGAAGCCGGATATTTTGGCGTCGCACCCGGCACCAATGAAAAAACCAACTACAACTGCATGGCTTCGCTGCGTGACAACGTCATATTCACCAATGTGGCGCTGACTGATGACGGTGACGTATGGTGGGAAGGCATGGGACCCGCTCCGGCACATCTGACAGATTGGCAGGGCAAGGATTGGACTCCGGATGCAGGACGCAAGGCAGCGCATCCGAATGCCCGCTTTACCGTTGCAGCTACCCGGAATCCGGTGATTGATCCGGAATGGGACAACCCGGCGGGCGTGGCCATTGATGCGTTCCTTTTCGGTGGCCGACGTTCCGATACGGTACCGCTGGTCACCGAAGCGCGCAACTGGGTCGAAGGTGTTTATATGGCGGCCACTATGGGATCAGAAACCACGGCGGCCGCTGCTGGCGCACAGGGCGTAGTTCGTCGCGATCCGTTCGCCATGCTGCCATTTTGCGGCTACAACATGAGTTCCTATTTCCAGCACTGGCTGGATCTGGGTCGCCGGCTGGAAAAGGCAGGCGCGACACTCCCCCATATTTTCTGCGTTAACTGGTTCCAGACAGATGACAACGGCAAGTTCATCTGGCCTGGCTTCGGAGAAAACATGCGCGTACTCAAATGGATGCTCGAGCGCATTGATGGCAAGGCGCAGGGAGAGGAGCATCTGTTCGGCGTTTCTCCAAGATTTGAAGACATCACCTGGGATGGGCTGTCATTTGATGCCGCGCAATTCAAACGTATTACCTCCATTGAACCTGAGGTCTGGCGCAAGGAACTGCAGTTGCACGCGGAACTCTTCGACAAACTTAAACAGCGACTGCCTGCGGAACTCTCGCAAATCCACGAGCGTCTGGACAGCCAGGTTAGCGCCTGATTTCGCGTGTGGCGCGCCACCGCCGGTGTTTACGCTGGCTGTGGTGCCGCGGGCTGCCAGGGTGGTCGGTGCCACTGGCAGCCGCAAATTGCGCCATGGCCCGCAGCTAAAGTGACGCTATGCCGTTGGCGCTGTTATTACAACTGAAATGCATCGAAAGAATTGCATTCGAAAAAAGAAGTTTACCTTTGTAGTTTTCCTTGTTATTTGCTATAATAGGCGCATGGAAAAAAAATCGTTGAGTCCCGAGCATGCCAGAGTCTCTGAACTGGCAGCAGAATTGCGTATCCTGATTTCCTCAGTGACGCGTAAACTGCGTGCCCAGGCCAGTGCCGGGGAATTTACTCCCTCGCAGCGCTCTGTTTTGCTGCGACTGGAGCGGGACGGGCCGACCACGGTCACCGCGCTGGCGCGCGCTGAAGGTGTCAGGCCCCAGTCCATGGGCGCAACGGTTGCCGGTCTGGAAACAGCCGGACATATCAAGGGTACGCCCGATCCGGCAGATGGGCGTCAGACCATTCTGTCACTGACGCCCGAATTCCTTACCATGATCCAGGCAAGTCGCGCCGCCAGAGAAGACTGGCTAGTGCGTGAGATCCAGTCCTGCTATAACACAAAAGAACAGGAATCGCTGGCAAAAGCCATCGCGCTTCTTAAGCGGCTCGTCAGTCAGTAACCGCCATCGCAGCGGCACACCTTGCGTAACAACATCGCCGACGACCTCGCGGCGCTTGTCGTCCCACCCCAGCGGATGACAGCATAACCAATTCGTCGACCTTCTGAATCATTTTTCGGCTTTGCCGGGAGGAGTCTGTGGGTACTATTAAAAGCGGAACGTTCCGATCCCTCGCCATTCGTAATTATCGAATCTGGGCGGTCGGTGCAATTGTGTCCAATGTGGGCACATGGATGCAACGTACCGCGCAGGACTGGCTGGTGCTGGTCTATCTTACCCACCATAACGCGACGGCTGTCGGCATCGTCATGGCGCTGCAGTTCGGACCGCAAATATTCCTGCTCCCCATTACCGGGATGGCGGCCGACTACCTGGACAGACGCAAGCTGCTTATCGCGACCCAGGCGGCCATGGGTATTCTGGCTTTTGGACTGGGGATGCTCACTCTCACGGGGCTGGTGCAGCTATGGCATGTTTATGTCTTTGCGCTCTTGCTAGGGTGCGTGACGGCCTTTGACGGTCCGGCACGGCAGACCTTCGTTTCGGAGCTGGTTGGCGACACCGATCTGTCCAATGCGGTCGCCCTGAACTCCGCTTCGTTCAATGCCGCGCGCATGATCGGCCCGGCGGTTGCCGGCATGCTGATTGCCGGTGTCGGTATCGGCTGGGTCTTTATTATCAATGCCGTGACGTATCTGGCCGTGATCGCCTCGCTGTACAGATTGCGGGTAAGTGAACTCAGTCGCAGCAAGCGGGCGCCACGCACGCGAGGCAGTCTGGTTGAGGGCTTTCACTATGTGTGGGGTCGCCCCGACCTTAAAGCGCTGTTCATGATGCTGTTTCTGATAGGTACGTTCGGGCTGAATTTCCCTATCTATATCTCCACCATGTCCGTAACGACATTTCATGTCGGCGCCAACGAATACGGGCTGTTGTCCTCGACCATGGCTATTGGTTCCGTATGTGGCGCGCTGCTTGCCGCAAGACGGGCACGGCCGCGCATCGCCTATGTGCTGACGGGTGCCGGGATTTTTGGTCTGGGATGCACACTGGCCGCCATTTCTCCCAACTACTGGATTTTTGGTCTGGTATTGATCGTGCTTGGGATCGCAGCCCAGACATTCAATACGACAGTCAACAGTACGGTGCAGATGTCTACCGATGCCACCATGCGCGGACGGGTCATGGCTATCTATATGGCGATTGCCTTGGGCGGAACCCTAATCGGCGCCCCGGTAGTTGGATGGGTGGCTGATGCGTTCGGACCCCGCTGGTCTCTGTGTGTAGGTGCTGCAGCCGGTATTCTGGCCATGCTGATAGGCTTGCGTTATATGTTCAAATACCGGGCGCTGGGCGTGAAACTGGTACAGTATCGCGTCCAGTTCAGTCTTGACGGTCACATCGTGCAACTGCGTGAACAGGGGCGTCGCCGTGCGCGTCTTCAAACAAGATAGGTATAGAGGGCCAGCGCGCTGACGTACAGGGCAAAACTGAAAACAATGTGATTGATGATCGTGCGCAGTCTAATTCGAACAGGATCCGGTGTGCGGGCGGCGGCAATGCCAAGTCCCATGCCGGGCTGCATCACAAACCATGCTGCGCAGGTTGCCAGTACCAGGCCGATCAGAAACGGGCCCGGCAGAGTGGGATAAACGACACCCTGGACGTACCAGATCGCCACGACAAATAAGCCATACAGAATTCCGACCAGATAATGGGCGAACCAGCCTATGGCGAGTTCGCCGCGAACGGCCATTGCATCTGCAATACTGTCATGGTAATAGCGGCCTTGCCGAAGATACGCAAACCACCGACCGGCCAATGCCCAGTTGGCAGGCGCCGCATCGTAGGCGCGTTTTGCGACCAGCGCCCAGATGTCCAGGATGGCGGTGGCGGCAATACCAATGATCACGCCGTGAAGAAAAAGAGCCGGGATACTGTATATGTGCATGGCAAACTCTATTGTGTCAGGTTGAAGGGTAAATTTGCGGTAGCGCGGACCCTGTGGCCGTGCTTGAACCGAATGACACGCTATTGCAGGGCAACACCATCAAAACCGGCAACGACGAGCCCATTGGCGTCAAGCATATCCAGATGATCGCCTTGGATCCGGTATTTTTCCACCAGAAGAAGAGTTTGCAGAAATTCCGCTTCCTGCTCCATGCCATTCGCGCAAGCCATCCTGGTGCCACCTATTTGCTGCATTTTCAGCTGATCCTCGTTTTGCTCAAAACCACCCATCATACGGTTACAACCGCTGCTTCCCGACAGACGATCGCCCTCGGCAGCAAACACGATATGGGCTTCGCGCTGCTGCTCATGGGTCGATACAGGCTTGCCTTGCAGAGTCACCAGTTTCCAATAGGTGTTACGTAAGGGACTGTCCGGGACGACAGACGGGGAAGCGTTTTGTGTGACATCATGCTTGCGGGAATCCGGGGTAGCGCTGGCCATGGATATGGCGATGCGATCCTGATATATGGCCGGACCCGACAGTGTGGTCGCTCCTGCCGACACGCTGATTGCATATGTAATAGCGAGCTGTAGCGAACGCTTTAAAACCTGATTCATGCTTCCATCCTTCAAGACTATTGCCGGGGCCAGTCATCATAACCGGCAGTTTTGAGGAGCACAACCGCAAGCCTGCGTAAGGCTGTTCGCCGTCTGCCATGGTACGCCGCGCTTCAAAGGCAGCTCGTATTGCATCCAAAGGGGCTGATCCGACGATGTCACTCGTTGGCGCAGTTCGCCTGACGCCTGTGCATGAACCTAGGGTTTGTACTAGGATGGTGCAATTTTTCAAAGAAAATTCAGATAGTTACGTGGTTTTCCCTTGGTGTGGGCTGGCACACAACTTGCTTGAGAAACGGTGAGAGCTGTCAGCAGACCGTTTTTGCTGTCTCGCCGCAACAGCTCCCATTCTTTGTATTTTTCTTGAAAAGGGGTATCACCATGAACCGCAATCATTTCTACAGCAATATGCTGGATTCTGTCCTGGACAAAATCTGCAATGCCGTCGCGCTGCTGGGAACCATGAAGGGCGGCCAAAGGGAAACATACTGGGATTAAGAGCGAGACAAGGGCCGCCGATGTGCAATGCGATGGCGGCTAACGATGCGTACACATAATACGCAGATAACGACTCCCCTGACCTGTGTACGGTTCCGGCATTTATTGCCTGACTGTCCAATAGGCCAGGGTTTCATATGGGAAGGTCACGTGTGGCTGATTTTTTAGTTCGGGTGTCTGTTCGATCAGTGCCAGGACCTGGCGGCGAACACTCGACTGCTGCTCTTCAGGCAGCGCGGCGATGAAACTGGTCGACAGGCTTCTGTTGACGATAACATTCTCTGGCGTACCCGTATGCCCGTGTGAAAAACGAACTTCCTGCAACGGACTGAAACCGGCTCGCGGAAATACCTCGAGCCATTTTCCCGTGTGAAAGCGCGGCGTGTCGGATTCGTAGGCATTAACGATTTCATCGAGCTTGCGAACCCATTCCTGCCGCGTATCCCGTTTATTCCAGATCAGGCCAAGCCGTCCACCTGGACGCAGCACACGATGAATTTCATTCAGTGCTGCTGTGGTGGCGAACCAGTGAAACGCCTGTGCGCAAACCACTATGTCGACGGATTCGTTGTCCAGTGGCAGGGCTTGCGCGGTACCCGCCAGCACCGTGACTCCGGGGACGTGTGCGGACAATTCAGCGCGCATCGACGCCACGGGTTCCACCGCTGTCACGCTTGCGCCGGTTTGCTGCAGGTATCTGGTAAACTTTCCTGTTCCGGCTCCCAAATCAATCACTCTGGTGTCGGCACCCATATTTAGCGTGCCGGTCAGCCACGGTAGGATCTGCGATGGGTAATCCGGACGCCCCTGCACATAGGTATCTGCGGATTGCGCATAGCCACGATCGGCAGAATGATGAATGGGCTTGGCAGTGTCAGGCATAAACATTCCTCAATGAAAATCGGGATTGAAATATCACACAACTTAATATTTCACACTTGTCTTCAAGGAATCATACATCCCTAAGCTGACAACTACCCGTGCGGGACAGAACTCTTGCAACCAGCCTGGATGAACGCTATATGACCAATAACATCGATATGCACACGCTTGCGCCAGAGATTGATCGCCTGCACCGCGAATGTCTCAGTCTTATTATGGCAACGACCAATGCCGAGAACGTTCCCACCGCCAGCTATACGCCGTTTGTCCATATGGAAGGTCATTTCTACATCCTCGTGTCCGGACTGGCCATCCATGGCGAAAACCTGAAAGTCCATCCTGACCTGGATGTGCTATTGATAGAAGACGAAAGCAAAACACGCAATATTTACGCGCGCCTGCGTCTGAATTACCGCGTGACCGCGTCCAGTGTAGATAAGGGGTCCGAGGAACATGATCGGGCGGTCGCATTGCTGACCCAACGTGCAGGCAAAACAGTCGGCCTGCTCGATTCCATGGACGATTTCACGATGTATCGACTTACGCCCGCACGCGGTACTCTGGTGCAGGGTTTTGGAAAAGCGTTCGTATTCGATCCGGCTGACTTGTCTGCTGCCGCAGTACAGCTTGACGAAAAAAACATCACTCAGTACCGCTGAAGTCGCAAGCAGGGGCAGCGGCAGGCGAGGGTGACCGAACAGACGCCACCACAAACGCACCGAGAACATAGACAGCATCGAAACTGGTCTTTCGCGTTCAGCCGCGGCGAGAATCGATTGACGCATGATTTGTTATGTTATAACATAACTAAAATTAATCATTTCCTGACTTTCACTGCCTTGCAAACGTAGGGCGGTTGCGTTTTCGATTTTTTGGGGTTTTCCGTGCAGATTGTATCCAAACCGTTATTTTTGTCAGCCGTGCTTGGCGCGGCCTTGCTGGGCAGCGTGCCTGTTGCCGGCGCCAAAACGCTGAATGTAGTGGCCAGTTTTTCCATTATCGAGGATCTTGCCCGCAACGTCGGTGGTGATCGCGTGACGGTGAAATCCATTGTCCCTGTCAATGGCGACGCCCATACCTATGAGCCGCGACCGGCAGATGTGATTGCGCTCAAGCAGGCTGAACTGGTCCTGGTAAATGGTCTGCAATTTGATCCGTTCATGCAGCGACTGGCCTCATCCAGCGGTACCAAAGCCGCAGCCGTTGAAGTCACCAAGGGCATTAAGCCGTTGAAAAATACGGAAGAAGGCCATGCACACGAACACGAGCACGGCGCTGACAAGCCGGATCATGACCATGACCACGAACATGACAAAGGTCACGATCATGACCACGATAAAGATCACGATCATGAACATGACAAAGGGCATGATCACGAACACGATCATGCAAACGGGCATGGGCACCACCATGGCGAGTATGACCCGCATGCCTGGCAGTCCGTTCCCAATGCCATCATCTATGTGAAAAATATTGCCGATGCCTTATGCAAGGCTGACAATGCTGGGTGTGATGTCTACCGGCAGAATGCGAGTGCCTACACCGAGAGGCTCAAAGCGCTGGACGAATCGGTCAAATCGGCGTTTTCAGCATTGCCCAATGATAAACGTACCATCATTACATCACACGATGCGTTTGGCTATCTTGGCGCAACTTACGGCCTGACCTTGCTGGCGCCCGAGGGCACCTCATCGGAAACAGAAGCCACGGCGGCAGATGTTGCCGCGATCATCCGTCAGGTGCGCGAAGACAAGGGTTCCGCAATATTCATGGAAAATATCAGCAATCCGGCGCTGATCAAGCAGATCTCTGCTGAAACCGGGATACCGGTCGGAGGCAAACTGTATTCCGATGCGCTGTCGGGTCCCGATGAGCCGGCATCTACTTATCTCAAGATGATGCAGTACAACGTTGACACCATCACAGGCGCAATTCTAAAAAAATAATTCGCTAGTGATATGGCATGCGTGATATTGCGCCCGCGCTGTGCGGGACGCAATATCACTGACAGACAGGGGCGGCAAGGGTCGCCCTTGTTGCTTTCGGAGGCAGCTATGCAGCGGTATCTCAATGAAATGACACTGCAGGGCGATCTGGTTAACCATCCCTGCCTGGATTATTTCCCTGATGGAACAGCCGTTCTGCGCATTACACTTGAAACCCGACATACCCGTTTCGACCAGCACACTGACGAGATACTTTGCGCTTGCGAGCATCACGATGCTGTACTGTACGGCCATCAGGCGGAGCAGGTTGCCTGGTCACTTGCAAAAGGGGATCAGCTGTGGTTGCGCGGCCCGGTAAGTCATCGGGCTTTCAGGGACGGCATCACCGGCAGACAGGGCGTGATTTGGGAAGTGGAAGCACGACAGATCAAAATCATGTCCATTCGACGTGACTCGGGGCAGCGATCGCACGCTACCCGGTTGTGGCTCAATGGCCGTTAGCAGCGATCTGTTGCAATAATCCGCAACACGCTATCTGTTTCACACTATTGTTCAAGGACGCTACGGGTAACATCCGGCTTCAGGGATTTATCCGTGCGCCAGTATCGGGACAGGAAAAATGCCATGGCGCAGAGCGAAAGGCTGACCAGACCGAACCAGAATGCTTTCTTCTGCTCAGGCAAAAATGCCATGGCGCCCAGGATGCTTAGCATGCCAGCAATAGCCAGGTAGCTCAGATACGGGAAGCACCACATGCGAACCCGAATGCGTTCGGGGCAGTTTTTCTCCATTCTTTTTCTTAGCCTGATATGGGAAATGGCAATCAGAATATAGACCACCAGTGCGACCGTGCCGTAAGATTCGACAAGGAAAGGAAAGATACCGTCCGGAGAGTAATAGGACACCACAATCGCTGCGTAGCCGAATAGGGTGGAGAAAATAATCGCGCGGATGGGTACACCGTTCTCCGACACGGTAGCCAGCGCTTTGGGTGCATCACCGTTGCGGGTGAGCGCGAAGATCATTCGCGACGCCGCATAAAGTCCGGAGTTCAGGCAGGACAGGACCGCGACAAGAATCACTGCATTCATGATATGAGGCGCATAGGGAATTTGCATAACCTGCAGGGCGCTCACATAGGGTGTTGAAATGGCCTCTGAATTCCACGGAACCAGACACACTACGAAGAATACGGATCCCACGTAGAAAAACAGAACCCGGCTGATAACAGAGTTGGTTGCCTTGGCGACAGATTTCGCGGGATCGGCTGTTTCGGCCGCGGCGATCGTGACGATTTCGGCACCGAAATAGAACCCTGTGGCAGCCACTGCGCCCGACAGTACCGGTCCCCAGCCATTGGGCATGAACCCACCATGCCTGAGCATCTCGCCCAGGCCTGTTGCCGTGTGATCTGGCCACATACCCAGCAGGAACAGGCAGCTAAGAAAAAGAAACACGACAATGGCGGCAACTTTGATGGAAGAAAACCAGAACTCGAATTCTCCGTAGGACTTCACGGAAAACAGGTTGGTGATGGTCAGTACGGCCATCAACGTCAGGCTGATTTCCCACGACGGCAGATTGGGCAGCCAGAACTGTATGAGTTTGGCGCCTGCTATGGCTTCAATGGCGACAACGATCACCCAGAAATACCAATACATCCATCCCGTCATGAAACCGGCAAATTCCGCCTTGCCAGGCTGCTCGCGGAATGCACTGCGGGCATATTCATAAAAAGAGCCGACAACGGGTAATGACGAGGCCATTTCCCCCAGCATACGCATGACCAGAATGATCAACACGCCCGTAATGAGAAAGGATATCAGGGCTGCAGGCCCGGCATTTTTTACAACGACTGAACTGCCTACAAAAAGTCCCGCACCGATTACGCCACCGAGCGCAATCATGGACATGTGGCGCGGTTTGAGCGAGTGCTGCAGCTGGTTCTGACCATTTACATCAATGTTCATTCTTTATCTCCTGTATACAACTATTTTTGTTTTTGCTTTTGGGAGACGAATTTACATGTAATAAGGATCGATAGACAGAGCCAGATTGCAGCTATCTATTGGTCCACAACGCAGTTGCGTGCAGGGGCCTGCAGGCGGCGTGCCCGGCCACGATAATGTCATGGAGAAATTGGCAGAACTTGTGTTTGCAGGGTGGCTTCGCCGCAGGCCGCGGCCGGTTCAGTGATCGTCGCGGTCGTAAATGAATTTTGGCATATTCCACTCAAACCGCAGGGCCAGCATGCGCAACGTCAGTCCGGCGAGCAGCGATACACCCATAACCAGCTCATGATTGAAGCCGACCTGCAGTCCCGCGACATAAAGCAGCCCGGTGACAATCGACACGCTGGCATACAGTTCGCTGCGGAAAAGTAGCGGGATATCGTTGCAGAGCACATCGCGCAGCACGCCGCCGACGCAGCCCGTTATCATTCCTGAAATAATCACGATCAGCAAAGGCAATTGCAATTGCAGCGCGACATTGCAGCCGATAATGGTAAATACCACGAGGCCGACCGCATCCAGCAGCAGAAATAGCGTATGCAGGCGATGCATAATGCGTGCGGCCAGTATGGTGGCTAGCGCCGCCACCGCAGTGATCACGAGATAATGCGGATGAGCAACCCAGGTCAGCGGATAATGATTCAGCAGAATATCGCGTACCGACCCACCACCCAGTGCGGTGATGCAGCCCAGCAGACAAACGCCCACCCAGTCCATGCTGCGACGGCCAGCGGCCAATGCTGCAGTCATGGACTCGGCAATGATGGCTATCACATAAAGGATGGGAAGAATAATCATATCGGACAGTGAGCGACGCGCGATGCGCGCCGCCGAAAAATGGGGTTGTCCGATTATATCCTTCGCAGACCGATAGTGCTGTGCCGTTTACCCAGCCCACACAGTTCGATTGCGGGCCTGGTAAAGGCCGGGACGTGACCTGGTGTTGACTCAGGCAGCGAGCAGTTCGTCGGTAGGACCGAAAAATTCGTAATGAATCCGTTCCGCCGGCACACCCTTGGCCGCCAGGCCATTTACAAAGGCTCGCATGAATCCCTTGGGTCCACAGATGTAATAATCGGCATCCTGTATGGGTGTATTTTGTTCCAGCCAGTCCAGTGAAATCATGCCGGAAACATCATGATTCTGTCCGGGCTTGTCAGTCGCCTCGGGTTCGCTGTAGAACGTAGAGACTTTCGAATTGGCAAGATCCTGTGCCAGTGTCTGCACGTGGGTGCCCATGGCGTGGGTCTTGCTGCACATGGTGCTGTGTACATAATGCACCGGCAACCGCGGATGCTGCTGATAGATGGTCTCCAGCATGCTGACCATGGGGGTCAGGCCAACGCCGCCTGACAGCAGGACAACCGGACGTTCGGGCTGGTCGGAAAGATAGAAATCGCCTGCTGGTGGCGTGACTTCAAGCGTTGTTCCAACCTGGACGCAGTCATGCATGTAGGCCGAGCCACCCTGACTTTCTTCAGCGCGCCTGACGGAGATTCGATAGTATTCTCCATTGGGTGCGCAGGATATGGAGTAGTTTCGCTTGAGCCCGGCCTGAGCAGGGGCATCAAAGCGGAACGTAATATATTGTCCCGGTTTATGACGAATGACCGGTTCACCATCTGCCGGACGCAGAATAAAGGACGTAATGATACTGCTTTCGCGGATTTTTTCACTCACAACAAACTGACGCCAGCCGGTCCATCCGCCGGGTGCCTGTTCGATATCGTCACGCAACTCGCGCTCGCGACCTTGCAGAATGCCGGCCAGGAACCAGTACGCTTCGCCCCAGGCATCGAGTATCTCGGGTGTGGCGGCATCGCCAAGTACGTCACCGATGGCGCCCAGGAGGGCAGTGGCAACGTAAGGATAATGTTCAGGCAGGATATGAAAGCCCACATGCTTCTGTGCAATCCGTTCCACTGCCGGCAGCAGTACGCCAAGATTGTCGATATTGCTGGCATAGGCCAGAATGGCGCCGGCAAGGGCATTGACCTGCTGGCCGTTGGCCTGATTGGCGTGGTTGAACAGGGTGCGAATATGTTCGTCTCTGAACAGGCGTTCATACATTTTAGTCGTGATATCTGCACCATACGTCTGCAACGCCGGTACCGTGGCCTTGACGACGGCGATGGTTTCGGGTTTCAGGGAGGTGACGACAGGCTGTGACATTATTTTGGGCTCCTGGAGTTAAGGCACGGGCGTGATAATGCTTTACGCGCACAATCTTGTGGCTCGTGCTGGTTAGCGGTATGGGAAACGACGATGATGAAGATCACAAGCGAATTAACGTATGAAGGGTGCTAAATAAGCGTATTAAATACGGGTAGCGACGGGCTCATCACCCATGACAGTTGAAATCGTCATAACCACGTTTGCAATAACATATATTTAATATGCATGTTATAAGAAAATTCCTTAATATGCAATCAATATGAATGTTATAGTTCATAATTATTGTTTACGATTGAAGTAAAAAACCCCAACAGAGGTTTGCATGAGACTGACTCAATACTCAGATTACGCCTTGCGGGTGCTGATTTTTCTGGGCGCCAGCAATCAGGGGCTGTCATCGATCGCCGAGATCGCCCGCGCCTACAGTATTTCGCAGAATCACCTCATGAAGGTGGTGCAGCATCTTGGCCAGCTCGGCTATATTGAAACGCTGCGCGGTCGCAACGGAGGAATCCGCCTGGGCTTGCCCGCAGAGCAAATTGTGGTTGGAGAGTTGCTGCGACACACCGAAGGCCAGATAGAGCTGGTTGACTGTAGCGCCTGTACCATTGCCGGGTCATGCCGGTTACCGCCGGTTTTTCGTGAGGCCGTTCAGGCCTTTCTGGCCGTACTGGATAAATACACGCTCAGGGATCTGCTGGCATCGCGTGACGACTTGCGCGATTTGCTGCATCTTCCCGAAACAGAACGGCCATTAACGCGCATGCCGGTCCCGGGACTGCACTAGCGGGAACGCAAGCGGCTTGGCATCGCCGCGTTGGCAGCTGATTCCCGTACTTGCCGAGTCACCTCATCGGATAGTTCATCCTGATAACAATTCCGCTAGAATAGTGGCCTTGTCCGGGGCTTTCCGTGCGCGAAGGCCGAAGGGCGCCAACCCATCACCAGAAAACAGGAGACATAACAATGAGGGTATCTTTCAAATCCGGCCTGCTGGCAGCTGCAATGTTGCCGATAACAATAACAGCGTGGGCTCAGGCGCCAGGCACAGCAGCGCCAAAATTCACCGATCCCCTTACTATCACGGTGGGGTATGTTCCCGGGGGCGCGAGCGATAATGCTGCCCGTATTGTGGCCAAGGCGCTCGCAAAAGAAATTGGCGTTCCGGTTATCGTGGAAAACAAGCCCGGTGGCGGAGGCCGGATCGCTGCCGCCGACCTGAAAAATACGCCGAAAGGCAAAAATGTCCTCATGTTGGGTAATCCGGCAGTCACGGTTATTGCGCCCATCGTATTTTCGGATCTGAACTATAAGCCGCAGGAAGATTTCAAACCCGTATCGCTTATCACCGAATACAGCTTTGCGCTGGGTGTGCCTGGGTCCAGCAATATCAAATCGGTTTCTGATTTTGTCGAGTGGGCAAAGGCCAATCCCAATGCACTCAATATCGGTGTGCCGGCAACGGGCAGCCTGCCGCACTTTTTTGGCCTGATGCTGGCCGATAACCTGCAACTGAAGCCGGAAATCGTTGGCTATAAGGGCTCCGCACAGTTGCTGACCGATCTGGCTGGTGCAAATATTCCGGTTGCAATTGACACACTGGATACGTTCATCCCCATGGCAAAGAGCGGCAAGGTAAAGGTGCTGGGTGTCTCCAGCGATAAGCGGGACGCTGCGCTGCCCGACGCGCCACCATTTCATGAATCCGGTATCGACATTCGGGCAACCGGGTGGAATGCCATATTTGCGCCCGCATCCATGGACGATGAGACGGTCACCTACCTTGGCGATGCAGTCAGCAAGGTCATGGGGGACGCCACTGTTCAGAAACAGATACGCGGGGTCAATCTGACTCCGATACAGGCCGATGCGGCGCAAACCCGCAAGGCAATCGATGAATTCCGGCAGCTATGGGAACCGGTAGTTCGTGATTCTGGTTTTAAAGTCGGCAAGTAAATCAGTCCTATGGCAAAAATCAAAAACGTACTTTTCATCATGGCGGATCAGCTGCGTGCGGATCACCTCAGCTGCTATGGCCATCCGCATCTGCAAACCACACATATGGACCGGCTGGCCAGTCGCGGGGTGCTGTTTGAGCGCGCCTTTGTCAATTCAGGCGTGTGCGGCCCATCACGAATGAGTTATTACACAGGCCGCTACCCTTCGACGCATGGCGCAACATGGAATCGGGTTCCTCTTTCCATCGGCGAAATCACGCTGGGCGAATACCTGAAGGCTAGCGGGATTGACCTGGTGCTTGCAGGCAAGACACATGTGATGCAGGATAAACATGGTCTGGAAAGAATGCAGGTCGACGGTCAAACCGAACTCGGAGCACTGCTCAGGCGAGGTGGGTTCAGGGAACTTGACCGTTATGACGGACATCATGAACCCGGCGACGAGAGCGGATACCCTGCGTATCTCAGATCCCATGGGTATGACTCCGCAGACCCCTGGACAGACTATGTGATTGCCGTCGAAGACGATCAGGGTCAGGTGCAGAGTGGCTGGCATATGCGTAATGTGAATTTTCCGTCCCGGGTGAAGGAACCCCATTCGGAAACCGCCTACATGACCGATTGCGCGATGGAATATATGAAAGCGGCGGGCGACAAACCCTGGGTCATGCACCTGAGTTACGTGAAGCCGCACTGGCCCTATGTCGCGCCGGCTCCCTACCATTCCATGTACTCTCCCGAACAGTGCCTGCCCGTACGCCGGACCGAAGAGGAGAAGCAGAATGCGCATCCCGTGGTTGCCGCCTATCGCCAGCAGGAAGAAAGCGTCAGTTTCTCCAGTGATGAATGTGTGCAACGCGTGCGACCGGCCTATCAGGGGCTGATCAAACAGCTTGATGATCATTTGGGCAGGCTGTTCGAGTACATGGAATCTGCCGGCCTGATGGATAACACGCTTGTCATTATTACGGCCGATCATGGTGACTTACTTGGCGATCACTGGCTCGGAGAAAAAGAACTTTTTTACGACGTGGTGCAGCGGGTACCGATGATTGTTTACGACCCTTCGGAACAGGCCGATGCCACGCGTGGCTACCGCGAGTCACGGATGATCGAAAGTATCGATGTCGTGCCGACCATCCTGGCTGCGCTCGATATTCCCATTCCCGCACATCGTGTTGAAGGAAGAGCACTGCAGCCGCTCATTTACGGCGAGCCAATCGCGTGGCGCGATTGTGTATTTTCCGAGCTTGATTACAGCTATCGCGAAGCGCGACTGTTGCTGGGCAAAGCCACCAACGAATGCCGGGCGTGGTCGGTACGTACGGATCGCTGGCGGTATATCTACTGGAGTACCGAAAGGGCTCAGCTTTTTGACCTGCAGAACGATCCTGACGAATTTCACGACCTGGGTGACGACCCGGAATATGCCCAGGTCAGACAGGAAATGGAGCAACGGCTGCTGGACTGGTTCGCCGGTTTAAAACGTCGAACCACGGTCACCGAAGAAGAAGTGGACGCGCAGACGCACAAATACAAGCGGGCGGGTGTCTTCTACGGACAATGGTGATTGGGGGCAGGCTTGCTGTGGTGTGCATCGTGCTGCGTGTGGTGTTGATCGGTGTCAAGCATCAGATCATGCATTGCATCGGTCCGTTCTCTCTTGCAAGAATTACCTGTAAGGGCGGTGACGCGGGGGTGAACGTTGAAGTTTAATATTCTGGCAGTGTTGCGCTGGCTGATTGTGTTTGTCATGATAGCGCCGGTCAGTGCATTCGCGGCAACGTGGGTGCAGGGATGGGTGGTTGGAATTGCAGATGGCGATACGATCACCATTTTAACCAAGGCAAAAACGCAACACAGGATACGGTTGGCAGAAATCGATGCCCCTGAATCCTCCATGCCTTACGGTCGGGTGGCCAAAAAATTTCTTTCAGATGCGATATATCGCCAAACGGTGTCAGTGCATTCGCGGGGGACCGATAGATATGGACGGCTGCTCGGTATCGTTTACCTGAACAAACAGAATATCAATATGCGGATGGTCAGCAGCGGCTATGCCTGGGCCTATCGGCAGTACCTGACTGACCTTGCCTATTGCAGGGCGGAAGCGTCAGCCAGGAAACGTCGCCTAGGCTTGTGGGCAGAACCGGATCCGATTCCGCCATGGCAATGGCGTATGGCCAGACGCATCAACCCGCAATTGCGGCCTGGGGTCGAGCGCGCTTCTGCAGCGCCTTGCGGTATACGTGCTCGGTAGCCTTGACGAATTTTTCATGGCCGAACCTCTGCTCACTTTTCTGACGGGCAGCGCGTCCCATCTGCGCCAGATCGTAACGTCCCTGCAGGATTTCCTGAAGCAGTGCAGCCAGCGCTTGCGGATTGCGTGCAGGCATCACCCAGCCATCGACTTGGTTATCAATGTTCTCCGGAAGTCCGCCCTGTCGCGTAACAATTACCGGTTTTCCCATTGCCATCATTTCGCGGCACGCAAATGAGATGGTCTCGACCCGGTAGGAAAGCACAAAGCCCACATCAATAGCACCGATAAACGGGCGCACATCTTCAAGATCTCCCGCAAAACTGATGTGATCGGTCATGCCCAGTTGCTGTACTTCGTCCAGCAGTTTCTGCGGGGCACGCGGGCCCGCTACGGCAATATGCAGCCTTTCGATCTGCCTGCGATCCAGCTGGGCCAATGCACGCACCATATCAATCCAGCCTTTGTATTCGGTCGTGCCGGCATTGCTGCCAATCAGAATGCGGCTGTCGTCGGCGCTTCCCAGAATAGCCTGGCGCAGCCCGGCAGCATCGCCTGCGCGGGCTGTGTTGAAGAAATCCGTGTCAATACCATTATGGACGGTAGTGACCCCAGCCTGTTGGTCATAGGGGCCACCGGCCAGCCTGTCGGCTACAAAATCACAAACAGCGATGCAATGATCCGTACCGAAACGTGCCCGCAAGTGTGATCCTATAGAGTTCGTCGCATGATCGTTGTGCTTGGTGAAAACAATGGCCGGCTTGTGACGCATCCCGACGAGTGCGAGCATGACCAGACGATGATCTGCCGTGCCGTTTACATGAACAACATCGTACCGGCCCTCACGCAAGACGCTGCGCAATCGGGCACTTGCGGCAGGCAGCCGCTGCAGCTTGCTGGGATAATCCTGAGCATGTACCGTGACACCAGGTATTGCAGACGCAATGCGATGAAGCGCACTTTCCGCAGGAACGGCAACCGAAATATCGTGCTCCGGATTCAGGCCGGTAATCAATCTGCTGATATACGAGGTATGCCCCCCGATACCGGGGCTGTTATGAAAGTTGGTATAAAGTATTTTCATTCTTTTTGCGGAAATCTCAGTTGATTCTGGACGGATCGTGTTGCGTGCAAATATGAACTTGAGGTCGTTCCCTTTTCTGTGACGGGTTCATTGCTGCATGGCAATAGCATACGCCGAAGGCGCTCGTCACGACCGACTTCGTAACAGGCAGAAAGACCAACATGGGCTTGCCGTTTGAGAAAATGTGTAATAAAAAGTGGGAAGTGTTCCGTGATTCCGTGGCGCACCAAAAACGCGCATGGCTGCGGGCTTTTCATTTAGCCACTGTAGCCCGGTTATCACAATTGTATTCAGATATATGTCAGTTACATTGGCCTGATTCCTTGCACCTATCTACTGCGCATATACGCGCTTGCAGGGCGATGCCGATCGGCTGCGGTTTGATTGCTTTCCAGGCTGAGTGTTCATGTATCTTCGCATGCCCGTTGTGCTTCGCATGCCAGGGATGACGAAAGGGATAGCTACAAATAATCGCGTTCGCAGTCCGGAGAAGTTCGATTTGATGCAGCCGCACGAGAGGGATACAGCTGACGGTATCAACCTACAGGGTCGTTCGTCAGACTGCCTGGCACGTGTATAGCCGAGGCGGCTGCGGTCGGTGTGGCTGCTGTCCCCAGGGTGCTTTGCGCAGCCTCTCTTGCGGCAACCATAATAAAATCGAGTCGGCTCATGCCGCGCACATTGGCCGCGCGGTCGATCAACAGAGCATCGGCATCCCTAATGCGCAAATTGCACGCATCCCGCCTGCGGTTCGTCGTATGCATAGTCATGGTGGCTCCATTCCGTGCGCGTAGCGATATCAGCTAGTGCAGCTATTGTAGGAGTACTATCTTTCAGTAATTTGACGACTGGCCAGGATGAACGTGTGATAATGAAACAGCAATGCGATTGCAGCTGCAATGAAAGTATCTGTCGATACCACTGGAGAACGCGATGAAAATTCTAATGATTCTGACGTCACATGCAACCCTGGGTTCAACCGGTAAACCTACCGGCTTCTGGCTGGAAGAGTTTGCTGCTCCCTATTATGTATTTCTTGATGCCGGTGCGCAGATTACCCTTGCTTCCCCGCTGGGCGGTCAGCCACCACTGGATCCCAAAAGTGAGGAGCCGGATGCGCAGACCGAAGCGACAGAGCGTTTCAGAAAAGATTCGCGAGCGCAGGCAGCGCTGGCATCGACCATTCGTCTGGCGGAAGTGTCGGCCGAATCCTTCGATGCCGTCTTTTTCCCCGGCGGACATGGCCCGTTATGGGACCTGGCGGAGAACGGCTACGTGATGTCGCTGATCCGGGATTTTGACAAGGCTGGCAAAATCGTTTCCGCTGTCTGTCATGCCCCGGGCGTGTTTCGTCACGTGAAAGCGGGGGATGGCGGCTATCTGGTGAAAGATAAAAACGTGACCGGATTCAGCAACGCAGAGGAAAGCGCGGTGGGACTGACAGACGTCGTCCCATTTCTGGTGGAAGATATGCTGAAGGATCATAGTGCGAAATATTCCAGCGGGGATGACTGGCAGCCGCATGTGGTTATTGATGGAAAACTGGTAACCGGACAGAATCCGGCGTCTTCTGTGGGTGTCGCCGATGCTGTGATCAAACAGCTGCAGGCGCAGAAAGCGTAGGCGCCGGCGTCGCGCTGCAAGCGTAAATGCTGGTGGCTGGGTCTGCGGTACGTCGCAGACGCTGCTGTCTGTCGGCCGTAATACTGACCGCAGCATCGCCGTGGCTCCACCTGGCGAAATTTTCGATAATGACCATGTTGCGCACATCGTGCGAAAGGCAGCGCAGGTTGGTTGAGCCGCAGAAGTGGGCATTGGTTTTCGGGTGCATGACGAAAAGGGTTTTTTACAACTCTGAGTAATATCACAGTCGTGTAATTGCGTTAATATCGGTAAACTAAAAAAATAACTTTTACTTGCCGTTTCATTAACAGGAGAAAATATGAAACCGATATGCATACCGTTACGCAGAACAGGAAAACAGCTGGCAGCAGGCACGGTTCTGGCGCTTGCGGCTGGCGCCGCGCTGGCTGCGCCTGTGGCCCAGGTTCATGATCTTGCCAAAAACGAGCAACAGGCATACCTGGATACATTGCGTGATCTGGTGCATATCGAATCGGGCAGCAAGGATATTGAAGGGGTTACCAGAATCGCCGGCTTTGCCGCCGACCGTCTCAAACAGCTGGGTGCAGAGACAGAAATCATCGATCCTCAGGATGTCTATCGTATGGATGACACGCCTGAGAAAACCGGGCCGGTGGTTCATGCCACTATCAAGGGCACAGGTAAATCAAAAATCATGATGATTGCGCATCTGGATACGGTGTACCAAAAAGGCGATCTGAAGGACCAGCCATTCCGTGTCGACGGCGATAAGGCGTACGGCCTTGGTATTGCCGATGACAAGCAGGGGGTCGCCGCTGTTCTGCATGTTGTGGATATGCTCAAGAAGCTGGACTACAAGCAGTTTGGTACGATAACGGTCGTATTCAATACCGATGAAGAAATCAGTTCGCCCGGTGCCAGAGCGCTGATTACCAAGTTTGCGGAAGATCAGGATGCAGTATTTTCCTTTGAAGGCGGAGGCAAAGACGGTGGTGTTCGCCTTGCCACCAGCGGTATCGGCGCAGCCTACCTGAAGGTTCACGGTAAATCATCCCACGCCGGTGCACGGCCTGAAGGCGGCGTCAATTCGTTGTACGAACTGGCGCATCAGGTATTGCAAATGAAAGATCTGTCCAAACCGGACGATGGCCTCAAGCTGAACTGGACGCTTGCCAAAGTCGGTACAGTGCGCAATATGATTCCACCAGAAGCCACCGCCCAGGCGGATGCCCGCGCCTTGAAGGTCAAGGATTTTGATGCCCTGGAAGCCGCTATGCAGGAAAAAGTGAAGAATAAACTGCTGCCTGATACCAAAGTGGAACTCAAGTTTGAAGTGCGTCGTCCTCCGCTGGAGGCCAACGATATCGGACGCAAACTGGCCACCCACGCCCAAAGCATTTACAAGGATGAACTGGATATGAATATGTCTGTTGCCGATAAGGCGACGGGCGGCGGGACCGACGCGGCGTTTGCCGCCGTGAAAACGCGTGGCGGTGTGGTTGAAGGCTTTGGCCTTAGCGGATTCGGCGCACACTCAAATGATGCCGAATACGTGCAGATTCCCACTATTGTGCCTCGCCTGTATCTGGCAACGCGCATGATCATGGACATCTCGGAAGGTAAACTGGCGCCGTAAAAGCCTACAGTCTGCAGGCGCGCGCTGCTTGCCTGGCCGCAGCCACCGTTGCCGTGGCTTGCGGTCTGATCAGGCGCGCAAAGTGGCTTGTGGCTGCCTGGCCTCCAGTGCCAGCAACTCGCGCTTGGCATCCAGCCCGCCTGCAAAGCCCGTAAGCTTGCCGGAACTGCCTACCACCCGGTGACACGGCGTCACGATCGAAATCGGATTGCGGCCTACGGCCGCGCCCACAGCGCGCGAAGCAGCAGGGTTGCCTGCCAGTGCCGCAATCTGTCCATAGCTGCGGGTTTCGCCGAAAGGAATGGCAAGCAGCAGATTCCAGACTTTTTTCTGGAATGGCGTCCCTTTCATATCCAGCTTCAGATCGAAATCGTCGCGCATACCGCTGAAATATTCCTGCAGTTGCTGGCGGGTGCGTTGCAGGACCGGAAGGTTATCGTTGCGTTGCAGCCGGCCCAGTTTCACGCGGCCCGGACGATCGTTCTCCCATAAGATGGCGCATAGGGCCTCGTCCGCCGCAACCAGAGTCAATTCGCCGACAGGGGATGGCATGGTTGTATAAAGGTAAGTCATTTTCACTTCTCCCAATGAAGTTCTGCCAAAATATCACCGTGTTATTTCAATAGTGATTGGGCCTTTGTATCGGCAAAAATCCACCGTCAATGATGTAAGCCTGAAAGCAATATACTGCGTTCAGGCTAGGCTCGCACCCCGACTCTTGCGTTTGAATTGAAGCGTATGACCATCGTGCAGGTCTGCATCCAGCGAAAAAGGCAGACAGGCTGTCGCTTCCGGGGCTGCCATAAAAGAAATCCGGTGGCCGTTTAGGACTGCGTTATACTTTCCGTATATATAACGACGCGAGCCGCAATCAGTCCCGGTTGTGCCGTCGCAAATGCAATCATCAGCCATGATAACGGGACGAATAATCGGTACATAACCGATATTAAGGAGCAGACAGGGATGACGCAAAAAGACCAGACTAAACTCACCAATCAGCACGGCGTATCCTCAACAAGCATTTCATCCCTTCGGTACCAGACCGGGTTTGGCAACGAATATGCCAGCGAAGCGCTAGAAGGTGCACTGCCACAAGGCAGAAATAACCCACAACGCGGCCCTCGCGGACTTTATACGGAACTGATATCCGGTACTGCCTTCACGGCACCGCGTCATGAAAACCGTCGAACCTGGATGTATCGGCGCCAGCCCTCGGTGGTAGCTGGCCGCTATGAACCTTATGAACAGCCCTATTGGCAAACCGGTGCCGACAGTACGGTGCCCCTGCCGCCCGAGCCCCTGCGCTGGGCGCCCTGGGTCAATGGCAAGCCGCAGAGCGATTTCATTGATGGCATACGCACTGTTGCCGCCAATGGCGATGCCGATGCGCAAAGCGGTCTGGCGATTCATATCTATCATTTCGACCGCACCATGACGCGTCGTGCGTTTGTCAACGCTGACGGGGAAATGCTGATCGTGCCGCAGCAGGGCGCACTTATGATTACGACTGAAATGGGCGTGCTGCACGCCGAGCCGCGTGAAATTGTGATTATCCCGCGCGGCGTGGTGTTCAAGGTTGACCCGTTGCCGGATACCCCCGAAGTGGCCCGAGGCTATATTTGTGAAAACTATGGCGCGCACTTTCGGCTTCCGGAACTTGGGCCGATAGGCTCCAACGGACTGGCCAATGCCAGGGATTTTCTGGCGCCGGTTGCCGCGTTTGAAGATACGGATGCAGAATATGAGCTTGTCCGAAAATTTGGCGGCCATTTCTGGCGCGTGTCGTTGCACAGTTCGCCGTTCAATGTGGTTGCCTGGCATGGCAATCTGAGTCCCGTGAAATATGACACGGCGCATTTCATGACGATTGGATCCATCAGTTACGATCATCCTGATCCGTCCATCTTCACCGTGCTGACGTCGCCCAGCGATACGCCGGGGACTGCCAACTGTGATTTTGTGATTTTTCCTCCGCGCTGGCTGGTCATGGAAGATACCTTCCGGCCGCCGTGGTTTCATCGCAATTTTATGAGTGAATTCATGGGACTGGTCTATGGCGAGTATGATGCCAAGCCCGGTGGCTTCAAGCCCGGCGGCGCCAGCCTGCACAACTGTATGGTCCCGCACGGACCGGACGAGGAGTCTTACGGCAAGGCAACCACGGCGGAACTCAAGCCCCAAAAACTGGATAACACACTTGCGTTCATGTTCGAGAGTCGCTATCGGTTCGTGCCCACACAGTTCGCCATGAAGGGGCCCGAACTGGAAACAAATTACATTGATTGCTGGATGGGGCTGAAAGACCAGTTCGAGCGCCAGTGAAAAAAGACCAGGCAGATCACAAGTCAATTGTCTGTTGCGCTGGATTCGTGTTAAGTTGAAGGTAAGTTCATTGCTGTATTTCATTACTTAAGGAGAGCTGTCATGGCTAAAAGTACAAAAGATGATACGGCTGGTGCCGGCGCGACCAATCCCTTTGCCGAACTGGGCAAAATGTATGAGCAGTTCCAGGTTCCCGGTCTGGACATGTCAGCGCTTGCCGATGCTCGCCGCAAGGACGTGGAGGCACTCGTGCAGGCGAACAAGGCTGTCTACGATGGCATGCAGGCGCTTGCCAACAAGCAGGCAGAAATGTTTCGCCAGGCAATGGCAGATATTCAGGGCGCTGTAGGGACGGCGGGTACCAATCCTGCCGCCCAGACGGAACTGGCGCGCAAAGCCTATGAAAAAGCCATCTCCGACATGAGGGAACTTGCCGAGATTGCGCGTCAGTCGCAAACCGAAGCGATGGCAAGCATCAGCGAACGCGCGACGCAAAATCTTCAGGAGTTGCGCGACATGGTTCAGAAAAAATCGGTCTGATCACGTTTCTCACGCATTGGTAAGGCTTTCATAGCCAGACAATGGTGCTCGCGGGATAACCGGGAGCACCGATAGGTCGCGATGATGCAGCACGGCCGGCACAGGTGGTGATTTGACGCCGCTGCCCGGTCGCAGGCTGCGGGTCTTCTCTGACAGGTATACATTCGTGGTACATGCACGGTGGGATGTGGCGCACACAAAAAATCAGTGCGAAACACCCGGCTGCAAAATATGGGTGATGGATAAGATTACCGGGCCGCCTGACAAATATATACTCGACTCGGCCTGTATACCGCCCTGATTGTCCGGACGGCCAGCGCAGAAAATCCGTCATTCTCTTATTATGATGTCCGTGATATATTGCACACATTGCAACAAATTGCCACAACATATCGGGGACGTATGCCTGGGTTCGATTCAAAAATCCGTATTGTCGCTGCGCTGGCGGGGTGGGCCGTGCTCTACTGGGTTGCGGCCTTCGTCTCTTTGCTGCTGGACGATCCGCTGTCTCATGTCGGATTTGTGTGGTTTCCGGCAGGTATTGGCGTATCTGCTTTCCTGGTGAGCGAGTACCGGCGCTGGCCCTGGTTGTTAGCCGTCTTTTTCATTGCCCATCTCGCGGCAGATCTTCATTTCAAACATGATTTACCCATTGCGATTGTACTTTCGGGCATCACGCTTGCAACCGATATGGCCACGGCGTGGGCCGTGCGCAGGTATGCCCAGAATAAAGATGACCTGCAGATTGTCCTGCGCTGGATCATTGCCACATTTGTCATCAGCGCCATTGCTGCAGTATTGGGTTCTGCCTGGCTTACGCTGTATGACAATGCACCTTTCGACGAGCTGGTCTGGGTATGGTGGGGCGCCAATGTCTCGGGCGTGCTGTATCTGACCGCTGTGATAATGGGCCTGCGTGGTTTCAGGCTCGGAAGGGCGACGACCGATGGGCGGGCAAAAGTGGTAGGTCTGCTGGCTTTTGTCCTGATGATTATCCTGGCGTGGATTATTTTTGATAGAGAAGGCGTGGATATGACGCATGCGCATGCGCCATGGCGGGCGACGCTGATATTCGCGCTGACCGGCATACCCATTATCCTGGCCGTTGTTGTGGCAATTTCCTGCGGCAATCGCATGGGTTCGCTGGCTTTGCTGTGTCTGGGGGCCGTTGTCATCTATCATTCATCAGAAGGGACCGGACCGTTTTTCCTCAAATCGCTGCGGCCGGGAGAATCCTTATTGCTGGCGCAATGCTATCTGGTTGGCACTGCGCTGCTGATTGTGTTCTTGCGCGTATTTACGCATACCGTCAGACGTTATGATTCTGCGGCCGACCCGCTCACCGAAACGCCCTTTATGTACCGGTTCGATGTGGCTTCAGGGCGTGTAGACTGGGATGCGAATATCCATGACACGTTGGGTCTTGAGCAGGACGTCATGAGCGATGTCACGCATATTCTGGAGCGAGTTCATCCCGATGACAGGCTACCTGTGCAGGAAATGATGAGCGCTGCTACCGGCCAGTCTGCGGCCGGGCAGTTGCTCGAATTTCGATTGCAATCGGCTGCCGAGGAATGGATTCCCGTACGCACAACAACGCCTGCGCTGATCGATGACCCTCTAGGTGCCATTCTGGTAGGCACATGGCTGGTCAGTAACCGGAGCCAGTCATGATTGAATCCCTCAATGCCCGGCCCACCCGGTATCGGAGTCTGTCATGATACAGATTGCTCTCCTGCTGTTCGGCGCCAATTTCGTTCGTCGCAATGCATATCTTCTGGGCATTCTTGGCCTATTGTGGCTGGTCATGGGGCTGGTGATTTTCATTGATGCCCTTGATGGCGTTCGTTATTTTCCGCTAATGCTTTTTGGCATCCTGCTGCTTATCGAGAGCGTTATCACACTGAGCGTCGCGTCCAGCGGTATTGGGGCGCAGAAGGCCGTGCTGTATTTCAAGGGAGGCGGTTTTTTTCTCATATCGCTGTTGATCCTGTCCAACGATACGATCAGCAATATGCTGCTCGCGTTCATACTTGGCATGGCCTATTTTGTCTTGGGCGTACTGCAGATTGCCTCTGCGTGGGTGGTTCGTTTTCCGGACTGGCGTACGGCTCTGGGAATCGGCGTGGCGAAAATCGCATTTGCTATTTTCATGTTCGGCCCCTATCCGAGTCACTATTCGGCGACCATCTCCGTATTCATTGGAGTCACACTGATCATGGGTGGCGTTGTCACGCTAAACGTATTTCTTCGGGCGCGACAACTGAAAGACGGAACTTCGGTATTCGACCTGTTAGTGCCGTCCGATGTGCTGCCAAAAATTCGCAAAACGCAGCTGACGCGGCCGGTAAAGGTGGATGCCCCTACCGCCACGGTGCAGGATGAACCACTGACTGTGCATGTATGGACCCCCGAGGGATCGTCAAAGAACGCGCCGGTTCCGCGGCCTGTGATCAACCGGTATATTGCCGCCGTCGATGTCAACGGCGTGATTTCAACCGGGCATGCTGCCCTTGAAATGCTGCCGCAAACGTATATCAGCCTTTATCCTGCCGCAGACATTGACCGCTCGCCATCTGAATTTTTCCGCATACTCAAGGCGACGCGAGACAACGACGTTGCCGGACAATTTCAGCCTGATTATCCAACAGAGTCCAAGGCATGGTGCCCGTCGAACTGGCAGGTGAAATTCAATGCCTACAATCCGGAGGGCCTGACCCGGTTCTGGGAAGAGTACCGGCAATATGAAATCTATAATCTGACCTATCGCAATTGCTCCAGTTCGGTCAGCTATGCGCTGGAGGCGGCGCTGGATGGCGCGCTTGAAGACAGAGCCACCCGTTCGTGGCGGGAAGTCCTGCGCATCATGATGATGCCCGAATTATGGATCGCAGCTCAGATCAGGAAGCGGGCTACCACCATGGCGTGGACACCCGGCCTGACACTGGACTATGCCCGTGCGCTCAGAGCCATTGTCCATCCGGTCAGCACTCCCTGGTTCTCCCGTCTGTTGCGCGTCAGTAAAGCTTCAGGCGTATCAGTGAGCGGATAAGGCTGAAGGCCTCTAAGACTGCAGACGGAAGCGGACAGCGGTTATCGGAGCCGGTCATTGACGGCTCACTGCCCGCGCTGTTTGCTGTTTTGATGGTATCTGTGATCCGGCATTGGCGATAGCCCGTGCTCAGATCCCGGGAACGTCTTCGCGGATCACGGAGGAATACCGGCTGATATCAGGGTTGGCTTTGGCTCTGTCTGTATAGCGGCCACGTTTGCGATATTCTTCAACGGACGCTGCGCCGTTCAACCCGCCTACCCGGTAAAGGTATTCTGGCAGATAGCCTGATGCGAGCAGGCGATAATCCAGTGGCAGACCCGGTACGATGCGATCCATCATCCGGAATATCAGCGTGGTGCAGTTGCCGGTTATGGTGTGATAAAACCTTGGTGTATGCACAAGGCGATTGGCCTCATCCAGATAGGCCAGCAGCAGGGACTGCCTTGCCGTAGCGTCCATATTTACCCTGTACAGATAACAGTCTTCTCCGCGGATATTACTTCTGACGTAAAGAATATCTTTTTCGTCAGCGGCAACGATACTGAGTTCATACATCTTGAAAAAACCACCCAGTTCCGAGAAGGCGTCACCGACCTTGCGCCGGATTTCAACTGAAAATACCAGAAACTGGTCGCTGCCAAAGCCGAATGACACCAGGGCATGAGCAATGGCAGGCCCAGACCAATAGGACAGGGCCAGATCAACGGATTCGAGTTTGCTCAGATCGTATTGGCGGGTTTCCCATTGCTGGGTATAGTTTTCGGGGGTATGCCAGATGAAATTGCGGACATTCTCTACGGTCAGGCAATTGCCGTGCACGGTTCCGTGCACCTGACGGGAGACCTCGGGTATCCAGGGTCGATTATTGGATGGCGTAATGTGCCGCCACCAGTACACCAGCGCCACAACGGACAGCGTATAGCCAATGCCTGCGATCGCCTGCAGCCACTGGGTTTGCGGCTGGAACAGCGCGGCAATGAAAACAGCGGAAATCAGCGCCCATAAGGCAATCAGGACGGCGCGACGTGACGGCTGCCGGGTGAACTGTACCCATAGCGCCAGCGTGCCCCATGCAAAAGCAATTATGACAATCAATGCCAACGCTACCATCATTCTGATCTTCGCCAGTGGAAACCTAGTTGATGAATATTACAATAGTTTTATTGATCGATAAAGACAGAAAGCGGCGGGGCCAGCGGGCCGGTTACCAGAATCCTGGCCGAGGATGGCAGCCAGAAAAAATCCATGCCGTTGAAGACAGCATGGATTGTTGGCTACTGGTCGTACGGCAGCTCAATCGGGCGACACAAGCTTTACGGGTTTCGATGCCCGGTCGCCCATCAGGCTGTATTTAGTACGCTTTATTTGAGCTGACCATCCCGGTTGGTATCGGCAGCATCAAAATCAGTTGTCACCTGCGTAATCATTTCTTCGTGGCTAATACGACCGTCCTTGTTGGTATCTACGGCGGCAAACTGATCGGGTGTCAGGATCGTGCCCACCTCTTCGGCTGTCAGGGCGTTGTCGCTGTTTGTGTCCAGATTCTTGAAGGCGGCGCCCATGGCTTCATTGTATTCTTCCTTGCTGACAGCGCCATCCTTGTTCAGGTCCAGTTTTGCCAGTTGATCCTGGGAAATTTCGCCACCACTTGAAGGCATGGCCGGTTCCGGCATTCCCTGGCTGCCCGCTGACGGAGCCCCTTGCTGTGTCGTCGCTGCGGGAGCCTGTTCCATGGACTGACCGCTACCCTGGTTCATGGTCTGCGCTGCGGCGGTGTTAGTGAGAAACAAGGCAGTGCCCATGCTTGCAGTCACGGCAAAACATGCGGCAGCGGTTTTGCTTCTCAAAAATGTTCTCTTCATAAATCAAAACTCCTTTCTTTAACGGCTGCAGTCAGACTGACTGCGAATGCCCGTTGCGACAGGTTGGTGTTGAAAAACAATGTCCTGCAGCACCAATGATTTTTCATACTAACACCACCATTCGGCTATTTCATTTGGAATAATGAGTAGATGTAACGTTATGATTCGCCAGCTTTATATTGTTCGTGTCCCTTACGGCGCAAATCGCAGGCTGGGCAGTCATTACAGCCATAACCCCAGGCGTGGCGATGTTCACGATCGCCCAGATAGCAGGTATGCGTATGCTCTTCAATAAGCTCGACCAGTTTCTTGCCGCCCAGGGTTTCAGCCATTTTCCAGGTCTGCTCCTTGTCGATCCACATCAATGGTGTTTCGATCACCATGGGTCGATCAAGACCCAGGCTTAATGAGACCTGCAACGATTTGAGCGTGTTGTCCCTGCAATCAGGATAGCCGGAATAGTCGGTTTCGCACATGCCGCCAACCAGGACTTCCAGCCCGCGCCGGTAGGCCAGCGCTGCAGCGAAATTGAAAAACAGCAGATTACGTCCAGGCACAAACGTATTGGGCAGACCGCTCTGTTCGAATTCCAGCGCCTTGTCCTGGGTCAGTGCGGTGTCGCTGATCTGCCCCAGAACAGACAGATCAAGCATGTGATCGTCCCCCAGTCGGCTGCTCCATTCGGGAAATTGCAGTCGAAATTGCTCGATGACCTTGTCCCGGCACACCAGTTCCACTGCATGGCGCTGCCCATAGCCGAAACCGATGGTCTCTACATATTGATACCGGTGCAGTGCCCAGGCCAGGCAGGTCGTTGAGTCCTGGCCACCCGAGAAAAGAACCAATGCCTTGTTATTCATGTTTATCTCTGTGTAAGTTTAGTGTTTGCGCAAATGCGTTCAGCTGTGATGTCAGTGTTCTGTGATGTTAGTGTTATTTGCCCTGGCCGAAATACGACATCGACTGGTGAGCCTTGCAGGTATTTCTTGACCTTGCCGGTTTTGCTCGCATGTCATGCTTGATGGTGGTCCTGCTTTTGCTTCCTTCTTCGCCTACATATCACAGCATAAATAATAAGGTTCAGAATGACCAGTCCGGCAGCAAGCAGAATCTGAACTTCGCGGGTCAGCCCTGGTGGATAAATTGCCAGAAGCAGATAATGCTCCACAAAGCTGCCGCTATATGCCTGCTGCCCCGCCAGCGCCCTCAGGGTGTTCTCCAGCGGAGTGAGCGGGCAGATGCTACCGGTGCCAATAATGACAGCCCCCCAAAGCAGGGCGGGAAGGTGCAGGGCGATCAAGCGAAAGCGCCATAGCACAAGCAGGCCGCCGAATATGGCGAACAGAATAAAGGCAAAATGTACGATAAGGACCAAATCCGCGAGCAGACGGTAAATCATGGCGTTCTCCTTTCCTTTTGCCGTTGGCCATTATTGCGCATGCGGAATTTTTTGCACGTTAGCAATGTATCGAAACTACGCGCAATTTGGGGCTGGACAAAACAACCGGCGACGGTCACCGGGAGTGCAGCGACCGGCAGAACATCCTCGGCCAGAACATCCACCGGCAGAACATCCACCGGCAGAATAATGTGCGGCTGAACAGCGCCCGACAAAGCATCGACCTGCAAAGCATCGACCGGCAGAATATCTGTCCCGAATATTTCACGAATAACGACAAATGTCATATTACATCTGTGGAGGCCGCTGCCGGACGTCGCCCGTCAGCTCCGCTTTGAGCCAGTCGGCAAGCGCGGCGGACCGCTGGTCGGTGCGCGCCAGCGGGACCCATAAGCTAAGGCGGGCAGACGTCTGGACAAAGCCCCATGGGGCCTCCAGCCGGTGCGCCGCCAGATCATCTGCCACCACCTGCTGCGGTGCGATCGCCACTCCCAGTCCGGCGGTGGCCGCCTCCAGAAGATAATACAGATGTTCAAAAGCGGTACCCAGTTGCAGGCTATCGGCAGGCAGCCCATGTGCGAGCGCCCACTGACTCCAGGCCTGCGGGCGGGAGGCCGGATACATCAGGGGCTCCTGCAAGAGTGCCTCTATGGGGGCGTTTGCCAGTTCGACATAATTGGCATAACGCGGACTCATGACCGCGCCGATATGTTCCGCGCCCAGATCATACACCGTCATGTCCTGCGGCCAGGGCGGCGTGGCAAAACACAGTGTGGCGTCCACACCCGGATTGCGCGGGTCCAGCTCTCCCTCGCCTGCAGTCAATTGCAAATGCAATTGTGGCAGATCGCGATTCAGTCTGTCGAGCCGCGGGATAAACCAGCGGGCGAGCAGACTGCCCGGGCAGGCCAGCACAAAAGGGCCGTTGCCGGTCCGGTGCCGGATGTCGGCGCAGACATGGCGCACACGGTCAAATGCGGCGGCACTGGCGTCGCGCAGCTGAATGCCGGAATCTGTGAGTTTTATGCCGCGACCATCCTTTACGAACAATTCCGTTCCCAGGAACGACTCGAGAACACGAATCTGCCGGCTGATGGCCCCGTGAGTCACGTGCAGCTCTTCGCCTGCCTTGCTGATGCTTTGCAGGCGGGCGGCGGCTTCGAAGGCGCGTAAGGCGTTAAGCGGAGGGATGTTGCGTGACATAATATGTGATTTTATCTGACGTATTGAGGTGATTTTATCGCTTTTTTTATGCGAATGGATCGCTTATGCTCTGTTCATGTAAACCGCGTTGTCCTGGCTGTTATTCAGGCGTTCGGGACGGCGCAAGACAGGAGAATGCAAAGCGATGGCTTCAATAAGCACAAACGCAGGTCCGGCAGGAATGTTTGGTGAATTCGGCGGGCAATATGTCGCCGAAACGCTGATGCCACTGATTCACGAGCTGGCGGCAGAATACGAAAAGGCACAAACCGATACGGAATTTGCAAAGGAACTGGCTTATTTTCAGCGGGATTATGTAGGACGCCCAAGCCCTTTGTACTACGCGGAACGTCTTACCGAGCACTTCGGTGGCGCCAAAATTTATCTCAAACGTGAAGAACTTAATCACACCGGTGCGCATAAAATCAATAACTGCATCGGCCAGATTTTGCTCGCGCGTCGCATGGGCAAGAAAAGAATTATTGCCGAGACGGGCGCAGGAATGCACGGTGTGGCCACGGCGACTGTCGCGGCACGGTTCGGTCTGCAATGCGCTATTTATATGGGAAGCACCGATATTGACCGCCAGCAGGCCAACGTATTTCGCATGAAATTGCTGGGCGCTGAGGTTCTGCCTGTCACGGCTGGCACCGGAACGCTGAAGGATGCGATGAACGAGGCCCTGCGTGATTGGGTGACCAATGTCGATACCACCTATTATCTGATTGGTACGGTTGCCGGACCGCATCCTTATCCCACCATGGTTCGGGACTTTCAGGCCGTGATCGGCAAGGAGACCCGTGAACAGATCGTGGCCCAGGAGGGCCGCCTGCCCGACTCGCTGGTTGCCTGCGTCGGCGGAGGCTCGAATGCCATCGGTCTTTTTCACCCGTTTCTGGATGACAAGAGCGTCAGGATTATTGGCGTGGAAGCGGCCGGTCACGGTATCGAAACCGGCAAGCACGCGGCCAGTCTGAACGGTGGCGTGCCTGGTGTGCTTCACGGTAACCGTACATTCCTTCTGCAGAATGATGACGGCCAGATTATCGATGCGCATTCGATTTCAGCCGGCCTGGATTATCCGGGCATCGGTCCTGAACATGCCTGGCTGCATAGCATTGGCCGTGTGCAGTACACCGCCATCACCGATGACGAGGCGCTGGATGCGTTGCATCAGTGCTGCCGTCTGGAAGGGATCATTCCGGCGCTGGAAAGTGCCCATGCCCTGGCCGAAGCGTTCAAACAGGCACCTGCATTGCCGAAGGATCATCTGATGGTTGTGAATCTGTCCGGTCGTGGTGACAAGGATATGCAGACTGTCATGCAACATAGTAAAGCGAAGGAGCAACAATCATGAGTCGCCTGCAACAGCGCTTCTCCCAATTGAAAGAACAGAATCGTGCCGCTCTGGTGACGTTTCTGACGGCAGGTGACCCGGATTACGATACCGCCGCTGCGATCCTGCACGGCCTGCCGGCAGCAGGCGCCGATATTATCGAGCTTGGCATGCCCTTTACCGATCCGATGGCCGATGGCCCTGCCATCCAGCTTTCCAGTCTTCGTGCACTGGCGCAGGGGCAGAATGTGGCAAAGACATTAAAAATGATCGGGGAGTTTCGTCAGACAGATAATGAAACCCCCATCGTCCTGATGGGTTATTTCAATCCCATTCACCAGTATGGTGTGGAACGGTTTATTGCTGATGCCGGCAAGGCGGGCGTAGACGGGCTGATCGTGGTGGATCTGCCCGCAGAACACGATCGTGATCTGTGCATTCCCGCACAGGAAGCGGGTATCGACTTTGTGCGGCTGACAACACCAACGAGCCACGATGAGCGCTTGCAGCGAATTCTGGGCAATGCCGGCGGCTTCGTGTATTACGTTTCTGTGGCGGGCACAACCGGAGCAGGATCCGCAACAGTGGATCATGTTCAGCAGGCGGTAACCCGCATTCGAAAACATACATCACTTCCGGTGAGCGTGGGCTTTGGCATCCGTACTCCCGAGCAGGCCGCCAATATTGCCAGGGTAGCCGATGGGGTAGTTGTAGGATCCGCATTGGTGCAGAAGATCGCCGATGCCAAAGATGCAGACCAGGCGAAACACGACGTCCTGGGACTTTGCAAAGACTTGTCACAGGCAGTTCGACAGGCGCGAGTGTAAGGCGGGACGCAGTTGATGTCCCTTTCGTTTCGGTATGATCGGGCATCAGCCAAGCCTGTCTCATCTCCAGGAATCGGTCTATAAATCAGACAGGCCTGCCATCGTTGAGACGTATCATCGATGGCAGGCCTTTACTCATATGACGGCTGAAATTGGCGGTTCAGAACTCGACTTTCAGCGATGCGGCAATATGTCGACCCGGCGCTGTATAGCTTGGCAGATTCGCGTCATTGCCCTGTAATCTGCTGACAGTAGACCAGTCATAATATTTTCTATTGAACAGATTGAACACCGCCAGGTTCAGTGTGGTTTGATTATTAAGGCGTACATAGGCGGTCGCGTCAAGTGTGGCATAGCCCCCTGTTTTCAGGGGCTTGGGGGCAACCGCTCCGGTTCGCGGCAAGTCTTCGTTCACGCGTTTTTTGCCGGCAACGACATTGGCGGTCAGCTGCGTGCCGTAACGATGGCTGCTGTGGTCCCATTGCAGCGTGGTCACCAGGCGCAGCGGTTGGATGCTGTTCAATGGCTGACCGTGTGTTTTGTCTTCGCCGCGTGACCATTGGGCGGCGCCGATCACTTTCCAGTGATGCGCAGATTTCAGCCACGGATCAAGTGAAAGCGAACCGCGCGCTTCGACCCCATAAATTTGCACGCTGCCTATATTGCGGGACTGGAAACGCCTGATTGCCCGAGGATCGCCGCTGCTGCCGGGCGGAATATAGGCGATCATTTCGGTATCAATAAAATCACGATAGCGATTATAAAAACCGTTGATTTCATATGACATTGTGTCGCTTATGCCGCGCATACCAAGTTCTATGCCCTGGCTTTTCTCGGGTTTCAGATCGGGAGCCGGTACAAAATCGTGGATGAAGGTAGAGGCAGGCGTCTGGCCGATTCGATTCAGCTGCGTAGAGGTGGGCATCCGAAACCCGGTCACGTAGTTGGCATACACCACGTGGCCCGGCTTCCATTGCTGACTGATTCCCAGCCGAGGTGTGAGGGCGCTGCCAGATGAAATGACCGGTTTGATTCCCTTCACATTCGCGGTTGCATAGAGACTGTCTGCTCTGGGCGTGAGCTTGTAGTAGTCATAGCGCAGGCTGGGGGTGAGTTTCAGGCCTGAGTTGGCAAATGAAATTTCATCCTGGATAAACAGACCAATATTTCGCATTTTGCTGTCAGGCGCGGTCTTGCGGGGATAACGCTGTCCATCGATAACAGTTGTGTATTGCGTACCCATCTCGGTTTGCTGGCTGCCATCCTGGTACAGGCTCATGGAGCGCAAGACCAGATCCAGGCCGACGTTCCAGTTATGCACTGTCGGCCCCCAATGCCGGTGCCCGTTGACAACGAGCGAACCCGACCATTGGGATTCCCGGGCTGAAAGCAATGAATAGCGCAGTAGCGGAGGCGCGGTACCACTGGGCTGGCGCGTGTCGTAAGTCCGTTCGTGACTCTTGCTGATCTGATAATCGGTTTGCGCTGTCACTGAATCGAACCAGCGATTTTCAGGTTCCCATTTCCATGCAACTCCCAGGCGCGACCGCTGGCTCGTGTCCCGGGTTTTTGAATCCGTTACGCGAAATCCTTGCACTGCTGGTCCGAGCAGGGAGTCCTGACTTGTCTTGATTTTCTGCCGGAAATGCTCTCCGGTAAACGTCAGGGATTGGCTCGGATCAATTTGCACGTGGGACTTAAGCAGAACATTCTGTTGATTGCTGCGTTGCGGATTCGGGCGTATTTCATCGTCATTGTTCTGCAGCTCATGGCCGGTCCGACCCGTTACCGAAAGCAGATTTTGCGAAATGCCTGCACGAAACGCCAGATTGGCGCTCGCAAAGCGTCCGCTGGATGCGCCTTCATATCCCACGGATGCGTTGCCGGCAAACTGTCGATTGCCTTCGAGAAAATCCTCGGGTGACAAGGTACGGAACAGAACCACGCCTGCCAGCGCGTCGCTGCCATACAGACTGGAAGCAGGACCGCGTAACACTTCGACGCGAGAAAGTGAGGCGGTATCCAACTTCAATCTGCCGAGGTCGGCGCCTGCTGCCGAAAAGCCTGCCGGCAAGCGTACGCCATCAACAAACATGCCCAGACGCTGGCCGCCGATTCCCCGGACCTCGATGTTGGATTCTGAACCCCTGCCACGGGGTTCGCGCCCCACACTGATGCCCGGTTCATAACGGAGCAGACTGCGGACATCCGTCACCACCGTTTCCTGCATCTTGCTTTCGTCAATGACATTCAGGGTGGCCGGGACGGTCAGTGCCTCGGCAGGCTGGCGCGTGGCAAAAATCGGCGAAAGCAGGGAGGCTGCCGGCGTCTGGCCGGCCGTATTTTCAGCGGAGGGCTCTGCCCGGGCGCTGGTGGTTAACAGGGCGCTGAGCAACAGCACTCTGGGGAAATGATAAGGGAGGGGAAACATTTTGATGATAAAGTATGGTATAAAATGCAATGTTATAACATTACATATTAAAAATAGGAAGTCTTGTGTCAAGAGGTGAGCCAAATGGGTGGAAAAAGAAAAGCAAACCACCAGTGCGTTTGCTGGCAGTGGCGGCATTGCTGGTGGTCCTGATGATTTCGGGCCTGGTCTGGCAGCGATGGTTCGCGCCGACGCGAATCGTGCTGGTGAATTATCCCGATTTCCAATCCACACGCATAACTCGGGCCAGTCCGGATCGGTTCTTCCACTTTGATCTGCTCGAAACCGATCAGATCAGCACCATCAGCAGCGCCGATCTCGTATTGATTTTTGGTCGTGGATTAAAGCTGGATGAAGCGCAGCTTGCACATTTACGCAAGCTTCATTCTGCAGACACTGCCATTTTTGTTGAAGCGGCGAATAATCCGGTGTTTGATGTCGGCAATCTCAGCGAGTCTGATCGTCAGGCAATGGCTGCGTATTTGAAAAATGGCGGACAGACCAATTATTCGCGAATGCTCAGTTATGCGAGATGGGCATTCGATGGACAGAAGTGGTTCGCCAGCAAGCCGTTGCCCCCCAGCGAACGACCCGCCGAGGTATTTTTCTACTCGGATGACGATGCGGTGTATACGGAATTTTCAGCATTTAAGGCATGGCTGACGCAACAAAAAAAATGGAAGTCCGGCAGACCGGTTCTGGCATTGCTGACCAGCGTACCAGGGCCCTTCAAGTTCGACAGCAATCATGTGGATGCCGTTATTCGTGCCTTCGAGAAAAAACGATTTAACGTTGTCCCGATAGCGGCAACAGCGAAGCGTCTTGCTTTTCTGCAACAGGTCAGTCCGGCTGCGGTTGTGTACCTGCCTCATGGCAGGCTGGCGCCCGGCCTCGCATCACAATTGCAAACGTGGCTGATCCGTCAGAACATACCGCTTTTTGCACCGCTTACGATATTTGATGAACGTGAGGCATGGCAGGACAGTCAGCAAAGCTTTCAGGGTGGATTATTGACCATGTCCGTGACATTGCCGGAACTGGATGGCGCGTCTGTTCCCATGGTCATCGCTGCTCAGGAACGGGAAGCCAATGGTCTCAACATATTTCGTGCGATGCCGGATCGGCTTGAGCAGTTCGCCGAGCGTGTGCGGCGCGGCATCTCCCTGAAGACTATGGCAAACCGGGACAAGAAACTGGCGATTTACTATTACAAGGGTCCCGGCCAAAGTGCGCTGGTCGCTGGAGACCTGGAGGTTGTGCCATCACTGTTTGCTTTGCTCAGGCACTTGCGCCAACAAGGCTACCGGGTTGATGGATTGCCGGATACGGCGGACGAATTCGCGAAGCTTTTGCAACGGCACGGATCGAACATCGGACCGTATGCCAAAGGCGATTTTGATCGGTTTATGCGCCATGCCGATCCTGCGCTGGTGTCGGTATCACAATTGCAACAATGGTGCGGTACGACGTTGCTGCAATCTCTGTGCGATCAGACCTCTGCGCGTTTTGCTGCGGCTCCGGGAAAGTATCTGAGCGTGAAAGATAAGGTGGCCGTTGCCCGTATGACGTTTGGAAATGTCGTTCTGCTGCCACAGCCATTGCCCGGTGCCGGGGAAGATACCTTCACGCTTGTGCATGGAGCAAAGGCGCCGCCACCCTGGCCGTATCTGGCTTCCTATCTGTGGACGCGCAATGTATTCCAGGCGGATGCCATCATGCATTTCGGTACGCATGGCAGTCTTGAGTTTACGCCGTATAAACAGGTCGGTCTATCGTCAACGGACTGGTCCGATGCACTGATCGGGCCGGTGCCTCATACCTATCTGTATACCATGAGCAATGTGGGCGAAGCAATGATTGCAAAGCGGCGCAGCTATGCAACTATTGTTTCTCACCTGACGCCTCCGTTTCAGGAAGGAGGGGCGCAGGCGGAGTACAGAAACCTGGCTGCCAACCTTGATGCGTGGAAAAATGCTGACAACGAAGTCCTGAAAGCGGAGTATGCCCGGGACATACAACGGGATGCAATAAGGCTGAAACTGAACGAGGACCTGGCACTTCCCGAGAAGACCCGCTGGGAACTATCACAACTGAAAACACTGGCCGACCACATGGAAACCCTGGTCTCCACCCGCGTGACCGCAGGACTGTACACGCTGGGGACACGCTATACGGACGAGCGGCTGGAGAGTACCGTGCAATTGATGACAGCTGACCTGCCGGAGAGTGACCTGAATCAGTCAGGCGCAGACACAGCAGATTCGGCTCGGGCAAGCAAAGGCGCCACAGGCGGAGACGCTGTCTATACGGCCCCTTCAGACAAGGTACAGTCGCGAAGCCGGTCGGTCGATAGGGTGGGTAAGATTCAGGTCTATCGCCAGCAAATTCTGCAAAGTCCGACAAGGGAATTGAACTCGCTGACAAACCATCTGGCTGGTGGTTTCGTCGCACCATCGTCCGGGGGAGATATGCTGCGCAATCCCGACGCCTTGCCTACCGGGCGCAACCTGTTTTCAATCGATGCCGAGAAAACGCCGTCGCCACAGGCCTGGCGCACGGCAGGCAGACTGGTGACCCAGATGCTGGAAAAGCAACGGGCTGAACAGGGCGGGGCATGGCCCAGAAAAGTGGCATTCACCTTGTGGGCGGGAGATTTCATTCATACGGAAGGGCTTGCCATCGCGCAAATCCTGCACTTGCTGGGTGTGGAACCGGTCTGGGATAATGCCGGCCGGATCATGCAGTTGAAGTTGGTTCCACGTGACAGGCTTGGTCGTCCGCGCATCGATGTATTGGTCCAGACCTCCGGCCAGTTGCGTGATCTGGCGGCATCACGATTGCAATTAATTCAGCAGGCAATTGCCCTGGCCACGTCTGCCGAGGAACCGGATAACGCAGTATCCGCTGGCGTGAAAAACATGCAGCGGAAACTGAAAGACCAGGGATTGTCACCGGCGGACGCGACCCGTTACGCGTCACAACGCGTATTCGGAGGCGTCAACGGAAACTATGGCAGCGGGATCATGCACCTGGTGGAGTCGGGTGATCACTGGCAAAAAGATAGCGAGATAGCAAGAACCTATCTTAATAACATGGGCGCCGTCTATGGCGACAGCAAGTCGTGGGGCGAGTTTGCGCCTGGAGTACTGCAGGCCGCACTGGCAGACACTGATGTCGTGGTGCAGCCATTGTCATCCAACACCTGGGGACCTTTGTCGCTGGATCATGTCTACGAGTTCATGGGCGGGCTGAATCTGGCTGTGCGTCATGTCACAGGCAAGGATCCGACAGGATATTTTACCGACACCAGACATACAGGGCGCGCCAGCATGCTTGGCGAACGTGCAGGGATCGCGATCGACGCTCGCAGCACCCTGCTCAATCCCGATTACATTCGTGCTTTGACCCAGGGAGGTGCGTCCTCGGCAGAAACGTTCGCAGAAACCTTTCGCAATACCCACGCGTGGAATGTAATGAAGCCGTCTATCATCGGCGCGAGCCTTTGGAATGATCTGTATGGCACCTACATCCAGGACTCGCAGCAACTGGGTATGCGTGAATTTTTTGAAAATCAGAATTCCTATGCATTGCAGGTAATGACTGCAGTGATGCTGGAGACAGCGCGAAAAGGATACTGGAAGCCCTCTGACGCCGCGATCAGACATATCGCGTCCGTACATGCGCAGCTTGTGGCGCAATACGGAGCCAGCGGTACCGAATTTGTCAATCACAATCGTGCTCTCAGTCGCTATATTTCGCAGAACCTCGAATCCTCCTTGAAAGAACCCTATGAGAACGCGCTGCAGCAGTCCAATGAGGGGCAGGCCATCAATACGGAAAAAGCCCTGGTACTGACTCAGCAGCATGAGCATAATCATACTCAGCAGAGCAGCGCTGCACAGGCAATGGAAAGTCCTGCCAAGTCTCAGGTGGCAAACGATACCGGGAGCGCGCCAAAGGAGGGCAGAGAAATGACATCGGCATGGTTGCGCGTTGTTTTGGTGCTGGCTGTCCTTGTTGCCGTAATCGCTGCAATCGTTATTCTATGGTTGCGTCGGCAACAGAGAAGGTCCGTCAGACAATGACCGTGACAGCAACCACAACCATGCTATTGGTCGTGTTGGGGGCATTGAGCATAGTGCTGGCTGTCGCGCAACTGTCGGAGCTGAGCCGACGAAGTATCGTGGTCACGAGCCTCTTGCTGGGGGCATGCATCGTGATGAGCAGCGACCTGGCGAGCCACACCAGCCTCGCCCTTGCGGGACGCTGGGTTAACGATCCCCAGCGTCGGCAGGATATCGCCGTGCTGCTGTTGCTGGAATCACTTTTGCTTGGCATGCAGGCTATCGTGATCAACCGGGCGCACTGTGGCCGGGCATGGCGATGGGCAGGCAGCGTACCGCCACCCTCATTGCTGATAAGCCTGTATTTCCTGCAGGTATGGGGCATGCTCCGGATAGATGGCGTTGATTACAACGCGCTGTCATGGGGGTTTGCCATTGTGGTTGCCGGTCTGTTCATGCTGGCGGTAACGAGCGTTCGCGTTCTGCTGCCGGAACGTTTGTCACGCAGCTGCTTTCGACTGAGTCTTTATGTCATGCAGGTCGTTGCGGCGATCTGGCTGGCCCGACCAGTGCGTGCTCCGGTACAGGACGAAGTTCCCATCATGCTGCAACCATTGCTGGTGGTCGTGGCGATTACCGTGTTACTTATGGCGCTAGGCTGGATTTGGCAGCGCCGGTTTTTCAGGACTCAATAAATTGGATCAGTTAATACAATCACTTTCCTGGATCGCTGCGGCGTTACAGGTACCTGTCGTTGTCGCCATCCTCTACCTGCTGGTGCGCGGTGCAGTGGCGGCCGGCATTTTTTGCGGACATTGGGCGGACAGGGTACGCAGACAGAAGGCGATCGGAGCGCGGTACGGTGCGGATGCTGTGACGGCTTCATCCCAATTGTTATCGAGCCTGTTACAGGCCGACACAAGGAAAACACCGCTGCATACGGCCGCGACGGCATTGCAAGCGTCACCTCATGATGTCGCTTTGCATGACCGCATCCTTGTTGAGTTCGAATTATCCTGCGAACAACAACTGTCGTTCTACCGTACGATGACAAGACTGGGGCCGCTGCTGGGGTTGATGGGAACGTTGATTCCGCTGGGGCCGGCACTTGTCGGTCTCGCAGAGGGTGACATCAGCTTGCTGGCGCGCAAAATGGAAGTGGCCTTTGCGACAACGGTGGTGGGATTGGTCATTGGGGCGGTGGGCTTTCTGCTGTACCAGACGGCCAATCGCTGGGCAGCAGACGAATTGTCTTTGTTGGAATATGTCAGTCGTAAACTAAGGGAACAGTCATGAGACGCGGACGTTCTCTGCTACGGAACAACAACAGCGATGACCTGGATCCGCTGGGATTTATGGTCAATCTGTTCGACGTTACGTTGGTTTTTGCACTGGCGCTGATGATCGCACTGGTGTCAAATCTGAAAATCGGCGATCTGCTCACCTCCAAAGACTTTACGATTGTGAAGAATCCCGGCGCAGCGAATATGGAAGTGATCACCCGTCAGAACGGAAAAGTCACCCGCTATGCTGCCGGCAAGACACAAGCCGGCAGTTTGCAGGGCCAACGGGTCGGAACAGCATACCGCCTCGATAGCGGGGAGATTATCTACGTGCCGGAAGATGCACAGTGAAACTCGGTGGCATCAGCCTTTAAGCTTCACGGCAATTTTTGCGACATGCTCACCCTGATGGGCAGCAATCCCCAGCTCCCGTTCGTCAGGCTGCCGTGACCCATCGCCGCCGGCAATGGTAGAGGCGCCATAAGGCGTGCCGCCACCCACTTGCGATATATCGAATAGCGCGGGATCTGTGTAGCCAATGGGAACAATAATCATGCCATGATGGGCAAGGGTAGTCCAGGTAGAGGTGATGGTCATTTCCTGGCCACCACCGGTTCCCGTTGAGGTAAATACACTTGCAATTTTTCCGGCAAGCCCGCCTTTGGCCCATAGTCCACCCGTCTGATCCAGAAAGGTGCGCATCTGGCCCGCCATATTGCCGAAGCGCGTTGGGGTCCCAATAATTATGGCATCGTAGTCACTCAGCTCCTGAGGAGACGCCACGGGCGCCGCCTGGTCCGTTTTTCCACCTGCATTGCGAAAGGCCTCGTCATTCATCGTCTCGGGGACGCGCTTGATGGTGACTTCAGTTCCCTCTACACGTCGTGCGCCATCCGCGACGCTCTTGGCCATTGTCTCGATATGGCCGTACATGGAGTAATAAAGTACAAGTATTTTCGTCATGCAAAACTCCTGTGGTTGGTATTTACGCAGGCGTGAAATTGCACGCCGGATAGGAATAGATTGCGAATCGTCGAGCCAATAAATTTCTAACCGTCTGGCTCAGGCAGCTGAGTATCGATAAAGTGTAGAGTCACATTCAGTATAGTGAAAAATTACGTTTAGCATATTAACGGCGGCTAAATCGGGAGCTGAAATATGTGAGGAATTTTTTGAGTCCTGAGAAGTTTAGACGTGCGTGTGCATAACAAAATACAGCAAACATCTGGTCTGCGCGGTGCATCTATGGAGGGATCACAACCTTGATGCACTGCACGATTGTCACATCTGCGTAACAGTGCTAACCTAAAATGAAATCGTTTTCATAGAACGTTTTCAATGCCATGAAAGATCGCAGTGACCGGATCTCTATCCTTGATATCGCGACACAGGCAGGTGTTTCGCCGGCGACGGTATCGCGCGTGTTCAATTCGCCGGAACTGGTCAATGATCAGACCCGCGAACTGGTCCTGAGCGTGGCGCGTGAAAACGGTTATCGACCCAACGCATCCGCAAGAACATTGCGCACGCAACGCAGTCGCGTGATTGGCGTGGTGCTTCCGACGCTTAACAATCCGGTGTTCGCCGAGTGCCTGCAAGGTATTACCCAGGCAACCGCAGCACACGGCTATGCGATCATGCCGGCGACCACCGAGTACAGAATCGAAAATGAAATTGAGGCCGTCGCGCAGTTACAGGCTTTCGGCGTCGATGGTGTGCTGCTGGTCGTGTCAGATGCGAAGACATCGAAAGCCGTCATGAATCTGCAATCACACCATACCCCGTATGTGCTGGTGTACAACCGTCATCACGACCATCCTTGCGTGTCAGTCCAGGGTGATGTTGCCGTAGCGGACCTGGTCGGGTATCTGGTGACATTAGGGCATCGCAATATTGCAATGGTTTGCGGCCAGCTTCATGCGTCGGATCGCGCGCAGCAGCGCTACGCGGGATTTGTCGCTGGAATGAAGAAAGCTCGCCTGATACCGGCCGCCTTGATTGAGGTCCCATTCGTGGAAACGGCCATCGACAATATTTCACTCGTATTGGAGCGAGAAACTCGTCCGACTGCGCTCGTTTGTTCCAACGATCTGTTGGCGTTGCGTGCCATGCGCGCTGCACATCAATGCGGATTGCGAGTGCCGCAGGATGTGAGTGTGGTCGGTTTCGATGGCATTCGCATGGGTCAGGATCTGACGCCGGCACTGTCGACGATTGCACAACCCAACTACGAAATGGGGAGAGCGGGCGTGCAATTGCTTCTGCAAGCCGTCCAGGAGGGACGAATGCCCGCCACAGCAGAAAGTATCACGCTTGATTATCAGTTCCACCGGGGCGAGTCCTGCGCGCAGGCCCCGATTTCTTACTGCGCCAATTCCTGAATCATTTTTGTAATTTCTCAATTCTCTGGAGATTAGAATGTCGAACATTCTGAAACGCATCGCCCAGGCCGGCGTGCTGGCATTTGGTTTCGCCGCTGCCGGCGCCTCTGCACAGACCGCGATCTGTTATAACTGTCCAACCGAGTGGGCCGACTGGGGCACTCAGCTCAGGACCATCAAGGAAAAGACCGGTGTTGCCATTCCGCCGGACAACAAGAACTCCGGACAAGCGCTGGCGCAAATGGTGGCAGAAAAGTCAAATCCTGTGGCAGATATTACCTATCTGGGTATTTCATTTGCAGTACAGGCGCAGCAGGAGGGGGTGCTGGCCACGTATAAGCCCGCCCATTGGGATGATATTCCTGCTGATCTGAAGGACCCTGATGGTCATTGGTTCACAACCCATTCCGGAACAATGGGGTTCATGGTGAATGTTGACGCGCTGGACGGTAAGCCTGTGCCGCGCTCATGGAAAGATCTGCTTAAGCCCGAATATAAAGGGTTAATTGGTTATCTTGATCCATCATCTGCCTTTGTAGGGTATGTAGGTGCGGTAGCAGTGAATGCTGCCTTGGGCGGTACTCTGGATGATTTTTCCCCTGGCATTGACTACTTCAAATCGCTGCAGGCCAACGACCCTATCGTGCCCAAGCAGACTTCCTATGCACGATTGCTTTCCGGTGAAATCGGCATTTTGCTTGATTATGACTTCAATGCATATCGCGCCAAATATAAAGACAAGGCCAATGTGGAATTTGTGATTCCGGCCGAAGGCACGGTGGCAGTTCCTTATGTGATGAGTCTGGTTGCCAACGCACCGCATGCGGACAATGGTCGCAAGGCGCTGGATTTTGTCATGTCGGATGAAGGCCAGGCCATCTGGGCGCGCGCGTATCTGCGTCCAGTGCGGTCTGATGCCATGCCCAAGGACGTAGAGGCCAAGTTTCTTCCTGCCGAAGACTACGCCCGCGTAAAGACGATCGACTACGGTCAAATGGCGAAGGTACAGCGTGACTTTTCGGATCGCTATATGAAGGAAGTGCGATAGGCATCAGGCTGCTGCCTCATGCCCATGTATATCGCAACTTGCAAATGAAATAGAGAAAACAGGAAACAAGAGAATGACCAGCCATGTTTCTGCGTCAGGCCGTCGCAATCCCATACTGCTCGCGTGTCTGGCACCGGTAACCGTATTTTTCATCGCGTTCTGGATACTGCCAGTCGTGCGTCTCGTGGCCTTACCGGCGCAGAAAGGTTGGGGAACCTATTTTCTCGTTCTTACAGATTCGCGCTATATGTGGAGCATGATCAATACGGTAGTGCTGTCACTTGTCACAACGATTGTTACGCTTATCGTAGGGGGAGCGGTCGGCGTGTATCTGGCGCGCCGGCGATTTGCCGGCCGTCAGGTTTTGCTGTCACTGCTGACTGCGCCACTGGCCTTTCCGGGCGTGATTATCGGCTTTTTTATTATTATGCTGGGTGGCCGCCAGGGCTGGTTTGCCGACATAGGCAGTGCGCTTGGCATGGGCCGTATTACATTTGCTTATGGCGTGGTAGGGCTGTTTCTGGGATACCTGTACTTTTCCCTGCCGCGTGCGATCGCCGCGTATACGGCCGCAGCCGAGTCCATGGATGGACAGCTGGAAGAAGCCGCCCGAGTGCTGGGCGCATCTCGCTGGGAAATCACGCGGGATGTATGGCTGCCTCAGCTGGCGCCGACAACAGTGGCCTGTGGTGCAATTGTATTTGCGACCGCCATGGGCGCCTTCGGCACGGCGTTTACGCTGGCCAGCAAGTTCGAAGTCGTGCCTATCACGATTTACAACGAATTTACCAATTATGCCAATTTCGCTCTCGCTGCATCATTGTCCATTGCGCTGGGACTGATCACGTGGGGTGTACTCTTTGTCGCGCGTGCGGCTGGCACCGCCTCGCCAGGCGCATAGGAGATCGCCATGAATGTGCAATCGCAAAAGCCGGCCCCGTTTCTGTTTTTTATCACATTAGTGGTATGCCTTTTCATGTTCGTGCCGGTCATCATCTCTGTGATGGCTGGTCTGGTAAACAACTATCGTTCGGGTATTAAAAGTGGCCTTACCCTGCGCTGGATCGAAGAGGTATGGTCGGTGTATGGATCGACGGTAAGTGCATCTGTGATTCTGGCGCTGGTGTGCGTGGTTTGCACACTGTTGCTTGGTGTTCCCTGTGCCTACGCGCTGGCCCGCAGTCGTTCCCGATACGCCCGTGCATTCGAGGAAATTCTGACCCTGCCGGTTGCTGTGCCGGGTCTGGCAACTGCGCTGGCATTGATTCTTGCCTATGGCGATATCAATTTTTTGCGCCAGAGTTACGGTTTCATTCTGATCGGCCACATTCTGTTCACGCTGCCCTTTATGGTACGGACCGTGTCCTCGGCATTTCAGCGCCCGGATCTGCTGGCCATTGAAGAGGCGGCCCGCACGCTGGGTGCGTCGTTCCCCGAGCGATTCCTTGGCGTATTGGTGCCGGCCGTTTTTCCTGCCATTCTGGCAGGGATGTTAATGGTCTTTACCTTATCTATCGGCGAATTCAATCTTACCTGGATGCTGCATACACCCATCACCCGGACCCTTCCAGTCGGTCTTGCAGACAGCTATGCCTCCATGCGGATTGAGGTCGGCTCTGCGTATACGCTTATTTTCATTCTGGTCATTCTGCCAATCCTCTGGCTGCTGCAGGGCGTAGCCAGCTGGGTGCAGAAGCGCTATGGCAATTGAGATATCACAATTATGAACATAGAAAAAACCCGCATCGAGATTATCGATTGCGCCAAAACCTATTCAGACGGAACACGGGGGTTGAAGCCGGTCACCCTGAGCATCGAGCCGGGTGAGGTCATTGCGTTGCTTGGGCCATCAGGCTGCGGCAAGACCACCTTGCTTCGCCTGCTGGCTGGTCTGGAAACTGCGGATGCAGGCAGCCGAATTCTGTTTGCGGGTCAGGATGTGACGCCGTTGCCTGTTGAGCGGCGCGGCATCGGCATGGTTTTTCAGAGTTATGCTCTGTTCCCGCAGATGACCGTGCAGGCCAATATTGCTTATGGTCTGAAGGTAAGGGGCGTGCCGGAAGAAGTACGAAAGCAGACGGTAGGAGGGCTGGTGGATCTTGTCAGGCTAAATGGTCTGGAGAAAAAGCGACCGGCTGAGCTATCGGGCGGGCAACGGCAGCGCGTGGCATTGGCGCGGGCGGTTGCCATCAAACCGCGTGTTCTGCTGCTGGACGAACCGCTGGCGGCACTGGATGCCAAGCTAAAAGAGTCGTTACGGGATGAACTGGCTCAGCTGCTGCGTCGATTGGGTATCACGGCGGTGCACGTTACCCATGATCAGCATGAAGCGCTGGCAATTGCCGACCGCCTTGCCATCATGAGTGCGGGCGAAATCGTGCAGGTGGGAGATGGTGAATCCTTGTACAGAAGACCTGCTCATCCCTTTGTCGCCCAGTTTCTGGGGCGGGTCAACCGCATTGAACGGGAAAAAAGCGATCTGTCGGATGGCATGATTTCATTTGGGAATGTTGCGCTTGCTTGTCCGGAGCATCTGAAACCACATCCTGCCGTGCTATTGCGTCCCGAAGACATCTGCATTGGTGATGTCCTGGACGGGCTACCCAGTGCAATTGTAGAGCGCCGCGTATTCCTGGGTGATCGGGTGCAATTGCAACTGAAAACGCCAAACCAGCAGATGCTCATGGCCGAACTGCCAGGAGACACCCATTTCCGGGAGGGGGATGCGGTTGGAATGCGCATCGATCCCACCCGTTTCCTTCCTGCCTATCACAACTGAAACCATGACTATCATCGCACAACTGACTGACCTGCATATTCGCGAACCAAACAGGCTGGCCTATGGCCGGCTGGACACGGCCCCCTATTTGCGCACTTGCGTCGACTCTGTTCTGAAACTGCGCCAGCGACCTGATGCCATTGTCCTGACCGGGGATCTGACAGACTTTGGGCGCCCGGCCGAATATGCGCACTTGCGTGAACTGCTGGCGCCCCTGGATATTCCTCTTTATCTTCTGCCTGGCAATCACGATGACAGATCGAATATGCGACTCGCTTTTCCAGATCATGTCTATATGGCTCAGGGGGAATTCATTCAATATGTGGTCGACATTGGCGAGATACGCCTGATCGCCCTTGACACCATGATCCCGGGCGAAAGTGGCGGGCAGCTATGCGCGGCGAGGCTATCCTGGCTGCGAGAGACGCTGGCGGCCAGTGAAGACCATGCCGTGATCATTGCCATGCACCATCCTCCGTTCAGAACGCTGATCGGGCACATGGATAAAATCGGATTGCAGGCGGGAGCGGAAGAACTCAGGGAGATCGTTGCGCAGCACAGTAACATTGAACGCATTATCTGTGGCCATTTGCACCGGGCCATTGACGTGCGTTTCGGCGGAACAATTGCATCGACCGCGCCTGCGCCGGCACACCAGGTCACACTGGATCTTGATGATGATGCCGAATCTTCATGGATGCTGGAACCACCGGGTTTTCGTGTCCACGCCTGGGACGCCCTCAACAGGCGACTGGTGTCCCATCTGGCTGCTTCCGGAACCTTTGAAGGTCCTTACCCGTTTCATGCTGGCGGGGTATTGATTGACTGAATGGCGGGGTATTGGTTGACTGAAGAGGGCTTTAATAAAATCACCGCACGCTACGGTTCCCCTAACCCGCCGGTAGCGTAACGAAAAAAGAAGGTAGAATTAAGCCCGTCTGATAACTTCAGATCAACCACTCATCGTCACGCTCATTGAACAGGACAGGAAAAGAACAGCATGCCTTACGATTTAGCCGATCGCCTTGTGATTGGCGTTGCGTCCAGCGCCGTATTTGATCTGACGGATTCAGATGCCGTTTTCAAACGGGATGGTGAGGAAGCTTACCGAAAATTCCAGGAAAGCAATCTGAACACGCCGTTGCCCAAAGGGATCGCATTTCCTTTCATCAAACGGCTGCTGTCCCTGAACGATATGACTTCCGATCCGGAAGATCCACTGGTGGAGGTCATTCTGCTCTCGCGCAATGATCCTGATACCGGCCTGCGGGTCATGAAGACAATTGAGCATTACGGGCTGGGTATCACACGTGCAATTTTCATGCAGGGGAAGTCTCCTTACGAGTACATTCCTTCGTTGAATATTTCGCTGTTTTTGTCCGGGAATAAACATGACGTGGATGCGGCGATCAGGGCGGGTTATCCTGCGGGGCACGTGCTGGATTCGAAATTTGATGATGATGAACAGGACAAGGGGCTGCGGATTGCCTTTGACTTTGATGGCGTGCTGGTTAATGATGAATCCGAGAGTGTGATGCAGAAATCGGGACTGACGCATTTTCACGCTCATGAAGTTGCAAATGTCATGAACACGCACAGTCCGGGACCATTGCAGAAGTTCCTGATTCGCGTGGCAAAAATACAGTCAATTGAAGAAGACTTTAAGAAGCGAAACCCGGACTACGAGAACCGTTTGCGGGTGTCGCTGGTGACCGCCAGAAACGCTCCTTCACATGAACGTGCACTGTATACCTTGAAGAACTGGGGCGTGATGACCAATGATGCCTTCTTTCTTGGCGGTATTCCCAAGAAGCATGTACTCGGGGTACTCAGGCCGCATATCTTTTTCGATGATCAGTCAGCACATCTGGAGTCGGCCAGTGAACTTGTTCCATCGGTGCATATTCCATTTGGCATCACCAACCGCGCAGTGACGGATAAGGCTCAGGGTGAGCCGACCAGTGATGTGACGGATATCGCCAAGCGTGAGCCGGACACGGATACGGCGCAAGATGCTCAGCCCAAAATTGCCTGAACCCACTCGCTGTTCCGTGTTCATGTTCGCGCGCCCCGGGGCTAAAGTGCACCTGATAAGCGCCGCAAACCTTGCGTCCCTGCCAAAGTATGCATCACAAAATTACGGGAAGTTGTCGGTTGTCGCGGCCACAGCGTGATGACAGGTTGCGCCAGGCCGGCATAATGCAAAGCGATCAGAAATTCATTCCGGAGCTTTCAGCTCGTTGACCTTTTCTGCCACCGCCTGGCAGGATGCAATCAAATCTGTGACGATCCGCTCATCTATATTCAGATCGCCTTCATATTCTCCCAAATTGCGAATGCCATGACATTTATCCAGCACGCGCCAGACCTGCGGCCCCAGCCCCAGCGTGTGGGGCAGAAGCTGGAAGACAATATAACGATGTTCCGGCCGGTACCCGTGCCAGCGTAAAGCGGCCAGGCACAGTGAATGTGCTGCGTTGTAGGCCAGATCAAAACGGCTTTCCAGCGACAGCGAAGTGTTTTCGGCGTCGCGCAGTCTTGCGTTGCCTGATCGTTTTAGACCTTCAAATTCACGGCGGTCAGGCGGCTCGGCTTTCAGTGCTTTGCCTGAGCCGGTTAGATTGTCAAACGGGGAGGGCATGGTCATCTCCGATTATCCAGATTTTTGGCTGCGCCAGCACGCGGGTCAGAAAAGCCTCTTTGGCTTGCAGCCTGCGGCTGAATTCGGCTCTGGTCAATATCGTGGGGTTAATGGGACGATGGATGATCTGCCCCACGTCCTCGAGTGCTGCATAGGCCTCGCCATAACTGATTGAGTCAGAAACCAGCATGAGATCCACGTCACTGCTTGCCGTGTCGGTTTTTCTGGCAATGGACCCATAGACGAAGGCGGCGTCAATCTGCGGGGCGATTGCAGACAATGCATTGCGGATGGGCTCGGCAACGCCGATGGTTTTTTGTACGATGCCGCGAAGCTCGGCAAAAATGGGCGAGTGCGGATTGGCCTGATAGTGCTTCTGATTACCCCGCCGCTCTGCGGTGACAAGCCCGCTTTCGGTCAGCGTGGCCAGTTCACGCTGAACGGCGCCCGAGCCGCTGGCCGCCAGATTGATGATTTCATTGGCGTAAAAACTGCGCTCGGGCTGGCCAAAGAGAATCCTTAGCACTTGTTGGCGGGTACCGGAAAACAGCGCATTGGCCAGGCTGGCTGGCGCACGGGTGGATGATGATTTTGTACTCATATTGGGTATGATTATACCCAATTAAGGTATTTTTTGCCAATTCGTGTTCGCAACTTTCGGTGGCCGCCCGCCCGGCCTTGCCGTTACGCTAATCCGTTGTTATTTCAGTTGCGATACCAATCGCGATACTAATCGGCCTGTTTCGCATCCAGCGCTGCTGATATCTGATCAATATTCTGTTGCATGGACGTCAGACCTGCACTGCCCATGATGTACCAGTTATAGGGATCCAGATAAACAATGCGGTTGGTTTTCGCGGCACGCGTGTCTCGAATGACTGAGTTTTCCAGTTTTTCGCGGGCAGGGGTATCTTTCTTGCCGGTAGCGGCATTGCGATCAATCACGAAGAGCCAGTCGGGATCTGCGCTGGCAATGTCTTCCAGTTTGACTGGGTGACGATCCGAAGCAGAAAGGTTTTTGACGGCGTCATTGGGCGTGAATCCGAAGACGTCGTAAATCATGCCGAAACGGGAGCCCGGTCCGAAAGCGCTGGTTTTATCACCCACCGACAGAACAATCATGGCGTTCCCGGCCTTGGCTGATTTGGCTTTCAGCTCGTCAATAGAGGCATTGAGTTTTTCAAGGGCCGCCTTTGCCTGGGTTTCTTTATTGAAGATCGCGCCCAGCGTGTGAGTGTTGCGCTCTATGCTCTTTAAGGGCGCCTGCGTATCAACGCTCATATCCAGTGTCGGTGCAATGGTGCTTACCGCGTCGAATTTGGCTCGCGAGCGTCCACCGACCAGGATGAGATCGGGTGCGAGTGTTTTCAGTGCCTCCTGATCCGGCTCGAACAATGTTCCCACTTTTGGTACGCTTTCCTCGTTATAGGCAGCGAGCGATTCGGGGAAGCGCGCTTTGGGAACAGCTGCGGCTTTGACACCAAGCACGTTCATGATGTCCAGTGACGGCAGATCGAATACCACTGTTTTTTGCGGCTGAGCCGTGACCGTTGCCTCGCCTTTGGCATGTTCAATCTGCACCTGGGCAGTCTGTGCCACGGCGCAGCCCGCTGTCGCACTGATTCCGATAAACAGGGCTGTGTGCATGGCAGCAAGCCATTTTGCGGAATGTTTTGCAGATTTCATTTGTTTTACCTTATTTGTCATAGTCATCGTCGCGGGCAGGAACCGACTAGTCCTCACCCCGCTTTCAATCAGAATTTAACGTTCATGCCCAGCCAGTAGCGACGACCATCTTCCACATATCCATAATCGTCATAGCGGACCTGTTTATCGAAAATGTTATAAATGCCTGCATACATCGTGACGTTTTTGCTGACATCGTACGAGCCGCCCAGATCCACATAGGTGGCAGACGGGGCCATGGTGGAACTCGCCGAGATGCCCTGGGTGGGATCACTTTCCTTGCCACGATAGGTCACTTTTGCCCAGCCACTCAGCTTGTCTGTGGGTTTCCAGTCCAGTCCGAGATTGAACATGTGCTCGGGCATCTGGTTTAGCGGATTGCCGGCATATTCTCCACTTTTCTGTTTTGAATAGGTGTAGGTATAACTGGATGTGAGAGACAGTTTGTCACTCAGCGGTGCAGTCAGTGTTGCTTCGACCCCACGGGTAATGGCATCGTCTACATTCACATAGGTGGTTGCGGAGCGTCCCTGCGAGTTCACCGGTCCGCATTCGGGGCATGGCACGCGTGTAATTTTATCGGTGAACTCATTGTCAAACAGGGTGATGCCAGCCATCAGGCCGCCATCGTTATGATAAATAAGGCCGATTTCCTTGGTCAGCGTTTTTTCCGGTTTCAGATCAGGGTTGCCATACATATTGCCACCGCGGCTGGATGCGCCCCAGTCAGGCAGAGTCTGGCGCAGCGACGGGGCACGAAAGCCCGTGGATACGCCGCCCTTGACCGTCCAGTTGTCATTCAGATGCCAAACGCCATATAAGCGGGGACTCCAGTGGACACCCGAGGTTTTCTCGTTATCCATACGCAGGCCGCCGGTCAATGCGAACGAGTCGGTGATCTGCCATTCATCTTCAGCAAAAAAAGCATATTGCCAGCGGTCAACGGCTGTGCGATCAGACATCTGATTGGTGGTTGTATCCTTGAGGTCTTCCAGACTGTAATAGGCGCCCACGGTTGCCACATGCCGATCAAACAGCGGCATGCTCCATTTTGTACTGGCAGTTGTGTTCCTGATGGTCATGTCTCGGGACAGATTCTCGGTCTCTTCGCGCTGAACATAGGTATTAGAGGTGCCAAAAGACCAGCGGCCATCATGCGTAAGTGAAAAATGCTGGCGGTTGAATTCGCGGCGGCTTTCTTCTTCTGTCGGAAGAAGGGTCTTTCCCGGAGTGGAGCGGTAAATCTGTTTGGATGCTCCCGCTTCCAGAACAATATCATGATCGCGATTGGGCGTCAGTGACAGTTTTGCGGTCACGCCGGTGTTCGTATGACGGTTATAGCCTTCTTCAATTTTATCTTCGCTGCGATGCGAGTAGACGCCATAAAGACTCAGCCCAAGCAGATCCTCCTTGATGGGGCCAGCCAGATAAAAATTACCCTGGTAATTATTCCCCGACGCTGAATGCTGCTGTATTGTGGAGTCAAGACGTAGCGATCCGCCCCACTTTTTGGGTACTTTGCGCGTAATCACGTTGATCACGCCACCCATTGCATCCGAGCCATACAGCGAAGACATCGGGCCGCGCACCACTTCGATGCGTTCAATGGCCTCTAGCGGAGGAACCCAGCTCTGGTCAGTGCCGGTGCTGCCGTTAGTTTGTGTTTCCCGGGTGCTCATGCGCTTGCCGTCCACCAGAATCAGTGTGTAGCTGGCACTCATGCCCCGCAATGTAATGTCAGATGTGTTGTTATCGGATGGGGTCATGATCACACCGGGCACGTCGCGCAAGGCATCGGTCAGGTCGCGATAAGCGCCTTTTTCCAGTTTTTCCCGGGGGATCACGCTGATGGAAGCGGGCGCATCAATAATGTCCTGCTCAAAACCGCTTGCAGTCACTACGATGGGATTGAGCGATGCGACGGGAGCCGCTTCAGTCGCAGTTTGGGCAAATGTCATCTGTGGTAGCGCGGCGGCAAGACCAATTGCACATAAGGCGTTGATCTGGCGGACAGAATTGATACGAGCCGGTTCTCGTGCCGATACCGGGATAGCAGGCAACATCAGATAGTTTCTCTCTGGATAAAAGGGATTGAGCAGGATTCTCTCAAGCGTTGGACTTCTGAATGAGAATTATTTACTATTAGATATCGTCAGCTTTTATTCAGCAATACACTTTCCTTAACTTTTGATATCTTTGCACTACTTGACATACAGTCCTTCCGGCTGGAATGACATATGCAATGAAAGGCATATAGCAACACCATGCGCACTGATAAGCCAAGCGTGCCACGCATCCTTCTGATCGAGAATGACGTGGCGCTATCCAAAATACTTTGTGAGTACCTGGAGTCTCAGGGGTACTGGGTTCAGTTGGCGCACTCGGGATACCAGGCTTCACGTCTGATGCGCCGACGCGCGCATGACCTTGCTGTTCTGGATGGGTACCTGCCAGACATTGCCGGACTGGATTGGCTTACAAGTTATCGTCAGCAATCGAGCCGTCCGCTGATTTTTCTTACCGGATCTTCCACTGATTGCATCAGTGGGCTGGAAGCGGGAGCCGATGATTGTCTTGCCAAGCCGCTATGCATGTCGGAACTGAAAGCGCGAATACACGCCCTTTTGAGACGGCGGGGGGCGGATCGCCCGAGTTCGGCCCTTCCGGCGCCTCGCCATTTGCATCGTTGCGGATCCTATCGTGCCGAAACTTACGATCGGCTCTCGTATCGCGGCGCCAGGATGGCCGAGTCGTCAGAGCTGCAGAATCGACGCAGTCGTGCCGGTTTGCTGGTGGCGGGGCCTCTGATGCTGAATCCGGCAACGGGGATGGCCTCGATAGAGGGTCATACGGTCAGCCTGACCGGTGCAGAGCAACGCATTCTGGAAATACTGATGCGATCTGCAGGTTGTGTGGTGCAACGACAGCAAATCGGCGCGTTCGCACTGGGCCGCATCCCAACTACCTATGATCGCAGTATCGACACGCACATCAGCAGTTTGCGCCGCAAGCTGCGCTCCACTGCTCTGGCGTCAAGTCTTGTCATTCGTAATCTGCGCGGTCAGGGTTATTTGCTTTCGGCCGATGATACGGGTGCAAGCATGACCATGCCGCAAGAGGAACTGGCGCAATAATTCCCGGTCCCCGGATTGTCATAATCGAAGTGGCGGCAATATTATATGATTGATATTTCATTTGTTTAATAAAGGTCATTCATGCTCAGACTCATGCTGCTACGTCATGCCAAGTCCGATTCAGCCCCCGGCCTTGCGGACCTGCAGAGACCCCTTGCCGAGCGTGGACGCCACGAGGCCGGGTGCGTGGCACAATACCTGGTGTCGCAGCAATTGCGCCCCGACCTGGCGGTCGTCTCCAGTGCAGTACGCACACAGCAAACCTGGGAATATGTTGCCCGGGCTTACGACTCGGGCATCGAAAAAGTCACGGAAAGCCGCATCTACGAAGCATCGGTACGCGATATTGTCCATGTCATACGTAATATTGAGCCTGGCCCGCGTACCGTATTGGTTGTCGGTCATAACCCCGGCCTTTATTTGACGGCAGGATACTTTTACAAGGACGGCAATGCCGACGCATTCAGCCGGATGCAAACAGGATTTCCTCCTGCCTCACTGGTCGTGATGAATTTTGCGACAGATGAGTGGAGCGGGCTTGGTGAAAGTACTGGCACGCTTGAGCGGTTCGAAACACCGGAGAGTATTGAATCGAATTAGATACAAGCGATAGATGAAAAATGGTTGCTTCTTTCACGTGTTTGCAATTCACGGATCTATCGACTCAGCAATCGGGAGCAGGAAGCGTCCTTGATATCTACTCCATCGTGGTCATGGGATGGCGCGCGATAAAGTCTATGAGCGCACGCCTTTTGGCAGACAGCTGATCCTGGGTGGGATAAACCGCGTACACGTCTGCCGGCTCATACCAATCCGGCAGAACGGTACAGAGTTTGCCTTCGTTTATCGGTTTTTGAACGCGTCATTGCGAACGTAATATAAGGCCATACCCTGACAGCGCCCAGGGCAGAGCGATTTGGCCATCGTTTGTGCTCAATCTGGCACGCACTTTCAGAGCATCATGACGTGTGTCATTAACTGAGGAACGAAGCAATGCCGGCGTTAATTCAGATGCAACGCGTTTCGCACGCGAAAACCGCACATTCTTGGTACAAGTAAACATTAATCTGCATAGCCTTCCGCGGTCATGAAAGACTTCAGAATATCGATGAACGACTGTGACAGATGTGATATTGGTTCGTCAGCGATCCTCACCAGATACGCAGTCAGTTTAGGAGCATTCTCGATCGGGCGAGTGACAAATCGGCTGGCTGACCAGCTACGTGCTGAGAATTGGTCCACCAGCGAGATTCCCGCACCCGCCTGCACCAGCGCACAGGCATTTTGCGGCGATCCGACCTCTACCACGGGCCTGGCATTGAGGTCATGCTGTTGAAATAGCTGCTGTACCATCTGCCCAAAGGACGATTCCCTGTCATAAGAAATAAAAGGGTAGGGTAGCAGATCGGTGATTTTCAGCGTTGCACGGCTGGACAAGGGGTGGTTATAAGGAAGAATACATACCAGGTCAGCCTCGCCGATTTTTTCCTGCTCAAGATTGGGATGTGACATAGGCAAGATGGTGATGGCCAGATCTGCCTGCCGTTTCAACAGACGCTCGATCAATGGCAAGTGCGTAAGATAGCGGAAGGTGAGCTTGACGTTCTCATGATGCTTTCGATATTCCGTGATCACTGAGGGGATCAGCATTTGTCCCAGGCTCGGTGTAGCGATGAGGTTCAGGATACCCTCCTGATTTTCTCGCAGTTCACGTGCCATTTCATTGACGCGCTGAACCCCCTCGTAGACATTCTCCACCTGATGAAAAAGTTTTTTCGCCTCGAGTGTTGCGTGCAGTCTGCCGCGTATGCGTTCGAACAGCGGAAATCCAATACGCACCTCCAGATGAGAGAGCATTCGGCTGACAGCCGGCTGGGAAACGAACAGCAATTCTGACGCACCACGAATCGAGCCTGTAATCATTACGGCCCGAAATACTTCAATTTGTCGCAAATTCAATTCCATGACATGGTGTCCTGTGGTGCACGTTGTAAATAAAACATGAAGTTAATCTCTGCTGCGGTGCAGAAAGTACCAAAACAGTGCAAAAGCCGCACCAGCGCGGGGACACACAGGGTTTTCCCGGAATGGCAATGTTGTTCTGCAGCTTGAGTAATTAACACTATGTTAAGTATTACGACTGAAATGTCAATAGAAATTCGTCAGCTTACTGGCCATAATACATTTCATACAGGCCATACGGAGTTCGATGTGATGCCAGAAAGCACCTCTTCAATTTCAGATGAATTAAACGATTTTGATCTCACGATTCGCAATGGAAGGATCAGCAACGCAGACGGTACGTTCTTTGCCGATATCGGTGTGCGAAATGGTGTCATCGCCGCCATAGAGCCTAATCTTCCCCCGGGTCGTGAAGACGTGGATGCTGATGGACTATGGGTGTTACCCGGTGGAATCGACAGTCATACCCATATTGAGCAACTGTCCGGCATGGGTGTTATGTGTGCGGATGATTTTTACTCAGGGACAGTGTCGGCAGCCTTTGGCGGTACAACGTCAATCCTGTCTTTCGCTGCTCAGCATCGGAATGATCGCATCACGGATGTGCTTGCGGATTACGCTGAGCGCGCTCGTGAAAAAGCCGTGATTGATTATGGCTTTCATCTGATTCTGACGAATCCGGACGAACAGACTCTGACCCAGGATTTGCCATCTGTGATTGAAAGCGGCATTACTTCGCTGAAAGTCTATATGACTTATGACGCACTCAAGCTGGATGATTACCAATTACTCGATGTGCTCGCCACTGCAGGAGAACACGGCGCACTGGTCATGCTGCATGCTGAAAATCACGACATGATACGGTGGGTGGCACGACGCTTGCTGGAACGCGGGCATTACGCACCCAAATATCACGCCGTTGCACATGATGTTTTGGCTGAATCGGAGGCCACGCACCGGGCAATTACGCTATCCCGTCTGGTTGATGTCCCGGTTCTCATTGTTCACGTCGCCGGAAGCGAAACCGTCGATATTATCCGGCATGCCAGGAATCTGGGTGCTGCTGTCCATGCCGAGAGCTGCCCGCAGTATCTTTTTCTGGAAGCAAAAGACAGTGATCGGGAAGCGATGGAAGGGGCAAAGTTTTGCTGCAGTCCACCGCCAGGAGATGTCCGGTCTCAGGAATCGGTGTGGCAGGGCTTCAAGGACGGAACACTGACTGTTTACTCTTCTGATCATGCGCCCTATCGGTTTGATGCGTCAGGAAAACTGCCCAAAGGTGACAAAACAAAGTTCAAGGAAATGGCCAACGGTGTGCCAGGAATAGAGCTGAGGCTTCCCCTGCTTTTTTCAGAGGGGGTAATCACTGGACGCATTACCATCGAGGAGTTCGTGGCACTGACTGCCACCAACCATGCGCACATGTATGGGATGGCGTCTCAAAAGGGAAGTATTCAAAAAGGGCTGGATGCAGATCTGGCGCTTTGGGATCCGGCATCTCGCAGAACGATCACCGCAGATCAGTTGCACGATAACGTCGGCTACACACCCTACGAAGGCCGGGTGGTGACGGGGTGGCCGGTTCAGGTTTTCAGCAGGGGCCGGTGCATTGTCAAAGAGGGTTCGCTCCAGGCAGAACGCGGAAGCGGGAAGTTTATTGCCCGTGAGCGTCCCTCTCCGGTAGTACAGCGCACCGGCACAACACCGGGCAGAAACCTTTTTCGCCAGCAGATAGGACTTGGCGTGTTCAGAAAGTAAGACCAACCTTTGCCAGACAGCGCTGGCGTTCTCGTAGCCATTCCGTACAGGAGATTTAGATGGAAAAACTGAAGACAATTTTAAGTGCCGGTGTCGTGAATCTTGCGATATTGGGAAGCATCATGAATGTGGCGTACGCGAATGACACGCCACTGCGCACCGCCGTAGATGCGACATTTGCGCCTCATGCCATGCCAAAACTCGGAGGAGGTGTGCAGGGATTCAATGTCGACCTGGGCGAGGAAATCGCCAGGCGTCTGGGGCAGAAAATCACAATTGAGCCTGCTGAATTCTCCGGCCTGGTACCGGGCCTAAACAGCAAAAGATATGATTTTCTGATTGCGCCAGTGACGGTAACGCCCGAGCGCGCGAAGTCGCTTCTGTTCACGGAAGGGTATCTGGATACCGACTATACATTTCTGGGTAGTGAGAAAGCGCCACCAGTCGAACATCTTGAACAGTTGAAGGGCAAGAAGCTGGCGGTGAACAAAGGATCCAATTATGAAGGATGGGCCCGTGATCACGCAAAGGAGTATGGCTTCAGTTATGACGTCTACAGTAGCAACGCCGATGCCGTTCAGGCCTTGCAGGCGGGTCGGGCCGACTACAACCTCGCGGGTACGACAGTTGTCGCGTGGACGGCTCAGAAGAGACCGAATCTGAAGACCAGCTATACGATCAAGACCGGGCTTGTCTGGGCTCTGGCATTCCGCAAAGATGACAAGGAAGGCAGGGACAGGATTTCAAATGTGCTCAAGTGCATGAAGAAAGACGGAACGGTGGCTGCATTGGCAAAAAAATGGTTTGACTTCGAGCCGGAAGCAACCAATTCAGCCGTCATGGTGGTGCCAGGTACTGGCGTTCCTGATACCGAGGGCTACGATCCCACGCCTGTGACACCGAACTGCTCATAACGGATGTCATTTACACAGACCAGATAACGAAAGGCCGACGACAATGGATGCGAATGCAATGATTCTCCAGATTTCCGATCTACGCAAGCAATATGGCAGTACAGAGGTGCTGCGAGGCGTTAACCTGAATGTTCGAAAAGGCGAACTGGTTTGTGTTATTGGCCCGTCAGGATCCGGGAAAAGTACCATGTTGCGCTGCTGCAATTTGCTGGAAACACCAACCTCAGGAAAAATCGTTGCTGCCTCACATGATGTGATGGACACGGCAACCGATATCAACCGTATGCGGCAGGATATTGGCATGGTGTTTCAGCAGTTCAATCTTTACCCCCATATGACGGCATTGGGCAATGTTGCGCTTGCGCTTTCCAAGGTTCAGGGAAAAAGCAAACAGCAGGCAAATGACCTTGCCATGCAGGCGTTGGAGCAGGTTGGTCTGAAAGAAAAGGCAATGTCAAAACCCGGCGAGCTCTCAGGCGGTCAGCAGCAACGGGTTGGCATCGCTCGCGCCATCGCACTCAAACCCAAAATCATCCTTTTTGACGAACCGACGAGCGCGCTGGATCCGGAACTGGTCGACGATGTCCTGAATGTCATGCGTGATCTGCGCGAGCGTGGGATGACGATGGTCGTTGTCACTCATGAAATGGCTTTCGCTCATGCTGCTGCAGATCAGGTTGTTTTCATGGATGAAGGCAGAGTCGTGGAAAGCGGAACGGCTTCGGAGGTGTTTGAACGGCCCCGCGAAGTACGCACCCGGAATTTTCTGGCACGTTACGCGAACAGGATGGCTCACTGATGGATGCAATGAGCGGATTTTTCTTTACGTTTTTCAATGGCGAGGTCGCGCGGGAATACTTTCCGGTCATCGTCAAGGGCGCAGGGGTCACACTGATTGCCGGGTTTGCAGTTGTGATAACAGGCACGGCGCTGGGAATAATGCTGGCCATTATCCGTACGCTGAGGTGCCGTCCGGTTTCCCTCCTTATTGTTGCGTTTGCAGACATTATGCGGTCATTGCCACCACTGGCGCTTCTCATTATTTTTTATTTTGGGCTGTCCGAAGTGGGCGTGCCTTTATCTGCCTTTACTGTGACCTGGCTATCTCTGTCTCTTGTGCTGGCTGCCTATGCGGAAGAAAGCGTGTGGGCTGGCATTACGTCGCTTCCAAAGGGACAAATGGAAGCGGCACGGTCTACAGGCATGACGTGGGCGCATGCAATGCGATACGTGATTGTGCCGCAGGGCATACGGCGGGCCATCCCCACACTGACCAATCGCATTATTTCAATCACGAAAAATACGGCACTGGGTTCGGTGGTTTCGCTGAATGAAATTCTGAACAATGCTCAGGGCGCAAGCAGCTATTCCGGCAACCCCACGCCGCTTATGATGGCTGCGATCGCTTATGTTGCGATTTTTCTTCCGTTTGTCATTTTTTCCAGATGGCTGGAGCAACGCTGGGTTCAGGGGTGAAGGAAAGACGATGGAAGGATTTATACAAGGCTTTTTCAATCTGGATGTTTACAAAGAGGTTTTTCCCTATCTGCTCAGCGGATTATGGACGACGATCTGGCTTTCGGCAATTGTCATTCCCGTTGGCGCGGTTGCCGGATTGCTGCTGGCCGTGGGTATGACCCAGTCGCGCAATCGGTTCGTGTACTGGCCTATTGTGATTTACATCGACTTTTTCCGGGCATTCCCGCCGCTGGTTCTGCTCATCCTGGTGTATTTCGGATGGCCATTTCTGGGTATTGAACTGAACAAGCTCACCGCTGTGGTCATCGCGTTCGGGCTCAATAACGCAAGCTATTTTGCAGAGGTATTCCGCGCCGGGCTGGAAGGTGTATCAAAGGGTCAGATGGAAGCGGCGCGTTCGACCGGGCTGTCCAGGTCCAGGGCGCTGGTCTACGTTGTGATTCCTCAGGCCGTGCGTAATGTGCTCCCCGATCTGGTCGGAAACAGCATTGAAGTGGTGAAGCTGACAACAATCGCAAGTGTGGTTGCGTTGCCTGAACTGCTGAGAGCTGCAAGAGATGCGCAATCGATTGTGTACAACCCCTCGCCGATCATGCTTGCAGCATTGATGTATCTGGCCCTGCTCTGGCCTTTGACGAGGTGGTTGGGCAGGCTGGAAAACAAACGGAATCAGTAAAACCAATGCCTGCCGGTTCTGGTAATTGAATGACGATTGCAATGATCGATAAATGATCGATAAATGATCGATAAATGATTGATGACTCTTATTATTGACAAGGAATGATGACTATGGGATCCACCAAGCAACTTATGAATGAAACGTCCAGAGGTGTGTTTGTCATTGCGGCGACACCATTCACGGATGTCGGGGAAGTCGACTTGGAAAGTATTGATAGCCTGACCGAGTTTTACCTGGAAAAAGGCGTATCGGGTATGACTATCCTGGGGATGATGGGTGAAGCCCCAAAACTGAGCGAGCAGGAAACCACGGCCGTTATGACGCGGTTTCTGAAGCGGGTGAATGGCCGCGTACCCGTCACCGTTGGGGTCAGTAGTGCTTCGAATCTGCGTTTGGAGCGGCTGGCCGGGGAAGCAATGTCGCTCGGAGCTGCTGGCGTGATGGTTGCGCCCATTCCCAATCTTAAGCTGGATGAGCAGGTGCATGGGTATTTTTCCAGTATCGCGAATCTTCTGGGCAAGGATATTCCTTTTTGCCTGCAGGATTTTCCTCAGGCAACGGGAGTTCATCTGTCGGTGCGCGTCATTCTGCAGCTGATCGACGAGTTCCCGCAGATCGTGATGCTCAAGCACGAGGATTTTCCAGGTATGCGAAAACTCAGCCAGATCCGGGAGCAGAGTAAGGCGGAAGGTCACCGACGTATCAGTATTCTGGTCGGCAATGGCGGACTGTTTCTGCCTCAGGAAATGCTCAGGGGCGCCGATGGGGCGATGACCGGATTTGCTTACCCTGAAATGCTTGTTCAGGTCTGCCGGTTATTTGATGCCGGAAAGGCGCGGGAGGCCGAGGATCTGTTCAATATTTATTTGCCGTTACTGCGCCATGAGTTTCAGTACGGTGTGGGGCTGGCATTGCGCAAGGAAACACTGTGCCGTCGTGGCGCGATCCGTTCGGCCTTTGTTCGCAGACCTGGGCCAGTACTGGATGCAAAAGATCAGGAAGAACTCGGGGGATTGATTTCAAGACTGGAAGCCGAATTGGCTACGGTTTCCTAGATATCGGGATCGGCAATGCAAAAAATCGTGTACGTCATCAATCCGAACAGTAATGCCAGCGTGACACAGGCCATGGATAAGGCTCTGGATCCGCTGCGCCGGAGTGATCTTCCAAAAATCGAATGTGTCACGTTAACTGATGGCCCACCGGGGATTGCATCCCAGCAAGATGTAGACCTTGCGGCGGTGCTCGTTTCCCAATTCGCGCGGCGCCACCAGGCTGAGGCTGCCTGCTTTATTACCGCATGCTTCAGTGATCCTGGTCTTCATGCCTTGCGGGAAATTCAGAGTGTGCCAGGCTTTGGGATTAGTGAATGCGCCATGCTTACTGCATTGACGATTGGACAACATGTGGGCGTCATTGCGATGGCACAGGGATCCATTGCCCGGCACTATCGGAAGTGGGGTGCCATGGGTATACACACGAGGGTGGCCGGCGAGGTGTCCATCAATCGTTCCGTCGCCTCCTTATCCGACGAAGCGGAAACTGTAGCGGCGATGGTGGTGGCCGCCAGGCGCCTGCGTGATGAAAACCGGGCCGATGTGCTGGTCATGGGATGCGCGGGTATGGCCTCGTACCGGGATGCTGTGCAGGATGCGGTCGGCGTGCCGGTCGTGGAACCGACCCAGGCAGCGGTGGCGATGGCGCTTGGACGATTGCAATTGGGATGGTGATAGTGATGACGGAACAAACAGATATCGAAGAAAAAAAGGATTTGATACGGCAACTGATTTCAGTTGTTGGGGAGGGAGGCCTCCTGCTGGAGGATGAGGAGAAAAGCGCCTACGAGACTGACTGGCTGAATAAATGGCATGGCAAGTGCCAGGTTGTGGTCAGGCCGGCTAATACCCAACAGACGGCCGAGGTTATGCGCATTTGTCATAAGTACCGTACGCCGGTCGTCACACAGGGCGGCAATACTGGTATGAGTGGTGGTGCGACGCCAGATGCGAGCGGCGCGCAAGTCGTGCTTAGCATGACCCGCATGAATGCAATCCGGGAACTGGACACATTCAACAATACCATGACCGTCGAAGCGGGTGTACTTCTTGCCAATGTCCAATCGGCGGCAGAAGATGCCAATCGCTATTTTCCGCTAAGCCTGGGGTCGGAAGGCAGCTGTACCATTGGCGGAAATCTTGCAACCAATGCCGGAGGTGTCGCAGTCCTGCGTTACGGTAATACGCGAGATCTGACGCTGGGAATTGAAGTGGTGTTGCCGGACGGTCGCATCTGGAACGGGATGCGGGCGTTAAGAAAGGACAATACCGGATACGATTTGCGTGATCTGTTTATCGGATCGGAAGGAACATTGGGAGTTATTACCGCGGCTGTACTCAAGCTGTTTCCCCGGCCAGCGGCCAGAGCCACAGCGTGGGTGGGAGCAGAGAATCTTTTGTCGCTGGTTCGTCTGCTGAGCGCGTTCCGTGAGGCGTGTGGCGAGCGGCTAAGCGCATTTGAAATGATGACAGATGAGTCATTGCAGCTTGTCCTGCAGCATGTAACTGATGTGCAAAGCCCATTAGCAGGACGGCATGCTTTCCATGCGCTGATTGAACTGGCCGACATCACTCAGTCGGGTCTGGTCGAGATGCTGGAGTCGGTGCTTGCCGGTGCGCTGGAAGCGGGTGAAATCCAGGACGCGGTGATCGGCGCCAACCTGAAGCAGCGACAGGATTTGTGGAAAATCAGGGAAGGCATATCGCAGGCCCAGGTACGGGCAGGCAAGGCAATCAAACATGATATTGCGCTTCCTATCTCAAAATTGCCTCAATTCGCTGACGAAGCAGGAATGGCCATTTCTGCAGAGGGGAGCGGTGGACAGATCATTTATTTCGGGCATATCGGTGATGGCAATCTTCATTTCAATGTGCTGATGCCTGCGGATACAACGAATGAAATAATGAAAACGACGACCTTGCGATTGAACCGCATTGTTCACGATCTGGTGCATCAGGCGCAAGGGAGTATCAGCGCCGAGCATGGTGTGGGTCAGCTCAGACGCGACGAGTTGCGACACTATAAATCAGATGTCGAAATGGATCTGATGTTGCGTGTGAAGCAATCGCTTGACCCCAATCAGATTATGAACCCCGGAAAACTGATATAGCATTTGAAAGGAGCAGTACGAATGGATTTGAACCTGTCAGGAAAAACAGCCCTGGTGTTCGGCGCGGCAGGCGGGCTGGGCAGCGCCATTGCCCGCACGCTGGCCAAAGAAGGAGCAAATGTTGCGCTTGCCGATATCAACGATGAGGCGGCAGAACGGGTTGCAATTGAGTTGCGCGATGCGGGCGTCAGAACAACGGTGGTCAAATGGGATCTGAATGATCTTGCCGTGATTGACAATAATATTTCGCGCATTGAGCAGGAACTCGGACCGGTGGATATTCTGGTGAACAATACGGGCGGCCCACCTCCCACTGCGGTCGCATCTCAGCCTCAGGAAGTCTGGGCCGCACATTTTCAAAGTATGGTGCTGTCGGTTATCGCGATTACCGATAGGGTGCTGCCGAGCATGCGCGCCCGCAAATTTGGCAGGATACTGACCAGCTCTTCGTCCGGTGCTGTTTCTCCCATTCCGAACCTTGGCTTATCTAACGCGCTGCGTGCCAGCCTGTTGAGCTGGTCTAAAACGCTGTCGCGTGAAGTCGGAAGAGACGGTGTTACATGTAACGTTATCGTACCGGGCCGGGTAGCGACGCCCAGAATAAAATTTCTGGATGAACAAAAGGCCAAAAGGGAAAACCGTCAGGTCAAGGATATTTCAGATGAAAGTACCGCTACGATCCCGGTAGGGCGCTATGGTGATCCGCAAGAGTACGCCGATGTCGTGACGTTTCTCGCAAGCGAGCGGGCATCCTATGTGACGGGATCAGTCATTCGTGTTGATGGTGGCCTGATCCCGACGATATAGCCATGATGAATTTCTCGTTTGCCTGTATGCCAGGCTGTTAATAATGCAAATCGAGTGAGAATGAGGAACAGGCGAAGGACGGCATCCTGGCGTGCCGCGCCTGCTATCCATCACTGCCGCAGGCCAATGGCAAGCCGATTGAATGCGCTCATCAGGGCGATGGCAAAGCTCAGGTCGGCAATTTCCACGTTGCTGAAGTATTGTTTCAGTGGTTCGAAGGCTTCATCAGGTGCGTGGGTCTGGTCGACATGTGTCAGAGCTTCAGTCCAGGCCAGCGCTGCGCGTTCACGGTCACTGAACTGATGGCTCGCATGCCATCCGGCAAGACTGTCGATTTTCTTTTCTTCTACGCCGTCGGCGCGCAGAGCTTTGGCATGCATTTCCAGGCAAAAGGCGCAGCCGTTAATCTGTGACATTCGCAGCCAGACCAGTCCAATCAGCGGTTTGCCAAGCGAGCTTTTTTCCACTGCCTTTTTGGTGGCAGCCAGGCCTTGATAAGCTTCCGGAGAGAGCGTCCAGTACGAAAGACGAAGGGTGTTCATGAAAAATATCCTGTTAAACGTGGGGCGGATCATCGCTTTTGTAAAGCGCTGATTGTGGCCAATGGCAATTCATAAGTGCTGACAGAGGTATGCAGCCTGCAGGCATAATCAGCAGATCGGCGTCGCGGCGTATTTCAGTCAGAATTTGGTGATGCAGTGGGCGAACCAGACCTGTTTCTGAGTGAACAATGTAGTTGAGTAATGGCCCAGTGGCCAGAGCCAAGAAGCGAGTAATTGAGTGGGGCATGACTGCCTCAGCACCTGGATTGCCCGACAGGATGATATCGTTGAATTTTTCTCGTTACCCAATGACCGCCGGTCTCGGAAACACAAAATGCCAGATGCATACGCCTGGCAGAAATCTAGGAAATTTCATATGTATGATAAGGAGACAGAACGTTCAGCGCAAATCGGCGAGCGGCTGCTAACCGTCGCCAGACAGGTTTTCGTCCCGCTTGCCCATGACATTGCAGATTCGAGTTTTACGCTACATTTATTTCCCAGAGCAGACGCAGCGGGTAAGACAGGCGCACTTGAAGGGTTTTCGTGGCAGGGAGGCCGAGGCTTTTATCCCGCCAGCGTCATCAAGGTTGCCTACCTTGCGGCGGCGCAGGCGGCGCTCAGGCAAGGGAGCATGGAGCCTCACGAGGAACTGACGCGGGCGATGACAGATATGATACGTTGGTCGAGCAACAATGCGACCAATTATGTGATTGATCTGCTATCGGGCACCACGGGGGACACGCTGCTGCCGGATGAGCAGATGCAGCAGTGGTGTGAGCATCGTCAGGGCGTTAACCGTTACTTTAGGGGGCTGGGTTGGCCGGAAGCCGAGACGATCAATGTGTGCCAGAAACTCATGGATGATGATCGCTACGGCAGGGAAAAAGTGTTTGTTACCCTGGGCGGAAATAATCACAATCGGCTTAACGGTGATTTCGTGGCGCGCCTGATGAGTGAAATCTGCAGCGGCTCGTTCCTTGATGAGCATATTAGCTCGCAAGTTGCAGCTTTTCTAAAAAGACCTCTTACTGCGCAATTTAGAAGCCAGCCTCATTCGCAGATTGACGGATTTCTGGGCGAACGCCTGCCATCGGGTCTTGAATATTATTCCAAGGCAGGATGGAATGGCTGGACCGGAGACGTGCTGTCCAGCTACAACCGGCACGATAGTGCTTACTTTGAACTGCCGCAAAGTCACTGCAGTGCCTTCGGTGCTGTGACAATTGTGATTTTTTCACACGGCAAGAGCGTGTCTGAGAATATTGAATTTCTGCCGCGAATCGGGGAGCAGCTGTTCGAAATACTTGGGCAGTATTGATTGAGCCGAGGACGCGCAATTTATTCTGGTTTGTCGCGCGCACACAAGATAGATATACTTCTGTCATACCTTCTTGCGGGACACTGATGCTCAGTTACACCTATACCGGCGGCTTCGTCCTTCTGGCTGCATTACTTCATGCGGCCTGGAATGCCATGTTGCATGGTAACAATGACCGGTTCCTGTCCGTCGCATGGATGAGTATTGCTATCGGGTCAGTCTCTGCCGTAGTCATCCTGAATGTTCCCTTGCCAGCCCCTGCAGCGTGGCCATACATTGTAGCCTCCGGTCTGGTGCATATCGTTTATAACGTGTCGCTTGTTCGATCATACCGGCGCAATGACCTGGCGCGGGCGTATCCGATAGCGCGGGGTTCCTCGCCTTTGCTTGTGACGCTGGGGGCGGCGCTCTTCGCACAAGAGGCGATCAGCCCCTTTCAGACCCTGGGAATTGTGCTGGTTTCATGCGGCATTATCGCGATCGCGCTCGATGGACGACACGTGTCGCGGGCGGGCATTGCCGCCGCGCTAATGACGGGGGTGACGATCGCGGTGTATACCGTGATCGACGGGATCGGCGTACGTCTGTCGGGCGGGCAGGCCGTTTCCTACGCCGCGTGGATGTTTTTTTTCTATTGGTCTATGCCTGTGCTGTTGGTCGCCACGCGCGGTTTTTCTGCACTGTGGATGCCGGCACGAACCAACCCGCTGTCGATCGTCTCTTCGCTGACGGGTGGTCTGGTGTCGCTCGCGGCTTACGACATCGTGATATGGGCATTGCAGTCAGGGGCTATCGGGGCCGTATCGGCGTTACGTGAGACCAGCGTTGTGTTTGCCGTGCTGATCGGCCGGCTTTTCTTGGGCGAAACCGTGAGCGCAAAACGCTGGGCCGCCTGCGTGATCGTTGCGATTGGTGCGGTGTGCCTGGGTCTATAAGGCATCGAATCCTGCGCTTCAATACTCCGCGCGCCGGCCTGGTTTGGACGCGCTTTTACGCCAGCTTTCAGGTAAATGACAAATTTTATAATAAGCAAATGAAACAAAATGGCTGGATTTTGCTTCCAAAAATACACCTGGTTACTTAATTGGTAAATATGACAATTGTATTTAACATTGTTGTTTCGTACATTTCAGCATGGCAAGTCATCAGTTTGTAATAAAAGCAGAATCATAAGTAGCCACACAGGCTACACATCTCCAGAGACAACCTTCCGCAGCAAGTACAGTCATACACAAGGATCTATTTGTGGATATCCGAAATTCTATTCAGTTTCGTTCCATTGTTGCACACACACCACTTGGCTCAAGTCTGGCTTTTCGCCAGATGAGCGGTTCCGAGGGGCTGTCCCAGTTATTCGATTTTGATATCGAACTGATTGCGGACAATTACAACGTTGACCTGCGTAAATTGCTGGGAAAGCCGTTGACACTTGAGATGGAAACCCTCTCCGGCTCCCGTTTTCTGAACGGTCAGGTCACGCGCTTTGAGCTGATTGGCCGGGAGAATGCCAGCTCACGATACTATATTTATAAAGCCAGAGTCCGTCCCTGGTTGTGGTATCTGACTCAGACTTCCGACAATAAAATTTTCCAGCAAAAAAGCATTCCGGATGTGATCAAGGAGGTGCTGGGTGAATATGGATACCCCTTCGAGATGAAGCTTAGCGGCACATATCGCAGCTGGGAATATTGTGTTCAGTATCAGGAGACGGATTTTGCTTTTGTCAGCCGGCTGATGGAGCATGAAGGTATCTATTATTACTTCAAGCATGAGGACGGCCAGCATACGCTTGTTATGACAGATGACATATCGTCACATGGGCCAACGCCGGGGTATTACTCGATTGCGTACTACGGCCCTGACAGACTGAGCCGGCCACAGGAAGAATATATTTCCCTGTGGGAAGTGGTTGCGCAGATTACTCCGGATGGTTACGCAACGACCGATTACGATTTTACCAAACCAGGCGCCAGCCTTGACGCCGTCTCCAAGCGTTCCGGCGGATCGGAAAATGGCAATCTGGAAATGTACGAGTGGCAAGGGGGTTACCAGGAGACCGACCATGGTGAACAGTATTCGCGTGTAAGGTTGCAGGAGTTACAAAGTCTGCAGGAGCAGGTACGCGGCATTGGTAATGCCCGCGGCATCGCGCCGGGCTATACATTCAATCTGAAGAACCACCCGCGCGCGTCTGAAAATAAGGAATACCTGGTTGTTTCCGTCAATTATCGGATGAGTGTGTCGGGCTATAGCACAGGTACGGGATCTGAGGATTTCTACGAAGAATCCTTTATCGCTCTGCCTGCGTCTATCCAGTACCGCGCGCCTCGTACTACGCCAATTCCGCGCACTTACGGACCGCAAACTGCCAGGGTGGTCGGGCCTGCAGGGGAAGAAATCTGGACAGACCGATATGGTCGAATCAAAGTCCAGTTTCACTGGGACCGTTATGGCAAGAAGAATGAAAACAGCTCGTGCTGGGTTCGCGTATCCAGTCCCTGGGCTGGCGGCGGCTTTGGTGGTTTGCAGCTGCCTCGCATCAAGGATGAAGTTGTGGTTGACTTTATCGGAGGCTGCCCGGACCGACCAATTGTCTTGGGCAGGGTCTATAACGCCAACAATATGCCTCCTGTGGATCTGCCCGGCCAGGCGAACATCAGCGGATTCCGGAGCCAGTCTGTATTTGGAGACCAGAGTACAACGAGCATGCTGATGATCGACGATACCCTGGGTTCGGAGCTGGTGACGCTCAGATCACAAATGAATATGGTGATCCGGGCCGTCCAAAAGTTGGAAGTGGACGTTGGTACAAACCTGGTTGCACACGTCACAGAGAACGCCGATATTACGGTTGGCGGCAAGGAAACCAAGTCTGTCAAGGTTCAGGACCTGCACGTGACTGCTGGCCCCACCCGGAATCAGTTTGATGGCGTCTTTAACCAGTTTAATAATGGCAATACCATTCTGAAAACGAAAGGCACAAAGGACGAAACAATTACCGATGTGACCCAGCTGTCAGACAAGGAATTGAAGCATTACCGGAACGGCGACACCACCAGCAAACTGGACGGGACACTGACCAAGTACGTGACGGGTGCTACCCAGATTTACTTCGATTCTCATGTGGATCTGGTTGTCAATGGTAACTGGGGTACCGCGCAAGCACCTGACCCGGGTTCTGTCACGCCTGCGGAACCCGATGGGCCCAGTAAACCTGCCGAACTGTGTATCATCACGCCGCGATGAGTCTGTCTGGTGGTGAGCAAACAGACTGAGCAGATGGCATGACGATCATTGGACACCTGGAGGAGGGCGTTCAATTGGTCTCTTGGGGCGCAGCCACCTGGCAGCAACGCAATTTAACTGAAAATACGATTCAGAAACTGAATCTGGAGACAACAAATGGCGTGGTACAAGGGTACCTATACTGACCAATACGTGGGTCACGCGCAGTACTACATCACCGGGCCGGACAGTAAAACTGTGATTGGCAAGTCTACCCAGTATTACAAGGGGGGGATGAAGTTAACGGTGGAATCGGGCACGCTGGATATTCGTGCAGAAACACGTCGCGATACTGCGGAGTGGACCAAATATAACTTTAAGCCTATGCTCTGGAAGGAATCGAAATTCTCTTCGGTATCTGGTGTCGCGATCAATCTGAACGTATTCGGAACGTTCAATGTCTTGCCAGGTTTTGTCTACGCACAGGGGAAAACGGTCACCAGTTGTGGCATCTATCGCTGGGTTAATGCCTATTCTCTGCAAGTGCTGGTCACTGCACTGAAAAAGGATTTTGTAAAGAATACCCGCGATCGCAAGTTCAGAGAGCAGATACTGGCAGCAATCAAGTATCGGACTGTCGCGGCCCACACGGTCGTGGCGCAAAAATCTCAAGTCTCTTAGAGGCATCAATGGCACATTATAAAGGCACTTTTACGAACCAGTATGACCAGGAATTGACTTCCCTGTTTAAGGAGAAAGAATCAATTACCGTTACAGGCATGACAAACTATACCTATAAAAACGGTTTGGTGATCGACGCCAGCGGTCAGACATTTACCCGCGACGAAAGTGCGATCACCATCGATTGTGACGATGTGACAACGACTTCAAACACCGATAGGGCATATGTCGGATTACAGTTTGGCGCCGCGGTGTCGAATTTTTCGGTCAGCCTGGCTTCGGCTGCAGTGTCCGTTACCTATAAAACGGAAATTGCTGGTGTTTACTTTTTGTCAGGGTACATTTTCCTGAACCCCTCGCTGTTTAAAGTTGTTCACTCCAATGAAGAAGACAACCGTATTAAAAACCGGAAGCAATATAAGCTGCTTGATATTGACCAGGAAGTCTATCAGCAAAGCATGATGAAAAAGGATATCAATTTTTTTGGCCTGACCATCAAATGGTGAATTCGCATGGCACATTTTACTAAACCCGCTACCGATCATTACGATAAAGATTCTGAGTTTACGTACGAATCCACCATGAATCGTGAGGTGACGGCGGCATCAGTACACAATCACGATGGCGATTTGGAATGGAAAACCGATACGCATATCACGTGCGAGGCTCCCAAACTGGTCGAAACCTACAATACCATCGAGACAACGACGGGAATGGAAATCTCGGCGTACCTGCTTCGTCGAAAACTGGCGCCCATCAATTTCGCCATGTATGGATACAGCATTAACGCTTCCGGCCTGTATGCAAACACGTCGCTGGTGACCATCAATGTAGGTTGTCCGACCTTTCTGCTACCCTCTCCGCACAGGATTCACTTCGGGAAGTGCCAGGTAAAAGTCGGTGTGATCGACAAAAAGTCTGGTGCGACCGAAACTGAAACCGTAAAAAGCCAGAAGGCAACCAATGGCGGGCTGAACGTCAAGAGTATCAGCGGACAGGAAACACAGTTGTGAGTGTAAATTTGAAGATTGCATTTGTGATTGCAAGATGAACAAAACCATTGCGGGAACTTTGTGAAAATAATCAAGCCGCTCACGGCCAGTCTGTTGACCAGACCATACCGATGGCGTGGCGCCAATCGGCTGTCTGTTGCCATTTATATTCTGCTGAGCCAGGACGACACCGGCCAATTGCTGGAACCCGATCAGAAGATCTGGGCGGAAATGCTGCCCCAACTGGACAGTGGTGGGCTGCTTGACCAGATCATGCCCAAATCACGAGCAGAATACCTGATAAGCGGGCATGCCTATACGGCGCATCAGAGCGATAAAACGCGATGCATGGTGCGGGCTCAGATCGCCGATCTTGACAAAACACTTCTTGTTCACGGCGACAGGTACTGGAATGCAGGACGGGCTAGCGCTACACAAGCTTTTGAGAAGATGCCGGTGGACTGGTCGCATGCATTCGGGGGCCCTGATTTCCCGGAAAATCCACAGGGCAAAGGTCTGCATTCGACGGTGCAGGCAGATAAAAAGGCTCAAATACGGCTTACTCCACTGCCGAATATTGAGGATCCGTTAAAGCCTGTTCAAAAAACCTCCGATAGACCCCGCCCGGCAGGGTTCGGCCCAATCGCACCCACGCATCCCCGTCAGCTTGCAAAAATGGGCACGCACTCGGAAGAATGGGAAAAATACGACTTTCCGGGCTTTCTTCCTGATATGGACCCATCGATTTTCAATATGGCATCCGACGATCAGCAGTGGGGTGGTCAGACCGGCGTGCCTTTGGGAAAATCATATCGAATCTGGAATATGCATCCGGAACAGCCATGTTGGGATGGCGTGATTCCAACACTGAAAGCACGGTGCTTTCTGCAGCGGCGTGATATTGACAAGCGGTGCAAATTTGAAGAAGTGGATAACATGCAGGCATCCACGATCTGGTTTCTGCCGGATACGCAATCGATGATTCTGATGTTTCATGGTTCGGTGCTAGTGCACGACTCCGAGGCGGACGACATCGAAGTGGCGATGGCGGCACTTGAGGACTTGAACGAAAGCAGGTCAGCCGCGCATTACGAACGCATTATGCAATTGCGTCTGGATCCGGAAACGGCTGCCCTGCATCACCCCCAGGATATGGAACTGATGCCGGAAGCTCTGCTGCGGCCTAACCGCGCTATCGATTACCGCGTGCCACAAGGGAAAATGAGCGCCCGCGTCCAGGCGTTCGTGACAAACCAGCAGAACGGACTGAAAGACTGGATGCAGGCGCGAGGTATGAACTACCATGATTATGTCCCCGAGCTTGTCGGACCTCCTGAACAGTTTGATAATAGCCTGCAAAGCCAGGAACGCAGCGACCAGATTTTTGAAAGCGTAAAAGCGCAGGTGCAGGAACAATTGCGTGCGAGCGACGAGCCGTTGCTGGCAGACTATGCCGACTCGCTTGAAGAGGATGAATCGGTGCAGACGACAAAAATGCCGTATGTGAAGCAAAGCGGACCGCCTGATCTGAGCGTCGTGGATGCGTCATTCAGCCAGACTGCTTATGCAAATGAATTGGGCGGTGTATCAAATCAGGAAGAACGCTCTCGCAAAACCAAAAGTGATTTGCGCAAGGGCTATCTTTATTCTGTGCAGTACCAGGAGCCGGCTCCACGACTTTCGGCAGAGCAGAATGATCCGGTTCGACGTGAGGTCCAACGGCGTTACCGGGAAGGTGGCGATCTTACCGAGCTGGACTTGACTGGCGCAGATCTGAGCGGACTGGATCTGCGTGGAGCGGATTTTTCCCGCTCCTTCATGGAAAATGTGAAATTTACTGAAGCACGATTGCAAAACGTGAATTTTTCGGAGACTGTGCTGGCGCGTGCACATTTCGAGGATACTCATATTGAGAACTGCAATTTTACGGGTGCAAGTCTTGCTGAGGCGACATTATCGGGCTGTACAGTACGGCAATGCGAGTGGACGGAGACCCAGTGCGACTATCTGCGGATCAATCATACAACCATGAAAGAATGCCGCATGGTAAGGCTTATGTGTGATGGATGGCTTGTGCAGGACAGCATTCTGGATGACTGCTCGCTGCAAGCGTGCATGCTGTCAGAATCCCGGCTGAACTCGGTGCGTTTCACCAAGGGAAACTGGATGAAGGTGGCGTTTATGGACTGCAGCTGGAACGATTGCAGTATCGTTAACGCGGACTGGGATAGCGCTTCTTTTATGACCTGCCAGATAGAAGATTGCGAGTGGGTGGGTAGCAATCTGGTGAACATGCTGTTTGAAGACGATCTCGTACTCACAGGCTGTCAGTGGCGGGAGTGTCGCCTGCTGGAATGTACGTTGCTGGGTGTTCAGGCAGAAGGTCTGGCCTTTACCGGCAGTGATCTGAGCGAATCTGACTTTACCAAGGCAAAGCTACGCGATTGCTCGTTTGATTCCGTGCTCGCGAGGGATGCCATTTTTCATAAAGCCGATTTGCAGGGCGCGACATTTCGCAATGCCGACCTGATTCAGGCCTCCCTGGAGCAATCACGGCTCGAAGACTGCAATTTTGAAGGCGCCACACTGTTTCGAACCAATGTCTCAAAAGTCAGCGTCAATGCGCGTACGCGATTGCGTAATAGTTATCGTGATCAGCTTGAAATTTACCCCATGTACAGGGATCGTGAACAACAGATTGCGAATTTAATGAAAGATGAATGAATTTCGACTGAAGGAGTATCTGGATGCGTCGGCACCGTGTTCTGATGAACGATTCGAACAATTAATCCTGCAGGATCTGGATTTATCCGGGATGACATTTGACGGGGTGTCATTTGCAGGGACGCGCTTTCTACGTTGCGATTTCGGGGAAGCAATGTTCAATGAATGCAGTTTTACCGGTTGCGAGCTGGAAGATACCGACTTGTCGTCCATTATCTGCAACAAGGTGGATTTTTCCGGTGCTACCCTGAAAAGTTGCCCGCTGGTAGAAGCGGTATTCAACGAGACGACGTTCGAGCGAAGTAGCTTGGATGAAATAATTGTAGACAATACGCTTTTTCGTCAGTGCAAGCTGCAAGGCACATCGTTGAGATGTGCATCGGCGCGCAAATGTGTATTCCACGAGAGTGAACTGGATCGGTGCCGATTCGCGGACGCTGCGCTTGAGCAGTTCGTCTTTTATGAAACTGACTTGCGCACGACGGAATTCGCATGCGAGGCATTTAGCCAGGTTATTTTCGTTGCCAGTGATTTGAGCGGACAGGATTTTTCAGGACGACGCTTTGTCGCGTGCCAGTTTACGGAAGCGCGGTTGGAGCGATGTAATTTCAGGGGAGCGCTGGTGCAGCAGTCTGTTTTTGCCAAAAGCAATTTGCGCCACGCCCTGATGGATGAACTGGATGGTGAGAATACGCTGTTTGCACAGGCCGATCTTGCCGGCGCCTCGTTACGCTCAGCCAGTCTGGACCAGACGCTGTGGACTGGAGCAGGGCTGTCTGGTGTGGATTTCACGGGATCACGCATGCAATACTCAGTCATGGAGCGTGCAGATTGCCGAGAGGCTGTATTTCGCAAATGTGATTTGTCCTATGCGATCTTCGATTATGCCGTGCTGACAGGTGGCATTTTTGAAGGAGCCCGGCTTACACAGGTCAGCACCCACGGGGCAGTCGACAGGCCCGCCGCCATGCAGTGGGCCCCCGATATAAGGGCAGAAGACACGGCACTACGCCGCGCAGAACGACATAGCGTTGGAAAACGCATGACACAATAAAGGAGAGTTTTTCATGTGTTACAACATCACTTCACTCGGCGGCGGCTTTATCGGTCTCCCGGACTGCTGCAAAACACCACCTGCAATGCTGCCCATACCTTACCCGAATTTCGGTACGCATTTGCTCGCGCCCAATCCGTGCTTTCGTGTGCTGTTCTGCTGTGGGCCCGTACACAATAAGGGGACAAAGAAAGCAATTTCCTTTGGAGACCAGCCAGGCGTCGCTGGAGGATTGGCATCGCAGGTGTTTATGAACAAGACCTCGCACCTGGCAAATTATTCTAATCGATATAAGATTTGCAATAAGGCATCGGTTAGGCTGTCCGGGCTAGAGAAAAGCAATCGACGCAACGTGGTTGTGCTTGATGCCATCCCCAGCATTCAGTTTATCAATCTGACGCTGGCGGCCTGAATACACCCTCGGTCGAACCGGGGATGTAGCGTATGGGTAACTGGCCCGCCGTCCTGAATCTTTCGAAATCCGCTTCACTCATACGCACCCGGATGCGGACCTGCGGCTGAGTGCGCTGTCCATCGGCCTGTGGAATCACTTCAAAATCATAATAATCATCAAGGTAATCAGCATGGCCAGACGGAGCCGCACTGATGATCGCGGCTACGGTATCCACCCCCTGGCGTTGCACTTTTTCGTCCAGTTGCCTGCGTTTTTTCAGATAACGTCCGTTATAGACAATATAGGGAATGGTAAACACCTGCAGCACCAGCAGAAACAGCAGGTAATCCATCTGCACGCCTGCGACCAGTAAAATGACCGCGAGAGTTGCGCTGAGAAGTTGTACATTTACCGCAACGCGATAGGCGATACGCTCTTTCCGGGGAACGTCGCTGGGGCCGGAACGCAAATTTTCACTCCTGTGGATGGATTGAGCCGACGGCTGTCGTTAACCCTGATTCTACGATAATCCGCTGTCATTGCCCAGAGAAGTACCCAGGAGAGGTGCGTAGATTAAGCGGCTTAATTACCGTAGATAATGCAGTAAAAGTAAATATTGCCATTGTCTCTGGCAATCTGAAGACTGGCCGCATTACGAGTTATACACACTTAGCTCGGTGCTACCAGAATCGCGTCATCATACCCATATTGGGAATAATCATACCCAATGTGGGCATTTAATAAGATCAAGTCGTGTGCCCGGGCCAGGCCGCCATGGCCGTTTCCACGACCTTTTCCAGTGCCTTACGCGGCACGCCATCGCGGATCTGGATGGCAAGGCCATTCATGATCGTGGCATAAAAACTGGCCAGCGCGGCCGTATCCACCTTATCTGATAGCTCTTTTTCTGCCTGCCCCCGGAGGAGGCGCTGGTGGATGGCTTCGTAGTTTCCCTGGCGATGCCCCTTGAGAAAGTCATCAATGTTGCGGTGTTCTTCGGCACAATTTGTTGCGCCCAGTACCACCAGACAGCCAAGACTTTCGGTTCCGTCGGCGGCAGTTATCAGCGCACTGCGCATCATGGTTTCGATTGCACTGCGCGCCGTGGGCTGTTCCCTCAGGGCCCGCGCAGTGGCGCCTCCATCGTTCGCGACATAATACTCCACCGTTTCCCTGAATAATCCTTCCTTGCTGCCGAATGCGTTGTACAGGCTGGGCGCAGGTATGCCCATGGCAGCGGTCAGGTCTGCCATGGAAGTGCCTTCGTAACCGTGAGCCTGAAACAGACCCATGGCGGCACGCAGCACGGCATTTCTATCAAAGGAGCGGGGACGGCCTCGGGATACCATATATTAAAATTATAACGATTGATACAAAATTGTATTTGACGACAGCGGGAGCTTCAAATTAGGATTATATAACGTTCACTAAAAAATGAGGTTGGTATGTCATATCTTACAGGAAAAACGGCGCTGGTCACCGGCGCGTCTCGGGGCATCGGCGCGGCGATTGCGCGCCATCTGGCCGGGGAAGGGGCCAACATCGCCTTCACCTATTCAAAGTCAGCGGAGCTGGCTCAAAAGCTGGTCGCAGAACTCGACGGCATACGCCAACGCGCTACTGCCGGGCAAAAATCGGACACCGCCTCATCTGCCCCGGCAACACTTGCTCTGCAGGTGGACAGCATCGACCCGGTTGCTGTGCAGGCGGCGATTTCATCCACGGTTGACCATTTCGGGCAACTGGATATCCTGGTCAACAACGCGGGGATCTTTGAAGTCAAACCTACCGGTCAATTTACGCTGGACGACTACGAGCGCCAGATGGGCATCAATGCACGCGCGGTTTTCGCCGCCATTCAGCGGGCGTCCCAGGTGATGCGCGATGGCGGGCGCATCATCAATATCGGCAGCAATCTGGCCGAACGAGTCCCGGGTCCCAACATGTCGTTGTACGCCATGAGTAAAGCCGCAGTGTGGGGCCTGACCAAAGGCGCGGCACGGGATCTGGGTCCGCGTGGCATCACCGTTAATATCATCCAGCCCGGTTCGACCGATACTGACATGAATCCCGCAAGCGGGCCGCAAGCTGAGGAGCAGCGCAGCGTGCGCGCGGTCTCTGATTACAACCGTCCCGAAGAGATTGCCGCGATGGTGGGTTATCTGGCCGGTGATGCGGCCCGCGCTATCACCGGCGCGAGTCTGCTGATTGACGGAGGTGCAAATGTCTAGAACTCGGGACACGACGACCATGCCCGGCAATGTGTATTTCCTGGCTTTCAGTATTTTTGCTCTGACCACATCTGAATTCATGGTGGCGGGGATGATGCCGTCGCTCGCCCATGCATTGAATGTACCGGTCCCCGCTGTTGGATATCTGATTTCCTATTATGCGGCGGGTATGGTGGTGGGCGGTCCGGTGCTGATGTTGTGCCTGCTGAATGTGCCACGCAAGCGTGCATTGCTGGCGCTGATGGCCGTATACACACTGGGGCAGGCTATCGCTGCTGCTGCAACCACATATGAAATCATGGCGGTGGGGCGCGTGATTAGTGGCATTGCCGCATCGGCGTGCTTTGGCCTGTCGCTTGCCCTTTGTGCACAGATGGTGCCGCCAAACAAAGTGGCGCGCTCGGCAGCTATCGTGATCAGCGGTTTGATGTTTGCCACTGTTTTTGGCGTTCCCGCCGCGACTGCTCTTGAGCAGGCGTTTGGCTGGCGCTTTGTATTCTGGCTGGTTGCTGTCATCACGGCAGCATCAGGTGCGCTGCTTGCGTTTACGCTTCCCGCAACGCGCATTGAACAGCGAATCAGTGTGCAGTCCGAGCTGGCCTCCTTGCGAAACCGGCGTTTGTGGGCAGCGTACGGAACCAGCGCCCTGATCATTGGTGCGACCTTTGCCGCATTCAGTTATTTTTCCCCCATTTTGTTGAGCGTTAGCGGGTATGGCGCAAGCACGATTCCGCTGCTGCTGATGCTTTACGGCGCCGCCACCGTAGTGGGCAATTTCATTGTCGGGCGTCTGGCCGACCGATACACCATGCCGGTATTGTTCTGGGGGCAGATGATTCTGACCACCGCGCTGCTTGCCTTTGCGCTCTTCGGGCAACTGCAAGTTGTCGCGTTAGCGTCGCTGATCCTGATCGGGCTGACAGGCGTGGCGCTGAACCCGGCCATGGTGGCTCGTGTCATTCGGACAGCCAATGCTCGTCCGCTGGTGAATACGGTGCATGCCTCAGTCATCAATATCGGCTTGTTTGCCGGATCGGCGCTGGGCGGAGTAGGCATCAGCCTTGATTTTGGCATGCGTTCGCCCTTATGGGTTGGCGCGGGTCTGGCCTCGATCGGAGTGCTCAGCGTTGTGCCGCTGATATGGCGGGCAAGACGGCGTACTGAAACGGTGAGGGTTGGCTCAGCCCTGCAGTCCGATTGCATTTAGCATGCCAAAAGGGCGCAAACACGGGGTGTGCGTTGCGCCCTGGGGTATTGCATTTGTGCTTGGAGAACGAGCTCAGTGTACCAGGCCCTGTTTTTCAAACCACGACTGAATGCGCTCTGCGATCTGTCCTGAATTGGTATCCATCATCATCATATGACTGTTGCCGTGGATACCCTGGGCAGGCAAATCCAGCAGATCGCCGTGGCCGCCTGCCTGATTCAGTGCTGCGCGGAAGCGTTCCTGACGCTCTTTGATATTGTTCCAGAACGGGTAATCCTGGATGTGATCACCCCATACCCACAACATGGGCACATTGCGTAGGGGAGAAAGATCGGTTTTATCCGGATCCGGTGAACCACTGGGTTCGACCAGCACCACGGCCTTCACTTTATCGGGATATTTCAAAGCTGATGTCAGCGCGAAATTGCCGCCCTGGCTGTGCACGACAATCACGCAAGGGCAGGCCTGTTGCACATATTGGTCATAGGCACGCTGCGTCCGGTTGTCGTTGGTTGCCCAGCGCGGAATGCTCTGCTTGACGAACTGGTCGAACGATGCGACCGGGAATCGAGTGCCGGGAATGGCCTTTCGTACGCTCGGATCGCTGGAATACGTTTGTCCGATGCGGAATAGTTCCCAGGCTTCCTTCTTGGTGCGAAATACTGGCTCACCCTGAAAGATTTCGGGATAGCGTGCCCAGGATGCCCGGCCGCGTTCGACGGCATCGCTGACGTACACGTTCCATCCCTCCCGCAGAAAATCCATTTCCCAGCCGGGTTGACCATCTGGTTTGGTTTCATACGTGGTGCCCGACAGGCCTCCTCCGTGCCACATCAGCATCGGTACGCTTGCACGCGGATTTTCCAAAAGTGTATAACGGGTATACATTTGGCCGGCGATGAAGTCGCCGTTAGGATCCTGTTTCACTGAGGGGGAGCCTGGACTGAACACGATGTCTTTGGTTGGCAGTCCCTTGAGCGTGACCTGTTCACCACCAATGTGATAGCTGCCCACTTCCCTGACGTTTAACCCACCGGTTTGCGCGCATCCGGCCATGGCCGTGACAGCAGGAAGAGCCCATGCCAGGGCCCGAGTTGAAATACGCATGTCGTCTCCTCTTGCGACTGTTCCCTGGCGAACGCCGAGAGCGTACGCACTCCGCCGCTTAAGAGCGCGCCAAAGGCCAGGGGGTTCTCTGTTCGACGATTATAAGCCGATCACCCCATGTTGTTGCACAGGGGCGACACCGTCGGGCTGGCGCGCCGGAGCATGGCATCGTGCGCACTGCAACCTATGGGCTGGTCCAGTCGGTATCCTGAAAATACGCTCGCAGATGATCAATAAACAGGCGCACCTTGTATGGCAGATAGCGCTTGCTCTGGATAACGGCATAGATATCCAGCCCCTCGCATCGATATTCGGGCAGCACGATTTGCAATTGCCCCTGACGGATCAGCTCCTCGACCATATAGCGCGGGTGCATGGAGATGCCGTAATGGCGCCGTGCCAGATGGAGCAGGGATTCGCCAAGATTGGACGTGAATGTGCCACTTACCTGAACTGAATGCATCCTGTCATGCGCGTCGGTAAATTGCCAGACAGATGTCGGGGCTTTAAGGGTGTTCACCAGGCAGTTATGCTTTTTCAGATCGACGGGGAGTAGCGGCCGCGTTTCCCGCTCAAGATACGTTTTGGTGGCAACCAGTACCTGAGGCACCACGGCGATTTTGTAGGCGATCTGGCTCGTGTCCCTAAGATGCGGTGCAATTCTGACCGACAGATCCATATTTTCCGTGATCAGATCGCTGCGCCCGTCGTCAAGCTGCATGGCGAGATGAACCTCTGGATAGGTTTCGAGAAATGCCTGTATGGCAGGCGCCAGGTGAACAGCACCGAATGACGGGGGCGAGCCTACCCGGATTTTGCCGGCGGGTTGCTGCACCGAACTGCGCACCAGGTCCTTTAATTCTGTCAGCGCACGCGACACGCTGTCGGCATTGCGCAGCAGAATCTCGCCACTTTCAGTCAGACTGACCCGTTTGGTATTTCGCTGTAATAGCTGGGTTTCAAAAGTCTGTTCAAGCTGCGCAATTTTCTTGGATATCACAGAGCGGCTGGTGCCAAGACGTTCTGCTGCTTTGGTGAAACTCAGGCCTTTTGCAACCTCCACGAAGACTTCGATTCCTTCGACAGTGTCCATTGTTATGTTCCGCCTGTGTTCGCAAATTGGAAACAGTTATTTTGCCATCTGTTTCTATGCACGCGCAATCGTCATGCCTAGAATGGCCGTAATTTCTGACAAAAAAGACGGGCAATGACGATTCCTACCCTTGATTATCATTTGTATGGTGCGCACGTACGGTTTGGTTCGGGCTGTGCGCAAAGCCTTGGCCGCGAGTTGGCGGCGCTTGGCTGCGCACGTCCGGTGATTCTCATGCAGTCACGCATGGCGGCCTCGGAGCACTGGGCCGTGTTGCGGGCGACCCTGGAGGGCATGATGACGCATGTGATTGATTCCGTGCCAAATCATGGCGGCGTCACATGGGTAGAGTCGGTTGCCAGGGACATTGCCGAGTTTGGTGCCGACAGCATTGTTGCGATTGGCGGTGGCAGTGTGTCCGACTCGGCTAAAGCACTGTCCATGCTGCTGTGTGAAGGAGGACAGCTGTCAGAGCATGCAACGCATTTCACGCCGCCTGCCACCATCGATATTCCGCAACGGACAAAACCAAAACTGCCAATTGTGTCCCTGCCTACGACCGCGTCCGGTGCAGAGGTAACGCCTTCGTTCGGCGCCAGGGAAGGGGATCACAAGCTGCTGTTCTGGAATCGTCAGCTCTCCTGTACCACGATATTGATTGATCCCTTGCTGAGCCAGGATATTCCCCTGACGCTTATCCGTTACACCGCCATGAATGGACTGGCGCATTGTTTCGAAGGTATGTATTCGCGCAACCGCTCGCTTATTTCAGATGGCATTGCACTGCAATCGATGGAGCTCTTCGCCCGGGCGCTGACCGATGATGTGATGAACCAGGAGGAACAGCGCTGGCGCCTGCTGCTGGCAGGACATCTTTCAGGCATTGTGCTTTCCATGGCCAAAACCTGCCTGCATCATGCCATTTGTCATGTCATCGGTGCCCGTTCTGGTGTTGGACATGGTCAGGTGAATACCGTTCTGCTGCCGCATTCCCTGCGATTTAACGAGCCGGTGGCCGGCGAGTGTCTGATTCCTGCACTGGCCGTACTAAATGGCGTATCAGCAACGACGCATTCAACCGTGTCGGACTGGATTGCAGATGTGATTGAACGCCTGCAACTGCCCGGATCACTGGAAAGCATTGGTATCACGCAGGAAGAACTGCCCATGATTGCAAAGCAGACCATGACCGAGCGCGGGCTTGCTTTCAACCCGCGCAGGGTAACCCATTCCGATGAAGTGCTGTCCATTCTGCGACAGGCCGCATAAACCTATTTCAATGAGAGGAAGCGTTAATGAGAGTTGAACCAAAGACCGGCAGTCTGGGTGCCAGGATTCACGACATCGATCTGTCGCAGCCGCTGAGTACCGATGATTACCAGGCAATCGAACAGGCTTTGGGAAAATATGGGGTCATCAGTTTTCCCGAGCAGCAACTGACCGCCAGGCAACTAAGGGATTTTTCAGTTAATTTCGGCCAGCTGGAAATCAATGTGGCCAATTTGTTCCATGAAGAAGACATGCCCGAAGTGATGATTCTGTCCAATATGAAGGAAGATGGCAAGCCTATCGGATTGAGTGATGCAGGCCAGGACTGGCATACCGATATGTCCTATAGCAAAACCATCGCATTCAGCAATGTGCTGTATGGCATCCGCATTCCTTTTCGTGATGGGAAATCGCTGGGAAATACGGCGTTCTGCAATATGCACGCTGCTTATGAGGGGCTGCCCGAAGAACTGAAAGCTGAACTCGAAGGCATGACTATCACGCATGACTTCAACAAGTTCTGGGACATGATGCGTCGTGAAAAGGGCAGCACACGTCCGCCACTGACCGAAGAACAGCGTCGGCGCAAACCACCCGTTGCGCATCCGGTATTTCTGACGCACCCGATTACCGGTCGCAAGGTACTGTATGCCAACCCCGGTTATTCCATGCGTATCAATGAGTTGTCGCAAGCACGCAGTGACGAGGTATTGCAGTTCCTTTTCGCGCACCAGGTACAGGAAAAGTATTGCTATCGGCACCAATGGGCCGAACGCGATGTGCTGATGTGGGACAACATCGGCACGATCCATAACGCGATCGCCGATTACGGACCGGATGAGTATCGCCTGATCAAGCGCTGCCAGGTCATGGCGGACAAATATTTCCCCGAGTTGTACTGATTCTCCGGCACTCATCAAAAAGCGCCGCTGCCATATAAATAGAATTTTAATCTGGAGACAAAAATGAACATTATCAAAAAACTGGCACTCGCTGCCGCAGCGATAACATGCCTGACTGCAGGCGTTGCAAGCGCTGCAGACTATCCGGAACGCCCCATTCGCATGGTGATCGGCTATGCCGCCGGCGGACCGACAGATGTGATTGCACGGGTGCTGGCCCAACATATGAGCGAATCGCTGGGTCAGTCTGTCGTGGTAGAGAACAAGCCCGGCGCCAGCGCCCATATTGCTGCCCATGATGTCATGACCGCGAAACCTGACGGCTACAAGTTGCTGGTGACTTCTCTGACGCTTAACGTCAATCCGCTGCTGTATCCGGATCGTTACAACTACGACGCATTAAAAGTCTTTGAGCCCATTGCCAATTTTGTCGCGCTGCCTATGGTCGTGGTAACGAATTACGATTCGCCATATAAAGATATGAAAAGCCTGATCGATGACGCCAAGGCCCATCCCGACAAGCTGACCTTTGGTTCGTCTGGGTTCGGTGGTTCGGCGCATCTGACGGCCGAGATGCTCGCTACTCAGGCAGGCCTGAAAATGGTTCATGTGCCGTTCAAGGGCAACGGGCCGGCGCTACAGGAAATGATTGCCGGCCGTATTTCATTTATGTTTTACCCCAGTATCGGTATTGCCGATTATGTGGCCGAGAAACGCCTGCGTATTCTTGCGGTCGGGACACGCGAGCCGCATCCTGACTTTCCCGGTGTGCCTACGCTCGAGAGCATGGGCCTGACCGGCTTTGAAGAGGCCGCGTCGTTTATCGGTATGCTGGCACCCGCCGGGACACCGCGGGAAATCGTCGACAAACTGAATAATGCGGCGGTGACCGCCATGGCCAAGCCCGAAGTCCGCGAACAGTTGAAGAAACTGGGTGGACAGGTGGTTGGTGGCACACCAGACGATTTTCGCAAATTCCTGATTGCCGACAAGCAGCGCTGGATGTCGGTCATCAAGCAAGGCAACATCAAACCCGAATGAGGTCTTCGATAATGGGGCATTCGGGTATCAACGACTGTTACAGCATTGCACGTCTGAGGGATCGGGCGCGTTCAAGGCTGCCAAAGGGCGTATTTGACTTTTATGACGGCGGTGCCGAGGCAGAAGTCACACTTAATGACAACTGTGAAGCCTTCAAACGTGTCCGGCTGCTGCCACGGGTATTGCGAGATGTTTCCCAGGTTGATGTATCGACCCGGCTTTTTGGTGTGCCAATGGCCATGCCAATTGCCATTGCGCCGACGGGTGCCGTGGGCTTCGGCTGGCGCAATGGTGACCTGGCGCTGGCCAGGGCGGCGGCGGATCATGGCATTCCTTATACGCTTTCGACCTCGGCAACAGCGTCCATCGAGGACATTGCCGAGGCAGTCCAGGGGCGACTGTGGTTTCAGGCCTATATTCTGCAGGACAAGGAGCGATTGCACGCCTTGATTGACCGCGCCAGGGCGGCGAACTATGAGGCACTGATGATCACTGTGGATCTTCCGGTAGGCGGCAAGCGCGAGCGGGATCTGCAGAATGGACTGAGTTTTCCCATGAAACTGGGTATGCACAATATCGGGCAATTCATGCGCAAGCCGTTCTGGTCACTGGACATGCTGTTGCGACAGCCGCCGGTCATGCCCAGCCTGCAGGGGTTGGCTACCAGAAAGACGGATCGCAAGAAAATGCAGGGTGTGGCCGGGACCCACTACGACCCGGCTTTTGATCTTGCTGCACTTGGCGCGCTGCGCGACCGCTGGCCCGGCAAACTGATCGTCAAGGGCGTAGTCAATCCGCTGGACGTGGAGGCCATTTTGGGAGTAGGCATCGATGCACTGGTCGTATCCAATCACGGCGGCAGACAGCTCGATACCGGTGTGGCAACCCTGGACGCCCTGCCCGCCATCATACGTGCGGTGAACGGCCGGGTACCCGTGCTGATCGACGGCGGCATACGACGAGGCAGCGACATATTCAAGGCGTTGGCCATGGGGGCCTGCGGCGTGCTGTCAGGCCGCGCGACCCTGTTTGGCGTTCTGGGGGGAGGGCAGCCCGGCGCGGACCGTGCCCTGACGATCCTCGGTGACGAGTTGAAAAAAACCATGCAGTTATGCGGCGCCCCGTCGCTGGCTGACATCGATGCCTCTGTTCTGGCGGTACCGCCTCATTACAACGACAGCAAGGAGCTGAAGATATGAATTCTCCGGATATGAAGCAATGTGAGAATCAGATATTGCTGTTCTTTCGTTATCTGGACGAGCAGCAGTACGAGGCCTTGGTGGCGCTTCTTGCGCCGGATGCAGTCTGGCATCGGCAGGGCAAAGTGCTGCAGGGACCATCCCAGGTACATGCCGCGCTGATGCAGCGATCTCCCACCATGAAAATCGCCCATATCATTACCAATCTGGTATTTGTTAAAAGAGATAAAGACGGTGAAGGTGATGGTTACGGCATCGATGCTCGCAATAGTGACAAACGAAATATTGACAAGCGTGATATCAACGAGCGCGATATCAACGAGCGCGATATTGGCGAACGTGATATTAACGAAGGTCATACCCTGGAATGCACCATAGGCGGATACATGCTGGTCGTGCGCCACGAACCCGGTGCGCCACTGGATGGGCCCGCACCTTTGAAGGGAATTGAATCGATTCGCAGCATTCATGTCAGAATGAGACAGATGGGCGGACAGTGGATGATTATAGAAATAAGCGCTGAGGACAACCGGTTCGCAGCGAATACATAAGGAGAAGGTCGGATGAGATGGCTACGCTACAGTCTTGAGGGACAAGTCAGCTACGGGATTCTGGATGATGATGACGTGATCACCGCGGTCAAAGGCGGACCGTTCGCAGGGTATGACACTACCGCGACACGGATTAAGCTTACAGACGTGAAAATCGAAATCCCGGTGGTCCCGCCGACGTTTTATTGCGTGGGCCTCAATTACGTTAAACATATCAGCACCGAAGGACTGACCATACCCAAGAAACCCGATGTGGGCTATCGGGCCAACAACGCTCTGGTTGCGCACGGTGAAGACGTGATCATGCCCGCTGATGCGACGAAGATCCACTATGAAGGTGAGCTGGTGGTAGTGATCGGCAAACAGATCAGGAATATTTCTGTTGATCAGGTAAAACAGTGCATTCTGGGATATACCATTGGCAACGATGTGAGCGAACGCAACTGGCAGGCGTCGGATCGCACGTTCTGGCGCGCCAAGAATTCTGATACCTTCAAGCCCATGGGCCCCTGGATATCCACAAACGCCGATGTCGCTTCCATGCAGACAAGCGTGTCGGTCAACGGCGTTGAAAGCACCCGCTTTGAAACCGCCGACATGCTGTTTGGGATTGAAGAGTTCATCAGTACCATGAGCCGTTATCTGACCTTGTATCCAGGCGATATCGTGTGGATGGGAACCGACGGACACTCTCCGAATCTGCAGCCTGGCGACCAGGTTGAGGTAACACTGACGGGTTTGGGAACACTGAGCAACCGGTTCGTCAAACAGGACCTGACATGATGCGCGCCGGATGGTACGAACAGAACGGGGCGGCCAGCGACGTGCTGCGCGTGGGACAACAGCCAGTCCGTGAGCCGGGCGCAGGTGAAGTTCGCGTGCGTCTGGCCTATTCCGGCGTGAACCCCTCCGATGTCAAATCACGGGCAGGAAGCAGGCCGGTCCGTGGAAATCGGATTATTCCTCATAGCGATGGAGCAGGCGTCATCGACAAGGTGGGAGAGGGTGTCAGCCCCCACCGTATCGGGGAGCGCGTCTGGCTCTGGAACGCTCAATATAATCGGACAGACGGAACTGCCGCAGAATATATTGCCCTGGCGCAAGCGCAGGCTGTTGTGTTGCCCGACGAGGTTCCTTTCGAAGCCGGTGCGTGCCTGGGTATCCCGGCGTTGACTGCTTACCGTGCCGTCGAACTGAGCGGGATCGAAGCGGGACAGACGGTGCTGGTGATTGGCGGTGCTTCGGCCGTGGGCTTCTACGCCGCACAGATGGCGCAGGCGCAGGGTGCGCGCGTTATCACAACTGTCGGTTCACGCGAGAAGGCGGCATTGCTGCATGCAGTGGACGTGAACGACACCATTCTGTACAAAGAGGAATCTGTTGCCGAGCGGGTGCTTTCCATGACAAACGGCGCTGGTGTCAATGCCATTATCGATATGGATTTGTCTACCACGATAGGTTTGGTAGACAAGGGCGGGCTTGCTTCCTTTGGCAGATATGTGTGCTATGGCTCCAATGATCGCGGTCACGTGCCGCTCAATTATGCCGCCTGGCTGCCGCGGTCACTTTCCCTTCATTTCTTCCTGGTCTATGAACTGACGCTCACCCAGCGGGAGCGCGCCGTCAATGGCCTGCAAGCCTTGCTCAGCAAGGGATTGTTGCAGCATCATATCGGGCCGACTTATTTACTGGAAGATATTGTCGCGGCGCATGAAGCCGTGGAAACGGGGCGTGTGTTCGGGAACGTGATTGTCGATTGTCGGTAAAACTCGATTGTTGCCATTGCGCGGCTATTAGGCCATAATCATGGTCGAAATGCGGCCCGTTAACCAGAGCTGAATGTGGAGATAATTGTGCGCTGCGGGATTATTGCAGTTGTGGTTGTTAGTGGGCATTGTGCGGGTAGGCGGCGGTTATCACAAACGAAATAATTCTGTCTCAACGGTATATTTTTGCCAGACGGCATATCCGTGTTATCCGCGCACCGTGGGGTTCTCCGGCGCAGTAAATGCTTCACCGCAGCATAAAAATCATCTTCTTTGTAATAGTTGCATTTTGTATCCAATGTTACTCAATAGCTGAAAAGTTCACATATAAAACATAATTTTACAAATTCGGAGCGCTCTTGATGTTTTCTGAATTGTCATCCCCGACATTATGGAATACATTGAATGTAAGAATTTTGACATAAGGCCGTCATTTTTTGCCAGGTTGCTTTGCCGGAGGAAGTGAAAATGGATATCCCAAGTTCAATCGAATTTCGCTCAATTGTTGCCCATACCCCGTTAGGTGGCAAGTTGGGTTTCAGGCAAATGAACGGTTCAGAAGGACTCTCGCAGCTTTTTGATTTTGATGTTGAACTGGTAGCAGATAACTACAACCTGGATTTAAAGAGTCTGCTCGGCAAACCTCTGACTCTGGAAGTTCAAACGCTGTCCGGTTCACGTTTCCTGAATGGTCATGTCGTTCGCTGTGAAATGATCGGGCGGGAAAACAGCGCGTCCCGCTACTATATTTACAAGGCGACAGTCAAACCCTGGCTTTGGTATCTGACACAGACTTCCGATAACAAGATTTTCCAGCAGAAAAGCGTTCCTGATGTCATCAAGGAAGTATTGGGTGAATATGGATTCCCATTTGAAATGAAGCTGACTGCTTCCTACCGGAACTGGGAATATTGTGTGCAGTATCAGGAAACCGATTTTGCCTTTGTGAGCCGTCTGATGGAGCACGAAGGAATCTATTATTATTTCAAGCATGAAAATGGTCAGCACACGCTGGTCATGACCGACGATGTTTCGTCGCATCAACCTATGTCTGGCTATGATACGATTCCCTATTACGGACCGGATCGCCTTGGTAAACCGCAGGAGGAATATATCTCCATGTGGGAGATTGCCGCGCAGATCACGCCTGACGGGTATGCTACGGTTGATTATGACTTCACCAAGCCTGGCGCCAGTCTGGATGCCGTTGCACGTCGTTCGGGCGGCTCGGAAAGTGGCAATCTGGAAATGTTCGAGTGGCAGGGCGGATTCCAGGAGGCGGATCACGGACAGCAGTACTCCAGAATACGTCTTGAAGAGTTGCAAAGCGTACAGGAACAAAATCGTGGCATAAGCAATGCCCGAGGCGTAGCTCCGGGATATGTGTTCAATCTGAAAAATCATCCCCGCTCGGCCGAAAATAAAGAATACCTGGTGGTTTCTGTCAATTATCGGATGAGCGTTGCGGGCTACTCCAGTGGTACGGCATCTGAAGAATTTTATGAAGCCTCTTTCGTAGCCTTGCCGTCAAGTATTCAATATCGCGCACCACGAGTGACCTCCATTCCTCGTACGTTTGGTCCGCAGACAGCACGCGTGGTTGGTCCCGCTGGCGAAGAAATCTGGACCGACAAATATGGCCGCATCAAGGTGCAATTTCATTGGGACCGATACGGCAAGAAGAACGAAAACAGTTCCTGCTGGGTTCGCGTCTCCAGCCCCTGGGCCGGTGGCGGGTTTGGCGGCCTGCAACTGCCACGTATTAATGACGAAGTGGTGGTCGATTTCATAGGTGGATGCCCTGATCGGCCGATTGTGCTTGGACGAGTCTACAACGATAATAATATGCCGCCCGTCGAATTGCCGGGCAATGCCTCGCAGAGCGGTTTCAGAAGCCAATCGGTACATGGCGATCCGTCCATGGCCAACTGGTTGCTGTTTGAGGACAGAATGGGCGCAGAGCTTGCGCACATGAAAGCGCAGCTGAATATGCTGCTTGAAAGTAATAACGATTGTGATCATCACATTGGCAATAACCACAAGACAACCGTGGGAGGGTGCCAACACGTTACCGTCACGAAGGAAACTCATATTACCCGACAGGGAATTACAAACGAACAGCTTAATGATGCGGTGACACGTGCCATCAATGGTGACTTCAAAGATTCGATCATTGGCGAAGTTACCAAGAACATTGAAGGCTCAATCAACCGGACGCATCAGGGCACAAACACCAACGCTCATGAAGGTGACGATACCAATGTGCAGTTGGGATCTGTATGCAGACTGACAGTCGGGCCGGTTTGTGACATCATCCTGGGCCCAATCTCGCGCCTCACTGTGGGCGGCATCACCAACACCGCAATCGGCGCGCAAACGACAAATATAATCGGCAATACCAACAGCACTTACACTGGCAATCTGACATCGACGGTGAATGGGGACAGAACCTCTTCCGTCAGCGGCACCTCGACAGATACTGTACTGTTTCGCAAAACCCTCACCGGGGCCGTTTCCTACACTGCCGCCCCTGCAGCTGCAGCAACCTATTTTTCGAATAATACGGCGACGGCTGTCAACATTGCCCTCAATGGTTACACCTTTGCAGGCAATATTCGCTCGACAACTATTGGTGTCATCTCAGACTTTGGATATGCTACCGAAAACCGCCTTATCGGAACACGGAAGCGTGCAACAATTGCGGATCAGCGTCTGGTCGCTATCGAACAGAAGGTGAAGGCCGTTACGCAAAGCTGCGCCGGCGTCCACGGTGTTGTTGAAGGCATGTATAACAAAATGGCAGGTATTCGCAGCCATCTGGGTGCATTAACGAACCGGGTTTCGGCGCTTGACTCGACAGTATGAAGGCAGTCATTACTCTGGCCCACTATGTGCCGCTGCTTGCGGCACTTCTCTGCCTGGGATTGGCCTATTACGTTTATGATCTGGGTGCGGATTACATTGCCCTGCTGGTCCTTGGATTCAGTGCGCTGATTTGCATCACGGTATTTTTTGTATTCGATTACCCGCGACTGCAGTATGTACGTCGCGTTAATACACTGAAAAAAACAGGTGTACTTGCTCAGGCCAGCGTCATTAAAGCAGAACAGACTTCCCGATATATGAATCTGCGGCCTCAGATCAGCATCAGGCTCTCGTTTATCAATCCGCGGACAGGACAAAAAGTGCTTGGCACGGTAAATGATTATTTCGATATTCGTGAGGCGGCGTCATTGCGCCCCGGCGCGACACTTACCATCAGGTTTAATCCGGATCGGCCTGAAGAAATCGGGTTAGCCTAATGAAAACAATAAAACCCTTTCGCCTTTCTGTACTTTCCAAACCGTACCTGTGGAGGAATCAGCAGCGCCTGGGTGTTGCCGTCATGGCGCTGGCGGATCTGAGCGGCCCGCAACCGCAACTGCTGCCGGATCTGATCCTCTGGAAGGATATTGCTCCGGCACTGGACGCGGACGGGATGATCGACATGTTCATTCCGAAAGCCACGCCGGAGTATCTGGTGAGTGGCAATGCCTACACGCGACATCAGGAAAACAAAACCTCATGCATGGTGCGCATCGACGTTGCAGGCCTTAGCAAAGCGCTCAGGGTGACTGGGCAACGCTACTGGATTGACGGCAGGGCAACGGAACCAAAAGCTTTTGATTCGATGCCCGTAACCCGGGAAAACGCCTTCGGCGGCCCGACTCATGACGAGAACCCGACAGGCAAGGGTAAGGCAGAAGCGCCGGGCGGCGCGACCATCGAATTACCTAATATAGAGGATCCGCTGGAGCCTTTTGACAAACCCGGGGTCGATATCCCGGTCGCCGGATTCGGCCCCCTCAGCTTTTTGCATCCGAAGCGCCAACGCATGATGGGTAGCTATTCTGAGCAATGGCTAAAACAGGATTTCCCGGGATTTTTCTCCGATATGGATCCTTCAATTTTCAACGCGGCGCCCGATGAACAACGTTGGTCAAAACGCCAAGCCGCTCCGCTGGGAGAAAAATTCACCATCTGGAATATGCATCCGGAAGAGCCCAGTTGGCAGGATCAAATCCCCGAGTTGCAGGCACGCTGTTTTATCCGGCAAAACGAAGAGTTTCGGGAAATCGACGTGCAGGCATCTACGGTCTGGTTCCTGCCGGAACAAAAGCGCATTCTGTTCATCTATCACGGCTCAACGCCGGTCACGGAAGATGACGCAATGGATGTCACGCATATCATGCCGGCAATGGAAACAGGCGGTCAGTCTCACCCGGCTGCATATTATGAGCAAATCATGGAGCAGCGCAGCGACCCGGTCAGAGGCGGGCTCTATGCCTTTCGTGATAACGAACTGATCTCTGCGCGCCTGATCGGGAAATGGCTCGACAGCGAGACCTCTGTCAAAGATACGCAGCTCTGGCAAAAGGCGCATCTCAGGGCTGATTCCATGCGTAGCGACCTGAGGGCGCAAGCCGCATCCCAGGGGCTGGATCCTGACGAATATTTTCCGATACTGATGGGGCCGGAACGACATTACACGCCTTCAGATTTGCCTCTTCTTATGGAAGAAACAGAAGGGCTTGAAGAACGCATGCTGGCAGACAAGAAAGAGATGCGCGATAACTTGCTCGCGGCCGGTGGCGGGGAGCCGGACCCGAACTATGCGAATCTGATTGAACGCATCTTTCTGGGTGAGGGAAGCAAGCCCAAAGGACCACCCAAGGATGTCAACGATGAATTTGACCTGGACAAGAAGCTCGAAGAAATTGAGCAGGACCCGGAATTCAAATCAACGCTCGAGTCGGAGTTTGGCATGCAAATGGACATGGATGCCACGAGACGCGAAACCAGGGAATCCCTTGCTCGCATTGACATGGATCCTGCGAGGGACATGTATTTTAGCGAGAAAGAAAAAGCGCGCATGGAAAAGCTCAATCCGCTCAGAAAACGCATGTATCTTTACTCGGCTCATATTCAGGATGGGGCAGCCACTGCCTCGGTGCATGAAAGCGAACGGGTCAGAAATCACATAGTTGAGAAATATCAGAAAGACAAGGATCTATCGAACCTGGATCTGACCGGAATCGATCTGTCGGAACTCGATCTGTCTGGCGCTAACTTTTCCGGATCTTTTCTTGAAGCTGCTGATCTGACGCATTGCCTTCTGGCAGATTGTGATTTTTCGCAGGCGGTATTGACGCGTGCAAAAATGGACAGTACGTCCTTTCAAGGCGCGAAGTTCAACAAAGCCAATTTATCTTCTATCAATGCCATCCATTGCCTATTCGATGGCGCGCAGATTACGGAAGCGATTTTCGAAGGGTCCGGTTTTACTGACTGCTCCTTCTCTGAAACCCAGTTCAGCGATCTGCTGGCGGGAAAACTGACATTCAATCATTGCAAGTTCAATAACGCCACCTTTGATATGTCAATCGTCAATGAGCTGAACCTCATACAATGCGATATGACCCAGTTGGCCGCTTTCAAACTCTCTCTTAATGGCGCCAAGATTCATCAATGTCGCTTTAACGGTGCACATTTGGATAGCTGCATGTTTTTTGCCTCGTCCCTTGATGAGGTGAATTTTGACAACGTCAGCTTTTTTTGTGTCGGTTTTGCCTATCATACGGTTTTCTCAGCCTGTTCGTTCCGAAGTGCGATACTGAAAAACAGCAATTTCCGGGATATGGATTTGCATGGCATGGACTTTTCAAAAGCTCGCCTGGACAGTTGCGATTTTTCAAATGCAAACCTTTCCGGCTGCATTGGCGTTGCCATGCGTACCCCTCAAAGCATGTTTATCCGCAGTAATTTCAGGGACGCAACCTTGACCGACAGCGATCTGATGTACGCCAACTTCAAGAAGGCAGAGTTGCGAGGCGCAAGAATGAACAGGACCAATGTATTTCGCGCCAATATGGAACAGGTCATCGCAGATGACAGTACTCTTCTGGATGACAGTTACAGGGAGCAGGTCAATATCTATCCATTAAGGAATATCACTGAACGGCGAAACCAATGACATTTGACGAATTGAGCGAAATAGCGCGAATCGGCGGTGTGGTAACCGGGGAGAAGCTGGCCTTTGATCTGAGCGGAATGAACCTTGCCGCTGTCATATTTGAAGACGTGGACTTCACCGCAAGTACCATGCGGGATACGGATTTTTCGGAATGCGTGTTCACTGAATGCAAGTTTACGGGAACCACATTGAGCAATGCGGATTTCAGATTCGCCATTTTTAACAAATGTCACGCAGACAATTGCAGATTCGAATCAATCAAGGCGTTTTCAACGCAATTTGTCGAGACTGATTTTTCCGGAACGCAGTTTTCGGGCGAGTGCGAGCAGACGACCTTTAAAGACTGCATACTGGAAAACAGCATTATCGCGTTTTCTGTGAACAGGAACAATACGATTGCCAGCAGCGCAATGGCGCTTGCAATTTTCCGCGGTGAACTTGAACAACTGACTCTTTTCCGGCTTGATCTGAGCAAAAGCCAGTTTGACAGTGAGCATATGCGGCAAATCGTTTTTTTCGAATCGCAGGCAATGGGGATTGATTTGCAGGGGAAAAACCTGACAGGCTCGCAGTTTATTGATGCGGATTTTACTGGCGCAAATTTCAGCCAGAGCAATCTGACACAGTGCAGCCTGAAGGGATGCGCTTTACAGGAAAGCGCTTTTATACGCACGAATGCGCCGAATGCCTTGTTCCCCGAATCTGATCTTTCAGGCGCGGATTTCCGCTGGGCAAATCTGCCACAGACAATCTGGGTCGACGCCGTGCTGAACCAGGCAAATCTGATGCAGGCCAGCCTGACGATGAGTGTATTTCAGCGCACCCAATGTCTTGAAACCATTTTTGATGAATCTGACCTGGCTTACTCAGATTTCTCGTATGCCACTTTGCCAGGTGCACGTTTTCGCGGAACGAAGTTCAATCGCACCAACATGCACCGTGCGGTGACCGACGATACCAATCTCAAGCAGCAGTCGGGAGTCATTGAAAAGGATGAGGTTTTATATGAAGCAGAATTATTTAGCGCCCATCTGGATTGATGGCCGCATAGACCAAGGATAAGGAGATAACGATATGTTCGCGAACTGTCAGCTTTTTGGCATGGACTTGGCATTTCCCGACGTGTGTCTGACGCCGCCGGCCATTCCTGTGCCATATCCCAATATGGCTCTGGGGATGATGGCCATTCCCATTTGTTTCAATATCCTGAAATGCTTTGCCCCGGCGCATAATATGATGACCTTCACCCCCATCAGTCTTGGAGATATTCCTGGCGTGATTGGTGGCGTCGTGTCGCATACTGTCATGAGCATGAAAAGAGATCTGACCGGCGCGTTTACCGTGCTGTTACGCTGTGCACCGGCAACCCGGCTTACTAGCATCACACTGCAAAATACATTCAACATGATTGGCATGCGGCTGATTCCAAGTCAACCAAAGATTCTGGTATTGGCTCCGTGATCCGGTGGTTGCGGGATCTGGAAATACCTCTTACCTGGCATGTGCCTGGCATAGGGCGTTTCAGTATTTGTGCTTGCTGATCTCGGTATGGGTAACAATAAAGATATCTTTAATGTGCACGGTTCACGGATTCGGCGTCGGCAATAATAATCGCCTGCAGCGATAATAGCCTAGAACGAAATGGAAAATCCGCCATCCACCGCCAGCACCTGCCCATTCACATACGAGGAGGCGGCCGATGCCAGAAAGAGTACGGGGCCGATGATTTCTGCGGGATCGCCCCAGCGCTGCAGCGGGTTTCGCTCCTGCATTTTCGCGATATTGGCAGGCGTCGAAATCAACGACTGGTTAAACTCGGTGGCAAAGGTACCGGGGGCAATGGCATTACTGAGTATGCCATCCCGGCCAAATTCCACCGCCAGCGAACGGGTCATGGTATTGAGCGCCTGCTTGGTAATCGGATAGATAAAGTCCCCAAAACGCACCAGTTGCCCGGCAATGGAACTGATCGTAATAATCCGCCCGTACCGGTTTAATTTCATAAGTGATATTGCCGCTCGTGATATTTCAATATTTGACAGAATATTGGTGCGTATGACCGATTCAAGTTCCATTGCATCGCTATCCTGAAGCGGCTTGCGTAATCGGATGCTTGCATTGTTCACGAGAATATCAAGACGCTGGTGTTGCTCTCTGATTTTCCGGAAAGCCGAATAACTTGCTGCCTGGTCATTCAGGTCGAATGCACTCCACGAGGCGTCGACGCCTTCTTCTGTAAGACGTTCTGCGGCCTTCGTTGCGCCTTGTTCATCACGACCGTGAATTATTACCGTCGCACCGGCTTGTCCCAACCCCCGGGCAATTTCATAACCCAGCCCGCGCGTTGAGCCGGTCACTAGCGCTACCTGATTGCGCAAATCAAAGAGCGGATTCAAGTCTGTTGCTGCCATGTCCAATTCAATTCTTATAAGTGGCGTTACGACGATCCAGATAGCGAAGCATCGCGGGCCATTCCATGATGCCAAAAGGACGTCTGACGTTAGGCTGATACAGATGATGGGTTTTTTCGACGACTGGCTGTGGCGGAATAATAAGCTTGGTATTGCCGGCAAGCGCATCAACCTGTGCGCGGCAGGCCATTTCTAGCCAGTACATGGCATTGAATGCTTCTGCAATGGAAGGCGACGCGACCAGCAAGCCATGACTGCGCAAGATCATGGCGTCCTGCGTGCCAAGGTCCGCGACCAGGCGCTGCTGCTCGTCCATATCAATGGCAACGCTTTCATAATCGTGGTAGGCGATGTCTTTGAAGCGCATGGCCGTCTGCGTAATAGGCAGCAGACCGCACTCCATGGCCGACACGGCCATGCCGGCTCGTGAATGCGTATGAATAACACAGCCGACATCATGTCGAGCCCCATGCACCGCACTGTGAATGACATAGCCCGCTTGATTCAAACCGGTGCCGTCGGTATTCGGATTGTCCAGCACATCGCCTTTGACATTGATCTTAATGAGGTTTGATGCGGTGATTTCCTCATACATATAGCCGTAAGGATTGATCAAAATCTCGTCATCGGTACCGGGAATGCGCGCGGTAATATGGTTATAGACCAGATCACTCATGCCAAAAAGCGGCATCAACTGGTAGCATGCAGCCAGATTGACCCGTGCTTCCCACTCTGTCGTACTGTATTTCATTTTTGATCCACTCCTGCGTCTTTCACAATTTTCCCCCAGGTTCCATAGTTTTCCTGAACCATCTTGCCAAACGCCTCTGGTGAATCGCTCATCACGACTTCGGAGCCCAGGGCGACCAGCTTGTCGTTGGTATCTTTATCTTTCAGTGTCTTGTTCAATTCCGTATGCAGTTTGTCCACGATCTCTTTAGGTGTCCCCTTGGGCGCAAATATTCCCAGCCATGCGCCCATGTTGAAGTTCGGAATGCCCTGTTCCTGAATCGTAGGCGTATCCGGAGCCAGTTTGGCCCGCTCTGCCACACTAACGGCCAGCGCATTGAGCTTGCCGGATTTGACATGCGGCATTGCCGAGACAACCGTGTCAAATGTCATATCTACGTTGCCGCCGATTACATCCGTCTGCGATTGCGTACTGCCTGAATAAGGTACATGCACCATTTTCGTACCCGTTTCTTTCATCAGCAACTCCATCAACAGATGGCTAGTCGTTCCTTGGCCGATAGAGGCAAAGGTCAGTTTATCCGGATTCGACTTTGCATAGGCAATCAGGTCTTTAAAAGTTTTAATGCCCTTCGTGTTATTAATCACCAGAATATAGGGAAGCCAGGTAGTCTGGCCCACAGGCTCAAAATCGGAACTCGCATCATAGGGCAGGGACTTGTAGACATGTGGATTGATATTCATGGGGGCAGTCGCAGACAGCACCAGTGTATACCCATCGGGCTTTGCCTTTGCCACCAGCCCCGCTCCCAGACTGCCACCCACACCGGGTTTGTTTTCCACGATAAATGGCTGACCCAGATCCTTGCTCATCTTGTTCGCAAGAATTCGGGCAACGGAATCGGTTGATGTCCCGGGCGGGAAACCTACTACGATCGTAATTGGTTTTGTGGGATAGTCAGCTGCTATTGCGGTGGTCATGGTTAGCGTCGCGGCAACTGCCACCAGCACGCGCTTCACAAAATGGCGTTTTATCATGTCTCTTCCTGTAGGTATTTTGCGTTTATTATGTTGTATGTGGTGTATGCCCGCTTTTGCAACGGGTCTTTCATAGTATCGGCCGACAGACATTGCGTCTATTATTCAATTGAAAACTCAGCCTTAGTTTCAAGTGAAGGGGGCTTCGGTTAAGCGGAAAGCGTTGAATGGGCTTTCGTTGAGTGATGCTCGTTAATTTGAGCACATATGTCATCGCCGTGTGAGACGATACCTGGCGGACTTTCACGATTGCTATAAAATATAGTTCAGTTTATTCAAGGAGTGCGCGGTATGCCCTCGACGGTTCTTTGCAGAGCAGCATTATTGATGATTCTGGGAGCGATTCTCTCTGGATGTTCCGGCGGAGGTGGCGGATCGTCACTTCGTAGTAGCGAATGCGCCTGGTATCGCAGCAGTTGTCAATACGAAGGCTCGTATGAGGCGGACGAGAAAGACTACGCCGAACGCGAGGCGCAGAGGTTGAATCGCCGCGAATCTTCCCGGCTGGGCGGTGGCGGCTGGTTCTGGTGACGGGAGCTGGCTCGGCATCAGCCAAAGCTCCTGAAGGCTATAGGTTGCGGTTGCTTGGTATTCGCTTTGTAATTAATTGGCGGCTTCCGCGAGTTGATCAGAATCGGTAAAAGCTGGGTAAGGCAGGAGCCCGCCTGACAAGTGCAATTTTTTCCTTGCGCGAAAACCTGACTGGCAGGCGCATGCCCGGCTTAAAATAGTTCTTGCCTTCGTTCGTCATGCTTTGCTTGACATTGCTCTCGAACAATACTGTGTCGCCGCCTGCGGCATAGACGGCAAGGTGCAGTCGCACCCACAGATCTTCTGTATTGTCGCTATCGTAATAATCGGGTGGGGTAAGAATAACCCCTTCGCCTTCTTCCCCGTTAGAGATAATCTTATCTGCTATCTCCTGGCTCTCTGATGTGCTTAAAATAAAAAAGAAAACCGCCACCAATCCCAAGGCCATGCCAACCTTGGAGGCGAAAGCGCTGGTTGAGATGGAAATCACTTCCGCGATAGATGATGCCAAGGAACCCACGATACAAAGTATTCCAGCAATGCCGAAGACGATGGCAAGGTTGCGATAAGGTCGATGGAAGAAAGAGAATGTTCGCATAAAGTAACGAGCCCGTATTGTATGCTTTCACGTTGCTGCAGTCGTTCTGACGACTATACTAAGAAATGTGGAAGAATAGGGCAGTACGGGGGCATTCGCGGGATATTTCATTTGTACTCCAGAGTATTAGCGCGATTGCCGCTAGAGACAATTTCAGTCCCGACAAATAGGTGCCATGACAGATTCGCCAAACATTTCCGTCAACATTCTCTATCAATGGGATGAAGACACGAGTCAGACCGCGAGCTTCAAACCAGCCAATAGCAAGGCCGCGCTGATTTGCTGGACGGTCCTGCCTCTCCCTATTGATGAAGGTGTCCCTCAGCCAATTATCAGGACGGTGGCAGAAACGGCCGCAGCGCTCGGAACGGTTGCCTTTCGGCTGTTTTTTAATGACGATCTCGCAGACGGACTTAGCGTTCATCCGGCGTCGCGCGCCTGGTTGGGCAAAAATCTGTGGGAGTGGGTGACACGTTCATGGCCAGCAACAATTGCGACTGCCACCACTGCCGACGCTGCGGCGGAGATGTTCCTGCAGGATTGGCATTTGCAGGGGCAAACTGCTTTGGTGCTGCGCGCAGATTCCCTTTCACAAGAAAGTATGAATCAGCTTAGACGGGTAAGGGACTGGCGCAGCCGGAGTTTTCCGGCAGATGCACGGCTGCTGATAGCACCTTGTGTGGATGGAGAAGGGGCCATGTTTGCTGCAAGCCAGGCACATGAGCTTGAAGAGGCATTGCAAATGGTAGTGCGCAGATTGAAAGAGGCGGCCATACCCGTCACGGTTGAGGGCTCTGCTCGGTGATCGCGGCACGCGCCCGCCACTGAGAAATACATGCATTCTTCATCGAGCCGTCACAGGTGAAATTGGCCGGCGGGTTGCTATATGTCAGCCGTGTTTCCTCAAATTTTACTCGCAATATTCACGCCTGCCTGCGATTTGCAATTACAGCCCGGCCAACGCCTCTTTGATAATTGCGAGCCCCTGCGGACTGTATTCAAGCGTCAATGCCTGTTGACGACCGGCCTCGTCCATCTTCAGCAGCGACTTCTGGATAATGTCCACAATCTTTTCTTCATTGCCCACACGAAAATCTTCAAACTGATATTGGAGGAAGACCAGACACAGGGCATTTTCCATGACCTGCACCTCGGCATCCTGCTTGATACCGCGCTTCAGAAGAATCGTCTGTACGCGCTCGATCGTACTATCCTCGAAATTCAGGTCGCGCAGGATGGTTGCGGCCATGTCAGCGTGATGACGAGCCAGCGCCTTACGCCAGGTCAGATAGCCGATGCGTCCTTCGGGATACTCACGCCGGGCAATCTGCCAGCGGCCGATATGCTGGCATCGAGAGGCCAGTCGCAAGGCGTCCGACGCATTTGGCTCCAGCCTGAGCACCCAATCGGTGAGTTTGTTCGCCAGGAAAAATTCCTGGGGCCACTCCTGGCCTTGCCAGGTGAAGGTGTTCGGATCGGTCTTGTTAACGGCGTCAAAGGCTTCGAAAGCCTGATCCAGCCTGGAATTTTCGGTCATTGGTCTGTCTTTGTTGGTTTGATAGCGGAGGCTGTGGCATAAGGGTTGGACACTAACCATAATAATAATGCGAACCGCGCGGGCTAGCCTGCCAGCGGGCCGATTTCAATTGAATTAAGTTATCAGGTGAATTTCAGACAAAATTAATACGGCGGCCAAACATTTAAGTGAACCGCTGAGCATATACCATCCCTAATTAGGACGTCAAAAGATCATCCAAATCTACCTTTGACTATTTATAAAAAAACACTCTTTGGAAAAGTTAATTATCTTCGCTGTTTCCACACGATTGATGATGGGCAGATTTTTTCGGCGCAAGTAATATGTATGAAAAAATGCAGGTTCGGATGCGAAATGGTTCGGCGCTTCGGAAGATGTATTGCGTGCGTTCCGGGGCGGGGGTAGCACAGAATACGATAAATACATTGATGCTATCGATAATGGCGGCTTCAATTAGCTTAAAGTTGAGTTTTGTTTGCGGTGCGATTTGCAGTTAATCTTACAATGAAGGCGCCGGTATAATAGTACCGACCAGCAGCACAGTTCACTACGCTTTTATGCGATTTTTCAGAGGCACCATCAGGCCATGATACCCATTTCCTTACTTTCGTCTGTTCACAGGCACGATCTTACGCATCCCCTCGGTGCCTGTCTGATTCAGGCAGCAGCATTTGTGGTGCGAGACACTATCGGCGCTGTTGTGGCACCGATGTCGACCGATGGATGGGCGGGCTGATGTCAGTATCATTTGACACGCAGACCGGCCACGATCAGCACGGTCTCTATCCCGAGGCCACGACGGTGGACGATTTTCGGCGCAATCTGACAGCCGTAAGGGCACGCATTGACGCCGCTTGCCGCCGCGTCGGCCGCGATCCGGCCACGGTGCGCCTGCTGCCGGTCAGCAAGACCAAGCCCGAGGCCAACCTGCGACTCGCCCACGCGGCAGGCTGTCGGATGCTAGGCGAGAACAAAGTGCAGGAAGCCTACCGCAAGTGGGAGGCAATGCAGGACTTGACCGATCTGCAATGGTCGGTCATTGGCCACCTGCAGACCAATAAGGCCAAATTGGTGGCGCGCTTTGCCGCTGAATTTCAGGCCCTTGACAGCTTGCGTGTTGCCGAGACGCTGGATCGCCACCTGCAAGCTCAGGGTCGCTCACTGGATGTATTCGTGCAGGTCAATACCTCGGGCGAAGAGAGCAAATATGGCCTCGCGCCCAAGGATGTGCCCGCGTTCATTCAGGCGTTGCCTGCGTTTTCGGCTTTGCGCGTACGCGGGCTGATGACACTGGCGTTGTTTTCCAGCGAAGCCGAGCGGGTACGCCAGTGCTTTGTACTGCTGCGTGATCTGCGCGATCGGTTGCGCCAGGACGCGCCCGCAGACGTCTTCCTGGACGAGTTGTCGATGGGCATGTCCGGCGACTTCGAGATCGCCATCGAGGAAGGCGCCACTGTGGTGCGCGTTGGTCAGGCTATCTTTGGCGCGCGTCCCACGCCTGACAGCCATTACTGGCCCGGCGAACCCAGCACAGGGCAGGCCCAACCATGACAATTGCCATTACCTGCCGCCATCCGGATCCTGAGTACCCTTGCACGTTGGCACCGCTGCTTGTGATACCAGGCTGTGCCGTGCGCTATCTGGATACAGCACGCTATGACTTAAATGCGGGGGATACGGCATCAGCCGATTTGCTGTCGGTACAGGGGCGGTTCGCTTGCTGGCTGAATGGAATCGATATAGCCTTTACAGGGGCGGCAAGATGAATGACAGCTCATCCTTTGAGACACTTCGGCCACTTTCGCTGGATGTGGTTTCGGTGCAATCACAAGTGGTATATGGCCGGGTGGGCAACAACGTAGCGGTGCCGACCCTGGACGCGCTGGGGCTGTCGGTTGCCGCGGTTCCTACCGTGGTGTTCAGCAATACGCCACACTACCCGACCATGCACGGCGGCGCGCTGCCCATCGAATGGTTCGATGCCTATTTGCAGGACTTGTCTGCGCGCGGGGCACTCCACGCGTTGCGCGCCATTCTGGTCGGTTATCTGGGCAATCCACAACAGGCTGATTCCCTCGCTCGTTGGGTTCGGGCGCGACTGGAGGAATGCGCTGATTTGCGCGTCATCATCGACCCGGTGATTGGCGATCATGACCACGGCATCTATGTCGACATCAGCCTGGTCGATGCCTATCGCCGGGACTTGTTGTCATTAGCCGACGGCCTGACGCCTAACGGTTTTGAACTGGCGCAGCTGACCGGCCTGGCGGTGGACGATCTCGAGAGCGTGGTCGTTGCTGCCCGCAGCTTGTTGACGGGACGCACGCAATGGGTTGCCGTAACCAGTGCAGCACCGGATACCTGGGCAGAGGACGAGATGAAGGTGGTGCTCGTTACCCGCACGCAATTCGACGTCATCGTTCATCCGCGCATCGACGCCACCCCGAAAGGCACGGGTGACCTGTTCTGTGCCACCCTGACCGGGCTTTGGCTTAACGGTATGGAACTGGCACAAGCCGTCGCTCAGGCGTGTGAGCACGTGGTGCAAGCGTTGCGCCGTACCGAAAAGGCGCAATGCGCCGAACTGCTACTGCCAATTGGCGGGCAACCACGACAGTGAATTTTCAATAAAAAAGCCAGACGCAAGCGCCTGGCCCTACACCGCCCGTCTTTATTATCTTGTTAATTCGCAAGTTTGATGCCGGCGTCCCGTATCAGTTTTCCCCAAGACTCATGCTCGGATTTGGCAAAACTGCCCAGTTCGTCGGAGCTCATTGGCATGGGCTGGATTCCGATTTCAGAGAATTTTTGCTTGATGGTATCGGAAGCCAGCGCTTCGTTCAGCGCTTTATTCAGAATTTCCTGTCTTTCTTTAGACAGGTTTTTGGGGCCTACCAGGCTTTGCCAGGCATAGGCTTCAAAGCCTTTTACACCCGCTTCGTCAAATGTGGGGACGTCAGGCAGTATGTCCATGCGTTCAGGCGTGGCAACGGCCAGCACTTTCATTTTTTTCGCCTGAATCATGGAAATGGAAGGCGGCAGGTCAACAAAAATTGAGTTTACCTGTCCACTTATGAGGTCCTGTACAGCAGGTGCTGATCCTTTGTATGGCACGTGAAGCAGATTTAGCTTCTGTTCCCGGTTGAATAATTCAAGTGCCATATGTAATGGTGAACCATGGCCAGAGGATGCCGATGTCACTTGACCTGGTTCGTTTTTTACCTTTTCCATGAACTGCGCCAGGTTGTCTGCCGGAAATGAATTGTTTACGGCAAGCACAATCGGCATTTTTCCCAAACCGCCAATGAAAGAAAAGTCTTGCATGGCGTCATAGGTAAGGGATTTGTATAAGGCGGGATTAAACGCCAGTGTTCCGGAGTCGACCGTGCCGATGGTATAGCCATCGGGCGTTGCGCGTGCAATAGCGGTTGCGCCGATAATGCTTGCTGCACCTGGTTTATTGTCGATCACAATTGTCTGCTTCAGGATTTTTCCCATTTCAGTTGCAAGATGACGTGCCATGACATCTGTGGTGCCACCTGCTGCGTAGGGAACAATCCAGCGGATTGGCTTGTCTGGGAAGGTTTCCGCATAGGATTGGGCGGTAAATGTCAGCGCCAGGCCGGCTACCAGGGTTTTGATAAAGCGGAATTTTTTCATGTGAGTCTCCGTTATGGATAATTATTAACTGGTTTCAGTTTTGCTGATTGGTTTCGAGTTTGTAGGCTAGGGATAAAAACAGAATTTGTGCCAGGCAGATGGTGGCGGTAAGCGATCTGAAGGAAAGCGTCTGGTTGTCGGTAGAACACAGCAGATAGTCGGCGAGATGGCTGATGGGCGACAGGGCACTGTCGCTGATAAGCACAATTTTTGCCTTCGACTCTTTGGCGTACTGAAGGCAGGTCTGCGTTTCGCCGGCATAGGGAGAAAAACTGATGGCAAGCAGCACGTCTTCCTGACTCATCGTGCGCATGTATTGTTCGGGCACACCACCTAAGCCATTGAGGAAAATCACTTCTCTTTCGAGGTTTTGCAGTGCGTAGACCAGATAAGAGGCGATGGGAAGGGACCGGCCCATGCCCGCAATATAGATTTTTCTGGCATTTGCAAGTGTGGTGGCTGACTTGTCCAGCTCTTTCTGATCCAGAGATTTTTGCAGTTCTTCCAGACTGTTGATGCTACTGGTTACCAGTTTGTCGGTCAGGCTGAGTGAGTCATACGCGCTGTCGTCGGTAAGTTCCCGACGGATGCGTTCACGGTATTGGTGATGCTTGGGGTTGGCCGTGAGCAGCTGGTCTGTAAAGACGGCCTGCATTTCGCTGTATCCGGTAAAGCCAAAGCGCTGGGCGAATCGCACGACGGCAGAGGACTGCACGGAACATCCCTTGGCGACATCCTGGACGCGCAGTACGGGGATTTCGTCCTGGTGACTTTCGACAAAAGAGGCGATCCGCTTAAGTTGCTTTGGCAGATCGTTGTACTCAGTGACCAGTGCAGCAAGAAATTTTTCTACAGTCATTGCATCACCTGTATTGTGGGTGTGATGAATTGTAATATAAATAGAACAAAAATTCTATATTTTTAAAAAATAGAATTATTATTGCGTTTTCGGACAAATCTCGTTAAAGTCATGTTTCAATTCCATTTGCCATATCTGAAGAACAATGACATCTACGCAAAACCCTCGTTTCCCGCAAGACAGAGCGCTTGACGTTATCTGTCTTGGCCGGCTCGCCGTTGATCTTTACGCACAGCAGGTTGGTGCAAAGCTTGAAGATGCGCATTCGTTTGCAAAATATCTGGGCGGCTCGTCAGGCAATATTGCATTTGGCACTGCCCGCCTGGGATTGAAATCGTCCATGCTCACCCGGGTTGGTGACGATCACATGGGCAGGTTTCTGGTCCAATCCCTGAAAAATGAGGGTTGTGATACCAGCCATGTACGTATCGATCCCAATCGTCTGACCGCGCTGGTACTGCTGGGTCTGAAAGACAGGGATACCTTTCCGCTGATTTTCTATCGTGAAAACTGTGCTGATATGGCCGTGTCCGCAGAGGATTTTTCCGAGGAATATATTGCATCTGCAAAATCATTGCTCATTACCGGTACCCATCTATCTAACCCGGATGTGTTGCGCACCAGCCGTGCTGCGCTGGGTTTCGCGCGCAAGAACGGTGTAAAAACGGTTCTGGATATTGATTACCGCCCGGTACTTTGGGGGCTGACTGGCCAGGCCGATGGTGAAACGCGGTACATCGCCAGTGATGACGTCTCAAAACAGTTGCTGGCTATCCTTCCGGAATTTGACCTGATCGTTGGCACTGAAGAAGAAATTCAGATCGCCGGCGGATCGGCCGATATTATCCAGGCGCTCAAGGCTATACGCAGCGTCACTGCTGCGACAATCGTATTGAAACGCGGCGCAGAGGGTTGTAACGTTTTCGAAGACGCTATCCCGGCGCAGTTGCCGCCTGTTTATCCTACTTTCAAAGTAGATGTGTTCAACGTCCTGGGAGCGGGCGATGCGTTTATGTCAGGGCTGCTCAAGGGATGGATTGATGGTGCTGACTGGGAGCAGACATGTCGACTGGCCAATGCGTGTGGTGCACTGGTGGTGTCCAGACATGGATGTGCTCCGGCAATGCCGACTCCCGCAGAACTGGATTATTTCTTTTCCCGAGGCAAGGGTAACACTGCGCTGGAGAAGGATGAATCGCTGCAACGGCTGCACCGCGTTTCGCGCAAGCGCCGTGAATGGGATAATATTTTTGGCTTTGCGTTTGATCATCGCAGCCAGCTTATTGAACTGGCAGAGCAGGTGGGCGCAGATCCGCAACGAATTTCACAACTGAAATCGCTATTTGTTCAGGCTGCGATAGAAACTGAGAAGAAATACCAGTCTGGCTTTGGGCACAACGATTCTATCGGTATCCTTGCCGACGAGAGACTGGGCCAGGACGCTCTGAACGAGGCGACAGGCCGGGGCTGGTGGATCGGCCGTCCGGTAGAGTTGCCAGGATCCATGCCTATCGTGTTCGAACCAGGGCGAAGCGTGGGATCAAATCTGATTCATTGGCCCAATGAACATATTGTCAAATGTCTTGTTTATTACGATGTTGATCAGGAAAAATCGCTAAGGGATGAACAGGAAACGCAGATATTATCGCTTTATCAGGCTGCGCAGATAAGCGGGCACGATTTGCTGCTGGAGATCATTCCCCCTAAAGATGCTTCAAAAAACCGGGATGAGCAGATCATCCGGGCAATTCGACGATTGTACGAACTTGGCGTGTTGCCGGAGTGGTGGAAAATTGAAGCGTTGTCTTCAGACAGCTGGAAAGTGCTGGATGAAATCATTAAACGCAATGATCCGTATTGCAAAGGTGTGGTGTTGCTGGGACTTGCGGCGCCGCTGGAATCGGTTGCCAAAGGGTTTGAAGTGGCCGCAAAATGGCCGGTGTGCAAGGGATTCACAGTCGGCCGTTCGATTTTTCATGAACCGGGTAAAGCCTGGCTGGCAGAATCCATCGACGACAATCAGCTAAAAGAGCAGGTTCGACACAAGTTTGAGTATTTGATAGAAGCCTGGCTGGGTGCCAGATCGGGCGGGAAAGGGGAGCGGTCATGACATTAAAAGTGAAGGCAAGCGCCGATACATTGGTGGCGGATGTCCCATTGGGAACGGGCGGTCTGAAGTACGTGGGATTTCAGGCGTATCACTTTGATAAACCGGAAACTAAAGTATTTCAGAGTGAAAGCAACGAACTGTGCCTGATCATTCTGAGTGGCAAGGCATCGCTCACGGTTACGGACGCACAAGGATCACAGCAGTGGAACGATCTGCAAAGCCGGCAATCTGTGTTTGAGGATAAGTCTCCCTATGCTGCGTATATTGCCCCGGATTCCGAGGTCACGGTAACTGTGGAGCCGGGATGTGAACTGGGCGTGGCAGTTGCGCCGGGAAATGGCACGCAATATCCGTCCCGCCTGATTCATCCTGATAGTATGAAAAGGTCCGTCCGCGGACAGGGAAGCAATACGCGCTACGTCTGTGATATTTTGCCCGAGACCGAGCCGGCGCACAGCCTGCTCGTGGTTGAAGTCATTACGCCACCCGGAAATTCGTCAAGCTATCCTCCGCATAAACACGATCGTGATGCGATACCCGAAGAAAGCGCATTGGAAGAAACGTATTACCACAGACTGAACCCGCCTCAGGGCTTTGCGTTTCAGCGGGTATATACAGACGATCGTGATATTGATGAGTCGATTTGCGTTGAAAATCACGATGTTGTTAAAGTGCCCAAGGGATATCATCCCGTTATCGTCCCTCACGGCTACACCTCGTATTATCTGAATGTGATGGCTGGTCCGACCCGCGTTTGGCATTTTTATAATGATCCCCGGCATGAATGGATGCTGAAGGGGTGAACAGAAGCCGGGTACTACACTGACAACATTAAGCCACGCTTGCGCGTGGCTTTTTTATGGCGCATCGGGTGTGCGTCCAGAAGTTCGATGGTGAGGGCTGATATGGCCTTTATTATGCGATAGCGAAATATCGCAATCAACTCCCAAGACGGCCATGGTTAAGGCAGGTATGTTCCAAATCTAACAAGCATGGCCAGGGCAGTGACAGTTTCACTGCCGTCCCTTCGTTCTGTCACGTCCCTGCAGAAAACATCGCAAATTCTTGTTGATCTGGTACCCAGCCATGGCGTTGTAGACAGCGTACCCACCCTATATAGGACGGATGCCGCTTTGGGCATAGGTTACTCTTGGCGCCTTTACACGGTACTCAGGTCAAGCCGTTAGTGCGCCGCCGCTAATTATATAGCTCGTCTGAAGAGCCTGTTTCAGCAAATGGTCTTGCTTGACTGAGCATCGGCACGCTTTCGTCCACGTCAGTCCAATCCGGTGCATAAATCTTTGCGCTTCGCACCAGAAGCGTACAGTCTCGCATCGGCTTCACCCTATGATCCCGCGTTCTCCCTCTAATCACAGTTGGCATGACAATTGCTTGAGTAGTATGCAAGTCACTTGCATGATATGCCAGAGACTTGAAAGCCCGGATATGAATCCGGGCCACCATTCAGATACCTATTTCAGGGAGTTGTCATGCTGCTTCGTCGCGTATTCACGGGAGCGTTTGCTCTACTTATAGCCGGTGCCGCTCATAGCGCCGATTTGCTCGACACGATTCGCAATAAAAAAGAAATTGTCGTCGGTACAGAAGCGCAATTTGCGCCGTTTGAGTTCGTTCAGGACGGAAAGGTTGTTGGCTACGGCCCCGATCTGATGAACCTGATACTTGAGCAGGTTCCGGGAGTCAAAGTCAAACAGTACGATGTTCCTTTCCAGGGGATCCTGCCAGGACTGGCAACCAAACGGTTCGATTTCGTAATTACATCTGTGACTATGACCAAAGAGCGCGCGAATAAATTCGCATTCACGGTTCCTATTGCAGATGCAACGGTGGCGCTGATTACCCGCAAGGCCGATGCGCAAGTGAAAAGCGCCGACGACATCGCCGGCAAAGTAGTGGGATCGCAGGCCGGTTCCGCGCAGCTGAAAGCCTTGCAGGGCTATATCGAGACGTTGAAAGCCCAGGGTAAACCGGAACCCACAGTCAGGGAATATGTGAGTTTTGATGAAGCGTATGCGGATTTGGCCGCAGGACGCCTTGTTGCGGTGGCTCAGTCAAAAGCCAATCTTGCAACACTGATCAAAGCCCGTCCGGATGTGTACGCCATCATCGATTCCCCCATCGGACCCAAAACCTATTTCGGCTGGGTGGGACGCAAGGATGACGACAGTGCGTCACTGGTCAAATTCTTTTCTGACGGCATTGCCCAGGCTGCCAAATCCGGAAAGATGGCGGAACTGCAGAAAAAATGGTTTGGCTTCACCATGGATGTTCCCACAGATACGGTTCCTGCTCCGGAACTCTGATAATCGCATTCACTGGAGCACATGACAATGACCGCTGCCGCTTTTTACGAACGCCTGCTCGCCTATCTGCCCGTCCTGATGAACGGCGCAGCCATGACGCTGATTGTGATGGCGGTGGCGATTGTCTGTGGTTTCATTCTGGGCGCGTGTTTGCTGGCGCTGACCATGCGCGATGGCTGGCTTGCCCGGGTACTGCGGCTGTACATCAGCTTTTTTCGGGGTACGCCGTTACTCGTGCAGCTGCTGATGCTGTTTTACCTGCCCAATGCGTTTGGCCTGGATCTGCCACCGTTGCTGGTAGCCATCCTCGCCATGAGCTTGAATTCCAGTGCATTTCAGTCTGAAATCCTGAGGGCAGGACTGGCTGCCGTACCAAAGGGACAACTGGAAGCCGCATCGATATTCGGTCTGAGCCCGCAACAGACATTCCGTTATGTCCAGCTGCCGCAGGTGGCGCGTGCAGTCTGGCCCGCGGTCGTGTCGGAAGCGATTGATGTGGTCAAGAATTCCGCCATCATTTCTGTGATCGCCGTACCGGACCTGGCTCGGGCCGGCCGGCAAATCGTTGCAGCCAATTATCGTGCACTGGAAGTGTATCTGACAGTAGGAGTGTCATACCTGCTGATCACAGGCGCCATTTTTATTATCGGCTCATGGCTTGGCAGCAGGATTGGCGGGGGCAGACGGGCCAGCAAGGCAATCATGACACATGGAGTGATCAGCAAATGATGATTGATCTGACGTTATTGACCCAGCTGTTACCCGTATTCGGTTATGCCGCGCTCAGAACGATCGCACTTGTGGTGGCAGGACTGGCCGGCGGCCTTGTGCTGGGGTTTGTCATGCTGATCCTGCGCGAGACACGCAATCCGATTCTGGGGGCTTTTTACTGGGTCTACACTGCTGTGTTGCGCGGCGTACCATTTTTAATTCATCTTTTCATTGTTTACTTCGGCTTGCCCGTGGTGGGTATTTCGCTGGATCCGTTTTCTGCAGCGGCAGTCACCCTTTCAATATATGGTGGTGCTTATTTCGCTGAAATTTTCCGCGCCTGCTGGCAAACGATTCCCCGAGGCCAGATTGAGGCGGCCCGTTGCATGGGATTGTCGCGTCGCCAGGTATTTCTGAATATTGAGTGTCCGCAAGCCTTGCGCGCTGCCGTGCCATTGATTGTGAATCAGACGGTACTGCTGATGAAGGAATCGGCGCTCGCCTCTGTGATTACCTATCCCGAACTGACCATGACCGCCGGCAAAGTCGTCTCGGAAGAGTTTGTCTATATAGAACCCTATTTGATGCTGGCGCTGAGCTACTGGGCACTGGCCGTGCTGATTCAGCGCCTGGGCAATATGCTGCGCAGACGATTTGCACTTTAAGGAAAACTGCATTATGAAATCCCTGTCATCCGTTCCCATGCTGTCGCTGCGCGGTGTCGGCAAATCGTTTGGTGAGCACTGTGTGCTGGCAGATGTCAACCTTGATATTCAAAAGGGCGAGGTCGTTACCCTGATCGGCCCGTCCGGTTCAGGAAAAACCACGCTATTGCGCTGCATGAATTTTTTGGAAGCCTACGATCAGGGAGAGGTCCATGTGCGCGGCGCGCTGCTCGGTTACCGGCGCGACAAGGGCGGCAAGCTGCAGCCTGAAAGCGATCGCATCATTGCCGAAGTGCGAGCGCCCCTGGCCATGGTCTTTCAGCAGTTCAATTTGTGGCCGCATATGACTGCATTGGCAAATGTGATGGCGCCGCTGACCCTGGCAAAAGGAATACGTCCCGAGCGTGCCCGGAAAATGGCAACTGAAGCGCTGGAGCGTGTCGGCCTGTCGGCTAAAGCCGAATCGCTTCCCGCCAGCCTGAGCGGCGGCCAGCAGCAGCGGGTTGGCATTGCACGCGCGTTGGCCGTCGGCCCCGAAGCCATGCTACTGGATGAGCCCACATCGGCCCTGGATCCTGAACTGGTTGATGAAGTGCTTGAGGTTATCAAATCACTGTCGCGCGACGGTATGACCATGGTTATGGTTACGCACGAAATGAGTTTTGCCGCAGAAGTTTCTGATCGCATCGTCTTCATGGAAGGCGGCCGCGTCGTGACCGTAGGTATGCCAGATGAAATAATTCATGCGCCCACCCATCCACGGGTACAGAAATTTCTGGAACCGTGGATACGTCGCAGCCTTGGGGGCGCGGCAAGACAGGTAGCGGCAAGACAGGAATCGGGACAACTGGTAGCTGGGCCAGTGGGCGCGGCGCCAGTGGGAGTCCCCAAACAGGGAGCGGCAGCGCAGGATGCTATGCGACTGAAACCGGGGCAACCGGAAGAACCCGGACAACAGGAAGCCGGATATCGGCATGCGGCACACGAGGGCAGGACACAATGAGCGACAGCAAAAATATTTCACTGGTGAAGGCGGCCTGTCGGGACGTGGCCGAGGCAGTGGACCCGCAACGTCTTGAAATTCGGCTGCGCGGACTAGCGAAATTTGGCGCAGCACCCGGAGGTGGCGTTGCACGGGAAGCCTTGACTGCCCAGGAGCTGGCCGCACGCCGCTGGCTGGCTCAGGATTTCGCCTCGCGCCCGGGCTATACGGTTGGGATCGACGATGCCGCCAATGTGGTTATCCGTCGTGCAGGACAGTCTGCCGATGCAGAACCGGTGATGACGGGCAGTCACGTCGACACCCAGCCGCTGGGGGGCTGGCTGGATGGGGCGTTCGGGGTGGTGGCAGGTCTGGAAGTTTTTGAGGCGCTGGATACCTTGAATATCCGCACGCAGCGTCCGATTGATGTGGTGATGTGGACCAACGAAGAGGGATCACGCTTTGCGCCGGGTCTCATGGGCTCTGTCTCGTTTACGGTGCCGGCGCGTTTGAATGATTTTTTATCCATTAGCGATAAAGAGGGTGTTACATTCCGCGAGGCACGTGACGCAGCGGTCGCCGATTTCCTTGAGTGTGCCCTGACGCAGGGCTGGCCACTGATGGCGCGTTCACTGGGTACGCCGGTCCATGCTTATGTTGAATCCCATATCGAACAGGGACCCGTGCTGGAAGCTGAAAAGCTTCAGGTGGGCTGCGTGACGGCCATACAGGGCGTACGCTGGTTTCAGATTACCGTGCCTGGTCGCAGCGCGCACGCTGGTACCACGCCACTTGCCAACCGTGATGATGCGCAGGCCAAGGCCATCGACATGGCCCACACGCTGCTGAGCTATGCAGGACAGTGCGAAGATGAAAGGCTGCGCGTCACTATCGGTCGCTGGCTGTGTGAGCCCGGATCGGTCAACACCATCGCAGACCATATCACCTTTACTGTCGATGCTCGTCATCCGGAGTCTGCTGCGCTGGATAAGGTTCGAGCTGTTCTGGAGTCCTCGCTCCCCGCGGGAGGGCAGATTGAAGTCCTGCAGGACAAGCCTACCGTTCACTTTGCGCCGGATCTGACCGAAATGAGCAATCACATCTGTGAATCACTCGGCATCAGTCATCGTGCCATGCTGTCCGGTGCGTTTCACGACGCAATGCCAATGGCCGGATTCTGCCCCACAACGATGCTCTTTGCGCCCAGTGTGAATGGCGTCAGTCATCACCCGGCGGAAGACACGGCTACTGTGGATCTGAGCGCATGTACCCGTGCACTCGCCTGGAGCCTGCTGCAACTGGCTGAACCGCTGGAGGATCTGCCGATCGAGAAAGCAGGGGAATTAGATTAACAGACCCGATTATCAGGCGGACAGGGTAGCCGCTAATACTGCTGCTCCTGCCCAATAGCAATTGCAATACTAATGTTTTTCAACCCAATTAAGGATGCTTACCATGACCGAAGTGCTTTCACCCGTCTCAGCCGCCTCTGCTGTTGCCGACAACGGCGAACCCGTAGGACTGAACAATACCCATCGTGAGCCGATCTCTGCTGACGGCACACCTGAGCTGGATAAGATCTATGAAGTTCCTGCCCGCAACGGTCGTGCCGTGCTCCTGAAGAAAGGGCAAATCATTCGCATCATCAATACTCATGGCTCGCAGGTATGCGATACCTGGGCCTTTAAAACGGATGACCTGAGCGAGTTCATGTCCATGGAGCACGCCCGTGCGGCCATCGACCGGATTATTCCCAAGGCTGGCGATCCCCTGTTTAGCAACCGCCGGCGCGCGATTATGACGCTGACTGTTGATACCTCACCCGGTGTGCACGACACCTTAATGGCTGCCTGCGATGCCTATCGTTACCGCAACCTGGGCGTTGAGCACTATCATGACAATTGTGCTGATAATATGCGTATGGCGCTCAAAGCCATTGGCCTGCGCGCGCGCGAAGTGCCGCAACCCCTGAATCTGTGGATGAATATCCCTGTGGATGGTAACGGCGCGGTGCAATGGTTGCCACCGGCATCCAAGGCAGGCGACTATGTGGAGCTGCGCGCAGAGATGGATTGCGTGGTCGTCATGTCCGCTTGCCCTCAGGACATCGTACCCATCAATGACAACCGGCCTGTTGAAGTACACTTCTCGGTACATTCAGGAGTATGACAAACGTTGTACGAACCCGTGGTATGACAGGCGGCATATAAACAGAAAAGCGGAACAGCAGGCGATGGACACAACACCGACAGATGATGCATCAGTTCTTACTTCACTTGGCCCAAGACTCAGGCACGCACGCCTGGTACATGGAATGACGTTGAAGGAACTGGCACAAGCAGCCCAGTGCTCTGAAAGCCTGCTGTCCCGTATCGAACGCGGACAGGCAATGCCGTCGCTCGCGAACCTGCATCGGCTGGCGCTTGCCCTGGACACGAACGTGGCCGAACTTACTGCAGCAAGCGCGTTTTCTGAATCCCCTGTACTTCGTCAAGGTGAACGCCCGGTGCTGGCATTTGCCAATAAGCCTGGTGGCAAGTCTGGTCTGACACTTGAACGGGTCATCGTACCGATGCGAGGCCAGCTGCTGCAGGCAGACATCTACCACCTGGAACCCAAAGCCGAAGAACGGGAACAAATCGCTCATGCGGGTGAAGAAATGGGGTATGTGATTGAAGGCGAATTCGAATTGCGGCTTCGGGACGAAATTCATCATTTGCAAGCGGGCGACTCTTTTCATTTTTCCAGTGACGTGCCGCACGGTTACCGAAATCCAGGTAAGACCCTTACCCGTGTGCTATGGGTGAATACGCCTGCGACGTTTTAAGCGATGATGAGAGCCATCCTTAATCACGCGGAACTCAGTCCTGCTGACGCCGAGAGGGAATCCACGCGCATGGGCGCAAGTAGTGGGTCGATGATCGCCGCCGGTGTGACGGCAAGCGAGGACAAGCCCAGCCACGACGCCAACAGACGCAGCTCGTCGATCAGCCGTTCTACCGTGCTGTGCGGCGCATCGGGCTCTACATGGGCACGCTGCACAATCAGCACATCAGACTGACGATCCGCCTTCAGATCTACACGCGCCACGATCGCACCATCCATTAGAAACGGTAGCACGTAATAACCATGCTCGCGTTTGTGGGCCGGAGTATAGATTTCCAGCCGATAGCGAAAGTCGAACAGTCTCTCTGTGCGTGGGCGGTGCCAGATAAGTGGGTCGAAAGGAGAGAGTAGCGTTGCCCCTTCAATCCGACGACCGGCGCGTGCATCCTTATGCAGATAAGCCTGTTGCCGCCAGCCGCGCACCCGTACCGGAATCACCGTTCCTTCCTCAACCAGCTGCTGCATCGGGAGCGGGGCGTCCGCCGCGGGAATACGGTAATAATCACGCATGTCATCTGCCGTAGCGATGCCCAGGGCCTTGGCCGACCGCGCAAGCAGCTCGCGTTGCGCATCCACATCAGACGGTGTGGGGGTCTGAAGAACGGCAGAAGGCAAGACCCGTTCGGGCACGTCATACACCCGTTCAAAACTACCCCGGCGATTTGTCGCCGCGATCAGCCCCGCCCAGAACAGCCATTCGATGGCGTGCTTTACTTCGCTCCATGCCCACATCTCCTTGGCGACGGCCCTGGTTCGCAGGTTGGTGGCGGGAGAGAGGCCCGACGCGTTTGAAAGAGCGAAGGCGGCCGATAAATCAGAAGCAGCCAGTGGCCCTTCCTCGCGGATGCGGTTCAGTATCGCGTCGGCCTCGGCTCGCCTTTCCTTGGCGAAGGGTTGCAGCTGCCGCCAGATCCCCTCGCCACGCAACGCACGTGCCATGCGCCAGCGCATTAAGGGCTGGCAATCCAGCGGCAGCAGCGACGCCGCATGTCCCCAGTACTCGAAGAAACGCTTTGATTTGGCGACGGCATCCGTGTCCAGAAGATTGCGGTCATAGGAACCCAGGCGGGAGAAAAGCGGCAGGTAATGGGCACGCACCAGAACATTCACACTGTCTATCTGCAGCACACCCATTTGTGCGATTGAGCGGCGCAGCTGTAATTTGCTGATGTCTGAACTACGGTTCAGGGCGTTAAAGCCCTGTGCGGTGAGGGCGATGCGGCGGGCTTCCGAGGGGGAGAGGTCGGATTTCAAGAGTGGGTTCCCTCTGTCGAAGAGGGCAGGAATTCATGCAGTGATAAATTGGGTATTACGTTTGACATCATCAAGCCGCCTATTCTTTTCCGGGGGACAGCTGAGCGTGTGGGGCGCATTGCTGTGCGTAGCCATTGTTAATATGGCATAAAGGGATACTTTAGCAATGTTTTACCAGAATGGGAAATAGGCTATCGATGAGTTCGAATTGTGTGATTTATCGAAAACCAAACCTGCAGATTATCAATGTTGCCGCTGCTAAAAAAATGAAAAACGTGAATCTGGCCTGGCAGATAGGCTCAAACCCCGGGTCATGCACAACCTTGCTCCATCTATCGTCGAGGCTTGCGATAAAATTTCTTCTTTGTTGGGGTATCGGCAGAGACATTGAGCGGGTAGCTCACAAGCGGAATCGACGTTTCTGGATGTACGTTACTGCATGCGTTCCTATGAATCGGCCAGGGTTTACTAGACACTTTTAAGCCTCATAATACTCACAGATGGAGATTATTATGAGCAAGGTCCGATTTACGGAAGAATTCAAACTCGAAGCGATAAAGCAAATCACAGAACAC
>JAEWEV010000015.1 GCA_023389155.1 Pseudomonadota bacterium
GGCTGGGGCGGAAGGATTCGAACCTTCGCATGCTGGAATCAAAATCCAGTGCCTTAACCAGCTTGGCGACGCCCCAAATTCTATATCCAATTATACAGTGGATGCCGGCTGATGCCGTGACAGATAAGGACCTGTTTTAACCACTGGCGTGCCTCTGGATGAGAGGTGAACGCAGATTCTACACGATCAACACAGGCCTGTGCCTGGTCTGACGATGAAAACGCCGCAAAAAAACACGCGCCGGATCCGGTCATTCTGGCTTTTATGCCCAGGGACTCAAGCCAGCCAACAATAAGCGAAAGCGGTTTGAACTGAGCACAAGCTGCTGCCTGCAGATCGTTTTTGCCAAACTGATGAATATCGTGTCCAGCAAAGTCGTGCATTATGATGGATTTTGTGTTTCTTGTCAAATCAGGAGACGCAAATACTGTTGCAGTTGCGACACTCACGGCGGGTACAAAGAGCACGTAGCTGGCTGGCGGAACCGGGCAGGCCTGCAGCGCCTCGCCGATGCCTTCTGCAAACGCCGATTCGCCGAAGATAAAAACGGGGACATCCGCCCCCAGCGATAGTCCCAGCGTCTGCAGTTGTTCACGTGACAGGCCGCAGTTCCACAGGCGATTGAGCGCCATCAGGGTGCTGGCCGCATCGCTGGACCCTCCTCCCAGACCGCCCCCTGCCGGGATACGCTTGTCTACCCGGATCGTCACGCCCGCATGTGTGTTCGCCGGCGCAACGGCATGCGGCTGCAGCAGCCGTGCTGCCCTCACAATCAGGTCGCTGTCATGTGACACGCCGGGGATATCGGTTTCACGCAAGATAAGGCCATCGTCACGCAGCGTGAAATGCAGCCTGTCGGCCAGATCAATAAAGGTAAAAACGGTTTGCAACAGGTGCAAGCCATCTGCACGTCTGCCGGTGACATGCAGGAACATATTCAGCTTGGCTGGCGCCGGAACGTCAGTCAGTGCGTTCATTCGCTCTCGGTCACCACACGTACGGTTATCCGGTCAGTTGACAGCGTACGCTCGAAATTCAGCCGGGTCGGCCCCTTGCTGTCAAAATCGGACATCGTCACATGCCAGCCTGACTCGTCAAACGTGCTGTTTTTGTCAGCCGTTGCCGAATCCTGCCCATTCCTGCGGCCCTTGAGCCAATCACGCATGCCGTTCACCGGAATCGGACTGCCCAGTACCTCGGCCACCAGCGCATCGGGATCGGTTGCCACAGTTCGTTTTCCGTTGGAACGGGTCAGGACGGCCTGATTATCGGAAACCACGACTCGGGCCAGCGTAGACCCCAGCGGATTGGTCAGATCCAGCGTGAGAACGGCGCCCGTATCCAGCCAGGTAAAGCCACCCTGCACCGAATCACGATTGCGCTCCGTGCTTTTATCGTAAACGTTCAGCGCAAACCGGCCTGAGCGCTCGAAGGTGCCGTCAGCGGAAACCGTAGCGGGCGCTGAAGGCGCGGTGGGTACTGTAGAGCACGCAGCCAGCGTTGCCGCAACAAGACAGCTGGCGGCCAGTCGGGTGAAGCGTTGTACAGAGAAAAAATTCATTTAAGACGAACTCCCAGTCGTTTGAGGGTATCTTTAAGTGTCGGATTATCCTTGTCCAGTTTCCAGCCTTTTTTCAGCAGGTCACGTGCACGCTTTTTGTCTCCCCTCTCCCAATGAATCTCAGCAAGGTGAGCGGCAATATCGGCCTGGGGCGACAATTCAAAGGCGTTTTCCAGGTATTGGGTGGCCAGCGCATGATTACCCAGACGGAACTGGAGCCAGCCCATGCTGTCCAGGATGAACGGATTGCCCGGCGCAAGTTGCACTGCCTTGTCCAGCAGCGTCTGGGCCTGATCCAGGTTGATATTCTGGTCGGCAAACACATAGCCCAGCGCGTTGTAGGCATCGGGGGAATCGGGTTTCAGGACCATGACCCGACGCAACAGAGTTTCCATTTCGGGGATTTTTCCCTGTCGTTCGTAGAGCATGGCCAGATCGTATTTAATAGCCGGGCTGTCCGGCAGCGCCTTGTCGGCGCTGACCAGCCGGGCCACTGCCCTGTCGGTACGACCCGCAGCCGCCAGCACCTGCGAGGCCGCCAGCTCAACAATGATTTTGTCGTCCTTGGTTTCGGTACGGATCCCGTCTATCAGGCTCAGGGCCTTATTCAGACTCCCCAGCTTGCCGTACAGCGCGGCCTGCTTCATGCGGATCTGCGGGATGGCTGCCGATTCGTCGATTTTTTCCAGCTGGGCAATGGCCTCGCGATAACGGCCCTGATCCTCTTCAATCTGGGCGTACAGAATACGGGCATCGGTAGACTGGCCCTGGGCATCGGTTTCGGCATCGGAAAGCGCATCACGTCGTTGCTCCTGCACCTGCAGAAACTCGTTCAAGCGTGCGCGCGCCGTTTTATAGCGCTTTGCCTGGTAATTCACCTGAGCTTCCAGATACAGCAGATCAAAGTCCTCGGGGAAACTCTTGCGCATGCGCTTCAGATCGGTCAGCGCGGTTTCGAATTTTCTGTCCTCTACCAACTGGCTGATATACAGAAGGCGTACGCGGCGGATGTTCGGATGCTTCTGAATGAAGGTGTGCGCCAGGGACATGGCCAGATCATGATTGATTTTCACGCCATATTGCAGCACACGTTCGGCGGCTGCATCGGAATTGGGATCCAGCACAAGCGAGCGGTGCGCTGCTTCCCAGGCCACGACGCGATTGTCTGCCTGTGCCGCCAGGTCTGACAGCAGCAGATGCGCGACAGACATCTTGTCGCCGTTCTCGTGAATGACCTCGGTAAAGACTTTCAAGGCCTCTTTCTTGTCTTTCATGCGGGCCACGACGGCAGCGGCCTGATACAGGGCACGATCCTTGTTGCGCGACTTGGCAATGCGTTCACGCAGCGCCTTCACAATGCCGGTGGTATCACCATTGCTTGCAGACAGGGCCAGTGTGGCAGCCGCGGCTTCTTCGTCACCCGGAGCCAGCCGGCTCCACAGACGGGCAGCCTCAGCAGCTTCTTTGGCACGGGAAGCGGCAAGATAGAGATGCATGGCGCGTTTGGCCAAACGAGGAATTTTCTTGTCGCGCGCCAGTTCCATGGCCGTCTGGGCGGCCAGATCAATCTGCCCGTCCTGAGCGCCAATTTCCATGATCAGCAGACGGTAAATATCATCCGCTTCGGTATGGTCTACCAAGGTCACCGGCCTGGCCTGCTCGTTGGACAGAAAATCGAGCATGGCGCGCCGGTCTACCGGTTGGTCGAACTGGGCATGCGCAGCGGCAACCCACAAGAGCGGAGCAACAAGGGCTGCGGCGCGAATAACGCTTTTCATCGGAATCACAGGCAGGCGAGGCAATGACGGATAACAAAAAACAAATGTTATCATCACTCCTTAGTTATTATTAATAAATCCTTAAAATATAAGCATTTTATCGGCTCAGCTACGCATGGCGGACAGCCGTAGCCTCGTCTCATTTCCTATGCCTGAACTACCCGAAGTTGAAACAACCCGCAGGGGTCTGGATATGATCATTACCGGCAAGCGGCTGCTTGCGGTTCATGTCCACGAAGCGCGTATGCGCTGGCCGGTGACTCCGGACCTAAACACCATTCTGCAGGGCAGGCAGCTACTGGCCTGCGAGCGGCGCGGCAAGTACCTGCTGTTGCGTTTCGAGCATGGCACGCTGTTGGTACACCTGGGCATGTCGGGGTCACTGCGGCAAGTGGAGGCCGGGGCGTTTCTGCGCAAGCATGATCACGTGGAATGGTGCTTTGATGGCGCCACCGTGCGCCTGAACGACCCGCGACGCTTTGGCGCGGTGCTGTGGCACCCTGACAACGCCGGCCCCGTGGCAGCGCATCCCCTGCTGCAGGGGCTGGGCATCGAGCCCTTTGATCCCGCGTTCACCCCGGAACTACTCTATTTAGGACTGCAGAACCGCAGCATGGCCGTCAAACAGGCCCTGCTCGCCGGGCAGATCGTGGTGGGAGTCGGCAATATCTATGCCTCGGAAAGCCTTTTTGCGGCCCGCATCCATCCGCGCACTCCGGCCTGCCGGATTTCCCTGAAAAGGGTGACGCGACTGCATCAGGCCATTCTGGACACGCTGAACAAGGCCCTGGACTCCGGTGGCAGCACTTTACGCAATTACACCGGAACGCAGGGCGAGCCGGGCGCCTATTTCACGATCCACGCAGCGGTATACGACCGGGAGAACCAGCCGTGTCGCCAGTGTGGCACCCCCATACGCAAGATCGTACAGGGTCAGCGCGCAACATACTTCTGTCCTAAATGTCAGCGCTATTGATTACCTTCCCGGGATTCATCAGGATATGAGGATCCAGTGCCCGCTTGATTTTGCGCATCAGCGCCAGTTCGACGTCGGACTTGTATAAGGGCAGCAGGTCTTTTTTCAGCTGCCCCACTCCGTGTTCGGCGCTGATGGAGCCCCCGAAAGCATGCACGCTGTCATGAACCAGCGTATATACCTGGGGCTGCAGCGTCAGAAAGGCGGTTTCGTCGGACCCCTGTGGCGCGGCCACGTTGTAGTGCAGGTTGCCATCACCCAGATGGCCGAAAACAATATGCCTGACCCCCGGAAATGCCTTCTGCAGCTGCGCGTTGGTCTGCTCAACGAAATCGGTCATGCGCGACACCGGAATGGAAACATCATGCTTGATATTTTTGCCCATCTGTTTTTCCGCCAGGGGAATGCTTTCTCGCAGATGCCAAAGCTCGTTGCTTTGCGCAATAGACGCAGCAATCACGGCATCGATCACTTCGCCCGCCTCAATCGCCTCTCCCACCACCGTTTCGAAACGCTCGCGTGCGTGCTCGGCGCTTTCGCTATCAGAGATTTCCAATAGCGCGAACCATGGGCACTGCCGTGTGGATTCGTCAAACGGCCATTTCTGCTGATCGAACTGACGGGTGACCGAATCCAGGCAGTAATGGGAAATCAGCTCGAAGCCAGTGAGGGCGGCGCCAAAGCCCTTGCGTGCACGCGATAGCATGCGCACTGCGGACGGCATGTCGCTGAAGGCAAGCATAGCCGTACAGCGTGCCACCGGCTGCGGATATAGTTTGAGCGTGGCCGCGGTAATAATACCCAGCGTGCCTTCGCTGCCAATATACAAATCACGCAAATCGTAGCCGGTATTGTCCTTGCGCAGACCACGCAGGCCATGCCAGATTTCGCCATCGGCAGTCACCACTTCCAGCCCCAGGGTCAGATCCCGGGTATTGCCGTAACGCAGAACCTGCGTGCCTCCGGCATTTGTCGCCAGGTTACCGCCAATGGTGCAGCTGCCTTCTGCTGCCAGGCTCAGCGGAAACAGACGATCTGCTGCAGCCGCCGCCTCCTGGACTTCACGCAATGTACAACCGGCCTGCACCGTGATGGTGTCATCGTTCGTATCCACCTCCAGCACCCGATTCATTCGGGTAAGCGAAATCACCACGCTATTGCCCTGGGCATCTGGGGTGGCGCCCCCGCAAAGCCCAGTATTACCACCCTGCGGCACCATGGGAACTTGATGTTCAATGCACAGGCGCACAATCTGCGCCACCTCTTCTGCGTTACCTGGTCGCGCCACTGCCAGCGCATTTCCAGTGTAACGACCGCGCCAGTCTGTCAGATAGGACTGAGCTGCCTCGTCGGTCAGCACGTGTTCTGCGCCTGTGATGTTCTGCAATGCCGCCAATATCGTCATTTTTTTACCGCCCCGTTTCGGATGACCTGTTGCCGCGATGGATGAGCAAGGGAATTCACTCCCGGCCCATCCGGGCAACAGACGTATAATACAGTCCTCATTCTACCGAAAATTGCCACTGTTACCCGGCCGCCCGCCGCGTAGCCGTATCAACACTCCCAGACAGGATAGCCAATGACCTTAGCTCTTCCCGAAACCGTATTCAAAGCCTATGACATTCGCGGCATTGTGCCCGAGCAGTTGAATGCGTCCTTTGCCTATCTGCTGGGACGCGCCCTGGCACGCCGCGCCCGCGCCACTGGTACGGACAGAATTGTGGTGGGATACGATGGCCGCCTGTCTAGTCCGGAGTTGTCCGAAGCTCTGCAAAAGGGGATTGCAGATGAAGGCGTTGATACGGTCGCTATCGGCATGGTGCCAACCCCACTGGTGTATTTTGAGTCCTACTCGGAAAAGATTGGGGCGGCCGTCGCCATCACCGGCAGTCATAATCCGCCAAAGTACAACGGCTTTAAAATGATGATCGATGGCAAGGCGCTGTATGGCGATGACGTGCTGGCGCTGCGCACCGAGATGCAGACACTGGAATCTGAGCCCGTGGCAGCACAAAAAGGCAGCGTGCATCAAAAGGATATTCTGCAAACCTATATCGACCGGATCGTGTCTGACGTCAAACTTGCCCGGCCCGTGAAAATTGCCATCGATTGCGGCAACGGTGTGGCTGGCATTGTCGCGAGCAAACTGTTTCGCGCGCTAGGCTGCCAGGTGGTTGAACTGTTCTGCGATGTGGACGGCACGTTTCCCAACCACCACCCGGATCCGGCAGACCCGCAGAACCTTGAAGATTTGCAACGCAGCCTGCAGGAAACCGACAGCGAAATCGGCCTGGCCTTTGACGGTGACGGAGATCGGCTGGGCGTGGTCACGCGCAGCGGCAGTATTATCTGGCCAGATCGCCAGCTGATTCTGTTCGCGCGTGATATTCTTGCGCGCCAACCTGGCGCCACCATTATCTATGACGTCAAATGCAGTCGACACGTCACGACATCCGTGGAAGCTGCTGGTGGCAAACCGGTGATGTGGCGTACCGGCCACTCCCTGATCAAGGCAAAGCTCGCAGAAACCGGCGCCCCACTGGCTGGCGAAATGAGCGGTCACGTTTTCTTCAAGGAACGCTGGTATGGATTTGATGATGGTCTGTATACCGGCGCGCGGCTGCTGGAAATCCTGTCCCGCGATGCCAATCCGACAGCGGTGCTTGATGCCCTGCCCGAAGGCATCTCTACACCAGAGCTGAAATTGGAAATGGCAGAAGGCCAGCAGTTTGCACTGATCAAAACCCTTCAGGATCAGGCGCAATTTCCCGGCGCCACCAACGTGGTAACCATTGATGGCGTGCGCGCGGAATATGAAGACGGCTTTGGCCTGGCGCGCGCATCCAATACCACGCCTGTGATTGTCCTGCGCTTTGAGGGAGATTCACAGGAGGCCATTGACCGGATTCGCGGACAATTCAAGGACGTTTTCAGCAAATTCGCACCCGACGCCAGCTTACCTTTTTGAATAACAGTTTCTAAAGACAGCGCCAGCGTCATGGCAGTTTGAATCTCGTGCCGACAACAACAGCATGCAGCCAGCTCGCGCGCGACTTTCTTTCTTGTGGCAATCGTTTATCTAATCAACGATTGATAGATTTCCAGGTGGGCCTGAACAACCTTGCGGATATCGAAGGCCTCCAGCGCCAGTTCCCGGCCCGCCCGTCCCATGGTCAGCCGTTTTTCCGTGTTTTCGGCCAGGTCGCAGACCGCCTCATAAATTGCTGCGGCATCCCTGACCGGAACCAGCACGCCGGTCTGGTCAGCCTCGATGGCGTCTCGGCATCCCGGCACGTCTGTAGTCACCACGGCCCGCCCGCAGGCTGCCGCTTCAACGAGTGACTTGGGCAGACCTTCCCGGTAGGACGGCAACACCACAATATGCGAATCGGCATACAGCGCGGCAATATCGCTGCGCTCTCCCAGCCAGTTGATGGCATCGCGCCAGCTCTCGGCCTCCTCCTGCGTCACTGACGCCGGGTTGCCCGGATCAGGATTGCCAACAACAATCCATTCATAGGGTTTGCCGTCACTCTGCGACATGCGCGCCGCCTCTACATATTCCAATACGCCCTTGTCCCTGAGCAGTCGCGCCACAAAAATCACTTTCACAGGCAGCGCAGGTTCAGGCTCGGCCGCATACTGGTTCAGATCGACCCCTGAGCCGCGAATCATCACCACCTGTTGATCCCGAACGGCGCCAATGCGTCCCAGGATATCGCGATCATTGCGATTCTGGAAAATCACCCGACTGTTGCGATGCCCCAGTGCAAAGCGATACAGCTGCTGGGTAATCATCCGCACCCAGTCGATCCCCTTGTGCTCACGCGTGAAGATAAAGCCCAGTCCGGAAATAGCAGATACCACCCCTTTTACCCCGGCCAGCCTGGCGGCAATGCCGCCGTAAAGCACGGGCTTGATCGTGACCAGGTGCACGACATCGGGTTCCACAATTTTGAACAGGCGATAAATCGCGTAAAGCGTCTTGAGTTCGGCCAGAGGATTCATGCCGCTGCGGGACATGGGCAGCGTGTAATGCGTCAGTCCCTGTTCCTTGATAGCCTGCACGGCTGGTCCGTCCATGGTGGCCACGCTCACGTCATACCCCTGTTCTTTGGCCGCCAGCGCAATAGGCAGGCGATGCGACAGGAAGAATGCCGGATTGTTCACCACAAACATCAGGGAAGGGGTAGGTGTCTGCGTTGTCATGATTTTGGGCCCTTATTCGTTAAATCAGCGTCCGTCGGCATGCATCGCGCGCCACGTCTGTTCGTAGCGTTCGACCATATTGGGCAGGCTGAACTCTTGCAGCACCCGGGCGCGGGCGCGTTCTGCGATGGCCTGGCGACCTTCCTGCCCGATGGCGGCAAAGGCCTGGGCAATAGCGCCGGCCAGCGCCTGCGGATCCTGCGCAGACACAACCCAGCCCGTCTCGCCAACGATCAGCGCGGCATCGCCCACATCGGTCACCACGCCCGGCACCCCGCAAGCCATGGCCTCGGCAACCACATTGGGGAATCCTTCGGCCAGACTGGACAGGACGTGCACATCCAGCGCGTTCATCAGGTCAGGCACATCATCACGCATGCCCAGCAGTATGACCTGTTCTGTCACATCTGCTGCACGCAGCAACTGCATCAGTTCGGCATTGCCGGTTTCCAGTCCCTTGCCCGCCAGCACGCAGCGCAGCACCAGACCCTGCTTTTTGCACTCGGCCAGCGCCTGAATCAGGCTACGGTGATCCTTTAGCGGATTCCAGCGCGCCACAAAACCGATCACGGGCTCATCGGGTCCAACCTGCCACTCCTGGCGAAAACGGCTACGTGCCTGGGGGTTCGGCTGCCAGCGCGTCAAATCGTAGCCGTTCTGTATGACCACCATTTTGTCCGCATCATAGCCCCATTGCACATGGCGGGCGCGGGCGCCTTCGGCACAGCAGATAATGGTCTGCGGCAGCCATCCGGATACCAGGCCGCAAAAGCGCGCCAGCAGCCACGCGGATTTGCTGCTGCTTTTCAGATTTTCACCCGAATTGCGGATACCCCAGGCAATGTGGCGCAAACCGGCCATTCTTGCGGCCAGGCCGCCGATGGCATCGGCATGATACATCCAGGTCTGTACGACATCGGGCCTGAGCACGGCCAGTTCGCGACGCAGCCTCATGAAGTCGCCCGGTGTGATTTTTCCCGGTTTCATGTCAAGTGTAATCACGCTGATTCCCGCTGCACGCAAACTCGCACCATACAGGCCATCATCGGTAAAGCTGATCAGTGTATGACGAATGGCATGCGAGGGCGCCATCAGCAGGCGGTTCAATACGGCCTCTGCACCGCCCTGCCCGAGGCCACTGATGACATGCACCACGTGCAGTTCGGTCCCGGATTCAGGCTGTGCAGGACTGTCGGGAATGCTTGATGCCGCGCCTGTTTCCACCATTATGACTGCTCCGGCGGCACCGGAGTTCTGGCCGGTGATTTGCCCAGTACCGCATCGAAAAGAAACTGCCACTGTTCCAGTACAGCAGACAGACTGTAGCGATCCCGCACCGAGACCGTGGCGCGATGTCCGAGCTCGCGACGCAATATTTCATCCGTCATAACCTGATGCAAAGCCTCCTGCAGGCCATCCACGTCAGACAGACCGACAAGAATGGCATCGCGTCCATTCCTGGACAATTCGGCCGGACCACTGGGGCAATCCATGGTCACGCAAGGCAGGCCAAGCGCCATAGACTCAAGCAGGACATTGGGAAAGCCTTCCACTTCAGAGGTCATGACAAACGCATCGGCCCGGCTTAACTCGTCCCAAGGTTCATCGGTCTTGCCGGGCAGGCGGATACGATCCTCCAGGCCCAGCTTGCGCACTTTTTCCTGAAGAAGACTATGCAGCGGTCCCTCGCCCCAGATCGTCAGATCCCAGTCGGGTACCTCGGGCGCGAGACGGCTAAAGACATCAATCAGCATCTCAAAGCGCTTGGTCGCCACAAAGCGGCCCATGGCGCATAATAATTTTCGGTGCGAGCCTTCCGGTAGCATCTCGGCGTCGCTGGGCCTCGAATCGGCATTCGCCTGGCCGTCTTTGTCTGCGTTCGCCACGGTTTTCTCGGAAACATACGAGACCCTGCCGGTGCCATCGGCCGCTTTTGCTGCCGCTTCCAGCGCAGGCGGCAGGGGGTTCGGAATGACGGCAACGTGCTTAAGGTCCGGTACCACGCGACCAAAGACCTCGGCGGCCTGCTGCGTCTGCAGCATGACGGCATCGGCTTGCGGGTACAGGACCCGGCGCGCATGCGCCAGCACCGAACTCACATTCTTGCTTGCCATGGGATTGGTCCGTTCACAGACGATAACCGGAACAGCCATGCCCTTGGTAGCTGCCAATACCATGACATTCACATTGGTCAGGAACGACACAATCACATCGGGCGCCTCATCCTGGATCAGGCGGCGCAACACCAGAGGTTTGGCCAATGTGCGGAACATACCCGGTCCATTCAGATGCCGTGACACCCAGATCTGGCGCACTCCGGGGTCCAGCGGATAGAAGGACTGGCCCGTACCGCGCGAATAGGTCGGCATCAGGCAGACGTCATGCCCTTCCTTCACCCAGGCATTGGCCAGTGATGCAGCTACCCGCTCTGCACCACCGGCATTCATGGAACTGACAAGTAACAGGATTCGCATGGACTACTCCTTCATGCCGCAGATAATGGTTTTCATGGTTTGATTCCGTATTCGTCCAGCCACGCCTGAAGCATCAGGATACCCCACAAGCGCGCGCTGTTGTCAGCCTGCCCGTTCTGGTGCTGGTTCCAGATGGCATTGATGCGTTCGGCATCCAGCAGATTCTGGGACTGCAGCCGCGGCAGTGCCAGTAACTGCTCGCCCCATTCGCGTAGCGGCCCTCGAAGCCATTGCCCCATGGGCACGGAAAACCCCTTCTTGGGGCGGTCCAGCATCGCGGGAGGGACGTGGCGATACAGCAGCTGTTTGAGAATCCACTTGCTGTCATTGCCACGCAGCTTGTATTTCTCGTCCAGGCTCCAGGCAAACTCATAGACACGATGATCCAGCAGCGGCACGCGGGTCTCCAGCGATACGGCCATCGCTGCGCGGTCCACCTTGACCAGGATATCGTCAGGCAGGTAGGACACCGTATCAATGGCCATCATGGTATCGAGCAGGCTGTCCAGGGGTGCTTCGGCAAATGCCGTGGGCGGCTCGACAGCGCCTTTCACGATGGCTGTCGGATCCTGCCAGTAAGACACAAACTGCCGATAGAAGGCAACCATATTTTCGGCACCCAGCACCTGCTGGAGCTTGTCAAATTTTTCAGCGCGCGGACCGGACAGCACACTGCCGGCCAGCCGCGCACCACTGCGCAATGGCCCCGTCAGCCCGGCGGGCACGCGTTCACGCTTGCGCCACCATTCACGAACCCGCTGGTACCGCGAATAACCGCCGAAAAGCTCATCCCCGGCATCGCCCGACAACGCAACGGTCACTTCCTTCCTTGCCATACGCATGACCAGCGCAGTAGGAATCTGTGAGGAATCGGCAAACGGCTCGTCATACATACGGGCCAGCTCAGGAATCAGATCCAGGCTGTCCTGCGCACTCACGTAGAGTTCGGTATGATCGGTCCCCAGATGGCGCGCCACCTCTGCCGCATATTCTGCTTCGTTGTACTCCGGCTCGGTAAAGCCGATGGAAAAGGTCTTGAGCACGCCTGCCGTTTCTTCCCGGGTCAGACTGGCGATCAGCGAAGAATCAATTCCTCCAGACAGAAACGCTCCCAGGGGCACGTCGGATAGCAGTTGCCCGCGTATCGACTGGCGCAGTACCTGATCCAGCTCATCGACCGCATCCTCGTCGCGTGCAAACTGGCGACGCGGCCGGGAACGCGCGACATCCAGCGCGGACCAGTACGGCTGCGATTGCGGCCAGGTACCCGTTTCAATCTGCTCAAGCGACAGACTCAGCCAGTGACCCGGCAACAGCTTGCGCACCTGCGTAAAAATACTGTGAGGAGCGGGAATATAGTTATGACGCAGGAAAAGCGCAATCGCATCGCGATTCAGTTGCTGGTCAAAGCCAGGCAATGGCATCAGGGCTTTCAGCTCAGAAGCGAACATCAGACCCTGCTCGGTATAACCGTAATACAGCGGTTTTTCGCCGAAACGGTCACGGGCCAGCACCAGGCTGCGTGTCTGGCGATCCCACACGGCGATGGCAAACATGCCGACCATGCGCGTGAGCGTGTCCTGCACGCCCCAGGTCATCAACCCGGCCAGAATGGTTTCGGTATCAGAGTGACCGCGCCAGGCATGCGCGTAGCCATCCTGCTGCAGCGCCTCGCGCAATTGCGGATGGTTGTAGATTTCACCGTTAAAGACCAGCATATAGCGCTGATTCGCACTGGCCATGGGCTGATGCCCCTGCTCGGACAGGTCCTGAATCGCCAGCCTGACATGCCCGAAAGCCACCGGGCTGTTCGTGTCTTCCCAGAACCCATTGCTGTCCGGTCCGCGATGGGCAATACGGCTGCAGCTGTCCGCCAGCAGCGTTTCCTTGTGTTCAAAGCGTCCTACCAGCCCGACAATCCCGCACATAAACCTTGCCTATTCCTTTTTATCGTGATGTATGTCGTTGAAGACCTCTTGCCACAGCGAAAGCACGCGTCGCATCGAAAACCGGTCACGCACATCCACGGCGCGGCTGGCCAGCGTTCTGCGCAGCTGCCTGTCCTGCATCAGCCCTGACAGTGCCGCCGCCAGGGCCTGCGGATCTTCTACCGGTGTGACCAGCACGCCGTCAATATCGGGGCGAATGATTTCACGCGGTCCGGTCTCACAATCAAATGCCACGCTGGGCATCCCGCAAGCCATGGCTTCCAGCAAACTATTGGACAATCCTTCCACTCGCGAACTGAGCACGTAGATATCACAGGCGTGATACCACTGCTGCATGTTGCCTACGCGTCCAGGCATACTGATACGCTCACCAAGATCGGCAGCATCAATCTGCGCCTGAAGGCGCTCGCGCTCGGGCCCCTCGCCAAGGATCACCAGATCCCAATCGGAAAAGACCTCAGCCAGATCACGGAACGACTCAATCAGTATATCGAAACCCTTGTCTGTATGCAGCCGCCCTACCGCCAGCAGGCGGCATCGGCCACCGCGAGGTGGCGGCGTGACCTGCGGTTCGCCATTGGCCAGAGGCCAGTGCACTGCATTGGGAATCACGGCCATATCCGACCCCGGCACATGGTTGACGATCCAGCTGGCAGTGTCGCGCGTCAGGGCGACCACTTTGGCCGCCCGTGGGTAGGTCCGACGGCGCAGTTTCAGCCAGAGCGACGACAGCTTCTGGGAAGGCGGATGAGTATGCTCGGTGGCAATCACCCGACAGCGCAGGCCGGTGGCCGCAATCACAGATAGAATCGAAGCCGTGGTCATCATGCCCAGCACAATATCCGGGCGGTATTTCTGCATTGCCTTGCGCAAAGCATATAGCCGGCGCAGATTGGCAAGCAGACCCTGCAGACCGGCGGTATTGAGTGAAACCCGTTCGATATGCCGGTTCAGCTCATACACATCCCCGCTGGAGTCGGTCTGGGTGACCACCGTCACATCATGACCGTGAATATGCCATTGATTGGCCAGATCGACTGCAACCCGTTCGGCACCCCCCGCATGCAGCGAATGGATGAAAATCATGATCCGAAGGGAAGGAGACTTTGCAGTCGTAGAGTGGAAAGACATATTACTCAGTAGGTTTATCTGTAGCAGATTTTTCTGGAGTCGATTTGCCGGACACATCATGCGTCAGGGTAACAAACACGTAGCAAATATAGGACAGCAGGTACATGCAGCTGGTGGCCAGCATAATGCCTTCGGCGCCCATTAGTGGCGCGAGTATCTGATTGAGCACCGCCTTCAGCGCGAAGTTGGCCACGGCAATTGCCGCCATCAGCCGGTAGCGGTTCTGGCTGGCCATTAGCTGCACCAGGATAAGCACGCCGAAATAAAATGGCAACTGCAATATGCCCCAGCGTAGCACGCTGGCCACTGCAAACGTATCATCGGCCGTAAACGCGCCTTTTTCAAACAGTATTTTTACAATCCAGGGCGCCAGCACCCAGCACACCGCCACCGCGACGATACCGCCGCCGAGCATCAGGGCTGACCATTTCAGCGCCATGTTACGGGCACGATGCGCATCCCCCTGACTTTGCACATCCGCCAGCACGGGCAGTGCCGCACGACCTACCGAGGCAGCGCCCAGTCCGATAATCAATGAGAGCAAGCGCGCCGCGTAACCCAGCGTCGCATTGGCGTTATCACCCAGCCGCGCCGCGGCAATCTGATCCAGCGGCCCGACAAAGCTCATGGCAATCTGGCCGATAAGCATTACGCCCGCCGCATTGAGCAGCAGTGGCCACTGATGGGATTTGAACGTGAAGCTGGGCACGCCCCAGATGCCGTCATCGGCCTTTCGGGCCAGAACTGTCAGCCAGGCGGCCTGGATCAAATACCCAACCAGCGTTCCAAGCAGCAGTGGCATCACGCTCACATCGCCCGGCGTGATCAGGATCCACGCCAGAATCAACAGCGCGGGAACACTTTCAAGCAATGTGTTGACATGTCGCTCATGAGCACGCAAGCGCGATGTTCCCACGCCGATCAACAGCGTAAGCAGCGCCGCAGGTGCAAATGCCCAGATCAGTTCGGTACTGTGCTGACGTGTCGTCTCACTAAGATTGCCGCCCGCATATTGAAGAATCAGCGGCCAGAACAGCCAGGTCAGGACCCCGGTGACCGCACCGATAGCAAGTACCCAGCCCTGCAGTTCACGGATGAACTGGACTCTTTCTGTACCGGGAGCATAACGCGTCTTGACCAGCACCGGGATCAGGACAATCGAAAACGCCCCGACAATAGTAACGGGCAGCCAATTGGCCATGGTCATGGTGAACTGGTAGGCATCGACGACCTCGCTCACGCCATAGCGATGCGCGACAGCCATTTCCTTGAGCGCGCCGGCCATCTTGCCGATCAGCAGGAAAAATGCCACTCGCATCGCGCCTTGCGCGATACGCAGATGGTCAGGATGCAGCCCCTTGAACCGCCCGATAACCCGCTTCAAGGATTAACGCAGAAACTGGGTATACCAGGGCATGGCCACCTCGATCCCTTCCAGGATGTTGTGTGTGGGACTGTAGCCCAGCTGCTCATGCGCTTTCGTAATATCCGCCTGGGAGTGACGAACGTCACCATTGCGGAAATCGCGATACACCGGTTTTTTATCGTACTTCACGCCATTCTTGTCCAGCGTACTGGCCAGATGCGCGAACAGTTCGTTCAGGCTGGTACGTGCGTTGACCGCCACGTTAAAGACCTGGCTGCCCTGCTCCGGCATATTGGCGGCCGCCAGCAAATTGGCCTGGACGGCATTTTCCACAAAGCAGAAATCGCGACTGGTTTCGCCGTCACCATTGATAAAGACGTCTTCGCCCTTGATCATGGAAGCCGTCCACTTTGGAATGACGGCCGCGTAGGCCCCATCGGGATTCTGCCGTTTACCGAACACATTGAAGTAGCGCAGACCGACGGAACTGAACCCGTAGGCACGGGCGAACACGTCAGCATACAGTTCGTTCACATATTTGGTCACCGCATAAGGAGATAGCGGTTTGCCGATCTTGTCCTCGACCTTGGGCAAATCGGGATGATCACCGTAAGTGGAACTGGAAGCTGCGTAGACAAATGACTTGACACCAGATTCGCGCGCCGCGACCAGCATGTTGAGGAATCCGCTGATATTGACCGAATTCGTGGTGATGGGATCATCCAGACTGCGTGGCACGGAACCCAGCGCCGCCTGATGCAGCACGTAATCCACACCGTTGACGGCTTTCTTGCACGTTTCCAGATCGCGGATATCACCTTCGATAAAGTTGAAATTGGCCCACTGCGCTTCGCTGACCGACTGTTTGACTTCGTCCAGATTATGCTGAAAGCCGGTAGAAAAGTTATCCAGCCCAACGACCTTCTGTTCCATCAGAAGCAGGGTCTCCAGCAGATTGGAACCGATAAAGCCCGCACAACCGGTTACCAGCCAGGTTTTCGGTGCGGCCTGAATGGAGTTTTTAAGATTGTCGAATGCCTGAGTCATAATTTTCACCTGCTATGGGTTGAACCTGCCAAAAATGCAGGCGCTGCCGAATGGTATCGTCGACGCCTGCCCTTACTGAAATCCGTGTTGCCTGATTGTGTGTCAGAGGCGGATATCCGCCTGATCGGCTGTCAGTACGTATTTGAGGTCATAAAGAACGTGTTGCGGTTTACCAAGAGCACGAATGCCTTCGGCGCCCATTTTCACAAACTGGTCGTGGGATACCGCCAGAATAATGGCATCGTATGCCCCTTTTTCCGGCGCTTTCACAGGTGTAATACCATATTCGTGATCGGCTTCGGCGGGATCAACCCAGGGATCATAGACATCCACATCCATGCTGTATTCTCCCAGCTCTTTCAGAATATCCACAATCCGTGTATTGCGCAGATCGGGACAGTTTTCCTTGAAAGTCAGCCCCATGACCAATACCTTGGCGCCCTGTACCTGAATCTGACGCTTGGTCATGGCTTTGACCAGCTGGGAAACCACATAGGAACCCATGGAGTCGTTCAGGCGACGGCCTGCCAGAATAATTTCGGGATGATAGCCAATGGCCTGCGCCTTATGGGTAAGATAATATGGATCTACACCAATGCAGTGACCGCCGACCAGACCGGGACGGAATGGCAGGAAGTTCCATTTGGTTCCCGCCGCTTCCAGAACGGCTTCGGTATCGATACCCATTTTGTTGAAAATCAGGGCCAGCTCGTTGATCAGCGCGATATTCACATCGCGCTGGGTGTTCTCAATCACCTTGGCAGCCTCGGCCACGCGAATGCTTGACGCCTTGTGGGTTCCGGCGGTAATGATTTCGCTGTACAGATCATTGACCAGATCGGCGACTTCGGGTGTGGAGCCGGAAGTCACTTTCTTGATGGTAGAAACGCGATGGTTTTTATCCCCTGGATTGATCCGTTCGGGGCTGTAGCCTGCGAAAAAATCGGTATTGAATTTGAGGCCCGAAAATTTTTCCAGCACGGGCACGCAGTCTTCTTCCGTCGCACCGGGATAAACGGTGGACTCATAAATGACGATATCGCCTTTCTTGAGCACCTTGCCAATGGTTTCACTGGCCTTGACCAGTGGCGTCAGGTCGGGTTGCTTGTAATCGTCGATCGGCGTTGGCACGGTCACGATGTACACATTGCATTTGGCAAGATCTGCCTGCTCGGCGCTGTAGCTCAGCTTGCCAGCTTCGGCCAGTTCCTCGGAGGAAACTTCAAGCGTGTGATCCACACCGCCCTGCAGCTCCTTGATACGCTTCTGGTTGATATCAAAACCCAGCACAGCACGCTTCTTGCCGAATTCCACCGCCAGAGGCAGGCCGACATATCCAAGTCCGACAATCGCTAATTTAATATCGCCAAGTTGCACTTAATTCTCCAGAAGGGAAGTCAAAAAGAGGTAGGGAAACGTTGTTCAGACAGCCATTTTAACAATTTCCCGCCTGCCACGGTCAGCTATGCGCCATCCAGGTATTACCAGGCTGAAACAAACCGCAGATGTGATTTTTTTTAGCGCCGCCGCGAAACGGACGGCAGCAGTAGCCAGCGCGGGCATCGCCACGCCACCAGCCGCGAGTAAAGCCAGATATACACTGATGCAAAAACCAGCATGCTGATACAAAGTGCAATCGCATTGTCCCAGTAGATCGTCGCAGGAATCAGTCCGATCAGTGTGAGTACCCACAGGTATGGAGACGTCAGCGCATTGCACATGACAGGTACCATGCCCCGCCCGCGGCGATTGAAGGTCACGCGGACCAGACGCCGGAAAATAAGCTGATGCAGGTGAAGCGCGTCAGGCTGATCGACCGGCACGCCACGTTTGAAGCGGCGACGCCAGATTGAAAACAGCGTTTCAAACACGGGATAAAACAGCACGGCAAGCGCATAAAAGGGAGAAACCGAGGGATTACGCACCACCAGCAGCACGGCAAGTTCCGCCAGCATGAAACCAATGAAGTACGCACCCCCATCGCCCAGAAACACACGCCCGAAGGGGAAGTTCCATACAAAGAACCCGACGATGGAGGATGCCATGGCAAGGGCGATGGCGAAAATAGCCAGATCATCCACCTGGTAGGCCACCAGGGCAATCGAGGTTGCCATTAGCATGGCGACCATACCCGCCAGCCCGTTCATGCCATCCACGATGTTGAGTGCATGCGTGCAGCCACCCACGGCAATCATGGTAAATACCAGTGACACCGGCCAGAAGCCCAGGATGTAGTTGAACACTTCAATGTTGACGCGACTGACGCCACCAAAAAACCACCAGGCAATGGCCGCGGACAGGAACGCCGCGAGCAGTCGCTTGCCTGCCCCGATGTCTTTGGTGATGTCTTCAAGAATACCCGCAACGAAAACGGGCAGCGAAGCAACGAACAGCGCGGGCCACAACCAGTTGAGCGTCATATTGTCTGGCCGGCCCAGAACCAGCAGTCCGGCCAGGGTTCCGGCAAAGACCGCCAGGCCGCCGATTCGTGGTGTGGACTTCTTGTGTGAAGCCTGAGGTTTGTTCAGGTCATAATCGCCGGTATAGCGGCCATGCCATCTTTCGGAAAAAACAATAAGCCCGCCGACCATGAAGGCGACAACGCAGATATAGAGATATTGCCAGGTGAATGTCAAAGTCGATCCATAATGCAAATTACTTAACAAGCGACAATAGTAACGTGGAGAGACCGGCCGCTATCCGGTTTGATACAAACGGCATAACATTACATATTCAGCAATTTTAATTATTTATCGACATTAAAGATGCTGTTATTCGTTTTAGGACAAATTTAGCCTATTAGACGCGCCTGTCGCCAGGATAAGAAGCAACCCGCAAGACCGGGATTTATGGCAACTGTGATAGGAGCGCAGAAAAAAGACAAAAAAAAGCCCAAGATCTTGCGATCTTGGGCTAAATCCACCAAAGGAGGAGGGTGGAGGAGACAACCTTGGCATGAGAAATAGAAGAAACTCAAGCAGCGGACAAAGGGCAAATAATTAAACTACCGCTCTGTGGACAGTGAGAGTTCTTTAAGTGGCGCCAGCAATTATTCTTGATGTGGCGAACTGCGGAACAACATTCACTGCTTACTGCGAATTTCCGAAAGACCATTTCGTCATCCGTTAGACAAATAGTACTGCTTTTTTTTGTGCAACGCAAGAATTTTTTCAATCAAGCGTTTGAATTTCGGTCAGGCATACTTCATTGTGTTTCAAAAACGACAACTGCCCCTTCCCTTGTCTATAGGTAATAGTACCCGTATAGAGGATTACAGCACAATCTTCCCCTTGTAACAGTCCTGTCACACTCAATTTTTAAGGGTAAAACCGTAAATCAAGTCGTTGTACAAATCCAACAAACAGCAAAAATCAGCTGGCAATACCGAATAAATTTCGGATATTCAACCCGGCCTGCAGACTGGTTTGTGTCATCAGCTTCGTAGAAAGGCAGGGTTAAGTGCGCTGGCGGGACTCAGGCAAAGCGCTCGCACAGTCTGCATTGCACTGCAGGAAGAACCTTAGCGTGCAAGCAGACGCCAGAGAAACGGATCAGATCCGATAGGCCAGTGTTGTCATGATTCTGGACATGCCCGTCATAATGCCGCGCACGGGCAGCGGTAGCGGCGTGCCGCCGTGATGTTCTGCGGTTTCCCGATGATGGATTTCGTCCTGCTTCATTTGCTGCACAATAGCGCGAGAACGGGTGTCCTGGGGTGGCAGTTCGGTCAGATGGCGATCCAGGTGAGCCTCGACCTGCCGTTCTGTTTCGGCCATGAACCCCAGATTGCGCTCACGCCCTGCCACGCTGGCCATGACTCCAAGACCAAAAGATCCCGCATACCACAGCGGATTCAGCAAGCTGGTGTGGCTATTGAGTTCGCGGATGCGATCGCGACACCATGAGAGATGATCGACCTCCTCCAGGGCTGCTGTATCAAATACCTGGCGTACCGATGCGTCACGACACATGAGGGACTGCCCGCGATACAGGGCCTGTGCGCAGACTTCCCCCACGTGATTGACCCGCATCAGACCGGCTGCGTGCCTGGCTTCGGCCTGGCTAAGTTGGGCCTCCCCCTGCTCGGCCTTCAGCGGGCCTGCGGGATTGGGTCGTGAAGCACGGGACGCGCCGGAAAGCACTTCAAGCGCAGTGCCGATTTCTTTCAGCACGCGATCGGCAATAGAGTAACGACGCTCAAATACGGGAACTGCAGTAGCATTTTGATTGGTCATAAGTCAGCCTTAGGGGATAAACCAATGACAGCGGCAGCGCGAGCGGATTTTTCATTCCGGCGCAGCCTGTCAGAATCTGTATTGTAGCAATGGGTTATGATTTGATTTTGATTTAAGGCAGGAAAACGTCATGGAATGCAATATCGAATGGAATGGCCCCGAAGGCATGCTGTTCGTCGCCAGAACCGGCAGCGGGCATACCGTTGCCATGGATGGCGCACCTGAAGGGGGCGGCAACAATCTGGCACCCCGACCCATGGAAATGATGCTGGTCAGTGCTGGCGGCTGCTCGGCCTATGACGTCGTCCTCATCCTCAAGCGCGGTCGCCATCAGGTAACCCGCTGCCAGGTGGCGGTCCAGGGCGAACGCGCCGAAACAGAACCCAAGGTCTTCACCAAAATCCATTTCGTGTTCACCGTGACCGGCAAGAACCTTCCGGAAAAAGCGGTGGAACGGGCCGTCAATCTGTCTCATGAAAAATACTGCTCTGCCGTCGCCATGCTGGAAAAATCAGCAACAATCACCCACTCCTACGTCATTGCCGAGGCCTAAATGAACGATCAGTACGAAAATTTCATGCGCCTGGTCATGGAAAAAGGAGTGGAAAAAACTGACCGCACCGGCACGGGCACCCGCTCTCTCTTCGGCCATCAAATGCGTTTTGATCTGGCCAGCGGCTTTCCATTGATTACGACCAAAAAGCTGCACACGAAAAGTATTTTTATCGAACTGCTCTGGTTCTTGCGGGGTGATTCAAACGTGCGCTGGCTGCAGGAACGCGGTGTCACGATCTGGGATGAATGGGCCGATGCCGATGGCAACCTTGGCCCCGTTTACGGCGTGCAATGGCGTTCCTGGCCGAAGCCGGACGGCAGCCACATCGACCAGATTTCACAGGTTATTGAACAGATCAAATCCAATCCTGACTCTCGACGCCTGATCGTCTCGGCCTGGAACGTGGCCGACATCGGCCAGATGAAACTGCCGCCTTGTCACGCCTTCTTCCAGTTCTACGTGGCCGATGGCAAACTGTCCTGCCAGCTCTATCAGCGCAGCGCCGATATTTTCCTTGGCGTGCCCTTCAATATTGCCAGTTACGCCCTGCTCACGCATATGGTGGCCCAGCAATGCAATCTGGAACCGGGTGATTTCATCTGGACCGGTGGAGACTGCCATCTGTACAGCAATCATATGGAACAGGCACAACTGCAATTATCACGTACGCCATATCCATTCCCGCGCCTGGTGATCCATCGCAAGCCCGATTCGATCTTCGATTATGAATATGAGGATTTCGAAATTGCCGACTATCAATTTCACCCGCATATCAAGGCGCCCGTCGCTGTCTGATTTTGTGCGCCATGCGCACGAACATTGCGCGAGATCCTCTTCGCCCGGCAGGACCCAGGCTCAGAACCCTGCCGGGCTGCAATACATACAGGAACCGACATGCCTTCACTGATTATCCTCGTTGCCTATGCAGTCGAAAACCGCGTCATCGGTATTAATAACACCCTGCCCTGGCATCTGTCAGGTGATCTCAAGCGATTCAAATCCCTGACCATGAACAAACCCATCATTATGGGGCGCAAGACCTGGGAGTCGATTGGCCGCCCCCTGCCCGGCCGGTGCAATATCGTCATCACCCGCAAGCAGGGTTACACCGCCGAGGGTGCAGATGTGGTCAATTCGCTGGATGCGGCCATTGAACTGGCCTTTGAAAGCAGCCAGACCGCTTTCGTCATTGGTGGTGAACAGGTCTACGCACAGGCCATCGAGAAATCGCAGCAGGTAATGGCAACTGAAATTCACGAAACGGTCGACGGTGACGCGTTCTTCCCGGATCTGGATGAACAGTTGTGGCGCGAAACCTCGCGTGAACCACAGCCCGAGGAAAACGGCATGAAATACGACTATGTTGTCTACGAACGTATTCCCAAGGATCTGCAAAAAGGCGGCGTCAGTATCCCGTGACGAGCTGATACGCGCCTGCGAGCGGAGCTACTGTTCTGATCACAAGGCATGCGCGATCCACGATGCCTGCATCACGCACCCTGCGCGCGATATCACCTTGCTGACCCGCGACCCGGCAGACCAGCAGTTCAGGTTCCGGCAACACACGCTCAATCTTCACCGGATCCGTGGCGAACGCGTTCTGTCTGTTACGTCTGCCCGCCCCCCAGATACAGCTGTATGACCCGCGGATCATCCATCAGCTGATCGGCCTGACCCTGCAGCGCGATTTCGCCCGTCTCCAGCACATAACCATAGTCCGAAATCTGCAGCGCGGCTCGGGCGTTCTGCTCAATTAGCAATATCGATACGCCATCGTCACGCAGGGTCGCAACCATTCTCAGAATTTCCTGCACAATCAGTGGCGCCAGTCCCAGACTAGGCTCGTCAAGCATCAACAGGCGGGGTGAAGACATTAATGCGCGCCCAAGGGCAAGCATCTGGCGTTCGCCGCCCGAAAGCGTATAGGCCTTCTGTTTTTTTCGCTCATGTAGACGCGGAAAACGCTGATAGACTTCATCAAGACGCTGTCGCACACTGCTTTTATCTGCGCGCCTGGCATAGCCACCCAGCAGCAGATTCTCGTATACGCTCATCTCGCCAAACAGTTCACGCTGTTCCGGAACCAGGCAAATGCCATGTTCAACACGACTTTCAACATCCACGTGCTGCAGATCCTTGCCCTCATAACTGACCTTTCCCTGCGATGGACGCAATCCCATCAGCGCCGAAAGCAGCGTCGTTTTGCCGGCGCCGTTGGGGCCGATGACAGATACAATACTGCCCGCAGTGACATTCAGGGACACGTTTCTGACCGCCTGAACATGGCCATAGGAAACACTCAGGTCCGACACATCCAGCATGCTGCTCATTGTCCGCTTCCTCCCAGATAGGCATCCTGTACTTTCTTGTCGGCACGCACCTCCTGCGGCAGACCTTCGATGAGTTTGGCACCAAAATTCATGACCACCAGACGGTCTACCAGCTTCATCACAAAGTCCATATCATGCTCGACAATCAGTATGGTGAGTCCTTCGGCCTTGAGCTGACGCAGCAGATCGGCCAGCACATCTTTCTCGTTCTTGCGCAGCCCGGCTGCTGGTTCATCCAGAATCAACAGCACCGGATCCGAAGCCAGTGCCCGTGCGATTTCCAGAATTCTCTGCAAGCCAAGCGGCAGCTTGCCTGCAGGCAGATACTCCTTGCCATCAAGACCGATACGCACGAGCTGTTTGTATGCCTCATCCATGATCCGCCTTTCCTCGGACCGATTCAGACCAAAGCCGGAGCGAAGGAATCCTGCCGAGCCCCGCATGTTCGCTCCCAGCGCTACACTGTCTATCACACTCATATTCGGGCGCAACTTGACGTGCTGAAAGGTCCGGGCCACGCCCATGCGCGCAATCTGGCGCTGCGACTTATGCGTAACATCCTCTCCCAAAAAGTGGATCCGGCCTTCCGATTTCCCTAACACACCTGTGATCAGGTTGAACATCGTCGACTTACCGGCGCCATTGGGTCCGATCAGCCCGACGATGTCGCCCGCAGACACGCGAAAACTCACGTCGTTAACGGCAACCAGACCGCCGAAGCGACGTACCACACCTTCGACATGCAACACTTCCGTTCCGGGTGCCAGTGGCTGCTTTTCGGGCAGTGGCTCCAGACCGGAAGGAAAATAGCGCTTCGTTTCGACACGGCCGGTCTGCGGCCCGCTATTTCTGCGCTTTGCCACAAATGACATAATGCCACCACGCGCAAAATGCAGCAGCAGAATAAACAGCGCGCTGAACACAATCGCTTCGAGCTGTCCGCCTCGCGATGAAACCAGGGGCAGAATATCCTGAATGTAATTTTTAGAGATCAGCACGCCTGCGGCGCCGACCAGGGCGCCTGAAAGAAACCCGACTCCCCCCAGAATGGCCATCAGCAGATAGTTGATACTGGCGTGCAGATCAAAGGGGGATGGGCTCACAAAGCGGTTCATGTGCGCGTAAAGCCAACCGGCAAGGGCCGCAAACACAGCCGCGATCACAAAAAGTTTTAGACGCACGGCAAAGGCATCTTCACCCACGCTGGCAAGCAATACCGACCCGCCTCGCAGACTGCGTATTACCCTGCCAGCCCGCGATCGCAGCAGATAATAAGAGAACAGCAAAGTCAGACCCACCAATAGCCAGATCAGATAATACATTTGCAATGGGCTCAGAAGCGCAACATTGCCCAGCGAAACCGGCGGAATATTGGTAATACCGGTATTGCGTCCAAGCATGTCCATATTGCCAAAAAGCAAAGAGATCGACAGCCCCCATGCAATGGTGCTCAGCGGCAGAAAGTGTCCACCCAGCCTGAGCGTAATGCAGCCAATCACCAGGGCACACAGTGTCGTGATAATGACTGCGGCCAGCAAACCGGCCCAGGCTGAGAAATCATAATGGGTGGTCAGGTACGCCGTGGTATAGGCTGCGACACCGACGAACGCGGCCTGGCCGAAAGAGGTCGCTCCGCCCACGCCGGTCAGCAGCACCAGACCCAGGGCCACCAGCGCACCGATGCCGATATCGTTCATCAGCGAAACGCCGAATTTCCCCAGAAACCATGGCAATCCCAGAATAAACAGGGAACCGATAATAAAAACGATGACACTGCGAAGGGGAGTTTTCATTCATCAATCTCCTCGTTATTGTCCTCATCATGCGCAGTCAACACCGAACGGATCATCAGCACGGGAATCAGCAGCCCGAACACGATGACCTCTTTCAGGGCCCCGTTCCAGAAAGAAGAAAAACTTTCGACAATGCCCACGGCAAGCGATCCTGCCATGGTTAGTGGATAACTCACCAATCCGCCAATGATGGCGCCCACAAAGGCTTTAAGGCCCAGCATAAAACCGGAATCGTAATAAATGGTGTTCACCGGTGAAATCAGCACGCCGATCATGCCGGCAAGCACCGATGAAAAAAGATAAACCAGCGTTGCCGTACGCACCGGACGAATGCCAACGATACGCGCGCCTGTGCGATTGACCGAGGTGGCGCGCAAGGCTTTTCCCGTGAGGGTAAACTCGAAAAAGAGATAAAACATGATGCTCAGCAATATTGCAGCTGCAATTGTGAGAGCGACCTGCCCACTAAGGGTGAAATCGCCGAAAAGGGAAATATCCATATCGGTAAACTGCTCGGTCCGGAAGCCTTCCGGCCCAAAGAACAGCAAACCCAGCCCCACGAACAGAAAGTGAATGGAAAGCGAAACGATCAGCAGAATCAGTGAAGAGGCATCGGCAATGGGCTGCAGGGCGATGCGTGCCACCAGCGGAATGATCGGCGTGACCAGCAGCACCGCTGCCACAATCTGTAGCAGCATAGAGTCGGTCCGTCCGGCAATAAACCAGGCCAGCAGGCAGGGAAGCAGCGGTGCTACGCCCCAGCATGCAACGGACATGGGCACATGCCGCCACTCTCGCCGCCTTGCAATACTGACGACGTCAACAACCAGGGCCACGGCAGCCAGGACGATCACCAGACCAATCGTCGGCGGCACCATGCCAGCCTGCAATGAAGCAAGACTGAGGGCGGCAAAGGCCGCCACATCGCCGAACGGCACGAAAATCACACGGGTAACTGAAAATACCATTACCAGTCCGATACCTGCCAGCAGATAGACCGAGCCATTGGCCAGTCCGTCCACCAGCAGCATATAAGCGACTTCCCAATCCATTGTGTATCCTGTTGAACGTTACGCGTTAATCACGACGGCAATTGCACGACTGACCACTCTGTCATTTCTCGGGGATGTAAATCCACTTGCCTTTCTCCAGTCGAACCAGCACGCGGCCACGCTCATCACTGCCGAAAGATTCGCCTTTTTTAAAGGCGTAGACACCATGCGTTCCCTTGACTTCTGTGCCCGACATGATCGCATCGCGCAAGGCTTCACGAAACTCCGGCGTGCCAGGTTTGGCTTTACCGTCTGCGATTGCCTTGCGAGCCGCTTGCGCGGCAACCAGCCACGCATCAAAGGCATAGGCCGAATAAGCATCGGTAGAGGGCTTGCCATTGGTCTTTTGGAAAATGTCATGAAACTTGCCGGACATTTCCTTGACCGGATGGTCATCCGGCAGCTGATCAGCCACGATTACCGGTCCGGTAGGCGCCACCAGCCCTTCAGCAGAAGAACCGGCAACACGAATGAAATCCGGATTGATCAGGGAGTGAGCACCATAGAGCTTGCCTTTGTAATTCCTGTCTTTGAGTGCCAGATAGGGCAAGGCACCGGGTGTACCGGCACCTCCGGTCATGACCGCGTCGGGCCGCTTGGCAATAATTTTCAGGATCTGTCCACTTACCGAGGAGTCTGAACGGGCATAACGTTCATTGCTCACTACCTTGATGCCGGCCGCTTCAGCTTCCTTGGCCAGATTGTCATAAACCAGGTCTCCCCAGGCATCAGAAAAGCCGATGTATCCCACCGTTTTGACACCGTCGCGCTTCATCTGTCCGACCACGGCACTGATCATCAGCTTTGCTGACTGGGCTGTCGTGACGTACCAGTCGGCGTTCTCGCCAGTTGTGCTGGCCGGGCTGATACCAATCAGCGGCGTTGTCGCCTCCCGCGCAACAGGCAGTGCCGCCAGCGTTGCAGGTACATTCGATGAACCGATCAGGATATCCACCTTGTTATCCTGGGTCAGCTTGCGTGCGTTTCGGGCCGCGCTTGACGGATCAGTCGCATCATCCAGCACGATCAGTTCCAGCTTGTTGCCATCGATGTCAGGTATCAATGCCTGGCCGGCTTTTGCCCCCTGTTCATAAGGAATGCCGATAGACGAACCCGGTCCGGTCAGTGCAGTAATCAACCCCACCTTAATTGTCTCCGCCTGAGCCACGCCCAGGGTTCCCAAGCTGCCAATAACCCCCGCTAGTACTGCCTGTTTGAGCCATTTTTTCATTGTCGTCTCCTGATGATGTGTATTAGTCGATTCAATCCGGTTTTGGCCTGGATCGACACCCTGTTTATTCGTTTTCCAGCTTCCAGTCACCGCCTTGCAGCTTTACTACGACACGCGCACGTTCATCTGTGCCAAACGGGCTGCCCCGCTTGTAGTTATAGACACCGTGCGAGCCTGCCAGCTCATGCGTGTCAAAAATCGCATTCATGATCGCTTCACGATAGGCGGGCGTACCTGGCTCAGCATGCTTTTGCGCCTTTGTCGCAGCTGACACCAGCAGAATCCAGGCGTCATAGGACCACGCAGAAAAGACATCAGGCGTACCTTTGGGAAATGCGCTTTTGAACGCATCGCGGTAATCCAGCGCGACCTTTTTCACCGGATTCGTATCGGGCAGTTGCTCTGCGACGGTCACCGGCCCCGTCGGTGCAAGAATGCCGTCGCCCGCCTTGCCCACAACACGAATGAAATCACTGTTGATCAGGCCATGCGTGCCATACACCTTGCCTTTGTAGCCGAGCTTTTTCAGTTCCAGATACGGCAGCGCAGCGGGGGTACCGGAGGTCCCTGCCAGAATCGCGTCCGGTTTTCGGGCGCGAATTTTCAGTATCTGGCCCGTCACCGACGCATCGCTGCGGGAATAACGTTCGTCATTAAGGACTTCGATCCCTGTCTCGGCTGCACGCTTTTTCAGCGCGTCATAGGCAAGATCGCCCCAGGCATCGGAAAAGCCGATGTAAGAGACCGTCTTCACACCATGGGCTTTCATATGATCCACTACCGCATTGATCATCAGTTCGGTCGGCTGGGCGACGCTTACCATCCATTCCGCCGTTTTGGCTGAAACGTTTGCTACCGGTGAAATGGCAATGAAGGGAACACGGCTTTCATTTGCCACTGCGGCAATAGCCATGGTGCCGGGTACCCCCGAAGTGCCCATTAGCGCGTCAACCTGATCTTCATTAATCAGTTTGCGCGCATTGCGCGCTGCCGTTGCCGGATCCGAGGCATCGTCCAGCCGTATCAGCCGAATATCGGCATCTCCCGCAGTACCCATGGCCTTATGTCCCGCAATCGCACCGTTGGCATAGGGTATGCCCAGCGACGAAATCGGCCCGGACAGCGAAGAAATAAACCCCACCGTCACCGTACGGGCCATCGCACTCGCTGATGCACACACGGCAACTGCGCATATCATGCCTGACAACAATTTCATATTTCCTCCTGTCTGCCTGCCGCAAGACGCGCCAGACATAAATACGAATGAAGTATCCGATTCCCGATAGTCACATCTGAAATCGGTGCGGCGTCAGATCGTGATGGAACCGATGCTGCTGCCACCGCATACATAAAGCACCTGGCCGGTAACAAAACCTGAAGACGGATGGCAGAAAAACGCCACGGCCTGAGCCACATCCTGGGGCGTGCCGATACGCCCCACGGGAATCGCCGCCGCCAGGTTCTTCTCACGCTCGCTGCCTGGTTCAATGACGTCGTAAAACATGTCAGATGCAATTGGACCGGGAGCCACCACATTAACGGTGATCCCCGATCCCGCCAGTTCCAGCGCCCAGGTACGAGCCATTCCGATCATCCCGGCCTTGGTCGCCGAATACGCCGTGCGGGTTTGCAAACCAAGCGCCCCTCTTGACGAAATCAGCACAATCCGGCCGGATTTTTCGGTTTTCATGGACGGCACAAAAGCCTGTGTCAGAGTCAGCGCACTGGTCAGATGCAGCTGTGCCAGACTGTCCATATCTTCTTCGCGCACGTCTTCAAGCAGGTTCGGACGTATGACACCCGCGTTGTGGACAAAGCAGTTCACGGCATAGGTATCAGCCAGTTCATTCGCGATCTCCCGGACGGCGTTGCGGTCTGTCAAATCTACGCATCGACTCTGCAGATGCGGGTGGCTGAACTCCGCAGGCCGCCGGGCCAGCGAAATCACTTCCATCCCCTGTTCCAGCAGGGCGCGGCAAATAGCGGCACCAATGCCTGCACTGCCACCGGTTACGACTGCGACTTCCCTTTCCATTTTTTTCACCTTTTTTCGATCAGCGCCAGTACCCGCAAGGGGCTACCCGAACCGCGGCGTATTTTCAGCGGAGCGGAAAAGATCACCGCGCCTGTGGCCGGCAGCTGATCCAAATTTGTCATGCATTGCAACCCGTAGCGGTTATTGCCGTGCATGTAGTAATGGCAGGGAAACGGTGGGTCCAGATGTTGCGCCTGACCCGCGTCGGTACCCACCGATTCCGTCCCGAATCCATGCACATCACGCTCGCGGATCAGCCATGGCACGACCTCCGCATCCGGTCCGGGTGAATGCGCTCCGTCTTCCTGCATATTCAGATAAGCAGCGGGTTTCTCCCTTTTTGACCAGTCAGTCCGCATAAACACCCATGAGCGCGGGGCAATCCTGCCATGCTGTTTTTCCCATTCCAGTACCTTGTCGATCGTCAGCAGATAGTCGGCCGATTCCGCTGATTCGGCAGAACAGTCAATGACGCAGGCCTGGGCAATAAACGCGCCCGGATCAATCGTATCGACCGTATTGTCGGGCTGATCCTTGCCGCTGACCCAGTGCGCCGGCGCATCAAAATGCGTTCCGGTATGTTCGGAGCACGAAAAATTGTTCCAGTACCAGCCCGGACCACGTTCGTCATAATGCGAGATTTCTTCAATCCGGAACGGCCATGCCTGCCCCATCTCCGGTGGCAGCACAATCGTTGGGAATTCCGGCGTCAGCGTCTCTGTCAGATCAACAATTCTGATATTGCCGCCGGTCAGCGAACGCATCAGTTCAGTCAGTACAGTCATCAATTTCTCCCTTGTTTATTTCAGTTGCCGCTGGCCAGTTCACGCTCAAGCGCCTTGCCGTTGCTGCGCAGCCGATCACGGATGTCATTGGCTACATCACCTATGTAGACATCTTCCAGACCGCGAGACAGACCCTGCACAATCTGTTTGGCGATCTGCGCAGGCGCAACACGAGGCGGTGGCGTCGTCTGTTCCCATTCGTAATCGACCGGCCCGGTAAAAACGTTCATGACGCGTATCCCTGCCCTTTGCATCTCGGCGCGCAGGCAATGCGACAGTGACAGTCCGCCAGCCTGGGCAGCAGACCACACGCCGCGCTCTGGCTGATTGGCCAGCGCGTGCACAGAAAAAATATTGACCCAGGCCGACGCACTGTTCACGCCGTCTGCCGCCCGGCCAGCCATGGCACCACCGAATGTCTGTGCCAGTCGAAGCAACCCCAGGCAACTGACATCGAACATATCGCGCGCCGTATTGATATTGTTCGTCCCGAGCATGCCACCCTCGCGCAGCAGATCAGCAGTGTTGACCAGTACATCGACCTTGCCGCCAATTTCGGCTGCAATACGCTCCAGCGAATCACTGTCGGTCACATCCATGGCATGCACCTGGATCCGACTGTCGGCGATCAGCGCGTTAAACGCAGCAGACGGTCGCCAGGGCTGAGGATCGCCGACAAAAATGATCGACGCTTCCGTTTGCAGCAGCGCCTTTATCATCGCCAGGCCCAACGCAGATTTGCCATCGGTAACAAGAACGCGCCGGAACTTCACATCGTTTGTCATTTCACGGATCATCGGATCATCCTGATAGTGAGGGGGCAAAACCTGAGGCAGCGCAAGCAGCGCTGCGTTGCCTCCCTTGTCCAGTTTCATGTCCAGCTGCACCTGCGCCCCTTCCTCGCATGCGGGATGAACATGAGCAATTACGGACGGTCCCGCAGCCATTTTCACCGTACCGATACGCCAGGGCAGACGCTCCCGGAAGTACACATCATTACTGTGATGCAGGACCGTCGTAGCCAGCAACTGTCCTTCGCGCGGCACTTCGGACCAGAACAATCGGTGGGACAGACAGTGCCCGCAGACATCGCGCGGCGGATACTGAACCTGCTGGCACTCGTCGCAAATCTGCAATTCAAACCGGCCTTCGGCTGCTGCACGGGTCATGCCATGAAAGCTGCGGCTGCGTGCAGCCGGCGGCAGCGTTGGCTGGCGGGTACGCGCGACCGGATTCTTTCTGGGAGGCTTGCGCAAGGGTCCGCTCATGCCGAGCCTCCACTTTGCAGAATCGCAGCTGCCGTGCATAAACCACGATCGTAATTAATCATGCCAAAGCCACTGACCATGCCTACTCGTGCACCCGGCACCTGCGTTCTGTCGGCGCGCCCCGTCAATTGCCGTATGGCTTCATTCATGCCCAGTGTGCCTCCTGCCGCACCCGCCTGGCCCGCGGAAAGCTGGCCTCCGCAAGTGTTGAGCGGGCAGGTGCCATCAACCGTAAAAGTATTTGCGCGCACAAACTCCGGGCCTTCGCCTGCAGGGCAAAAACCCAGGTTTTCCAGCTGCATCATGTTAATCACCGGATAATCGTCATAGGCCTGCAAAAAGTCCATGTCCTGGACCGTCACGCCGGCCTGCTCATACAGGGAATCACAATCCAGTGTCCACCCTCCCCGGTTCTGTATGGCATCCTCGGACCACCCATTGTGTCGCTCTATGGAGCCCAGTATCTTCACAAAATCCAGGCCAAGCTGGCGCGCACGATCCTCGCTCATCACCAGGAATGACTCCGCACCGGCGCACGGCATCACGCAGTCAAACAGGTGAATAGGTTCGGTAATCGGGCGTGCGTCCAGATAATCATCAAGCGTGAGTGTTTTTTTCATCAGCGCATGGGGATAGCGCAAGGCGTTTTCCCGCTGGGCTACGCAGAGCTTGCCAAAATCTTCGCGCGTCGCACCCGTGGTATTCATGTAATGCCGTGTCAGCAAGGCGAAACTGGCGTTGGGTCCGCCCGCACCGTAGGGGTATGTGGCATCCTGGGCAAAACGGGAGAACTGGCCCAGCGTTTTGCGAAAGGAATCCACATGATTGGTATCTCCAGTGATCACGGCCACCACCTGGGCATCGCCTGACTGTACAGCCCTGGCGGCACGACGCAGGGCGACAACAGCACTGGCTCCACCCATCGGAATATGATCCAGCCAGCGTGCGGACACGCCAAAATGCTGGGTTAACCCAACCGCAGAGTCCGGCCCCAGGCTGAAGCTGGACACGCACATGCCATCAATGTCACGCAATTGCAGACCGGCGCCGTCCAGCAGGCCCCGAAGAGAACGTCCCAGCCAGTAGTGGGCACTTTCAATGGAGTACCGGACATAAGGAACGGTTACCGGCACGGTAAGAACCACACCATCGTACGAGGCTGGCCGCGTCATGCCTGTGCTCCCGGTTTTTTCAGGTGGCAGGTGTTGATTGCCTGACCGCGGGATACCAGTTGCTGTGCCATTTCCTTAAGGACACCGCGCTGGATTTTATTGGTCGCAGTCAGCGGCAGCTCGCTCACAAAGCTTACGTAGCCCGGCACCTTGTAATACGCCAGTTGTGATAATGACCAGCTGACCAGCTCTGCGGCCAGCGCATCACGATTGTGATCAGCATCGACCGCGGCTGACAGCACCACACAGGCAAGCACCTCGTCGCCACGTACCTCGTCGGGAACGGCGGCAACGGACACGGCCTGTACCATCGGATGGCGCGCAAGTGCGCCTTCGACTTCCACCGCAGCGATGTTCTCGCCACTACGCCGTATGACGTTTTTCTTCCTGTCCACGAACACCAAATAGCCTTGTTCATTTCGTCGAACGATATCACCCGTCTTGAACCAGTTATCCTGCCATGCGGCCTTGCTGGCCGCCTCATCTTTCAGATAACACGAAAAGAAACCAAAGCGGGGCTGATCGCCGGCATGGCAGACCCAGAGTTCGCCGGGCTCGCCCGGATCTGCGTCCTGGCCGTTTTCATTGACGATCCTGACCTTAACGTCGTTGCCTTCCCTGCCAATACAGCTGGTGCCGACGAAACGTGGCTCATGATTCGCCATAATGACCGCACCCGCGCCGGTTTCCGTCATAGCCCAGGCTTCCAGCAGAGGGAAGCCAAAACGCTCTTCGAAAGCCCCATGCAGTTTTTTGTCAACACCGGCACCAAATCCGAAACGCACCTGATGGTCGCGATCCCGGGGTTGAGCAGGCAGTTTATCCAGAATGGCGGGCATGACACCAAGATAATGCACCACCGTCGCACCGCTTTCCCGAACCGAATCCCACCAGCTGCGCGGGTGAAACCGGTCCAGCAGAATCAGGCAACCCGCCGTGTGTACCGTGGCCATCACGGAATAGGCCATGGCGTTCATGTGCACCAAAGGTAAGGGGGTCAGCATCCGTTCCACACCGTGACGCAGGGTAGCCAGGCCTCCGGCCTGGGCATACCACTTGCCCGCATGAAGAAAATACTGATTCGAGAGCACGCAGCCCTTGGGTTTTCCGGTGGTCCCAGAGGTATACAGCAACGCACATTCCGTGTCTTCGTCCGGCGCTCCGGCGCTATTGCGTTTGTCATCACCATTTGGAGGCGGCGGCTCATCGGGCAATACGATCGGTACTGTGACACCAGACTGTACACACGCCTCCTGCAGCAATGCGTGATGGCTGTCGATGGCAACAATCAGGCACACCTCGGAATGACAAATGAGATATTGCAGTTCTGCCAGCCGCAAATCGGCGTTGATGGGCACAACAGACACACCCAGCGCATTCAGGGCGAACCAGTGCAGGAAAAAGGACTGCCGGTTCTCCAGCAACAACGCGACCCTGTCACCTGAACCATAGCCTGCCTGTGCATAAGCGTTTCGCCATTGCTGCACCTGCTCCAGGATATGGCGATAGCTGAACTCACCCGAGCTGGTCCGGTACTTTTCTGCCGTTTCGGGCAGCACCATCAGAAACGGCTTGTCAGGACTGTCTTGGGCAGTCAGCGTAAAGGCATTGAAAACGGTGCGTGCAGTCTGATCCTTCACATCGCTCTCACATAAATAATTGAATGCTGCCGAAAGCAGCATCGGGATTGACCAGATCGACTTTCTTCAGGCGAATGCGCAGACCCTCACCCTCTCTGACCAGCGTATGCGTCGCCCATCCCGCATATAGCCGCTGTTCGTCCAGCCGGGTTTCGACATAGTGAAACGCCGTATGCACAACGTATATGCCATTATCAGGATCGTGCGCCGGATCATCTGTTTTAATTGCCGGCTTTTGCAGTAAATGATGGCAGTAACTCACAGGTTGCTGCGAGAAGGTGCGCTTGCCCGTAAACCGCTCTGCCCTGACCTTTAGCAGCAGCTTGTCTTCATACATCAGTGAAGCATGCAGGCGCGCATCCGTCTGATCGCGTTTGAGCGGCATCCAGTAATAGCCGTCATCCGTAAAAAGCTCGACCCATTCCTCAAGGCGAAGCGTATCGATCAGTCGGGCTTCGTGATAGACGAAGTCGATGATGTCCTGTTCGTTCATGCCGGCACCTCGCTCTGCTGCACCGGCTGCATGAAACGCAGCCAGGCTCGATACTGATTGCGCATCTGCCATTCGCTGGTACCCTGTGTCACAACGTTGGACTGTGTATTTTCTGCTTCGTCATAGAGTCGCGCGAAATTCACCCATTCATGACTGCGCGCATGCAGCACCTCCTGAGAACGTTCGTACATTTCCAAGTCATCGTGTCCAACCACAGACGTTGGCGCGTTAATCAGCCGGTTGTACATCAGGCTGCGTTCAAACAGCAGGTCCGGTGCCCCGACCAATCTGAATGTCCAGGATTCGACCATCGTGGTCCCCGCAGAAAGCGGCTTGAACAAACGCAGCGTCTGCACGGGCCCCTTGACCAGAATATTTGGGAAATAAACGGTGTTGTGCCGTACATCACCCAGAATCTGCGCGGCGCGCGATTCGCCGTAGGCCTCCTTCATTGCTTCCCAGTAACCGGGAATATCGGAATATGCCGCATGAATGGAATCGCTCACGCCGGTATGGCCATGGCCATTGTCCCAAACTCGAATTCCCATCTTGTCAAAAAATTCATACGAAGACATGAATGGTGCGAACAGCTCTACCGCCATGGGCTTGGGCGTGCCTTCGGGCGCCTCTTTCCACACATTGACTGCCGTGCCCGCTGACGATTCATGAGCCACCATGGGATGACAGGTATCGGTCTGGTTGTCCACCAGCATTTTCCAATTGCATCTGTGAACATACCGGAATATGCCGCCGTCAACCACGAGCCTGCCTTCCGGAGAACGGTCAATCATATTGTCGATGGTAGAAAGGGATTCGCCGAAGAAAGCCTCGAAATCAATACCCTCCGGGTTCAGGCGGCAGAACACGAAACCGCGGTAATCGCGCACATTGTCAACGGCAATCATGCCCCTGGCCGCATCGCAGGAATCCAGGCCGGCATTTTCGTAGCCGCTTTTAAGGGGGATGGCAAGAATTTTGCCATCGGTGCGAAACGTCCACGCATGATAGGGACATCGGAAAAACTTGCCGGTATTGCCGCAAACCTCGCCCGCGACCTTGACGCCGCGGTGCGGACAGCGATTGTACAGGACCCTGATCGTTTTATCGGTATGGCGAACCATGACCACCGGTTCATCTCCAACCGTGGTTGTATAGTAATCACCAACGTTTGGAATCTGGCTTTCGTGACCGACAAATATCCAGGTCGAGGCGAACAGGTTTTTCATTTCCAGATCAAAGACGTCTTCGTCGATATACAGATCGCGATGGACTTCGCGTTCACGAACCAGCGCCTGAAGCGCTTCAGGATTCGCCTTGTAATTGCTTGCGGACCGTCTGGCTGACATCATTTTTTCACTCCATCAGATACGTTTTCGTTATCCCGCCACGGGCTGTCGTCCATATTGAACAGACGCTGTCCGTAGCTCCCTGCATCACAAATCCAGAACCAGCAAAGGCGATTTTGATCGCGATACGCAAATCTGCATCACCTTGCCCGCTGCCTTTTCCGCCTCAGACAGCACATAATCACGGTGATCCGGCTCGCCTTCGAGGACTTCCACCTGGCATACGCCACATTCCCCCCGGCAGCAGTCACATAAGGGGTCTTCGCCTTCATCCTGCAACACTTGCAAAATGCTCTTGTCAGGCGGAATCACAAACGTCTTGCCCGACTGAGCCAGCTTCACCTCGAAACTGTCTGCGTTTTCACTGGCCGCCGGGTTATTGAACAACTCAAAATGCAGTTGCGAAGAAGGCAGACCACGCTGTTTTGCCATCTTCAGGACAGCATCCAGCAGACCGGCGGGGCCACATATGTATAAATGCTGGTTCGGACCCATGTTCTGCAGGATTGCGTCGATATCCAGTTTCGAATCATCCTGATCCAGGTGAATGTTCAGGGAATCGCCGGCAATCGCGCCGAGTTCCTCCAGCAGCGCCATCTGCGATTTATCACGACCAGCATAATGCAGATGAAATGGCCGTCCCTGCCGGCGAAGGGAACCCGCCATGGCAAAAATTGGCGTAATTCCAATACCGCCAGCCAGCAGAACCGGTGCTGACCCATCAGCAGGATCCAGCTCAAAGTCATTGCGCGGCATTTCACAAATGACCGTGTCGCCTGGCTTCAGGGAATGCATGAGACGCGATCCCCCATTCCCCTGATCTTCACGTTTCACGGCAATTTCGTATTGCAATGCGCCCGAGGTATTCCCGCTGCCGCCATCTATCATCAACAGCGAGTAAGCTCGACTCTCATCGCTACCGCACTTGACATCACTTAAGTTTGTGCCTTCGACCTGACTGGTCGCCATTGCCCCGACGTGCACCCGGATATGTGCGCCTGGAGCGCCGGGCGGCAAAGGCATGCCCTCGGGATGGACCAGGACGATCTTGCGAATGTGTTCCGTCAACTCTTGTGTTTCTTTTACATATAAGTGCAGCAGTTCCACGATTATCTGTCTCCTGTCTGTCGCCGTTATGCCGCCGGCATGGCCGCAAGCGCAGCCTGCAGCTTTTCACCCTTGACGTCACTCAGGGCGGCGTCATATAGCGTGCGAAAGCGCGCTGCCGCATCGGGCGTGCCGCGCAGCTGTTCCGCTGCCTGCATTAACTGCATAAAGCGGCCGCTACTGCGCTCATGCGTGTCGCTGTAGCCTTTGACCAGGCGCCGCGCCCGCACAACGCCAACCCCGAAGTCATAATCGGTTTCCAGCGACAGCCTGATGCATGCCATCCAGCCGTCGATCGAGGCCATTTCCTGCGCGTGACGCAGCGTTGCCTTGCGCTTTGCGCGGCGTGACGCCAACAGGTACAGAAGCAGGTATCCTCCCAGACGGCTGCTGCGAATATGACGACCTTTTCTGAAAAAAGGTGCAGACCAGCGGCGAACGGCCGATCCTTCCAGCCACCGTCCCAGCCGCTCAGGCAGGGTGCCGCAGACCTCTTCGAATCTGGGGTGCATGTAGTCAGCCACGTCCAGCATCTGCGCTTTATCCAGCCTCACTTCCCTTGAAATACGCTGCATTCTCGCGTCCCGGATTTTGAGATCCGCCACCTTGATAACATCGTCGTATGCCATCGCCGTTGCCAAATAGCGGGCAAATTCCCAGCTCAACATCCAACCTTTTTCCTCACCGCCCGCCGCCTGATCCAGTGCGTACACGGTTTGCACGCGGCTCAGGTACTCATTGGCGTATTCCTTGTCCTGAAAATCTAGTAACTGCCTGACGCCAGCCAAAATGACGGGTTGCAGCAAATCGGGAAACATGGCGCGCAGATTGTCCAGCAACATCTGGCCTTCGGATGAAGCAGCCTGTTGCGGCACTGCTGGAAACCGCGTGTTGGCTGTCTCGGTTTGCTGCAGCAACTGCGCATTGTGAATTGCCTCCAGACCGGCATCGAATGCAGACAGACTGGACGTGACACCGACATTGCCCTGGCGGATTGTCTCTTCAAATTCTTCCCGGGTGAACGGCAGCACACCCGTGCCGCATAGCGCGCCAAACAGACTGGCGCTAATGACGCTGCCACAGGACTCGGCAATACGCTGCAGATCTGCCGCGTAAAAACGTTGCGCAGTATCCCTGCCGGCAGCCATCACCTGTTGCGCATCGACAATTCCGTTGGAAGGGTGGCTTTTTTCGCTGATCGCATAACTGCGATGCGTGGAGGTGATAAGCGTCGTCCGGTCAGACGTGACGATGCCTCGCAGAATGGCGCGACCGGCTTCCATCAGCTCGGCACTGATCACCACATCCACGTCACCGGGCGTTGGCATCTGAGCCAGCACCGGTGGCTTGTCCATGGACCAGGGGGGCGGGAAAAGCTCCACATAATAGATGGTGGCGCCGGTACGTTGCGCGACCCCGGGTACCGAGGTACTTTGCGCATACCAATTGGCGTGTTCGGCCAGATGTACCAGCCAGTCCGCCAGTACACCGCCACCCTGCCCGCCCATGGCGAGAATGGCAATTTTCAGCGGCTCAGCTGGCTTAACCGAGGGCGAGGTTGTAGCAATATTCATATCGTGACACTCTCGATGCGCGCACGATGCCGTTGCCGCAGGCGATCCATCAGTCTGCCACGCAGCTTGCCAAACAGCTGATCTTTGCGGTCGGGATTATGAATGATATCGGCTCGGTAAAAGGACGGGCAAAGCACCGCCTCATGCGCGATCTCTCCGCAGTGACCACAGCCAACACAACTGGTATCGACATGTGCAACCGGATCATCCTTCAGCGGATTTTCGTTGTCTTTTAGAGTCAGCGACGGACAGCCCGACAGCCTGATACAGGCGTGATCACCGGAACAGATATCCTGATCAACGCCAAATTGCTGTTTAACGCGACGCTTGCCCTGTGTCACTTCTTTTCTGAACACCGGTTTTTCACGACGCTGCCGGTTCAGCATGCATTCGGACTGGGCAATAATCACTTTCGGGCCGGCGTCCGGGCTGGTCAGCGCCTCTTCGATCAGGGCCCGCATTTTGTGCACGTCGTAAGTACGATCGATCACTTTGACCCATTTGACGCCAACACCCTTGACGGCCTCTTCAATCGGATGATTGGTAGAACGATTGTCATTATCGGCGCGCGACGAGAGAATGTCCTGTCCGCCCGTTGCGGACGAATAATAATTATCCACGATGATAATCACGCCATCATGCTTGTTATAGACTGCGTTACCCACACCCGAGGTCAGTCCATTGTGCCAGAACCCGCCATCGCCCATAATGGAAATGGAACGTTTGCCTGCCTTGACATTGAAAGCCGAGGAACTGGAGGCGCCAAGCCCGTAACCCATGGTTGTCGCGCCAAGATTGAATGGCGGCAAGATGGAAAACAGATGACAGCCAATGTCACATGAAATATGGTGCTCACCCAGTTTTTCCTGCGCCAGCGTGAGCGCCGAAAATACCGGTCTTTCGGGACAGCCGGTGCACAATCCCGCGGGACGTGGCGGCACGATATCGGCCAGCTGCTGACGGCGCACGGAAGTAAACATGATCGGCTTTTCTGTCATGGTGCCAGAAGCACTGGCAATCGCGTCGGGTTCTTTGACTTGTGGGATCACCTGGTCAAAAAATCTTTTCAGGCCATCGCGAATGGTCTGCACCGAATATTCTCCAGCCATTGGCAGCACGTCCTTACCTGAAAGCGGCGTGACAATCCCTGCCTTGCGCAGGATGCTGTGGATATTCTGTTCGATGTAATCGGGCTGCCCTTCTTCGAGCAGGATAACCGCTTTCTTATCGCGGCAAAATGCTTCCACTTCGTCGTTGATGAGCGGGTACACCGCATTCAGGACATAAATTGGGATCTCGCTATTGCCGAAATGATCCGCCTTGTTCAGCAGCCCCAATGCCCGTATCGTGTTGTTGTACAGGCCGCCCTGCACGATGATGCCAATATCATCCCGCTTGCCGTCAAAGAATTCATTGACATGATTTTCCTTGATGAATTTCACGGCGGCAGGCCAGCGATCGCGCACCTTCTCCTGTTCATGCTCGTACGCTGCCGGAGGCAGCACGATTCTGCCAGAATCGCGGCGTGGCGTTTCCATCGCCTGTCCCAGCGTAAAAGGCGATCGGACATTATCTTTGGCAATAAAGCGCCCATGTACGTGACAGCCCCGAATACGGACCTGGAAAAACACCGGGGTACTGCTGGCTTCGGACAGACGAAAGCCCGTCTCTACCATGTCGACCATACAGGCAAGATTCGGCCTGGGATCCAGCATCCACATTTGTGATTTCATCGCGAAGGCATGCGTACGCTCCTGCATGATGGAGGAACCTTCGCCATAGTCTTCTCCGACGATGACCAGCGCCCCGCCAGTGACACCTCCGGATGCCAGATTCGCAAGTGCATCGGAAGCCACATTGGTGCCCACCGTGGACTTCCAGGTGACCGCACCGCGTATCGGATACATCACAGAGGCCGCCAGCGTCGCAGCCGCCGTCGCCTCGGAAGCGCTGGATTCAAAATGCACGCCCAGTTCCTGAAGGATCTCATCGGCATCGGCCAGCACATCCATCAGATGCGAAATCGGAGACCCCTGATATCCTGCGACATACCCCACGCCCGATTGCAGCAACGCCTTGGTAATGGCCAGGATTCCCTCGCCACGAAACTCTTCGCCAGCGCCGATCCTGAGCGACTGCACCTCTTTCTTGAAGGATCGTTCTGCCATGGCGTGTCTCCTTTGCGTGGATGGAAATTATGGAAAATCAGGTCGAGTAAATTACAACCGTGATTGCATCGGTTTCAAATTAGTTTAGGTTTAAAATAATTTCGCGTCAAGAAAATTATATGAAAATTCATATATTAAGTTCATAATAAAGGGACGATGCACGCGGCGTCACTCAGTACTACTACTAGTTTTCAGGGAAACAGGTTTTATTTTTTAGCAAGGCATTAAAATGGTGCGCCGTAGCAAAGCAAGCTCGTTAGTGTGCATGCTGAATCTACTTTCGGAGATGAACAGACGTGAGTGAAACCAGTCGTTTTATCGATACCTATCTGGCCTACTTGTTGCGGCGCGCAAGCGAGACCGTGTCAACCGACTTTTATACTTATCTGTATACGACCGATCTTTCCGTAACAGAGTGGCGCGTACTCGCATGCCTGCATGACAATCATGAAGAATCCGTAACAGATCTGGCCTATCACGCCGTCATGAAACAGCCCACGCTAAGCAAGGCACTGGTGCGCATGGAACAGGATGGTCTGATCGAAAGGCGGCAGGAGCCGGGGGACCGGCGCCAGATTATGGTGCGCAACACGCGCAAGGGAACCGCCCTTGCTGCAGATTTGTGCAGAGAAGCAAAAGAACACCAGGACGACATCATGCAGAGTCTGAGTGAGAGGGAGCGCAAGCAGCTGATCACCATTTTACGCAAGCTGATCCGCTGCTCTGAAAAAACCTGACTGTCGCCATATTTCGTTTGAATAGTATTCCACGGCTTCAAAAGGTATCGGGACTGGCAATGTATATCATTGAAATAGTCATTGGTGCCAGCGCCAAGCCGTGCCTGGAGCAATAACGTGCCTATGCAGTGCCAACCACAGTCACAGGGCTGCCGCATGACAGTCCGCAACAGCGCCCTTTACTGATCAAGGCAAGGCGGTATTCCTGCCATATTCTCCCGCCCGCCATGCTGATCGCATGCTTTGGCCTTTTATTCGAGTCCACAACTTCTTCGGCCGCCAGTTCGGGCATTCAGGCCAGAAGCTCTGATCTGAACGTCTACTCCGGCCCGCCTTCCAAATGTGTCTTGTCCTTTTGCTGGGCAGCGACTTCCTTGAGCATCATGGTGGCCGGTGCCACAAGTGCAATTTTTTCATCATGCATGCGCTGCAGAATCTCGAACAGCAGCGCGCTGCGTACCCGGGCGACCATACGGGGAGAATTCACGTAGCCAGTCGCGATAAAAATCAACCCGGAAGCATCGATACTGTCCAGCATGACATCCGGACGCGGCTCCTCCAGCACATCCTCGTTGGCCTGATAGCAAGACACGATGATGTCCCGTACCCTGGCCGGTTCAGTGCCTACCGGCAAGGCCAGACGGATCAGCACCCGGCCGATAGGGCTGGCATGGGTCACGTTACGCACGACCTTGGTAATGAATTCGGAATTGGGTACGATCATCGTTGAACGATCCCACAACTGGATTTCCGTTGCCCGCACATTGATGCGACGAATATCCCCCTCGGCGCCATCCAGTGACACCCAGTCACCAACCTTGACCGGTCGTTCCGCCAGCAGAATGAGGCCGGACACGAAATTTTGCACAATTGCCTGCAAGCCAAAACCAATCCCCACAGACAGCGCACTGGCAATCCATGCAACCCTTTCCAGTCCGATACCTAGGGCAGACAGCGTGAGCGCCCCCGCCAGCACATAGCCTGCATAACCAAACAGGGCACTGGCCGAGGCCCGCATGCCGGCATCCATTCTTGTGGTGGGCAGGTACTGATCCGTCAGCCAGTTCTGCAGCATTTTGACCAGCGCAAAGCTCAGCAGCAGGACGCCCAGCGCGATCAGAATCGCCGTGGGGCGAATCTGCACTTCACCCAGTGTGATGCCCGAATACAGAAACGAGAAATTCCGCAACCAGTCTGTGGGCCCACCACCGAAAGGCGCCATGAGCAGCGCAATGGCCAGCAGCGTAATCAGCAGTCGCCCGACACCGGAGGCCAGCACCAGCAGCTGACTGCGGATCGCCGGAAACGCGCTGGAATCTTCAAGCCCGTTCTGCCGCTTGATCGCGATTAGCATGACCGTGCATACGTCATCGACCAGCACCCCAAGCAGATAGGCCGACAGCAGTACCAGGAAAATCCAGACAAGTTGCTGCACGATGATCGTACCCAGTGCGACATAACCCAGCACCAGGGCGATCTGGCTCACAATCAGAGCAATCCCGGCCAGATTGATCACGAAATTCAGCCATCCGGGAATGCTCATCTGGCTACTGCGTTGCGCCGCCTCTGTTTCGGTCGCATAGCGCCTGCGCGAACGCACCATGGCTACACCCATGGTCAGGCTGGTGCCCAGCGAGATGATGCTGTTGAAGGCCACCGTCAACGCCAGGCTGGCATATACGATTGTGAACGTGCCCTGAATGAACCAGCCCAGGCTGATGATGAGTGCCAGCACGACCGGAAACCAGCGCAGCGCCAGCGCCACATCGTCGCGCATGGGGATCAGACGCCAGGACGCGTGGTGCGGCGCCAGCAGGGCCTTGCCCAGACCGGCGACAAACCCGCAAAACCAGGCTACCACCACAAAATGCGCCAGAATTTCCGTCATCGTGCCCGTCGGATTCTGGTTCCATCCCAGACCAGTTCGGATGGTCTCGGCTACCAGCCCGAAAACCACGGAGGACAAAAACACAATGGAAACCGCGCGCAGCGAGCGTCGCAGACGCCCGGGGGCCACCATGTGCGTCATCAATTTGAGCAGCCATTCTTCAGACAACAGACGCAGAACAACAATCAGCGCAATGACAACTGCCATCGCGACCCACACCGTGATGGTCGCCGATTCGATCATGCCGCCCAGCTCATTGGCCAGCGGCTGGGTACGGATACTATCGCGCGACCATTCCCGCTTCAGATCGGTCCAGAACGTACCAGAAACTATGGATGCGGTGCGCTCCCCAAGCTGCGCCTGAAAGCGTTCGCGACGCTCTTTGCTCAACTGTTCGGCAGCCTGCTCTGCTTCTACACCAATCAATCGCGCCAGTTTGATTTGTGAATCCAGCTTGCTACTTTCCTTGCCGAGCTGGGCGCGCTGTTCACTAATATTGGGCGCTTCGGGACCGGACGCGTCAGTCGTGGCGTCATCTGCCGGACCCAGTTCTGCCAGCCGTTCCTGCACGTCCTTGAGTTTCGGTGCCAGTGCAGCCGCTACATCACCCACCGCCGACTGGGTTTTCAGGGCCTGCTCGCGCATCGCCGCCAGGGCGCTGTCATTAAGCTGCGCATCGGCTATTTTTTCGAGCTGTTTCTTGATAGGATCGATCTCGCCCTGGGCCTGCTTGAGCACCTGCGCCGGATCGGGCGGAACTTCCTTGTTCTGCGCCCAGACCGGCACCGCGCAGCAGAATGCCCCGATCAGCGTCAGCAGAATCAGCAGCCAGCTCAGTCGGATACGGAATCCCGACTGCTCGCGCAATTGCGACTGAAATATCATGAATAATAATTTGGCTTGGAAAAACGTCAATATTAACGCTTATTATCCCCACCCGGCACATGAATATCCGGCGTAAGGAGCCGCCGGGCCAAATTTCGGCGATTCGCGTGTTTCCGGTGGTTTCACGCGCCAGCTTCCATATCGCGCTGGTTGCTCTGAGCGCCGTTTGCAATTAACGGTAACATTACCGCCCCCCCTTTCGACGTGTTTACGCAAATTGCTGGAGACACATCAAGCCAGCCATACATACCAGGCGACACAAAAAAACCGCTACGGAATGTCACGGGCAGAGTCCGGCCATTCCCTAGCGGTTCGTTTTTACAGGGTGAATCGCCTGTTCGCTGCGTCCTATCAGCCTGGCAGACGCTCAGTCCGGGCCTGGCATCAGTCCATATACGCTTCCAGCGGTGGACATGAGCACACCAGATTGCGGTCGCCAAAGGCGTTGTCGACTCGCGCCACCGGCGGCCAGTATTTGCCGGTAGGCGAAACATGCCCCGGATAGGCGGCCTGGCTGCGTGCGTAGGCATGAGTCCACTCATCGGCCGTCAGCATTTGCGCCGTATGCGGGGCGTTCGTCAGAACGTTGTCTTTCGCATCGACCGCGCCCGCTTCGACCTGGGCGATTTCACGGCGAATGGCAATCATGGCCTCCACGAAACGATCCAGCTCTTTCAGGCTTTCCGATTCGGTGGGTTCGACCATCAGGGTGCCTGCGACCGGGAAACTCATGGTGGGTGCGTGGAACCCATAGTCCACCAGGCGCTTGGCCACGTCGTCCACGGTAATGCCGCAAGCATCCTTGATTGGTCGCAGATCCAGAATACACTCGTGCGCTACGCGCCCGTTGCGTCCGCTGTACAGCACAGGATAGTGTGGCGCCAGCCGGGTGGCAATATAGTTGGCATTGAGCAACGCCACTTCCGTTGCGCGCTGCAGTCCGGATGCCCCCATCAGGGCAATATAGGCGTAGGAAATCGGCAGGATGCTGGCAGAACCGAAAGGCGCGGACGACACCGGACCTGGCCGGCCTTCTGTATTGCCATCGGCCCTGCCCTGCTCGTTCAATACACCGGGCAGATAAGGCGCCAGGTGGGCGCGGACAGCCACGGGCCCCACGCCCGGACCACCACCGCCATGCGGAATACAAAATGTCTTGTGCAGGTTCAGATGCGAGACATCCGAACCGAAACTGCCCGGTTTGGCCAGTCCCACCATGGCGTTCATATTGGCCCCATCCAGGTATACCTGGCCGCCGGCTTCGTGCACCAGTTCGCAAATCTGCACAATGGATTCTTCAAATACGCCATGGGTAGACGGATAGGTAATCATCAGCGCCGCCAGATGGTCACCGGTCTGTTCGATTTTGCGCTTCAGGTCGTCCACATCCACGTTACCGTTGCTGTCGGAAGCCACCACGGTTACGGACATACCTGCCAGATTGGCCGAGGCAGGATTAGTACCATGAGCGGACGCCGGGATCAGGCAGATATTGCGCTGCCCCTGACCATTGGCCTGATGATAGGCGCGAATGGCAAGCAGCCCGGCGTATTCGCCCTGGGCGCCTGAATTGGGCTGCAGGCTCACCGAGTCATAGCCGGTAATTTCGCAAAGTGCGGCAGACAGCCTGTCGACCAGTTCCCCGTAACCTGTGGTTTGCGCTGCGGGCGCAAAGGGATGGATATGGGCAAATTCGGGCCAGGTGATCGGGATCATCTCGGCTGTCGCGTTCAGCTTCATGGTGCACGAACCCAGCGGAATCATGCTGCGATCCAGCGCCAGGTCCTTGTCTGCCAGACCACGCAGATAACGCAGCATATCGGTTTCGGAATGAATACTGGAAAATACGGGGTGCGACAGGATAGCCGACTGGCGGGCCAGGCTGACAGGCACAAAAGTATCTTCACCGGCATTGAGCGCCGCGACATCGACCTGCGGGGCGCCGCTGGCACCAGTCAGTACATCGGCCAGCATCTGCAAGTCGGCAAGCGTGACGGTTTCATCCATGGATAGGGCAAACTGCGTCTCTGATAACCAGCGTACGTTGATCTGCTTTGCCTCCAGCGCCTTGCGCAGGGCATCGCCATGAGCAGTGTTCACCAGCAGCGTATCGAACCAGGTATCGTTTTGCACCTCGTAACCCGCACTCTGCAGCAGGGTACGCAGCAAGGTGGTCGTCACATACACACGCTGCGCAATGCGCCGCACGCCCTTGGCGCCGTGATATACCGCGTACATACTGGCCATCACGGCCAGCAGCACCTGGGCAGTACAAATATTGGACGTTGCCTTCTCGCGCCGAATGTGCTGTTCACGGGTCTGCAGGGCCAGCCGCAAGGCGGGATTACCCTGCGCGTCTTTGGATACCCCGACCAGCCTCCCTGGCATGCTGCGCTTGAACGCATCACGGCAGGCCATAAAACCGGCGTGAGGACCGCCAAAACCCAGAGGCACACCGAAACGCTGGGCCGAACCCACGGCGATATCGGCCCCCCATTCTCCGGGTGCCTTCAGAATGGCCAGGGCCAGCAGGTCAGTCGCCACCGCCACCACCGCGCCGGCGGCATGCGCCTCCGAGGTCAGTCTGGCATAGTCACTGACCGTTCCCAGGCTTTGTGGGTACTGCAGCAGCACCCCGAAACACTCGGGCAACCCCTGCGCCTCGTCGGCCACCGTTACCGTGATGCCCAGCCCTTCGGCGCGGGTTTTGACCACTTCAATGGTTTGCGGGTGACAATGTTCCGATACGAAAAACACATCACTTTTGGCTTTGGAGGATCGGCGCGCCAGCGTCATGGCTTCGGCAGCCGCAGTTCCTTCGTCCAGCAGCGAGGCGTTGGCAATATCCAGCCCGGTCAGGTCGGTAACCATGGTCTGGAAGTTGAGCAGTGCCTCCAGACGACCCTGGGAGATCTCTGGCTGGTAAGGCGTATACGCGGTGTACCAGGCGGGGTTTTCAAGAATATTGCGCAGAATCACGTTGGGCGTGAGTGTGCCGTAATAGCCCTGGCCGATGTAATTGCGATAGATCGTATTTTTCTGGGCGATGGCGCGCAAAGACGCCAGCATATCAGCCTCGCTGCGGGGGCCGTCAAGCGCCAGCGGCGCCGCATTGCGGATACGGGATGGAACAATCTCGTTGATCAGTTCATCAAGGCTTTCTGCGCCAATCACAGACAGCATTTCTGCCTGTTCGGCCTCAGATGGCCCGATATGACGTCCGATAAATTCCTGGGACGTCGCTTCATGTGTGTGCAACATAATCTGGGTAATCCGGTGATAATCAGTCAGGCCGCCGCGCCCCCGCTCGTGCGTGGTCAGTACGGGTAGCGACGGCAGGGTTCAGGCCTGGGCTTCGTAGCCTGCCGCATCCAGCAGTTTGTCGGCATCGGCCGCATTGGCTGGCTTGATCTTGAAGATCCAGTTGGTGTAGGAATCTTCGTTAACCAGATCGGGCTGACCTTCCAGCACGTCGTTGAAGGCAACAATTTCGCCATCAACAGGGGCATAGATATCGGATGCCGCTTTCACGGATTCGACCACACCGGCAGTATCGCCTGCCTTCAGTTGCGCGCCTACCTGGACATCGCCCACGTAGACCAGGTCACCCAGCTGTTCCTGGGCGTTATCAGTGATGCCGACAACGAATACGTCGCCTTCGGCCAGGACCCACTCATGCGATGGGGTATATTTACGATCGGTAGGTAGTTTCATTAAGGACTCCTGGAAGGGGAAAATGACCACGTTGCACACGGCCATATAGTATCAAGGTTTACGTGACGATTTTCTATTTTTGTGCAGGCACGGTGGCCTTGCCGTTGCGTACAAAAGGCAGCGCGGTAACGGTGGCGGGCACCCACTTGCCGCGAATATCGACTTCCACGGCATCGCCGGCGCTCACGCCTTCAGGCAGACGGGCAAACGCCACCGAAACGCCCAGCGTGGGTGACATGGTACCGCTGGTGATTTCCCCCTCGCCCTGTGCCGTGCGCACTTTCATGTGGGCACGCATCACGCCGCGCTCGTTCAGTTTCAGGCCGATAAATACGTTCTTTCGAGGCTTCGAGACAATGGCCTGCCGTCCGATAAAATCACGCTTTTCGTCGGCCAGGCTGACAGTCCATGTCAGACCAGCCTGGGCGGGCTGGATGGTCTCGTCCATATCCTGACCGTACAGATTCATGCCCGCTTCCAGGCGCAAAGTGTCGCGCGCACCCAGGCCGCAAGGGGCTACCCCGGCGGCGACCAGCTGGTTCCACAACGTTTCGGCCTCGGTAGCAGGTACGACAACCTCAAAACCGTCTTCGCCGGTATAGCCCGTGCGGGCAACCAGGGTTTCGTTATCAAATGTGGCGGCAAAAAAGGGTTTGAGCGCTTCGGTCGCGCTCTTCCAGTCGGGGCGCACCTGCCAGACGCGTTCCCGGGCCTGGGGGCCCTGCACGGCAATCATGGCAAGATCACGACGCGGTGCGAGGACGACGTCCAGCTTGTGTTCGCTGATCACCTGCTGCATCCAGGTAATGTCTTTGTCGGCGCAGCCGGCATTGACCACGACGCGCCAGCGATCATCACTGAAAAAGTAAACGATCAGGTCATCGATCACGCCGCCCTCGGGATTGAGCATGCAGCTGTACAGGGCCTTGCCGGAGATGGCGAGCTTGGCGACATCGTTGGCCAGTAGCAGGCTCAGGAAACGGCGGGCCTGCTGGCCGCTGACGTCGACATTGAGCATGTGTGATACGTCGAACATGCCTGCCTTCTGGCGAACCACATGGTGTTCGGCGAGTTGGGATCCATAGGCAATGGGCATTTCCCAGCCACCGAAGTCCACCATTTTGGCACCCGCTGCCTGGTGGGCGGCGAACAGGGGCGTACGGTTCAGGGACGGGGGAGGAGTGCTTGCGGGAGTGGTCTGCGTAGACATGCTTTCACCTGTTCAGAAGGATTGAAGGTCGCAGCGCTGTGGTTTCACCATGAAACCGGCGCGATCGCCCTCTGTCCTTTTGCCTGAGAGTTGTAGCGCGCTATGCAGCTGTGCACGGTCACACAATTGATGCCTAGCGCGTTTCCCCTTCGGCGCCTTAGTGAAAAGGTCTCTCCAGAGTGCTTTACCGGCCGGGCCGGTGATTGTGCGGTACATGGACCTGAGCGATTCCGGGCGAATTGCGCCTTCGGTGGCAGCATAACGGGCCTGTGGCCGGCTGCTGCTCTCTCCCACGACAATTTGAAAGCATGCAAAAGGATACAGGTAAACGCCAAAAAAATCCATTCTGGCAACCCCGATATTCATTTTTCGTCTAATCTTATCGCGTAATCACATGAAGCAGATCACTCATCGACAATAGGCGCGTTTTTCGCCGACGATAGCAACATTTATCGCACTGTTGTAATGGCAATACGAACTGTTACACATTATTGTTTCGATTAAATAAGTCTTCGGAAAAGAGATAGAATACACTTGATGACAGGCAGTAAAGCACCCGTGCGCAACATCCTCACACGAGTGTCATCAAGTCGCAGTACACTGGCTACCCGCCATATACCTGTGGCATAAAAAACAATACCAATATCGCACTACAACAATATTCGTTTTCATTAACAAATTCAAACGCGGCCGGTACGATTCCATAGCCGGCCGTTAGTGCAGTCAGCATCAAGCGCCCTAGTGGCAATTACATAAGGAGTACTATTATGGATAACGGTTTCTACGCAACAGTGATCGCAGATTCCAAAGCCCATGCCGGAGTAACGGTAGTAGAAGACAACAAGGTCCGAGGAGGCGATGCCCATTACCTGTATTCAGGCACCATCCAGTCCGATGGCAACGACGAGATCGTGGCCAACCTGAAAATTAAATCCTACACCGCGGTTGACCAATCTTTCGGCACTGATGAAAACGGTTTTGAACTGTCCCTCATGGGCGGCAAAACCGATACGGGCTTCCGTCTGACAGGCTATTCACCTAGCGGTCGTGAAATCGTGATTGATGCCACCAAAATTGCCGATATCGATCTGGGCTTCTGACCTGACGCTCCTATTCCCGGACCGGTGCTGACATCTCCGTGTCACGCGGCAACTGCCCGGTGCAGCGGCCTGCCGGTCCGGACAGCCAGACCCCCCCTTCCCCATATCCAGTCTTTCACATCTCGGGCCTACAGCGCCCGTCCGCAGGCCACAGCCGAGGCCCAGGCCCACTGAAAGTTATAGCCTCCCAGCCAGCCGGTCACATCCACCACTTCACCAATAAAGTAAAGCCCTGGCACCTGACGTGCCTGCATGGATTTCTGATCCAGCTCACGCGTATCCACCCCGCCACGCATGACTTCCGCTTTTTTGTAACCCACGGTTCCCGATGGTGTCAGCGTCCACGGCTGGGCACTGTCAGCCAGTTGCGCCAGCTGCCGGTCTGCCGTATCGGCCAGGCGCTGGTCTCCCGCCAGCCCCCGGTACTTCAGCCAGTTCTCGGCCAGCCGGCGAGGCCAGACTTCGCTCAGGGTCGTGGCCAGATTCTGGCGACTGCCCGTCTTGCGCTGCACCAGTTCATGCGACAGTCGGCGACCGGGTAGCAGATCAATGCGGATGGGCGTACCAGGCTCCCAGTAACTGGAAATCTGCAAAATACCCGGCCCCGACAGGCCGCGGTGGGTAAAAAGCAGATCTTCGTCGAAAGCGCCGCGACGCTTGCCCTCGCCGGTTTCCAGCCTCACAGGTACGGCAAGACCAGACAACTCGGCAAAGGGTTTCCAGCTTTCGGGATCAAAGGTAAGTGGTACCAGAGCAGGCCGCGGCTCGATGATTTTCAGGCCGAACTGGCGCGCGATTTTCAACCCGAAATCCGTGGCGCCCAGTTGAGGAATCGCCATGCCACCAGTGGCAATCACCAGGCGCTCGCACAGCAAGGTACCGGTGTTGGTCTGCACACGGAAGCGTTCACCCTCCTGCCCGATGGCACTTACCGTCGTCTGCATGCGACGTCTGACCCGGCCTTTTTCACATTCGGCGACCAGCATGTCGATGATCTGTTCGCTGCTCTCGTCACAAAACAGCTGGCCCTTATGCTTTTCATGCCAGTCAATGCCATGGCTGCGCACCAGAGTCAGAAAATCGTCGGGGGTATAAGAGGCGAGCGCCGAGCGGCAGAATGCCGGATTACCTGACAGAAACTGCTGCCACGTCGTGCCGATATTAGTGAAATTGCAACGCCCGCCGCCAGAGATACGGATTTTTTCCGCCAGCTGGCTGGCGTGATCCAGCAGGACCACGCGCCGACCACGCTGCCCTGCCACCGCCGCACACATCAGGCCGGCAGCGCCGGCTCCGATGATCACAACATCAACGACTTCACTCATCCAGTCTCAGGCAGTCAACATAGAAGAATTCGCTGCCGTCGTCCTCGTCGACAATGTGACCCAATCCATGGATGAAGGTCTCGAACCCGGGAAACTTCGCATTAAACGACCGCGCAAACTGCAAGTATTCCACAATGGTCTTATTGAACCGTTCACCCGGAATAAGCAGCGGGATGCCCGGAGGATAAGGGGTCAGCAGTACGCCGGTGACACGGCCTTCCAGCTCATCCAGCGGCACGCGCTCGACCTGTCGGTGCGCCATTTTGGCAAACGCATCGGAAGGCTTAAGCGCAGGTACCATGTCAGACAGATACACTTCGGTGGTGAGCCGAGCCACATCATGTTCGCTGTAAGCTTCATGAATTTTCTGGCACAAATCGCGCAGACCCATGCGCTCATAGCGTTTGAAATCGGCACAGAATTCGGGCAGGATGCGCCACAATGGCTGATTGCGATCGTAATCGTCCTTGAACTGCTGCAGTGCAGTTACCAGTGTGTTCCACCGACCCTTGGTAATGCCAATCGTGAACAGAATAAAGAACGAATACAGACCGGTTTTTTCCACCACGATGCCATGCTCGGCAAGGTATTTGGTGACCAGCGCTGCCGGAATACCGCTTTCGGCAAAGTTGCCTTCGATATCCAGCCCCGGCGTGATGATCGTGGCCTTGATCGGATCCAGCATATTGAAGTTTTCTGCCAGATCACCAAAGCCGTGCCAGTCATCGCCCGATTCAAGGACCCAGTCTTCCTGAATGCCAATGCCTTCAGAAACCAGACGGTTCGGTCCCCAGACCTTGAACCACCAGTCATTGCGACCGTATTCCGAAGCCACCTTGCGCATGGCACGCCGGAAATCCATAGCTTCACGAATACTTTCCTCTACCAGCGCGGTTCCGCCGGGCGGCTCCATCATGGCTGCCGACACATCGCAAGACGCAATAATTGCGTACTGGGGCGATGTGGAAGTATGCATCAGGAAGGCTTCATTGAAAATATTGCGATCGAGCTTGCGATTCACGGGCTCCTGCACCACGATCTGCGAGGCTTGGGAAATACCCGCAAGCAGCTTGTGCGTAGAGTGCGTCGCAAACACCATGGAGTCCTGGCTGCGTGGCCGATCCGGGCCGATGGCGTGCATATTGGTGTAGAACTCATGGAACGCAGCATGCGGGAGCCAGGCTTCGTCAAAATGCAGCGTATCCACGATACTGCCCAGTTTTTCCTTGATCATTTCCACGTTGTAGATCACGCCATCATAGGTACTTTGCGTGAGCGTGAGAATGCGCGGTGTCTTGTTCTTCAGTTCGCGGGCAAACGGATTGGCTTCGATTTTTTTCTGAATGCTCTCGGGATCGAATTCTTCCAGGGGAATCGGGCCGATGATGCCCAAGTGGTTGCGCGTTGGGCGCAGGAACACCGGTATGGCACCTGTCATGGTAATGGCGTGCAGAATTGATTTATGACAGTTGCGATCGACCACCACCACATCATCGGCGGCCACGTTGGCGTGCCACACGACCTTGTTGGAGGTTGATGTGCCATTGGTCACGAAATAACAGTGATCCGCATGGAAAATCCGTGCAGCATTGCGCTCGGACTCGGCAACAGGACCGGTATGATCCAGCAGCTGGCCCAGCTCTTCCACCGCATTGCACACATCGGCGCGCAGCATGTTCTCGCCAAAAAACTGGTGGAACATCTGCCCTACGGGGCTTTTCAGAAACGCTACGCCACCTGAGTGGCCCGGGCAGTGCCATGAATAGGAACCATCCTGGGCGTACTTGACCAGCTCGCGGAAAAACGGCGGCGACAGGCCATCCAGATAGCTTCTGGCTTCGCGGATAATATGCCGCGCCACAAACTCCGGCGTGTCTTCGAACATATGAATGAAGCCATGCAGTTCACGCAATATGTCATTTGGAATATGTTCAGACGTGCGCGTTTCGCCATACAGGTAGATGGGAATATCTTCGTTGCGAAAGCGCAGTTCACCAATAAACGTCCGCAAATTGCGGATGGCATGCGCCACGTCTTCTCGCGAGTCTACGTCAAACTCTTCATCGTCAATGGACAAAATGAAGGCGCTGGCACGACTCTGCTGCTGGGCAAACGAACTCAGGTCGCCGTAGCTGGTCACGCCGAGTACCTCGACACCTTCCGCCTTGATGGCATCGGCAAGCGCGCGAATACCAAAACCCGAGGCGCTCTCGGAGCGGAAGTCTTCGTCAATGATGACGATGGGAAAACGAAATTTCATCCGGTACTCCTGGGTGGCTGATCAATAGCCTGATTATGTTCTTGGAAGTGTGACGCCCTGTTGACCCTGATATTTCCCGCCGCGGTCCCGGTATGACGTTTCACACACCTCGTCGCCCTCAAGGAACAGGAACTGCGCACACCCCTCGCCCGCATAGATTTTTGCCGGCAGCGGTGTCGTATTGGAAAACTCAAGCGTGACATGGCCTTCCCACTCTGGCTCCAGCGGCGTCACGTTGACGATGATGCCGCAACGCGCGTATGTGCTTTTGCCAAGGCAAATGGTCAGGATCTCGCGCGGGATGCGGAAATATTCCACGGTACGGGCAAGCGCAAACGAATTGGGAGGAATGATGCAGACATCACCCTTGAAATCCACAAAGGACTTTTCGTCAAACTGCTTGGGGTCGACAATGGTTGAATTGATGTTCGTAAAAATTTTGAATTCGTCGGCGCACCGCACATCATAGCCATAGCTGCTGGTGCCGTAGCTCACAATTTTACGCCCGTCGACTTCACGGACCTGGCCTGCCTCGAAAGGGGAGATCATGCCGCCCTGCGCTGCCTGCCGAATCCACCGGTCATTCTTGATACTCATAGACTGTATCTCTCTGCTGGGATCTGTCCCTAAGGGAAAAGCGCCATTGTAGCCCCTGCGAGTGCAGGGGAACAGGCATTTTTCATCAGTCCCGGAAAAAGCGCCGATAGATCAGTTCAAGACCGTTCACCGTGCCCGCCTTGATGTCGGCAGACAGGTTTCGGAACAACCGATAGCTGCCACGCACCACGGTACCGGTGCCGGCCATGGCCTGTTCCACACTTACCGTCATGCCGTTTTCAAACCTCTTGCTGGCAACGAAAAACTGCTGGGCCAGATCGCTGGACGATTCCTGGTTCACGCTGGATGCCACCGATTTTTCGGGCAAAACGGTCCCCGATTCGCCGATATTACCCGAGCGGATGGAAATATCATCCAGGCCCAGCTTGCGATAGAACGGCTCGCCGCCCCCGACAATAGAAGAGCCTACGGAAAACAGCAGGGCCGCGTCGCTGCCACTACTGTCGGGACCGCGTCCCATCAACAACCAGGACAGTTTTTCCACTTCGCTCACGTCGGGGTAGGACACCAGATCAATCTTCGGTTTCTTGGCCGTGCCCACCACTTTCACACCGGCTTCCACATCCAGACCCGTGCGCAGGGCTTCGATATCAAGAATCGGATTCGCAATATTGCCCTGGAAGGTGATACGGCCGCGACGGATCTGCAGGCGCTGGCCGTAAGCCTCAATCGCCCCGCCCCGTGTCCGGAATGCGCCCACGCCGGTCAGCTGGTTTTTCTCCTGAATCACATTCAGTGAACCGACCAGACCGGAATCCAGGCCCAGGCCCACGATATAGAAGCGTTTACCCAGATCGACGGTGAAATCCAGGCTCAGATCCAGCGGTGATTCTTCCTTCTCGACTTTGGTCTGCCCGGGTTTGAGTACGACTACGTCGCCATCCACTGCAGGCACGCTGCCCAGAATATCCACGCTGGCCCAGCCGGCATCGGCCGTAACCTTGCCCTTGATATCCACCTTGGGCAGCGGTGCATCGATATTGACATCCCCACTAATCATCACAAAGCGGTCCGAGCGCTGGATAATGGGATAATGATCGAAGACCACGCGGAAATCGCCCTTGCTGGTATTCAGATTCCATTTACCAGTGATGCCCAGGGAGCCGTTCTGGGCCTCCACATTGTCATCGATCCATTTCTTGGTGCGCCACTCGTTGGCTTTGATTCGAATGACGGAAGGGAAACGCAGCGTATTGATTACCACCTGATTGTCGCGCAGCGTCGCCTCCAGCGTACCATCCAGCAATCGAATACCATTATCAATCTCGACAATTTTGACCTTGGAACCGGAAACCTTGCCGCTGGTTGTCCACTGCCCATTGGCGCGCGACTGGGCCGTCACGTTCAGCGCAATTGCGCCGCCCAGATCCAGCATATCGCCGGTCAGCGGCCCCATCCAGCCAATATCGGCCAGATTGCCATTGAGCGTGATCTTAGAGCCGCCATTCAGATTGGGCGCCAGACCATTGAAAGCAATACTGCCCGTTCCTTTCAGATTGCCCTTGTCCTGTGTATCGAAGGCAATGTTCAGGTTAGCCGTACTGGTGGAAGCGCCCGTCTTGTTGAAATTGGCTGCGACCAGCATATTGGTCAGGCCCAGCGGAATCGGTGTGGCGGCAGGAATCATGAAGTCACCACTCACACGCTTAAGTGCTGTCTTGCCGGTCAGGGCGCCATCAAAGGCCAGATCCCAGTCAAAATCCAGGACCAGCGAGGTTTCCTGCTGTGTTTTCTTGCGCCGGTCCACAATACCACTGTTCGCATTCTGCGCTGCGCTGGCGGCCGGATCTGCCAGCTTCTGCATATCGCGAATGAAAGCGGGACTCAGCACAAAGCGGCGAATGGACCCCTTGGTATTCCATTTGCCATTGCTGCCACTGGTGCCTTCCTGATTGATCGCAATCGTATGGTTGCCGGGCAGTCCGATATTAATTACCGAAGGACCGGCTTCCCATGCAGGCTGGCCGCCTTCAGCGGCAGGCGCAAAGGCAAGGGACCACGGCTTCTCCTGTCGAACAGTGATGCCTGCATGTTGCACATCCAGCACCGACAGCGTACCGCGCCAGCCTTCTGCACCCTGATCATTTTTGTCCCATGAACCGTCCGCCGCGATGTGAAGGTTCACCGGCGCCTTACCCAGTTCTTTGGATTTTCCCTGCGAGAACATGCCTTTCAGATCAAGGGCATGTTTGCTGACCATGCCCTTGATCGTCCCATCCAGGGTTACGCTGCCCGGCAGGCCAGGCCAGAAAGACGATAGCGCAGGGGCATCCACGTCCAGCGTCAGCACGCTGTCCGCTTCGCCAAATGCCCCTTTGCTGCGTACCTTGTTGGTGCCCAGTGCCAGGTCAATATTGGCCGCCGGCACACGGAAGGCGTTCAGATCAATGCCCCCACTGCCCTGCGCGCCCAGTGTCAGGTCGCGAATCGCCAGATCTACCGATCCGGCCAGTGGCTTGTCATTCCAGATACTGCCTTTGTCAAACTGTCCTTTGACCGTGGCCGATTTGATAGCCGTGGGTGAGAACATGTCGATATCCGCGGTCAGGTCCGTACTGAGCAGCGTCCTGGGAATGCTGTCCGCCATCAGTTTGCTGACGGGCAAATCTTTCGAGTTCACATGGACATGAATGCGATCTGATTCTTCTTCGCCCCCTTTTGGCGAGACCAGCGCATCCAGCCCCAGCGTTGAGCCGTCTGGCAGTGCGATATCGGCTTTGGCATCGCGCAATAAAAGCGGCGTTGCCATATCCAGTTTTACATCCGCGTTCAGATGTGATTTCTCACCGGTTGCCGCGGCTTTCAGGGCATAGCCATCCAGTACTTCAGGCGTCTGCTGCTGCACAATGTCAAATGCAATCGTGTCGAAATCCAGGGGCACCGGTGTCTTGAAGGGCAATACGCCCTTGCCATCGGTGCGGCGGATGTGTGCGGACCCGGTCAGCATCTGTTTAAAAGTCAGATCCCAGTCTGCATCCAGCGTGATGTCACCGTCTGCCACTGCTTGACTTGCGGAGGCCACATCCTTCTTGCCAGCCGCAGCTTTTTTCTCTTGCGCCGCTGCCGTTTCAAGCGCCTTGGCTGCAGCCTGGGCAGCCGCACGAGCCGCGGCAGGATCCTCTGCGGCAAAGGCTTTCTGCAGATTCATCAGGTATTGTGGATTAATGACCAGGTCCCTGATCTCTCCCTTGGTCTGCCATTCCGTATTCGTTCCACTGGATTCGCCGGGCAGAATCTGCGCACTGCGATTCTCGGGCAGGTCCAGCAGGAATTTCGATGCCGTGGTCGCCCATTGCATGGGATGCTCACCGTCATCCGGAAGAAAAGACAGCGACATCGGACTCTGCTGCTGCAAACGCAATTCGGTGTGACGCAGGTTCAGGTCATTGAGTACCCCCACCCAGCCTTCCTGACCACCATTGACCTTGTTCCAGCTGCCCTTGATATCCAGTCCGAAAACGACGGGCGCCTTGCCCAGGGCGCGGCTGGGCTCTTTGGCGTACATGCCATAAATCTGCGCATGATGATCGGTCACGCGACCATCCACGACTGCATTGATGAGCGCACTACCGGGCAGATCCGGCCAGAAACTGTCCAGTGCCGGCGCATTCACATCCAGATAAAGCTGGCTGGCGTCCTCGCCGAAACCGCCATGCGCCAGAATCCGGTTATTCCCCAGGGTCAGGTCGATATCCGTATCGCTGACCCGCAATTTGTCCAGATTCGGCTTGATGCTCGCATCAGCCTGCTCGTCTTCTTTCTGCTTATCAAAAATACCGGCCAGATGCACGTTGCTCAACAAAGTGCCTGTCAATGGCTTGTCATTCCATGTGCTGCCCGATTCAAACTGCGCATTTACACCCACATCCGATAGCTCGCGCTTGTGCGGCAGCGTGTCGGCAACCAGGGCCACGTTGCTATTAAGCAATGAGGGAGGCAAGGCGCCGCCGGACAGGGCTTTCAGATCCAGCGCATGCAGCTGCACATTGGCTGTGAGTCTGTCAGTACCTTCACTGACACCCGCTGTGGTTTCAAAATCGGCATCCAGACCCGAGCCGTCTGTCAGTTTCAGCTGTATATCGCCATCACGCAGCGGAATCACATTCTCCATGACCAGATTCAGCCGTGTGTTCAGACTGGACTGCGGGCCACGTCCCTGTGCGGCAACGGCCAGCACCGGGGATTTTTCATCTTCGCGCGTTTCGTTCAGGTCTATACTAAGCGTCTGAAAATCAACCGGGATTTTTTGCACCAGAGGCACGAACCGATCACCGGAAGTACGCCGGACATTGATCTTGCCCTTCAGGCCATTTTCCGTAGCCAGATTCCAGTCACCCTCGTAGGTAATATCCGGAAAACTGCCTGCAGTTTTTGCCGCGAGCGCTTTGGCTGCGGCTTTTTTCTTCGCCGCGGCATCCTGTGCAGAGTCATCGTCGGATGCAGGATCATCGGCTGCGGCCAGCTTGGTGATGTCATCGATCAGCCTGTCACTCACCACCAGGTTGCTAAACGAACCCGACGTTGTAACACCCTGGGCATTGCCACTGGCTTTCTCCAGCGCCAGCGCAGTTTCTGCCGCGCCTGGCAGGGTCAGGCCCAGTTTACCGGGACCGGCAGACCACGCCGTTTCTTCGCCGACGGCATTCGGATTAAAGAGCAATGGCATGGTATCGTCTGCCTGCAAACGAATTCCCGCATGCGACAGATTCAGGCTTGCCAGTTCGCCTTCCCAGCCATCGACACCATCTGCCAGCTTATGCCATTTGCCATTAATTTTGAGAGCCAGATCCACCGGTGCCTTGCCCAGTGACTTGAAGTTGCCCTGATCGACTTTGCCGCTGATATCCAGCACATGCGAGGCGATACTACCGGCCAGCGTGCCGGACACTTTCGCGCTGCCGTTTACATCGGGTGCGAGATCTGCCAGTTTGGTGGCGTCCACATTCAGGCGAAGTAGACTTTCCTCCTGACCAAAACTGCCGGAGGTGGTAATACTGTTCTCGCCCAGTTTCAGATTGATATCGGCCTTGCGGATATTCAGACGATTCAGATCCACGGCAGTCACGATGGTGTCCACCGCATCGTTTGCGTCACCTTTCTCTCTGGCCTTTTCCAGCGCATCCTCGCCCGTGCCGGTAACAACAGTCCTGCCTTCAGCCTGGGCCTTGCGTGCCGCAGCCGCCTTGATGTTATCACGCACGGCACCGCCCACTTTCTCGCGATCAACAAGTTGACGCTGTGTAATCAGACCCTGCGAATCCACATCAATGTCCAGATCGGCCGACAGCGGCGTACCCTGAAAGCGGCTTTCGCTATCCACGCTGCCTTTGAGCTGCAATCCCTGCAGATTGGTCAGGCCCTGGATATCTGCCACAAATGTCATATCTGCAGTGAGTGTAGAGTCGGCGGCACCCTCCTGACCCTTGACGGTCAGTTTCTGGCTGGAGAACGAACCCGCCAGTCGATCCGATTTGCCCGCACCCTGCTGTTCCTTTTTATCCATTTTCAGCTGCAGGCCGGACGTATCACCGAGTTTCAGGTCAACATCGGCCTTGTTCAAAGGCAGACCCTCGCCCATCAGACCCAGATTCAGGTCCGCATTCACCTGCGCACCCTGCCCACTGCCCTGTAATGCTACGCCCAGCTTTTCCAGATCTCCCGCGACCTGCGTATGCAGATCGAAGGTACAATCGCGCTGCTGCAAGGCGCCGGTCAGCACACCACCAATCTGTACGAACTGGTTCAGGCACACAGGCGACTGTGTATTCTGCGTGGCCAGCTTCGCATTCAGATCCAGTTTCATCGGATACGGGCTTTTGATCGACTCAATTTCCAGCGTACCGTTCAGATCGACTTCGGTCTGCGGGTGGGATACGTGCAGGCTTTTCAGCGTGCCTTTGGCATGCTGGTCAATAAGCAGTAAGTCGACCAGACTGAAGTTGCTCAGGCCGATGGGCAGGCCCGAACCATCAGGCATCAGCAGGGCAAAATTGCCCACATTAAGTTGATCAACCTGAATCCCTACCGGAATCCCGGGCATCTCAAATGGTTTGGCGTCTTCCGGCTCGGGTTCAGGCGTTTCGATGGGCAGCAGCTTGACGTCCAGATCGGCCACACTCATCTGCTCGACCCGCAGGGTTCGCTTAAATAGCTTGAGCCAGTCCACTTTCAGAACCGCCTCCTTGCCCGTAATCTTGATCTCGGGGGTATCGATCAGCAGCCTGTCCAGCTGTATGCCGCTCCACAGGGTGCCGCGCACATTGGTCAGCTCGCCGCCCACCTGGCTCATGACGGTATTGAGCAGCCAGCGACTTCCCGGGTTCGTGCCCATGAACCAGAACACAAAGGCGCAAATTGCGATCAGAATGGTCAGGACGATAGGCTTCCAGCGCAGATACCAACGCAGATATTTCATTTTCATCAGAATGCCACTCCCAATGAAAAGTGCAGGCGCAGACTGCGATCACGCTGCCCGTAAGCCAGATCCAGAAACAGGGGTCCGGCAGGCGTCTTGATCCGCGCTCCCACCCCATAACCGATATTGAGACGCATGTCTCCGAAAGACTCTGCAGCGTCACCGGCATCCACGAAAACACCCATACCGAAACGATCATCAAAGTAACGCATGTATTCGACACTCATGACGGCCAGGGAACGATCGCCCACGACCGCATCCCCTGCCGTCTTGCCGATGGCGTTGTATTTGTAGCCACGGATGGTACGGGCGCCGCCCGTACGATAGCCGAAGTCATCAGGAATACGCATATTTTTGGCGCCGAACACCTGTCCAACTTCACCGCGAATGGTAAAGACATCACGACGACCAATAGGCCACCACTGTTGGGCCCGCAGACCCGCACGACTGAAGGGTTCACCCTTGTCCAGCGTGACACCGGCGCCAAGACCCAGGGCAATCAGGTTGCCTTCACGAGGGTCATATTTACTGTCCACGTCCCGCCGCAGCAGATCCCAGGTAGCCACCAGCGAAGGTAGTCGATAACGGTCCTCGCCTTCGCGCTTGACCGAGTCATATGCTGCCAGCACACCCCAGTTTGATTCATAATCGACCCGACTGGCCTCATCCAGCTTGAATTCCAGCTTGCGTTTCCAGCCGACGGCGTAGCGCATCACGTCTTCATTCTGAATATCCGAATGACGGAACATGACCCCTACGCTATCTTTACTGCCATCCAGATTCGGCGGCAAATGAAAGTCCAGAAAGGCGCGCTGCAGTTTGGCGTTGACCGCAGCACCGGTTTCCATAATCAGGGGCTGACCGAACACCACGTTCTGCTTATACAGAATTTCAGCGCCGGGGCCAACAGCGTCGTCAATCCCCAGTGAACCGGCCAGCGACCGGGCCGGCGCCTCGGATACCCTGACGGCTACCGGCAGCTGAGCCGAATCCTGCGCGTAGATTTCGTCGCCCGGCGGTTTTTTCAGGGTAACAAAGGCCCCGCGGAAAAAATTGGTGGATTGAATCTGCTGCTGCCAGGTATCCAGCTGTTCCTGAGAAAAGCGCTGACCTGGTGTGTATTTGATATAGCGACGAATAATGCTGTCGGGTACGCGGCGCAGGCCAACGACCTCTGTATGGCCAAGTGTGACAGCAGGGCCGCTATCGACCGTGGTTTCTGTCTCTACCTCGGCGGTTTCGGGATTGACCACCGCCTGGGAATGCGTCATGCGCGCCAGATAGAAGTCATCGGCGGCAACGCCATCGAGCATGGCAGACTTGGCATTGCCCCACTGCTCGTTAATAAAATCCTTGCCTACAGGCAAGCCCCAGTCTTTGCGCAATTGCGTAACGCGGTCATTAAAACGCGGCGTGGCAATACTGCCGGTGAAATTGTTCGTGACCGATTTGACTTTGGAGATACTGCCGGGATCAATCGAAATATCCCAGGTTTCCCCGCCAATATCTTCGCCGATTTCAAGTGTGACGTCAGGCGCAAAATAGCCACGCGTGGCCATAGCGGAAATGACCGCCTCCCGAGCCTTGCGTCGAATCCGGTCAGCTTCGCCGGCATCCTGGTCGTCCGCCATGCGAACCACGGCAGACAGCCCCTTATTAACAGCGTCGAGCGCCTCGGGTCCGAGGCCGCTCGGATCGACAATCACTTCCGGCTTTTGTGCCGAAACCTGACCGAAGCTGGTCAATAGTAAAACAGTTGTAAGAAAACAAACCTTTTTCAATCGCATCGGTCCAGTTCAGCGCATTTATTTTTTCAGGTTCTCGACCACCACGGAAGGGAAGCGGCCAGCCATGTCTTTGGGCAACGCAGCCACCGCCAGGGCAACGCGGCGTGCCAGATCGCGATACAGCTTGGCTGCCTCGCTGCCCGCATCAGACGCCACGCTAGGCGTACCCGCATCAGTCTGTTCACGGATACTTCTGGCAAGTGGCAACGCCCCCAGCCAGGGAACTTCAAGTTCCGCTGCCATGCGTTTGCCGCCATCTTCACCAAAAATGGCTTCTGCATGTCCGCAATTGGAGCAAATGTGCATTGCCATGTTCTCGACGATACCCAGGATGGGAATATTCATTTTCTGGAACATGCGCAGTCCCTTGCGTGCATCCAGCAGAGCAATATCCTGTGGCGTGGTCACAATAATGGCGGCCACCACCGGCACCTTCTGCGCCAGCGTCAGCGCGATATCCCCCGTGCCGGGCGGCATATCAACAATCAGATAATCGATATCGGGCCAGTTGGTCTGGCGCAGCAACTGTTCCAGCGCCTGCGTGACCATGGGTCCGCGCCAGATGGCCGGCGAATCTGCGTCAATCAGAAAACCGATAGAATTGACCGATACACCATGCGCCCGCAATGGCTCCATGGTTTTACCGTCATTCGAGACAGGCTTGCCAGACACGCCCATAATCAAAGGCTGGCTGGGGCCGTAGATATCCGCATCCAGGATACCGACGCGAGCGCCGGACTGAGCCAGCGCAATCGCCAGATTCGCACTGGTTGTGCTTTTGCCCACGCCACCCTTGCCGGATGCCACTGCAATAATGTTTTTTACCGAGGCAATGGGTTTGAGTCCGCTTTGCACTGCATGCGCCTTCACCGCATCACTGAACTGCAGCGTGACACGCTGTGCGCCAACACTCCTGGCAGCCGCTTCAAGCTGTTCCGAAAGCGCTGCCTTGCCCGCCGCGTCCGTGACATAGCCTGGCTCCACACGAATGACAGCATCGGATCCCGACAGCGTGATATCGGACTCCTTCAGGGCCGGCACGACTGGCAAACCGGTAACAGGGTCTGCCACAGACCGCAATGCATCCAGAAGGATTTTCGACGACAGGCTCATTTCAACTCGCTGCAATTTATGCTATTTATAGACGTAATTGCCTTAATGATAACGTTTAATGCACGGCTACATTGTTAAAATCTGTGTTGAGTGGGCAACTCTTCGCCTCAGACACACCACCGAAAACCATAAACCACGCGACTGCGAGACTGCCTCAACGCTTTTAAGTCTTGCGCACGATTTTTTGGAAAACTGATGCATCCTCCTGAAATCGGTTATTCCCCAGCGCACAAATCTCGCTTGCGCAAACCCTCATACATATGACGGCGTCCTGACACTTTGCCTCCGTTCAGGATTATTTTGTTACCAATTCTCATATAAACCTCGACTGCTGTTCTACGTACTTTTCCGTAAATTCATATCAATTTTAAAAAAATTGCAATTGTTCTGAAAACAACTGCAATACATGCATGAGGACGTTGTACTGCCCATTTACTAATTCGTGTCATGTTGTATCGGCTGGATTGATACACCGACCTCTAAAGAGAATTTCCGTGGATATCCCAAGCTCGATCCAATTCCGCTCAATTGTCGCCCATACTCCACTGGAAGGCCGTCTGGCTTCCGGCAAATGCACGGTTCCGAAGGCCTATCGCAACTCTTCGAATTTGACATCGAACTAATTGCCGATAATTACAATATTGAACTCAAAAGCCTGCTTGGCAAACCGCTTACACTTGAAATCGAGACACTCAAGAGTCCGCGATATCTGAACGGTCAGATTACACGCTGCGAAATGATAGGACGCGAGAACGCCAGTTCACGCTTTTACATCTACAGAGCCACGGTAAGACCTTGGCTCTGGTATCTCACCCAGACATCCGACAATAAGATTTTCCAGCAGAAAAGCATTCCGGACGTCATACGCGAGGTTCTGAGTGAATATGATTTCCCGTTCGAAATGAAACTGAGTGCTTGGGCAACGCAGATTTCAGCCAGTCAGATCTGAGTAGCGCGACATTCTACAAGTTGGATCTTAGACAGGTTGTGTTATCGGAAACGGTACTCAACGAAACCATGTTCGCCGCCTGCGATCTGTCGAAACAGTGTTTGGCGGGTCTGTCCATGGAGGGTGCACAGTTCAATGAAGCAACCTTGCATGAATGTGATTTCTCCTATTGCTCGATGAGCCGCTGTAATTTCAGCGAGTCCGTGATCCAGCGTGCCCGGTTTTACTTTGCTGAAGCACCCAACTGTCTGTTCGTCAACGCCGACTTGAAGGATACCGATATGCGCGGCGCGCGCTTGAGCCAATCGTTATGGAGTGAAGCGCACCTGCAACGGGTTGACTTTCGGGAGGCCACGGTAGATTACAGTTTCTTTGGCAAGGCCACGCTGGCCGATTGTGATATGTCTGCGTCCAATTTGCAGTTCAGTGACTTCTCGTATGCCAATCTCACCGGCACGCGAATGCGGGACGTTCTACTGGAACAAACCAAATTTCACCGCGCGCTGACAGATGATTCGTCGCTCAAGTCCAGGCAGGGCGCCATTGAGAAGGACAAAGCACTATTTGAAGCAGAACTGTGGAGTGCTGAAGCACTCTGACTTTTAAAGGAGAATATCATGCCATTCTGGGGATGCTCAGGAACCGGTAAAGCGATGGGATTGGGACCATACATAACCGGTGTTTCCAAAAACGACATGTACAGTTGCATGAAAATACCCACGACCAACATTTTCATACAGAATCGACCTGCGCACAATCTCTGGTCAGTTCCCCCTATTACTATTGATATGCCGTCTGGAATCGCGGGTGCCACAACCGGTACACTGTTCATGGTGGGAGCCATTATCGCGCTGTTTTCATTTACGGTTTTCGCCTGCGGCGCGCCAGTGGTCAAGTGGCTCGGCATCACGCTACAAAACATCTGGAACACCATCGGCCTGTATCTGAAAATGGACCAGAAAAAAGTGCTGGTGCTGATCTGACCATAACGGTACAAGGCAGCGGATAATGAATTATTTATCGGAGTAAAATTCGGGGAAGGTCAGCGGAGAAATTACAATTGCAATGTTTCTGGATGGGCAATATTTAACCCTGACGGACATACCCTGGGTAAATGCGTGTCGACCTTCTTCAGCAACCCGCTGCTTTACACGACTGACAAATTGATGTTGGCCGGGACCCGATGCAGCGACCTCGACAAACAGCTCCAGCCACAGATCAGATGAATTTTCGTTCATGTAGACCCTCGGCTCATTGACAATCACCCCCTCGCCATCGATTCCCTCGCGCATGATCAGCTGCGCAAGTTTCCTGTTCCGGGACAGGTGCAGGTAAAAGAACCCTAAGCCAATCAGCATGCTGACTACGGTGGCGTAATTCAGAATTTCCGGATCAAATCCATGGTCAGTCAATGAGGTAAAAAGAAACATGGAGGCCAGAAAGCACAATCCGCCCACACAGAACCAGGCCGACGAAATCCGCTTAAAGGGCAAGCGGGAAACGCGCATAACGGATCTCTGCTCCTTTGAATGGAAATTGCACTGATTCGGGCAAACAATTTCGTTTTTCCGGCACCCTACTGAAAATAGCCAAACGGCGTATCTGGAATATCAGGGCTGGGCCCGGACAACGAGCGAGTCTAATACCCACTTTTTGTATTTATGCCTTAAATTTTACATGACTTGCGTCCTTGCCCCAATCGATATCTACCGCGCACGCGGCACAGCGGTAGCCGTGGAATCTGTTGAAACTTTTTGTGGGAATATTTGCATTTCCCTCTTGAATTTCTTCATAAAAGCCCTAACATAGAGCAAACAAATCAAGCAAAATCAAATGCTTGTGTACAATTGAACACGATTTGTACACATTTGTCATTCCCTCTTACAAGGATTTCACCCTACATGAACAATTTTCTGGACCGGTTTTTCAAAGCACTGCTTTTTGGTGTCGTCACCATTGCAGGCCTTGTCATGGCCTCAGTGTTCCTGGTCTCTGCGGCCATAGCGGTGGGTCTGTTCTATATTATTGCGAAAGTACGCGGCAAACCCTTTGTCGCCCGCGAATACTGGAAAACAACCTCAAGCCGCGCCCGCCAGACGCAGAGCGAATTCTCTGAACGCTTTAAACAGCCTGGCAATTTTTCTAAAAAACCTGATATCACAGACGTGGAGATGCGGGAAATCAAATAATTTCTGCTTACGTTTATCCTGCTGGCGTGTCGCCGTTTAACCGGTTTAGCGCCATGCGCATGACTTGAGAACGCCCTTTGCGCGCAACGCAAAAGGGCTTTTTATTTTTTATCACAATTACGCTTGACCTGAAGTGCGCTTGAGGTCTCATCATGACCGCATCTTCCATTTTCCTGTATTCCTGGCATTCATGAATCACAAGACGTTCGCCGACAATCCCCCACACGCTCTGGCGCCTCGAGCGCTGGCTGCGCGCAAGCTTGTTCTGCTGCTGGTAGCCACGTTGACCATCATGGCAGGGATTATTATCGCCCCTTCCCTGCCGGCCATTGAATCGCGATTTGCAGACGAGGAGCATATCGCACTGCTCAGTCGCATGGTGCTTACCCTGCCGTCGCTGTTTGTCGCCCTTTTTGCGCCGGTAGCGGGCATGCTGGCGGACCGTTATGGGCGCAAGCGGCTGCTGGTCATGGCCATTGCACTGTACGGAATATCAGGCGCCTCGGGCCTTCTCGCAGAAAGTATGCCGGCTTTGCTGGCCGGGCGGGCCGTGCTGGGTGTCGCCATTGGCGGCATCATTACGCTAACTACCGCCCTTGTTGGGGATTACTTTACCGGCGCCGAACGCGAACGTTATCTTGGTCTGCAGCAGGCCTTTGTGCAGCTTGGCGGCGTTGTTTTCGTCATGTCGGGCGGCCTGCTGGCCGAACTGCACTGGCGCATGCCGTTTCTGATTTATGGTGCTGCACTGATCCTGATACCGGCTGTGATCCTGTGCCTGACTGAACCCCTGCGCGCCCGATCCACGCAACCTTCCGTCAAGCTTACCGATGTACCGGTGAACTGGCTTGTGGTCGGCACTGTCTGCCTGCTCGCCTTTCTGATCAATGTGTCGTTCTACACCGTGCCATCGCAACTGCAATTTCACATGAAATTGCTGGGCATCTACAATGCAAGCGGCTTCGGCATGGTTCTAGCTGCGTTCAATCTTGCCGGCGGCCTCATCGCGCTGTGTTTCGGATGGGTCAAACGGCGGTTGGACACCAGCGTAATCTTTGTCATCGGATTCGGCCTGATGGCCATTGGCTTCGCCATGCTTGCCGCTGCCTCGTCCTATGCCTGGATTACGGCTGCCAACGCCATTCTAGGGGCGGGGCTGGGCATCGCAATGCCAAATGTCATGTCAACGGCCATCAGTCATTCGGCACCCATGCTGCGCGGGCGGATAGCCGGGATGGTCGCAACCTCCATTTTTATCGGACAGTTTGCCTCACCCTTCCTCAGCCAGTACTGGGTCAGTGTCATGGGCTACGCCGACATGTTCGGCAATATCGGCATCATCATGACCACACTTGCGATTCTGTCGGTGCTTTGCTCCATGCGCGGCGGCTGGATGACGCTGATCGGCCAGAAAAGCTGAAAGCTTCGCTGATCTGTCTGCAGAACGCTTTTGCGAAACATCTGTGATATTCGGAGTACAATTCAATTCTTATATAAGACTTGAAATTTTCTTTCTGCCGAGCTCATGTCCAAACCTTTACCGGCGGCGCCACTGCCTGCCTCTCCTGCTTCTGCAGTCTCGCTGAGCGATCTGTTTCGCGGCTTTGCCAAAATCGGTCTGCTGGGTTTTGGGGGGGTGGGTCCGATAGCGCGCCACGTTATTGTTCGTGAACGTTGCTGGCTAAGCGAGAAAGACTACGCCACCCTGCTGGGAATTGGCAAGGTGTTGCCGGGCGCCAATACGGTGAACGTGGGCGTCATGCTGGGCGATAAATACCACGGCGTGAAAGGGTCCGCGGCCGCGGTAAGTGGACTAATGGTTCTGCCATTGCTGATACTGATTATCCTTGCCGTGGTCTACCAGTTCCTGGATCAGAATCCCTATTTTAATGCCGCCCTCCAGGGCTCGGCCTGCGCCGCCGCTGGCATGGTCATTGGTATGGGATTGAAGATGATCAGCAAAATCGAGCTGCGACTGCATCACATTTTTGCCGTGCTGATCACGATTGCACTTGTGGTCATGCTGAAATTTTCCCTGCTTCAGGTAGTGGGGGTAATGATGCCACTGGCGATTATCGCCAACTTCATGATTGCGCGACGCCAGGGACACAAGCCATGAGCGTACTGCTTGATCTGTTCCTTACCTTTAGCCGCGTTTCCCTGATTGCCATTGGCGGCGCCAATGCAGCCATTCCGGAAATCCGTCATGCCGCTGTCGATGTCCACCAGTGGATGAGTTCCGATACCTTTACGCATCTGTTTGCCGTGGCACAATCTGCGCCAGGCCCGAATGTGCTGATCGCAAGCATCATCGGCTGGCAGGTGGCCGGTCTTGTGGGACTTCTAGTTGCCACCCTGGCCATGGTACTGCCCGCCTCTATTTTGGCATTCGCCATTGGCCGCCTGATCAGCCATTTCACCCACCGCCGCGAATACAAGCTGGTGCAGGATGCCGTTGTGCCGGTTGCCATCGGACTGATCATCGCAAGCGGCATAGAGCTGTCACTGTATTCGGCCTTTGATATACTGACCTGGATCATGGTCGTCGGCACCATGGCATTTGTCTACTTTACCGAAGCCAATCCCATGTGGGCGCTCCTGGTCTGCGCCATCGGCGGCATGATCGCCTACCAGGCGGGCGTGATATAGCCATGGCGGCCAAGCGTTCCGGCAAACTCAGTCCGCTGGCCACACTTTCAATCCTCGCAATTGCAATCTATCCATTCGACGCGGACATGGTCGCTTCTGTCGCTGGGTGGCCAGGTGCCCGTTAGTTAATATTATGTGGAAGAATGGCACTTCCGGCGTCAGTGACGCGAATGCCAATCCAGTGAAGCCTGTGCCGATCATGCGGACGCTACGCGACCACGGCGTAGCGCCACTCTTTTGCGCCCAGGACGAGTACACAGATAGTCACCGGGTGTCGTGGCACCCTGTCTGCTGTGTTCCCGGGTATCCCGCCTTGCCGCCATACGCAAATGTCATTGCGTGCTGGGTCAGACAAAACCCCGGAAGGGGTCAATATTCGTCTAAAATCAGTCTTTCCCCCCCTTTTTTTGTACTTACATCGCATCTTATGTCTCGCACGATTTTTGTTACCACGGCTCTTCCCTACGCTAACGGTTCGTTCCACATTGGCCACATCATGGAGTATATCCAGGCCGATATCTGGGTCCGTAGCATGCGAATGGCCGGACACACCGTGCATTTTGTCGGGGCAGACGACGCCCACGGTGCGCCGATCATGCTCAAGGCAGAAAAGGAAGGCATTGCGCCGCGCGACCTGGTGGCGCGCTATGCACAGGAGCGCCCTCGCTATCTGAACGGCTTCCATATCAAATTCGATCACTGGCACAGCACCGACAGCGAAGAGAACATCGAACTGTCACAGGCCATTTATCGCCAGCTCAAAAGTGCCGGTTTCATCAGCACCAAAACCATTGAACAGTTCTATGATCCGGTCAAGGGTATGTTCCTGCCCGATCGCTACATCAAAGGCGAATGTCCCAAATGTCATGCGCGCGACCAATACGGCGATTCCTGCGAAGTCTGTAGCGCCGTCTACGCGCCTACCGACCTGATCAACCCGTACTCCACGCTAACCAATGCGACGCCGGTGCTCAAGTCCTCGGAACACTTCTTCTTCAATCTGTCAGACCCGCGCTGCGTGGAATTTCTGCAAGACTGGACCACAGGCAGCAATGCCCAGGGCAACAAGCGGCTGCAGTCCGAAGTTCTGGCCAAGACCCGCGAATGGCTGGGCGATGAAAACAGCAAGGAAAGCAACCTGAACGACTGGGATATTTCCCGAGATGAACCCTATTTCGGCATAGAAATCCCGGACGCCCCCGGCAAATATTTTTACGTCTGGCTGGATGCGCCTGTTGGTTATCTGGCGTCCCTGAAAGCCTACTGCAAACTTAAGGGGCTGGATTTTGACGCTCTGCTGGAACCAGGCAACAGTACCGAACAGGTTCACTTCATCGGCAAGGACATCGTGTATTTTCATGCCCTGTTCTGGCCTGCCATGCTCAAGTTCTCTGGCCGTAAGGTGCCCGATGCACTTAACGTACACGGGTTTATCACCGTTAGCGGCGAAAAAATGTCCAAAAGCCGCGGCACCGGCATATCACCCATTCGATATCTGGACATCGGCATGAATGCAGAGTGGCTGCGTTATTACATCGCGGCCAAACTGAACGCACGAGTCGAAGATATTGACTTCAACCCGGATGACTTCATTGCCCGCGTCAATAGTGATCTGATCGGCAAATACATCAACATCGCCAGCCGCGCCGCCACATTTATCACCCGTCATTTCGACGGCAAACTGGGTTATGCGGGTAATGTCGAAGCAATGACAACTGAATTGAGTACGCTTACTGCAAGCGTACAGCGTGATTTTGAAAACCGCGAATATGCCCGCGCGATCCGTAATCTGATGGCACACGCCGACAAGATTAACCAGGCATTTGACGGCGCGCAACCCTGGGTTATGGCCAAGGGAATCAGTACTGCAAATGAAGAGCAAAAGCTCGCCCTGCAGGATATCTGCTCCCGCGCTATCGCCGGTTTCAAGGCGCTGTCTGTCATGCTGGCACCGGTACTTCCAGGACTTGCGCAACGCATTGCAACTGAATTATTCGGCATGAGCCGCAACTTTACCTGGGACGATGCAGCGGAACTGCCCGACCATATTGCCCCCTTCAAGCACCTGATGCAGCGCGTTGAACCTGCCATGCTCGACCAGCTGTTCGAACCACCGGAATCCCCAACAGCCAACGCAGAAGCGGCGGCAGCGGCTGCCGTTGCTGCAGCACAGCCAGGTGGCGAAGCAATTGCAGATGTGATTACGATTGATGATTTTGTAAAAATAGATTTGCGAATTGCAAAAATTGTTAATTGCGAGCATGTGGAAGGTTCCGGTAAGCTGTTGCGACTTACACTTGATGTGGGTGAGGGAAAAACCCGGAACGTCTTTTCGGGAATCAAATCTGCCTACGAGCCCGAGGCACTGGTCGGAAAATTTACTGTGATGGTCGCCAACCTGGCGCCGCGCAAAATGAAGTTCGGCGTCTCGGAAGGTATGGTGCTTGCTGCCAGCGATGCAAACGAGAAAGCCAACCCTGGAATCTACATTCTGGAACCCTGGGAAGGCGCTCAGCCTGGCATGCGCGTGCGCTAAGTCGTTGGTCCCGTTTACCGGGCCACGCAAGCAGGCACCAGGCCGTGGTCAACAATAACAATAGGATGAAAATCTATGGTTGGGACTTGGTGCAGAAGCGGTTTGGGTCGGCTGAAAAAAACGGTCAGGGGCTCACGCCCACTCATGTTTGTCAACGAGCTGGTGCACCAGCCGAAATTTACCGGCGCCATCTGTCCGAGCTCACGCAAGCTCGGCCGCTACATGGCCAAGCACATTCCCCTGAACGATGACGGTGTGGTGATCGAACTCGGGGGTGGCACCGGAGTTATCACACAAGCCATACTGGATCACGGCATCCCGCCTGACCGGCTGATTGTGATTGAATTTTCCAACGTCTTTGCGCAGCATTTGCGTCGACGCTTCCCGCATCTGAAAATCATCAACGGCAATGCGGCCGACCTGGATGCGCTGCTGCCTCCAGACATCCGCATCAACGCCATTGTTTCCAGCCTGCCACTCATTTCCCTGCCACCAGAAGTGCGCAGCCGGATTCTGCACCAGTGGCAGACACTGCTCAAAGACGAAGGACGTGCCATCCAGTTCACCTATAACCTGCGTCAGGCCCACTGGCAATCATCATTGAAGGCCTGTCATTACAGCAGTGAAATTGTCTGGACCAATGTCCCGCCGGCGCGGGTCATGACATTCCGGTTCGCCACCTAAGCCACGCGCGTCTCGCGGTCGAATACACTACAATGCAGGTTTCGTCGTTCTTGCGACTTTGCCCGGCTAACCGTTAACCGGCCGGTGTGTCGCAAACGCACAGGCCAGTTTTCGACCGTTTACCATGACCATTTCTGACAAAGACAATAACAGCGCCAGTTCCATCGCTGACAAAGCAGACGCAGAACGCCAGAGCGCGCACGTCAATGCACCGTCCGACCAGGCTACCGCCTCAAAATCTGACGCCCCGCCAGCACTTCCCGCCAGTGCGGGACACGCTGACACCTCTAACCATGATGACAACAGCAATACCGATGCACTGAAATCGCGTCATATCCGCAGTTTCGTGCATCGTCGCTCACATATGACACCCGGTCAGAAACAGGCGGTTGAACTGCACATGGAAAAGTGGGCGCTGCCATACCGTGACAAGGTCCTGGATTACGCAGACACGTTCGGCAGACAGGCTCCTACCATTCTGGAAATCGGTTTTGGCATGGGCGAAACCACACAGAAAATCGCCCAGCTGCGTGCCGACGAAAACTTCCTTGGGGTCGAAGTGTTCAATGCCGGTGTTGGCGCGCTGCTCAAGAGAATCGAAGAGTCTGGCGTAAGCAACATCCGCATCATCCAGCACGATGCAGTGGAAGTTGTACAGAACATGATTGCACCAGACAGTCTTGCCGGCGTACATATTTATTTTCCTGATCCCTGGCCAAAGAAGCGTCATCACAAACGTCGTCTGGTTCGCCCCGATTTCATCGCCCTGCTGGCAAGTCGCATCAAGCCCGGCGGCTACATTCATTGCGCCACCGATTGGGAAGACTACGCCATACAGATGCTGGAAGTGCTAAGCGGTGAAGCAAAGCTGAAGAACACCGCCACCGACTACGCCAGCAAACCGGACTACCGCCCCCAGACCAAGTTCGAAACCCGTGGACTGCGTCTGGGTCACGGCATTCGTGATTTAGTGTTCACACGTATCTGATATGTCATCCGTATTAGATTTGTCATTCACATCTGATTTGTCATTCGTATCTGATTTATTTCAAGGACTTCTGCATGTATCCTCCTATTGAACCCTACAAAACCGGCAAACTTGATACCGGAGACGGACACCAGGTCTACTGGGAGCTTTGCGGCAATCCTGAAGGCAAACCCGCGGTCTTTCTGCATGGCGGACCGGGTGCAGGCTGCGGCGTACATCACAGGCAGCTGTTCAATCCTGAGTACTACAACATCCTGCTGTTCGATCAGCGCGGTTGTGGTCGCTCCACACCGCATGCCAGCCTGGAAAACAATACCACCGCTCATCTGATTGCCGATATTGAACGGTTGCGCACCGAAGTGCTCAAGGCTGATCAGTTGCTGGTCTTCGGCGGATCCTGGGGATCCACGCTGGCACTGGCTTATGCGCAGGCACATCCCAAACAGGTCAGCGAACTGATCGTGCGCGGCATCTTTACCCTGCGCAAGGAAGAACTGCGCTGGTTCTATCAGGAAGGTGCCTCCTGGCTGTTTCCCGATTACTGGGAAGAGTACGTGGCCCCTATCCCGCCTGAAGAACGCGATGACCTGATCGCGGCGTATCACAAACGTCTTACCGGCGATGACCGCGAAGCACAGATCAATGCCGCACGCGCCTGGAGCCAGTGGGAAGGGCGCACAATTACCCTGTACCCGGATCAGTCCAACACCCAGAACTATATTGCGGATCACTTTGCACTGGCCTTCGCACGCATTGAAAACCACTATTTCACGCATGCCGGCTTCATGCAAGAAAACCAGCTGCTGGACAACGCACATTTGCTGAAAGATATTCCCGGCGTGATCATCCAGGGGCGCTACGATTGCTGCACCCCGGCGCGCACCGCATGGGAACTGCACAAGGCCTGGCCCGAGGCAGAATTCCATATCGTTCCCGATGCCGGCCACGCCTTCAATGAACCGGGTATCCTCAAGCTGCTGCTGGAAGCCACTGATAAATTTGCTCGGAACTGATATGCGTTGAACCGGTCAGGTTATTTGATGTACCGGTCCGGTTGTTCGTTTAACTCGTCAGCTTATTTTTTGTTCCTTCAGTTTAGTCGCCGATCGTATCCGTTTACAGACCCTGGGGAGCCGCGCCGCAATGCCGCGGCTCCTTGCATTTGATACGACCCTGAAAACTTGCGTCAACAAAACCCGCGCAAGGGCTGACCCAATCAGCATGTCACGCGAGCAACAGTCAAAGTATGCCGGTCTCCGGATAGGGCGCGTTGTTCTCTACCCGCTCGTAGCCAAGACGAGACATATCAATGGTTTGGTATTGGCCGTGAACAATCAGCTCTGCAATACCGCGTCCGGCGGCGGGTGCGTGCATCATGCCATGCCCGGAAAACCCCGCCACGGTATAAAGATTCGGCATGGTGGAACCCCATGCGCCTATGATGGCGTTGCCGTCCAGCTCGCATACTTCATACAGACCCGACCAGGTGCGATGACATCTTGCCGCCTCAAATGCCGGAAAGCGGTGTGCAACGGCGGGCCAGACCTCATTCTCGAAATTATCATGATCAATATCGAAGTGATACCCGCGAGTCACATCGCCGTCCACGAGGCCTCCTGAATAACCCTGCCCTTCAGACCGGAAGGCCAGACGGGACATATCTTTCACATAAGGAAGATGGCCCACGTGACTGCCTGGCGTGAAGTAATGTTCAAAACGCCGCACCGGTGAAATGGGCAGTTTCATGCCAAATAGCTGCGCCACTTGCGCCGACCAGGCGCCGGCCGCGTTAACAAATGCATCGGCGGCCAGCTCTTGCCCCTTGTCCAGGCAGACCGACAGGGCTTTGCCTGCCCCGGATCGGGCGGCGACCACTTTACCCGACACGTAAGTCGCACCAAGCTCGACCGCTTTGCGGCGAAAGCCCCACAATAATCCGTTCGGATCACACCAGCCATCATGCGGCGTATGAGCACCTGCACCCAGATCATCGACATACATGGCCGGGAACCGTAGCTGGAGTTCGGCGGGTGACAGCAGATCAACCGTACATCCCTGCGATCGCTGAATCGCGACATTTCGTTCAAGCTGGGGCGTGTATTGCGGCGGCACAATAAACAGATAACCGCCCTCTACCCACTCCACGTGTGCCGCGTGCGTTGCCGTGGACATGACCTGATCAAAACTCCTGATGAAGTCGATGCTAAAAAGGGACATCGCGATATTTTCTTCGCCCGAGAACTGCACACGGCAACCGCCGGATGAACGCAAGGCAGAGGCAAATTCATAGGTTGAGTCCGGCTCGATAACGGCCACGGAAAGATGAGGATCTTCCTTAAGCAAAAAGTAGGCGGTCGCAGAGCCAATAATGCCCCCACCCATAATGACGACATCATATTTTTTCTTATTCATATTCCTGACTCTGGATATTGAGATATGCAAATAATGATAGGCGAATATATAACACGGATGTAATCATATCCTCGTTTCGGTCATACCAAGGCGACCTGTTCGCTGGTGCCGGGGCAAACCATCGGCTCCCTGCCGGAACACCCGAGAATCCGAATGTTATATACCAGCCAATAATCAACATGTTTCCCAGCGTTGACTGATGTTACCGGCAATTACAAGCGCATGAATGCCATCTAACATTTATTAACCTTCGTAGCCTTCCCCTTATCACGTATTCAATGAATAATAGTGTGATGCACGAACCGTGCTATATTGAAGTTGTCATTGAACGATAACAAGGAGTCATAACAATGGGCATTCTCAGTTTTATCAAGGAAGTCGGCGAGAAAGTATTTGGTGGTAGCGAAGCTCAGGCAGCAACACCCGACGATCTCAAAAAAGAACTCGCCAAACACGGCCTGAACGCTGATGGTCTGGATATCGCCGTTGATGGTGACAAAGTGACAGTCAAAGGCAATGCCGCGAGCACTGCCGATGCAGAGAAAATTGCAATTGCAATTGGCAACACACAGGGCGTGGCCTCAGTAGACAACCAGCTTTCTGCTGCCAGCCAGGAAGAAGAATCCAACTTTTATACGGTCAAATCCGGCGACACACTGTCCAAAATCTCCAAAGATCAGTACGGTGACGCCAACCAGTATCAGAAAATCTTCGAAGCCAACCGTCCCATGCTCAGCCATCCTGACAAAATCTATCCAGGTCAGGTTCTGCGCATTCCCAAGTAATACCCTCAAGTTCGCATCGTAAGTACTGAGGTAGCGTTCGGCTGTCGTGATACAAACACCCTTCAGAACCCTGCCCTTCGTTTTATAACAGATGACACGTGTTACGCCATGCAGACTTGCACTGCCGTATTCACAGTGAGAATAAAAAAGCCCTGCGAGGATTTATCGCAGGGCTTTTCTCTTTCCGTCTGTAAGATTATTTTCTGCTCATCTGTTTACAAGTAACTATTTCTTCTTGCGCGAGCGGGCAGATCCACAACGTTATTTCTTGAAGTTGCCAAACGCACCCATGCCGCCACGCAGCCCTTTGAGACCACCCATGGCGCGCATCATTTTACCCATGCCACCTTTCTTGAACTGCTTCATCATGCCCTGCATCTGCTCGAACTGTTTCAGCAGCTTATTGACTTCCTGTACAGGCACACCCGCGCCCGCGGCAATCCGGCGCTTGCGTGAGGCCTTAAGCAATTCCGGTTTGCTGCGCTCCTGAGGTGTCATGGAATTCAGGATGCCTTCAGTGCGGCGCAATTGCTTTTCCGCCTGGCCACCCTGGATCTGACCCGCGGCCTGTGCAAACTGGGCGGGCAGTTTTTCCATAAGCGAACTCATATCGCCCATTTTTTTCACCTGCTGCAGCTGCTCACGGAAATCGTTCAGATCAAAGCGGTCACCCGTCTTGATTTTGGAGGCCAGCTTCTCGGCTTCGGAAATATCGATATTGCGTTGCGCCTGCTCGACCAGGGAGACGATATCACCCATGCCCAGCACACGCTGCGCCATGCGTTCGGGATGAAAGACCTCAAGGCCGTCCAGTTTTTCGGACACACCAATGAATTTCAGGGGTTTGCCGGTAACATGACGCACGGACAGCGCGGCACCACCGCGGGCATCACCATCCAGCTTGGTCAGAACAACACCGGTTAGCGGCAGCGCCTCGCCAAAGGCCTTTGCCACATTCACGGCATCCTGACCCTGCATGGCATCAACCACAAACAGCGTCTCTACCGGCTTGATCAGGCCGTGCAGCATGCTGATTTCCTGCATCATGGCTTCGTCAACACCCAGGCGACCGGCCGTATCGACGATCAGCACTTCATAATGATGTTTGCGTGCGTGATCCACGGCAGCCAGCGCGATATCGCGCGGCTTCTGATCTGCCGAAGAGGGAAAGAAATCTGCCCCCACCTGACCGGCCACGGTGCGCAACTGCTCGATAGCCGCCGGACGATACACGTCGACACTGACCACCAGCACTTTCTTTTTCGGAATCTTGCGACCACCCTGGATCAACTCGCCGGAAACCAGCAAACGCGCCAGTTTACCGGTGGTAGTCGTTTTACCCGCCCCCTGCAGACCCGCCAACAGGATAATCGCCGGTGGCGTGGTAGCCAGATCCAGCTCCGAGGCGTTTTCGCCCAGATCGCCGCCCATAACGGCGGTCAGCTCCTTGTGCACAACGCCGACCAGCGCCTGGCCCGGACTCAGGCTACCGGTAACATCTGCCCCCAGCGCACGCTCCTTGACCTTGGCGACGAATTCGCGCACCACAGGCAGGGAAACGTCGGCCTCCAGCAGCGCCATACGCACTTCGCGCAGCATCTCCTGGGTATTGGCTTCGGTCAGGCGCGCTTCACCGCGCAGGGTTTTCATGGCCCGGCTTAACCGGTTGGTCAAATTATCAAACATGGATTTTCACTGAAGTAAATGGGAATGGGCAAAACGGCTATACTATGCCTGCAGGCCGGATCGCGCTATGCAGATCCGCTGATTGCTTATCCGGAACACACGTCATTATTTTATGTCTAACGACATTGTATTTCACTCTCTGGCCACCGTGGCCTATCTGCTGCTCAGTTTACTAATTTGGCGGCCCCTGCTGGCCGGACAGAGTCCTGCGCTAAGCGCCGGAGCCTCCCGATTCCTACTGGCGCTGGTTCTTGTTGTGCACGGCGTGGCTGTCCATCTGGCCATGCTGCACGAAGATTCGCTGCGCCTGTCCTGGTCGGTGGGGCTTTCGCTGACCATCTGGCTGGGCATGATCGTCTTCTGGCTGGAAAACCTGGTCAGTGAAATCGACGGCCTTAAACTGGTGCTGCTGCCAATTGCAGCTGTCATTTGCCTGCTGGCCGCCCTTTTCCCGGGACGAGACAGCCTGATCATCCCTGTTAACGATGCCTATTTCCAGATTCACCTGCTAATTTCCATCGGCGCCTATAGCCTGATAGCCATCGCGGCCATCCATGCGTTCCTGATGACATCGCTGGACCGTTACCTGCACCAGCCGGTACAAACCCGGGCCGAGCGCTCTGTCTTTGCCCGCGCACTGGAAGAACAGCCGCCCCTGCTGGTCCAGGAAAAAATCCTGTTCCGCCTGATCTGGATCGGTTTTGTGCTGTTAACCCTGTCCATTGTCACAGGTGTGGTCGTTTCCATGAGAATCAATGGCGTGCTGCTGCCTTTTGACCATAAAACCCTGTTTACCCTGATGTCGTGGGTGGTTTTCGGCCTGCTGCTGCTAGGACGCGCCTTGCGTGGCTGGCGCGGGCGATTTGCCTTGCGCTGGACGCTGATAGGCTTTGGTCTGCTCATGATCGCCTATACAGGCACCCGTTTTATCTTTGACGTTCTGCTGCACAAAGGAGGCGCATAATGCGATTTATTGTCACCATCGTTCTGCTTTGTGTACTGTATTTGGTGGTACGCCACTTCCTGCGCCTTTTCATTCGCAATCTGAGCAATAACGCTGCGGCGCAGGCCAATCGCGCCAGCCAGGCTCCCGGCCGCCTGGAAGAAAACATGGTGCAGTGTGCCCATTGCGGCGTGTATCTGCCGGCTTCGGAAGCCCTTACCCGCGAGGGGAAACAGTGGTGCAGCGAAGATCACGCCCGACTTGGTATGAAATAGGTTGTCTATGACAGAAGATTTGAAACTCGACAGACATGGCTGGCTTTGCCCGCATCCGGCGGTTCGACATGTGCGTTCACCCAATCAGGATCGCCGCCCGCCGCTGGAGAATATTTCACTTCTGGTCATCCACAATATCAGCCTGCCACCCAACCAGTTCGGCAAACGTTATGTGGAGCAGCTCTTTACCAATACTTTGCGACCGGAAGAACACCCTTTTTTCGCGCGAATTGCCGATCTGCGCGTCTCGGCGCATTTCTATATCCGCCGCAGTGGACGCATTGTACAGTTTGTCAGCACCGACAGACGCGCCTGGCACGCGGGGGTCTCGCGCCATGACGGTCGTGATCGCTGCAATGATTTTTCCATCGGCATTGAAATGGAAGGCACCAATTTCGAACCCTTCACCGACGAACAATACCTCCAGCTGGCGGCGCTGACCACCGTATTACGTAACCGATATACGCTGAACGCCGTACGTGGGCATGAACATATCGCCCCCAAACGCAAAACCGATCCGGGCCCGTATTTCGACTGGCATTGGTACCAGCGACTAACAGGCTGGACCTGGCGACAAATGCCACCAGGTATTGCGAGCCGCAGACTGGTACCGGTGTGAGTTCGCCGGGCTTGGTTACACCCGGATTGGTTATGCCGAGCTTGGTTACTTAAGCGTATCGGCCCAGTCGGCAATGGCGTTGGCCGTTTCCACGGGCTTTTCAGCCGGCAGCGCATGGCTGGCGCCGTCGATCACCGTGACGGTTACGCGATCACCAAACTCTTCTTTAACCTCATCGCGCGACTCGACAGGTCGAAACGGATCGGCGCCGGCTTGCAGATCAAGGATCGGTACATTGCCACCGGCCCACCAGTCATCGCGATTGGTCAGTTTGCGCGCGGCGCGCTGGCTTTTGGTCACATCCTCGTGCCAGCCCTCAAGCCATGGTGTCGGATCGCTACCCTCGGCGAAGAAAGCCAGTTTCAATCCCTCAAGACGTTGTTCCCGCGTCGAGGCAGGATCATTGATCATCGTAATGGCATCGCTCAGCTCCTTGGGCCAGGACTTGGCACCGGCAGCCAGAAGCACCACGCCGCGCGCCAGTTCGGGGTGATCCGAAGCAATGGTACGGGCAATCCAGTTGCCATAGGCGTGGCCAGCAAGAATGGCTTTATCCCCTTCTTTTTTTATCACAGCCGCGAAGTCCTTGGCGAAATCATGAAATGACACACCTTCCATTGGACCCTGGCTTTTCCCGATTCCTCGTGGCTCCGGACGCAGGACACGGTAGCCACGCTGCGCCAGGCGTTCAGCCAACTCGCCGAACTCTTCCGTACCACGCCCCGTGGAAGCGATCAGAACAATAAGCGGCCCTTTTCCCTGCGCATGATAACTGATCGTCGCATCTCCGTTCTGCGCAGATTTGAGCTCAGCTTCCTGTGCATAGGCAGCGCCAATATTGACCATCGCAACGGCGCCCATCAAAAGCGCAGCCGACAGAAACTTTCTTTGCATATCGTGTCTCCTTTTACCCGTAAAAATGCTTGATGTTGTTGATTAATTTTGCTGCCGTGCTAGTGCTTTCGCAATGCGCGTGAACTATTCCTTATGCACGGCCTAATGACTCAAGTCATGGAAAGGACGAGTATTGGACGTCGCATGATGGACGTCGCATGATGTTCCGGTCGGCAGCAGATGCCGATTTATAGCAATTGCGATATCGGGTTGAGGACTGATTTTGCCCGTCCAAAATTTGCCTCGCCCCAATCACGACATTGCTACTTATTGTTAACTGGAGAATAGCTGAAGCTTCCATATATGTCAATAGTATAGCTTTATGACTTAATAATATTCAAAACGAAGTCTCTGCAAAATGTTCCTGTTGAGTTTGCCGCGAGGTATGTGTTGAGAATGGAGGGTGCGGCCGGGAGACAGCGCCTCCTTGCGCAGGATCTGTAAATCCTCCTGCCCTGCCGTATTACGATTGAAATCTGCAAAAGCGACGAAGAAAACTCTCTCACATCACGACACTTCGAATACAAATCACAAATGAAAAAACGGCACGCTGACCATCATCAGCGCGCCGTTTCTTACTTCAGATCTATGCAATCAGCTTTTGAGCAGCAGACCATTCAGGCGTTTCACGTACGCAGCCGGGTCGGCAATCTGTGCACCTTCGGCAAGCATGGCCTGATCCAGCAGAACATGGGCCCAATCGTCAAACGCATCGCCTTCCGTGGCCTTGATTTTCTCGATCAGGGCGTGCTCGGGATTGATCTCCAGCACAGGCTTGATATCAGGAGTTTCCTGACCTGCCGCCTTCAACAGACGCAACAGGTGCGGGCTCACATCGTGCTGACCTACCACCACGCAGGCCGGAGAATCGACCAGACGGTTGGTGACCTGCACTTCTTTCACTGAATCACCCAAGGCGGTTTTCAGGCGCTCAAGCAATGGCTTGAACGATTCGGCCACTTCTTCCTGATGTTTTTTCTCTGCTTCGTCTGTGAGCTTGTCCAGATCCAGACCACCTTTTGCCACAGACACAAAAGACTTGCCGTCGAACTGACGGAAATGAGACAGCATCCACTCATCCACGCGATCAGACAATAGCAGTACCTCGATGCCTTTCTTGCGGAAAATTTCCAGGTGCGGACTGTTCTTAGCAGCAGCGAAAGTATCAGCGGTCACGTAATAAATGGCTTCCTGCCCTTCTTTCATTCGTGATATATAGTCAGCCAGCGTCACGTTCTGGATCGCATCATCATTATGCGTAGACGCAAAACGCAGCAGCTTGGCAATACGTTCCTGATTGGCAGGATCTTCGCCTGTACCTTCCTTGATTACCTGGCCGAACTCTGTCCAGAAACCTGCGTAATCCTCGGCACGATTTTCTGCCAGATCCTCCAGCAGACTCAGCACACGCTTGGTAGAGCCTTCACGAATCGCCTTCACATCACGGCTTTCCTGAAGAATTTCCCGAGACACGTTCAACGGCAGATCAGCAGAATCAATCACCCCGCGAACAAAGCGCAGATAAGATGGCAGCAACTGCTCGGCATCATCCATGATGAAAACACGTTTGACATACAGCTTCACACCGCGACGCGCATCACGATCGTAAAGATCGAATGGTGCATGTTTTGGCAAATATAACAGTTGTGTATATTCGCTGCGACCTTCGACACGATTGTGTGTCCACGCCAGCGGCTCTTCGAAATCGTGGCTTACGTGCTTATAGAACTCGGTGTACTGTTCATCTGTGATTTCATTCTTGGCACGCGTCCACAGCGCACTGGCCTGGTTAATGGTTTCCCATTCTTCTTTCTTGACCTGCTCGCCCTTCTCGGAATCGTATTCCTCTTTCTGCATCAGCACAGGCAGGGAAATATGATCGGAATAGCGACGCAGCACCTCGCGCAGCTTCCAGCCATTCAGAAACTCATCGTCATCAGGACGCAGATGCAGCGTAACCTGGGTACCGCGCTCGGCCTTTTCTGTATCGGCCACCGTAAACTCGCCCTGGCCTTCAGACTCCCAGAACACCGCCTGATCCACCGGCTCGCCGGCACGACGGCTGACCACCGTTACCTTGTCAGCAACAATAAAGGAAGAGTAGAAACCGACGCCGAACTGACCAATCAGCTGCGCATCCTTCTGCTTGTCACCAGACAGCTGGGAGAAAAACTCCTTGGTGCCGGAGCGGGCAATCGTCCCCAGATTGGCCACCGCCTCGGACTTGGTCAAGCCGATACCGTTATCGGCAATCGTGATCGTGCGCGCTTCCTTGTCAAAACTCACGCGAATTTCAAGATCGGCACCCCCTTCAAGCAGTTCCGGCTTATCAATCGCCTCAAAGCGCAGCTTGTCGCAGGCATCCGACGCGTTGGACACCAGCTCGCGCAGGAAAATCTCTTTATTGCTGTACAGGGAATGAATCATCAAATGCAGAAGCTGCTTCACTTCTGTCTGGAAACCCAGGGTTTCCTCTGCTTTCTTCACGGTAGTATCGGATTGACTCATGGTGACTTTTCGGTAAATTTGATTGGAAAATGGTGAAAAATGGGGCAAAACAGCCAGTTTTTCAGCAATTTTGCCCTCGTATCCGATAGTAGTGGGGACGGCGGCAGGGTTTTCAAGAGGAAAAGTGGGAAATCAACCTGGAAATCGGGATTTTTTATGAGGGAGCGGCTGCGAATGGCGCGGGAAAGCGAATATAGGTATAATTCCGCTCTTATCTGCAATACCCTCCATACCTAGCCCGGGTGGTGAAATTGGTAGACGCAGGGGACTCAAAAATAGGTACTTCTACCTATTTGCACTATGAGTTCAATGCTCACCAAGCCGCATGGGATAAGGGTTTGCAGGGATTTGTAGCTTCTTTGCGAAAACATTGATTTTCGCTCTAGGAGCCAAATAGGAGCCAGACCAGTTCATACTAGTTCCTAGCAGGTGGTAGTAAGTAGTAGTGAAGTAGAACTGCTTCACAATTTTGCCCGGGTGGTGAAATTGGTAGACGCAGGGGACTCAGACCAAATTTGAGCCCTCCGAGGGAAACCTCAGAGGTGAAGCCCGTCAAACTCGGTGAAGGCCCTGGACGATAAGTCCGAGCTAATGCCGAGCCAAGCCCTGGAGCCGAAAGGCCCCTCGGAAGGTGTAGAGAGCAGACGGCGGGCACCTAAGGCTGAAAAGCTATGGTGAAGGCGTGCTCCAGACCACGAACGTCATGCTTCGGCATGGCGGCGGCGAAAGCCGAAGTGGGAAGAAAATCCCCCGCCGCAAGGCGTGCCGGTTCGATTCCGGCCCCGGGCACCAGTTTCGAAAGGCCGTCTCTGTTCGCGCAGAGACGGCTTTATTATTTTTGTCGAAGTCGATCAGCTCGGAATTCTATACAAGTATGTGCAGGGATTCTCTAGAAAAAGCAGGGTCGACTCATTCAACCAGGGCACCGGCGGAGCCTCGTGGGTTTGAGCCAGCCAGTAGGTTAGTGTCGGTAGGTTGGTTGACTTCAACGCGTAGAGCCGAGTAGACTGATTCAGCGCTGGCACGCGCTCGACACCGTCTCACGAAGCTCCTAGAGCAGTGCTTATTGATTCTTTTCGGCCGATGCCTTCATTCCCGGCCTATAGCAGTGGCGACGGTGACGCTGTGCATTAGGCTTTAAGGATCGAAGCGCATGAATATCGCCAGCATTCGGCCGTCTTCCGTGGACGGCATTAAGCAACTCGCTAAGAAAATCTGCCGCGAGCATAATACCCCTCACACTCACGCTCTGGATGAAGCCAGCCGTCAGGCTGGATTCGAGAACTTCATGCACGCGAAGCGCCATCTTACTCGCGTGCTCAAGGCAGAAAGGTTTCCCGTTTTTCTCTCTGTACATTGGTATGCGCCGCGCCTGCGTCACGGTGAACGCCGGCCTGGGGAAATACGGGCCGGCCGCGAGATCTTCCGTGTAGATCTCTCCCGGCCGCTGCCTGGTATCGTGGCCAAACACCGTGTTGGATACGGACGTGGACTTCATGGATTTCGAATGGAATACGAAGATCATTTGGAATATCGGACCAATGTGGAGGGGCGGAATGCGGCGCGCGAACTTTTGCTTTCGGCAGTGCGGAGCCTCTACTTTATGGAAGCGACGGGCCTGCAGCCAGTGTCAACAAAGCGGTACGATGCTATCGCACAAGCCCTGACGGAATTGCCTGGGCGCGACCACATGTCAGATTGGTTCGACCCAGCGACCGAAAGCTATGTGTGTCTCGATGAGCCTTATGCGGCTGCAATTGAGAACCGCGCAGCGGAACGAGAGCGTTGGCTTGAACGCAATGGCCTAAAGATGATCACGCCGCCAGGCTGGGAGGGTATTTACTACGCTGGCGAGTGTACGCCCTTCCTGATCAGCCCTGATGGAGCACTGCTGCAACGTGTCACTCGTGCGTTGGCTAAGATTGAGGCCGTTAATAATCCAGAGGTTTGGCCGTACGAGACGGGAATGTGCAACGACGATTTCGTCAGCCCTAAACGCCAAGCGGATGCAAAGCCACGTCGGCGCCGCCCAGGCCCGTCTTGGGTGGATCACAATGGCGCCACGCCCTATGGTGGTCAACCGGGCATCTCCTCCCGCTGGCGTCCAGCAAAGGCGATGCCCTTCCCCCTGCACCAGCAGTTGGGGCCGCTGGTGCAAGGGCTAGCCTCTTCCACGACTTTTTCCTTACGTGTTCATCGAAAATTGTCGGGCGTGCGATCTGATCTAGAGGACTGGTCGCTCATGGAGCACAAAGACCAGCTGGGCGATGACGCTTACGACATCTATTATGGCGGCCGTATGCTGATTGGCAATTCAGAGGCCGAACTTGTGGAAATGCTTTCGATGGCACGGGCCATCGTCGAGCAAGGTTATGCCGACTGCAAGCCACGGCGTCAATTGCTGACCGTTTTTGAAGTGGCTGCCAGCGAATTGGAAAAATCTCGGCTCAAGAATGCTGGGTTCAGCACGAAAGTCCAGAGTATCCTAGCTGCCACCTGACGTTAAGCTCTCCCACAGCCACTCCCCTGCCCCCGAAAGGGGGCAGGCCCTCCCACACTGCGGGTCCAACAGGGAGCGCTAGCAGGGCTATCCGGGCTCAGCGATTGCTTCGTCTGGCCCATGTGGTCACCGTCCTGGCGGTTTTCCGGGGTGGCCAGCTCGGCGCCGACTCCCAGCAGCGTTGTCAGTACCACACCGCCAACGATGCGGCCCCAATGCTAGTCCACGTCATCTTCCAGGCCGGCATAGCCTGCCGAGTCGGTGCCGATCAGGTTATCCAGTGTGAGCGAGGACGTATCGGGCAGGATGATACGGTTCCACACGACTTGTACCCGGCTTCGGCCGTAGCTCACCTGGCTGTTGTAGCGGCCCAGGATGCGCGAGCCTTGCGGAATCAATAGATACTTACCGGTCGCGGAGTCATAGACGGGTTCTGTCACAGTGCCGATGACATGGCCGGAAGATCGGACTTGACACATGTTACCAAGGCGGCTGAAATCACTGTACTGAGTCACCCTGGATCCAGGGCGATTCAAACCACTCAAAATAGCTGACGAACGACAACTCACAGCGAATAATCCCAGCATCGTGAGGCTGATAATTTTCAGGGATTACTTCTTAAGCGTCAGGCGAGGCCTACCACCTAGCGTAGGCAAGCGACTTGCTTCTGATTGCGTCTTTAGTTCAGTGAGAAAATGGGTGAAACCCCGTACGATCTCCCCATCCTCATCCTCATGCTCAGTAATGACAGAGTCGAGCCGAGACTCCATGCGGGAAAAGACCAACCGACTTGCAACTGCGACATGTTCCGGTACAGATGACAGGTAGCCGATCGGCACCGCCACAGCGTGGTGCGCTAAGTGAAAATGAAACATTGCACACACCAGCGTGTCTGGCACGATCAACAGTTCCAAACTCCCATCCATCAATGTGACGTCCGTTGCCAGGAGACGTTTAAAATGATTCTTGTACATATGCAGCCTCTCTTTAGGAAAGTGCCGTGGCTTCAGCACTGCCGCATACACCCCCGATGAGGTAGCGCTCTCTTCTTTGGGCTTGAGCAAGCTATCGATCTTTATCGCCAACTCTTTGGCTTTGCTTGTGCGTGCCCACAATGATGATTGCGGTGCCCACCATAATGCCGATGTCGGCTTAGACGCGGAAGCCTGTTGATGAATCTCAACATCAGAGCTTTCCACGTTCGATGAAGACGACTCCTTCTCTATCTCAGCCGAAGGCATAGCAGCCTGAATACGCTCTATCAGCAAGTCTGCATTGCGCGGCAAGTACATTGCACCCAATATCGGCACCACACGTTCATCGTTAGCTCGTACAAGCCGGCTCAGGTGCACATCTTGGACATATCGGCGCAAGTCAAAACTATCAGCAGTGACATAGCGTTGGAGCAACGCCCCATCAAAGACTTCAATAAATTCTCGAAGGCGCTCATTTTCACGCTTTTCGTAGTCGGCCAAAGCATCTGTAATTGCCTCCGCAATTTCCAACCGATTGCCAAAGTCCTCATCATCTATGTCCCGCCGTAAACTTGTCTGACCATCAAGGTCAAGTTGAAATTTGCATGACAACGGGATACTAAAGCGCTCACCGGCATCAATAGCACTGATTTTGTAAATCTCGGCTTTGTCCTTGTTGCAAATTTGGTGAAAATTCTGCTGGAATGACTGTTCTGCATACTGTTTTGTTCGTGACTGCTTATCGACATTACGCATCGCCAATTCAACCTGCCAACTCACCCGCTTTAGGCGACTCGGGCGCCCCGCCGGGTTGAAACTGATCAGATCGAATACCACTTCAGCACTCCAGTCCTGGATCTTGAAAAAGCGCGGCAAATTATCAGAACTAGCCGCTTCGAAACGCGCCAAAGCGTAACTGGTAAGCTCTAGATGATCATCGCTCCATTGCAATAGGCGCTCGTCCAGCAACGAGTCGAGCACCGCATCCGTTTCCTTCTTTGAGAAACCGAAGAAGTCCTGTAATTGTTCGGGACTGAGCGTGCCACACACATATGCAATGCGTAGGGCAAATTCAGTGACAACTGGCAATGCTTCCTCTGCGCTGATAGAACACGAAATAGCAAAGCTTTGTGCTGGAATAGCAAACGTGACCTCATCGACTGCGAGATACTCACGCAATTGCCTCTCTTCAAGCGTGATCATATTCGCACTCCTTCTATTTGGGATGCCTGCACCATAGCAAACGCTCGGCCATCGCGATGCTCCTCAATGTGTGCAAGTACCCGACCCATCGGCGACTGCTGGTGACGCTCGCGCCACATACGAGCCGCGCCGACAATCACTAGTCGATCCATGGCACGCGAAATCGCTACGTTCACTCGTTCACGGCTACTCAAGAAACCTTGCACGAACTTGCCATTATTCCGAGTAGTGGCCACAATGATGATCCGGTTCTCCTTGCCTTGATAACTATCGACCGTATCAATCTTGATTAGACGCCTGTAGCCCGTTGCCCAATCCTGCTCACTAAACAATCGCTGTAACAGACGCTGCTGTTCGGCATACATGCAAATGACCCCGATGGGCTTATCATCCTCCGAGCAATCTTTCATCAGCGACTGGATAAAAGCTTCTGTAGTGCAAATCGAGCGTAATAAATCCAATATTTCATGGGCTTCATAGAGATTATCGAAACCCGGCTCCTTGGGTCGGTCATATGATTCCCGCCCAGCATCCGAGGTATCGACCCAGGTTACAACGGCTTGGAGACGTTCCGGCAATGCCTCAAACCAAGCTGGCGGATCACCCCGACCTGGCTGCAACGGCACGGGATAGAAGCAATCGGAGACCAACTGACCGATCGGTGGCGCCATGCGATATTGAGTCTGCAACGTAGCGCCAACCTGCTGACCATAATCAGACTCAAACGCCCGTTCAAAATCGCTGCGTGTTAACACTGAGCGCTCCGACCACTGCAGATCAGCAGCAATCCGTCGCACTTGTGGCTCTGTGTATAGCGGCGGTAGCTGGCGATGATCTCCAACCAACAGGACTCGCCGGCCCGACTGAATCGCAACTGCTAGCTCCCCAGGAGTGGCGCGGGCGGCCTCATCGACAATCACCCAGTCGTAGCGATTTTTCACAACCCCAAACTGTGACCTTCCCAGTCCCACACAAGTACCGCACACTAAAGACCGTGTCTTCGCAAGAAACTCTTCAAAATTTCCGCGCAATGTACCTAGTCGATCCACCCACTCCTGCGCCATCTCTATGACTTGGTCGAGCTTAGCCACCGCATCGTGCGACGTCACACCGTAAGTCTCCATGGCTGTACGCTTCAGTTGCTCAACGATGTCACGTGGATCTTCTACATCCTGAATTCCAAATTTCTCGATCGCCAACCTCCGAAAACGATCTGAGCGCTGTCCGATACGAGCCGGCAGAGAAGAAAGCTCTTCCTTAGAGACGTTTGACTGCTCCTGCTTGAGCATTAATCGATCGATTTCCCGACGCAAACTGCCAAGATGAAAGTCGATGTCGAACCAAGCTTCCACGAACGCGCTGGGTAGCCCCAGGTTGCGGTTTAACGCAGCAACCCGTCGGCGCATTTCGGAACGAAACAATTCTCGATAAGCCTGCAAAATTGAGGCCGAATGATGCGGCCGAAGTTGCTCCGACACCATTCCCTCGGCGCCAAACCGCACCACATCAAGTGGCAGATTAGTATGCTGGCACAACTCGATGACTTTCTCGGCTGCGGTATTGACCGCCTCATGTGACTGGCTCGCAAGCAGGATGCTTTTTGCACCATGAGCCATCGCATAGTGAATAAACGACGCAATAAACGCTGTCTTGCCCGTACCCGGAGGGCCTTGAAGCAGACTGAGCGGCCCCTTTGTCCATAGTTTGACGAAAGCGTCACGCTGTTGACGATTCAAGGAAAACACCAGTTTTCCCGAATCATCATAACGATCATACGTATCAAGCTCTTCCTCAGTCGGCGGTGCTTGTAGGTCCTGAGGGGATGGACATAAACGAGGATCGAAGTAGTCAATCAGGTCAGGCAAAACAGACTCGCGCCCTAAGATGCGCATGACGGCCAAATGGCGGCGACGAAATGAAGATAGGTCTTGCTGGCTACGCAACTTAATACGCTCACCCACGCCTGTCTGCATGCGAAAGCGAGTGTTTTCAAGCACAAGGATGGACTGCGTGGTTTCACGGATATCGACGTCACCAATGCGCATCAACTCTCCGCTCACCTCTTGCAACGCCTCGACCTTCGCATCAGACTCATAGTCAAGCGCTTCGCCTTCTTTGTGATAGGGAATACGCAACTTATCGCGACGACCCATCTCTCGCGTTACCGAAGCAACAATTTCGACCTCAGGCAACGTCGCTTCTTCAGCTTCTAGAATCGCACGCCAAAGAGCCTCGGTAGCTGGTACAGCACGCCCTGAACCAGTTATGTTGTCCTCTTCAAGTTCAGTCTGATCTACAGGTTCGTCAAGGCCAAGCATCCGAGCCTGAACCACAGCAACAGCCGAACTCACCTCCGGAAGTGCCAGCAAAGCTTTGAGCAGATCGTCAGCATTGTCTGCCGATGCGGGAAGAAACTGGATATCCGCTTGCAGCTTTGCGCATGCTTTATTAGCGGTATATACAAATTGGCTATGCGGCATTTCACGCAGGCGCAGAGACCTAAACTCGAGCGTTTCAGGTTTGAGAAAAACGAGTAAACGCTGCCGCACTCCAGACACCGAAATTTCCACATGCGACGACTTCTGCCCGTTACGCGGCCGTTCAATCGCGACTCCAATATGGAATTGTCCATTATCACCGTTAAGCGGTGCGCGTGAGGTCAGTTGACGGATGTTCACGACAAAGGAAGGCCCAATGTCTGGTACGGGTGGGTTCAACAACTGATTCAGAGCGTCATCAATTAGATCGAGTGCGTGCACACGCAACTCACGATCAAGACAGCGTCGAATCTCCTCACGCAAAGGTGCTGGATCCGTTTCCCCCCAAGACGAAACGCAGTCCAATAATTCCGCACAAATTTTCGCTACCGCGTAGCAATCGCGCTGCTCCGGTGAGACTGTGCCGTAATCCCCAGGCGCATAGGCTATGTTGTGCGGCTCAACTCCCCCTCCCTGCAGGAGGTCAATGGCATCGATAAAGCGTACTTCACCGGATTCAACTAGGACATTACCAGGATGCAAATCACCGTGCTGAATATCCAAAGCATGAAGATGCCTAGTAGCCTTGACCAGTTGATGGCACAACGCAAGTATGTCTGACACCGTTTCACAGGCTGCGCCAGCTTCAAATATGCCATGACCATCCACCCAATGCTGGACTAGAAAAGTGCCGGCATCTGAAATGCCAAAATCGACTATTGGAGCTAACGACGTACTTGGCTGAGTTTTTATCAACCATGCTTTGTCGAGAAACGCCTTCAACACATGAGTTTCTTCCGAACGCTTTGGATCTGGACGGCGACCGTACCAGATTTTGACAGAAACCGGTCGACCTCCAACCGTTGAGCGATAAAGATGACTGTTCCCTTGTTTGAGGTTTTCCTCCAAGGGATAAGTCACAATAGGCATGATCTCACTGAGATAAGGCTCAAAGGCGCGCATGTCCACCTCACCTTTGGGCTGCCTGCCAATGGCCAAACCGTTCAGGGCATCGAGCATAACGCGGGCATTAGGAAAACGCGCTGATGGCACCAGATCTAGAGCTTTAGCAAACCAATCGGCCAGGTCTGGATCGCAAGTGATATCAGTTGGCTCTTCCCATTGGAAAATTCCCTCCGCCTGAGGCGGCGGGCTCAAAAACAGCACATGATGCGCTGCGGCTCCCAATAGGTAAACGTCACCTTGAAACGCATCACTCGACTCACCTTGGCCTAGCTCAGAGTCCTCGGGAAGCACAGCCTGGCCCGCCCGCAGGCTGTTACGCAGAGGTCCCACTGTTCCTACTTCGGGAAAATAGGCAGTCAGTAAACCCGAGATAGAGACTTTCGAAGGACGTTCCAGCCACAGGCTATGATCACTAATATCACGGTGCGCCACACCAGCATCGTGCAAATCAGCAAAATGTGACAGCAAAACCTTAATAATGGCCAGGCGATCATTAAAGCTTATGTCTGGACCATGGCGTTGGACGAACTCATTAAGTCTGAGTTGACGTGAAGGTAGCCGATACAGCTCGCAAAAATCAGCGTCGATGTCGTCACGCGTTGGATGAGACAGCGGTTGAAGCACTACGCCATCTAAATACTCGCATTGCTCCTGGATAAAGCCTATGACCTTATGTTCGCGCAACGCAATGCGCGCGCGCTCATCAATGGTATCGGCAATACCTGACAGTACCGAAAAATCCCACCGCCGAAGCAATGCTTCATGACGCTGATCATCCTTCTTTACCGACTTGTACTCCTTGTACAACGCCTTTGGGTGTTGGAAGGTCGCCTCGCCAGCAATCCGAAAATTATTGAAGGAAAAGCCAGAGGGTTTGAAATCACGACCACGGAAAAACTGAGTGAAGACCTGCAGATGTTGATTTGGTTTTCCCGCACACGACGTACTAAATTCCCTCCGGTAGCCGCCTTGCTTAGCTATTTTCAGAAACTGATCGAGTGTACAAACAAACGCTTTCTCATCATCCGGTATTTCCGAGAAATCCGCAGGGCCGCACATTACAACGCGATAATCAATGAAAACCGAGCGGGCAGGCTCCTTAAGTCGATTACGTATCTTGGAAGAGAGAATCTTCCACTTATCCGCCAGAACCTTCACAGGCGAGCGGCCCATGTCTTCACCGTCACGTAGCCAATGATCCTGCATAGGCTCAATCTTGCCACGCCACTTTTTCAACTCGATAAGCAAAAGTCGGTCATGGGTCAGTAATACCAAGTCGATTTCACGATCTCGATACGTCGTATCCATCATCATAAATCCGGCATAACCCTGCCATGACTGACTGAACTCGGATGCGTTGAAGGCCGTGCGCATGCGCTCTAGAGCCTCCTTCTCCGACGCATGAATACCATCACTGCTAATGATGTCTATCTTCATTCTTGAATTCTCGGGATACAGGTCATGTCCGCAACAGCACTACGTTGGGCATTCGAAGCCCCGTGATCGGGAAGCCTAACCACAGCGCCATTTACTCCTTATATATGGCGAATGCAAACCTTCTGACTATGACGGTGAATAGATGCAGCAATAAATCAAAAGGTTTCGGAAACTTTAGGTTACCTTATCTTAACCTCTTAAACCCTCGACCACTAGCCATGAACCGCTCCAGCATATGTGGAATCAGCGTCACGGCATCGACAGCTTCCCCATACGTCTGCGCATGCTGCGCAGCATAGCGCTCCAGCTCCGCTTTCAGGCTGACCGGGCATGTGAAGGTCAGCTTAACGGTCGTTGTTGTAGGTAGCGGCCCCAAACGCAGCTTTCGGGTAGTGCTCATTGTGATGCTCCCTTGTTGAAGAACAATGGCTGGTACGGTCGCAGCACTAAATCTTTGTTGACGATGATCCGCACCGGCAAGCCGGGGCGACTGGTCAAGGTGGGCTGGATGTTCATGTTGCGCCGGGTCATTTCCTGGCCGACCTGATTGATGCTGTCCTGGGCGCTGTCGCGTCCCGCGATGATGATGCGGTCGCCGTCTTGGCGGTTTTCCGGGGCGGCCAGCTCGGCGCCCACTCCCAGCAATGTTGTCAGTACCGCACCGCCAACGATGCGGCCCCAGTGCCAGTCCACCTCATCTTCCAGGCCGGCATAGCCCGCCGGGTCGGTGCCGATCAGGTTATCCAGTGTGAGCGAGGACGTGTCAGGCAGGATGACCCGATGCCACACAACCTGTACCCGGCTTTGGCCGTAGCTGACCTGGCTGTTGTAGCGGCCCAGGATGCGCGAGCCTTGCGGAATCAACAGATACTTGCCGGTCGCAGAGTCATAGACGGGTTCTGTCACAGTGCCGATGACATCGCCCGGAAGATCGGATTTGATGCCTGTCACCAAGGCCGCCGCGATCACCGTACCGGCCATGACCTGATATGGCGACACGGGCATTTGCAGGTTGCCGGAATTACGGGTTTCCGCAGAGCCGGATTGCAGGAATGCCTCTTTCTGGTCTTGCCGGTTCTGTGCTGCGGTGGGGTCGGTCGGCTGTGCTGCTGTAGAAGCTGGGCCTGCGGCCAGCGGATCGAAGGCGGCCATCGCATTATCTATACCGGGAGCCACGGGCATGGCCTGTGCAGTCGCCGCCGCCGCAGGTTGTCCAGACTGCCCCTGGCCAGTGCGGAAAAATACCGACGAAGCAGCCGCCGCTTCAGCTTCTTTGCGCCGCGCTTCCCGTTCAGCAGCTTCAGCATCAACGCCCGGCGGCGCATAGGTGGCGACCGCTGGTTGCTGGCTATTCACGATGGCCGGCCCCAAGTCGCCGGGCAGCGGCGGGCCAAGTTCCGGCACATCGGGTGGCACTTCTGGTGTCAGCAGCATGGAGTAGTCTGCAGGCAAGGCATCAAGCCCTTCCGATTTTGACACCCGGTCCACGTTGTAAAGCTCGGTCTGTGTACCTGCACCTCGCCGCTGGGGTTGCAGCGACCAGATCGTGGCGCCCAGCACGGCCACCGACAGCCCGCCCACCAGCAGGGCTAAGGTGCGCCGGTTCAATCGCGTCACAGGCCGGGGCTGGGCGCGCAGCGCCACGGCTTCAGGTGCCACTTTATCGGCCGCTTGTGGCGTGGCTGGATCGGGTGCGCGTTCCTCACTCATGTTCAGTTCCTCCGCGTCACACCATCAGTGCGTTCAATGCGCACCACGTCACCCCGATCACCGCCCAGGCGCAGTTCAGCCGCACCAAAGAGCCGATCCACGATGTAGTACGGTGAGCGGAAGCGGTAATTCACCAGTTGGCCGTCGCCTTCAGCGCCGATCACAAAGAGCGGAGGCAACTCTCCTTGCTCGATGCCAGCCGGAAACTGGATATAGACCTTCTGCCCATCATCAAAGGCCCGCAGCGGCTTCCAAGGTGGATTACTGCCGCTGACGGCATAGCGGAAACGCAGATGTTCCAGCGCCACCCCACTATCAACAGGCGCACCGGCGTGCGCTGCCTGATTCTGACGCTGCAAAGCCAGCATCCGATCCTTCGGATACTCCCAGGACACGGACGCCATCCATGTCTTTTCGGTAGAAGTCAGTTCCAGCAGATAGGTGCGGCGGCTGGTGGTGATAACCAGATTCGTTTTCAGGCCAGAGCGGATAGGTTTAACCAGCACATTCACGCGCAAATCCGCACCGCTGCCGCTGGAGGTATCACCCACTATCCAGCGCACCGTGTCGCCGGCGGCGACCGTTACCAGTTCCTCGCCTGGCTGCAGCGCAATCACCGTCACGCGGCCCACGCCGGTATAGACCTGATATAGCGCGCCGTCGCTATAGGGCCAGACCTGAATGGCATTGACGTAACCTTCGCGAGTGGGCGCAACCCGTGCTTCGGCATTGGCACGGGACACCCGCACTGTTTCATCGGCGGGTTCGGGCGTAACTTTACCAGCATCCGTACCGGGCAAGGGTTTCAGTTGCGCCGGCAGTGCCAGGGGTTCAGGCACAGCGATCACTTCGACCGGGCTAGGCGGCTCGGGCAGCAGTTCAGCCTGTACCGGCTCATCGAGCGAGATGGCCGGTGGCGGCTTGCCCTGTGTGGCGCAGCCCGCCAGGGCAAGCAGGGCCAACGGAAAAGCGTAAAAGCGCAAAGACGGCATCATCGCTGTGCTCCTTCAGAAGAATCAAGTTCACGGCTCCACGACAGGCCATTGACGTAAAGCCCCAGGGGGTTCTTGCGCAAACGCGCTTCGGTGCGCGGCGGCTGATGCACGATGGACACCACCGCTGTCCAACGCTCCAGACCTGCGGATGCGCCATTGACGTAGCGGCGTTCTGTCCAGCGCACGTTGAAGGACGTGTCGCTCGCCCGCACGACACTCGTGATCTGCACCGTCACGGACTCTTTGCCAATGCGGGTAAAGGGATCATTCACCCGTGCGTAGTCATTCAGCACAGCGGCCCCCTTGTCCGTGGTGTAGTCGTAGGCGTCCAGCCAGTTCTGGCGCACCACGACGGGGTCGATGGAGAGCGAGCGCACCAACGTGATGAAGCGGGCAATATGGTGGGCGGTTTGTGCATCGTTGGGCCGGTACGGCGAAGCCGCCTCCCCAACGGCCCGCACCTGGCCGGCGTTATCCACCTCCACGACATAGGGCGTGACGATGGACTGCATCGAGCGCCACACCAGACCGCTGGCCATGAGCAGCGCCAACAACAGGCAGCCAAAGGCCATCAACCGCCAGTTCCTGGCCTGCACCCGCGCCGAGCCGATACGGTCGTCCCAGACCTGGGCGGCGGATTGGTAAGGTGTGGCGGGTTGCGGAGATTCGGCATAACGCACCAGCGGTCGTTTGAAACGCATGAGGGTTCCCCTTATGAATCGGAATCACGCAGGCTTGGGCCTTGGCCCGCGCCGCCGCCATCCCCACCGCGCAGCGCGTGGGCAGTGGTCGTGGCGGCTTGCGTCAGTTGTTGTCGGCGGTGCAGGCGCTTAGCCCATGCCGGTTGGGCAGTGGCGCTGGCTGTCTCGGTGGACGCTCCACCGGATGCGCTTGCCTCGGCACCAGAAGCAGGGGTTGCCCCCGCCGCTCCTTTAAGGCCACCACCCGCCGCTGCACCCGTCTGAAAAGCAGACCGGATGCTGCCCGCGCTCGAACCGATGGATCGAGCCGCGCCGGAAGCCATGCGGGCGGCGCCCGGAACCATGCGTGCCCCCGCCGCCGCCGCCCCACCCACTCCCGTGGCGGCTGCACCGATGGCAACAGCAGTTCCAACCGCACCCACGGCGGCACCGGCCATGGAGCCTGCGCCCAACTGCGGGCCGCCGGAAACGAGCCCCGTCGCGATGCCCGGCCCGAAGATCCCCAACGCCAACAAAGAGAGCGACGCCAGCATGATGACCAGCGCATAGTCGACGGACGGCTCTTCGGGATGTACCTGGAACTCAGAAAACAAGCCGCTACCAATACCGACAATCACAGCCAGCACCAGCACCTTGACGCCGGAGGACACCACATTGCCCAGTACCTTCTCGGCAAGAAATGAGGTCTTATTCCAGAGTGCAAAAGGCACCAGCACGAAGCCGGCAAGCGTGGTCAGCTTGAACTCGATCAAGGTCACGAAAAGCTGAATCGCCAGCACGAAGAAACTCAGCACCACCACCATCCAGGCGAGAAACATCACCACGATTGGGTCGATATTGGTGAACACCTCGGGAAATCCTGCCATGTCGCCGATTTGTTCCAAAATGGGCGCGGCGGCATCAATACCAGTTTTCGCCAGCCGTCCCGGCTGCAAGAAGTTGCCCATCGTGAGCGACGAGCCTGAAGCGATCAGGCCCAGCCCAGCGAAAGAACGGAACAGGATGCCAGCCAGCACATTGAAGTTGCCGATGATGTAGGCAAATGCCCCGACATAAAGTACCTTGCGCAGCAGCTTGGCGATCACGTCGTCGCCCTGGCCACTGGCATGATTCATCGCCCAGAACAGGCCGGCCAGCGTCATGTCGATCACGATGAGCGTAGCAGTGAGAAACGCCACATCGCCTTGCAGCAGCCCGAACCCCGAGTCGATGTACTGCGCAAAGGTAGCGAGAAAACGGTCGATCACCGCCACGTCATTCATGGTTCAAGCGCTCCGATCAGTTGCCGTAGAAATTCACGGCTTGCGGCGTATACGGCGTGCCGCTGCCCTGAAAGCGCTGGCGCACTTCACGGGCGCGCTCGGTCGCCGCCGCCTGGCGTGCCAGCTCCAATGAGGCGGCGCGGTCCTGGGTGATCTGAAGCTGTTGCGCCTGGATGTCCTGCTTGGCCTGCAAGGCCAGAAGCTGGTTGGTCGCTTGCATAGCCTGCAACGCGCCTTGCGCCGACTGGCTTTGATTCACCAGATCGGCCAGCGTGCTTTCATCGTCGCGCAGGTTCTGCGAGGCTTGGGCCTGCACCCGCATGGCGGTATGCAGGCCATTCAACGTATTCTTCCAGCGCTCACGGGCATCCTGAGCCATGCTGTCGCCGCTCACAGTGGCGGCATACTGGTCGGGATACAAGCGCGCAAACTCCTGATCCATATTCGCCACCTCGTAACTGAGCCCTTGCGCCTCGCCGATCAGGCGCTCGGTGGCGGCAAGCGTGGTGCGCAGACGGTTGACGACATTGAAATCCAGGCTCGCCAGATTGCGGGCCTGATTCATCAACATCTGGGCCTCGTTCTGAAGCTGGTTGATCTGGTTGTTGATCTGCTGCAGTGTACGAACGGCGGTCAGCGTGTTCTGCGTATAGTTGGATGGGTCAAAGACCGTTTTCCAGGCCCAAGCGGGCGAAGCGGTGAGTAATGACGCCGAAAGAACGGCAGCAAGCGATACAGATAGCATGCGAGTTTTCATAGCAGATTCTCCTGTAGGTGGGAAGCAACGGCAGTGACTGAAGGTGCGAAGCCGGGAAACTCGGGCAACAGGTTGGCGGCCCAGTCCAGACCGCGATGGCGCAACCAGGCATCCGCAAAGCCAGGTACGCCGGCGTCCAGCAGGATGCGGTCGATGTCGCGCTGATCCTGCGGGGTGGATGCCCCCGCAAAGGCCAGCGTGGCCGGCCCGAGGTCAAGATCGAACAGGCGGTTGCCCAGACGCGACTGGTAGTAGTAGTCGCGCTTGGGTTGGGCGGTGGCCACAATCTCGATCTGTCGGGTGTTCAGGCCGAAGCCTTCATAGATCGTGCGAATCTGCGGCTCCGTTGCCTGCGGGTTGGGCAAGAAGATGCGGCTCGCGCAGCTTTCGATAATCGCTGGCGCAATGCTCGAATCCTTGATGTCGGCCAGCGACTGCGTAGCAAAGATCACCGAGACATTTTTCTTGCGCAGGGTCTTCAACCACTGACGGATACGGGCGGCAAAAGACGGTTCATCCAAAAACAGCCATGCCTCATCCAGAATCAGAAGGGTTGGCGCGCCATCAAAGCGTTCGTCAAACCTTGCGAACAGATAGCGCAGCACCGCCTGCACGGCGGCGGGGCTGTGCATCAGCTCTTCCATCTCGAAGCCCTGCACGTCAGCCATACCCAGCCGGTCATGGTCAGCGTCCAGCAACTTGCCGTGCGCACCGCCCAGCACATAGGGCGCAAGCGCCTGGCGCAGCGTGTTCGATTGCAGCAGTACGGAAAAGCCCGTCAACGTGCGCTGCTCCACCGGCGCACCCGCCAGACTCCCCAGCGCCGACCAGATGGCAGCCTTGTCGTCGGGGCTGACGGCCATACCTTCGTGCAGCAAGCGGCCCTCAATCCATTCCGCCGCCCAGGTGCGGTAGCCTTCATGGTCGATGCGTGCCAGCGGCTGAAAGGCGATCTCGCCATCATTGCCAAGGTCATAGTGCTCGCCCGCCAGACCTAAAATGGTGGCGCGCATCGAGCGGCCCATGTCAAAAGCGAAGATGCGCGAACCGGGATACCGGCGAAATTGCTTGGCCAGGACGGCCAGCAATACCGACTTGCCCATGCCAGTCGGCCCGGCAACCAGGGTATGGCCCACATCGCCAATATGCGTCACCAGCCGGAATGGCGTCGCGCCTTCTGTGCGCGTGACAATGAGCGGCGGCCCATCCAGATGCTCATTTTTCTGTGGCCCGGCCCACACCGCGGACACTGGCATCATATGGGCCAGATTCAATGTAGACACAATGGGTTGCCGCACGTTGGCATAGGCATTGCCGGGAATGGAGGACAACCAGGCATCCACAGCGTTCAAGGTCTCGGGAATCGTCACAAAGCCCCTGCCCTGAATGACGCGCTCAATCATGCGCAGTTTTTCATCGGCCACGGCGGGGTCGGTGTCCAGCACCGCCACGGTGGTAGTGACATACCCGAAGGCAACTTGGTCGCTGCCCAACTCCTGCAAGGCGGCGTCCGCATCGGCGGCCTTGTTGCTGGCATCGGTATCAACCAGCGGTGACTCCTGCTGGAAAATCGTTTCCCGGAGCAGCGCCACAACGTTCTTGCGCTTGGCGAACCATTGACGGCGTAGGCGGCGCAGCTCCTTTTCCGCCTCGGCTTTGTCCATACAGATAAAGCGCGTACTCCAGCGATAAGCAAAGCCAAGCCGGTTCAGGTCATCCAAAATGCCCGGCCAGGTGGAAGTCGGAAAGCCTCGCACCGACACCACCCGCAGATGCGCATCACCCAGCGTCGGAGCCAACCCACCCACCAACGCGGAGTCAGTCAGTAGTGCATCAAGGTGAAACGGAACTTCCGGTACGCCGATGCGGTAACGCCGTGTCGAGATGGTGGAATGCAGGTAGGTCAGCGTCTGGCCGTCACCCAGCCAGGAAATTTCCGGCATCACACCATCGAGCAGATCAAAGACGCGATCCGTTTCCGCTACGAAGGCAGCCAGCCGTTCGCGCCAGTCCACCCCTTCTGCCGGACGATTCTCATAGAGCATTCCCGCTGCGCGGGCGCGGGATTCCTCGGGCGGGAGAAACACGAGCGTCAGGTGATAGGCGCTCTCGAAGTGATGCCCGGCCTCTTCGAAGGCAGCACGGCGCTCCTGATCGACCAGCCAGGACAGGCTTTCAGGAAAGTCCGAATGGGGATAGTCTGCCGCTGGACGACGCTCGGCCTCGATAAAAAGCGCCCAGCCCGACCCCAGACGGCGCAACGCATTATTCAAGCGGGCAGAAGTCGCGATCAGCTCACCTTGGGTGGCGCTATCCAGATCCGGCCCGCGAAAGCATGACGTGCGCTGAAATGATCCATCCTTGTTCAGCACCACACCGGGCGCGATCAATCCGGCCCAGGGCAGCCAGTCGGCGAGCAATGCGGGGCGCTGACGATATTCGGCAAGGTTCAGCATGGCATCATCTCCTCACACATCCAACAGCGTTTTATGTTTGATGTGGCGGGCAAAAACCTGCATGAACTGCGGGTCAACACGCGCGCCCCATACCGCCAGGGAATGGCCAACGATCCAGAGCACCACACCTGGAATCCATAGTTGCAAGCCCAGCCCCACGGCAGCGGCCAGCGTGCCGTTGGCAATCGCCACGGTACGCGGTGCGCCGCCCATCAAAATCGGTTCAGTCAGCGAACGATGCAGCGGCACCTCAAACCCAGCGGCGGAGCTGGGAGCGCCTTCGATGTCCGTATTCATACGACGGCCCCGCCGGAGAATGAAAAGAACGACAAAAAGAACGACGATGCGGCAAACGCGATGGACAGGCCGAAGACGATTTGAATCAGCTTGCGAAAGCCGCCGCTGGTGTCACCAAAGGCGAGTGCCAGACCCGTGGCGATAATGATGATGACAGCCACGATGCGCGCCACCGGCCCCTGTATGGACTCCAGAATGGATTGCAGTGGCCCCTCCCAGGGCATGGAGGAACCAGCAGCCTGCGCTGCACCAGCCGCCGACATCAGCAGTACGGCCAGCAGCAGCCCTTGCCCCACAGGGTGGGCAAGGCGACGCGACCACGCTACGGTAAACAGGGGAACAACGCACATACGGAAGGCATTAACGGACGTCATGATGAGTCTCCAGGCAGATCAGAAGATGGAAAAGAAGCAGGCGCTGACTCAGGAAATGGCGTTTCCAGCGCATCGACCAGTTGGTAGCCGGTGCCGTCAAAGCCCGCCACGCGGGCGATACTTTCGATACGGCGCTTGCGTCCGCGACCGGCGATGTAGATGACGACATTGACCGCCTCAGCGATCAGGGCGCGCGGCGGGTTCACCGCCACTTCCAGAATCAGTTGTTCCAGGCGCAACAAGGCCCCTACTGCTGAGCCCGCGTGGATGGTGGCGATACCGCCGGGGTGGCCCGTACCCCAGACCTTGATAAGATCCAGCGCTTCACCGCCGCGCACTTCACCGACCACCACACGGTCAGGACGGAGCCGCATCGTGGCGCGCACGAGTTCCTGCATCGTGACCACACCAATGCGTGTGCGCAGCGGCACATGATCGTTCGCCGCGCATTGCAGCTCGACCGTGTCTTCGAGCACCAGCACGCGGTCGCCCGTGGCGGCGATTTCGGCCAGCAAAGCATTGGCAAGTGTGGTCTTGCCGGTACTGGTGCCGCCCGCAATCAGGATGTTCTGCCTTGCATAGACCGCCTTCACCAGAAAGTCGGCTTGCGCCGTGCTCATCATGCCGTCGGCGATGTAGCGGTCCAGCGGAATCACGCCCACGGCGCGCTTGCGCAGCGCGAAGGCCGGGCCGGGCGCGGCGGGCGGCAAGATACCCTCGAAGCGTTCGCCGGTTTCGGGCAGTTCGGCGGTCAGAAGCGGCTGGCCGCGATGCACTTCCGCGCCAACATGGGCAGCGACCAGGCGGATAATGCGCTCGCCATCCGCTTCAGACAGTTCAAGGCCCAGCGGCGCACGACCGCTGGAAAGACGATCCACCCAAAGCGAACCGTCGGGATTCAGCATGATTTCCACCACGTCCGGGTCTTCCAGCGCGACGGCGATCACCGGCCCCATGGCGGTACGCAGCATCTGGATGCGGCGATCCAGCGCGACGGCAATTGAGGATTTGGGAACGGCACTCATGAGACACGCTCCTGCCGCTCAAACGCGGGCGCTGTGTCATCTAAGCGCACCGGCTCGGGATGCAGTTCCTCCACCACGTCGCGCACTAGGCTGCGACCACGCAGCAGGTGGCGACCAAGCTGTTCGACGAATTGCTCAAAACGCGCCTTACCTTGAGCACGGGCAACATCCTGATGGGCCTCGGGTACCGGCGTGCTGACGGTCAAGTAGTAACGCACGAACAACGCCAGTGTTTCGATCTGGATGTTTTGGTCACGCTCCAGGCGCTCAAATTGGCGAGAGAGCCGATCCAGCCGCTTAGCCATCGCCGCTTCGCGCTGGTCGCCGGCATCGGGCGACAGCCAGGAAGCCAGCGCCGCCGCCACGATGGACGATTTGGATACGCCTTTCTTGGCGGCCAGTTCATCCAGGCGCTTGGCATGTTCGGGATGAATGAAGAGATTCAAGCGATATCGGCTCATAACTGGATTCCGTCATCAGGGTCGAGGGAGGCCAGGCGCGCCACGCGCTGCATGGCCGGGTCTAGCTGGCTGGGCAGCATGGGCGGCAGGTCATCGTCATCCAGCAGCGACAAGTCGCTGGCCGGGTATTCGGGTTCGGGGTGATAGGCGATGATGTCCGCAAGTTCAGGCTGGCGACGCGGGCCGCCGTCATCGGCAACGCCCGATACTTCATCGCCACCCATAGGGTCGGACGCAGCAGGAGCCGCCGAAATCGTCGGACCACTCCAATCGTCGGGACGGGCTGGTGGCGTGTCCGCATAGCGCCCAGCGGCGAGCACAGGCGGTGGCAGCACGCGGTGCTTGAAATTGGCATCCAAGTAGTAGCGCAGCTTCCTGGCCTTGATCGGCGCCACGCTGGACACCATCACCACGGCTTCATCCGGTGGAAGCTGCATCACTTCGCCGGGGGTCAAGAGTGGCCGCGCCGTTTCCTGGCGCGACACCATGAGGTGTCCCAGCCAGGGCGCAAGGCGATGGCCGGCATAATTGCGCTGGGCGCGCAGCTCGGTAGCGGTTCCAAGAGTTTCGGAAATACGCTTGGCCGTGCGTTCGTCATTGGTGGCGAAGGTCACACGGACATGGCAGTTATCCAGAATCGAATGGTTCTGTCCGTAGGCTTTGTCGATCTGATTGAGCGACTGCGAGATCAGAAAGCTGCGAATACCGTAGCCCGCCATGAAGGCCAGCGCCGTCTCGAAGAAGTCCAGACGGCCCAGCGCCGGGAACTCATCAAGCATCAGCAGCAGCTTGTGGCGACGCTCAATGCCATCGGAACCGTCGAGCGATTCAGTGAGCCGCCGCCCAATCTGATTGAGAATCAGGCGAATCAGCGGTTTGGTTCGTGAAATATCCGAGGGCGGCACCACCAGATACAGCGATACTGGATGCTCTGACGCAATCAGGTCGGCGATACGCCAGTCGCAGCGCGAGGTGACTTCGGCCACCGTCGGGTCGCGGTACAGGCCCAAGAAGGACATGGCGGTTGAGAGCACACCCGAGCGCTCGTTGTCCGCCTTATTGAGCACTTCACGCGCAGCGGACGCCACCACCGGATGCGGTGCATCGCCCAGGTGCCGCGTCGTCATCATCCGGTGCAAGGTCAGCTCGAACGGGCACGTCGGATCCGACAGGAAGTTCGCCACGCCGCGCAGCGTCTTGTCTTCTCCGGCATAGAGCACATGCAAGATGGCGCCCACCAGCAACGCATGCGAAGTCTTTTCCCAGTGATTGCGCTTCTCCAGCGCCCCTTCGGGATCGACCAGAATGTCCGCAATGTTTTGCACATCGCGTACTTCATGCGCACCACGTCGCACTTCCAACAGCGGGTTGTAGCTTGCGGATTGCTCATCGGTGGGGTTAAAAAGCAGACAGTGCGAGAAGCGCGCACGCCAGCCCGCGGTGATCTGCCAGTTCTCACCCTTGATGTCGTGGATAACAGCGGACGCCGGCCAGGCGAGCAAAGTGGGCACTACCAGGCCCACGCCTTTGCCCGAGCGCGTGGGCGCAAAGGCAAGGACATGTTCCGGGCCTTCGTGACGCAGGTACTGCCCTTCGTGCTGGCCCAGGAAGACGCCGACCGGCTGGGTGAGCCCGGCTTCGCCGATATCGCTGATATCGGCCCAGCGTGCTGAACCGTAGGTCGTGACCAGCCGCGCCTGACGCGAGCGCCAGATTGACATACCGATGGCGACCACGACGGCAATCAGGCCGCTGCCGCCAGCGATCATGCCGCCGACGTTGAAGACCTCCGGGGCATAAGCGTCGAAGAAAAACCACCACTCGAACAAGCACCAGGGGTGATAGATCGGCGTACCGTAGAAATCAAACCAGGGCGAGCCAAGGCGTAGCTGATAGCCCAGGGCGGCGGCTGTCCATTGTGTGGCACTCCACACGCCAGCGATCACGATGCCGAATACGACGGCGATCTGCCCGAACAGCACGTTCGTCCCTTGCATAGCCTGGCCTCCGATGTCTTCCTGCGCTGATTCCTCGTGAAAAGACGGCACGTAGGTGTGCCTGCCATACAAGGATCGGTGCCACGCCAGTGCCGGTCAAAGACCTTTATCGGGACGAAGGTGATGTAAAAAGCATCGTTTCAGGTTGGGACGAACACGACAAAAACGCCGCAAGCGCGAGCGCGCTGCGGCGTGTTGGTGAAGAAAAGCGGAATTTGTCGGGAAATGCCGACGTTTCAGAACTTCGGCGGCGTATCCGACGGTGTGTATGGCACGGTGCCGTCGCCATAGAAGCGCTTACGCGTTGCTTCGGCCAGTCGGTCACACAGTACATCGCCCATGTTGGGACGATCAGTCTGGCACTGTCGGCGCAACTCTTTCAATCGCTCAGGCGCGGCGGCCAGCTCCTCTGCGGTGGGTACATCCTGTTGGGGTTTAGGCGTTTCCGATTGGCCGCAAGCGGCCAACCCCACGACCAGCAACAATAGGATGAATTGTTTCATAGCTTGGCTTCCTCCTCGATATCGGATACAAGCGGTAGCGCAGGTCTGACGCCTTCGGGCAACTCGATGGCGCGCACCCGGTCAATAAAATGGGATATGGTTGGTAATATTTCAGCGTCACGCCGAAGCAGGTAGGTGGTCAGCATGGGCGAACGGCCTGCAAGGGATCGAGCCACCACGCCCGGTTCACGACTGGAGGCGATATACGACGCGCCAGCCAGGCCCAGCGCGAAGCCCGCCGACACCAGCGCCATCATTAAATCGAACGAAGCCACCCGCTCCGCAATCAACGGCTCCATATCTGCCCGGCGCAGCACCCGTTCCACTTGCTGCGCGTGACCTTCGCATACTTGCGCGTCGCGCAGCACCAATGGATAACGCAGCACTTCATCCAGCGGGATGCGCTTATGCTTAAGTAGTGGATGCCGTGCTGGCACCGCGACCCATAGCGGATCGTTCCACACTGGCTCAGCGACGATGCTGTCGCCCACCTCATCAGACTGCGCAAAACCCACGTCGTACAGGTCGTCATGCAATCCCTTGATCTGTTGCGATAACGACACCTCGAACAAGCGTATTTCGACTTCGGGTTCTTCCTGGCGGCATAGCGCCAACAAAGATGGAAGACGTGAAGGTGTGGCACCATCAGACAAGGCAATACGTAACTGACCGTGGAAGCCATTGGACGCCGCTGTTACGCTATCGCGGGCCTGCTGTAAGGCGGTGAAGATACGTGGCACATGCTCCAGAAGCAGCTTGCCTGCCCGCGTCAGCCGCGTACTGCGACTAGTGCGGATGAACAACTGCTCGCCCAAGTCTTCTTCCAGTTCCTTGATGGCGCGCGACAGAGGCGACTGCTCGATGTGCAGTTTCTCAGCTGCCCGAGCGAAATGGAGTTCTTCGGCCACAGCCAGAAAGCAGCGGAGATGTCGTAGTTCCATACCTATTTCTGTTCCTGTCTCGATTCCATTGTTGCTTCTCACCTAATGCGGTGGCTTCGTCAGAAACATTGATGTAACTATTGACGCAATTGCGAAAACTCCCAATAGGGCTAACCCCAGTTCGTATGTTCCTTGCGCACCTGTGCCGGACACTTGATCAACGACGATGACAATAGTGATTGCACCCAACGCACCACCGAGACGCTGAGCAATGTTTATGATCGTCGCTGCATCTCCCATCTCCTCCTTTGAAACGGCTGCATAGGCTGCTGTCATGGCTGGCATTTGGGCTAAAGCCAACCCCCCTCCTCGGACAAACAGCAAAATAGCCACATTGACAAAAGTCAAAGCCGTCGAGAACCAAAAAGGCGCTACGGTGAGTAACAGCAAAAAACTCCCTATAACGCATGCTTTCAACGCACCATATCGATCTGCGATATGTCCGGCGACGGGCAGGGCAAATGCTGACCCGAGGCCCATCGCTAGCAACATGAAGCCCGTGTTTGTGGGCGACAGGTGTAACGTGTCTTGAAGATAAAGCGGTATAAGCAATAAGCTGCCGTACATTGTGGCCCCAGTAAGACCAGCCGTGGCGACAGCCGCCGAAAAATTCGGTGCACAAAACAATCGGATATCGATCAAGGGCGCTATTGAACGGTTAGCATGCTTAACAAACACAAAAATAAAGCCTACCCCAAGCGCCAGCATGAAGAGAGATACTGCACCATCAGCAACACCAATAGTGGCAGCGCCATACAGCACTAGCGGAAGCCCTAGACTAATTAGCAGCAAACCGGTGGTATCGAATCGATGCGCAGGTACCACATCATTTGGTGGTAGAACAAATTTAGCCACAATGATCGCGACCATTCCGATTGGAATATTGATCCAAAACAACCAGCGCCAAGAGAAAGACTCGAGCAATGCCCCTGCTAGTCCTGGCCCCAGTGCAGGGCCGAGTGCCACAGCGAAGCCTACGGTTCCCATCAAGCGTCCAAGCTGTCTCCGATCAGCAACTTCAGCAAGTAGCGCCTGCCCCGCGGGTACCATTAAGCCGGCTGCGAGGCCTTGAGAGCACCTAGCTACGATTAACGTCACGAGATCACCGGACAATCCGCACACGGTTGAGGATGCTATAAATGCAAACATCGCAGCCCTCCAAAGCCGGTTTGAACCGACACGTCTTGCTAGCCATCCAGTCAGAGGAAGAGAGAGCGCAAGTGTGATCAGGTAACTTGTGGCAACCCATTGGACATCTCCCAACGGAGCAGCAAACTGCTTGCTGATCGTTCCGATGGCAAGATTGGCGACAGTCGAGTCAAGCATCGCCATGAACGCTCCAGTACCAGTGACTGCGGCGACCATCCAGAGACGAAAAGGTATGCTAGGTGACGATGACAACATAGCTGTAATAGCGTCTACTATCTTGCTTGATCTTTCATGATACGACTGTACCATTAAAATTCAACCAAGCACAATCATGAGGATTCCATGCCGAAAACGGTCAACCATAACGAGCGCCGATCAATGATCCTAGAAGCGTTTGTCGCAGTAGCTGTGCGTGAGGGCTTACATGCCGTTTCTATGCGCACCGTAGCTGCCGAGGCTGAAATCTCACTTCGCCTTGTGCAGTACTACTTCGAGAATAAGGCCAGGTTAATGCGAGAAGGTCTGATGGCGCTTGAGAGGATGAGCAACGAGCGATGGGCAAATCACGCCTCAACTTCGACGGAAGCCTTGACCGTAACAGAAACTCTCGAGGCTCTTTTCACGGTAGCTCTGCCCACTGACTCACACGGACGTGAGTTTCATCTACTTTGGATGTCTTATGCCGTCCTCAGTATGACCGATCCTGAAATTCCAAATGAAGCGTTGCTCGATGGACCTAACCGCTTACTCCAGCGTGTCACCTTGTTGCTAAAACAAGGACAAGAATCTGGTGAATTTGGTAATGAACTGGACGCAACAGCTGAAGCCATTATTTTGCTAGGACTGATCCACGGCCTTGGTACCGCCGTCATGACCGGAATGCAAAGCGGGAAGGTTGCGCTGGAGCTCCTGACTCTTCATCTTGGACGGCTGAAAAGGTCAAAAACACAGCAATCAATTAAATAGAAACCCAGAGTGACTTAGTACACGCCGCATGGTAACTATATTCACAGTCATCCTATGGGTTCAGACAAGGCTACTGCCTCGTTGCAGCCCAACCTCCCATGACACCCCGTCTCCGCACACCGTCGCGGCAAGCTGCTGCCCCAGCCGCTGCTCGATCACGGGTTTCCACGGCACCAGGCTAAACCCCATGCCGTCATCAAGCATCGCGTAGCGTCCGCTGACGAGCATGATCGAACGCCGGTAGATGCCGACGACGCGCTGCCCCTCGGCCACCGGGCGATGCTCCTGGCCGGTTTCGGTGGCCATATCCTTGGCGACCTGCATCAGTTCCCGATCGCGCAGCGTACCCAGCAGATTCCGAGCAAGGGTCACGCGCTGTCCGTGCCGCTGTGCCAGCCCCTGTTCGACCAGAAAGTCAGCGCGCTGCTGCATCGCCTGCTTGGCATCACCAGAAAAACCCACATCCCCCAGCCCCTTGCCGCCGCCAATCAACTGTCGATCCAGCCAGGTGGCGCCAATCACGCGGGCCTGCCGCTCAATGGGCAGGTGCGATTTCAGTTTCACAGACACGCCACTCAGGCGCTGGGCATCATACTGGCGGCCCCGTTCCGGCAGATCGCTCGGTACCTGCCATAGCCCTTCGGCTACACGCTCCACGATACCGGCTCGTCTCAGGGCTTCCAGGCGTCGGACATGAGCGGCGACAACCTCCTTCGGGTCACGGCCAGCTTTGGATCGGCCTTGCTCAATCGCCAGGTGATGGTCGGCGCGATACAGGCCGTCGCTTACCAGCTCCACGATGTTGCGATCAGCCGCTCGAATGTCGGCGGAACCCTGCACTTCCACCACCGCGCCGGTCGGATGGTTGGCCGGATCGTCGCGGGTATTTAGCGCGATATAGTGCGCTTTACCATCCACACCGTCGATGACCAGATAGCCCCGGTCGCGCAGCTCATCATCCAACCCCTTGGCCACCACGCGACCAACGATGGTGCGGCCATCATTGTCCGGCTCGAACACAGCAAGTTCACGCGGTTGCCCGCTCATGGCCCGCTGCATGGTGCGGATGATGTCGCCACGCTCGCCCAGGGTGCGCAAAGTCTTCTCGGCGTCGGTGTGAATGGCCCAGGTGCCGGGCTGCATTTCTTCGGCTAAACCCATGCGCTGTAAACGTTGTAGGCGACCGATCAGCAACAGGCGATGACGTTGCAGTTTCGGCTCGTTGAAGTGTTCGATATGTATTCTGCCATCGTCACCAGCCTCGCGTTGCAGGGTGCGATCCAGACTTGTCCAGCGCTCCTGATCCACTTCGCGCTGCATGGCTTGCTGGATCTCCAGCTCGGTGCGTGGCCCCAGCCATTCGGTCGCCAGTTCAGATGCGCGATGACGCAAACCCTGGGCGATGTAATCGCCCGCGATGATCAGGTCTTGGCCGGTGTCGTCACGTCCGCGCACGATCAGGTGGGTATGGGGATTGTCGGTATTCCAGTGATCCACCGCCACCCAGTCCAGGCGCGTGCCAAGGTCAGCTTCCATGCGGTTCACCAGATGCCGGGTGTAGGTGCGCAAGTCATCCAGTTCAGCACCGTCCTCTGGGGAAACGATGAAGCGGAAATGGTGTCTATCCTCGGCGCAGCGTTCCTTGAAGGCATCCAGATCGGCGACGTCCGTCTGTGGCCCATAGGCTTGGCCTGGCTCGCCATCGCGGCCCGCGCCGTCACGCTCGATGTAGCGTAGGTGCTTGGCAAGCGACTGGGGGCTGGCACGTTGCTGATTCACCGGCAGCGTCTTGATGGCCACCCGTCGCGAGAATGGCGTGAGGTTCGCCCCTGCGAAACGCGCCGCCGTATGGCCGCGCCCCAGACGTGCGCCGGGACGCTGGCCAGCGCGCGCGCTGCGGCCACCGGCGGCGGAATGGCGCATGAAGGACTTGCCGCCGCTGGCCTTGCTGGTCTGCTTGAGCACCTTGGAAATAAAACCTTGGCCTTGACCCTTGCCCCGGTTCTTCGGGGCGCTGGGACGCACCCGGAAAGCATCATCGCGGCGGTCGCTCATGGCTACGCTCTCTATAAGTTCTGAATGCAGTTGTGGCGTAGCCGGTCGTGTGGAGCACGCGGCCAGCCCCGTCTTGGCGCGGGAATCACGCCCCCAGCGGCACGGCGGCAACGCCGCATCGTGCCGCGCCACCCCCATGTGCAGACTGGCTTTGCGGGCGTCTGGGTGCCGCCCCCTTTTGTCTTGCCTTCCGCCTTTACCTGTCGCTTTCGCTCCCGGCGTCGGCGGCCCGGTGGCACTGCAGCATGGGCAGTCAGCGCACCGGCGAGCGCGCCGATGGACGCGCCAGAGGCCGCAGGCCAAGCACGTTCGAGGCACGGCTCCTGCACGTGGGACGGCTGAGCGGGACGCCTTGCTGTGTGCAAAGTCCATTGCATAGGATTGGCCTCAGCACGGCAGACGCAACGACGCGCCGGCAATCCCAAGGAAGACACGCCTGATAGCACGATGACATACAGCGCGACGTGCATTGAATCGCCGGCTTTCATGGCTGCGCCCCATGCCAGACCGGATGCGCGATGCCGATCACGGCGGCTGCTCTGACCGGGCCAAAGTAGCGGCTGTCGAATGAGGCCGGATTCGTAGCGCTCAACAGGAACAGTTCGCCCGCCATCAATGGCCGGCACTGCGGCCAGGGCGGCAACGGACGGCCCAGCTGGTCGGCAGGCAGCGCTGCGGCCACCGGCACGCCGTCGATGCGCACCTGACCGGCCACGATGCAGACGTGTTGCGGCGCGACCGCGCCCACACGCTTGAGTAGCGGAATGTGTGCGGGCAGATAGCCGCGTTGCGCGGCCAGCGCAGCGGCGTCGGCGGGCAATCGGGTCAGAACAATGCTGCCCACGTGTAGCCGACCAGACAACGAGCCGGACTGATGTTGGAACGGTTCGACGCGATACCAGCCGACCGCCACACTGTCGGACGGGTTGTAGACTAGGCGCGGCAGCGGCGGCACAAAAGCCGTCCAGGCCAGCGCAGCCAAGCCGACAGTGGACAAGCCCGCCAGCACGATGCGGGCGCGCAGGCGCGAACGAGGATGCGGCCCGGTTCCAGCGGCCTTATTGAACGTGGCAACCGGCCTCATGACAAGGCCCGCCCGACCAGCCAGGCGGCGTGCCGTTCGGCGGTGTAATCGGGCAACGGCTGACGCGCCGCCAGCCGATTGGCGAGCGTGCGCCAGTACGCGGGCGAGACGGCGGCGGGAGCAATACCCAGTAACTCGATGGCATCCATACGTTGCAGCACGGCGCGTACATGGGCATCGCCTTCAACCTGCAACAGCAGGCGTGCGCCAGGCTGCACGCCGGGGATGCGCTGCGCCGCGTCCAGCGGTGTGCAAGCCTGCATCACCATAAGCTGCCAGCGCACCGTACCATAGTCATTGGCCTGCCAGCGGATGCGGCATAGCACCGCGCCCGGCAGAAACACCGCCCAGCGCCGCCAGCGGTCCAGCCGCAGCGTGTGTGCCGGTTCACCAAAACGCAGGTAAAGATTGAAGTGGGGTTCGATTGTGGCCAGCGCCACCCGCGTCAGCGGGGCGCGGTTGGCATGAGGGCGAAGCGCGGCGGAGAGCGGCAGTGATGCCGCCGTGGCCGCACCAGCGGCAGGCGAAACAAAGCTATTCATGGCGTGTCCTCTTTGCGAGGTTCTGGAAACTCCCTATCCAGCAGACCGCGCAGCAGGTCGGCCACCGTCACGCCTTGCGTGAAGGCCGAGACCTTGATGCGCGCCCGCAGGGCGGGGGTGATGTCCAGCGTCAGGCGAGCGGTGTAGAGATCACCCTTGTTCAGCGTGTCGGCGTCGCCCTGGCGAATCCACGCCTCAGCGTGCGGATTCGCGGGTGGGCGCGCACCAATGCCCACGCGCTTGGCTGGACGTTTGCTGTTCAGTGGCAGCTTGGCTGTCATGTCGGCCACCGCAACAGTTCATCGACCAGCGCGGTGATCTCACGCGCCGCCGCGCTATCGGGCGCCGTTTCACGTGCCAGCCGCCCGGCGGCCACGCTGTCGGCAAAGACGATCCGCTGGCGAACCTCGGCGTGCAGCGCCGGCAATGGTTGCTCAGCCAGCGCCCGACGGGCTTCGCGTCCGATCACCGTGGTGCTGACCCGCCGGTTGATGACAAAGGCCGCTTGCAAAGCAGGCCGAAACACCTGGGCCTCGCGGATCAGCACCACCATCTCAGCGCTGGCCCACAGGTCGTAGGGGCTGGGTTGCACAGGAATCAGCACGTAATCGGCTGCCAGCAGCGCAGAGCGCGCCAAGGCGGCGATTCTGGGCGGGCCATCAATGACCACGTGATCGGCCCGCCTAGCGAGTTCCGGCGCTTCCTGATGCAGCGTTTCACGTGCCAGGCCCACCGCGCTGAACAGCCGTGGCAGCTCTTGCTGGCTTCTGCGCTGTGTCCAATCCAGTGAAGAACCCTGCGGGTCGGCATCCAACAGGATGACTTGCTGACCGCGCAGCGCGAGTTCTCCGGCGATGTGCGTGGCCAGCGTGGTCTTGCCCACCCCACCTTTCTGATTGAGCAAGGCAACGATCATGGCGCAGCCCTCCCATCTGAAAAACCCCTGAGTTCTTCTACTGTCGAGAGTGGCTGTTTTTGCCTTGTTGAACGAAATGGTTTTTTCGGCTGATTTCGCCCGTCACACTGTCGGGTGTTTCCCTTTTCAGGGTCTATCCAACGTGGTTGCGGGTCTTTATCAATAGTTAGAGTAGTTAAGTTAGATAAGTTAAGGGGCACGCAAACCCAGTGCTGGCGCGGCTTTGCAGCCGATTTGCACGCCTGATAGCACGATAGTCCCACGCCCGATAGCACGATACCGGACACGCCTGATAGCACGACACTATTCACAGGATATTCACAGCTTTTCCACAGACTTATCCCCGTGCCGTGGACGGCACCGGTCGGAAGGTCAGCCGTTCGCGGCCTTCGGTCGGCAGCAGCTCGATCCCCAACACGTAGCCGGGCAGCGACTGCTTTGCCACCAGGGCGCGCAGATCGCAGGCGAAGTCGGCGGGCTTGGCGGTACTGCCGGACTTCTGGTGCAGGTAGCGAAAATCGAATCGCCAGCCCTCCGGCTGCTTGCCTCCGTGCTTGCGCACCAGGCGGTATAGCCAGCGCTCGATACCACCCGTGAGCCGGAAGTACGCCGGGTCGATGGTCAGCACCAGGGCCGCATTGAGCACGCCCGCATAAAACCAGTCCGGCAGAATCAGTTCGATGCCCAACGGCTTGCCGCCAGCATCGGCCAGTTCCTTCCACTCGTTGATCCACGAAAACCGATGCAGCCGCCGCCCCGTGGTTTCGCGGATGGACGTTGCCACGCTGGTCGATTGCAGCCGGTCGAGCGCCGCTTTCAGGCGCTGGTAGTCGCGCAAGGAGGTGCCACGCCCGATAAAGCGCAGGATTTCGTAAGGCTTGGCGCGTATCCAGCGCGAAGGCGTGATGCCTGCATCGCGTGCCTGCACAATCTGCGACGCGGCCCAGATCAGGATGTCGGCATCCCAGATCGTGGCAATGCCGTGTTCGGCGGTGCCTTCCACACGGATGGTGACGTTCCCATTGCGAAAGTCGATGGGCGCAACGCGCCGCGACTTCGCCAGCGAGAAGAAGGGATAGGCCATCAAGTCCTGGGCATCGCGTGGCACCATGTCGCCGGGCAAGGCGCGGAACAGCGCAAGTTGTTCCTGCTGTGGCGGTCGCTGCGCAGCGGGCGAACGGGACATGGTGATGGCCGCTAGCGGGCAGACGATCAGCGGCCGTCACGATAATCACCCGCATGACGTTCGGCGTACTCCGGGTCGGACGTGGCCTCATAACTGCGTGCATCGGCCCAGGCATTGAGATCATCCACGGCGTACATGACGCGCCGTCCGAACTTGCGAAACTTCGGGCCACCGCCAATCACGCGCTGCTTTTCCAGCGTGCGCGGCGACAGACGCAGGTAGTCGGCGGCTTCGTCGTTGGTGAGGTAACGTTGGGGCTGCGCGGGCGCAGTGGCGGGAACGGCGGCAGGCCGTAAGGGTGCTGGTCGCATGGGGTGAGCCTCCATCGGTTGAGAGCGCCCGGCCACATAGCGGGGCCGGATGCAGACAGTCTCAACCAAGTCGGGCGACCTGCTCAGGGACGTTTTGCAAGTGGTGAAGAACGTCCCTGCACCGGCGCGGGAAGCTGTGCCAGGCGGCGGTAGCCACCACGCATCAGCGTGTCGCCCCGGCGCACCAGGCGCCGCATGCGGGCACGCAACGCGCCATCAGCATGCCAATCGCGGGCCACTGCCTTGGAACCAAACAGCCCTTCGGCGATGTCGCGCAATGAGGCACCCGCCAGGGTGGCATCGAGCGCCTGCAAGGTGTGCAGCTCCTGCAGGGCCGACAAGGCGGGCCGGGGCCGCACGACGGCAATGGGAATGGCGCCGCTCTCCAGGGCCAGCTTGCTCATTTCCAGCGTGAGCGCTTGTGCGTGCGCCAGAAGGTCGGCGCCGGCGCGCACGGCATAGACATAGGCCATGCCGTCGGCCAGACCAGGGGCGAGCGCAAGCCGCAGGCAGCCACCCGGCCAGCGCACCCGCAGCACCAGGCGCACGCCGTCGTGCATCAGGAATTTGTCTCCGGGGATGGGCCAGAGCGCGAACCGCTCAGCATCCGGCATGGGGTCGGCGTCCGGGTAAAGATGAACGCCATAAGAGTCGGGGAACCAAATAGGATGCGCGTCACGCGCATCCAGGGTGGGGTCTTCCAGCAGACGCAAGCCCCAATTTTGCGCCGCGTCTGGCCGCTGAAGACGATGCAACCAGTCGTGCCTGTACTCGGGATGACGGCGCAGGTATTCCCAGGCCAGTGCCGGGCCATCCAGATGCAGAACGTAGAGATACGCAGCAACCGGATGCCAGTGCTTGAGGCGCAAATCGACCATAAGGCAACCCCCCTTTCATCCAGCGGGGCCACCTCATCGCAAAATGCACACAACGCAGTTTCAATACGTTAATACCTGAATACCAATCGCATCAAATGAAACTGAAAATATCAAGCCCGATTGCGTCTTAACCGTTGCGCTGACAATCAGAATGCGACGATGGCTCCGTTGAAAAATCAGCAATCAGCGTCTATCACCCTGCCGCATATCCCGCAAAAGATCATGACTCTTTAAGTCTGGGCCGTCGCGTATTTGTGCAAGGCCCATGATTCAGACTCTGCTGGTCTTGACTATGACTGAAATAGTCTCAATACGCCTTGATTAGATGGACTGCGTGGGATGGACTGCGCGCTTTGATCGCAGTCATCGGTTTCAATCCGTGATCGAACCGTTTTCTTGCGCCAGGCGCACATATTCCGATAACGGGCGCACCGCCTGGAAATAGCGGTCACGCATTACGGGCTGCTTGCGCGGGCCGACGATAGCCGCCAAGGCGGAAAGCTGCACTGTTCCCAGCTCCGGCATGCCTATCCCCAGGTCGATCAGCCCATAGGCCGTATCGCCGTCTTGGGGATCAAGGCAGGCCAGCAGCCAGGTCGCATGAGCATCTGGCGTGAAAATCCGCACCACAGGCAGCGGGTCAATGCTCTGGCCTGCGGCGCGAGCCTGCCCGTGGGCAAGCAATTGTGCGCGTTCGTCGTCGGTGATGAGTGGTTGGTTCACGTTTACTCTGCCAAAGCGTAAAGCCGCCGATCTGTCTTTGTGCGTTCGTGCAAAGACCCGAAAGCGGTTAATCCCAAATCCGTAAAAGCGGGCAATCGTAATGCCGTTTGTGCGCAAGCCATGAAAAGTACGATTGTGGTTCTCCGCTTTTAAGGGAATCCACACTTACAGATTTCATTAATCACACAAGAAAAAGACGAAATCCCGATGAATGAGTTAAAGATAACGTGGTTTTAATTGTGCCGCTGAAACACGCTTCTGTCTATGCAGAAGCGACCCGTACAGCGCGGCCGGCCACCCGGCGCCACCACCTTTGATGCCGAACTGGCCCAGGCCTTCGGCAGTGCGGTGCGTGCGCTGCGCACGGAACGCGGCATTGCCCAGGAAATGCTGGCGAACCTCGCGGGCATCGAACGCTCGCACCTGGGCAAGATTGAGCGCGGCGAGCACATGCCCACGCTGGCGATTATCTTCAAGATCGCCGAAGCGCTGGAATGTAGCACGGCAGTGCTCATGACCCAGACAGAAACCCAGCTTACCGAAGGTAAGGTTTAACCATAAGGCCTGTGGGGGCTGTGCCGCCATAGGCCTTTGAGTGGATACGCCCCGCCAAAAGGCGGGGCGTAGGGCTTTAAGCCGTTTACGGCTTGCTGCGCGTCCACAGCAGGTCATGCGTGCCGTCCTCGCCTTCGATCAGGCGAGCATAGACGGTGGCCGCGAATGAGGGGTCATCCAGCGTCACCGACAGGTATTCCCGCCCGGCCTCGCTGGTTTTCTTCCACGCCGCGCCGATGTCATTGCCTGCGGCCTGCAGGCGGAAGTCGGGGGCTTTGCCGTTTTCGCCCTTGTCGTTGGCGACCAGCTTGACCTTGACGTTAAGCGTCAGGGTGCGCAAGGTGCCGGTGTAGCCGTTGGTATCTGCGGTGAAGGTGCCGATGGTAGCCATGGTGATACTCCTTTCAGGAATTCAAGGTCGCGCCAGTGCGTCCTTGTTGTGATCCGGTCGGCGGGGGTGGGCGGGCCGCACCGCACCAGCGGCCGTAACAGCGTGGAGGGCCGGGAAGCGCAAACAATTTGTCCCGCGAGGAATGCGCGCAGCGCAGGGGAAATTGTTTGTGCTGGACGGTTGCGGCCCATCAGCCCAAGGCTTGCCGTCCCCCGCCAGGATTCACGACAAGACAAGGACGTACAGGCCGACCGTTCTGCAAGGAGAGATGGCGAACTCGATTTCGCCGTAGATACGCTCGACCGGCAAGCACCCTGATGCGTGCAAGAACCAGGCTGCCGATGTTGGGCGAAAAACTCCCCGCCGCACGCTGCGGCGCTGCCTTTGAAAGCGCGGTGTGGAAGCTCCATAAACCAGGCTGGGCGGCATGTTGGTGAACCGCCCCTCGTGATGTCCAGACAAACAACCGCCAGCATCGAGGACGGCACGCTTGCGTGCAACCTGCGCCAGCAAGCCCAGGCGTAGTCTTACCCGCACCGCCTGTGGCGGGGCACCATATAGAAGAAGCCGCAAGCACTTGAGCCTGCTTATCTGACAACCGCACAGGACATAACGCCCTGTGCGGTTGTCGGGGCTTTATATCTGCCCCAGCTCTGCCAGTGAGGCCGTGCTGGCCGCCGTCACGATGACATGATCGAGCAACCGTACATCTATCAGCGCCAGCGCATTTTTCAGATGCTTGGTCAGGTTCAGGTCCGCGATACTTGGCTCGGTTGAACCCGACGGATGGTTATGCGCCATGATGAGCGCGGCCGCGTTCAAGCGCAGCGCCGTTTTGACGATCTCGCGAGGATAGACGCTGGCCTGGCTCAACGTCCCCGGACCCTGCTCGATATAGCGAATCGGCTTGAAACGTGAGTCCAGATACAAGAAGGCAGCACATTCGTGTCCCAGCCCGGCCAGCTTGGCCTGAAAAAACTGCTTCACCTTGGTCGGCTGATCGACCGCCGAAGTTTGGGAAACCAGACTTTCCGCAGCGGTACGGCCCGCCGCCAGAATCTGCTCGTCGCTGGCCAGCTTGTAGCGGCCACTGGGACTGCGTACATACAGGGTACATGTCTCGTCCATGTTGTCATAGCTCAGTGCGGCGATGGTGTTGTTCATGATGCGCTCCAGTGTTCAGGGCGGGATTGCCCGGAACCCGAAGGTATGGCGCAGCGCAGGTTTCAAGGGTCGAAGACGGCCAGCGGCCGCAAGCGGTGCCCACGGCGACGCGCCGCCCTTTAAACCGAGACCGGCATGACACAATGACCGGAAGCAAAACAGCCCCCACCGTGTCACTGGGGTTTGCGTTGGAATCCTCTGCGTAAAGCGCAGCCAGACTTGAATCGTTGCGCATCGCGCAGCCGGCAAACGAATGTGCGCAGCGCCGCAGACGCAAAGGCGTGAGGGATTGAAGCCTAATGGCCGTGACGACAACGTCGGCACGGGGCGCAGCCCGAAAGCCCGGCGGCGCTCGCGCCGACACGCTCAGGCTTATCCACAGATTCTGTGCGCAAGCCTGTGCATAAAAGATGAAGACTTTATGACAGCCCTTGTCATTCCGTGCTTTGCGCCTGGATGGGCTGCGATTTGTCCAGCGCAGCGATGGCCGTCCGTCCCCTGGCGCTTGTCTCACATGCTCCGGTCGCCGCTGCCCCTCCGAAGCGGCGACCGGCTGATTTGGCTTTTTGCCTTGGTTGTTGTCACCGGGCGCGGCGATGCAGCGCCCGGATTTTTGACCACCGGCCCCAATGACGCAACGGCGTTGGGGACGGTGAGATCTGAACCAATGACAACAGCCAGCGCCCCGGCTGGAACCGGGGCGCTGGCCTAGCTTCAAGATTATACGGCTACTGCATCAGTCGGTTCAGTGGGTGTGTCGGCATCCTCGGCGGTTGCTTCGTCTTCCTCTGCCGCCGTGTCCTGCGGGCTTTCCACCCGGAAAATACCGGGCATCCACCCCGTACCGGCCACCAGTCGTTCCGCTTCGCTGGCAATGTCAGCTTTCTTGAGCTTCGCCAGCCGGGAAACGTGGTCAGGTGCGAACTCTCCCACGGCATCCAGAATCATGGCTTTGGAAATGTGCAGGAAATAGCTTTCGGCAGTCGGCTGCCACCATACCGCCATATCCAGCCCCACGGCCTGCGCCAGTTTCTCGCCCGGTTGCTGTGCCGTAGCGCGAGGCGTGACAACATCCACGCTTGCCGCCGCGCACACCGCCAGCAGCCGCACCAGTTCATCTTGCGGCTTTGCTAACAAGACGGCAAACAGATCGGGGCTGTCTATCGGCAACGCCTTGCCTATGACTTTTTGCTGTTCGACCAGCGCCATGGCGGCGGGCGATTCCGGCCAGTCCGGGGCCATACTTTCCAGCCGGTCTTGCACGGTCAACCGTATTTCCAGCGGCAAACTGTCACGATAGTAATAACCCTTTTGCAAGACTGTCTGCACCATGCCATGCACCACAGCAGCCAGGGCGGCGTGTGGATTCCGCGCCAGCTCGATTTGCAGCGCGGCGGTGCGGTGGGCGCTCAAGCGTTGCGCCAGCCGGTCGGACAGGGAAGCGGCCTTGGGCTGCTCCTTGTCCTCGCCATCGCTGTTTGCATCATCCTCGCCACTGAATCCCTGCCGCAATCGCTCCAAGGTACGCAACGCCTTCGCTTCGGCTTCACGCATCAGGCCACGATGCACGACAATCTGACCTTGCCGGTCAAGGGTGACAATGGCACCAGCGGCGGCTTTGACGTTCGGAGCGTAATCCAGCAAGCGATCTTCCAGCGCCTGCAATTGTTCGCCCAGGCTATCGCCTTCGGCCTGCAAGGCGTCGGCCTTGTCCTCGTCGTCATCTTCCAATGCAGCATCAATCGCTTCCCCAATGGCCTGCATCTTGGTTTCCAGCTTGTCCATGCGGTCGGCCTCCCGCTTGGTGGGATTGCGCCGCTCACGCGGGGCGCGTTGGAAGGCTTGCAGATCGGCATAGGTGGCGGCGGGCGTGGCATCCACCCATGCCCACCCCTCGGCCTTCACGGTGGCCGCGTGTTCGTCCAGCTTTTGGCGTACCAGCGTTTCCAACAGCGCCGCATCGGTGACATACACGCCGCTATCGTCTTGTGCGAACAAATCACGGCGAATGCCGCCGCCTGCGGCTTCGTAGGCGTCCAGCCCGACGAAACGCACCAGCGCATGGCCTGCGTCAATCTCCCGCTCGGTCAGCCGGTCACGCAAGGCGTGTGGGCTGCGCTGCCATTCGGGGGCGTCATAGAATGCGGCTTCCTGCGCCGCGTGGTCATCCGTGATGGCGAGCGCCATTAACTGTTCAAGGGTGACGGCATCGGCACGATAATCGGCCAGCAGACGCCGCGAGACATTCGCCAGCTTCATACGGCGCTGCACCACCAGCGGGGTCACACTGAAATCAGCCGCGATGTCTTCGATGGGTCGTCCCTCGGCCACCAGTGCGGCGAACGCTTCAAACTGGTCTGCGGGGTGCATGGCTTCACGCTGCACGTTTTCCGTCAGGCTGACAGTGCGGGCGCTGGCGTCGGCCACCAGCAGGCACGGCACCGCCCAATCCTTCGGAATACGGCGGGTCTTTGCCAGCAGCTTGAGCGCGTCAAGCCTGCGGCCACCGGCCACGACTTCGTAATGCTCGCCGTCTCGAGCGAGAATGACGGTCAGGTTTTGCAGCAGCCCCACGCGGGCGATACTCTCGGCCAGGGCATCAATAGACTGTTTGATTTTGCGTACATTGCGCTTGGAAGCGCGAAGCTGCGATAGTGGCACGACAATCCGGTTTTGCGCCGGGGCGGCGACTTCCTGCGTAGCGGTGTCGATGGCTTGGGTTTCGGTTTGATGGATCGCGTTCATGGTGAAAACTCCTTGAGGTTTTACATTGCAGCCATGAAAAGCGCGGCAAGGGTGGCTGCCTGCCCCTGCCGCGCAAGGGGTCAGGCTTTCAACTGACGCATACCCTCGGCCAGCAGCCACAGAGAACGATTCAGGCGAATGTCGGAATCAATGCCTTGCACCGCTCGGGTGCTTTGGCGGCGACCGTTGGCGCTACGACCACGCAAACCGCCTTTAATCAAGTTCTCTTGCAGGCGATTGAAGGTCATCCACAAATCGGGGCGGCGGTCATCAAACCGGCGCGGCATCAGAATCTGGCTTTCCGTGATGGGCGCGGGCTTGTCGGGGTCGTCGTATTTCAAGGCCAGCGCGGCGCGGGCGAAAACTTCCGCTTCGCCTTCGTCCAGCGTGATGGCTTGCATGGCTTCACGGGATTCCTGCACGCGCTCGAAACCGTCCAACACTTCATAAGCGCCTTCGATGACCTGCCCGGTAATATCGCCCTTATGGGGGATGCGAACATCGGCCACGGTGTCGCCGCACACAAGACCATTTGCGCAGACAAAACGAAAGGCACCGGCCAACATCTGATAACTGCTCGTGCCATCGTGCGAGTTCAAAAGAATGATTTCATTGGCAATGCTGTCATTCACCTGATTGGCATGGCGTAGCCGAATCATGTGTTTGGTGTGTTCGCGCCGGTCTTCGTTGCGTACGCGGGTCTGTGTCACCATGAAAGGTTCAAAACCCTCTTTCCGTAGCTCCGTCAGTACCGCCGCCGTGGGGATGTAGCTATAGCGTTCTGAACGGCTTTCGTGTGGGGCATCGGCATAAATGGACGGAACCACGGCCCTGATCTGATCGTCCGACAGCGGGCGGTCGCTGCGCAGCACCGGAGAATGGGAACCGAAGCGGGATGCAAGCATGGAATTTCTCCTGACAAAGAAAGGGTTTGCTTTTCACCGCACACCGGATTCCAAGATTCGAGCCCAACGCTTTTGAGCTGTTGATGTGCGGTCGGCACGAAGAACCCGGTTGGCCTCGTTGCCACCGTCTTTCCTGAGTTCATCGCCCGCGATGGTCAGGAGCCCACGAACGCGGGCCGTCAAGGAAACAAGCGTCAGGTGGGTGCGGCCCGCAGGCGCAGCCGAGGACACGGCCTGGCGCGCCTTGACGGCACGCGGCCACGGGCTACAGTCGCGGACAAGGTGATGAAGTCAGGAAAGATGGTTAAGCAGGCAACGGCCAGATCTTTGGTGTGCAGACTGCACGCAAGCGCCAGCGCGCAGGCCAGAAGCGGGAAGCCGGGCCGGAGGCGTCAGGGATGTGGAAGGCTGGCGATAGACAGTCCCGTCAGGGATGAGTGATAGCGAACCTGGAGCAGCGTGGTGCGCGAAGCGCAGACGCCCTGATTGCCTTATGGGGTGAATTTCAAAGACGATGACACGGCTTGTTTGTTTTTGATACATTCAACAGCAAGACACTACCTTAAACACTGACTTGGAGTATGGAAATGATCACACGCGGTTCAGAGTGGCATCGTTGGGAGCCCCATATCCATGCACCCGGAACGGTACTGAATAATCAGTTTAAGTCAGACGACTGGAACGGCTATTTGGATGCACTTGAAAACGCCTCCCCCAAAATTGAAGCCATTGCTATCACCGATTACTACACCACTACACTGTACGAAGAGGTCTGCCGGTACAAAGAGTCAGGGCGACTACCTGGCATTTCTCTGATAATCCCCAACATAGAGGTACGTCTGGACGTAGCAGCCAAATCAGGGTTCGTAAATTTGCACCTTTTGGTAAGTCCTGATGACCCCAACCACATCAATGAAATCCGTAGATTTCTCTCTCGCCTCCATTTTTCAGCACATAATGATCGGTTTGATTGCACAGAAGAAGATCTAATCCGCCTCGGAAAGGTCTCGGATCCTAGTATTCAGGATGATCGCGCCGCGCTCATTCAAGGTGCCACACAATTCAAAGTTAATTTCGCAAATCTTCGAACTGCGTACTCAGAAAACGCCTGGGCGAAAGCTAATGTTCTGATAGGCGTGGCGGGAGGGTCTGGTGACGGTACTTCTGGCCTTCGTCAAGCAGCAGATAAAACCATACGACAGGAAATCGAAAGGTTCGCACATTTTATTTTTACCAGCAGTCCCAAACAACGTGAATTCTGGCTTGGTTTGCGCAATCTCTCCTTTCAGCAATTACAAGAACAGTATGGCGGGACCAAACCATGCATGCATGGCAGCGACGCTCATAGCTTGCCTGATACCGCAGCACCTGCAGGAGATCGATATTCTTGGATCAAAGGAGCACTCACCTTTGAAGCCCTGCGACAAGCGTGTATAGACCCTGCCAGTCGGGCTTATGTCGGGGCCGAGCCTCCGAAGACAGCTATGCCGTCGCAGGTGATTTCCAGCATTGACATCAAAGAGGCTGATTGGGTGGCGACCAAATCAATACCATTAAACTCGGGCCTAGTCGCAATTATCGGTGCACGTGGCTCGGGAAAAACAGCTCTCGCCGATATGATTGCTGCAGGAAGCGACTCCATTGGTGATGTCGCTCGCCGTGAAGACATGGACATCAGCCCTTCTTTCCTAGCCAGGGCACAGCCGCTTCTTGGCGACAGTGGTGTCTGCCTACACTGGGGCGGCGGAAGTACAACAGATCGCTACCTTGACGGCAGAGACGCCAACGACGCGTGGACCTTTGCTCGTGCGCGCTATCTCTCCCAGCAGTTCGTTGAAGAACTCTGCTCTTCCACTGGTGCATCGAAAGGCCTGATCCGCGAGATTGAGCGCGTAATCTTCGAGGCTCACACAGATGACGAACAGAACGGTGCTATTAATTTTGAACAGTTACGAGAACATCAAACGCATCGTTTCCAACAGGCACGTGAGCGCGAATCTGAAGCAATTGTCGCAATTTCTGATCGTATCGCCACAGAGTTTGAAAAAGAGGCTCTGATCACAAATTTGAAATCTCAAGTTGCCAGTAAGGAAGCGCTCATCAAAGGCTACACGGCAGATCTAAAGAAATTCGTATTGAAAGGAACGGAAGCTCAAGCTAGCCGATATGCCGAGCTCAGTACTGCCGTTCAAACACTCACCGCCCGCATTACCGCATTCACTACGCAGCGCAGGACATTCGTCGCCATGCAGGACGAAGTTACCAGCACCCGGGTTGCCAAGGCTCCAGAAATGCTGAGACAAGCCATGGCGAGATATCCAAGTAGCGGCCTAAATGATTCTCAATGGGATTTATTTATGCTGGTGTACAAGGGTGACGTCGACAGCGCCTTGAACGGCTACATCACGTGGGCTGACAAACAGATTGCCACTCTAACAGGTACGGCAGTACCAGAAGGTGACCCAAACGCCGCTCTTATCGACCCTAGAGCCGATCTCGCCACCATTCCGCTTTCAGTATTAAAAGCGGAGATGAGCAGGCTAGAGAAATTAATTAGCGCAGACACTATCGTACGAAACCAATACACTGCGCTTTCCAAACGGATTAACACCGAAAGTAATGCCCTACAGGCTTTGAAGACGCAGCTGGCCGATGCAGAGGGGGCTGCAACGCGGCGCAAGGCACTCCAGACTGAGCGAGAGGACACCTACGGGCGCCTCTTTGAGGCAGTGATTAATGAGCAGCAAGCTCTTGTCGAATTATATGCGCCACTCATGGCTCGAATTAGCTCCAACAGCGGCACCCTCAAAAAGCTAAGTATCAGGGTATCTCGTACCGCTGACATCGCCCGCTGGGCAACCCATGGCGAAGAGCATCTCATCGATTGTCGTAAATCCGGTCCATTTATGGGCCGTGGAAAGTTGGAAAAGATCGCAACGTCCAAACTAAAGTCCGCTTGGGAGCAGGGATCAGCGACTGATATTCAAGCGTCAATGTCAACGTTTATCGCCGAATACTCGAAAGAGCTTTTTTCTCATGCTCCATTTGCACCAAGCGATCAAGCGTCATTTCGGCAGTGGTCACTACAATTTGCCCACTGGTTATTTGACACTAGCCATATCTCAGTGCGCTACGAAATACTCTACGACGGATCAGACATCCATAAGCTGTCTCCTGGGACACGAGGCATCGTTCTACTTTTGCTGTATCTCGCTCTCGACGAAGCTGATGATCGCCCCCTGATTATCGACCAGCCCGAGGAAAACCTGGACCCTAAATCAGTCAACGACGAGCTGGTACCGCTTTTTATGGAAGCACGCTCAAAGCGCCAAGTAATTATCGTGACGCATAACGCAAACCTAGTAATCAATACAGATGCCGATCAGATCATTGTCGCCGACTCCAGTCCATCAGTAGGAGCGGGTCTTCCAACGTTCACTTACGCCTCCGGTGGGCTGGAAGACACTGACATCCGCAAGCAAGTATGTGACATCCTTGAGGGCGGTGATACAGCCTTCAAGGAGCGAGCCCGCAGGCTTCGAGTAAGGCTCGAACGCTAGAATCTGGTCAACCCAACATAGCGCTATCATAGGGTAAACGGCCGCTGGAAATCTGCCTATAATCAGGCGCATCTTGTAATGACCTTTATCGGCGCTTAAAGATTGCGACCAACAACCACTGGTGGTGATAGTTAATATCGTTAACGCCCTACATCGGCGCTGATACAACAGGCTTGGAGGTACAGGCACACATTGAAGTAAACGTCGTGGTCTCGTTTGGGTTGGACATCTTCGCTTCTATCTTTGGCTGTATTGCAATCGTTCTGGAGGTGACTATGAAAAACTCAATCGCTTTGGTAATGGTATGTGTTTGGTGCGGAATTGCGGTCCTGCGGAGTCTCTGGTGAGAAAAAATTCCAACCCGAACGAGAGATTAACGTTTATGAATTTGCGCTGCCTGCCAAGAGAGAACGCAGGAGGTTCGATTCCTCCCCTCCGCACCAATTTCTTTATGTGCCATGCGGCTGAACTTGTGAAGGGCTGCCTCATAAGAAGCCCAGGCTCGTTAACACCGCCTTAAATAGCGAGGACGGAACGGTTAGCCCATGCCACATGCACCATGCCATGAAGCCAGCCCAACAGAGCGTACATAGCACACCTTTGATGTCTCGGACCAGCAATGCCCAAAAACGGTATCGGTCGTCCTTGAATGCACAGTATGGGCTGTCTCGTTCATCCCCACGCCCCCCTTGGGATTTGCGTAAGGGATGCATCTCATACCCCTTGTGTACGTCTTCGACGTGGCGACTTGCGCGCGGCAGCGGTTGGTGCAGTCGCAGTAGGTATCGCGTCAGGGTGAGTTGAGTTTGTTATGGATAGCGTGGTCGATACTGCTGGCGCTGGAGGGGGTGGTGGCACAGGGGTTTCGACCACTCCTGTGGGTACCGTGGCATTGTCGGCTTCATTCGCCTTTTCTGCCTCCGCGAGGCTGGCCCAGTAGGCATGAATTATCTCAATGTCCCCATAGCCACCAATCTCAGTCAACCGACTAAGGAAAAGAGCGTACAAATCGGCTTGAATCAGGTTCTGGCTCCGCATCCATTCCACCGCCATGTTCGGATTCAAAAGCAATACATAATGGAAATCTCCTGACGGCCCCTTTTTAGGCGCAATGAATCCAAGCTTCTGCAAGGTCTTCATGCGTCGGCGCCAAGTATCTACAGCGCGCATCCCATCAAATCCCGCTTCGCTTGCAAACGTAGCGGGGTGTTCAATAGTGACCAAAGGATGATCGGGTGATCGTGCCCATAGGCAAAAAAGGGTGTGGCCCGCAGGTTGACCTTTGGATTGATGATCTATCGCCTGCATGACTAAGGGTAGCGTACGCGGTAGTGTCGTGTACCCGTCGTTCGTCTTCCTCTTCCACAACCATTGCTGAGGAATGTCGGGAAATAGCAGTTGCAACTGCTGTTCTGCACGCTCAGACATCTTGAGCCGCTTGCTACCTGCTTGTTTTGCTGTGGCCATGTGCCCACCTCATTCAGAAAATTATGATGAAGGAAGTGTCACCCACTTCGCTAGGAAAATAAATGATTCGATACGCATCATATAGATCGCATTCAGGTAGCTAAAACCAGCATACAGTATAGCTTAAACCACTCATAACGGCGCAATTAACCACAATGAATTTGCATGATTCCGCACATAAATTTCTGATAATTAGTTATTTATCATAAGGTTAAAAGAAAATTTCGGTGCTCCGTGTGCTCGATGTTCTCGTCGTTCTCATGTCCTCACCGTGCTCCTGGGGTAAAGGTGTGGAAAAGGGGGATGAAAAATGACGTCAGCCCTCACAACATTCGGATACCGACCAAGAAGATCCTGCAGCAGGGGCCTTGGCTCCAACGGATGACCCAGTGAAAACCCAGTGAAAAACCTTGACCCATTGCTCAAATATGAGTATCCTGTGCAGTAGATAGATGTACCGGGGCCTGCAAAGGTGTCTATCTGCCCCCTGGAAACAGGGTTCAGCCGTGCTGATATTGAAGAGCACCCGCGAAACGAAGCGCCGCCTATGCGGCGCTTCGCCTTTCCCCGCTCCTGTTCAGCTACCGACGATGGTGGCTGGGGTCGCGCAGCGGCTCTCCCCGGAACACTTTGGCCGCCATCACCTGAAAGCGTATCCTACCCTTGCGGTCGTGTGGGACACCGGGGTCGGGCGTGCCAGGAGCACGGACATAGGCGCTTTCTATCACCATGCGCAGGGCATTCTTGTCCTGCCGGCGCAACCGGAAATAGATTTCATAATCCACTTCCCAGCCCTCGTCATCGACCGCACGGATGACCAGCCAATTACCCTGCCCAGTGAAGTTGCAGAAATGTCCGTCCAACGTCCGCACCAACGTGGGTAGTGATAGCGACCAGCGGTAGCGGTCGAAACAAAAAGCACGAGCCACGGCCCGATGGTCAAGTATCCGCCGATCATGCCCTAACGCATCAAAGTCCAGCGCTTCACCTGCCTTCGGGCCAAACGACACGCAATGCGAAGTGAACTCGACTTCAATACGCAGTGCCAGGGCGGGATAACGCACCGTCGCAGCAACTGCCAGCTCAAAAGCAGAGCTACGCATGTGTGTCAGGTCGTACCGGGTGTCGGCAACCTCGATGAAGCCTTGCCGCAAATAACGGATCCACTGCATCAGGCCACGCCTTCCGGGGCTGGCTTGAAGGTCGAGTAGAACCTCAACTCCTTCGCTTGCCGTGCGCGCTCTTGTGTTCGCCAACGGGTCACGGCACTACGCCATACAAGCCGCCGATTACCTGCAATCATATGCAGCTCCACCACATAGGCCGACCACGGCGCGCAAAAACCTGCGCCGACTCGGAAAGGCTCAATTTCCCAGACAGTGTCTGGGAAATTGAGCAAGTCATAAAGAACACCAGCATAACCAATAGGTAAGGCACGAACAGCAGGCCTATCTACCTTGAAAAGCGTCTTCTTTATCATGCCACCACCCTTTTTCCTGCTGCCAAGGCCCGCTTGGCCCTCGACGGTGTTCTTCGTCCCTTGATCTTACGATGCCTGAATAGGCGGTAGTTATCCTTGTCGGCACGAATTTGTCCATTCTCAGTCGCCGTAGGAGCCGGCACCGAAACCTCCAAATGACTATCTATAGTGTCCCGACGCAAGTTGGCCACCTTCTCCGCAGCGGCACGAACCGGATCATCCTCCGTATGCACATATGTCATGAACATGGAAACGGTCTTGTGGGCAGTGAGTGCCATGCCGACCTTAATAGGTACGCCGGAGTTGGCAATATCAGTAGCGGCACGGTGCCGGATACCATGGGTGCCGACATGCGGCACCTTGGCACGGTCAAGGATGCGACGCCAACCGTTGTAGTAAGTGCTGGAAGGTAGCGGAATCTGACTATCAGAGATAGACGGGCACACATAAGGAGAGCCCTCAAAGCGATAGGCATTTTTCAGAAGCTGATAGGCGGCCTCGCTCATCGGTTTGGATATTTCCCCTGTCTTACTGTCCGGCCAAACAATACGGCGATTTTCAAAGTCGATCCACGACCATTCCAGCATCCTGATTTCGGACATCCGGGCGGAAAACTCAAACTGCAAACGAACGGCTAAGGTCAACGTCGGATGCTCCAGCCCTTCGACATCGGCGCGCTCAAGATACTCATACAGCCTCGCCAATTCCGTGTTTGTGATGTAACGTGTCTCGCCGTCCTCCCGATATTTCGGCACATGGCGGCATGGGTTGGAGCCATCAGGACGGTAGCCCCATACCTCGGCCATGTTGAGCATCTTGCGCAGGCAAGCCAGAACCCGATTGGCCGTGACGGCAATTCTTGCCATATCACGCATCATGTCCATGACATGCACCCGCGTCAGATCAGGCACTTTCACAGCGCCCAGCGCTGGCACAATGTAGCGGTCAATCTGATCTTGATAGGTTTCGACAGTGCTCGGCTTATTGCGTGGTATCGAATATTCCTTAATAAACTGCTTGCACAGTTCCTGAACCGTAGGTGCCTTGCGCGCCGCCAGTTTCTCCGCGCTGGGGTCACTACCCTTGCGCACATCCGCTAACCAATCCTGGGCGATGGAGCGGGCCTGGTCAACCGTCAATTCTCCGAACTGACCAATCTTCGGTTTGCGGCGTTGCCCCTGATTCGTGCGATACTGGAGCATGAAGATTTTTCGCCCTTGGGCTGTAACTTTGCATAGAAACCCGGGGACGACGGTATCCCGCAACTCATAGTCTTTTTCGGTGGGTACCGCCGACTCGACGGCGGTCTTGGTGAGCTTGATCTTGGCCACAATGCCTCCTGTTCAGTAGCAAACGCAGGAACCAACCAGGAGCCACGCCAACGGAAATGTGGTCAAAATCGGTCTGGTCTAGGCGTAAGGTTAGAACAGGCAGTCATATTAAAAAACCAGCCACAGCAAGCACTTACGCGTTCCAGCGTAGTTAAATGCTACTGTTTAAAGTCAATCTCAAAATCCCCCGCCGCAAGGCGTGCCGGTTCGATTCCGGCCCCGGGCACCAGCTTAAAACCCCTAGTGTTTATAAGGCTCTAGCGCGATTTATAGCTGCTACCCCAATACTGGGGGATTTCCCAAAATTGCGAGTTAGGTACAGTTTCGGTACACTGGTGAAGCGCCGCGTGCACTTTTTGGAGCTTTCCCTCGTGGCAACCATCGTCAAAACCCCATCTGGAACCTGGAAAGCCGTCATTCGCAAGACAGGCTGGCCTACTACATCTAAAACATTCAGAACCAAACGAGACGCTGACGACTGGTCGCGCCGTACCGAGGATGAAATGGTACGCGGGGTGTTTATCCAGCGAGCTCCGGCTGAGCGGATGACACTCGAAGCTGCTCTGACCAGATATTTACGAGAAGTGACACCCACAAAGCGCGAATCAACCCGAATTTCCGAACATAAGAAAGCGCAACCGCTGCTTAGACATCTTGGCAAATACTCTTTGGCCGCCTTGAATGCGGATATTGTCGCTCAATATCGCGACATGCGGTTGGCTGGTGATCCCGATGAAAACGGCAAGCTGGTGCCCCGCAGCAATAACACAGTACGACTGGAACTAGCCCTTCTAAGCCATATGTTTACCATTGCCATCAAGGAATGGGGCATGGGCCTGCCCTTCAATCCTGTGGCCAATATCCGACGCCCTGCCCCTGGCGCGGGGAGGAATCGCCGATTGACGGTCGCAGAGAATAACCGACTGCTGGCTGCCGTTGATGCATATTCGAATCCGATGTTCAGCTGGATTGTCCGGATTGCCCTGGAAACAGGGATGAGGCTGTCTGAAATTGGTGGATTGCGGCTTGGTCAGGTTGATTTGCAGAAGCGAATTGTGAAGCTGGATATCACGAAAAACTCATCCCCGCGTACCGTGCCGCTGACTAAAGCTGCTACAGCAGCGTTCCAAGCCGCAATTGATAATCCCATTCGGCCACCAGAGACAGATTTGGTATTTTTTGGAGAGCCTGGTCGCGATGGTATTCGACGGCCTTATCTATTTGATAAAGCTTGGACTGACGCCAAGAAGGCAGCTGGACTGGTTGATTTCCGATTTCACGATTTGCGGCATGAGGCGGTAAGTCGACTGGTGGAGGCTGGGTTGTCCGATCAGGAGGTCTCAGCGATAAGTGGACACAAGTCCATGCAAATGCTGAAGCGGTATACGCATCTTAGGGCTGAGGATTTGGTAACGAAGCTGGATAAACTGGAACAATAAATTCAATGTATCAAACCTAAATATACATTGCCAGCTAAGCACCGACGTTAATCTCCACAATCAAGCATAGCTTGCCTTATCTACGACATCAGCGCGCCCGCGTCGATATGTGAACAGGGTCTCGGCAATTGGTTCTCTCTACGATATTAGTATCGCTTTCCGGAAATTAGACACTTCACTCGCCCCTATTATTGCATTTGGAAATATTATGTAATAATATGTATAAAAATACAAACAAGGGACATGGATGACAGCTGATCTGGATGACTTCTCTCTACTCGTTGACTTGAAAGGCCCATCCGATCTACAGCGACGACCTGCCTACCGACCTTGTCTCGATGCCTCGGGTGAACAACTTGCGGAGGTACTTGCGCCTTACCACTTCGAAGAGCAATATCCTTGTGGACTCGCTTCTTGCCGACAGCCACACCAGAGGGGGTTTTTAGTCATCACGTTAAACGGGATTGAAACAAATATTGGTCAAGTGTGTGGAAAAAACATTTTCGGTGATGAATTCGAAATTAAGGCGAACTTGCAGAAGAAACGCGCAGAGCGTAAATTTCAATTTGAAAAACTCCAGAATATTCGTGATAACAAAGATCATTATCTCACCCGTATTGCTGAATTATATGACCGTAGGACGGGAGTCAAATGGGCTGACTCTTCGCTAAGGGAACTTAAAAATACCATTGGGCGTCATACTAGTAGAAAGCTGCATAAAATGGCGACCCGAGGAGAAACGCTTATAGAAGATGTACGAGAAGCAACACACGAAGAGCGCGAACGACACAAAGCAATGGATTCTGCTACAAAACCTCTTAGTTATGTTTCCGAAAAAGTAGGAGATTTACTAGGTCTTGGCTTTCTTAATTCAGATCCTCGCCAAGTACTAACGAATCTGAAAGACAAACTCCATGAATTGAACGCTATCGATGTTAAAGAGTTGAATGCGAAAAAACTCAAGATATGGGTAGATTGGGCGAATGATATTGATCGTAGTTTCGAAGCCATTGAAGACAGCTTGGCTGAAGCAGTTAAGTTTTTTTCTGGCGACAACAAACAACTAATCCAAAAAATGGATGCGATAGAAGCCAGAGGGCGCTAAATGAAAGAAAAGCTCTGGGGAAATGAAACATTTAACCCACAAATTTTTAGCGGCTAAAATTTTTGAAATCTACTAATACTGCCAATTCAATCAAGAAGCGAAACCAATGATGGTTCAATTGAGCCACTACGACACGATTGACTATATCAAAACCGAAGATAACATTGCAGCTTACTTCGATGCTGCAATAGAAAACGGAGATGAAATACTCATCGCCGCTGTAATTGATGACACAGCCCGCACGCGCTATAGAAAATTAATCCCGACGCAAACAATTTAAACTTAATATCAATTACCCCTACTATCGCTAGAATTGACTGAAAAGTCCGTTTGCATTGAATGGTGCCCGAGGCCGGAATCGAACCGGCACGCCTTGCGGCGGGGGATTTTCGTACCACTTCAGCTTTCGCTGCCATCGCATAGCAACGTTCGTGGTCTGGAGCACGCCTTCACCTTAGCCTATTGACCTTAGGTGCCCGCCGTCTGCTCTCTACACCTTCCTGATGTCATTAGCACCAGGCTTGGCTCGGCATTAGCTCGGATATTTTATCCAGGGCCTTCACCGAGTTTGACGGGCTTCACCTCAGAAATTTCTCTCTGAGAGCTCAAATTACACTGAGTCCCCTGCGTCTACCAATTTCACCACTCGGGCAAACCATAGGCAATTTATCATATTATTACAGGCAGGTCACTATAGGCAACGGCCAAAGCTTACGACCCCATAAATCATCCGTAACTGGCGTAAACTGAGCGCAATACTCTTGCAACCAGACGGTCGCATAGGCAAGTAACTATTGGGGTGAACTAGCCCTCAATAGTACATTCTTTCAAAGCACACGAACGCGTGCCCATACTTTTCTATGCTATTGCAGCAACTTTAACGTAATGCCTGCCAACGTATAGTAGCGATTCAGCAAACACTCACTACTTGCCTGTTCCCCAAGCGAAAAAAACGGATTGTCCACATATTCAAAAATACTGGGCGCATCAGCCATACCTTGCAGTTCCCACTCCTTTCGAATGTTATTCTCACTACAAAACTCCAAATCCAATCGCTCCCATTCTTTCTCTTTGAAATACTTCGCGATATCCGGCATCACACTGTACAGATCTCGGTAGCAACGCGCTATAACAATCTTCAAGCAAAGGTAAACTCGAATACCCCATCCAAACGGATAAGTATAACGCCCTCCCAATTCCAGAATACGATACAGGGTTACGGCACGAGTCAGATCTTCATATGTCATCGGCATATGCAAATAGGAATCTCCATAAGCCCTCATTTCTAAGATATTTAGGGCCGCTTCAAAATCACCAGCAACCTCTTCGTAATCCGTAGTCGACCACAAGCTCCATAATTCATCGGCATCTTCATATTTGTGCCAAATAGCTTTCCATAAATCATTAGGGCCATTATGAAACATCGCCCTAGCACCTTCACTATTTCCTCGTGCTGAGGCATCAGGAAATAAGGCTTCAGTTTTTAATAAATCTACTGTGTCATCAATTCTGGAGTAGTACCGATCATCAGGAAATAACTCATCCAAGTACTGAAGCGATTCATGCGACAAAGCTACAAAACCATTAAAGTTCTTACGCCACTTTTTTGTGATATACGTTTCCCAAGTACGTCCCGGATATCGGGTTTGCATAACCTCGTCGAACCAGCGGGAAAACTGTGACACATTATTTACGCAAGTAACCTGTAAGAGGCAATACTCTAATGTCGCCCTGGTACGCACTCGATCTTGTACTTTTCGCTCGCAACTTTTCGTGGACCCGGGCGGCCTGCCACGGCGCGCGCCTCTATGGATTGTATAAATAATTGCCGAGTGTTGCTCATTCATCTCAAGAAATCCTGTGTTCAGAAATAGAGGTAGTTGAATTATTTTTACACGGAAAAAATTCGAAAGTGATGTGAAACTATCGCAATTAGAGATAAACAAGCATAACAGCCGGAGTTCATTTATGTCCACCACACTTATTGCGTTGAAAGAACGCTACTCGGTATTGTTAACGATGGTTCAGTTAGCTGAAATTTTGAATCGCAGTCCAGAGGGGTTACGAATCAGCCTGAGCTCCTCGCATTCAGAGTGGGCAAATCAGATTAACTCTACAAAAGTGCGCATTGGCCGACGGGTGTATTTTCGAACGGAAGGAATTGCTCGACTAATCGATGAAGAGTTTTCAGAACTACAAGCTTGAGGCGTTCAACAATGGATTCCCAAGGAGACCTCTTTCGCGCAGAAACGACATGGTTCCATATTTTCCACTCAATGATCCAGACCGGTGATATTTCACGCATGGGCCCTTATGCAGTAACGGTATACCTCGTCATCAAAGCACACACAAACTTCCAATCAGGACGTGCGTTTCCGGCGGTTTAAACAATTATGCGCGAATCTGGTATTAGCCGCAGCCAGGTTCTTCGAGAACTTGAAACGTTGCAACGTTTCGGATACATCAGCAAGACACGGGTAGGACGACGAAATGAATACCGATTACGCGAGAAAGTTTGCATCCAAGACGACAAAGGCCGGCCTGCGGCAGTGGCGACATGGGATTACCTACCTTCTACAGTTAAAGCAGCAACTGCCGATTTAAAAAACGTCCTAATATCAGGAAATTTCGCTGATTCGCGCATCGTACACATTGAAAAGCTACAAGTGAATGTGACCCACGCAAGCGGCAATGCGGTCGTGTTCAATGCACAGGAATTCGCATGCCTTCCTGAGGATATGCGAGATTTGTTGATGTCATTGAGGCAAAGGATTCAAACACAAGGTGAGGCAAAAGTTATACACATGCCAGTCAGACACGTGTCTGACTGACACCTATCTTATCCACATAGGTGTCTGGTAGACACCTTTTAGGGCCAAATAGGTGTCTACCAGACACCCTAACAATGAATCGACCAGATTTTTATAGACAGTTCGTAGCCTCAGAAAAGTATTGCTGTTCGTAGTTTACCGGTGATAGGTTGGCCGCATGACTATGACGGCGGACAGGGTTGTAAAACATTTCGATATAGTC
>JAEWEV010000019.1 GCA_023389155.1 Pseudomonadota bacterium
GGATTACGCCATCCACGGCGCGCATATCATCGTTGATGGGACGGATAATCTCTGGGAGGTTCAAGGCAAATCCTGAAGCATAAAAGGGAATTAACTCACGGCAAGCTGTGATTATATTCCAGGCCGCCGCAAGAAACAGACAAAGGCCTTTTTTTGATGATAATGTATGCGTTTTGACCGCTATTGACGACACAGGACATACCAGTGAGCAGCCCCGATTCTTCTACCGACCTCTCTTCCCTGATTGAACGAGCCGACCAGGTTCTGCGCCAGCTGGCCGCATGGCTGCCGCCTGCTCCGCCGCCAGTGGACTGGAGCGCGCACGCCTTTCGCTGGCGCCGCAAGGGGTCAACGGGCTGGCTCGAAGCCGTCAAACACATTTCCACGATTCACAAGGACGACCTGCTGCATATTGAACGGCAGCGGGATACTATCGACCGGAATACCCGTCATTTTCTGGAGCAGAAGCCCGCCAACAACGTCCTGATGACAGGTGCACGCGGGACTGGCAAGAGTTCGCTGGTCAAGGCCATGCTGGCCGAATATGCACCCCGGGGTCTGCGTCTTGTCGAAATGGACAAGTCCGATCTGGCAGACCTGACCGATCTGGTTGATATTGTGGCGGGACGCCCCGAGAGATTCATCATCTTCTGTGATGACCTGTCTTTCGAGGAAGGTGAGGCAGGTTACAAGGCGCTCAAATCAGTTCTGGATGGCTCCATCGCCTCGGCGGGCGATAATGTCCTGATTTACGCGACCTCGAACCGCAGGCATCTGATGCCCGAGTACATGAACGAAAACCTGTCCACCAAGCACCAGCCGGATGGGGAAATTCATCCTGGCGAAACCGTTGAAGAAAAAATCTCCCTTTCCGAACGTTTTGGTATCTGGCTCTCTTTCTACCCTTTCCGCCAGGACGATTATCTGGATATTGTGGCCCACTGGTTGCGGGAACTGGGCTGCCCGCCCGAATTTATCGAAGAAAGCCGCACCGAAGCGCTGCAATGGACGCTGGAACGCGGTTCCCGTTCCGGGCGCGTCGCCCGGCATTTCGCCCGCGACTGGGCTGCCAGACATATGCCGACAGACACTGGCGCGCAAGCCGGAAGCGGAGCAAAATCATGAACGACACGAAGCCCTATATCAAAGTGGTCGTTGGCGTGATTCTGGATTCGGACACCGGCAAAGTGCTGCTGGGTCAGCGTCCCAAGGGCAAGCCCTGGGAAGACTGGTGGGAATTTCCCGGTGGCAAGATCGAAACGGGCGAGACCGAAAAACAGGCGCTGGCGCGCGAACTCCGGGAAGAGCTGGGTATAACGGTCCAGGCCTGCACTCCGTGGGTCACCTTTACCTATGAATATCCCAAAACCATCGTCAATCTGGCATTCTGGCGGGTTACAGGATGGACAGGAAAGCCGACCTCACTGGAAGATCAGAAGCTGGCCTGGACCACGCCCGACAGCGCCGCCGAACTGGGCGACCTGCTGCCGGCCTCTCTTCCACCCTTGCGCTGGCTCACATTACCGGATCAGTACGCGCTTTCCAGTATTGGTCAGCCCGAACATGCCGATGCCTGGCTGGAGACCTTGCAGCAACAGCTTGACAGGGGCATCCGTCTTGTCCAGCTGCGCGAACCGGCGTGGCCGGCCGGGCCGGCGGATCCCGCACTGAAAACCGTTTTTGATCGCGCCATAGAACGCTGTCACAAAGCCGGGGCACGTGTGCTGATCAACAGCGTGCATCCCAAAGCCTGGTGGAAGCAGGCAGACGGCGTGCAGTTGCGGGCCCAGGATGCCTTGCTGAGCGATGAACGACCGCTGCCTGAAGACCGATATCTGGTTGGCGTCTCTGCGCATCACACGGCCGATGTACTTTATGCACAGGTACTGGGTGCAGATTTTGTGGTGTTGGGACATGTACTGGATACACCGTCGCACCCGGGGGAAGCGGCACTGGGCTGGGAGTCGTTTGCCGGAATTGCACGCGAGGCAGGCCTGCCGGTATACGCCATTGGTGGTCAGTCAATCGCCACACTGGAAACGGCGCGTGAGCATGGCGCTCACGGTATTGCCGCGATCCGGGGACTCGGCTGATATCAGGAATCAGGCTATCTCGATAGCCTTGGCACTCATGCTAAGGCAAAATCACCGATGACGTTTAATCACAATTGCCATTGAACAGCGCCTGCTTGTTGCTGGAGGATGCCTGACGGACAAAACAGCCGGGCTCCACATCATGGGTCAGCCATACGTTACCACCAATGACGGCACCTTTGCCGATGGTGACGCGACCCAGCACGGTTGCGCCCGAGTAAATCACAACATCATCCTCCACAATCGGATGACGGGCAATGCCTTTGCTCAGATCGCCATTGCTGTCAGTCGGGAAACTCTTGGCGCCCAGCGTCACGTTCTGGTATAGCCGTACCCGCTCGCCGATGATGGCGGTCTCGCCAATCACTACGCCAGTACCATGGTCGATAAAGAATCCCGCGCCGATTTGCGCGCCAGGATGAATATCAATACCTGTCTGTCCGTGCGCCAATTCTGCGGCAATCCGCGCGACCAGCGGCACACCCAGCTTGTACAGGCAATGGGCCAGACGATGATAGACCATGGCCAGTACGCCCGGATAGCACAGCAGGACCTCATCCACACTTTTGGCTGCCGGGTCGCCTGAATAGGCAGCATACACATCGGTATCCAGCAAGGTGCGAACCTGAGGCAGCTTGCGGGAGAACTGCCTGACGATGTCGACAGATTTTTCTTCCAGCTCTTCGGGCTCGACCATGTCATTGCGGTGCTGGTGGCGCACTTCAAGCCGCACCTGGGTCAGCAGCGTATTGAGTGCCACGCCCACGGTATGACCCACATAGAAATCTTCGTTTTCCTGTAACAGATCGTTGGGCCCCAGGCGCATTGGAAACAGTGCCCCGATCAGTTTTTCCAGGGCTTCATTGATTGTATGCGGCGACGGCAGATGGCGGCCGCCCATTTCTTTGAGACGATTCTGGTCGGTACGCCATTTGATGCGTGCATCACGCAGTCCCATAACGATTTCATCAAGAGGGAAAGTCTGGGGATTGACCGCAGACGAGTCGCATTTATAGATTGGCATAGCTGTAAAAACCTGTTCGTAATTCGGGGTTGAATGCAAAAGAATATAACGATTTTTACCACACTACGGCGCTGGCGAACGAAGAACCCTGATGACATCAGGGCATTATCGCAACCGGCGTGGTGCCGGCGTTCGTACGCGAATGATTGCAGATCCGGGGCGTGGCCGGCAAGAGATCCAACCACAACCGCAATACCGTCGGTCAAGGACCGTCAGGGCGCAGCCCTGCGCTCCAGCTGCTGTTTATCCCAGCCGCCGCCAAGCGCAGCAATCAGCTGCACACTGGCCTGCAGGCGCTGGCTTTCCAGCTGTAATGCCGTCTGTTCGGCGGAATAAGCCGTGGATTGTACCTGCACCACACTCAGGTAATCCACCAGGCCAGCCAGATACTGGTTCTGCGTGATGGCCAGCGACTGGCGGGCCGCTGCCAGTGCACGCAGTTGCGCCGCCTGCTGGCGTTCCAGCACTCTCAGCGAACTGATCGCATCTTCAACTTCCTGCAGCCCTGTCAGTACGGTCTGGCGATAGGCCGCCACTTCGGCGCGATAGGAGGCTTTGGACGCGTCAATGGCACCGCTGCGCGCGCCTGCGTCAACCAGCGTCATGGCCAGCGCCGGTCCGAGCGACCAGAACTGCAGCGGTGAAGCCAGCCACTGAGCCAGTGTGGAAGTCGTATTGCCGATAGATCCACCCAGGGTCAGATCAGGAAACCAGGCGGACTGGGCAACGCCAATCTGGGCGTTGGCGGCAGCCACACGTCTTTCGGCTGCAACAATATCAGGACGACGCAGCAGCAGCGTGGACGGCACGTCCACGGGAATGCCAGGCACCTTGACCTCATAAGCTTTGGGTTCGATGGCAAACGCCGATGGAGGCTGCCCTATCAGGACCGCGATCGCGTGTTCCAATAGACTGCGATCGGCTTCGATGGCGATGGCCGAGGCCCGTGCGCTCTCAAGCTGGGCCTCGGCAGTGACGACATCGGCCCGTGCGGCAACGCCCTGCTGGTAACGGTTCTGGTTGACCTGCACAGAACGTTCGTAGGCACGAACATTGGCCTTGAGCAGGCGCTGACGCTCATCCAGCATACGCAGCGCAAAGTAATTCTGCGCCAGCGTGGACTGCATGCTCAAACGCGCGGCAGCCACGTCGGCACGGCTGGCCTGCTCATCGCTTTTGCTGCTTTCATACTGGCGGCGCAATTTGCCCCATAGATCGGCTTCCCACTGCAACGATACCGAGCCGCTGACGCTATTGCCGACCCCACCGGCAGCCGATTTGCTGCGATCACCGGACAGGCTGATACCTGCAGTCGGAAAAAATGAAGATCGGGTCTGTGCCGTGGTAGCCACGGCCTGGTCATAGCGGGCAATGGACTGCGCCAGCGTCTGGTTGGACGTGTTCAGACTGTCGATCAGACTGTTCAGCAGCGGATCCTGATAACGCTGCCACCAGCTGTCACTGGCCAGTGGATCACCGGGGCGGGCCTGCACCCAGCCCTGGGCGGACTTGAAACCAACGCCGACATCCTGGGCGGGCGGCGCCTTGTAATCCGGCCCTACGGCGCAGGCCGCCAGCAACAACAGGCATGAAACTGCCGCACTGATGCGCAGCGGTCTGAATGGCGGAAATGCAGGATACTTGGTAGGTTTCATTACGCGGGATTCACGACAGTTGATTCAAAAAATTCACGTCATCACATACATTGCCGGCATGCTCACTGCCCGGGACGACGAGCGGTACCGCCGGCATCCGGTGGCGTGTTCCTGTTTGAGCGGCGTCGAGCAAAGGTATAACGCAGGCGATCCAGATAAATATACACGACCGGCGTCGTAAACAGGGTCAATATCTGACTCAGAAACAGGCCGCCGACGATAGCAATACCCAATGGCTGGCGCATTTCCACGCCGGCACCGGTGGCCAGGATCAGCGGAACGGCGCCGAACATGGCGGCCATGGTCGTCATCATGATGGGACGGAAACGCACGATGCAAGCTTCAAAAATTGCCTCTTCGGGTGGTACGTTCTTTTCCCGCTCCAGTCCCAGGGCAAAGTCCACCATGATAATGGCATTTTTCTTGACGATACCAATGAGCAGAAACACGCCGATCAGCGCAATCACGGTAAATTCCATATTGAATAGAAGGAGTGCCAGCAGCGCCCCTACCCCGGCCGACGGCAGCGTGGACAAAATGGTGAGTGGGTGCATATAGCTTTCGTAAAGCATGCCCAGTACCAGATACATCACGACCAACGCCCCCAGAATCAGCAAGGGCTGCTGCGACGAGGACTGCTGAAAGAGCTGTGCGTTGCCGCCAAAGCCCGCCTGGATTTCATTGGCCGGCAGGCCAATGCGCGCAACGGCATCTTCGATGGCGTTGCTGGCTTCCTCCAGCGACACGCCTTCTGCCAGCGAAAACGAGACGGAGTCGGACGCCATCAGCCCCTGGTGTGAGACCGAGAGCGGCGAGGTGCCAACCTGGAACGAAGCAAAGGCCGACAGCGGCACCAGTTTGCCGTCCGATGCAATGATCTGCACCGTTTTAAGCACTTCCGGATCCTGGGCGTATTTGATGTCCACGCCCATGACCACCTGATACTGGTTCAGGTCGCTGTAGATCGTCGAGACCTGGCGCTGGCTGAACAGGTTGTTCAGCACACCGGCGATCATGGACATATCCACGTTCAGGCGCGTCGCGCTTTCCCGGTTGATCACCAATTCAACTCGTCGCCCTTTTTCCTCGGCTTCGGACTGCACATCCACCAGTTGCGGCAATGCTGCCATCGCCTGACGCACTTGCGGCACCCATGTGCGCAGGGTATCCAGATCACCGGACAGCAGATCATACTGATAGGAACCGGCAGAATCGCCTCCGCGGCCGACCCGGATATCCTGCTGCGGCACCAGTGACAGACGTGCGCCCGCGATGGTCGGCAGGGACTTGCGCATGTCATTGATGATTTCGGTCGCCGACTGCGAACGCTCGGCAAAGGGTTTGAGCTGGATCAGAAAGAAGCTGCTGGTGCTGCCCCCCCGGCCGCCCGAGTAGCCCGAAACCGATTCCACATTCGGATTCTGCACGATGGACTTGCGAAACGCTTCAAGCTTGGGAATCGTAGCAGTAAACGACGTCCCCTGATCGGCACGGAAAAAGCCCTGGATCATGCCGGTATCCTGTTCCGGGAAAAACCCCTTGGGCACCGCCACATACAAATATACGTTCAGCACCACAGTGGCCAGCAACGTCAGTAAGGTGAGGAAACGGAAACGGATGGCCAGACGAAGCATGCGCCCATAGGCGGCGACAAGCCGGTCAAAGAACAAATCCCACATCCTCTGCAGGCGATGCTTTTTCAGATTCGGCTCGTGCCTGAGCAATTGCGCACACATCATCGGCGTCAGCGTCAGCGAAACGAGCAGCGACATGCCGATGGCAATCGACAGCGTCATCGCAAATTCCAGAAACAATCTGCCAATCAATCCGCCCATAAATAGCAGCGGAATGAAAACCGCCACCAGCGAGATACTCATGCTCACGACGGTAAAGCCCACTTCCCGCGCGCCCACCAGCGCCGCGCGCATCGGGTGCATGCCGCGTTCGATATACCGCATGACATTTTCCAGCACTACAATCGAGTCATCCACAACGAAACCGGTGGCGACAATCAGCGCCATCAGAGAGATGGTGTTGAGCGAATAACCCAGGAAGTACATGAAGATGAAGGTACCCATCAGGGATATGGGTACTGAAATCGCCGGAATCAGTGTGGCGCGAAGGCGCTGCAGGAAAAGCATGACCACCACAATGACCAGCAGCACGGCGATGATCAATGTAAGTTCAGCCTCGTGCAGTGTGGCACGGATACTCGGTGTACGATCCTGCGCTACGTCCAGATTGACCTCTGGCGGGAGCAGCTGTTTGAGTTCCGGCAGCATCTCGTTGACTGAATCGACCGTCTGAATAATATTTGCATCAGCCTGGCGACGTATCAGCAACACCACCGCCTGTTCAGTATTAAAGAAACCTTTGTTGTACAGGCTTTCGGTGGAATCATAGACATGCGCGACATCCCGCAGGCGCACGGCAGTATTGTTATTCCAGGCAACAATCAGATTTTCGAAGTCTTTGGCGTAACGCAGCTGCCCGTTGGTCGCCAGCTGCCACTGATATTCATTGTTGTCCAGAAAACCCTTGGGTTTAACAGAGTTGGTGGCCGCCAGGGCATTACGCACGGTATCCAGCGAGATCCCCATATTGTTGAGCATATTGGGATTCAGATCCACGCGGACGGCAGGCAGCGAGCTGCCACCGACCGTGACTTCGCCCACGCCCCGCACCTGCGACAGCTTCTGCGCCAGAATCGTGGATGCCAGATCATACAGCTCACCCTGACCCAGCAGATCGGACGTAAGTGCAAGCACCATGACCGGTGTGGACGAGGGGTTCACATTGCGGTAGGTAGGCGGCTGCTTCATGCTGGTGGGCAGCAGTGGCCGGGCAGCATTAATGGCAGCCTGCACTTCTCGCGCAGCCGTATTCACGTTCTTGCCCAAGTCGAACATCATGAAAATCGATGTCGAGCCTTCCGAACTGCTGGACTGCATCAGATCAATGCCGGCGATATTGCCAAGAGAGCGTTCCAGCGGCGTCGCGACGCTCGATGCCATGGTCTCGGGACTCGCTCCCGAGAGCGACGCACGCACGATAATGACCGGCGAATCCAGTGTCGGCAAAGGCGCCACCGGCAGCAGAAAAAAGGCAACCATGCCCATTACCGCAACCGCCAGTGCCAGCAACGAAGTGGCGACCGGCCGCAGGATGAACGGACGTGACAGACTCATAGTTCGGCCTGCGCAGCCAGGTCGGATGGCTTGCGTTTTTTGACCAGCCGGTCAAACATCAGATAAATGACAGGCGTGGTAAACAGGGTCAGCAGCTGGCTGCAAATCAGACCACCCACCATGGTCAGACCGAGAGGCTGGCGCAGCTCGGCACCCGTACCGGTAGACAGCATGAGCGGAATGGCGCCAAACAGTGCCGCCAGCGTCGTCATCAGAATGGGACGAAAACGCAGAAGGGCCGCCTGGTGAATCGCCTTGACTGGCGGCAGCCCCTGATGGCGTTCCGCATCCAGGGCAAAGTCGATCATCATGATCGCGTTCTTCTTCACGATACCAATCAGAAGAATAATCCCGATAATACCAATCATATCCAGTTCGTTGCCCGTGATCATGAGTGCCAGCAATGCACCCACGGCTGCCGATGGCAGGGTCGACAGAATGGTAACGGGATGAATATAGCTTTCATAAAGCACACCCAGCACGATGTACATGGTAAACACGGCGGCCAGCAGCAGCCATAGCGTACTGGACAGTGAAGATTCGAAGGCCTGGGCAGCCCCCTGGAATCGCATATCGACCGTCGATGGCATGCCGATTTCAGCGCGGATATCATTGACGTGCTTTACGGCGTCAGACAATGAGGTGCCGGGGGCCAGATTGAAGGACACCAGCGCGGATGGGAACTGATCAACCCGCATGATTTCCAGCAGTTCCTGACCCGGAACAATCCGGGCAAGCTGGGTCAGGGAAACGGGTGTACCTTCGGATGTCTTGATATATACCTGGTCCAGATCGGCCGGATTATCGCGAAACTGATCCGCCACTTCCATCACCACCCGATATTGTGCAGACTGGGTAAAAATCGTGGAGACCAGACGCTGACCGAAAGCGTTGTAGAGCGCATCGTCAATCTGGGACATGGTGATGCCATAACGGGCAGCGGCATCCCTGTCTACCTGGACCATCGTCTGAAGACCATTGAACTGGAAATTGTCCGTCACGCCGGCCAGTGCCTTGTCCGAGGCCAGACGCTCCACAAAAAGCGGAACCCACTGACGCAGCAGATCGGTATCCAGGCTCGACAGACTCAGCTGATATTGCGTACGGGACACCCTGGCGTCAATTGTCAGATCCTGCGATGCCTGCAGATATACTTTCATGCCGCTGACTTTCGAGGCCTTGTCTTCCAGGCGCTGCATCACCTCCGTCATATTGTCACGATCGCCTGTGGTTTTGAGCTGCACCTGCATCCTGCCGGTATTGAGCGTTGCGTTGGAACCATCAACGCCAATGAACGAGGATACGGAGGCAACGGCAGGATCATCCTTGATGGCCTTTGCAATCTCGACCTGGCGTTCCGAAACCATTTTGAATGATGACGACTGTGGCGCCTCGGTAATAATCTGCACCATGCCGGTATCCTGCTGGGGGAAGAACCCCTTGGGAATCCACATATAAAGCAGAACGGTCAGCACGAACGTGGCCAGCGCGACCACCAAGGTTAGCGGCTGATGCCGCAGAACCACGGTAAGCATGCGGTCATAGCCATGGATGATACGGTCGATGGCCTCACCCATTTTCCGGTGCATGCGGTTGCCTTCGTAAGCCGATTCCGGCTTGAGCATCCGGGCACACATCATGGGTGTGAGTGTCAGCGAAATGGCCAGCGAAATGATAATGGCGGTTGCCAATGTAATGGCAAATTCACTGAAAAGACGCCCGATCACATCGCCCATGAACAGCAGTGGAATCAGTACGGCAATCAGTGATACGGTCAGGGAAATCAGGGTAAAGCCAATCTCTGCCGCCCCCTTGAGCGCTGCCTGCATAGGTGGCTCGCCATTCTCGATATGGCGGGCAATGTTTTCGATCATCACAATGGCATCATCAACCACAAAGCCGGTAGCGATGGTCAGGGCCATCAGCGTCAGGTTATTCAGGCTAAAGCCAAACAGGTACATCACACCAAACGTGCCGACAATCGACAGGGGGACGACAATGGACGGGATCACCGTCGCGCTGAAACTGCGCAAAAACGCATACGTGACGACAATCACCAGCAGAATGGCCATCAGCATTTCATTCTGTACGTGATTAATCGATTCACGAATGGTTTCAGTCCGGTCAGCAACTGTTTCAATGTCCAGCGAGGCGGGCAATGCCTGGCGCAGTTGCGGCAGGATTTTCTTCACATTGTCCACCACATCGATCACGTTGGCCCCAGGCTGACGCTGGATGTTCAGCAGAATGGCGGGCTGATCATTAATCCACGCGGCCTGTCGCACGTCTTCCGCGGACTGGATGGTATTGGCCACATCCTTCAGTCGCAGTACTGCGCCATTCTGATACGCAAGAATCAGATTGTTATATTCTTCGGGTGTTTTGACCTGACTGTTGGCGTAAATGGTCGTGCCGCGTCGCGGGCCATCAATGTTGCCAGTGGGTTGATTGACATTGGCTGCCGTAATCGCGGTGCGCACGTCAGCCAGGGTCAGACCATTGGCGGCCAGCGAGGTAGGATTGACCTGGATTCGCAGCGCCGGGCGCTGTCCACCGGCGATACTGACCAGGCCAACTCCTGAAATCTGTGACAGTTTCTGCGCCATCCGCGTTTCGACCAAATCGCGGGCTTCATGCAACGGCATGTTTTCCGATGTAATCGCCAGTGTGACGACAGGCCGGTCTGCCGGGTTGACCTTGTTATACACCGGCGGCATGGGCATATCTGAAGGCAGCAGGTTCGCTGCGGCATTGATCGCCGCCTGCACCTCCTGCTCGGCCACGCTCATTTCCACATCCAGTCCGAACTGCAGGGTGACAACCGATGCACCACCGGAACTGGATGAGGTCATCTGCAGCAAACCGGGCATCTGGCCAAACTGACGCTCCAGCGGCGAGGTAACCAGCGAAGCCATGGTGTCAGGACCGGCGCCGGGATACAGAGATACAACCTGAATGGTAGGATAGTCGACTTCGGGCAGTGCGGACACGGGCAACAGGCGGTACGCCACCACCCCGGCCAGAAAAATCGCAATCATTGCCAGGGTTGTCGCCACTGGCTTCAGAATGAATATCCGTGAGATGTTCACTTGACGATCTCGACTTTGGCGCCATTGCGCAGACGGTCGACGCCTTCAGACACCACTTTTTCGTTTTCTGACACGCCCTTGACGATCTGGGTATAGCCACTGTCTACCACACCCAGTTCGATCTGCCGGCTCTCTACCGTATTGTCATCTTTCACAATATAGACATACGGACCCTTGGAGCTGTTCTGGATGGCATCGGACATGACCACCAGGGCATCGGGAATTTCGCGGACTTTCAGTTCTGTATTGACAAACTGATTAGGGAAAAGCGTTTCATTTTCGTTGTCGAACGTCGCCTTCATTTTGACGGTACCGGTAGTGGTATCCACCGCATTATCCATGGAAGTCAGTTCACCTTCGGCCAGCTGTTCCTTATCGTTCCGGTCCCGCAATATCACCTTGAGTTTTTCGCCCTTGTAGAGTGGTCCTGCCACATCGGGAAGCCAGGATTCGGGCATGGAAAAGACAACCGCAATGGGCTGTACCTGGGTGATGGTCACGATGCCATCGGTGGAACCCGCCGAGACCAGATTACCGACGTCAACGGTACGCAGGCCAAGGCGACCACTGATGGGGGCGCGCACTTTGGTATAGGTAAGCGACAGCTTTGCATCATCAACGGCGGCCTTGTTGTTCTGCGCCTGACCTTCATACTGGCGCACCAGTGACTGCTGGGTGTCCACTTGCTGGCGGGCAATCGAATCCTGTTTGAACAATGTCTGGTAGCGCTGCAGATCCCGCCGGGCATTGGCAAGCAGCGCTGCATTCTGCGCCTGCGTCCCCCGCGCCTGTTGCAATGCCACTTCAAACGAACGTGGATCAATTTCCACCAGGACATCGCCCTCATTGACCTTCTGGCCTTCAGTGAAGAGGATTTTCTGTATCGGGCCATCGACCCGGCTGCGAACGGTGACCGTGTTGAACGCGGTTACCGTGCCAAGTCCCCGCACACTGACTGTCAGGGCTTTTTTCATGACAGGAACCACGCTGACGGGCGTTGCCGCTGTAGCCTGGCCGTTGCGCCCTCCTCTGCCGCCGGCGGCAGAGCGCCCGCCCCGCCCGGCCTGGGCACTGTCGCCCTGCGTTCGCTGACCGGCTGAGGCTTTCGTGTCGGCTGACCTTTCGTTTTGCTTTTGCCAATAGTAATAACCACCAGCAGCGAGCAGCAACACGATCAGCAGGAGCAGTAATTTACGAGATTTTCTTTTTTTGGGTGGTGTATCCAACATGGGTGTAGCGCTTCTAATTCCTCAGAGCCCCTATTTTTACCGATTTACACGGACGAGGCATCCGTTTTATTCGAACTGTAATAAATCGCAACAGCCCATATGTAACATAACCCTGTTTTTATCAGCCCATGGCTGTCCCGGCAGTCAAAATCAGACGTTGCAAAACGACATTTTGAAGTTTGTCGGGGTGGTGATCAGCCGTGTCTTGTACTCATCGTCCAATTCGGAAAACCGGACCCAGACGACGTATTTATTCGCGCTGATCTCGGGATAGATCAGTCGCTCACCCGATACCCAGACGCGCACCATCTGATAGATCTTTCCACCCAGCATTTCCTGAAACACGCCGCCTTCCTGTGTACTGGCATCTATCGGACTGCCCGATTCACGCAGCATTTTCAGAACAACGCTGACGCCATCAAATAGCGGCATGAATGGCTCAACCCACTGGGTAATGGCACGCTGCCGGTTTTCCTCGGCCGAAAGCTGCCAGGCGTGATAGGAAGGAATATCAATTTGCGAGGTACCGCCTGGAACGGCGAAACGGTTTTTCAGACTCATCAGCCATTCGTTCTCGCGAGCCGCCTGCCCGATGCGCCCTTTTCCCATCAGGGCGACCGAAACGCGTTGAAGATCGGCAACCGCCGCATCCAGCGCATCCAGATCAATGTTCGGATGATGGCGGTAGTTTTCGAGGTTGGCTTTTTGACGGTCAATATCCTGCAGAATACCCGAACGCACTTCCGCGCGGTCGCACGTATCCATGATCTCGAAAAGCAGCGACAGTGCCACGTGCTGGTGCATGGGACTGGTGCCGCTGATGAATGCAAACAGTCGCTTGAACAGATATTCAAGCCGCATCAGGGAACGGATACGTTCGTTAATGGGATATTCGTATAAAACCAATTGACTGACCCTTTTGTTTTTTGATAACACAATGCAGACGCTTCAGATACGCTGCCTGTTGCCTGTGGAAGGTTACGCCATGTCAGCCGTTTGACCCAGGCCCTGCGGGCCCGCCACCAGACAACATGGCGTTACTGCGCCCGCTGCTGCTCGATCAGTTGCAGCCAGCCTTCATGTACCTGCTGTACCCGCGCATCAAGCATGGCAAGGGAGATCCCGATGCCATTGAAAATCACGTCATCCGCCGCAGCGAGTCGTTGTTGACGAGACGCCTGTGCGCTCATGATCTCTGTGACGGTTTTTACCGATAGTCCGCTGCGCGCCTGTACCCGCGCAATCTGCTGTGTTTCCTCACAGTCTACCACACAGATTCGATCCATCTTCTGCCGGTAACGGTCCAGAGACTCGACCAGCAGCGGGATATCATAGACCAGATAAACGCCGGTAGCCGCCTCGGCCGCAGCCTGCATTGCCTGCCCGATAAGCGGATGCAGGATCTGTTCAAGCTGGCGCCGCACATCGGCCTGTTCAAACACCCGCTTGCGCATATACGCACGATCCATGGCGCCATCGGGCTGAACGGCAGCATCGCCGAAAGTCGCGGCAATCGCAGGCATGGCCGCGCCACCAGCCTGAGTCAGTGCCCGAGACATGGCATCGGCATCGACGACCGTTGCGCCTCTTGCGGTCAGCAATTGTGCCACGGTGGATTTGCCTGAGCCAATGCCTCCCGTCAACCCTATCCTGAACAACCCAGACTCCTGTGAAAAACAAGGCCGGGCGCGGAGCGCCAGGCCTGGTAACGCGGTATCCGAAAGGTATTAACCATTCGGTATGGTGCCTTCCGAGAGATGCACGGCGATGGAACCCAAAGCCAGACACGGGCCGAAAGCGATCGTCTGCGGCTTAACTCCGGTGGCGCACCCTATGACTAGAATGTACACCAGTCCCGAAAAACTCGCCAGCAATAACACAAGGGGTAACTGTTCGTAAGAGAACCAGACAGTCAGTACGGTGATGAGCTTGATATCTCCTGCAGCCAGTCCCGGTTGCGTTGCGGGTCTGCAGTAATAAACCTGCATGAGAACCGTGCTGCACAGCGCCGCGCCAGCCAGAGTCATCATTGCCGGGCGCAGAGCGGGCATGCCCGGCAGGCGCCCTGCCAGCGCCATCTGGCCAACCGCCAGCAACAGAATCAGTACGTAGTTCGGCAGAAGCCGCAACCGGGCGTCGGCCAGCGAAAGAAGAAACATCAGATAGCAGAAAACAAGCCAATGCCAGCCATCATGCCGAACCAGCAGACACGTGAATACCCATAGAGCCGGCAGGGCGACGAGCAGACGAATGCGAGCAAATGCGATCGGCCCCGTAATCACGCAGGCCAGAATTTCCCGTTGCCCATACCGCCAGCAAAGCAGTTTGTTTAGGAGGGCGTACGACGGCCACAGGCTGAGCGTCAGAATCAAAGCGGTCGAAAAATTTTTCATTGGACCGCACGCTGGGATTGAGTCAGACAGGGCAGATTACGCAAGCCGTGGGTCAACCAGGCAGCGCCGATCGACGACCTAAACACCGATCTAAACACCGCTCTGATCGCCGCTGCAATTACCGCCCCGGTGAACATCCCGTTCCACGTTTCTAACAGTGACAGCGGCTCTGACCGTGCCTCTGATAACGCCCCCTCTGGCGACCAATTTGACCCTTCGGAAATCCGAACCCCCTTTCGGAGATGAATGCCTGGACGGACGGGCATGCAGCCGTGGTAATATTCCGCTAGTTCAATGCCAAACGACAAAAGTGTCCTCCGGACCGGCAAGGTTACGGTCATCACTCTGTCCCACAGGAAAAATGCTGTCATGCGTCTCAATTCATTGCGTTCCGTTCACCCACTGGTTTCAGTCGTCCTTGTACCAACTCTGCTGGCTGTCCTGTCGGCGTGTACCAGTCCCTCGCACACCGGCGCGACACCGCCGACTGTTGCCAGCGATACGGCAGTGAAAGAACGCGAAGCTGCTCCGCCCGTGTATCGGGGTCCCGGGCAGTTCCAGATTCCCTTTGGCAGCGCAGAACCCACGCCGCAAGAACTTCGTGCAGAACGTCAGCGTCAATCCACAACGCAGGGGCTGATTCCCACAGGTAGAGTCTACCTGGGTTCCATTCCCTGCGAGACCGATGCCTGCCGTATACAGCGCGTTACGCTTACCCTGCTGCCAGACGGACGCTGGCGTCGCGTCTCGCAACCTCTGGACCCTGCCGGCGCGGCCCGTGTCGATGGCGGCTGCTGGATACCCGAGCCAGGCGAACAGCCGCTCATTCATTTACTATCGGGGAACCACACAGAATCAAACAGACTGGCCACCCTGCGCATGCGTAACCCCGCGGTGCTAACCGTTCAATCGCTGGGTGTCATGTCGCTGCCTGGCCGCTATACCCTGAACGTGCAGGCGGATACCGAGTCTATCAATAGCCTTCAGAACAACACATCGTTTTACTGCCCTGCCCGCTCCTGATTCCCGCAATCACTATCAGGTATATTCGGGTTCACGCGAGTAAACACCTCGCGGGCAAGTTCTGTGGCGTTTCTCACGTTCATCTTGCGAAAGATGCGGGCGCGATGAGCTTCGATGGTTCTTTGTGATACGCCAAGCTCAGCTGCAGCGACCTTGTTGGGCAGGCCCTGAGTGACGAAAAAAAAGACCTCTTTTTCACGCGGAGTCAGGCATTGAATGAGGGCGTCAAGCCCCGGCATGTTTTCCCCTGTTCCCATATGGATACCTCATGTTGCTTATCGAGAGGGGTCTGATTATAGTGATGCTGCCGGGGGCAAAAAACTGTTAGAACTGACAGTTTATGGTTGATGCGCGAACTCCAGGTTATCAATCAGGCGCGTGGAACCCAGTTTCGCGGCAGCCAGCACCACTAGCGGTTCATTGGCGATAATGTCCTGCTCCGCAGGAGGATTCAGATCGTGCTGGCGACGCACCGCCACATAATCCACCTGCCATCCCCGGCTCTGCAACGCATTTCGCCCAAATGCCTCCAGGGACTCCACAGACGTATCGCCGGCTTGCAACCTGTCGCGAACCGCCTGCAAGGTCTGGTACAGTAGCGGCGCTTCACGGTGTTCGCTATCCGACAGAAACCGGTTGCGCGACGACAGGGCCAGGCCGTTGCGCTCGCGTACCGTTTCGTGCGCGTAAATGGTCACAGGCAGCTGGAACTGGCGGCACATTTTGCGCACAATCATCAATTGCTGATAATCTTTCTTGCCGAAAACCGCCACTTTGGGCTGCACACAGGAAAACAATTTCAGTACCACGGTAGAGACACCGGTGAAGAAACCGGGACGAAACTCGCCTTCCAGAATATCGCCCAGGTCATCGGGCGGCTGAATTTTGAAGCTTTGCGGTTCGGGGTACATTTCATTCACGGCAGGTGCGAACAGCACATACACATCGCGCCGCTCTTCCAGCTTGCGGATATCTTCTTCAAGCGTACGCGGATATTTATCGAAGTCCTCATTGGGCCCGAACTGCAACGGGTTGACAAATATGCTGGCGACAACCGGGTCACCGTGCTGGCGCGCCATTTTCATTAATGCCAGATGGCCATCATGAAGGTTTCCCATGGTTGGAACAAAAGAGGCTCGTAACTGGCCGCGCATCTGATCCCGAAGTTCTTCGATGGTGTGGACAACTTTCAATCTTGTTCCTTTGTGGGGTCAGGCAACAACCTGACTGCTGTATGAGAGGCGGATATAGATGGGGGCGTACGGCTCGGCCTGGGTAATTTCCAGCAGGGTTTCGCGGGCCAGTTCCAGCATGGCCAGAAAATGCACGACGACCACTGCCGCGGGGTCGCCATTTTCCACGCGTTCCATGAACAGGTCACGGAACTCCATGAAGCGAACATCGGACAGACGCCGCAGAATGTGGGTCATGTGATCCCGGACAGAAAGCTGCTCGCGCGTAATGTGATGGTGTGCATTCAAGCGGGCCCGCTTCATAATATCGAGCCAGGCCTGACGCAGATCTTCAGCGTTCACGTCGGGCAGCGCACGCTCGGTGCTCAGGTCCATGAATGCCCGGGCGCGGTCAAAATCACGGCCCAGTTGCGGCAATTTATCCAGTTTCTGCGCGGCCAGCTTCATCTGCTCGTATTCCAGCAGGCGGCGAACCAGCTCGGCGCGGGGATCTTCGACCTCTTCGCCCGTGTCGGATTTCTTGACCGGCAGCAGCATGCGCGACTTGATTTCAATAAGCAATGCCGCCATCAGCAGATATTCGCCTGCCAGCTCAAGGTTGTGCTGGCGGATCTGTTCCACATAGTTCAGATACTGCAACGTGACTTCTGCCATGGGAATATCAAGCACGTTGAAATTCTGCTTACGAATCAGATACAGCAGCAGATCCAGTGGCCCCTCGAAGGCCTCAAGAAACACCTCAAGCGCATCGGGTGGAATATACAGATCCTGCGGGATATCAAACAGAGGTTCGCCATACAGACGAGCCAATGCCACCGAATCAATCACGTCGGGAGTAGAATCCACTTCAGGAGAGACCAGAGCGTTCAACTGGTCGGCCGGTACCGTCATGCGCCCGGTCAGCTATTGTTCGAATAGACGTAGGGCTTCTGAGGCACTTTGGCCTTTTTAAACCCGTCCAGCAGGTCGGCGTCCAGGGTTTTATCCCACAGCAAGCCGCGGCCCTGCCGCTGACGCTCTTCGGTATCGGGATGTTCGTCTTTGTACTGTTTGATGAACTTGGTGATATCGGATTCGAAATTTTCTGCCATGATGTGGTAACCGTTAATGAAGTAGCCATAAATGGCCGCCAGATGCCGCCATTTTACACCGGAATGCGGCCAGGCATGCCCGTCAGGTCCCTAGTGCAGAATCTGTTCCAGAAAATGCCGTGTCCGCTCGTGTTGCGGGTGGTCGAAGAAGGCATCCGGCGTATTCTGTTCCACAATACTGCCCTGATCCATAAACACCACCCGGTCGGCGACCTTGCGCGCAAAGCCCATTTCGTGGGTAACGCAAAGCATGGTCACGCCAGATTCCTCCGCCAGCCCGACCATGACATCCAGCACCTCTTTGACCATTTCCGGGTCCAGCGCCGACGTGGGCTCGTCAAACAGCAGAACTTTGGGACTCATGCAAAGTGATCGCGCAATGGCCACCCGTTGCTGCTGCCCCCCGGAAAGCTGGCCCGGAAATTTGTTGGCCTGATCGGGAATGCGCACCCGTTCCAGATACAGCATGGCTTTGGCCTGGGCTTCTGCCTGCGACTGTTTGAGAACCCAGATTGGTCCCAGCGTCAGATTTTCCAGCACGGTCAGATGCGGGAAGAGGTTAAAGTGCTGGAACACCATGCCGACATTCTTGCGGACCTGTTCGATTTTCTTCAGATTGTCGGTCAGCTCGGTTCCATCGACGATAATGGTTCCCTCCTGGTGAGACTCCAACGCATTGATACAGCGGATCAGGGTGGATTTGCCCGAACCGGACGGCCCGCAAATCACAATGCGTTCGCCTGCCGCGACGTCCAGATTGATGTCTCGCAGAACATGGAACTGGTCGTACCACTTGTTTACGTTTTCCATACGAATAATGGGGTCTGTCACAAATCACTCCGGGTCTGATTAACGCGAATAACCGGTATCCAGCTGGCCTTCAAGCCGTTTGGAATAGCGGGACATCGCGAAACAGAAAATAAAATAAATCAGGGAGATGAACAAATAAGCTTCGATACTGAATCCGCGCCATAACGGATCGGACAGGGACGCCTTTGCCGACAGCGTCAGGTCATAAATCCCGATGACCACGACCAGTGAGGTATCCTTGAATAGCGCGATGAAAATGCTCACCAGGGGTGGAATTACAATTTTGAGCGCCTGCGGAAGAACGATCTTGCGCATAGTCTGCCAGTAGTTCAGGCCGATCGATTGTGCCCCTTCGATCTGCCCGCGCGGGATGGCCTGCAGCCCACCTCTGACGGTCTCAGCCACATAGGCGGCCGCGAACATGATAATGGCGATCTGCGCACGCAGCAGCTTGTCAAACGACACACCCTCGGGCAGAAACAGGGGCAGCATTACCGACGACATGAAGAGCAGGCTGATCAGCGGTACGCCCCGGATAATTTCAATATACACCACACAAAGTGCCTTGATGACCGGCATGTCGGAGCGTCTGCCAAGCGCCAGAATCACGCCGATAGGAAAGGCAAAGGCAATGCCGAAGGTAGCCAGAATCAGCGTCAGCGGCAGGCCACCCCAACGGGTATTTTCCACATAACTCAGACCGGCCACGCCGCCCCACATGAGCCATGCCACCACTGCCAGCCCGATGGTCCAGATCGCAAACAGCCACATATTCCAGAAGCGGCGCATGGCGCTGCAAACGATGACGGCAAGCAGCACCAGCGTCGCCAGCAACGGGCGCCACTGTTCATCATAGGGATAGGTGCCAAACAAAATAAGCCGGTACTTTTCACGGATGAACGCCCAGCAGGCTCCGCCCGGGCCGGCGCGGCATTCCTGCGCATTATTGGCCGTGAAGTTAGCCTTGATCAGGGCCCATTCCAGCAGCGGCGGCAGCCCCATCAGCAGCAGCCAGACAATCAGTATCGTGATCAGGATATTGAGCGGAGATGAAAAAAGTCGTTGCCTGAGCCAGCCGACCGCTCCGCTTTTCCCCGGAGGCGGCGGCAAGGCGGGAACGATGCCGGGTTCGTGTGTGCTCTCGGCCATTGTCATCGCTCCACCAGCGCAATACGCCGGTTGTACCAGTTCATAAACAGGGAAATGGACAGGCTGACTGTCAGGTAAGCGGCCATCACGATCAGGATGCCTTCAATCGCCTGGCCTGTCTGATTCAATACGGTATTGATGACCGACACAATATCCGGGTAGCCGATAGCGACCGCCAGAGAGCTGTTCTTCATCAGATTCAGATAGGTACTGGTCAGGGGCGGAACCATAATACGCAGCGCCTGCGGCAGAATCACCAGTCGCAGCGTACGGCGTCGGCTCAGGCCGATGGAGCCGGCGGCCTCCCACTGACCACGCGAGACGGCCTGTATGCCAGAGCGCACGATTTCCGCCACAAATGCGGAGGTATAGACCACCAGTCCACATAGCAGTGCCGTCAGTTCCGGAGAAATACTGGCGCCCCCTGCGAAGTTGAAACCTTTCAGTTCAGGAATGCTCAGGTTCAGTTGCCCGCCGCTCACAAAAAAACCTGCCAGCGGCAACAGGATAAATAGCCCGAGACCGACAGGCCAGAACGGACGATGAACGCCCGTACGCAGCTGGCGGGACTGTAAATGACGAGCCCACACCACAGTCAGAATCAGCGCCAGTATAGCCGCGACCAGTATCCAGGTCAGGCTGTCACCTTCCGCCAGCGGAAAGCGCAAGCCGCGATTGGACAAAAACACGCCAGGCACGGGATGCATGGCCTGACGCGGTCCGGGCAGCATCTCTACAATCATGGCGTACCAGAAAAAAAGCTGAATCAGCAAGGGTACGTTGCGCAGCACTTCGACATAGATGGCCGACAGTTTCGCAATCAGCCAGTTCCTGGACAACCGGGCGATGCCAACAACAACGCCCACCACCGTCGCCAGCACAATACCGGCCAACGAAACGTACAGAGTATTGATGAGGCCAACCAGGATGGCACGCCGGTACGTGTCCACAGGCGAATAATTGATCAGCGACTCACCGATGGCAAATCCCGCTTCACGGTCCAGAAACCCGAAGCCGCTGCGAATATTGCGCACTTCCAGATTGTGCATTGTATTGGATACCAGATACCAGACGCCGGCCGCAACAAGACCCAGCACCACGATCTGATAGATAATGGAGCGAAAAGTCGGATCGTTCCAGGAAAAGGACATGCCTTTGGCTTTGTTTTTCTTCATGCTTACAGTATCAGATGGAACCGGCAACCGCCGGCTCCATGCGTTGCAACCCGCTGCGGGTCAGGGACAAACTTCAAACCGCCCCTGTGCAGCAGTCACCGGACCGGCATGGCGTAAAGAATACCACCGTTATGCCAGGTGTTGTTAAGTCCGCGCTCCAGTTTAAGCGGACTGCCGTCGCCGACATTACGCGCAAAGCTCTCGCCGTAATTACCCAGGGTTTTTATAATGTTGTAGGCCCACTTCTCATCAACCCCCAGATTTTTCCCCATTCCCGGGCTGGTACCCAGAATACGCTGGATATTCGGATTGGGCGATTTGCTCATTTCCTCCAGATTTTGGGAGGTGATGCCATATTCTTCAGCTTCAATCATGGCATTCAGCGTCCAGCGGACGATATTGAACCACTGCTCATCTCCCTGACGTACCATGGGTCCCAGAGGTTCCTTGGAAAAGTCTTCAGGAAGAATTTCGTACTCGTCAGGTTTTTCCATAGTGGTACGCACCGACGCCAGACCTGATTTGTCTGTCGTGAACGCATCGCAGCGCCCCGAGGCAAAGGTACGGATGACTTCATCGAACTTGTCGATGACCACCGGCTTGAATTCAAGATTATGGCTGCGGAACCAGTCAGTCAGGTTCAGTTCGGTGGTTGTGCCGGGCTGCACGCAGATCGTTGCTCCGCCAAGCTCCTTGGCGCTTTTGATCCCCAAATCCTTTTTCACCATGATGCCCTGACTGTCATAGAAATTGACCCCCACGCCAATCAGTCCCAGGGTCGTATCCCTCGTCAGTGTCTGCGTGGTGTTGCGCGTCAGCACATCAATTTCACCCGACTGCAGTGCGGTAAAACGCTGCTGGGTGCTAAGTGGAGTCAGCTTGTGTTTGCTCGCATCACCGAACATGGTAATGGCAATCGCTTTGCAGAGGTCAACGTCCAGACCGGATGCCTCACCCTTGCTATCGATGATGGAAAACCCCGGAATCCCGGTGCTGATACCGCATTGCACGAAACCCTTGGATTTGACGGAGTCGAACGTTTTGCCTGCCTGTGCGGGTGTTGCCGCAACTGCCAGCATGCCTGCGGCAAAGACCGCCGCTGTCCTGATCATTTTCATTTGTTATCCCCTTTTTGAGAGATGATACCCGTTGATGAATGGTCCGCCCGCGCGGCCTTGTCTGCCCGTCTGACGGTTTTGTGCCAGGCACTTTGTCCTGAAGGTATCCTAGAGTATCCATTCACGCATTCACAATCGTAAATACCCTAATGCCTGTGCATTTACTCTAAAATGGGCGTCAATAGAACCGATTTTTGAATAACCGGATCCTCATGATTCAATTTCAGCATGTCTTCAAATCCTACGGACAGGGCGCGAATATCCTGGCTGATATCAATTTCAATATCACGCCAGGCGAGTTCGTCTTTGTGTCGGGACCGTCCGGGGCGGGCAAATCCACCCTGCTCAAGCTGATTGGCGGCCTTGAAGCCCCCACGCGCGGATCAATTATCGTCAAGGGCCAGCGCATGGACCAGATCGGCAATCGCGCACGACCCTATTTGCGCCGTGCCGTTGGTGTCATTCTGCAAAATATGCACTTGCTGTATGACCGCAGCGCCTTCGAGAATGTAATGCTGCCGCTGGCGGTGATTGGCCTGAGTTCCGACAAGGCTGCGGCTCGGGCCAGAGCTGCCATTGAAAAAGTGGGCCTGTCGGGAAAGGAAAAGCTCAATCCGATCGCACTGTCTGGCGGTGAACAGCAACGCCTGGCCATTGCCCGTGCTATTGTGAACAAGCCGGCCATTCTGATCGCAGACGAACCTACAGCCAACCTGGATCAGGCCAGCGCGCAGAAAATTCTTGAAGTGTTCCGCGATTTCAACCGGGTCGGTGTGACAACCCTGATTGCCTCGCACGACCTTGAACTGCTGCGCCGTCACGCTAATCGTACGCTGCTGATCGAACCTGGCCGATTCAAGGATCTGGGAAAACACGCATGAAAACCTGGATAAGACACCACTTTTACGCCATGCATATCGCCATCCGGCGGCTGCTTTCCACCCCCTTCTCATCACTGACCAATATCGCCGTCATCGCCCTGGTGCTGGCCCTGCCCCTGCTGGCCAGTTCCATTCTGGTCTCCATGGAGCCGGTCGCGCGTAACGTATCGGTCAATCCGGCCATCACCCTGTTCATGAAAGCCAACGTCCCGCTGAATGAAACCCGCGAGCTGGGGGACAGGCTCCTGCAGGAGAACCAGGCCTATATCGAGAAGCTTGAAGTGGTGGACAAAAACGAAGCCCTGGCCGGATTGCGGGCATCGGACTCCTGGTCGAACGCCCTGAAGGTACTGCCGCGCAACCCGCTACCGAACTCGATTATCGTTATCGTCAAGGAGGTCGAGAACCAGGCCAGCAAGGCGCAGGAATTGGCTCAGTCCTGGAGCAGCCTGGAGAACGTGGATACGGTTCAGTTTGACAGTGCCTGGGTACAGAAGCTGGAAGCCATTCTCTCGTTTACCCGTGGCGTGTTGCTGCTGCTGGCCATCGGCGTGGCTGTCGTGGTGGTGGGCACAGTCTTTAACACCGTGCGCATGCAGGCGCTGGTTCAGCGTGAAGAAATTGCCGTCGCCCGTCTGGTGGGAGCCACCGAATCATTTGTTCGTCGCCCGTTCCTGTATCTGGGAGCGTTGACCGGCATGGCAGCAGGCCTGCTTTCCATCCTGCTCACCACTTTCGGGCTGGGGTCACTCAACGGCGCGATCGCCAGATTGTCGGAAAGCTACGGCACCGATTTTGTCATTCGCCTGCCCGACGTCACTTGGCTGGTTACTGCAATTGTTCTGGTTATGGTCGTTGCGGCACTGGCGGCACAATGGTCCATGACCCGCCACTCCCGTTTCTAAACCATGTCTTTTGCCGAACAGGTAATCGACTGGCAGCATGAACGCGGCAGACATGGCCTGCCGTGGCAAGGCAGCCGCGATCCGTACCGCGTCTGGCTGTCTGAAATCATGCTGCAGCAGACGCAGGTGGCCACTGTCATCCCCTATTATTCGCGCTTTCTGTCACGGTTTCCCACCCTGGCCGCGCTGGCTCAGGCGAGCCAGGAAGAGGTGATGCCCTACTGGGCCGGGCTGGGCTACTACGCCCGGGCACGCAATCTGCACCGCTGCGCCCAGACTGTTGCCAGAGACTGGAATGGTCGCTTCCCCGAGAACCCCAATGATATCGCCAGCCTGCCCGGCATCGGTCAGTCCACTGCCAATGCCATTGCCGCTTTCTGTTATAACGCCCGTCAGCCGATACTGGATGGCAATGTCAAACGCGTTTTCTGCCGCTACTATGCAATTGAAGGCGACCCGCAGAAGAAAGCCACCGAAAACGCACTGTGGGAACGGGCCTGGCAGCACCTGGAAGCGGCACCCGACAACCTCGATATGGCTGCCTATACACAGGGGCTGATGGATTTGGGGGCGACCGTGTGCACACGGGGAAAACCGGCATGTGACATCTGTCCTCTGGCGGCAGATTGCGTGGCGCGACGCGAGGGTCGTCAGGCACAACTGCCTTCCCCGCGCGTGCGCAAGACCGTGCCGCAGCGTAGCGTATGCGTCCTGATTCTGGAGCATGACGGACAGGTGCTTATGTACCGTCGTGGCGACAAAGGCATCTGGGGGGGCCTGCTCACGTTACCCGAATTTCCCGACCGCAGCGCCTGTACGACCTATCTGCAGTCAGTCCTGGAACCGGGGACAACGGCCCAGTCGCTGGCGGCATTCGAACACGTTTTCACCCATTTTCGGCTGCATATCGAGCCGGTACTGGTGCATAGTCGTTGCGCACCCGCCCGGTTGCCGACGGCTGCAGATGCAGTCGGAGAGTCAAAGCGATGGCAATGGATACCACTGACCTCGCTGCCAGACTCGGCCCTGCCCGCGCCTCTACGCAAGCTGCTGACCGGTTATTTTGATATCAACGCCGAGTCTCCTGGCCTGTTCTGAGAGCGGACGCCAGGCAAGACTTTCCCCGCGCTCCGTGCATGCCCCGTGCTGCCGGAGCGCTCAATCATGACGGCGCCACACAGTACACGCCCAATGCTCGCATACCGGGCGGGACTATTGCTCTGCCTGAGAGGACTTGCGGCTGGGTACGTAATTGGAAATACTCATCAGCAGACCGCAAGCAAAACCCAGCGTGACCAGGGCCGTTCCGCCATAGCTCATGAAAGGCAGTGGCACGCCAACCACCGGCAGAATACCCATCACCATGCCCATGTTCACAAACACATACATGAACAGCATCATGGTCATGGCGCCGGCCAGTAACCGCCCGAACTGCGTCCGCGCCCGCACCGTAATCAGAAAGCCACGCAAGAGCAGCAAGGTATACAGCATCAGAAGCATGACGCCGCCATACAGGCCAAACTCTTCAGCGAAAACGGCAAAAATGAAATCGGTTGTGCGTTCGGGAATGAAATCCAGATGCGTCTGCGTCCCAAGCATGTAACCCTTGCCGTACAGGCCACCAGAGCCGATGGCGATCATACCCTGAATGGTATGAAAGCCTTTGCCCAGCGGGTCGCTACCCGGATCAAGCAGTGTACACACGCGGTGCTTCTGGTACTCGTGCAGAATGACCCAGTCGAAATCCGGACTACATAAAACGGGCTCATAGTGCAGGACCAGCAAGATCGCCGCGACGCCGATGATGAACACCGGTGCAATAAGCTTGAATGACAGTCCTGCAAAATAGATGATGAAAAACCCTGTGCTGAGCACCAGCAGACCGGTACCCAGATCAGGCTGACGAATAATGAGTAGGAAGGGAATCAGCAACAGAATACCGGCGAACACAAAGTCAATTACCCGCAACTCGGAGCGGTGCTTGTCGAAGTACCAGGCCAGCATAAGCGGGACAATGATCTTCATCATCTCTGACGGCTGAACCACTGTCACGCCAATATTGAGCCATCGCGTTGCACCCTTACTGGTGATACCAACAAGCAAAACGGCAATCAGCAATACGATCCCGATTACGTAGAACGGAATCGCAAATTTCATGATGCGCGAAGGCGGAATCATGGCCACAATCCACATGACCGACAAGGCCAGCAGGAAATTGCGCGCCTGGCTGGCAAATCGCCAGTCCGTTCCCCCTACGGCCGAATGCATGACGGTCATGCCAAGAATGCAGAAAATCACCAGAATCAGCAGCAGCGGCCAGTCGAAGGCGCGGAACGCCCGCAGGATCCAGTCCATGAGTTTATTCATTGCTCTGTCCCTGGCCGCTGCCATTGCGTGAATTGCCGTTGCCTACGGGAGCCAGGATATCGGGCAGATGCTCTGGGGCCTTGTCTTCAGGATTGGCGGGAACATCCTGCGGTATGATGATGTCGGGAGACGAATCTTCCGGCGGCTCGTCTGTGTCAATTTCCAGAACGGGTGCAGAATCGACCTGTGCTGAACGGGTGGGTGACAGCCAGTAATCGAATACCTTGCGCGCGATGGGAGCGGCAATACTGGCGCCCCAGCCACCGTTCTCAACGATCAGCGCCACGGCAATTTTGGGTTCCCGGGCGGGCGCAAATCCCATATACAATGCGTGATCCCAAAGCGTACGCTTCAGATTGCGAGCGTTGTACTTGGAACCCTTCAGGCTGAAAACCTGTGCCGTTCCGGTCTTGCCGGCCGACTCATAGGCAGCGCCTGCGAAACTGCGCTTGGCCGTGCCGCGCTTGGTAACGTCGATCAAGGCATCCGTAACCAGCTTGATGGAAGACTCGCTCACAGGAATCTGGTAGTCGGGCTGCTTGACCGTGGGTGTCACTGCTTTGGTGATCGGATTTTCCATTTCGCTCACCAGATGCGGTCGAATATATTTGCCACTGGCGGCCAATGTTGATGTCGCCTGCGCCAGTTGCATGATTGTAAATGAGTTGTATCCCTGACCGACGGCAACGGAAATAGTTTCGCCTGGGATCCAGCGTTGCTGCTTCGGATTCTTGAATGCTTTTTTCTTCCATTCGCGCGAAGGCAGAATCCCGATTTTTTCGTAATCCAGATCAATGCCGGTTTTGCGTCCGAAACCGAAAAGCATGGAAAAATCATGCAGTGCATCCACACCAATGAGCGGACCCAGACTGAAGAAATAGGTATCGGAAGACACCACCAGCGCGCGATGCATATTGGTCGGGCCATATGCCGCACCGCCTGCGTTGCGAAACCGCTGGTTTCCATACTCAAAGTAACCCGGGTCCGGAATCCGTGCGTTCGGGTCACGCACGCCCAGCTTGAGCGCAGCCAGTGCAACAAACGGTTTGTAGGTGGAGCCAATCGGAAAGGTGCCGGACACGGGACGATCAATCAGCGGATGCTCGGTCGAATCGGCCAGACGCCGCCAGTTTTCCACGTCAATGCCATCGATAAACAGATTGGGATCATAGGACGGTGCCGACACGTAAGCCAGCACCTGACCATTGCGCGGGTCGATGGCAACCAGCGCGCCACGTTCCGGTTCGCCTGCCTTGACAAAACCCTTGTTGTACAGATCCTCGACCATCTTCTGCAGGCCAAGATCAATCGAAAGATGCAGGGTATCGCCAGGCACAGGATCAATACGCTTGAGTACCTGCACGGGCTTGCCCGATGCCGCCACTTCCACTTCTTCCCAGCCCGTCTTGCCATGCAGCACGGCTTCATAACTGGCTTCGATACCTTTTTTGCCGATCACATCGGTGCCACGGTAATTGCCTTCGACGCCCTCCTGTTCCAGGCGCTCCTGGTCTTTTTCAGAAATACGTCCGACATAGCCCACCACGTGCGCTGCCGATTCACCCTGCGGGTATTCACGAACCCAGCGGGCCCGCAGATTGACGTCAGGAAAGCGAAAGGAATGGGCTGCAAAGATCGCAGCTTCATCATCGGTCAGATTGCCGCGCAGCATCACCGATGCGTAGCGGGTCGTCTGACCCATCCGACGCTTGAAGCGTCGAATATCCAGTGGCGTGAGCGGTATGACCGTGCCAATCTGGCTGATCAGTTCATCCATGTTTTTGACCTGGGCCGGCACGATTTCGAGGGTGTAATCCCGGTAACTGCGCGCCAGCACAACGCCATTGCGGTCAACAATATCGCCGCGGCGCGGCACAATGGGTACCAGAGCAATGCGATTGCGGTCGGCCCGTTCAGCCAGGCCCTGATAGCGCTCTACCTGCAACACCCACAGCCGGTCAATCAACAATCCGAAGCAACCGAGCACGAACACCAGGGCCACGACCACGCGAAGGCGGATTTTTCTTCTTTGTATGGTGGAACGCTTGCGGAATTCGAACATAGCCCGTATCCCTTCAGTTCAGCGTTTCGTTATCGTCTACCGGTCGCAGAGGCAGCTTCAGAATCAGATCGGCGGCAACCCACATCACCCCCGTGATCAGTCCGGAAAACAGCCACGTCCAGCCACCCCAGGCGCCCTGCAGCCAGGCATTGAGCAGATGGCTGGGAAACGGGGCGAGGAAGAATATGGGAAGCATTTGCAGCATCTGGCTGAAACCGCCAAACTGCACCATCCTGCGGCGAAAGACGATAGCACCGAAAATCACCAGGACATAACTGAGCGCATGATCCCCCAGCACATTGGCATCGTGAACGTCCATCAACAGTCCAAAAATCACGGCGCTGAGCAGGCCAACGCCCCGCACCTGCTGCACACACCAGAATGCCAGCACCAGGATCAGGATATCAGGAGAACCCACCCACTCACGCCATGGCAGCAGCGATGCCAGCCAGGTTAGCAAAATAGTGATCCAGGCATAGATCGGGCTGGACCCATAGAAGTAATTGGTCCGCTGCAGTGGCTCGAGCGAGGTCAGGCTGCGTCGGACCATATCAGTTCACCCGGCGCGATGGGCCGGTGTTGCGACTGGCGGCATCGGACAAAGATGCGGGAATGTCAGGCAGATCATCGGTTGGCACCAGCAGGACCAGGAAGTGACGATAGCGTTCGGGGTGCGCAGAAGGTACGGCACGGGCACGCATAAAACCCTCGGCAGAATTGTTGTCTACAGCCGCAATTTTCCCGACCGACAGGCCCTGGGGATAAATACCGCCGATCCCGCTGGTGACCAGATCGTCGCCGGGGCGAATGTCTGAACCCAGGCCCAGATAGCGCACATCCAGCCGGCCCGCCTGCCCGGATCCAAAGGCAATGACGCGCAAGCCGTTGCGCAGCACCATGACAGGAACGGAGATTTTATTGTCGGTAATCAGCGTGGCTTCGGACGTCATCGGTGTGACACGGCGGATCTGGCCGACCACTCCGCCCTCGTCGATCACGGGCATACCCGGCCGAATACCATCATTGCTGCCCTTTGTGAGTACCAGTGTCTGGTTAAGCGGATCAACCGAGGTATACAAGATTTCCACTGCCACCGATGGCGTCTGTACCGTAGTCTTGACCGCCAGAAGACGCCGCAGCTGGGCATTTTCCGCAGCCATCTGTGCGGCATGCGTGGACAGTTGGGCCAGTTCAATGCGCTGGCGCTGGACGGCCGCGCTTTCCTGTTTTGCAATGGTGACTGCATTAGACCAGTCATATACCTGGGTGACGGCATCCCGCGGCCACATGGCGGTTCTCTGGAACGGATAAAGCAGCACGGACACGGCCTTGCGCACCGGCTCGATGTACCGCGTTTCCGAATCAGCAATCATCAGCGCCACGCAAAAAATGGCCAGAAAAAATAATCTGACCTCTGCCGCAGGCCCGTGAGTAAAAAAACGTAATGAACTGTTTTGCTGCATATGGCAACCGTAAACGGGAACGGAAGGATCAGGAAATAACAGCAGAAGATGGAATGCAGCGGTATGCGCCGCATCCGTCAGACGTCTCTAGTCGTCGATGAAAATCTGGCCGAGCTTGTCAATATGTTCCAGGGCTTCGCCGCAACCACGCACCACACACGTGAGCGGATCGTCGGCAACCACAACCGGAATGCCGGTTTCTTCCTGAAGCAGACGATCCAGATCCTTGAGCAATGCACCACCACCGGTCAGGGCAATACCCTTGTCGGTGATATCGGCGCCCAGCTCTGGCGGAGTTTGTTCCAGGGCAATTTTCACGGCAGATACGATCTGGTTGAGCGGATCGGTCAGGGCTTCGAGAATTTCATTGGAAGACACGGTAAAGCTGCGCGGTACCCCTTCCGAGAGGTTGCGGCCCTTGACTTCCATTTCACGCACTTCGGTACCCGGAAAAGCGGAACCGATATTTTTCTTGATGGCTTCGGCGGTGGGCTCACCAATCAGCATGCCATAGTTACGACGAATGTAATTCATGATGGCTTCGTCGAACTTGTCGCCGCCCACCCGCACTGAGCCCTTATAGACCATGCCGCCGAGTGAAATCACGGCCACTTCGGTTGTGCCACCACCAATATCCACGACCATGGAACCGCTGGCATCAGAGACATTCAGTCCGGCACCAATAGCCGCTGCCATGGGCTCTTCGACCAGAAATACCTGGCGCGCACCCGCACCCTGTGCCGATTCGCGAATGACGCGGCGCTCGACCTGGGTTGAACCGCAAGGCACGCAAACAATGATGCGGGGGCTCATGGTGAACAGGCTGCGTGGATGCACAATCCGGATGAACTGGCGCAGCATCTGTTCGGTGACGGAATAATCGGCGATGACGCCGTCTTTCATGGGGCGGATCGCTTCGATATTGCCGGGAACACGTCCGAGCATCTGTTTGGCTGCATGGCCGACCGCCTGAATAATCTGGCGGCCATTGGAACCACCTTCTGTACGGATGGCAACCACGGAGGGCTCATCAAGCACAATGCCTTTACCGCGTACGTAGATCAGCGTGTTGGCCGTGCCCAGATCGATGGCCATATCTGTGGATAAAAAGCTTCTTAGAAATCCGAACATAATCGCTCAGTTTAAAAATAGGGTCAGAGGGAGGTTCTGCGGAGCGCAAAAGGGCTCAACGCATGGGTTTGAACGAGTGAACACGTAATCATAACGTATAATTAGTCTTTGATCGCGTGATTTATCGTTTTTCCAGTCTGTTTTTTTCCAACATCTGACTATTATCCGACATCCTTCGCGCGATGCGTACAGCGACTCATTCAATTTACAAATAACAAGCGTTTTATGGCCCTTACCGAAAACGACGTGACCCGCATTGCCCGACTCTCCCGGCTCGAACTAGACCCGGCAGAACAGGCACAGGCTCTCACCGATCTGAACAGCATTCTCGGTCTTATTGAAAGACTGCAGGCCGTCGACACCCAGGGTGTCGAACCCATGGCTCATCCACTGTCGGCTATCCAGGACATTGCCCTGCGTCTGCGTGAAGACCGCGTCACCGAAACCCCTTCCGAAAGTACCCGCTCCCGGCTCATGGCCAACGCCCCCGCTCAGGAAGAAGGCCTGTTTTTAGTACCCAAAGTAATCGAGTAACCATGACCGACATTTCCAGTTTCAGTCTGTCCGGACTGCGCAAGGCGCTGGACGGCAAACAGGTCAGCGCCGTCGAACTGGCCGAGGCCGCCCTCAATCGCGCCGGCCAGCTCGCCAGCCTCAATGCGTTTTTGCATATCGATCCGGAACTAACCTTCGCTCAGGCGCGCAACGCCGATGAGCGCATAGCTAAAGGCGATGTCCACGCCCTGACCGGTATCCCCATTGCCCACAAAGATGTTTTTGTGACACGCGACTGGCGGACCACGGCCGGCAGCCTGATGCTGAAGGACTACGTCAGTCCGTTCGATGCCACCGTTGTCACCCACCTGGCCAATGCCGGCGCGGTAAACATCGGCAAACTCAATTGCGATGAATTTGCCATGGGCTCGGGCAACGAGAACTCTGCCTTCGGTGTCTGTCGTAATCCCTGGGATACGCAGGCCGTACCTGGCGGCTCATCGGGCGGATCTGCCGCGGCAGTTGCAGCCGGCATTGTGCCAATTACCACTGGCACTGACACCGGCGGTTCCGTTCGCCAGCCTGCCGCCCTTTGCGGAATTAGCGGCATCAAGCCCACTTACGGCACGGTATCGCGGTTTGGCATGGTTGCCTTCGGTTCCAGTCTTGATCAGGCCGGGCCCCTTGCCCGCCACGCGCGGGATCTGGTCACCGTGCTAGATACCATCAGCGGTTTCGACCCCATGGACTCCACCAGCCTGCAGGACTGCATGGGCACGGCCAATAGCGCCGGCCGCGTGCAGCACGCATTTGACAAGGCCAGCGCAGCCTGCCGCGAAGGCGGCGCCCGACCACTGCAGGGCCTGCGCATTGGTGTCCCCCGTGAATACTTTGGTCCCGGCCTGAACAGTGAAGTGGCCGCCACCATTGAAGCGGCGCTGGCTGAAATGGAAAAACTCGGCGCTACCAGGGTGGATATCTCCCTGCCCAATACCGAACTGGCCATCCCCGCCTACTATGTCATTGCACCCGCCGAAGCCTCAAGCAACCTGTCCCGCTATGACGGCGTACGTTACGGCCATCGGGCATCCGCCTACAGCAATATTGAAGAGATGATTAGCCGCTCGCGCGCCGAAGGATTCGGGGCCGAAGTCCAGCGACGCATCCTGATTGGTTCCTATGTGCTGTCCCAGGGCTATTACGATGCCTACTACCTGCAGGCCCAGCGTATCCGCCGGCTCATTGTCGATGATTTCCAGAAGGCGCTGCGGGACCAGTGTGACATTATTATGGGGCCCGTAACACCCGACGTTGCCAAGAATATCGGCGACAACAACGACGATCCTACATCCGACTGGCTGGCCGACATTTATACGCTGGGCGTCAGCCTTGCGGGCCTGCCGGCCATGTCCGTGCCTTGCGGCTTTGGCCGAAACGGCACTCGCCCGATTGGCCTGCATATCATTGGCAACTATTTTGACGAAGGCCGTCTGCTGGCCGTAGCTGATTGCTTCCAGCAGCACACCGACTGGCATACACGCACACCGGATATCCAATCATGAAGTGGGAAATTGTTATCGGACTGGAAACCCATACCCAGTTATCTACCCAATCGAAAATCTTTTCGGGCAGCAGCACGGCATTTGGCGCCGCTCCCAACACGCAGGCCAACTGCATTGACCTGGCGCTGCCCGGCAGCCTGCCGGTCATGAATCGTGGTGCAGTCGATCGCGCCATCCGCTTCGGCCTGGCTGTGGGCGGCACCGTATCGCCCCGCTCCATCTTTGCCCGCAAAAACTATTTCTATCCTGATCTGCCTAAAAACTACCAGATCACGCAGTTTGAAATCCCGGTCGTGATCGGCGGAAAAATCCGCTTTTTCGTGGGAGACCAGGAAAAAACGGTCAATCTGACACGCGCTCATCTGGAAGAAGATGCCGGCAAATCGCTGCACGATACATTCAAGGGCCCTCAAGGGGAACCGGCAACAGGGATTGACCTGAACCGTACCGGTACCCCCCTGCTGGAGATCGTTTCCGAGCCTGAAATGCGTTCGGCGGCCGAAGCGGTGGAGTATGCCAGAGCCCTGCATGGTCTGGTGGTATGGCTGGGAATCTGTGACGGCAACATGCAGGAAGGCTCATTCCGCTGTGACGCCAACGTATCCGTACGCCCGGCAGGCCAGCAGGAATTTGGTACCCGCACTGAAATCAAGAACGTCAACTCCTTCCGTTTTCTTGAGCGTGCCATTCTGTATGAAGCCCGTCGCCAGATCGACGTCCTGGAAGATGGCGGCACCATCATCCAGGAAACACGCCTGTATGACGACGTAAACGATGAAACGCGCAGCATGCGCACTAAGGAAGATGCGCATGACTATCGCTATTTTCCCGATCCCGATCTGCCACCGCTGATTATCAGCAGCGAATGGATCGAACAGGTCAGGGCCGACATGCCGGAACTGCCGGCACTAAGGCGCGAACGCTATGAAACCGGCCTGGGACTACCCGCCTACGACGCGGCGCAGCTCACGGTCAGCCGGGGCGTTTCTGACTTTTTCGACGCTACCATGGCAAAGCTGCCCGCTGAGCAGGCGAAACTGGCCGCGAACTGGATCATGGGTGAACTGGCTGCCTCGCTCAATCGTGAAGAACGCGAGCTTGCCGACAGTCCGGTCACGCCAGATGGCCTGGCCGCACTGGTTCAGCGCATTGCCGACGGCACGCTGTCCAACAAAACCGGCCGTGAAGTCTTCTCCGCCATGTGGGCGGGTGAACATGACAGCAATGTTGACGCCATCATCGAGGCGCGCGGACTGAAACAGATCAGCGACACCGGCGCCATTGGTGCGCTGGTTGACGAAGTCCTCGCTGCTCACCCCGCTATTGTCGAAGAATATCGGGCCGGCAAACAGAAGGCCTTCAATTCACTGGTCGGTCAGGTCATGAAAGCCGGCAAGGGTAAAGTCAATCCGGCACAGGTCAACCAGTTGCTCAAGGAAAAACTGGGCTAATGCGCCCGCGCACCGGCTCGGCGACGTCATTGGCCGGTGGTGCGCCGGCGTAACGCTGCAACACAATCATGACAGGGCATTCATCCCTGAATGCCGTATCGGTTCCGATAGGCAGCCACCGCTGACTGGTGCTGCGCAAAGGTGGCATCCTCATTCAGCAGATGCATGATGTCGTCGAGCGAGGCGATGCTGATGACCGGCATGCCATATTTCTGCTGCACATCCTGCACCGCCGAATGAGCCGACAGCGCATCATCGGCTCCTGCGCGCTCCATGCGATCGAGCGCGATCAACACGGCTGCAGGTGTTGCCCCTGCAGCACGAATAATATCCACCGACTCGCGCACCGATGTTCCGGCGGTAATTACATCATCAATAATCACCACCCGCCCCTGCAAGGGCGCGCCGACGAGCGTGCCGCCTTCGCCATGCGCCTTGGCTTCCTTTCGGTTGAAGGCAAAAGGGATGTCCCTTGCCTGCGTCTTGTGGTCAGCCAACGCAATTGCCGTGGCGGCGGCCAGCGGAATCCCCTTGTAGGCTGGGCCAAAAAGCATATCAAAAGCTTGTCCGGAATCGAGCAGGGCCTGTGCGTAGAAGCGACCAAGCTCGCCCACTGATCTGCCGGTATTGAAAAGCCCGGCATTGAAAAAATAGGGACTGAGACGACCCGACTTGACTTTGAACTCGCCAAAGCGCAAGACCCCTTCCTGAGAGGCGAATCGGACAAAATCCAGACGGTTCTGAGAAGACATAATGTTCCTGCTGAAATATCGGTAAATGTTTGACCCCGCAATGATAAAGCAAGCACGGGCTACGGTGCCATGGCCGTCAGGAAAAAATCAATAAAACTGCGAACTTTGCCGGTCAGATACTGGCGACTGATGTAGCTGGCATACATATCCAGCGGGGGACTGTCATGATCGGGTAACAGGCGCAGCAGTCTTCCGCTGGCCAGATCCTCTTCGACCAGCCATTCCGGAAGCATCGCCACCCCAAGCCCGGCCGCCACCAGCTTGCGGCAGAGCGTTGTATCACTCAGTTTCATCAGACTCTTCAACTGAAATCTGACCAGCCCCTCCGGCCCGAGTAACTCGTAATCATTACGATCACGATAATTGGGGAGGATGGCGCCGTATCGTTCCAGATCCTGCACTGATTGCGGCATTCCCATTCGCCGGATGTAATCGGGACTGGAAACCAATACCAGCCGAATGCTACCTAATTTGCGTACGATCAATTGTGGCTCGGGCTCATGTGTTACCCGTATCGCCAGATCCATGCCGGTTTCGGCAAGCTCGACTTTGCTGTTGGTCAGGTACAGGTCCAGCACTACCTGCGGATAGCGCTGCTGGTATTGCACCAGCAACCGGGCAATGCGCTCATTGGCAAACCAGACGGGCGCAGTCACTCGCAAGACACCCCTGGGCTCTTCCACCCGATCGCCCAGCGCGGCTTCCGCCTGATCCAGCACGTCAATCGCATAAACACTTTTGTCATAGTAGAGTTGCCCTGCCTCGGTCAGACTCAACTTTCGGCTGGTGCGATTCAGCAGGCGCGCCCCCAGGTGGGCTTCCAGGTTCATGACATGCTTGCTTGCCATCGGATTGGAAATTCCCAGGTTTCTTGCCGCAGCCACAAAGCTGCCTGCCCGTACAACCTCACAAAAAACCCGGATGCTAAGCAGTGTATCCATCGGACACTCCATAACGAAAACTGCAGTTAGTCACTGAATGAAAACTGAATTTCGATCGACTGTGGCATTCATGCCGCATCAATCATTTCCTATCACGAAATATATCATTAATATTATCGGCATTTATTTCTTATGAAAACACAATTACACTGTTTCATACCCTAACCGAGCATTCCGCGGCTTTCCCGTGTCACTGTCCGTTTGTCATTGCGTGCAATTGCAGATACAGTCATATCAGGCATCCGCCGTCGGTAGTTATCTGATCACTAAAGGATTACTCATGAAAACTGACCACCTTGTCCCGTACGCTCTGGCGCTACTACGTATCGTTTCAGGCTATACGCTGATTCTGCACGGCACCGCCAAATACTTCCACGTCCCTCATGTCGAAATGTTCGACAATCTCCAGGCGCTGTCCATGCCAGGTGTTGCCGGCATGGTTGAACTGGGCGCGGGATTTCTGCTCATTCTGGGTCTGTTCACACGATCTGCCGCATTCATCGCCTCCGGCATGACTGCAGTGGCCTATTTCTACGCGCATGCGCCCCAGGGAAATGCACTGTTCCCGCTCATGAACGGCGGCGAAACCGTTGTGCTGTACTGCTTTATCTTCCTGTTTATCGCTGCAGCCGGCCCTGGCGCATTCAGCATCGATAATCGTCGCAAACTGTAGTCCGGAAAACAGGCTCGACCGACGCAGCCGATTTCGGCTGTGTCCCGCTCACTTCACTCCTGAACCGCCGGGCTGCCAGGCACACCGCCTGCAAATCACAGCCGATCAACCAGCCGTTCGCTTTACTATCATTTCGCATTTTTGCCCGCCCCGCCTCGGGTGAGCCCGTTCGCGACCCTGAGCGTTCGTTCTTTGCTGACATCGATACCCTGCCAGACCACTGCTCTGCCCTGGCCCTTTGACTACCGAGATCATTATGACAATGCCTGTCTATTTTATTTCACACGGGGGCGGCCCCTGGCCCTGGATCAAGGAATGGCAACCCATGTACTCTGCCCTCGAGACCTCCCTGAAGCGACTGCCCTCCGAGCTGCCGCAAACACCCACTGCCGTCCTGATGGTGTCTGCCCACTGGGTGACCAGCGAAATCAGCGTGGGTACCGGCAAGCAGCCGGATCTGCTCTATGATTACTATGGCTTTCCCGAGCACACCTATTCCATTCGTTATCCGGCACCGGGCGATCCCGCTCTGGCAGCGCGTGTCCAGGCCCTGCTGCAGGAGGGCGGCATCGCATCCACGCCGGATGTCTCACGGGGGTTTGATCACGGTGCTTTTGTGCCGATGGCCATCGCCTGGCCGCAAGCCGACATTCCCATGGTGCAGCTTTCCATACGTAAGGATTACGATCCCCGGTTCCACTTGCGCCTGGGCAATCTGCTGGCACCGTTGCGAGAAGAAGGCGTCCTCATCATCGGCAGCGGACTGAGCTATCACAATCTGCGTTTGCTGGACCAGCGTGGCGCCAAACCTTCTGCCGAGTTCGACACATGGCTGCAACAAACCATTCTGGACAGCGATCCTGAGGTCCGCGCCCGGCGTCTGATTCAATGGGAAGACGCGCCCTCGGCGCGACTGGCACACGCGCAGGAAGATCATCTGATTCCGCTCATGGTCGCCGTCGGCGCCGCGGGCAAAGATGGTGCGACTCTGTCCTATCACGAACGCCATGCTTTTGGCTCCATCACCGCATCCAGCTTCCGTTTCGGGCAATCAGGCGGGTAAGCCTGTTTCGTGGGAGTGCCTTGCTGTTGGGCCAACAGATCCCCCAATAATTCTCCTGCGATAACGCCAACGGTTCCCGATGCTCGTGCACCGCCGCTAGCGTCGGCGGCAAGCTCGTGCCCAAATTCGCCCTTGCTGCCGGATCCACTTGCCAAAGGTCACCACGATCTCCACAATACGGGTTTGTGCGAAAAGTCCCTGCATCATGACACCGCGGCAACAAGGCCTGGCGAGCGCCCATATCGCTGCCATATTTTTTGGATTAACCGGCGTACTCGGCCACGTGATTCACGCCAGCCCCATGACCATTACCTTCGGTCGTGCGCTGTTTGCCGTGCTGGCTCTGCTCGCGGTCTCGTTCTTCCTGAAAACATCGGTACTGCACGGGCTGAACCGACGCAACATCGCCTCTCTGCTCTGCTCCAGCGTTGCACTGACCATTCACTGGGTCACCTTTTTTATCGCGGTCAAAACCGGTGGCATCGCCATTGCCACTCTCGGTTTTGCCAGTTTTCCGGCGTTTATCACGCTGCTGGAAAGAGTAATCCTGAAAGACCAGGTGAACCTGCTGGACTGGATTCTGGTCGTGCTGGTCATCACCGGCCTGATCCTGGTGACGCCCGCGGTCGACCTGAGCAATGCGGGCACCATCGGTCTGTTCTGGGGCGTCATCTCTGCCATCACATTCGCTACGCTTGCACTTATTAATCGCACCCTGAACGGGCTCAATGCCATACAGGTGGCCTTCTGGCAGAATCTGGTTGTGCTGTTGCTCTGCCTGCCACTGGGCATAGGCGGGATGGCCCTACTTTCCGGCACCAGCCTGTTCTGGCTGATTGTTCTGGGTGTGATGTGCACTGCCTTCTCCCACTTCCTGTTCGTCCACAGTCTGCGCAGCATCACGGCGCGCAGTGCCGGGCTCATCATTGCGCTCGAGCCGGTTTACGCTATTGCATTTGCCATGCTCCTGTTTAACGAGCAACCAACATTGCGTATGGCGCTAGGCGCCGTACTGATTATCGCTGCCGCCGTGTGTCCGAGAAAGCAGACAAGCCACGCCGCCGCCTGACACCGACGACAAACCGGTTTGCCTTGAAGCGTTAGCAGGTGCAGGTTGTAGCCTGCCTGCGCGAGGCGCTACAATAGGCCGCAATGTCTCCCCGAAAAAAGGATTTCCCGTGCTTCGCGTTACTTCACTCAATGTCAACGGATTGCGTTCTGCATTCCGCAAGGGACTGGCTCCATGGCTGGAAAAACATAATGCAGATGTAATATGCCTGCAGGAAATCAAGATTCAGGATGCAGACCTGATTGATGAACTGCGCCATCCGCTCAATTACACCGGCTACTTTTGTCATGCCGAAAAAAAAGGATACAGCGGCGTGGGGCTATATGTCAGGCATGGCGCACAGGTCAATGCCGGCATGGCGTGTGACGAATTCGATCGGGAAGGCAGAATTCTGCGTGCCGATTTCAAGGATCTGACCATTATCAGTGCCTACCTGCCCTCGGGTTCAAGCGGAGACGAACGGCAGGCGGCGAAATTCCGTTTTCTGGATCACTTTGGCCCCTGGGTCGATGCCATGATGGACGACTATCGTAAAACCGGTCACAACTATATTATCTGCGGTGACTGGAATATTGCACACAAAGAGATTGATCTGAAAAACTGGAAAGGCAATCTCAAAAACTCCGGCTTTACGCCCGAAGAAAGAGCCTGGATTTCAGATGTGTTTGATAAACGCGGGTTCGTCGACGTCTTCCGCAAAGTTAACCAGGAACCAGACCAGTACACCTGGTGGAGTAACCGCGGACAGGCCTGGGCGAAGAATGTGGGTTGGCGTATCGATTACCAGATTGCCACGCCAGGCATCGCCGACAAGGCCGTTGCCACGTCCATATATAAAGAGGAGCGCTTCTCGGATCACGCTCCCCTGACAATCGACTATGACTGGAACCTCGAACCTTTCGCCCAGGCTATCTAATCGATATTGCGAACGCGATTGACACTGCGCCGGTTGATGCCGCCCGACTCATTACCCCAGGTATTGCGAATATATGTTGTCGCAGCGGCAATCTCCTGATCATTCAGGAAATGACGGAACGGTGGCATGCCATAGGGCTGCGGTGTTTTTTCGGTAGTCGGTGTAAAGCCGCCATCCATGATCACCCGCAATAAACCGGTAGTATCTTCTCCCCTGACCAGACTGTTGCCTGCCAGTGAGGGCCAGACACCCTTCACACCTTTGCCATCTGCCTGATGGCAGGCAGCACAATACTGGCCATAAATTTTCCTGCCCATGGAATACAAGGTATCATTCACGTCGCCACTCTGGCCGGTTTTCAGTCCCGCCACCGGCAAGGACTTCAGATACGCCGCAATATCGGATACATCGCGCGCATTCAAATACTGAACGCCACGCAAGGCCTCGCTCATCGGCCCCACAACCGAACCATGTGCGGAAGCGCCGGTCAGCAGCAAATCGGCAATATCCTGTTCGCTCCAGTTGCCCAAGCCTCCATCGGTATCACCCGTCAGGGCCGGCGCATACCAGATCCCGTCCGGCATTCTGCCGCCCTGTAAAGGACGGCTCTGATCCATGCCACCCAGGCTGTCGCGCGGCGTATGACATTCGGCACAATGCGCCACCCCATCCACCAGATGCCTGCCGCGCAAAAGCGGATCGGATGACGGCTCTGTCTTCGCAACCGCCGGAGCAGGACGAAAATACAGGGCACGCCAGAAAGCCAGCAGAAACCGCAAATTGAACGGCGACTGCAGATCATGGGCTGGCGCCTGTCTGTCACTTGGCGGGAGGGTTTGCAGATAACTGAAAATGGCATCGGTATCCTCGCGACTCATATGCGAGTAGCTCTGATAAGGAAAGGCCGGATATAGCAGCGAGCCGTCAGGCGCCTTGCCATTGTGAAGTACCTGCCAGAAATCATCCGCCGTCCAACGGCCAATACCGTGGTCTGGATCTGGCGTGATATTGGGGGCAAAAAAGGTACCGAATTCAGTTTTCAGTCCGCTGCCGCCTGAAAATTCGGCGGTATTAACCGCCGTGTGGCAGCCTACGCAATTTCCGATCTGCGTCAGATACTTGCCGCGCGCGATCACGGCCTCGCTCACCCTGCCGTCAGACAACGTCGACGGCACCAGCTCGCCATCACGCGCTCCCAGCCAGTACATTCCGCCAGCGACCAGCAGCCCGATGATCACAATTGCAGCCAGTCCTCTTACAAGCCATTTCATTGCTGCGCTCCTGATACCGTCTGAATGCCGCAGGTCACGGGCGTTTTTTCCGGTTCACTGATGTGTCCGGCGGCACGCGGATCCTGTCCTGCCAGCCAGGCAGACACTGCCTGCACTTCTGCCGAGGTCATTTTCCTTGCAACATCACCCATGCAATCGGGGTCCACGGAATGACGAATGCCATACTGCCAGGCACCCATCTGTGCCGTAATATATTCGTTGGTCAGTCCTGTCAGACCGGGAATGGCGGGCTTCATGCCCTTGAGATTGTCGCCATGACAGGCCACACAGGCAGGAATGTCCCGCTCGGGCGCACCGTGGCGAACCAGCTGCTCGCCCTGCTTCAAAATGGTTGGGGATACGCGTAGCGGCGCAGACTCCTCATACTCTGGTTGCTGCTCGCTGAACCAGACAGCAATCTCTTTCAGATAGTCGTCGGAGAGTGTGACCAGCAGTCGCTGCATGGGCATGTATTCACGTCGCCCCTCACGGAATCTCAGGAGCTGCTGGTACAGGTATTCTGCAGGCTTGCCCGATATGCGCGGGTAGAAAGCATCTGCCCCCTGCACCCCAGTGGCACCATGACACATGGTACAGGCGGCCACCCGTGCCTGCATGGACCCCGGCTCTCCGACAGGAATCCGGTTTTCATCATTTGCCGGCGTCACAGGCGTCGCGGGTTGGGCTTTGGGCGGTTGTACGGGCGCGTTTGCCCCGGGCATCTGCGCGGGGTCATCGGCCGCCACACTGGTCGTGGATGTGGAACGCGTTGCCTGTCCGCCAGCGTCGGCTTGCGGCTCGGCCGGAGTTTGGGACATCGCCACCGACATCGCCAGGATACAGGACAGCGGCAACATCACTCTTACCACGCTCAATGAAATCACATTCATCGTTCGCCTCTTTCAATCCTCTGCAGACGCCACAGGTGCCGCGGACGGGTCTTTTTCAAGTCCCCTGATTTCGGCACGCATAAACCACAAGACGATCAGTCCCGGCAGCGCAATAAAGAAAGTAAATATAAAAAAAACAGGCCAGCCATAGGCCTCGACAATAGGTGGCGTCATTGGGCCAGCCACAAAAACCCTGCCTACTGCCGACAACGCGGACAGCAGCGCAAACTGGCTCGCGGTAAATTGCACATGACATAAAGCCATCAGCAGGGCAACAAATGCCGCCGTACCCAGACCACCACAAAGATTTTCAAACCCTACACCCAATGCCATCAGGGGCAAATTCTGCGGATGCAGAGCGATGACCGTGTACATAAGATTTGACAGCGCCTGCAGCAAGCCGAACAGCATCAGCGAGCGATACAACCCCAACTTGCTCATAATACCGCCGCCAATCAGCGCACCAATAATGGTGGCCACCACGGCAAGAATCTTGTTGACCGTCCCGACGATTTCCGGCGAGAAACCGGCACCGCGTATCAGGAACGTGGTTGACAGCGCGCCGGCAAAGGCATCACCCAGCTTATAGAGCACGATCAGGGCAAGAATACTTAGCGCGCCCTTGCGGGAAAGAAACTCCTGGAACGGGACGGTGAACGCTTCGTACAGTGTGCGCGGCGTTCTGTTCGCCCCGGCGGCCTCAGGCTCCGGCGCCAGCCAGGTAAGGACAGCAGCGCCGAACATCAACATGCCCATGAGGATATACATGCCGTTCCAGCCCGTCCATACTGCGGCCAGCCAGATCGCCAGTCCGCCAGACACGATCATGCCGATACGGTAGCCCAGCGTACGGATTGCCGCACCCGCTGCGCGTTCCTCATGATGCAGCACATCTGCACTATAGGCGTCAAACGCAATGTCCTGAGTCGCCGACAGAAAGGCGACCACCGTTGCCAGCGCTGCCAGCCAAAACAGCGAGCGCGAGGGATCCAGCAAACCCATGCCACAAATGGTCAGTCCCAGCAGGATCTGCGATATTGCCATCCAGCCACGGCGCCGGCCCAGCAATGGCGGAACATAACGATCAATGAACGGTGCCCAGAGAAACTTGAAGGTGTAGGCTGCACCCACCAGAGTCAGGAAACCAATTTCTGTGAGGGGAACGTTTTCGACCGTCGCCCATGCCTGCAGCGTGCCGCCGGTCAGCGCCAGCGGCAAGCCACTGGCCAGTCCGAGCAGCAGCAAAGGATAGACACGCGGACTTAAATAAGGACGAATCAGATTTATCATATTGCGGTCTTTCTGCCGGTCTCGAAATGATAGACCGCCAGCGTGCTGCGCAGACTGGGCATGAGGGAAATCTCGGTCTCATCCCGGAAGGTCGCGCGCTCGATAATCCGGAAGCCAAGCCGTGCGGCCAGATCCTCAAAATCTCGGAGCGTGCACAAATGAATATTCGGCGTGTTGTACCATTCATACGGCATCTGTCCCGTGACCGGCATACGTCCATTCAGGATGGACAGACCGTGAGTCCAGTGGCCGAAATTCGGAAACGACACGACGCCATATTTGGCGACACGCCCCATTTCCTTCAGAACATGCTCGGTATTGACCACCGCCTGAAGCGTCTGTGACAGAACAACCGTATCAAACTGCTGATCATCGAACATGGCCAGCCCGTCATCCAGATTCTGCTGTATTACGCGTACACCCTTGTTGACGCAGGCGATGACCAGGGCATCCTCCTTTTCAACACCCACTGCGGTGACACCCCGCTGACTTTGCAAATGCGAAAGCAGCGCGCCGTCACCGCAGCCCAGGTCCAGTACACGGGAACCATCACGGATCCAGCCGGCAATGCGCAGCAGGTCTGCACGTACCTTTTTCTGTTCTGTCTGTTGTGTGTTGCTCATGCTGCTTCCTGGGTGCTAGCTTCGGATTCCAGATTCAGACTCTGGGCAATGCGGTGATAATACGCCCTGACCACGGCGTGATAACGCGGATCTTCCAGCAGAAAGGCATCATGCCCGTGCGGCGCATCAATTTCGGCATACGTGACCTGCTGCCCGTTCTTGAGCAGTGCCTTCACAAGCTCTCGCGTGCGCTCTGGCGGAAAGCGCCAGTCAGTTGAAAACGACACCGCCAGAAATTCGGCCTGTGCCGGGCGCAGGGCTTCGGTCAGGTCCCCGCCATGCCTGCTGGCAGGATCGAAGTAATCCAGCGCCCGTGTAATCAGCAAATAGGTATTGGCATCAAAATATCGCGAAAACTTCTCTCCCTGATAACGCAGATACGACTCGACCTCGAACTCCACATCATAACCAAAACGGAACCGGCCGTCCTCGGTAGGGTTGCGTTGGGCACGACCGAATTTTTCTGCCATATCATCATCAGACAGATAAGTAATATGCCCTACCATTCGGGCCACGGACAATCCGCGAGCAGGAACAGTATTGAATTCGTAATAATTTCCACCGTGAAAATCGGGATCGCTGATGATTGCGCGTCGTGCCACTTCGTTAAAGGCAATATTCTGTGCCGACAGGCTTGTTGTGCTTGCCACGACAACGCAATGGGCAACTCTTTCGGGCAGTTCGATGGCCCAGCTCAGGGCCTGCATGCCGCCGAGCGAGCCACCCATGACAGCGGCAAACCGGTTAATGCCAAAATGATCTGCCACTCTGGCCTGGGCATGCACCCAGTCTTCGACCGTCACCACCGGAAAGGCCGATCCCCAAGGCTTGCCCGTGGCAGGATCAATCGAGGCAGGACCGGTGGAACCAAAACACGAACCCAGGTTGTTCACACCAATCACAAAATAGATATTCGTATCTACCGGTTTGCCCGGACCAACCATATTGTCCCACCAGCCCACGTCTTTTTCGTCGCTGGCAGACACCCCGGCGACATGATGTGAGGCATTCAGCGCATGGCAGACAAGAACGGCGTTGCTGCGCGCGGCATTGAGCTGGCCATAGGTTTCCACGGCAAGCGTATACGACGGCAATACCTGGCCACTACTGAGCGTGAGAGGTTCATCGAACTGAAGATATTGGGGCGTAACCACGCCCACAGACTGCTGTGAAGAAGAATGTTGTGAGACCATACGGACCTTTTTAGCGGGATTTTTGAGGCGCCCGCAAGCGGATCAGACAAATCGGCGCCAACCTTCATGACATTGTATCATTTTAAAAACCGGGGACAGAACACTACTGCAGCGTCAGTCCGTTAAGGAATTCATCCGCAACCGATTCCTTCAGGGTATTGTCCTGTCCGGCCACATAAGCCTGGACAATCACACCGCTACCCGCAAAAACCTTGACATAGACACTGGCATTTTCGTCGCCGACTGCTTTCCTGAACGTCAGTTTCTCGCCAAAGGCCGGTAGTGGTTCCGGCACGGGCTCGTTCATGCTGGCATACACCGAACGCAACAGAACCTCTCCGGCCTTGCGCGAACTGTCCTCATCCTGTTTTTCCTCGGGCAGCACACTGTAGACCACGGCAAAGACCTGATCATCCACCAGCGCCATGTCCATGGTGAACGGGTAGCTCGTACCCTCTATTTCTGTCGTTCGTGACTCGCTGCGTGGCTTATCGGGAAAAATGGCCTTGACGTGTCCGCCCGCTGTCGTCACTTCGCGCCAGTCGTATTTTGGCGAACAGCCAGCCAGCATAATCATGAAAAAAACAAGAGCCAAACGTATGATCACCTGAACCACCCAAATTAATTAATCCGAAATAAACCGTTTAAAACTGAAAAGCGACGGAACTCCCTTAAAATCAGCATTTATTGATTTCAAAGATATCTCAGGACGACTTGTGCAGCGCATGACAACACTACAGCAGCATCGAGACTCGCTAACTCATATTCTACGCGGAATTGAACGCGAAGGGCTGCGGATCGACCGCGATGGCGCGCTCGCCACAACGCCTCACCCGACCCTCCTGGGCTCTGCCCTGACACATCCGAATATTACGACCGACTACTCGGAAGCGCTGATCGAGCTGATTACCGGCACCCACGCCTCAGTCGACGATCTGCTTGACGAGCTGACCGACGTACACCGCTTTGCCACCCGGCAGTTCCCCTCTGAAAGCATCTGGATGCAATCGATGCCGGGCAATCTGCCGCCAGACAGCCAGATCCCCATTGCAACTTACGGTACCTCCAATAGCGGCATGCTGCGCCACGTGTATCGTCGCGGACTGGCCGAGCGCTACGGCCGCGCCATGCAATGCATCGCCGGCCTGCACTACAATTTTTCCCTGCCCGACTCGCTCTGGCATCTCCTGGACCTGGAAGGCGAAACCGAAGCTGACCGCCAGTCGGTTGGCTACATGGGCCTGATCCGCAATTTCACCCGCTATAACTGGCTGCTCATGTACCTGTTCGGCGCATCACCAGCCGTCGCCCGATCTTTCCTGGGAGACCGCCCCAACCCGCTGCGCGAACTCGACCACGATACCCTCTATCTGCCCTACGCTACCAGCCTGCGCATGAGCGACCTGGGCTATCAGAACGATGCCCAGTCGGGTCTGAAAATGTGCTATAACGACCTGTCCACGTTCGTCCGGAAAATGTATCATGCGGTCACCCAGCCCTGGGCAGACTACCAGGCGGTAGGCACGCATCGCAACGGCGAATGGATTCAGCTGAACACCAACGTGCTGCAGATCGAGAACGAATATTACTCGACTATCCGTCCCAAACGAACTACCGGCCGCGGCGAACGGCCCATCACGGCGCTGATGGAGCGCGGCATCGAATATGTTGAAATCCGCTGTCTGGATATTGACCCCTTCAGCCCTATCGGTATTTCAAATGCAACCTGTCACTTCATGGACGCATTCCTGCTGTTCTGTGCCGTACACGACAGCCGGCTCTTTCCGTACGATGGTTTCTGTGAAGAAAGCCAGGCCAATTTCACCGACGTGGTCAATCGCGGACGTGATCCCTCCCTGCGCCTGACCAGCAACGGCGAAGACATCTCGATTCCCGACTGGGGTAATCAGCTGCTTGATCAGGTCGCGCTGTACGCCAAGGAGCTGGACATTGCATTCAGCACCACACAATACAGCGCCGCCATTCAGGAACAACGCCATAAGCTGGATGACGTGTCAGCCACGCCGTCAGCGCGCATCCTGCATGAACTCAGGGAAAGTGGCCTGAGCTTTGCCGATTACACGCTGCTGCAAAGTCAGCGTCTGACCGATGAACTACGGTACGCAGACCTGTCTGCCGAAACAGAACAGCAAATGCGGGCCAAGGCCGCGGATTCACTTGAGGAACAGGCTAAAATCGAAGCATCCGATAATGAAAGCTTCGATGAGTATGTCGAACGCTATATGGCAGCCTTGAAGCGGCCGGAATAAACGGAGATTTCCATGTTTCTGAAGAATGCATGGTATGTCGCGGCATGGAGTCACGACGTCAACCATGAGCTTTACCCATTGCAATTGCTCAACGAATACCTGGTGTTCTACCGTCGTCAGGACGGACAGATCACTGCGCTTGAAGACGCGTGTCCGCATCGCAAACTGCCCCTTTCCATGGGACGACTGGTCGATGACGCTGTTGAGTGTGGTTACCATGGCCTGACGTTCAACAGCCAGGGATCCTGTATTTTCGCGCCGGGAGCAAAAATCCCCCGCGCCGCCACAGTCAAAAGTTATGCAGTCACCGAAAAATACGGCCTGGTCTGGGTGTGGATGGGCGAAGCCGAAAAGGCAGATATCTCACTGATTCCGCAAATTGCCGAGTATGGTGATCCGGCCTGGGGCATCAATCAGGGCGACGCCATGATTGTCGAGTGTCATTATCTATACATGACCGATAACCTGCTGGACCCGTCACACGTTGCCTGGGTGCACCGCAGTTCCTTCGGCAACAGCGCCTGTGAAAATGAACCACTAACCACAACTGTCACGGACAATGGCGTGATCGTCTCACGCTGGATGTACGATACTGAAGTGGCGCCCTTTTACACCAGATTCGTCAAATTCACCGGCAATTGCGATCGCAAGCAGCATTATGAAGTGCGCTATCCATCGCATGCCATTATCAAGGCAATTTTCACCCCGGCAGGCACCGGCGGCGATGAGGCTGCGCTTCATCCTGATGTTTTCCTGATGGATTCGTACAACTTCCTCACACCGGTAGATGAAAAAACCACGCGCTATTTCTGGTTCCAGCTCCGCAATTTCTGTCCGGATGATGCCGAGGTGTCGCGGCAGTTTGCCGCAGGCGTACGCAAGGCTTTTGAAGAAGACCGTATGATTCTGAGCGCGGTACAAAAGGGCATGGACAACCGTCGCACTCCCTTCATCAATCTGAAGCTGGACGGGGGTCCCATCAAATTCCGAAAGGGACTGCAGCGCCAGATTGAACAGGAACAATTGGCTCAGGCCGAAGCAGCCGTGAAACGCCCCACCGTCATTCCCATTCAGGAAACCGCCATCGCCCAGGCCGACTAACGCCTTCTGTTTCTGGTATGCGCCCCCAATGCGCAAAAGCGGCGGCGCACCTATCGAATACGGAAATGGCGGCGATACTCTCGCAGCTGCCGGCTGATCATCCATTGAAACGGTAGCATCATGGCCGCCAGAAATCCGGCGGCAATCATCCACGACAGCCCCATGTAAATGCCTTCTGTCATCACGATCAGGCCAAGCATGGCAATGACAAGTGTCGTTCTACTGTCTGAAGCGACCTCGGTCGAGGCGCTTACGCTTTTGTTGGTGCGATGGAATGTCTTTGCTGCAGGCAAATTGCCGGTAAAGGTAGCCAGGGAACTCGTCCCCGCCAGCGACCAGGAAACCATAAATGCATCCATCACCGCGCCGAACGTTGCGCCTACACCTGAAAGCCAGATAAAAACAAAACGCGCCAGAAAATCCAGGATGATTGTCGCTGACGCAACCGCCAGACCCCACACGGCCAGTTCTGACAAGGGACCGAATCCTGACAGCAAGGGAATCAGCAGCAGAAAAGCCATGGGCACCAGCAGATAGGCAAACCACGCTGACAGCTGGCAGAGTATTGCCAGCAAATAGGTCTTTTTCACTGTCATAATACGTATGAAATATCGGGTGAGCACCTGAAAATTGCCATGAATCCAGCGCTCTCGCTGCTTTTCCAGATCGGCAAAGGTGAACGGCAACAGGCCGGCGCCTGCCGCCTGCCCGATATAGCGCCCGCGAAAACCCTGCATATGCAGTTGCAGTCCGATCTCTGCATCTTCGGTGAGCGTCGTAGTGTTCCAGCCGCCCAGAACGTCCAGGGCATTAACAGAAATGACGGAAAGCGTTCCCGTCAGCAACATGGTATTGGCCGCATCTGCCGCCCTGCTCACGGTAGAAAAATAGAGACCCAGTTCGTTTTTCAGTCCAACCGCCCCGACGCCGCGATACGACTGAGGGAACTGAAGATAATCATATTGATTCCGCAACAGCTGACCGGCTGCCCGACTCAGAAAGTCGGTATGCACCGTATAGTCTGCATCCACAATGACCACATGTGTTGCCTGACGACTACGCAGATCTAGCGCAATATCCAGTGCACCTGCTTTGGCATTTTTGACATTGATACAGTGATAGAACCGCAGCTGAGGGCCCTTGTCAAGACAATACTCGCTGACGGGCATCCACAAATCGTTATCGCTGGTATTGTTGTCGATCACCAGCAATTCGAAGTCACGATACTCCGATGCAAGAATGGATTCTATGGTTTTGATCACAATATCAGGCGGCTCATTGTGCGTAGGCAGGTGCACCGAAAAATAAACGTCATGGCCTGGAGGCGTCCCTTCATTTGCCAATTGCACGACAAACACATCCTCCAGCAGACCGGACGAGCCTGTCCTGCGTTTTTTCCAGTTGACAAAGAGGACTGACCATTTCAGCCCCCAGCTCGCCAGAAACATCCCCGCATTGGCGTAAACGGCAAAAACACTTAACGCCACAATCCATTTAATCATTCTAATTCCTTATTTCTGCGCAGCGGACACCAGCACCGCTGCCTCTCCTCCCTGGCATACCACCAAACAGAAGAAAAAATGGTGTCGATCAAGCCATATCGAACTGGTTTACCTGAGACAATATTGTCTGAAGTTTTTCCAGCTGCTCGGGCAACTGGCTGTAAAGCATGCGCTCACCCTGCAGGCAATGGGCATAGTGTTCAAGAAGATGCCAGAACAGACCAAACTGGCGCGCCCGATCCAGCACCGCAAAATGCGAGGCGTCGATATCCAGAAACCCATACAGCTCGTGACGGTTCTCTCCGGACTCCCAGACACGCCTGGCCGAGGCACGGGTTCCTGCCCGAAGCAAGACAAGATGTGCCGGCTCCAGAGACTCATCAATCAGATAATCCTCACTACCGGCCCGAATACGCAGCGCCTCGGCCATGCCCCCTTCTGCCCGCCCGATCATCCGACAGGACGTGATCACCCTGGCCCTGGCACAATAGCAAATTCGATAGTCGTGCTGCGCCACGCGACGGGCCAGTGCCCGGTCCTCTGCCAGAGGCACTGCAGGAACGCCACCTACGGCGTCATGCACCGCCCGCGTAATGGCGAGGCTTGCCCCCGATATCTGGTTGTGATGGGGCCATGCATTGTCCGAATCCGGGTCCAGCTGGTGAATCAGTTCCAGACAGGCCTGACGATATTGGCCCTCCAGTGCGTTTTTTCTGTGTATCGCACAAATGGACTCGTATTGCGGATCCATGGAATCGAGCAGAATGTCACCACAAACCAAATGGTAGCCCTTGGCAATACGGGCCATATTGGTCATCACCCAGTCCGGGTCCGGCCGTGAATCTGCATCGGTGCACATGATCACGCCCTCCTCTCTGAGCGACAGGGCCGCGCGGGCCATCGCCCATTTTCGTACCAGTCCGGCATGCGCGTAGTCATATGCAAGTGTGATATCGACGATCTCCAGCGGACACTCGGTTTCGCGCGCCCAGACAGTAGCCTTCAACCGGCTGTCGTCGCACGTGTTATTAATCACAAGCAGAATTTTCCCGCTCTCATCGGAACGCAGCATGCTCTGCCAGCAAGCCTGCAGACACGCCACGATGGTTGCCTGCTCGTTCTTTGCCGGGATGGCAATCACATACGCAAACTCGTCGTCGCCGAGCGCGGGCTGACTGCACCAATGATCTATGACTGTTACGCTGTCTTCTGTCCACATTCTCGTTCTTCTTTACCGGGCCGGAATATTTGGTTGGGATACTGGTGTTGCTGCTGTTTTTTTCAGCACCACCACTGCAAAGCCTTCATAGTGCTCGCGTGAAAGGCATGCCACGCCTGTAACGCGGCCGATAGCCTCGACAAACACCTGAGCGGCCTGTGCTCCCTGCAGTGCCTGACGGGTATCGCCGGAAAAATTAACCAAAACACAATTGCCATTGTCTTCCCAGCTTTGGGCCACATGCCGCGCCAGTTCTTCGATTTGCCAGGCCTGCAGGAAATACAGAATTTCCGACAGAACAATCAGATCCGCAGACACATCGGGCCAATCGTCCGGCAGACGGGCCTGAAGGAAACGCACATGCTCACACTGCGTGCTGCGAGATCGCGCCAGTGCGATCGCCACGCCGGAGATATCCAGCCCGATCACCTGATCACAGCGGGCTGACAGCTTTTCCGTCAGCACACCAATAGAACAACCGGCTTCAATGGCGCAGCGATACCGCTTTTGCGGCAGTGCTGCAAGCGTCACTGCGTACTTATTCTTCTCGTATTCAGAGGTGAGAAATCGCCAGGGATCCGGATCATTCAGATACAAGGCATCAAACTCCTGCATACGTGGAGGCACATTGTGACGAATGAACAGTTCCGGTGCTTCCACGAAATGCGCTTTTGTAGGCGCATCCATGACAAACCCTTCGGGATCATCATCAATCAATGTCGTCGTCTGGGACTGATAGCAATCAATTGCCCGTGCCTTGCGACTTGCACCACCGTCCGCGAAAAACCGACAGAGCGGCCCCGCAAGCTTTGGCAGCTCAGGCAGAAATCGTCCCCAAATCGGATACTGATAAAGCGCCATGTCAGGCCGCAAGGCATGCAGCCACACACCGAGCTGCGCCACCCGCTGATGATCGCAATGCGGATCATGCTCCCAGCTCGTCCAGATGGCCGTCACTTCGTGCGCTTTCGCAAGCGTTTCCAGTTGCGCGACGCAACACTGTTGCGCCTGTAGCGTAGAGGGGGAGCCCTGATCGTCGAAATCCAGAAACACCGATGTGATGGCAGCACCGCCCAGTACATCCAGCGCGTCGATACATTCCTGCCTGCGCAACGCAGCGAGCGCATTCCTGGGGTAGCGCCGTGAATGAGGGTGGGACAGATTGCCATTGGTCACAACCACCACGATCACCTTGCGTCCCTGATCACAGGCCGCCGAAATAGCCTGAGCACAGCCGAGCGTCTCGTCGTCCGGATGCGGCGATAACACCATGACATTCCCGATACCGGCCAGCGTATCTAGCGGGACGGCCGGTGCCCTGGCGGCAAGGCCCAATAGCGGACCCTGATGCAGAGGCGTTACCATAAGCGCGTCCTTTCTTCAGCTTGAGCCAGATACAGTCGGCCAGCGTGAAGCAGTTTGCCGTCCGGCCCTGCCTGTCGCAGATACATGGACAGGTCACGACAAATTCGTTCCAGATCCGACTGCGACATATGGGCATCCACCCCCAGAGACTTTCTGGCGTCATCCATCAGGGCCACCGCCATCTCTTCAGTCATTTCCCTGGCCAGCAGCGCCATTTCGACGGCATTACGTTTGTCATCCTCCTGACCGAAACGCCCGACACCCGCTTTGGCTGTGCCGAAGGTTTCCACCTGCAGACACACATCACGCAGCATCGCGTACACGGCGACCAGGCGCGCTCGGCCACGCGCCAGACGACTCAACTGTATCGGGTCCTCTGCACGACCTCTCTGCTCCAGTCTTGCCCGCCACAGTCGCACGATCTGTTCTGCCGCGCCATGGTGCGCAGCGCAGTAGCGCCAAATGCCGCCCTCAAAATGGGGTTCCTTTATATAATCGCCGGGCTGGCCCAGCAGTGCTGAAACGTCAACCTGTACACCTTCAAAATCATAAACACCCGACCAGGTCGCCTTCATGCCCGACGCACGCCATGCCGTCTTGTCCTGCCGTTTTTTGTCGCCCACATTGACAAGCGCCAGCGCAACCCCATCAGGGCCTTTATTGAAGGTAACAATTGCCTGATCCAGCAGCCCCAGTCCGGATGCAAAGGCCTTTTGCCCATGCAGCACATAACGCCGGCTTCCCGCTGATGTGTCCGGAATAAGCGATGCACTCAGAGGCGTTACGCCATCGGCACCCCATACCCCCCATAACTGCCCCTCAGCCAGGCGAGGCAGCAACTGCGCCTTCTGCGTTTCGCTTGCGTACAGCATGACCAGCTTCACGGCATTCATATGTCCTTCATAGAGCCTGGCGACTGACAGCGTCGCCCGTCCCAGGGCACGCAATACCGCAAAGGCCATCAGCACACTGCCAGGGTCTGAATCACAGCCCAGACCCTGACCGCCATAGGCACGAGGCGCACAGGCAGACAAAAAACCGGCCTTGCGCAGCAGATCGATTTCGACATCCAGATCCAGACCCTGTGAATCCACCTCTGTGGCCCTGTCGTACAGCGCCTGCTCCAGCTCTGGCAGGCCAGCGAGCAACGGATCATCGAAATTCAATATTTCATATGTCATAAGGAAATACTCTCTGTTGCATGCATGCGCACGTCATGAGGGATCGCATATGCGTCCAGCAGATTCAGCCATCCGGCCTTTACCGTTTCAGCAGCAAACGCGGCTTTGAGAGCAACATGTGGACGCTGCCCATCGCGCCAACACGCAATTGACGCATATACCTGTTCCGTATCATTGACATCCAGCGCCTGTCCTGTTCCGCACCCCACGATTTCGTCCACCGCGCCCAGACCGCGCTGGGCGATCACGGGCGTACCAACGCCATGTGCTTCGGCAAAGACCAAGCCAAATGTCTCTGCAAATTCTGATTGCGCATTGAACAGGCACAGACTGCGACGCATCTGGGCATGGACTTGAGCAGGCCTGAGCTTGCCCGTGTAATGCACGCCGTCGCACACGGGCAACGGCCGCTCAAGATACCCCGGGTTGCAAACCAGCAGCAACAACTGGGGAATGCGTTCCCTCAGAAGAGAGAAGTTTTTCAGCACTTGGTGCAGACCCTTGTGAGGCGAGCTGGCAAACAGTAACTGGTTACTATCTACCCGGGGCGGCGTTCCTCCATTCATTTCGTCTGCAATGGTCACGACAGGGTTATAGATCACACCGATCCTGCCGGCGATGACTGACGATTCGTCAATGCCCAATACATCGAGGCTATGTCGTCTGTGATAGTGCGACACACATACCATACTGGCATCGGCATCCAGCAGCAGTTGACCGGTATGCTGGTGCGTCTTGCCAATGAAATTATGGCGCCACAGGATCAGACGGGTATCAGGCCTGGCGTGCCTGCGCCAGAGCGCCAGCAACTTGACCGAATTAATAATAATGACAATATCGAAATCGCGCTCTGCCGCCACACGGCGCCACTGACCTCCCGGTTCGTAGCGAACGCCATTTGCGCTGCTGACAGATTCGGTTCGACAGTGCTGCAGCACTGACAGATCGTGCTCAGAAGTCAGCATTTCCGCGACACGCGCCGCCGTAAGCTCTGTTCCGCCCATTGCCTCCTCTTGCCATGTCGTTGCGTCGTAAGGACGAGGGCAAAAGCCGTCAACAATGGCGATTTTCAGCCGACTCATGATGTTCTTGCCGACTGCAACTGTGCCAGCACCCGCTCCCGTGACGCCGGGGTCATCAGCACATCTGACACGCCAAGCAATTGCCGGTTGGAAACAAAATCAATCTGCAGTTCAGACAAATCAAGGGGCTGTGGTGAGACTTTGCCCGTACGGCGCCACGTCGCAATGTCTTCCCAGATGGCAGCGCGATCCCGCAGACGGGACCCGCTGCGATAGTTCGATTTATCTGCCACCGTCAGCGAATCGTCATACTCGAATTTGCGCAGTAGCACCTCTGGCACCAGACGCATGACCTCGCCCGCCATCAGCAGCCTGTTGCGCATCTCCCTGTCCTCTTCAATACAATCGCGAAACCCCCCATAGCGCGCGAAGATGTCGGCACGAAACAGACCGGCGTTAATCAGAATCCAGTCTCCTGACTGCCCCGATCCACCCTGCATATTGGGAAAAAAATCATCAACCATGCTCAGTGCATGCTGAACGATCAGCCGCGAACCATCCTGGCGAACCAGTTCGTGCTCGGTCAGAACCAGGCACAGGGGTAACGTCGCTTGCGGCACGGTGCCGAATGCCCCCCAGTTCATACTGCTGTCGACCATCACCTCGGAGTGGAAAAGCGTGCGCGCCTGAATCATCACCTTATCCGCCATGGGACGATCATCGGAATCATGAAAGGTGATGGCATCGGCCAGTGACAATGCAATGCCGGCATTTTTTGCCTGGGCCGTATTCACATTCCGGGCCAGGCGCACATAGACAAAATCGGGGTGATCAAAGAAGGACTGGAGTACATCACAGGTGTCATCGGTGGAGGCATCGTCGATAACGGTAACCTGGCAGTTCGGATAGCTCTGACTCAAGGCCGCCTGTACAGCATTGGCAATCAGATGGGCGCGATTGAACGTTGGAATAATAATGTTGATACGCTGCATACAGTCACTCACACAAGCGTGAACAGGACTTCAGGGGAATGCAGATCGCCATTCCAAATTACATTTAATAATATAAACGGCCTGTAACCTTCTTACTGTACACTAGTTGTCAACAGTATGTGATGAGGTCAAATATTCAGCGAAAGTGAATGTCATGCGCAATATTGGTCAGAATTAGACAATCATCTGCCAAATTGTGTGGAAGGGCTGCCGAAGGCGCAGCCAGGCGGCCTGATGCAGCTCAAAACGGGCCTACGAGCTCGTAAATACGGGGGTCTATTTCAGATTTCCGGTCAGGAATGTTGCCAGCCGGGCACTTTTGGGTTTGCTCAGGATATCCTTTGGCGCGCCCTCCTCTTCGACCACACCCTGATGCAGAAACACGACATGGCTCGACACGCGCCGTGCGAATGCCATTTCGTGCGTCACAATAATCATGGTCCGGCCTTCTTCGGCCAGCTTTTGCATGACACGCAGCACTTCTCCCACCAGCTCGGGATCAAGTGCCGAGGTCGGTTCGTCAAAAAGCATGACTTCGGGCTCCAGAGCCAGCGCGCGGGCAATGGCAACGCGCTGCTGCTGCCCGCCTGACAGATGAACCGGGTATTTTGCGAGGGTATCCAGGCTCAGACCGACCTTGAGCAGATTGCTTTCTGCCCTATGCTGTGCTTCCTGTTTCGAAATCCCCAGGACATTCACGGGTGCCGCCGTAATATTTTCCAGGACCGTCATGTGCGACCACAGATTAAAATGCTGGAATACCATGGCCAGCCGGGTGCGCATATACTGCAACTGCCTGCGATCTGCAGGCACGAGCGTACCCTTGCGCTGTACGGTCTTGAGCTCTTCCCCATGGATGAAAATGCGTCCGGCATCGGGAGTTTCGAGAAAATTGATACAGCGCAAAAGCGTGCTTTTACCCGAACCGCTGGATCCGATAATGCTGATCACATCGCCCTTGTTGGCAAGCAGGGAAACGCCCTTGAGCACCTCATTGCTACCGAAACGTTTGTGAATATCCTGAACGCGTAGATTTTCCATAGTGGTCATCGTATTAAACAGCAGCAGGCTTCAGAAAACCGAGCCATTTCCTTTCGGCCTTGCGAAACAGCGCAACCAGCACCATCGCCAGCGCGGCATAGAGGATGGCAGCAATACCAAAGGCAGGCAAGGAATTGAAGGTGGCGCTGTTAACATCGCGCGCAACCTTGAGTAATTCAGGAACCGTGGCCGTAAAGGCCAAAGATGTCGAATGCAATACCAGTATCACTTCATTGCTGTAATACGGCAAGGCGCGCCTGAAGGCGGATGGCAGAATCACTTTGGTATACAGCCTGAAACGGGAAAAACCGAAGGCCTGTGCTGCTTCAATTTCGCCATGCGGGATAGAGCGGATCGCCCCGGCCAGCACTTCTGTCATATAGGCACAGGTATTGATGGTAAAAGCCAGAATGACACAGTTGAAGCCATCCCTGAAAAACGTCGCCAGCAGCGGCGTCTGGCGCACCACACTCAGGCTGAACAGGCCAGTGTAGACCAGCAGCAGCTGAACATACAGCGGCGTGCCCCGAAACACAAATGTGTAGATGCGTATTGGCGTACTGATCCAGCGGTTGGACGAACTGCGCCATATTGCCATGGGAATCGCCAGTACAGTACCAAACAGGACGGCAAGCAGCAATATCCAGATTGTCATGGCCAATCCCGTCATGGGAATGCCGAAACCCAGGTAAGCCTGCCAGTAACGATCCAGAATTTCGCTCACAGCCGCGCCTCCCGCACGCCAGCCGAATAGCGACGGTTCAGCCAGGACAGCACCACAAGACTGACGGCAGTCATGCAAAGATAAATCGCTGCGGCGACCAGATTGAAGAAAAACAGTTGCTGCGTGCTGCGACCCGCCTGCTGCGTGACGGTCACGATATCCAGCAGTCCGATAATGGACACCAGGGCGGTGGCCTTAATGATTACCTGCAGATTGTTATTCAGTCCAGGCAGGGCAAAGCGGACCAGTTGCGGCAGCAGGATGAGTCGAAACACCGTCAGGGCCGACATGCCCGTTGCATAGCCCGCCTCGAGCTGACCTCGCGGAACAGACTGGATGGCACCGCGAAACGTTTCGGTCATGTATGCGCCATAGATGAACGACAGCGTGGTCACACCAGCGGAGAAGGCATCCATCTGATACTGCGGCCAGCCTGCAAGATGACAGATGGCATTGATCAGTTCCTGCAGGTTATAGAATACGAGCAACATGATAACCAGATCGGGAACACTGCGGATCAATGTGGTGTAGCCGGTGGCCGTCCACCGCAGTACGGGATTGGACGAAAGCTTGCACATGGCCCCGATCATCCCGATGATGATCGAAAAAACCAGCGTCAACAGGGTCAGCAAACAGGTTGCGAGCGTACCGGCCCAAATCTGGGATCCATAACCGTACAGCATCGGGTTCCTTAAATATTGATTAATAACGCGATAAACGACTGACGCCGCAACTGGCACAAGCTGCGAGGGCATGCAGTTATCGCGGGCAGATTGCCCTGCCCAAAATGCAAACTGCGCGGCAACCGGCAACAGGCCAATCCGCGCAGCCCGGCAAGTTAAAGCTTACTCGTGTTCCTTTATGCCGTATTTTGTATAAGCTTCAAGAATTTTTGCGTACTCGCCATCCTGCTTCATGTCGGCAAGCGCCTTATCAATTTTACCTTTGAGTTCAGTGTCTTCCTTGCGCAGCCCGATGCCGTTGCCGTTGCCAAACACCTCGGCATCAGAGACGGCGGTGCCGACCAGCTTGAAGTTTTTGCCGTCTGGCGTATCAAAAAAGATTGTCGCTGCAGCAGCATCCTGCAAGGTTGCGTCTACCCTGCCCAGGGCCAGATCCTGCTTGGCCAGATCATCATTCTGATAGGAGACCAGATTAATGCCCTTGCCCTTCCAGTGCTTGTCTGCATAGGCTGCCTGGGTGGTTCCCTGCACCACACCAACAGTTTTGCCTTTGAGCGATTCGGCCGTTGTATCCAGACCCTCGCTGTCTTTGGGGACCATCAGGCGGGTGGAGCTGGCGTACATGACATCTGAGAACAGCACCTGTTTCTCACGCTCTTTGGTAATGGTCATGCCAGACAGAATGCCATCGATTTTTTTGGCTTTCAGGGCCGGGATAACACCGTCAAAATTCATGCGAATCCACTCGCAATCGGCCTGGATTCGCTTGCAGATGGATTTACCCATATCGACATCGATCCCAACCAGTTCCCCTTGCGGATTAACCGACTCGAAGGGCGCAAAAGTCGGATCAATGCCCAGGCGCAATTTGGCAGGTGCAGCGGACGCCGCTGCGGGTAACAACGCAGCCAGCATTGCTGCAACAAAAAGTTTTTTCATTCCTAACCCCGGGATACATATCGTAAATAATTGCAGTAGTATAACGCCTTGTCCCGGTTTCACACATGGATTGCACTCGGGTTACAACGCGCGGACACGAGATTTTTGCACAATTTGCGCGGGTGTCTTCCGATTTTTGTATGAAACCGACGTTTTTCCACCCGTTCGGCACGAGAATTCGACCATGACCTCCTTCGAATCGGCAGATTTGCCCATCTTCAGGCTGTCTCCCGCCCAGCTCACCTATTCTCAGCTGCGCGCGTCATTCCTGAAAGCCGCCCATCACCGTGGCGCCAGCCTGCATTCCTACCCACATCCGCTAAAGGGCGTGGAAAACGAGAATCTGTGTACCGACGTGGCCATTGCAGGCGACCCTGCCGCCGAAAAATGGCTGGTTGTCGTCTCGGGTACGCATGGCGTGGAAGGCTATTATGGTTCCATCTGCCAGACCCGCTTTGTGCTGGAACAGGATATCTCGCCCGCCGCTGGTATCGGCATCCTGCTCATCCACCTTATCAACCCTTACGGCACATCCTGGAAGCGTCGGGTCAACGAAGACAACATAGACCTGAATCGCAATTACCTGGACTTCAGCAAGCCCTTGCCCGCCAATCCGGGATATGAAGCCGTTCACGACCTGTTTACCACAGATATCCGCGACCCTGCCCAACGCGATGCCCGCGCTCAACGCTGGCAACAGACCGTGCAGGAAAAAGGTTATGCCGCGCTGATGAATATCGTAGAAGCAGGCCAGTATCAGCACCGCGACGGGCTCTATTACGGCGGTGATCAACCCAGCTGGTCCAATTTGACCATGCATCGAATTCTCAAAGATCATTTGCCGGCACACGCAAGCGAAATCATCAGTTTTGATCTGCATACCGGTGCCGGCGATTTCGGGCACCCCATGCTCATGGCTATTGCCGAGCAGGACTATCCGGGTATTGCACGCGCCCGTTCAATTTATGGCCCCTGGCTTTATACCGTGATTACCGGCGCCAACCATGCCAGCGATACCGGCATCTCCGCCGCAGCCACGGGCTACACCTCTGCAGCCATGGTCCGCCTGTTCGAGGATCGCGCCTTCACACAATTGGTCGTCGAATGCGGAACCTACAGCAGCCAGGAGGTCGGGCAGCCGGCACTGCTGGCCGATCATTTTCTGCATCTTTACGGCGACCCTGGCTCGGAAGAAGGTATAGAAATCAAGCGGCGCCTGCTCGAATTCTTCTTCCCATCCGATCCTGACTGGCAGGCGCTGGTGCAGTTCCGGACACGGCAAATACTGGAGCGGGCAGTCCAGGCGCTGCGCAGTCCCGGTTAGCAAGCAGTACGCTGATGACAAACTGGCACTATTGGAGTGCCATCGCAAAAAAGGGCAGAAAAGTCGCGTGGCCTCTCTGCCCTTTTCTTTGGCCTGCCATGTCTGAGCACCGCCTGAAACCCAAATGAAAATCCGTCGATTGCCGGCAAGTCTTTCACTTTCCGATACAATCATTATTGCTGGCAGCGCAAACCGCGCCCGCCAGCGTATTGCACCAAACCTTCAACCCGAGACATACCTATCATGCCTATTCTTCAAGTTCAGGTGACCGCCGGTCGCAGCCAGCAACAAAAAACCGCCTTCCTGCAAAATGCAACGAAAGCCATTGAAGAAACGCTGAACGCAGCGCTTCCCAGCATCCGCATCTCACTGCAGGAAGTGGAGCAGCAGGATTCCATTGTTGCCGGACAGATCGGGGCCGAGTTTGTCAATATTGTCGCCTATCTGCTGTCGGGTCGGGACGATGAACTCAAGGCGAATTTCATGGCGGCGATCAACAAGACGGCTGCCACCTGCCTGAACGTGCCCGACACCTGCATCCGTACCCTGGTCATTGATGTGGCGCCAGAGCATATGGGCGTGCAGGAAGGCCTGAGCGCCAAAGCGTTCCGGGCCCGCAATTCCGGCTGATTGCCCGCTTCACCCGCACCATCACAACACCGCAGCCGGCATACGCTGCCGGTTGCTGCAGCCCACATCAAACTGCAGCAGGCCCCCGTATGGCCTGTCGCCATGGATTGCCTGTCACAATAGTTGCGGTACTCCATTTCCCTTATTGACAATCCCTCCTGATCCAACCTATTCTCTCCTGATAATTTCCAAATACAACAAAACTTTTCGGAGTGGACATGAAACTATCAGGCATTCTTCGGTCGTGCATCGCAGCTACGACTTTCTTCGCAGCGGCAGCCAGTGCCCAGGTCAGCGTCATGTTGCCTGCCAATCCCGGCGGGGGCTGGGACGGTACCGGGCGTCAGGCATTTTCAGCAATGAACAAGGCAGGTATCTATACCGGCAGCGTCAACTTCACCAATAAAGGTGGCGCTGGCGGAACCATCGGACTGGCCGAATTCCAGAACGGCACCACCGGCAAGCCGGATAGCCTGGCCGTCTTTGGCGCCATTACAGTTGGTGCGATCACACTCAACAAATCGCCCATCGACCTTTCCAAATTCAAACCCGTTGCGCGCCTCACTGCAGAATACCTGGTGCTGGCTGTGCGTCCGGACTCCCCCTATAAAACACTGGCAGACTTTGCCAAGGCACTCAAGGAAAATCCCGGTGGCACACCAGTGGGCGGCGGCTCAGCGGGTGGTGTGGACCACATTGCCCTTGCCCTGCTGGCACAGGCCAGCGACACGCCAGTCAACAAGCTGAACTATATTCCTCAGGCAGGTGGCGCCGATACGGTGACCGGGATTGTCAACGGCACGCTCAAGGCAGGAATTTCCGGCATCTCCGAATTCCAGCAATTTGCCAAAGCTGGCCGCGTCAAAATTCTGGGAATCACCTCTGCAGAACGCATGAAGGGCGTGGATGCGCCAACGTTCAAGGAAGCCGGCTACGATGTTGAACTGGCCAACTGGCGTGGCATTCTTGGATCCGTTGATATGCCCGAAGACAATTACAAAGTCTGGGTAGACCGCTTTACCAAGCTTAATGACAGCGATGCATGGAAGGAAACCATGGCCACACAGGGCTGGGATCAATTCTTCCTGGCAGGTCCGGAATTTGGCACGTTCATCAACGAAGAGAGTGAGCGAATCAACACGATCCTGAAGGACGCAGGCCTTGCAAAATAAGGATGCGCAATCCCTGACCGACCCGGCACCTGCCTTACCGGCAGAGCCGGGTGCTCAAGCCCGGCCATGGTGGCTGGGGATCGCTGTTATCCTGATGGGCTGTGTCTGTCTTTACGCGGCGAGCGCCCTGCCCGCTACGGCGCAATATGCTGCAATCGGACCGGGAATGTTTGTTTCAGTGGTCGGTGGCGGCCTGCTGCTGCTTGGCATTCTGTTGCTGATTCAGATTGCACGTGGCGAGCGCTTCGAATCCCAGGACACTGAAAATGCCGAGGGCAATCTGCCCATGGACAAACGGGCATTTATCACGGCGCTTTGCGGAACCATCGTTCCCGCGCTTACCATGGAAACACTTGGCCTTCCCCTTACGGCAATGATCGCATTCACCCTGGTGGCCCGCGCTTTCGGTTCAAAGAAAACCATTACCGACCTGATCACTGGTGCCATCCTGGGTTCCCTGTGCTGGTTTTTCTTTTCGCGCCTGGGCCTTCAGCTCGGCGGATTTCTCCCCCTGGCGGGCTTCTGAATGGATACCTTCGGTTTACTTCTGCACGGCTTTGATATCGCGTTGCAACCCATGAACCTGTTCTGGGCCCTGGTGGGCTCAATACTGGGTACGGCCATTGGGATTCTGCCCGGTATCGGGCCCGCTCTGACGATCGCCCTGCTTCTGCCTGTCACTGTCTCGGTCGGACCGGTATCAGCATTTATCATGTTTGCCGGGGTGCTGTATGGTGCCATGTACGGTGGTTCCACCACGTCAATCCTGATCAACACTCCGGGAGAAGCCGGTTCCATGATGACTGCGCTGGAAGGCAACAAAATGGCGCGCTCCGGACGCGGCGCCGCAGCGCTTGCTACTGCCGCCGTCGGCTCGTTCGTCGCAGGTACGATCGCAACCATTCTGCTTACCTTTGCCGCCCCCTCCATCGCTGAAATCGCCTTCTTTTTCAAACCGGCAGATTACTTTGCCCTGACCGTTCTGGCCTTCACTTCTGTTGCCGTCGTCATGGGTACCTCCCGGGTGCGAGGTTTCATCTCACTGTTTATCGGACTGGCATTCGGGGTTATCGGCATCGATAAAATGACCGGACAGCCACGCATGACATTCGGCGCCAGTTCGCTGCTGGACGGCATGGAACTGACCGTTGTACTGGTATCGCTCTTTGCCATCGGCGAAATCATTTATGTCGCCAGTCGCTATCGCCATCAAAAAGATGACATTCTTCCCATCAAGGGTGGCCTGTGGATGACGAAGGACGACTGGAAGCGTTCATTCATGCCGTGGATGCGCGGTACTGCCATCGGATTTCCCATGGGTGCGCTGCCCGGCGGCGGGTCCGAAATTCCGACCATGCTCTCTTACACGCTGGAAAAGAAACTCTGCAAGAAGAAAGAAGAATTCGGTACCGTGGGCGCTATCGAAGGCGTTGCCGGGCCGGAAGCGGCCAATAATGCCGCAGCAGCAGGTGTCCTGGTTCCGCTACTAACCCTGGGACTGCCAACGTCGGCGACCGCCGCGATACTGCTTGCCGCATTCCAGAATTTCGGATTGCAGCCCGGGCCGTTTCTCTTTACGTCCAACCCCGAACTGATCTGGGGTCTGATTGCCTCACTGTATGTGGGCAATGTCATGCTTCTGGTCCTGAATCTGCCGCTGGTCGGCATCTGGGTCAAACTGCTTTTGATTCCCAAGCCCCAGCTCTACGCAGGCATTCTGATATTTGCCATGATTGGCATCTGGGGTGTATCAGGATCAACATTCGATCTGGCGTGCATGGTAGCTGTGGGACTCATGGGTTATGTCATGCGTGTTTATGACTTCCCGATAGCACCCATTCTGATCGGGCTTATCCTTGGTCCGATGGCCGAGAACCAGCTCCGGACGGCGCTGGCGGCAGCCCAGGGCAATCCGGCAGTGCTGGTGGAAACGCCCATTTCAATCGTCATCCTGACCGTCTCCGTACTGTTCCTGCTGGTGCCTGTCGTACTAAGGAAGCTGCGCAAGGCAGCATAGACAGCAGGTGGTTTGCCAGCGATACCCTCGTCTGGCAAACCAATGGCCCTGGTACTGCCAGAGCACGCACCGTAATCCTGTGGATCTCTGTCAATATCGGCAGTTTTCAGTCTGCATCAGAAGGGTTTTTATTTGAACCGGGGTAATGAAGCCTGATCGGCTTTCCTCACAAAATCGATCCGGCCCGGACCCGCTCAGACCGGGCTTCGATCAGGCAAATCAAAGCGCGATAATTTGCATCAAGTGCGTTAAAGTGATTCGTGATCGCCAAACATGGCACGCACAATATGCTGATGCTTTGCAGTAAACAACGCGACCAGATCAAGATCAGGCAATGCACCATCTGCTACATCGCAAAACCGTACCCCTTCAAAACCAATAGACCGGATCCAGTTCGGTAACAAGCCCACTCCCAGGCCGGCCGCAACACAGGCCAGAACTGTCAGCGTTCTGTTCGCATACTGATTGACCCTGACCTGCAGGCCCAGATCGGTAAACGCATTGATAATATCGGTGTGCAGCACCGGTAGCTGCGCCGCCGGATACAGCACCAGCCCGTGCCGGGCAATTTCTTCCAGGGTGATGCTGTTCTTCCTGAATGTGTCGGTGTTTTCGGGAATTGCCGCGATCAGTTTTTCGCGACACACCGTAAGCTGATGGACACGCCCCTCCAGGTTGACGGGTGAATGCACAAGTGCAATATCCAGTTTGCCTTCATGAATTTGCCGGACCTGTTCTTCGTTACTCAGTTCCAAAAGTGATATATGGAGCTGCGGTGCGGCTTCCTTCAACTTGCGCAATGCCGTGGGCAGAATATTGAACAAGGCGGATGACACAATACCAATATTCAGGTTACCGCTAAAGCCGGATTTAGCAATCTTCACCTTGGCGTATATCTGATCAAAGTAGAAACTGCCTTTCTTCAGATCGTCATAAATAAGATGCGCTGCATCCGTTGGTGCGGCCCCGCGCCTTGATCGGACAAAAAGCGCCACGCCAAGCTTCTTTTCCAGTCTGGCAATCGACTGGCTCAGCGCCGGCTGTGCCATTCCAAGGTGGTCGGCAGACTGACTGATTGAGCCGCTTTCGTACACCGAGAGAAAATATCGGATTTGGCTGATTTCCATATCACTATGCAATGAATAATTATCATAAACATAATATATCAATATATCTCAGTTCTCTAGAATATCGATGACAAATACCGGAAATAAACATGCCACAAGCCATCATTGACAGTCATGCCCATGTTTTCGTCAGAGACCTTCCTCTGGCTTCTGCACGCCGTTATGCACCCGACTATGACGCCACGCTGGAACAATATCTTGCATTGCTCGATGAATATGACATCCGACATGGGGTGCTCGTTCAGCCCAGTTTTCTTGGCACGAACAACGAGTATCTGCTGCAGGCCCTGTCTGAGGCAAAGGGACGATGTGTGGGCGTCGCTGTCGTCGATCCAGGATGCGGATCCGACTATCTGGTCACACTGCGTGACCAGTACGTCAGAGGCGTTCGTCTGAATCTTTTCGGAGCACAGGATATCAATTTGCGCCAGACGTGCTGGCAGCAATTATTTTCACGGGTCAAAGCCCTGGATATGCATGTCGAGCTGCACGCACCAATAGCAACGCTGGCAAATTACATACCAGCAATCATCGAGCACGAAGTAGATCTGGTCATAGACCATTTCGGCCGCCCCACACTGGACAACGCGCGCACACCACAAGCCACGCTCAACACAGAACAGTTCAACTACCTTCTGTCCCTGAGCGATAGCCGCGGGGTGTTCATCAAGGTCTCTGCGATTTACCGCATTTTCAGCCAGGCACAGCCCGATACGCTAACAGCGCTCATCTCATTGTTTATGAACACTTTTACTTCTGAAAGACTCATGTGGGGAAGCGACTGGCCACACACACAGCATGAGACCCGCCACCAGTTTGGCGACAGTATCGGCTGGGCTCGGGAATACATTGAAGACCCCGCCGACAGGCAAAATATTTTCTTCAGCACCGCAGCATCCTTCTATAAAATTCAGGGAGATAACAAATGAAATTATTCGTCAAATCACTGACAGCAGTCGTGCTGTCTCTGAACATCGCCGGACACGCCAGCGCGGCATACCCCGACAAACCCGTGACCATGGTTGTCACCTACCCGCCTGGCGGCACGGTGGATGCCGTTGCCCGGCTTATCGGCCCGAAACTCAGTGAGGCTCTGGGTCAGACTGTCGTCATTGAAAACAAGGGTGGCGCCGGAGGAATGATCGGCGGATCCTACGTTGCCCGGGCCAAACCGGATGGCTACACACTGATGCTTGACGCATCCAATTTTGCGCAGAATTTCGCGTTACGCCAGAAGATGCCATTCAAGATCGATGATTTTGCGCCCGTCTCATTGTTACTCAAGGTGCCTAACGTCCTGGTTGTCAATCCACAAACGGAATATAAGAGCGTGGCCGACGTGATCAAGGCAGGACAGGCAGACACCCCCGCCCACTTTGCATCTGCGGGACCCGGTTCGGCGCAGCATCTGGCGGGTGAACTGTTCAACCTGAAGGCAGGCACCCATCTTTCCCATGTCGCCTACAAGGGAGGTGGCCCGGCAATGACAGACGTCATGGGCGGACAGGTACCCATCATGTTTGCCAGTCTGGGATCATCCTGGCCGCATATCAAGGCAGGCAAACTCAGGGCGCTGGCCAGTGGCGGCGACTCGCCATCGCCCCTGCTTCCGAATCTCCCTACACTGAAAGAAAGTGGTGTTCCCGAATTTTCCTCCTACGAGTGGAACGCTGTATTTGCCCCAAAAGGAACACCATCGCAAGTGCTGGAAGTGCTAACGGCCGCATTCACAAAAGTCATGAAAGATCCGGAAGTAGCCAGCCGTCTGGAGGCGCTGGGGGCCGATATTGAAGCCTCCTCGCCTGATGCGCTGCGTGCCTTTGTTGAAGAGGAAGAGAAAAAATGGCGTGCCGTCGCTACGCAGGCCAATATTAAACTGGACTGAAGCGTCAGCGTCGGACCATCCCTATTACGACGACCATTCAGGTTACGGTGGTCGTCATTTCGCGATGGCCTTCCTGATATCGTGTTCACGCAATGCATATGACCACGTTCGGGCCATTGCTGCTTTGAAGAAATCCTGCCACGAACGTGATACCGCATCTGCGTCCATCCCAATACGCAAAAGGAGGCGCCGCGAACGCCGATTGAGGGCGCATAATCAATAAAAAACGAACAAAATACGGTGACGGGACTACGCGTAAACGGTACCCTTTGTCCGTCAATCTAGGTATTGTCCCTAATGGATTAGGTACTGACCCTATTACGACGCACTGCGCTTACACTAATACTCGCATTCCCTTATCGTCGTCATCTCCGATTAATCTCGTTTTTTATTCCTGAAAAAAGGCAATGACACTCCGACAACTAGAAGCGTTCCGCGCCCTTATGATCAGCCGTACAGTAACCAAGGCAGCCGAGTTTCTGTCCATTTCGCAGCCGGCTACCACCCGGCTGATTTCCGACCTGGAGGCCTCTGTCGGTTTTTGCCTGTTCGAGCGTCGTCAGGGCCGACTGTTTCCCACCCATGAAGCAGAGGAACTCTACAGGGAAGTCGAGCGCAGCCTGATCGGGGTCCAGGAAATTGCCTATGCAGCCAGTCAAATTCAGAAGGCCCAGAAAGGACAGTTTCATATTGCTGCAGCGCCCTGTCTGTCCGCCAGCGCCCTGCCGTTTTTGCTGCACAGTTTCATGCAATCCCATACCGATTTATCGGTGAAACTGACTACCCACGCATCAATCACCATTATGGACATGGTGCAGAATGCCAAATGTGATCTGGGCATGGTCATTCTTTCCAGCGAGTACCCCAGCCCTCTGGGCGAGCACCTGTTTTCGCTTGATTCCAAGATTGCCATTCCGAAAAATCATCCGCTGGCCGAGAAAAGCGAAATACACGTCACGGATCTTCAGGGTCAAACTATGATTATGGGATCCCATGATATGGATGCCCGCCATGCCTTCGGCCTGGTGCTGGTTTCGCATGGCGTCAAAATATTTTCAAGCATCGACACCAATACTTCACAATCCATGTGCGCCTTCGTGGAATCGGGAAGCTGCCTGGCCATCGTCGATCCCATTACTGTGATTACCTATCCCGGAAACAACATCGTATTCAGAAATTTTTCACCGCGACTCATGGTCCACTTCAGTGCACTCTATCGTGCAGACAAACCGGCATTGGGCGTACTCAAGGATTTTGTGCACTACGTCAAAACACGTGTGACCATGACAATCGCACAAAACGGCAAACTGCGCTAAGGTGGCGAACAGGGACAATTCATCTATAACACCATATTATGGACGGGCGAAAAAAAAGCATTTTACATCGTGCGCTGTGTTCTCTATCGTTACCTTAAGTTGTTCCCACCACCACGGAGAAAATGATGAAACGCAAGCTAATAACGATAGTCATCGCCGGCTTACTGGGTCCGGCAACATCGATGGTACATGCTCAGACTCCCACGCTGTATCTGGGCTCTTATGGCGGTTCAACACAGAAAGCCTTTGAAGAAGAGATCATTCCATCCTTCGAAAAGGCCAACAACGTGAAAGTCGTTTACGTTCCGGGCAACTCGACTGACACCCTGGGCAAATTGCAGGCGCAGAAAAGCAATCCTGAACTGGATGTGGTGATGCTTGATGATGGTCCCATGTATCAGGCAATCCAGTTTGGCTTCTGTGACAAGATTGATAAAAGCGCGGAGGTGTACAACGACCTCTACCCGATAGCGGATCTTGGCCCCAACGCGCTTGGCGTCGGACTGGTGGCAACGGGTCTGTTTTACAACGAGGAGGCATTCAAAGAAGAAGGTCTCACTCCTCCCACATCGTGGCTTGACCTGGAAAATCCAGAATACAAACAGCGGCTTGTTATTCCCCCGTTGAACAATACATATGGTCTTCATACCCTGATCAAGTTTGCCAAGCTCAACGGCGGTGATGAAAAAAATCCGGATCCGGGTTTCGATGCCATTATCAAAAAGGTCAATCCCAACGTTCTGGCGTGGGAGCCCTCCCCCGGCGGCATGACATCATTATTTCAGAATAACGAGGCCATCATTGGGGTCTGGGGTAATGGTCGTGTGGAAAGCCTCAAATCTACCGGCTTTCCGGTCAAGTTCGTTTATCCCAAAGAAGGCGCAATGGCATTGCTGACCGCGGCCTGCCCCGTCGTCAAAAGTGATGTCGCCGATCTGGCACAAAAGCTGGTGCAGTATCTGGTCACACCTGAAATTCAGGCCGTATTCGCACGCACGCAAAGTTGGGGCCCCGTCAACAAAACCGTCAAGCTCGAAGGTGACGAAGCCAATCGTGTCGTGTTCGGTGACGCGGTTGATAAACTGGAAAAAACTGACTGGGATACCGTCAATGCGGTACGCGCACAATGGAATGATCGCTGGAACCGGACCGTGGAGCGGTAAATGAGCTTTCTTTCAGTCAGGGGCCTGGGCAAGGACTACGGCTCTGCTCAGGTCGTCAAATCCATGAGTCTGGAAATTGAAAAAGGCGAGTTTGTTTCTCTGCTGGGGCCCTCGGGTTGCGGCAAGACCACGACCTTGCAAATGATTGCCGGGTTCACCGAACCCTCTCGTGGCCAGGTGATACTTGACGGCAAGGATCTGACCGATATGCCACCTGAAAACCGGGATATCGGCGTCGTGTTCCAAAGCTATGCGCTGTTTCCGCACATGACCGTCAATGACAACATCAGCTTCGGCCTGGAAATGCGCAAGATGTCCAAAGCAGATCGCCAGACACGAATCGCTGATGTACTTGATATGGTCAGTCTGTCGGGTATGGGAGACCGTTACCCTGCGCAGCTCTCGGGTGGTCAACGTCAGCGCGTTGCGATAGCCCGCTCGCTGGCGATCCGTCCCAGATTGCTGCTGCTTGACGAACCCATGTCGAACCTGGATGCCAAACTGCGCGAGAACATGCACATCGAATTGCGCCGGATTCAGCGCAAGCTGGGTATCACCACGATTCTGGTCACCCATGACCAGACGGAAGCCATGACAATGAGCGACCGGATTGCGCTAATGAATGACGGCTGTATTCAGCAGCTGGCGCCACCGCTTGAGGTATATCACAATCCTAATACGCTGTTTGTTTCCAGTTTTCTGGGGCGAGCCAATGTTTTTGAAGGTGACATTACTCAATCGGTGGAAACGGGCTATGCGGTCCGCAGTCACGGACTCAATTTTGCAGTCTGTCTGCCGGATAATCACCCTTTCCGGGCTGGCCCGGCAAATATCATGATTCGGCCGGAAAACGTCAACATCGTTGAGACACAGGAAGATGGCAAGCTTGCGGGAACCCTGGCAGAAGCGGTATTCCTGGGTTCCCACTGGCTTTGCGAAGTTGAGACACCACTGGGGCTGTGGTTCGTTTCCACGAAGTCGTTAACGGCGAAACCCGGAGCACAGGTCATGCTTGACTGGCACAACCGTGATCTGCGCATTATTGCAGAGCAACAATAGAACAGGTGATCTCCATGCGCAAAGAACCCTGGTTTCTGCTCTCCCCCGCCCTGCTGCTATTTGCCGGGCTGCTCATTGTGCCTATGCTGCTGGTCGCCGTGCTGTCCTTCTATTCGTTCAGCGGCACGACCGGCGTCATTCCGGATTTTTCATTCGGCAACTACATCACCATATTCTCAGACCCGTTTTACGGGGAAATATTCCTGCGTACGGCGGGCATGGCCCTGCTTGTTACCGTTATCTGCATGATACTGGGCATTCCGGAGACGCTTATTCTGGCCCGCATGCGTGCGCCCTGGCGCGGCATATTTCTCGTGCTCATCCTGGGTCCTCTGCTGATTTCAGTTGTGGTTCGCACGCTCGGCTGGTCCATTCTGATGGGCCGCCAGGGTCTGATCAACGATACGCTGCTATTTCTCGGGCTGATTGATTCACCCGTCAGACTGACTTTCACGTTTACCGGCATGGTGATCGGCCTGGTTCACGTCATGGTGCCATTCATGATCATTTCCATCTGGGCCACGCTGCGCAAACTTGATCCTACAGTGGAACACGCCGGCCGCTCCCTTGGTGGTTCTCCTTTTACCGTATTCCGACGCATCATTTTTCCGCAACTCATGCCTGGCATATTGTCCGGATCCATTATCGTATTTGCGCTTTCGGCTTCCGCCTTTGCCACACCTGCCATTCTGGGGGGGCGCCGCCTGAAAGTCGTTGCAACCGCCGCGTATGATGAATTTCTCAATTCACTGAACTGGCCTTTGGGCGCGGCGATCGTCATTCTTCTGCTCATTGCAAATATCGTCATTATCATGGGGCTGAATCGATACACTGAAAGAAAATACCGTATGATCTTTTCAAGCGGAGACAACACATGAAACGGAACAGAACGCTGTCGATGATTTTTCATGCGGCATTCATGATATTCCTGATGGCTCCGCTACTGATTGTTATTGTGGTGTCGTTCACCGACAAGGGCTTTATTTCCTATCCCAGTGACGGACTGTCTTTACGCTGGTACGAAGCTGCAATGAACGAATCCAGAATTATCAATTCATTCTGGCTCTCACTGAAACTGGCGACGTTCGCCTCGACACTGGCCGTACTGTTGGCAGTCCCGGCCGCGCTGGCACTGGCAAGATTCCGTTTTCCGGGGCGTGATGCCATTAGTGCTTTTCTGATGTCGCCGCTGATGATTCCCAACGTCGTGCTGGGCGTTTCCTTTCTGCGCTTCTTTAATATTGCCGGGCTGTCCGGATCATTATTCTGGCTCACAATGACACACGTCATTTTCGTCTTCCCCTATTCCCTGCGTCTTGTCCTGGCTTCCGCTACGGGCATGGATCGTGAAGTAGAGATGGCAGCAAGATCGCTGGGAGCCGGAAAATGGCATCTGTATAGGCGGATTATCCTGCCGCTGATCCTTCCCGGTCTGACCGGAGGCTGGCTGCTCTCGTTCATTCAGAGTTTCGATGAACTGACCATGACGGTATTTGTGGCCACGCCCGGCACAACCACGCTACCGGTCTGGATGTACAACCATATTGCGCAAACCATCGACCCCCTGATCACCTCTGTGTCGGCAATTCTCATTATTGCAACCGTTATCATGATGGTGATCATGGATCGGCTGGTAGGGCTGGATAAAGTGCTGATTGGAAAAGGTTGAAATGCACAACACAGATATTATTGTAATTGGCGGCGGTATCGTCGGATCAAGCGTGGCCTATGGCCTGGCTCGTCAGGACGCCAGAGTGACCATGCTGGACGAAGGCGACGTTGCCTACCGCGCCTCTCGCGGAAACTTTGGTTTAGTGTGGGTCCAGGGTAAAGGCTTTGGCTTTTCGCCCTATACCCGCTGGACGATGAAATCAGCGCGTCAATGGCCCACCCTGGCCAGCGAGCTGACCCAGCGAACGGGCATTGATCCGTATCTGCAGCAGCCTGGCGGTTTCGTATTTTTTTTGAATCAGGCAGATATGGATGCGCGCGCCGCGACCATGCGTCACATTCAGGATTCAGTTGACGAAAAATACGAATACCGGTTTCTGTCCCCTGCCGAGATCCGCAAGCAGATTCCTGCGATCGGCCCCAAGGTCATCGGCGCCTGTTACACGCCCATGGACGGACATGCCAACCCGTTGAGGCTGCTGCCCGCCCTGCAGCAGGCAGCACGTCAGCTGGGCGTAGACTATCGCTATAACAGCCATGTTGAGAATATTGACCACAGTGGCTCCCGGTTTATCGTCACCACAAGTTCCGGTGAAAAATATGCTGCCGCGAAAATTGTGCTTTGCGCAGGACTCGGCAACAAGCGGCTGGGCAAGTTCGTCGGACTGGATGTGCCGGTTGAACCCAATCAGGGGCAGGTCATGATCGGCGAGCGATGTGCGCCGTTCCTATCCTACCCCACCATGCATGTGCGGCAGACCAACGAAGGCACTATTCAGATTGGCGACTCTCTCGAAGATGTGGGCTACGACGATACAACACGATTGTCATTGCAGCGCGACATTGCCCGACGCGCCATCGACTATTTTCCAGCGCTCGCCGACATGCGTATCATCCGTTGCTGGGCAGCCCTGCGAATTATGTCGCCCGATGGCATGCCAATTTATCAGGAATCAAGGCAGATGCCCGGCGCTTTTGTGGTGACCTGTCACAGTGGCATCACACTGGCCGCCAATCATGTCTTTACGATTCCCGGATGGATTCTGCGAGGCGACTCCGCGCAGACCATCGCACCGTTTACCAACCAGCGCTTTGTCACCCCTAACGGAGGTCAACAATGAACACGGCAGCATTATTCAGATCTCTCCATACCAATCAAGACGATACAAAGCAGCAGACCGTGTCCTTCGAATTTGAGGGTCGGGCGCTGACTGCTCCCAAAGGGGTGACCGTTGCCGCCGCACTAATGCAGAATCAGGTGCTCCATTTCCGGGACTCTCCGGTAAGTGGGGAGCCGCGGGCACCCTATTGCCAGATGGGGATCTGTTTCGAATGCCTGGTACAAATCGACGGCGTGCAAAATCGGCAAAGCTGCATGATAACGATTGAAGAAGGAATGCAAATCCGGATGCAGCACGGAACAACCCGTTTCACAATTGTCCAGACAGGTGATGCAGAATGAGTGCACAGACAGATGTCGTGATTATCGGCGCAGGCCCTGCCGGCATGACTGCAGCAGCGCGGCTGGCAGAACACAATCACTCGGTGGTGGTTCTGGACGAGCAGCCCCAGGCTGGTGGCCAAATATGGCGCAATATCATGGGAACCAGCACTGAATTGGCGACCATTCTTGGTCCGGATTATGCTGCTGGCGCCACCGTTGCCTCGCGCTTTGCTTCCAGCAGTATCAATCACATTCGTGGTGCGACCGTATGGAACCTGACGCGTGACCGACAGCTGCATTACCTGCAGAATGGCAAGACACATGCCCTGTCAGCCAAAACCGTGATGCTGGCCACCGGCGCCATGGAACGCCCATTTCCGATTCCAGGCTGGACTCTGCCAGGAGTCATGGGAGCTGGCGCCGCACAAGTGCTGCTGAAGGGATCAGGCACAGTACCGGCAAACCCGGTTGTCGTGGCCGGTTGTGGTCCGCTGCTCTATTTGATCTGCTGGCAGTATCTGCGCGCGAACGTGCCGATAGCCGCGGTGCTGGACACCAGTGCCAGGGGCGATATTTTCAGCGCGATGCCTGCCTTTTTCAAGGGGCTCTCTGCGTTCAAAGATATTCGCAAGGGCATGTCGCTGATCAAGGCCATCAAGGCAAAAAACATTCCCTTTTATCGGGGCGTGCAAAATCTGCAGATTCAGGGAGACGCCAGCGTCAGCGCCATCCAGTTTGACTACAAGGGCCAGACGCGCAGCGTAGCAACGACAATGGTACTGCTACATCAGGGCGTTGTACCCAATACCCAGTTTACCTGGCTGTTACGCGCCGAACACGACTGGTCTGACGCGCAGATCTGCTGGGTGCCACGTACAGATTCATGGGGTCGGCTCCCCGACATCGACGGCATCTATCTGGCCGGTGACGGACAAGGTATCGCCGGTGCACAAGCCGCTGTCACTCGTGGGGAACTTGCGGCCCTGGCAATAAATGCCCAGTTGGATCCATCACAGGCATCCTCACTGGAGAGTCGCAGCCGGCCATTTCTATCACAATTGAAAAAAGAGACGGCGTTGCGGCCCTTCCTGGATCAGGCCTATCAGCCTAAAAAGGAAAATCGTATTCCCCAGAATAATACGATCGTATGTCGCTGCGAAGAAGTCACTGCAGGGCAGATTCGTGAATTTGTGAAACAGGGCTGCATGGGGCCCAACCAGGCCAAATCATTCAGTCGCTGCGGCATGGGTCCCTGTCAGGGCCGTATGTGCGGCTTGACAGTGACTGAAGTCATCGCCGACGAATTAACTATCCCGCAAAAGGATGTCGGCTACTATCGCATTCGCGCCCCGCTCAAGCCGGTTACACTGGCAGAGCTGGCGTCTGCCACCGATCCCGAACACTGATTTTTTTCCACAGGAGTAAACATGTCATCAATTGAACGTTTTGAAACCAACAAGCGGATGAGCCGCGTCGTCAAATACAACGGCTTTCTGTTTCTGAGTGGCCTGACGGGCGATAACCCCGATGAGGATGTCAAAGGCCAGACACGCAGCATTCTGGCGAAAATCGAAAAACACCTGCAAGCGCATGGTTCATCCAAAGACAAAATCCTGACAGCGCAAATCTGGCTCAAGGATATTGATCGCGATTTTGCTGCCATGAACGAAGTATGGGACAGCTGGCTGCCAGAAGGCGTTGCGCCCACCCGTGCCACCGGCGAATCCAAGCTGGCCACGCCCAAGCTGCTGGTTGAGATCATTATTTCAGCTGCCGTATAACAATCCGGGATTGTTCAGTCATGAGCCACCATGCCAATTGTGATGTCATCATCGTCGGCGGTGGCATTCATGGCGCTGCCACCGCCTACTTTCTGGCGCGCCAGGGACTTTCCGTCAGTCTGTTCGAACGGGACTATTGTGGCCGTTGCGCATCGGGAGTTAATGCTGGCGGCGTACGAACGCTCGGCCGTGTGCTCCCGGAAATTCCCCTGTCGCTGATTTCATCACAACTGTGGCGCTCGCTGGATTTTCTGCATGGCTTCGATGGCGCATTTGTTCAGACCGGACAGATCAAAGTTGCCGAATCCGAACAGGATATGCTGGTTCTGCAGGAGCGCCATGATCTGCTGGCTGAACATGGATTTCATCATGAAAAACTGATTGATCGCCAGCTGGTTCGGGAGATTGTTCCGGCCATCGCCGAGTATGTGCACGGAGCACTATGGGTCAGCACCGACGGCTTTGCATTCCCGTATCTGATCGTCCAGGCTTTCACACACGAGGCCCGCAAACACGGCGCCACGATCAGCGAGCAGAGTCCGGTACATGCCATAGAAAGAAACGGGCAAAGCTGGACGGTACAGGCGGGAGGACAGCGTATCACAGGTGAAAAGCTGCTGCTTTGCGCCGGAGCATGGACAGCAAAGCTGGCACAGCTATGTGGTGACTCAATACCTGTTACACCCGGCGGATTGATGCTGATGGTTACCCAGCGGGTACCGCACTTTATCAATCCGGTGCTGGGTGCGACCAGTCGAGGCCTGTCTTTCAAACAATTCGCCAATGGCACCGTCGTAATTGGCGGCTCCCTGGAATGTCAGGCCGATGCCGAGCACAATTATGCCGAGCTCGATTTTTCCCGGCTTGCCAACAGCGCTCGCATCGTTACCGATCTTTTCCCTTTTTTGAAAGGCATCAGTATTACGCGAGCGTGGTCAGGGCTGGACGGCTATACGCCCGATCATACCTCCATCATTGGCCCGAGCGCGTCAGTGAACAATCTCTATTACGCCTGCGGCTTCTCGGCCAGCGGATTCCAGCTAGGCCCCGCGTCTGGCCAGTACCTGGCCGGACTGATCGCCGGCAACACACCTGATCCCATGCATGAAGGGCTGTTACCGTCACGGTTTGTCTGAAGCGCCAGTCAACGCATGTTGTGTGACAGATAATGTGTCTCCATCAGCTACGCAACAGATTCCAGCAACGGATTCAGTCCGCTAAGCGCGACCTTTGAATGCAATGGACGGCCCAGTACGGATTCGCAGTACGCTGAGGCCTCCATCATGGCCTGAAGATCAATGCCGGTAGATATTCCCATGGATTCCAGCAGATTAACCCAGTCCTCGGTACACACGTTCCCGGTAAACCCTCCTCCATACTTCACTTTGGAAGGATGGCCCCCGACCCCGCCCATCGAGCAGTCAAAGTACCGAACGCCGCTCTCGTACGCGGCAAGGTAATTGACTACGCCGGTGCCGCGTGAATCATGAAAGTGCGCCACAGGCGTAACCTGGGGAAATTCGCGGATCACGGCATCAAAAAGACGCCGTGTTGCAGCGGGAACTGACATGCCCGTGGTATCTCCCAGGGTAACGAGCTGCACTCCTGCCAAACTGAATTTTTCTACATCTCGCAGAACCTCCGATTCACTGACAGCCCCTTCAAAGGGACAACCAAACGCCATGGAAATGGTCCCTACCAGACGGTAGGTGCCCTGCGCAGCCGCAACCATGTCTGCAATATTCTCCCACTGCTCCTGTCGAGTTCGCTTCAGATTTTTCAGCGAATGACTGTCGGTCGCGGAAACCAGCAGACTGATTTCATTGGCTCCAAAACCTTTCTCCGTATCATGCAACGCACGCTCTACTGCTCGGACGTTGGCGCAGGTGGCTTTGTAATACACCCCCTCTTCGCGGCGAATACGTGCCAGCACGTCACTGGCATCGGCAAACTGCGGGATTACTTTTGGATTGGAATAGGACGTGGCTTCGATGCGTCTGATACCGCTGGCAGTAAATCTGTCTATCAGTGACAGTTTGGTTTCAAGAGGAATTATGACGGGCTCATGCTGCAGACCATCCCTGGCGAAACATTCACAAATGACAACTTCACTCATTGCTTTTCCTCTGACAATCCAAGAGATGTAATGGCGTACGCGCGCAGCTTGTTTTTCTGCACTTTCGAGCTGCCTGTCATCCCTATTTCGTCAAAACTGTCCACGACCTGCACATAACGAGGAACCTTGAAATTGGAGATTCGGGATTTGCACCAATCGATAAGTTCATCAGGTGTGCATTGGTGTCCCTGCTTCAGAACAACGAATGCCGCCGGTACTTCGCCGAGGCGTGCATCGGGCACACCAACCACCTGGGCCAGTTCTATTGCCTCATTCATCAGAATGAAACCTTCGACTTCCGTTGGTGCGACGTTTTCTCCGCCAACGCGGAACATGTCTTTCAGCCGCCCCACCATTTTCAGCCGGCCTTCCTCGTTCAGTTTTCCCAAATCGCCTGTTTTCAGCCAACCATCTTCGGTAAATGTCCTGGCCGTGACTTCGGGCATGTTGTAATAGCCGCGCATCACGCTCCAGCCTTTGACCTGGATTTCGCCCGGCTCGCCCGGCGCGGCATTTTCTCCTGTGTTCTCATCAACGGTTCGAACCTGGACACCCTCGTGAGGGAGCGCCCAGCCCTCGGTGCGCAGGTGCAGCGGATCGTCCCACGACGACATCACGACATTAGGTGACGCTTCCGATAGACCGTAGGCATTGCAAAGATTGGGGACCTGCATCTGATCGTGGATTTTCTGCATCACCTCGGGTCCGGCTGCTGCCCAGCCGCCGCGCAGATGCAATTTTGACGCATCGAACTGTGGGTGACCCAGCAACATGAGAAAGATCGTGTCATTGCCAGAGGTCAGCGTACACTTTTCATTTTCAAGCAATGCCAGTGCCTGCGACACATCAAATTTCGGGAGCGTCAACAAACAACAGCCTGTGGTCAGCGATACCAGAACCGACAAGGTAGAACCGGCGACATGAAAGAAAGGCCGGATGCTGAAGTACCGGTCACTGGCAGTGACACCCATGCGCAGCGATACGGCATAAGCATCAGAAAGCATGTTGTCGTGACTCAGCATGACACCTTTGGGGAACGACGTAGTGCCGGATGTATATTGAATCAGCAGGATGTCATCAGGTTCGGGACTACCGCATTCTGTATAGCATGCGTCGATGTCCTGTGATTTCACATTTGCAATCAGGCGGTTGAAGTCGGTCGCGCCGGCAGGCATGCGAACAGTATCAAACATCAATACCTGGCTCATTTTGGGCAATGCGCTGCCGGGCAGTCGCGTGGACAGCGCCGGCTCCACTTCCGTCAGCAGAGAGGTGAAGTCAATTCCCAGAAAACTTTCTGTCGTGACCAGAGTACTGATATCAGCCTGTTTCAGGCAGAAGGCGAGTTCCTCTTTTTTGAAGCGCGTATTTACCGGCACGGTAACGGCTCCGATCCGGGCGCAGGCAAAAAACGTCTGGACCCAGTGAACACCATTGCCAAGCATGATCGCCACGTGGTCACCCTTGCGCACGCCGGATTGCCAAAGGGCAGCGGCGGTGCGGTCCACTTTGTCTGAAAGTGACTGCCATGTCTCCCTGGATTCGTTATCAATAAATGCATCGCTGTCTGGATACGTAGCCACGGTCTCGGCCAGCACTTCACTCAGAATTTTGCATCGGGGCAACATCATTACTTTTCCTTTGTACTGCCAAAAGTGGAGATAGCGGATTTCCAGTCGCTATTTCGCAGAATCTTCTCAATCGCCAGCAATTCGATTGCCATGGCCCCTTCCCTGGTCGTCTCCACCCCTGCATTGACGCAGTGTTTGGTCAGTTTTACAGTCAGCGGTTTTGCCTGTGCAATATGATCAGCCATTTCCATCAATGTGGACTCAATCGTATCTTGCGGCAGGATGCGATTGGTCAGGCCGAACTCGCGGGCTTCCCGGGCGTCGAATATCCGGCCGCTGAACAGCAGCTCCTTGGCGACCCTGATGCCCGCAATACGGCTGATCCGCTGGGTTGCGCCCACCGTACCCCAGCTCACTTCAGGGTAACGGAAGGTTGCCTCCGGGGTAGACCAGGCAAAATCGCACGCAGCAATAATTTCACATCCAGAACCGAAAGCGGGACCGTGCACCAGTGCAATCGTCGGACGCGACAGTTTTTCAATTGCATCATATGCAGAGAATCCGGCGACGCGCCGGGCCGTCATATCGGACAGGGTCATGTCCTTGCGTTCCTTCAGATCCGCACCGGCACAAAAAGCAGAACCAGCGCCACGGAAAATGACGACCCGAATATGATCATCCTGCTCAATCTGCTCGGTTACCTTTACCAGTTCCGCACACATTTTCACGTTCAGCGCGTTCCTGCTGTCCGGCCGATTCAACAGCACCGTGGCGACGCCGTTCTCCTCTACCTTCAGATCAATTGTTTCATATGACATATATGGAGTTCCTATTTACTGGTAATATTGGCTGCCTCAAGCAACTTCGCGATTCTTTCCCGATCCTGCGCGACAAATTCGCTGGTTGCTTTGGTATCCATCAAGAACGGTTCCACACCCTGCTTCTCGTACATCTTGATGGTCTCAGGATTTTCAGACACTTTTTTGAGCGCAGCAAACAGCGTATCGACCACCTCTTTGGGCGTTGCAGCAGGAACAGCCATGCTATACCAGCTTGAACCTTTGAAGCCATCGTATCCAAGCTCATCCATCGTCGGTACATCGGGCAAGGCGGGTGAACGTTTATTGGCAGCAATGGCAAGCGCATTCAGCTTGCCTTCCTTGATAAACGGCAGCACAGCAGGCAAATTCAGAAAGCCAACTTTGACCAGTCCGCCCGCCAGATCGGTGGATGCAGGCGCAGCTCCCTTATAGGGAACATGCAAGAGTTTGGCATGGGTCTTCTGCTTGAAATTTTCACCCGTCAGATGCGGCGAACTGCCGTTACCCGCAGAGGCATAACTGTATTTATCCGGATTGTCCTTGCTGTCCTGGATCAGTTCGTCCACTGTTTTCAGGCCGGAATCGGCTGACACCGTCAGGACATTGGGAATATTTCCAACCATTCCAACAAACGTGAAGTCCTTGATACCGTCGTACTGTACCTTTTGCATCAGCGGGGTCACAATATGTGCCGCAGCCGTGCCAAACAATACCGTGTAGCCATCGGGTTTAGATCTGGCCACGTATTCCGCACCAATACTTGCACCGCCCCCCGGTTTGCTCTGAATGATAATGGATTGACCCAGCTCCTCGCTCATCTGCTTGGCCACGATGCGAGCAAGAATGTCCGCCGGACCGCCCGCAGCGTAAGGGTTGATAAATGTAATCGGCTTGGCTGGATAATCGGCGGCCTGTGCTGTCTGCGCTACCACTGCAGTCAGCAGAATCACGCCACCTGCAATAACACTAGTGAATCTGCGATGTTTTCCTGACATGTCTCTCTCCTTTAATGCTGATGTTTTCCATCAGTCCAAAATAGCGGCGGTACCTCGCGGTCGGTCCATCGGGTTCGACCTCAATGACAACCGCAATAGCAAATGGTCTATGACTGATGCAGTCAATAGTCTTTAAATCAAATTACCTTTAACTCACTTAAGCCGCTGATCTGCTCATCGGTCAACCCGAGCTTTTCTTTCAGGATTTTTTCCGTATGCTCACCCAGCAGCGGCGGTCTGCTCATTCTCGGATTGTCATAACCCGTGAATTTGAAAGGAACCGCAATACCTTCGAACTCTCCGACCTGCGGATGCGCAAAGCGCTGTACCAACTCCCGGCTGATAACCTGGGGATCCTCAAAAATTTCATCGACCGACAAAATCGGACCAGCCGGTACACCAGATTCATCGCATCGTTTGCAAACGGTGACGCGATCCAGTTTCCGGATCGACTGCTGCAAGCCGGCCATCACTTCGTCGCGACGGCGAACACGTTCGGCATTTTTTGCCAGAGATTCGTCATTCGCCCACGCCTGCAGACCCAGCAATTCACATAACGGCCTCCAGTGCTGGTCGCTTCCCGTGATCTGCACCCACTTTCCATCCGCGCACTCGAATGCAGCCGAAGGTACGCGCCCGGGGTGTTCGGTACCCAATCTCGCAGGAACCTCTCCAAGGGTGAAATAACGGGCTGCGGCAAGCGACAACAAGCCAACCTGGCCGTCAAACATGGAGAAATCAATGTGACAGCCGCGGCCCGTTCGGTTTTTTCCCACCATGGCAGTCAAAATGGCAATCACAACCCACAGCCCCGAGGTCAGATCAGCTACGGGCAGGCCTGGTTTGACGGGCGCGCCACCACGTTCTCCGGTCAGGCTCATAATGCCTCCCATCGCCTGAAAGACAGTGTCATAGCCCTTGCGTGGCGCGTACGGTCCGGTCATGCCAAAACCGGTGCAGGATACATAAACAATGTCAGGATTGTTCTTTATGATTTCGTCGTAGTGCAAACCGTATTTTTTTAGCGTACCTACCGGAAAATTCTCCAGAAACACGTCAGCGTCCTGTGCAAGCTCCCGAATAATTTTCTGGCCTTCCGGCGAACGCAGATTCACCGTAATGGATTCCTTGCTCCGGTTGAACGCAAAAAAATACGCGGACTCGCTACCGTGATCGCCTTTCACACGCGGTTCGAAATGACGTGTTTCGTCGCCGGTCTCAGGTTGTTCGACCTTGATGACCTGGGCCCCCATTTCAGCAAGAATCATAGAGGCAAACGGGCATGCCAGCACCCGCGACAAATCCAGAATTTTCAATCCTTCCAGCGGTCTCATTCCGTTTTCCTTCACGACTTCTTGAAGCCACGCATCATGACGTTCGCATCACGACCCACGGCCAATGCTTCTTCCAGCGACAGATCTGCAGCCCGATAAAAAGTCCGCTTGGTGGTCGCCATCGCGACCGGACTCCAGCCTGCCAGCTTCTCGGCATACGCTCTGGCCTCACCAAGCACCTCATCAGCCGCGCAGACCTTATTGACCAATCCGAGCTCAGCCGCACGCTGTCCACTGACAGGTTCTGCCATAGCGACCAGTTCAAAGGCCTTTTTCTGTCCAAGCTGCCGCACCAGATTTGCCAGCACGACGGCAGCGACGATGCCGTGTTTGAGTTCGGGATAGCCAAATCGCGCATCTTCTGCCATGACGACCAGATCGCAGGCAAGCGCCAGACCGGCGCCGCCGCCAAGGGCATTGCCATATACAGCCGCAATAATCGGTTTTGCAATTTTTGAAAATGCCAGATGCAATGATGTCGTCAGATCGGCACGGTCCAGCACCTGGTCGGTAGCATCCGGAGTCAGGCTGCTGAATTCGCCGGTATCGGCACCGGCACAGAAGGATTTGCCATTACCGTGCAATATCATGGCACGCACCTCAGGATCCCGCTGCCCCTTTATCAACGCATCAACCAGGGCTTGCGTCAGTTCCGTGTTCAGAGCATTGTGCTTCTCCGGCCGGTTAAGACTGATCGTCAATACATGATTCGTTATTTCAGTTGTCAAAACAGACATGTGATTTTCCATCCTTATCTAATTCAGATTTCACGCAAGGCTCGCCTTGCATCATTCAATTCCTCTACCAGCTGTTGCATGACCTGGCTAACCGGCAGAATGTGATCCACCAGGCCGGCCGACTGACCAAGCTCCACTTTTCCCCAAGTTACATTTCCTTCGAGCGCCGCCTGTTTCAGCGTACTTTTCCTGAACTCTGCCTCATAGTCCGCCTTATCAAAAACCGAGGCGTCGACCTGCAGCATATGTGCAGCGAAATCATTACGAATCATTCTGACCGGCAGTCCCTTGCGACCAACCAGGCTGGTCCCGTCCACCGCAGTTGCTAAGGCGGCCGACTTGTATGCCTCGTGAACGCTGGCCTCTTCAGTCATCAGAAACCGCGTACCCAGTTGCACGGCATCGGCGCCCAGCGCCAGCATGGCGGCAATGCCATACCCGTCTGCCACACCCCCGCCGCCGATAATGGGCAGATCAAAATCTCGGACTGCTTTGCGTACAATGACCAGTGAACTGACTTCATTGGCTGGAGGATGTCCGCCCGCTTCAGCGCCTACCACAACGAGCGCATCCACCCCCGCGTCAGCCGCCTTGCGCGCATGCTCAAGTGTGGAAACCACATGAATCCACCGCGTGCCAATATCCTGGAATCGTTTCAGATGCGCCTTGGGCCCCCCTTGAGAAGCAAAAATTACGGGCACCTGAAATTCGTATGCCATGTCCAGGAATGCCTGTGCGCCGGGACGATAAAGAGGAATGTTGACGCCGAAAGGCTTATCGGTGGCGGCCCGCACCTCTTGCAGTACACGGCGAAAATCCTGTTCATACATGGGTCCGGCGGCGACAACACCCAGTCCGCCCACATTGGAGACCGCCGCGGGCAAAGCGGCACACGAGGACGCCCAGCTCATGCCTGCCTGAACGATTGGATATTCGATATTCAACATCTGGGTAATGCGGGTATTCATTTGAAATTGAGCCTTGAAATAGCGGATCTCGTAAATAAGAGTCAGGTAGCGCGGTAAGGCTGTTAGCTTTGTGAGGTGGTTACCTGCCTTAAACTACCCGGTAGCAGCCATTAAATACAAATGACATGCAAAACAGGGGAGTTAAATTAGTTGAATTTTTCAACCATTAACGAAATCGTAATCCATATAGTTTCTTTTTTCAACTATTTTTTGTTGATTTTTTGAACGACTTCCCGCATGATTCCATTTATCTGTATTAAAGAAGACATTCACTACCATGAAGCAACCCGAAAACATCAAACAACTGTTTTCCTACCGCCTTAACCGGCTGGCGTTTCTAAGCAGCAGCCTGGCGGAGTCCATCAATCAGGATCTGTTCGACCTGGACAAGCAGGGGTGGCGCTTTATCGGACTGCTCGGTGCATTTCAGCCCATGTCATTGAAGATGCTGGCGAAAGAGGCAAATATTGATAAAAGCCGCGCAAGTAAAGCCGTGGCAAGTCTCTCAGAGCGGGGACTGATCCAGCGCAGGGGCAGCGAAAGCGATGGCCGCAGCATTGAATTGTCGCTATCCGAAAAAGGGGAAGAGCTCTACGCCAGCGCTTTCCCCATTGCGCTACGCAGAAACAATGAAATTCTGGATGTCCTGACACCGGAAGAAAGAGAACAGTTTGATGTGATTCTCGACAAACTGATCTTTCGCACGAAAATCCTGATGGATTTGCACCCGGGACGAACCAAACGCTAATATAAGCCGCCTCAAACCCGTTCTTGCCGGGAAGCTCAGCCCCCGAAAAACGTTTAGCGCCGGGCAGGCACAGCACTTGCACTTTACTCTCTGGTAAATACGATCAGCAAAAACGGCCTTTCGCCATTCAGACTCAATTACAAACATGATATAGTTTCAATTATCAACCATATAATGGTTGCGACCAATAACTATAACCATCGCGAGGACGACAATTGTGAAATCAGGCTCGACAAACGTGAGGTTTCTTTCATTATCCGATGCACACGGAGCGCAGCAGCCTGGCATCATTGGACGACACGGATCATTTTGTGTTCAACCCGCCCGGCATCGCGATCCAGTGAGCCATCTATCATGATAAAAAATTCAGACAACGCGCTGCCGCTCGCGGGGATTCGTATTCTTGATCTGACCAGCGCAGTGGTGGGCCCCTATGCGACCCAGACTCTTGCAGACTACGGCGCGGACGTAATCAAGCTGGAACATGCATCGGGCGATATCATCCGCTGGATTTCGGGACACTCTCCTACTCCGGGAATGTCGGGCAAATTCATGCACATGAATCGTAATAAGCGCAGCATCTCGCTAAATCTCAAAACAAAACAAGGCAAAGCCGCGCTCGCCAGACTTGTCAGGACAACGCATATTTTCATTCATAATATGAGAACGGATGCCATTGCCCGGCTTGGTATTTCATTTGAAGAGCTGGCTGAACTCAATAGCAATCTGATCTATTGCAATGTCGTCGGTTTCGGCAGCAAGGGCCGCTATGCAAACCGGCCGGCCTATGATTCGATATTGCAGGGCGGAACCGGGCTGGCGTCATTGTTTGCACAACACGGTGAGGCGCCTCGCTACGTCCCCTATGTCGTAATAGACAGAACAGCAGCACTCATGGTCGTCAATGCGATTCTGGTCGCAGCATTTGCTCAGACCCGTTGCAAGGGTCCCCGGGAAATCGAGGTGCCGATGTTTGAGAGTTACGCGACGCTCGTTCTGAGCGAGCATCTATACGGTGAAACCTTCGATCCACCGCTCTCGCCCAGCGGCGACAAACGGTTGCTAGATGCCAATGCGCGGCCAATCCGAACGCGCGATGGATATATTTGCATCACAACGAATACGGACGCACAGGTGCTGGCACTGTTTGACGCTTTCGGCCGGCCGGAACTGAAAAATGACGAGCGATTTAATCGCGCTATCAATCGAATAGATAATATTTCAGCATTCTTCACACTGCGAGCCAGCGAAATTGCAAAACAAAGCACCGAATATTGGCTCGACAGATTGACGCAATTCGATGTTCCGTGCATGCCCTGCCATACCATTTCCTCTCTGCTGGCTGACCCCCATATTACAGATGTGGGACTCGTGGAGAAAATAACCCATCCCACACAGGGTACCGTCAGACACTTGAACGTCCCTGTCAGCATGACAGGATTTCAGCCACAACTGCGATATCATGCTGCCCATATCGGGGAACATACGCGGGAAATTCTGGCAGAAGCCGGATTTGATGACGCGGAGATTTCTGACATGCTGGCACGTGGCGAGGCTTATATGGAGTGCCTGCAACACTAAGAATACTCAGGATAGCGGACACTCTCTGCGTCACATGTAACGGTTATTCAGGAACCGCGCCAGACATTTTGACCAGATCACCATAACGTTTTATCTCAGACGTCATGAATTTGCCAAAATCCGCTGCAGTATTGTCGCCTTCAACAACCTGGGCACCCATGCCTTCGAGCTGCGAGCGCGTTTCCGGATTTTTCAGTGCTGCATTCACGGCCTTGTTCAGTTTTTCAACAACATCACCTGGCGTTCCTGCCGGTGCGACAATTCCGTACCAGGCTGACGCAATCATCCCTTTAGCCCCCACTTCTTCAAATGTCGGAACATCAGGCAGCAGCGGAATCCGTTTTTTCGATGCGATGGCAAGCGCTTTAAGGTTTCCTCCTTTTACCTGTGCCATGGAGCCGGTATCAATCATGAAATCAAGGCGCTTTCCAAGCAAATCACTGACAGCGGGGCCGCTGCCTTTATAGGGAACGTGGGTAAACCGCGCGTCGGTCAGGTGTTGCAGTAAGGATGTGGCCAGGTGCTGGGATGAACCTACCCCGGCACTACCGAAATTGAGTTCTTCGGGGTGTTGCTTTGCATAATCAATAAGCTCACTGGCCGAGTTGAATTTTGAATCATTCGGCACTTCAAGCACGTTTGGAATATCTGCAACGAACGCAACAGCAGAAAAATCCTTTTCGGCATCAAAACCCAGTCGCTTGTACAGGTGCGGATTGGCCGCGTTTGTGGAGCTGGTGGCGACCAGCAGAGAATAGCCATCGGGCTTCTCACGCACGAATCCTGATGTGCCGATATTTCCACCAGCACCAGCCTTGTTTTCTACTACGACAGTCTGTCCCAATTGCTCGGTCAACCCTTTAGCCAGTATCCTTCCAAGCACGTCCGTAGCGCCGCCTGGTGACCAGGGAACAACCAGCTTGATAGCGTGATCAGGAAAATCTGCTGCCTGTACAGTACTCATTGCGGATACGGAAAGCACAGCCGAAGCAATCGTTGCGCAAAGTCTTTTTCCTGTTTTGAAATTCATTATGAGGTCTCCCTGAGTCGATTAAAATTGTCATGTCGCCGATATCTGCCTGTATCTGTCATCGGCGAAAAAGGTACCAGTAATGGTATCTAAAATTGATCTTGAAAAAAAATGATATTAATTTGATAATATTCATTCCCTTAAGGAATGGCACCGAAGCTGATTACTACCATAACGTATACCCTCCCAATATTCCAATTCCTCGGTGTCTTATCGCGATGTTGACTTTCAAACAAATCGAAGCACTGTACTGGGTCGTACAATTGGGCAGCTTTTCCAGCGCAGCAGAACGCCTGAACACCACCCAATCGGCCATTACCAAGCGAATTCAGGAACTTGAATCGGATTTTGACATCCGCATTTTTGACCGTACCGGACACAAGGCGACGCTGACGGCCAAGGGGCAGGAAATTCTCGATCTGGCATCCGAACTTCTCACACAACGCGATGTCATGCTGATGAAACTCAAGGGACATCACACCTTTTCCGGTATTTTGCGGCTGGGCATCACTGAAATTACTGCCATGACCTGGCTGCCCGACCTGATTCAACAGTTGCGTATTCTTTTTCCACAGCTGACCATCAGTCCGAAAATTGGCATGGCTGCCGAGCTCCAGCAAAATCTGCTCAAGGGCCAGCTCGATATGGCATTTCTGCACAATGAATTCAAATCTCCGCTGATGGAGCAGTATGCGCTGGACTACGTGCATTTTGCCTGGGTAGGCAGTCCCGGAATGATCACCAGCGATCATGTTTATACTCCCGAAGAAATATCACAAATGTCGCTAATACGACAGGATGTGGAGTCCGGGCTCAACACGCTGTACGACGACTGGCTCAAGCCTTACACGGCCGAACGAAATCTTTTTACAATCAACAGTCTGCTGGCGATGTCGGGGCTGGCCGTAGCAGGATTCGGGATATGCTGCCTGCCCATCGACTACTTCTACCCGCTGGTGGCCAGTCGAAAACTCACCATTCTCAAAACCAATAAACCTGCTCCTATATCCATGTATTGTGCCATGTACGCAAAGAATGCCAATTCCATGCTGTACAAAGAGGTCGCCATACTGGCTAAAGACGTTTGCAATTTCGGCATTCCTTACGGCAGTGTCATCAATGCCTGATATCCGCCAAAAATTTTCTTGCCCGCTCAGTACTGGCGTGAGAAAAAAATTCTTTTGGAGGCGCCTGTTCAACAATCGCGCCCGCATCCATAAACCATACTGTGTCCGCCACATCTCTGGCAAAATTCATTTCATGCGTGACACATATCATCGTCATGCCGTCATTCGCAAGGGCCTTCATCACCAGCAGCACTTCGTTGACCATCTCGGGATCAAGCGCGCTGGTAGGCTCATCGAACAGCATGATTTTCGGATCCATTGCCAGGGCACGCGCAATTGCGACTCGCTGCTGCTGTCCGCCCGATAACTGTCCGGGAAAGGCTGCTGCCTTATGCCCCAGTCCCACGCGCTCCAACAGCGACACAGCCTTGTCTCTTGACTGCTGTTTATTGCTTCGTTTCAAAAGCACCGGCGCCATCATAAGATTGTCAAGCACGCTCATATGCGGAAAAAGATTAAACTGCTGGAACACAAAACCGATATGACTGCGCAACTCATCAATTGATCTGCATTTGTTCACATCCTGATCGTTGACGATAATCGATCCTTCCTGTATTGGCTCAAGGCGATTGACCGTACGGATCAGCGTCGATTTCCCTGAGCCTGACGGACCGCAAACGACAAGCACTTCTCCCTGCGAAACCCGGGCAGTCACATTGCACAGTGCCTGATAATCACCATACCATTTCGATACGTTATTGAATTGAATCATCGTGTTTCTCCTAGCCCTGAAATGCAATGCGACTGTTGTGAATCTTTGTTTCGACGAGCTTGACCATACCCACCAATATCATATTAAGAAAAAAGTAAGTCAGTGCCAGCAGCCCAAACACTTCGAATGGTCTCGTGAGCAGGATATTGTTGATTTGGCTCGCCGCAAAAGTCAGCTCATGTACACTGATCACAAACCCTAGTGACGTTTCTTTCACGGTTGAAATGAATTGACTCAGAATGCTGGGAATAGTATTGAACAGCGCCTGCGGCAGAATGATTTTTCTCATGGTCTGAAAATAGCTCAGGCCCAGAGACCGTCCTGCCTCCTGCTGCCCCGCAGGCAGCGCCTGTATGCCGCTGCGTACGATCTCGGAAATATAGGCGCTTTCATAAAACACCAGTGCGACTACCATAGTCGTCGTACCTGCCACCGGACGATTGATGATGACCGGGACCATAAAATAGGCCCAGAAAATGAACATGATCAGGGGCAAGCCACGCACAATATAAACGATAGCAGTCGCCGGCCAGTAAAAAATCCGAATTGATCCGATCCGGCAGAGTGCCAGCAGGATGCCCAGAGGAAACGAGAACACAAGGCTTAATACCGCCAGAACAATGGTGGCAGCCAGACCACCCAGCGGGCCCTGGGGATATTGGCCCACCAGCAATAGCATCCAGTTATCGGAAAATATTTCAAGCATGTTAGTTTCCTAAGACCGTTTTGCAGTAAAGGCGGCCTTACGGGACAGGCTTGCACCTATGAACATCAGACACAGTGAAATAGTCAGATAAATCACCGTGACGACGAGATAGATTTCAAATGTCTTGAAGGTTGCAGATTCGATTTCGCGACCGGCACCAGTCAGTTCGATCAGACCGATAGCCATGGCCAGGCTGGTATTTTTGAAAAGCAGAAGCGTCTGATTGGTCAGTGTAGGAATAGACACCACGAATGCCTGAGGCAATATTACCTTGCGCATGGATTGCAGGTAATTGAGCCCAAGAGTCCGGGATGCCTCCATCTGACCTGCCGGAATCGAGCGTATCGCACTGCGCAGATCTTCCGTCACATAGGCAGCAGTAACCAGTCCGATGGCTACGGTTGCATAAAAGAATTCTCCGCCAATAACGTTGATCGAATCGTTGAGTGCATCAGGAACGATCGAAGCGATACCGAAATACCAGAAAAGGATATGAACCAGCATGGGAACGTTCCGGTGAAACGCCACATATGCCGCAATAACATAATTAATAATCCTGATATTCAGCGTACGCAGAATGGTCAGAATGCTGCCAAATCCGAAAGCAATCAGCCAGGCCAGAAGTGTCATCTTCAGCGTGGTCAACACGCCCTGCAGAACCAAAGCAGGGTAATCTCCCTCAAGTAAAGAGGTAAAGTCCATCGTGTAGTTCATTTTCCCGCGCTCCCTGGCCTGAACTGATCGAGTCTATCCTAGCCTTTGATTTCTTCCATTTTGAATACGCGCTTCGTAGGGAAATTCGTATTCGGGCCGAACCATTTATCGAAAATCTGCTGTGCCTTGCCGCTGGACTCCAGACCCGCCATGGTTTCATTCACTTTATCGAGCAGCGCCTGTTCGCCTTTTTTGACGCCAATGCCCCAAGGTTCGGTAAACAGTGGATCTTCGATCATTGTCAGCTTGACCGGTGTGCTCTCTGCTCCCTGCTGAAATTTCAGCAGCATCAGTTCCGACCCGACAAAGCCGTCAACTTTTTTCTGTTGAAGGGCAACAAATGCGGTAGGTGGGTCCTTGAAGGTCACCGTCGTCACGTCAGGAATAAGCCGCTTTGCACCGGCCTCTGAAGACGAACCACTTACAGCACTAACCCGCTTTCCGGAAAGATCCTCTGTCTTTTTCAGCTTATCGGCATCGGCCTGGCGAATCAGGATTTTTTGTGGGCTTACGTAATCGGCGTAACTATAATCAATCTGCTTGGCGCGATCAGGAGACCATCCAAGATTCGCAGCGACAACATCCACACGCCCCGCAACCAACTCAGGAATTCTAGCGGCAACCGAGATCATTTTCACATCCAGCTTGACACCGATGCTATCCGCAATTTCCTGGCAGAGGTCAACCTCGTAACCCACCACCTGGCGTGTTTTCGAATCCTGAAAACTGAAGGGTTCCGAGGTTCCGAGCGTGCCGCAAACCAGCGAGCCGCGGGACTTGATATTGTCCAAAGCATCAGCGTGTGCAATACCTGCACATGCCAGGGACAGAGGAAGAACTACCAGTAGTTTTTTAAATTTCATCATGGATCTCCCGATCGTAATCACAGCTTAGGTAAGTTGACTGCAGGCAGATGCAATTTTTTCGCACCCATGTTTAATGGTTTCCAAATCTGTAGCAAAGCTGATTCTGATGAAGCCTGGCGCGCCATAGGCACTTCCATCCAGTACCGCTACGCCTGTGGCATCAAGAAGATAGTGGACAAAGTCCAGGTCGGTTTCAATGAGCTGTCCTTTTGGAGTCCGTTTTCCCAGCAGCCCCTTGATACTGGGGAAAACATAGAATGCCCCCTCGGGAAAAGCACAATCAATACCGGGAATCGCATTGAGTAATGGAACAATAAGATTACGCCGTTCACCGAAAGTTTTTCTGGCATCAACAACACATTTCTGATCCATGGTAAGCGCGGCCACTGCGGCGTGCTGACTGGGTTCGCTGGCGCAGGATGTCGTTTGAGATATCAGGGTTGACATCGCCCTGATGAGTGATGTTGGCCCCGCAGCGTAGCCTATCCGCCAGCCGGTCATAGCATATGCCTTTGAAACACCATTGACCAGGAGCGTGCGTTCACGCAGATCCGCACTATAGGACGCCAGAGAGACATACGGCGCGTCATAGCTGAAGTGTTCGTATATTTCATCCAGCATCAGATTGACATGAGGATGTCGTTCGAGCACCTTGATGATTTCCAGGAACTGTTCTGCGCTGTAACTTGACCCGGATGGGTTATTCGGCGTGTTTAAAAGCAGCCATTTGGTTCTAGGACTAATCGCCTGTTCCAGATTCTCTGCTGAAATCCTGAATCCGGACTCGGCCGTGCTTGGCAAAATGACTGGTGTGCCACCGTTCAGAACGACCATGTCGGGATACGACACCCAGAACGGAGTAGGAATAAGGACCTCATCGTCATCATCAAGCGTGGCTGCCAGCGCCGTGTAGATCAGCTGCTTGGCGCCGGTGCCCACAATCAGCTGGTCCAGATCATAAGTCAGATGGTTTTCCCGTTCGAATTTCTCTGCAACTGCTTCCAGCAGTGCGCGCATACCGGTTGAGGCTGTGTACTTTGTACCACCTCTGCGGATCGCTTCCACAGCAGCATCTACGATGTGTTCGGGGGTAGCAAGATCGGGTTCGCCAATCGTGAAGTCTATGATTGCCCTTCCTGACGCTCGCAGCGTATCCACTTTTTTCTTTGCCGCCATGCTGGGGGAGGGTTTGATAACACCCATCCGGCTGGCCAGAAGATCACGTTTGCCATTCATTATGTCGTTCACTCTTTGCTTGTTATCTCATGGGTTCAGTAAAGGCCTTTGGCAGCAAGAACAGGATGCAGCCAGCTTTGTTCAACCGCGCCGGTTGCAATTTCATTCATGATTTTTTCTTCTTTGGCTGCATGTGCCCTGGCAGCAGCAATCAGCGACTGAGCCTGCTCTACAGGAAAACTCACAATTCCGTCTTCGTCACCCACAATAACGTCACCGGGCTGAATCACCTGCCCGCCAATACTGACAGGTACATTGATTTCGCCAGGCCCTTCTTTATAGGGACCACGATGCACATTGCCTTTTGCGTAGCACGCAAAGCTATCGTTTTCGAATGCGGTCACGTCGCGAATAGCGCCGTTGACGATCACGCCGGCACATCCGCGTTGCTGCAGATATTTTTTCATGATCTCGCCAATGCAGGCATTGCTCACATCGCCTGCTGCATCGATCACCAGCACGTGTCCGGGCTCAAGCATGGTCATGGCTTTATAGATATAGAGATTATCTCCCGCCCGCGTCCTGACAGTCACCGCGGATCCAACCAGTTTCCCGGTTCTGTTGTATCGATGAAGTCCCACGACGCCGACCTGACGGTGAAGATTATCACTCAGGTGCGGCGTGACGATATCGCGTAACGCGTCGGCAATATCCTGATCAAGGACGGGACGGGATGAGTTAACAGCAATGGAAAGGTCTTGTGTCATCTGGTTTGCTCCTTGACGACATCATGCCCAGACTTTTGTATTGCTTAAAGGGAATTTAACTCCCTATTCATCATTCCAAAAAGGAATAATGAATCGAATAACCGGCCGTTCTCATGAGGCGCTGAAGAATTATGTATCATTATTCAATGGGTTAACCGCAACGTCATATCTTCCTGCCCATCAAATAGCGGACGCACCAGGTTAGTGCGAAAGCGCCACTGCCCCACGCTTCCTAGGGAAAGTCCTAGTCCTGAATCGTCTCTTTCAAATGGGCAATCAAGGCCTGCGCGGCAAGCGACTGCACTCTGTCGCGCGATTGAACCAGTGAAATCATGCGATTGGGCACTTCAAGTTCAAGCGGAATAATGGCGATGGACGGCTTGGAGTAAAGGAACAGTGACAATCCTGGAACGATGGAAATACCCATGTTATTGGCCACCAGGCCTGCTACCGTAGACAGATTGGACACTTCCATCTGCGTGATCAGTTTCTCCGGATAAAACGACGCGTCCAGATGTTGCCGGATACTGGTGGTTCGTACGAACTGAATAACCGGATGACGCAACATGTCCCGTTGCAACAGCTTCTTCTTTGCTGCCAGCGGATGTTCTGATGAACAGACTACATAAAATGAATCGGAACAAAGTGGCTCGCAGACCAGTTCAGGGTGGTTTTCACCGACAAACGTTACGGCAAAGTCTGCCTTGCGAGTTTTGACCAGATCCAGACATTCGTCGGCAGTAACATCAATGAAAGAAACAGAAACGCCGGGGTAATCACGATTGAAAAGTGCCACTGCAGGAATCAGGCTCCCGACGGTCACGGACGGCAGGGCTGCCACAGTGACATGCCCTGCCTTCTTTGAAACATGCTGCCGCATTTCGGTCAGGGCGTGTTCAAAGTCATACAGCAGCTTGTCCGCGAATGCATCAAACAGCTTTCCTTCCGGCGTCAGCGTCACGTTACGCGTATTGCGTTCGAAAAGCCGGGCGCCAACCTGCTCTTCCAGATTCTGAATGAGCACGCTGAGTGCAGGCTGTGTCAGATGACACTGGCTGGCTGCCCGAGTAAAGTTCTTTTCCGTTGCCAGCGCCTTGAAGGCTTTAAGATGTTTGGTGGATAGATTCACAAATGCGTTATGGGATCGAAAGACGGATTTGGCGGATGGCCCTTGACGCAGCCATCCAATACCCTCTATCGTACTTCAACGCCCGCCTTGGCGACGATATCTACCCACTTTTCAGTTTCAGCCTTCTGGAATGCCGCCAGTTCCTCAGGTGAGCTGGACTCGGCTTCAATGCCCATGACCTGCAGATTTTTGACCAGTTTCGGATCATTCAGAGTCTCGACAAAGGCATCATTCAGAACTTTTATCACCTCATCGGGCGTGCCGGCGGGCGCATACGAAGCAAACCATGCCACCATTTCATACCCTTTTACACCGGTTTCGTCCAGCGTCGGCAGATCAGGAGCGATATCCGTACGCTTACTGGTAGACACAGCCAGCGCCCGCAATTTTCCATCTCTCGCAAGCGGCAGCGTCGTAGCCGCATCTGCAATCATCATCTGTATTTGCCCGCCCACCGTGTCCACGACAGCCTGTGGGTTGCTTTTGTAATCCACATTACTGATTTGGGTGTCAGTCAGAATTTTGAAAAGTTCGCCACCGATACGAGCAGAGGTACTGCCACTGCCAAAAAACACCTTATTCGGATTCTGCTTCAGATATTCGACAAATTCCGGTACCGTTTCGGAGGGGATGCTTTGTGGATTGACGACAAGTACAAGTGGAATATTGCCCAGTTTCGACACCGGTGCAAAGTCCTTGACCGGATCATAGGGCAGCGTCTTGAATAGCGCTGAATTGCTGGCATGCGTGGTATTGGATGTGATAAAGATGCGGTAGCCATCGGGCTTTGCCCGGGCGATGTCCTGAGCAGCGATGAAACCGCTGGCACCGCCCTTGTTTTCCACAACAACCGTTTGCCCCACTTTTTTGGACACTTCTTCTGCCAGCACTCGGGCCAGCTTGTCGGTGCCGCTGCCGGCGCCAAATGGTACGACAAATGTAATCGCACGTTCAGGATAGGCCGCCAGTGCCTGGCCGCCTGTCAGTGTAATACCCAGCAGCGATGCTGCAATAATTCGTTTTACTTTGTTCATTTTCACTCTCTGTCTCCTAGGTAAGTTTAGATCTGCACAGACATATCCAGCAGTCGAAACGAATTTGATTTGCCATGCTTGTCCAGATTCAGACTGGAATTGACGCCGCCTTCCAGCACGTTGTCTATCACAAAATTGAGCGCCATGATATTCGGCAGTTCATAGCGCACCACATTAGACGCTCCGCGATGCGCGAACCAAGCCTGGACTTTTTCTGCACTGACCTGCTCCAGCAAAACCTGCCAGTATTTCTCTTCGTAGGGAATCAGGCTGATGTTGAGCCGGTTACCCTTATCTCCCGCTCGCGCATGCGCAATCTCGTGCAATTTGACTAGTCGTGCCATCACTGATCTCCCGAAACGTAGTGCCAGGCCTCATCAATCAATTCACGGGGAATCAGGTAAGAGACCGTTCGTACGCTGTTTTTAATACTTGTTCTGACTCCACCGCCGCCAGCCGGGCCGCAGCAATACAGCGCATTAACTTCATGCATCAGCTGCTCAACTGTTTGTCTGGCAGGCGCATTTACCGCCAGGCGCAATCGCACGTCTTCGGCCTGCGTAACGGAAAGCTCGTTTGCCAGCGTGGCGGTGTCCGAATCCAGCACGCTTACGACACCGATCAGATCGCGACGAAAGCGGCACGGTTCCTTCAACAGCTTTGCCCGCTCTCCCAGTATTTCGGCTGCCAGCCTCGCTCGGCTGCCGGCATTGGGACCCGCATAGGAAATTTCGCCTTCGCCAAACCAGTCACCCATGAATGACACTGTTGCCTTGAGCATATCGGGCCTCGCGCTTCCACGCGCACCGGTCAGTTCGACCAGATCCGCTTCGATCTGCCGAATCTGTACAGCTGTCATATCCAGAACAACGTCAGGTGTGATATACGATTCGGGATCATGTATTTCATACAGCATCTGCTCCTTCACCGTCATCAGATTTACCGTCCCGCCAGTGTTATCTGCTTTGCCGATGACAATGCGCCCGTCTTCAAAAATCTCCGCGATGGGGAAACCTACATTTGCCAGATCAGGCACATCCTTGTAGCCGGGGTCGGCATAATAGCCACCGGTCACCTGTGAGCCGCACTCCAGCAGATGTCCCGCCAGTGTCGCGGCAGCCAGCCGATTCCAATCCTTCCAATCCCAATTGAAATGGGCCACGGCCGGGCCAACTGTGAGCGCCGGATCTGCCACGCGTCCTGTGATGACAATTTGCGCGCCATCGATAAGCGCCTCGGCGATAGAGCCAGCCCCAAGGTAAACATTGGCGGCAATGGGGTCCCTGGCACCGGCAGCCAGCTCCCGATCTCCCTCCCATATCTGCATGGCGCTCAGATCAATTTTTTGAAGAATATCATCGCCTTCGACGACGGCAATCTTCAGGTTATTCAAATTCTGGGAGCGTGCAAGTGTCTGTATGGTTCTGGCTGCAGCAACGGGATTGGCGGCACCGAAATTACTCACAATCGGAATATTGTGTTGCACACAGTCGCTTAATATCGGCTCCAATACCTGTTCCAGCAAGGGCTCATAGCCCAGCGCAGGATCCTGATTCTTTGCCAGCTGACCTAAAGCCAGTGTCCGTTCAGCCAGCATTTCAAATATAAGTACCGATGGCTGGCCACGCGCAATAAGCGTTTTGACCACCGCATGCGCAGCGTCAATCCGGTCGCCTGAAAAACCGGCACCACAGCCAATCAACAGACTGCGCATATTGCCTCCCTGATTATGTTGAATGCCTTATGGATTTATTCTAATGAAATACTATTAAATAATTAAATTGATTATTTTGATTGATTTATAAATTATTCGTATTAATTACTGAATCGTCGCCGAAGCGTCGTGTATTATATTTGTCATAATCGAAGCCGGCTACGGTATACTTTTCAATACAACCCGTTCACAAAACGCCTCTCTTTGGGATTGATCATGCATCCGTTTGTTGATGGTGGCCTGCAGAACGTCTGGCTGAGCAATGGTTATAGAATAAAGCAGACGAGGAATGGCAGAAGTATTGTCATTCATAACCCGCAAGGACTGAAAAGAACAATATGCAGTGCGCTTTGTGTCAAAAGCGTACCCCTGAGCGGCGCGGAATTTCAATACCTATGCAGGGAGCTGGAACTGCCGGCAGCAGTCCTGTGCAAGCGCCTTTCCGTGAGCGAATCGCAACTAGTGCAATGGGAATCGGCCGGGCAAGTGCCACGACAGGCAGATACATTTATCCGCATCATGTTTGCGGTGCATCTGGGCAGACCGGAGCCTGTGCATCGACTTCAAACCGAAGCCCTCTCCCTGGATCAGAAAGTCTATTTTGTCCTGCACCATTCGGACAAAGGCTGGGTAATCCGGGAAACACTGAGCCAGCCCGTCGCCTCGGGGGCGACGACACGCAGTAACGATTCAGACACAACGCTGGCAACGGATATGGATTCGCTGGCCTGACGCGCGTTTTTACAAACTGGAGCAAACAGCACGGCCACTAACGGTTTGTCAGTGGCCATGCTGTTATTGCAAATGGCAAATGCTTCAGGCCAGAGTACGAACCTTCGGTTCCCGATCCCACTGGCGCGTTTTTGCCAGCTTGATAAACGCCTTGATGTCTTCCGGCGCCACCACCCCTGCATCGGGCTTGATACCGGCCGCCTCCAGGATCTTGTGGGTTCCCTTGCAGGCAGCAATCGCTTTCAGATGTCCGAAAGCATCCCTGAACCAGTCAACCGCCGCCGCTTCGTTTGCCAGTTTTTCGGCTTCGGCCATCGGCAAAATGCTGACAACACCATCAAACACGATCGACGGCGTCCCGGCAAGCTGTCCATCAGCAGTGACATACGTTCCATTCTTGAGTGTCACACCGCGCTTCTGGGCTACGAGCTTGACTGCAGCACCGGCCTTGTCCAATGCGCTTTTCATCGCATCGATACTTTCATTGTTCGAGCCGTCCGCAATCAATATACCGATAGTGCGACCTTCCAGCGTATTTTTCATCCGATCAATAAGACGCAATGCAGGTGACAGTTCCAGGTCCTGCACGGGTACCGGCGGCTTGACGGCAGCCGGCAGCGATTTGAGCCCCAGTCCATCGGCGACGCGTTTGGCGAGCGTCTCGTCCACCACGCGCAACTGACTTACCACCGCGAGGCGTACATGCTCGGTCTCGACTTTTGAGAGTTCAAAGACAAGTGCGGATGCCAGATGCGCCTGTTCGACGGCAGACTGGCTGCGATAGAACATTCTGGCCTGACTGTAGTGATCGGCAAAGCTTTCGGCACGAATACGGGATTTTGTCCCTTCCGCCTGTACTGCAATACTGTGAAAGCCGGTTTTGAGACTCGCCCGTGATGCCTCAGGCTCCAGACTTTGCGGATCATAATTCGTTCGCCCCTTGGGCACCTGCATCTGCATATGTCCATCACGCTGGTTATTGTGGAACGGACACTTGGGTGCATTGACGGGAATCTGGGCAAAGTTGGGTCCGCCCAAACGTGATAATTGCGTATCCAGATAGGAAAACAGGCGACCCTGCAGCAACGGATCGTCCGAAAAATCGATTCCGGGCACAATATTTGCAGGACAGAACGCAACCTGCTCGGTTTCGGCAAAGAAATTGTCCGGCCAGCGATTGAGAACCATCCGACCGATAATTTTGAGCGGCACCAGTTCTTCAGGAATCAGCTTGGTGGAATCAAGATGGTCAAACGGGAACGTGTCGGCTTCTTCTTCTGTAAAGAGCTGCACGCCCAGTTCCCACTCTGGAAAGTCGCCATTCTGAATAGCTTCAAAAAAATCCCGGCGATGAAAATCCGGATCAGCACCCGCCAGCTTGACGGCCTCGTCCCAGACGGTTGATTGAAGGCCCAGCTTCGGGCGCCAGTGAAATTTCACAAATGTGCTTTTTCCTTCTTTGTTTACCAGGCGGAAACTGTGGATACCGAAACCTTCAATCATGCGCAGGGAACGTGGAATGGCACGATCGCTCATGGCCCACATGATCATATGCATAGACTCCGGCATCAGCGAAATAAAGTCCCAGAAATTGTCGTGGGCACTCGCCGCTTGCGGAAAGCCGCGATCCGGCTCCATTTTTACCGCATGAACCAGATCGGGAAATTTCATCGCATCCTGAATAAAGAACACAGGAATGTTGTTGCCGACCAGATCCCAGTTACCTTCCTTGGTATAGAATTTCACGGCAAATCCGCGGACATCACGTGGCGTATCCACCGAGCCACTGCCGCCGGCTACGGTGGAGAAGCGACAGAATACCGGGGTCTGCACATTCTTCTCTGTCAGGATTTTAGCGGTGGTATATTTGGACAGCGACTGGGTCAACTCAAAAAACCCGTGTGCGCCAGTACCACGTGCATGCACGATCCGTTCAGGAATACGTTCGTGATCGAAATGCGTAATCTTTTCCCGGAGAATAAAATCTTCCAGCAGGGTCGGACCACGAGGGTTGGAACGTAGTGAGTTCTGGTTGTCGCTGATCGCCAGACCCTGTTGTGTTGTCATTACCGGATGACTGCCCCCAGCCTGCTGCTGCAGCTCCCCTGCATTTCCTTTTTCGTCTTTAGGTCCCTTTGCTGGACGGGAAACCGATTTTTTCGAATTTGATTTCATTAGCATCTCCTTAATACCGGACTTGAATAATGTTCAGTTGAACGGAATACGGGATGACAGAGAACCTTGCGACATATCGAAAGCCACGCAATTGCCAGACAATCGTCGCCTGGCTCGCAAGCCCCTCACCTCGCGTGAAGTTGGAACTTCGGCACATTCAGTATGCCATATTCCTTCTGTGCTAGCGCACTAGTATCGGGATGCGAAAGTAACCAGACCTTTCCTGGCGTGCCAATTCCTGGCTCATATCAGCCGGCACGTCAGCGTGCATGCCAATTGCTATATCAAACTCCAGCGTTTGCGTATCTCGGGGAAAGAAAAGGGGCAACAAGGCAAGCAAATTGGTAGCGCAAACACAGACAGATGGAAGAATAAGAAAAATCAAGATAATGCCTGGCAACTGGCATTATCTTGACATGTCGAGTTGCATTTTATCTGGCACTTACCGCCAGGATTTCTGAAGTGACTCCTCGGCAGTGGGCCTCAGGATGATTGATTAACTACTTTTTCGGAAAGATCATTACCGTGATATTTCTTGTAAATGGCGTTCAGTTTGCCATTTTTCAGATTTTCCAGAATCCATTTGTCGAGCCATGCCTTGAGTTCAGGATTGTTCTTCGGCATGGCTATGCCCAGCATGAACTCGCTCTGTACAAACTTGATTTCAAATGGCGCTTTTGTCTGTTTTTTGTTGATTTCAGCAACAATGGGCCATTGGGAAGATACAGCCTGCACCTGGCCTGAAACGCCTGCAGTTACCAGGGTGGCATCATCTTCGAAGCGACGAATATTGGCGTCTTTTGAATTCTTGGTAACATCGGCATCGTTCACCGTCGCGCGCGTCACGCCCAGGCGAATCCCTTTAAGATCGGCATAATCCTTGATCTGCAAGTCCTTGGGCGCCGCAACGATTGTCTGCAGAGAGGCATACGGTACTGTGAAATCAACCACCCTGGCACGCTCAGGGGTGATCGACAGACTCGATACCGTCAGATCTGCCTTGCCTGTCTGAATACTGGGCACCCGCGCCGCATTGGTAATCTGTATGAGATCCAGTTTTACACCCAGGTCCTGGGCCAGCAATTTAGCCGTGTCCACATCTGAACCTTCTGGTTCCATGTTGGCATTGGCATAACTGAACATGGGTACGCCCATTGCAACTGCAATCCGAATCGTGCCATTCTGTTTAATCGTATCCAGCGAGTCAGCATGGCTTGCCGCACATACGCCCATTAAGCCCAATCCAAGGCCAGCCAGTTTCAAAGTCCGTATTAATTTCATTTGTCGTTCCACCTTTATAAAATATGATTTTGTAATAAGAAACCTGGGGTCGGATGCCTACAGACCTACACCCACGAACTCCTGCAGCTCCCGGGTTTGCGGATGATCCAGTATTTCCGGTCCGCCGGTTTCCCATACCAGGCCCTGATACATATAAATCACCTTGTCGGCGATACGCCGGGCAAAGGCCATTTCATGCGTGACAAGCACCATGGTCATTCCGCCTTTTGCCAGATCCTCGATGACCCTGAGCACTTCACCTGTCAATTGCGGATCAAGTGCAGAGGTGACTTCGTCAAAAAGCATCACCCGCGGCTCCATCGCCAGCGAACGGGCGATCGCAACACGCTGTTGCTGACCACCGGAAAGCTGCTCCGGATAGCTGTCGGCCTTCTCGGCAAGCCCGACTTTTGCAAGTACGTATTGCGCGCGGTTAAGGCAATCTTCCTTCGACAGTTTGCGCACGTGCTTCAACGCGAGCACGATATTCTGCTGCACTGTCAAATGAGGAAAGAGGTTGTAGCTTTGAAAGACGATCCCGACATCCTTTCGCAACTCTCGCAAGTTGACGCTTCCGGTGCCTATCTCGTGGCCGCAAACGGAGATGGTTCCGCTATTGATGGTCTCCAGATGATCCATGCAGCGCAGAGCAGTACTTTTTCCTGATCCGCTCTGGCCAATAATGGCCACGACCTCTCCCCGATTGATTTCAAAAGACACGCCTTTGAGAACTTCATTGTCTCCAAAGCGCTTGTGTATATCTCGGACGTTAACGATTGCCGACATTCAGCTTTCTCTCCATCGCCCGGCTCCAAAGTGACAATGGGTAGCAGAGCATAAAATAAAAGGCACCGACCAGCACAAAGACCAGGAACGGCTGGAACAGCGAGTTGTTGATAATCTGTCCGGCGCGCGTCAGTTCCACAAAACCCACGACCGAAGCCAGGGAGGTAAGCTTGATGACTTGCACCAGATAACCGACAGATGGAGGTAGTGACATGCGCAGTGCCTGGGGAATGATGACCAGGATCAGCGACTGCCATCGTGACAACCCAAGGCATTCTGATGCCTCCCATTGGGTTTTCTCGATCGCCTGCACGCTGCCTCGCCAGATCTCTCCAAGGAAGGCACTGACATGAATTGTCAAGGCAATGGCTGAAGCCACCAGCGGTGCAACGTTGATACCAAAAATTCCCACGCCAAAATAAACAATGAAGAGCAATACCAGCAACGGTATCCCCTGGATGATTTGTATATAAGCCGAGGTGAGCATCCTTAGTGGCTTGTAAACGGAGACCCGAGCCAGCATGACGCCAAATCCTGCCAGCGACCCAAACACAAATGAAATGGCGGACAGGACCAGCGTCCACCCGACACCCTTGATCAGATACATCAGCTGCACTGTGGAAAAGGAATCCATCGCTTATCCTCTTACGGTTGCGGCGTGCACGTTTTGCGACTCCGTTTTCTTGCGACGCTCAGCGCCATGCGTTGCCAGGGATGCCCTGCGCTGAGCCCGGGCGATCACCCGCTTGCGGCGAAACAGCACCTGCTCTGCGAGCCAGAAAAGCATCCGTAATATCACGGCCAGCAGCAGATAAAGCGCCGCGACAACAATGTACGACTCCAGCGAAAGAAACGTCTCTGACTGCACATTGTTCGCCACGGCAGTCAGCTCCTCAGTGGAAATCTGCGAGGTAATGGACGACATGAGCATCATCAGGATGAACTGGCTGGTAATGGAGGGATAGACCTTCTCGAAGGCAGGCAGCATAATGACATGCCAATAGATGCGGGGTCTGGATAACCCAAGGCACTCGGCTGCCTCAATCTGCCCGCGTGGGATAGCATCCATCCCTGCACGAATGATCTCGGACGAATAGGCGCCTACATTAATAACCATTGCAATGACGGCGGCGACTGCAGCCGGCATTTGAAAACCGATGCTGGACAGACCGAAATAAAAAATGAATATTTGAACCAGGAACGGAGTATTCCGTATAGTCTCTACATAGATTGCGCAGAGCCGGTTGAGCAAGCGGTAACGGCTGCGACTGCCAATCGAGCAAAAGATGCCGATAATCAGGCCAAACACCGTCGAAGCCAGCGTGAGCTCCAGCGTTAAAACAGCGCCGCTCAGAAAGGTGTTCCAGTAAGGAAGCAGACCCGCGAAATTGAAATCGTACTGCACTTATATCTCCTATCCAGGATGGCCGGTTTTATATAATCTGGCAGTCATATCAATTACTCGAAGGGACCCTGTGCGGTAAAACTTCCGCCCTGGTAAACGGCGACCGGATCGTCAGCTGCAGGCACTGGTTGCTGTTCCACCTGTTCCCGGAAAATTTCAGATGTGTCTTGCGGGACGAACCCAAGATGGGAGGCAAGCCGATTATCCCACCAGACGTTTTTGTTGTCCGACATCCCATAGACGATTGTGTGTCCCACATCTGGCGTCACCAGACCGCGACGGATCAGTTCCGTCAGATCGCGATAGCTGATCCAGGTATGCATCATGCGACGGTCCTTCGCTACGGGAAATGACGATCCGATACGAATACTGACGGTTTCAATTCCATAACGATCGAAATAAAAGTTGGCCATTTCTTCACCATAGGCCTTAGACAAACCGTAGTATCCATCAGGTCTGCGTGGTACGCTCGCGTCGATGACTTCGTCCTGTTTATAGAATCCAATGGCGTGATTCGAACTGGCAAATATCACTCTCGTGACGCCATGTCGCCTGGCGCCTTCGTATATATGGAATATCCCCTTGATATTGGCTTCCAAGATTTCTTCGAACGGGCGCTCTACCGATACGCCTCCCATATGCACAATGGCATCACAATCGGCAACCAGTTGATCCACCGCACCCTTATCCGCTAGATCGCACCGGACCCATTCCTCAGTCGTCTGTATTTCGGGATTATCGGCAGGTTCTATAATGTCCGACAACCTCAGAACTTGAGTATAGGGTTTGAGGGTCTGACGCAGAACGCCTCCCAGCCCGCCGGCGGCGCCAGTCAGCAAAATACGTTTGAAAGGGGTTGTCTCTTGCACGAAAAATCCAGCCACGAAAGTAATATCGAAGTCTGCATTGTTGTATGTTATCTGACATCATGAAATTATCGTTTACCCTGAATTCCGTCACAAATGTGTTTCTAGTTTGCGCAGTCTCAGTGCTATTTCAATTGAAAATGCGGCCTCGCCCTGATCAGCAAAATAATTGATGCGATGGTCGGCACGAGTAACGACAGAAAGCCATAGCCGAAACCACCGGTGATCTGAGATATCAGCCCTATCGCAGGCGGTCCCAGTACGACCCCCAGGTAGGTCACCGCCAATGTTGCCCCGGTTACTGACCCGGATTTCCCTTCCGGCGCACGTTTTGCCACTTCAGCCAGATAAACGCCGTTCCACCCGATCGCGGTTCCCCCAAAAATCGCAAAGATAAAAATAGTCCACCACTGGCTCGAACTGCCGTCAACATAAAAAACACCAATTGCCGACAGCAGCATCCCCACTGCCAATGCGATCAGCATGGACCAGGTGGAAAAAAAGTGGTCTGCGAGATAGCCCCATAGAATGCGGCCGATCACACCTGCTGCCTGCGACACTGACAGGAAAACCCCAGCCAGCACCAGTGAAGTGCCCACTTCATCATGAAGAAAGGTAATGCCATATGTCATCAATGTCAGTTGACATACCGAAAAACAGAATGAACAAATGGCAAGTGTGCGTAGTACGGGGATTCGATAAATCATCCACATCGCATCCACAAATTCATCCCTGAAGGACTTTCTGACACCTGATGCTGCCGGCTCCCAGGCTCTGGGAGCAAAAAGAGACACTGCCGCGCAAAAGAATAACACCGCACAGATGATTCCCAGGGCACTTCGCCACCCAACCATATCTTGAAGCGTAGGCATAATCATGGCAGCAAGTACGCCACCAAGCGGAACGCCCGTCTGCTTGATGGAAAAAATCAGGCTCAGACGATGCATCGGCGTGTTTTTGATGAGAATCTGCGAGCTGCAGGGCGTTACCGGACCGTAACCGAGACCTATCATGACCCCCGCAACTGTGAGGGTCAGTATCGAAGGGAAAAGGACAAAAAGCGTTACACCAATAGCGGAAGAAACAATGCACAGTGCGCTAAGCCTGATGGGGCCAACCAGTGTAAGCATCGCACCAGCACTAAGACTGCTCACCATGGCTGACAGGTAAGCGACGGCGATATAGAATCCGATATAACTGGCAGGAACATTCAACTCGTCCGACAGAATCGGCGCCATGACCGGTGGCACCAGCAAAATCATCGACGCCAGCGCCTGGATCGTCAACGTGAGGATCAATACCAGCCAGCCCTGCATGCTACCCTTTTGACTCGCCAACGCTTCGGCTTCAATCGCGGTGGTCCGCTCATTCATTTTTGCGTTCCAGAAAATCAATATTATTATGCTTCAACACGCCAATCCCTGTTGAATACAGAATAATAGGAATAGCGATCAGCCAGGCCCTATTGTATACAATCCGTGAAATGACTCACGTCCATCCTGAATCTAATTATTAATTAAACCATTATATGTATGGGTCTTAAATCCCGATGTGTTGACTTTGCTGTGACGCCCAATCCCACAACCGAATCCATAACGGTACAATCAACGTTGCGCGGCTTCAAGTCCGAATTTTTTCCGCGAAATTTTCATCTGCACCGAGACAACATCCTGCACAGTAAAACGCTCCATTTCGTCATGGAAGATCACAATAGAACCGCGACGCGACTGATCACTTGCAGAGTATGCAAGTACACTACGCCGCTGTAAGCACTTTGACCCCTTTAGGACATTCAACTCAAACCGGATTGATTCATGAAACCAACGCTCTCGACCATTCAGGAACAACTCGAAACCTTTGCTAAAGAACGAGACTGGGATCAATATCATTCGCCAAAGAATATCGCCATGGCGCTGTCGGTTGAAGCGGCTGAACTGCTGGAAATATTTCAATGGAAAACCGAGGCGGAATCGGCGGCACTAAATGAAAAGGATCGCGAGGCCGCCCGTCAGGAAATTGCAGATGTATTGCTTTATCTGCTGACCATCAGCCGCGTACTGAACATAGATATTCTGCAGGCAGCTACCGACAAGCTCCACTTGAATGCAAAGAAGTATCCGCTGGAAAAAAGCAGAGGCAACGCCCTGAAATATGACCAGTTTGACGAAAAAACCTGAGCCGTTAACGGGAAGCGACTCGAAGAAAACCGGCTCCCAACTTGGAAGCGGTTCTTTCACTTGCGCCAATCTGCCCGCCAACAATCTGACGCTATTTCGGCCCTGGCTGGATATGGAAGCTGGTACCACAGGGCAAGCCCTGGAAAACGCACAGCAGCCAACTGCTGACGGTTCGAATGGACGGCGCAGCTGCCGTGCTGAAAATCGCCAGTGACGCTCATGAGGTTCGTGGGGGCAAACTACTGGCATGGTGGGAAGGTGATGGCGCGGCAAAAGTCTACGCCAGCAGTGCAAACGCGTTTGTCATTGAACGTGCAGAAGGCACACGTTCCCTGATGACCATGGCCCTGCAGGGTTTTGATGATATGGCGAGCACTGTCGCCTGCAGTACCGTCAGCCGATTACATGCTCATAAGAGTCCTTCTGGGGAAACTCCCGAGCTGGTTTCATTGCAATCATGGTTTACGGAACTGACTGCGGTCAGCCATGACAGCCGAATACTACAAATCTGCGCCAATCAGGCAATCAAGCTGCTATCAGCCCAACAAGACATGACAGTGCTGCATGGCGATATTCACCACGATAATATTCTGGATTTCGCCGAACGCGGATGGCTTGCCATTGACCCAAAAGGACTTTACGGTGAACGCGGGTATGATTACGCCAATCTGATTGTCAATCCCGACTTGCATACCGTGGCCAATCCCGCGCGATTTGATCGTCAGGTGCGCGTGGTATCGGAGCAAGCCGGGTTGAATAGCCAGCGCTTGCTGGCGTGGGTATTGGCCGTTTCCGGCTTATCTGCATTGTGGTTCATGCAGGACGGAGACATACAACACGCAAGCCAGGATCTTGCCGTAGCACGCATGGCTGCACAGTCACTTTCCATCAACCCCGACTGAATCAGGCAAAGCCCCGCTTAGTCCAGCGTAAAACCTGCATTGATGGTTACTTGCCAGTGGGCAACTTTGCCATCAACGACATGCCCTCTGGTTTCGGTAACGGTAAACCACTGAATGTTTCGTACGGTCTCGTTTGCTTTCGCAAGCGCGTTGCTCACCGCCTCTTCAATACTGGTCTTGGATGACCCAGTCAGCTCTATGTGTTTATAAATATGATCTGTCATGGCGCTGCTCCTATATGTTGGATGGGCACAAACCATGTTACAGAGATTGGAATATTTATGCAATTGGCACTTAAAGTGCGGATGTGATGTTTAAATACGTATTTCGTGGCGAGGGTCGCCAAACGTAACCAATGTCGGGCTTTAGGTACACTTAACTAGATACCAGAAATCTGTCAAAAACATCGTCGGCGCCCATTTGCCCACCCTTGAGCATCACTTCTATACCATCCAACCCCGGCGTGTCACTGTGCATGGTACACACCGTGACACCCGGGGATAGCATTCTTGAATACGACAAGGCCCAGACGTCCAGTGTCGACATCGCCTGACTGGACGTATCGCCGCCCGCAATGCCAAGCCGACCTAATCTCGTGTCGTGTTCTGAGAGGCGTTGCACTACAGAGTGGATAAATTCAGCCGTGCAGGTTGCGAACTGGCTGGTGTCAATTTGCGAGTCCCGCCCATTCTGCTGGTCAATGTACGCCAGAACACTGCAATTTTTGTCCAATAGATCACAAATGCGCTGACGCTGCATCTTTCGGTAATCACGATCGGAAAGCAATTTCCGAGCCTGCAATGGAATTTTTTTATAGTTGCCCGCAGACTTCACCTGTGCAGCAGTCACCGGAGAAAGGCTTGCTGCAAATACAAATGTAACACCCGACACTGAGGGCTGCTTCGGTGAATTAGCAGAGTATATGGGCCGACTGGTGTTTGGCTGATGCCCCACTTCCCGGTTTGCCAGGACGCTCTGAAGAACCACACTGGAACCCACCACCAATGCTGTGTTGAATTGTTGAGCAATACGCTGAATCTGGCGACCGACAGAGCGTAGATGCAAATCGCAGGCAACATCAAACAGCACGCCCGTGTTCATCTCTGCGTTCACCCCAGCACAGCGCAGTGCGGCATGTTCAACATGGTTATCCAGTTCCGTTTCACCCTTTTCATAAGCAGTAAAAGGGATGTTTATCACCTCGGACATACCCTGCAATTTCAAATGCAATCGCAGATCCGGCTCATTCATGGGCGTTACCGGATGACATTGCATGGTAGGATGCCGGTCAATCCGAAAGATATGGCCTGAACTTCCCGCAGTAGCAAACAGATTTCCAAAACAGCAATACCGACCAATATCCGGTTGCCCGCCAACAATGATTGCGACCCTGCTCCCTACATAGCGCCCCAGAATCTTTATGGCGACACCCAGGCTCCCAGATTGCGGTGAACTGTCAAAGGTTGAACAGCATTTGTAGTGCAATATCGGAACGGCAAGTTCCTGAAAAAAACGACCGATCTTCGGAAGACTGGCGTGCATTTGCGAGGGGTTCATGGACCGCGCGGTACCGGCAATGCCTATTGCGTCCAGCGGACCGATGCGTTCCAGCTGTTTCGGTTTCGGAACATCCAGAAAAAGAATCGTGCGCAGATTCCCTCTGGCCGCCATGGCCAGCGTATCGGTGGCACCAGTGAAATCATCGCCATACCAGCCAAACTTCAGCGTCATGATTGCTTTTTGCCGAAAAAGGCCAGTGCTGCCTTCAGCTCCGGCATATTACGACTGTACTCATCCAGCGTGACTTGCTGCTGCTGCGCTTCCCACGCTTGCCGCAGACTTATGACACCGGCGGCCGGCCCCATCGGATGTGCCAGAATACCTCCGCCGGACATAAACAGCAGATCCTGACTTTGAACCGCCTGCCAGGTTGCGGGAACAGTGCCAGCCCATTGACCGGAAGAAAATACCGGAAGCACCCGATCATCAACTGTCTCTGACATGCTTGTCAGACTGTCTGACGCCGCATCAACTACCTCGCTGTCGGGTTGGGAAAACTTTCCCTGCAGTCCATGCACATGCATATGGTCTACGCCCGTCAGCCGCCACATCGCCTGGTAAGGCTGATAGCCCATGCCAAGCAGAGAGTGCCGCGAAAGGGCACCAAAGCCGTTGCGGTGGCCATGAATAGCCAGCGACGTGCTGCGGCGCAAACTTTGAATCGCTGAAAAACCGCAGTAGTTCAGGCTGACCATCACGCACGTACCTTCCTCGGATTCAACCAGATCCGCGTGGCGGCGCATAGCGTCCAGGTCATCACTGATGTTGAATGCCATCATGACCTTCTTACCAGTGCGCTGCGCATGCTCCCGTATCACGGCCATGACAGCCGGAATGCGCTCTGCAAGCGGAGCATGAGCGGGATTTGCACACACCTCATCATCTTTGATGAAGTCCACCCCTGCTTCGCACAGCGTTTTCACAAGGGTCGCGGTCTGCGCCGCACTCATGCCAACATTCGGCTTTATGATAGTACCCACCATCGCACCCGCGGCCGTACCAATGCTGGCACGCGTTCCGCCAATACCCATGTGTGGCAGTTCAAATTGCATTCGAAATGGTGAAGGTAAAGTGAGCGACTCTAGTCGCAAGCCCGTTACTTCGCCCAGATCATAGAGATTGCCCGAGACAGTCGCCGCCAGGGTTGGAAGATTGGTGCCAAAGTTTTCAATCGGATATGAAATATCCACGTGCGCGCGGTGCCATGGTCCCTGAACGTTTCTGCGCTCCAGCCAAGCATTGGAAAGACTGGGTCTGTCGGACGGCGGCAACTCCCTGATGCCGGTAACCACGGCACGTGCTCTGGCCCGCAGTTCATCAGTTTCTCCCGCGACACGTGTAAACGTGCCACAGGATTGTTCGCCTGCCATGATTTCGGCGACTTTGGCCGGTTCGAATGGCGTTTCGACGATATAACGGGCAAGTACCTCATTGCCCTTCATAGTGTCTCCAGATCAGGAAAGGGTCTGATGGCCTGTTGCCCGTTCCATCCTTCCGAGGTCTCGCGAATCAGTTCGAACAGGCGACCCTTGGGCCCGGCGACTTCCGAAAGTTCAATGACGGTGCCAGGATGATACTCGGTGTCAAAATACACGAACCTGCCCTGCTTACCCACCTCTCCACTCATTCGAGGTTTGAATCCCTGTCTGAGCAGACGTTCAAGATCGGCATCGTACTGTTCGGTCCAATAGGCGACATGCTGCAGGCCGGTCCTGCCAGCCTGCCGGAAATCGCGATACATGGACGGTACATCATTGCGAGTCTGTATTAATTCCACTTGAACAAAACCCGAGTTGGCAAGCGCGACAGAGTTATGAGGCTCGTACGTTTTACCATCATATTGATAATTGCGGATCGGAACCCTGGGGTTGTAATACCAGGGACCGACGCCCAGCGTGTTGCTCCAATACGCCATTGCCTCTTCAATGTCGTCGACGACGTAACCCAGTTGGCGTATTTCGCCAAAAAAATTGCTCATATTGTGTTCCAGCTTTTTGATAAAAACAGCGCCGGTCGGACAGACGGGTAGCGCCTGCCTGACCATTTGATTTATTTGATGAAACCTGTAGAAATCCAGGGTACAAATGTCACGATCATTAAACCGACCAGGAGCGCAATGACATAACCCCATATATGGCGCATGCCTTCGGAAGGATCAACTTTGCTGATTGCACATGCCCCGTAATAGCCAACACCGAAGGGTGGCGCGAACAGACCGATTCCCATCGCGAAAATCACGACTATGGAGTAGTGGACGTCGTTAATGTCCAGCGCACGTGCTACGGGAAACAGGAGCGGACCGAACAGAACGATGGCCGGAATACCCTCCAGAATGCTGCCCAGGATTATGAATGCAATTACAGATATGATCAGAAAACCGTATCCCCCGCCAGGCACGCCCGCCATAAGCGCGGCAAGATCACTTGAAAACCCAGACTGGGTCAGCGCCCACGCCATCGCCGTGGCACAACCGATAATCAGCATAATGGCGCCCGATAGTGTGGCGGTTTCCACCAAAATTGGCGTAATGCGTTTCCAGTCAAATTGCCGATACACGCACAGCCCGAGAATAATTGAGTACACCACGCCAATGGTAGAGACTTCAGTTGCCGTTGCCACTCCTTCCACAACTGCAGCGCGTATCACAAATGGCAACGAAATGGCAGGCAGTGCAACCAGGAAAAACCGGAAAATATCCCGTTTGGGAACACTGGGAACCTTCGACAGATCTTCTCTGCGATAGCGCCACCCAACCACAACGCACAGACAAAGTCCCAGAACGACCGCTGGCAATATGCCACCCGTGAACAGCGCAGCAATGGAGACACCTGTTACCGAGCCAATCGTGATCAGTACGATGGAAGGAGGAATGGTTTCGGTCTGAGCGCCCGTCGCCGACAGCAACGCAACGAGTTCTCCCTTATTGGCGCCGCGCTTCTCCATTTCAGGGAAAAGCACCGGTGTGATAGCCGCCATATCGGCAATTTTGGAACCTGAAATACCAGACACCAGGTACATCGCGCCAATCAGCACATAGGAAAGCCCGCCTCTGACATGACCTAAACAGCTTGCCAGAAAACGAATCATTGCCCGTGCCATTCCTGTCATTTCTATCAAGGCGCCAAGAAAAATAAAAAGTGGTACCGCCAGTAGAATCAGATGGGACATGCCTTCATTCAGCCGCCCTACCATTACCACTATCGGGGTTTGTGTGGTGAGGGTCAGATAGCCAAAAGTGGCCAGCGCAAATGAAAAGGCAATAGGAACACCGGAAAACACATTCGCAGCAACAACGACGACGAAGAAAATAACCAGATTGAATTTACCAAGCCCAGTCAGCCAGGGTTGGGCGAGCCAGAAAGCCGCCAGCAAGGCAAGCGTGATCCCCAGACTCAGATAGAGATGCTTTCGATCGGAGGTCAAACCCATGTGCAACAGCGAAGTCATGATCATGAATGCAATACCAACGGGGAGTGCCGCCGCATGCCAGGCATTGCTGATCTCCAGCGCTGGCGTGACAATGTAGGACTCCTCATAGGCATAATCGATCGCCGGATACAGAAACAGCACCAGAAACGCCAGCGACGCCGAAAGCGCAAAACCTTCGAGCAGCATGCGTTTATCAGGAGTGACGCGATCAATGAACGCCGTCATGCGCATATGCTGACCACGTCGCAGGGCAATCACGGCACCCAGCATGGAAAGCCAGAGGAATAAAATCGACGCCAGTTCGTCGGTCCATACCAATGGCACATGCAATACGTATCTGGCTACAACTCCGGAGAACAGAATCACGATCTCCAGCAGGATAAGCGCCACCGCGACCAGCTCGATCGTTCGTCCAAGAATCCGGTCTGCAATCCGCAGCGCTTTTTCGCTCGCCGATGCCGACACATGAACAGGCGACGTGGTTTGCACGACAGACTCAGACATTAATGCCGTTTCCATACCACTAAACCAGTTTGCCGACCGAAGCTTCAAGTGCCGACCAGGCTTCATCACCAAATCTGCCTTTCCACTCTTTGTAGAAACCGGCGGTGCGCAATGCCTCCCGGAAGGAGTCCGAAGACGGTGTATTGAAGGCCAGCCCTTTCGATTTCAGGTCAGTAACGACCGATTCATTCAGCTTTTTAATATCTTCCCGCTGGCGAAGACCAGCTCCGTTAATACCATCAGCAACAATTGTTTTCAGATCATCGGGAAGTCTGTCCCAGGCAGCGCCATTGGCAATGAACCAGAAACCATCCCAGATGTGATTGGTCAGTGAGCAGTACTTTTGTACCTCATACAGCTTTGCCACCTGAATAATCGGCAAAGGGTTCTCCTGGGCGTCAACGATTTTGGTCTGCAGCGACGAATACACTTCGCTGAACTGCAGACTGGTAGGCGATGCGCCCAGGCCCTTGAACATGGAAATGGATAGCGGGCTGACCGGGACGCGTATTTTCAGGTCATCCAGATCCGACGCCTGCTCAACAGGCGCTTTACTGCTTGTCATTTGACGGAAGCCGTTGTCCCACATCTTGTCGAAAGCATAAAGGCGAATCTTGCGAATCGCACCTCTCACATGTGCGCCAAGCTCGCCGTCCATGGCCTTCCAGACCTGTGAATAATCACTGAATGCGAAGCCCAGCGCATTGATCGCAGCAACGGGCACCAGCGTTGCAATCACAAGTGAAGACGGCGTGAAAAACTGGATGCCTCCGGAACGTACCTGAGACAGCATATCGGTGTCGCCACCCAACTGGTTATTGGGAAAGATCGCGATATCTACCCTGCCACCGGATTTTCCCCTGATTTCATCCGCGGCTTCTTTGGCACGAATATTCAGCGGGTGAGTCAATGGGAGATTGTTGCCGTATTTGTAGGAAAACTCGGCAGCACGAGCAATCTGTGGTAATGCGCCAACCAAACCCGCCAGCGGCAAGGCAGACATGGAACGCAGCATGCTGCGACGGGAATATTTTTGCATCGTTGTCTCCTGATATTAAATGATGGTTTTTGATTATTTTTCACTTCCAAGGTGAAACAATATAGTGATAATATGACAGCGTCAATTCAAACAAATGATGGTTTTTGATGTGATTAACAATGTCATGAAGAATTCTGCAAGAGCCAATATCGCCGATATTGCCAAGCTGGCAAACGTGTCTACTGCCACTGTTGATCGCGTGCTGAACCATCGCCCGGGCGTTCGCGAAGCCACAGTCCAGCGAGTACTGAAAGCAGCTGCGGAGCTGGCCTATCTGCCCGAGAGTGATCTTTACGCCGCCCTTACCCCAAGCGCAATGCGTATTTCATTTGTACTTCCCAAAGGCACAAACCGGTTTGTCGGAATGCTGGGCGATACTATCACATACTCGCAGCAAAGCTGGGCGCCCTACAATGTGAAATGCCGGGTGGAATATATCGAAGGATTCAATCCTGAAATACTGGCGGCCTGCCTTAAGCGCCAGGCCGAACGCGCGGATGGCATTGTCTGTATGGCAATCGAACATCCGCTGGTCCGTGATGCCGTTGAGCAATTAATTGACAAGGGAAAGCACGTCATTACATTGATCACTGATATTTCCAATACTCGCCGGGCCGCCTATATCGGGCTCGACAATCGAGCTGCCGGGCGTACAGCCGCCTATCTGATTGCACGCTTCATCGGATCTCGTCCCGCCAAGGTTGCGATGATCGCAGGCAGTCTGAGTTATCGGGCACATGAAGAACGTGAGATGGGTTTTCTATACATGTTCAAGGAATTGTTCCCCACTATGGAAGTCATGGGCCTGCGGGAAGGCCTTGACAATGCAGAAGAAAATTACAGGCTGACTCGGCAGTTGTTAAAACAGTCACCGGATCTTGCAGGCATCTACAATATTGGCGGCGCATCCGACGGTGTCGCCCGGGCACTGAAGGAGGCCGGGCTGGAGCATAAAGTAGTGTTTATCGGGCACGGCCTGACCCCGGATACGCGTGCCCTTCTGATCGACGGAACCATGGATGCGGTGATCACTCAAAACCCCCAGTCTTCAACCATGAATTGCATTCGTATTTTTGCAAACCTGCGAGACAGGCGTCCGGTGATGACCGGCATCGACCCCGTACAAAGCCAGGTTATTTTTCGTGAAAACCTGCCATGAAAGATGACAAGGGTAATCTGTGCAAACAGAAACCAGCATCAAGCCAGTTGCATTCGTCATTCACCGCGAAAAACAATAAGTCTGGTTGAATCCAAAAGGGCGAGATTTCCTCGCCCTCTTCTTCATCATCGACCTCCAAACGATTTGGCTACGCGTTCAGATTGGCCTTGAAAAATTCAAGGGTGCGGGACCATGCCAGCTTTGCCGCGGCTTCGTCATAGCGTGGCGTAGTGTCATTATGAAATCCGTGATTGACACCCTCATACATATGCATTTCATATTTCTTGTTGTTTGTCTTTAGCGCGGCCTCGTAGTCAGGCCACCCGGCATTGATGCGCTCATCCAGTCCGGCATAATGGATAAGCAGGGGCGCATTGATCTTGGACACATCTGCCGCAGAAGGCTGCCCGCCATAGAATGGCACTGCCGCCGCCAGGTCAGGCATGCGTACGGCCAGCGTATTGGCAACGCCGCCGCCATAGCAAAACCCCACTGCGCCGATTTTGCCATTGACTGCCTCATGTTCCTGTAGAAATTTCGCTGCTGCTACCATGTCTTCGGTGCGCTTTGCCGGATCCAGCTTGGCGAACATTTCACGGGCCTTATCTTCGTCACCCGGGTAGCCGCCGGCAGGCGTCAGGGCATCAGGCGCGAACGCCACATAGTTTTCCACGGCCAGACGCCTTGCAACATCCTCGATGTAGGGATTCAGCCCCCTGTTTTCATGAATGACCACAACGCCGGGGAGTTTCCCCTGCGCATCTGCCGGCTGCGCAAGATATCCTTTCATGGTGCCATTGCCGTCGGGAGAAGGATATTCAACATAACCGACTTTAATTCGTTTGTCATCGGATGGAATCTGCTGAGCCCACGCAAAATTCGGTGCGAGGCTACTGAGAATCGCCGAGGCGGTGGCGCCACCAACGGCATAACGTGCAGTGCGATCCAGAAACTGTCGACGGCTGATACCACCGTGCACATAGGCATCGAACAGCTTGAGTACTTCAGGGTGAAAATCACTCGCTTTTTTTCGGTTCATGTTGTGGACTCCTTGGACAGGCGGGCCGCAGGCCCGGTTTGGCTGGAAAGGAACTAATGACGGAATAGCGTGAATGAATGAAATATGAAACCCGTTGCGGTACCATGTCCTGGCAAAGGAGGCGTATCTGCCATCCTTTAGCGCTTCACATTCATGTTAATTAAATCACAATACGGGGACAATCATGAAAAAAATTTCATTTGTATTAGCGGTGCTTTGCGGATCACTGTTAACTGCGGCCCATGCCCAGGAAAAGCCAACGGTGCAGTTCATTGCCACGGGCGGTACGATTGCCATGAAGATCGATCCTGTCAAAAAGGCGCCGGTACCCGCGATTTCCGGCGATGACCTGCTGGCTACTGTACCTGAAGTGGCGGATTTCGCGAAAATTGAAGTCAACAACCTGTCGAACGTTCCTTCCGATTATATGGATCCGCCGCGCTGGGTTGAGCTGACCAAAGCGGTGGATGCAGCGCTCAAGCGTCCTGAAGTATCGGGTGTGATCGTATCGCATGGCACGGATACTCTGGAGGAAACGGCATTCTGGCTTGACCTGACGGTACAGTCAGACAAACCTGTTGTTTTGATCGGTGCCCAGCGCAACGCCTCGTCATCTGACTTTGACGGGCCCCGCAATCTGCTCAATGCCGTGCGTATCGCCGTTGACGACCAGGCAAAGGGCAAAGGTACGATGCTCGCCATGAACAATCAGATTAATGCTGCACGACATGTCACCAAAACGCATACTGCAAACGTTGAAACTTTCCAGTCCGGTGACTATGGATTTCTGGGCGAGGTATACCCAGACCGCGTGATTTTCGCCAGAGACCCACTGCGACGCCAGCATATTGCGCTGGGTGAAGAAGCCATGCCCAAAGTAGAAATTGTCGCCATGTACGGCGGTGCCGATGGCAGCCTGCTGCGCAGCGCGGTGGACCAGGGCGCGAAAGGCATTGTTGTACAGGCGTTGGGGATGGGCAACATGAACAAGCCCATGTTCGATGCCGTCAAGTACGCCCTGGAAAAACAGATTCCGGTTGTGATTTCCACGCGCGTGTACAACGGCAGGGTCATGGCGAACTACGGATTTGAGGGGGGTGGTAAAACCACTGCGGACGCGGGGGCGATTATGGGCGGAAATCTCAGCCCGCAAAAAGCCCGCATTCTGCTGATGCTGCTGTTGCAGAGCGGGAAATCAGACAAAGACGATTTGCAGGCGGCTTTTGATGCAATCTGAGTACGTGACGCCCAACAGCTCAAACACCATCTGAGTCTGGCTGGGAGTTCATCGGGAGTTCAGTATGTTAACGGCAGGTTGTCTACTGCGCTAACACGCTGACAACCTGCAAATATCGATTAGTGCTGGAAAGGCAGGTATCGGCAGCCATCGCTGCGGATACCTGCCTTTTTTATAATCGTGTTAGAACCTGTATGAAGAAATATAAATCAATGCGGGAAAAGTCCTGTCATTCCATATGAGGATGGCGATCAACCAGACGCTGGCGTCTCTGCTGCAAGGCTTCAAGCTGTGCCTCAACGGCTGCGATTTCTTCCTCGATATCGGAAACTGTCTCTTCGATATTTTCGTAGGCCTGCTTGAGCAACGCCTTGGCTTCACGGTCGCTGGATGCATTGGGCGTGTCGCCACGCATGGGTTTGTTTGCTGTCTCGGGCAGATAAAACGAGGTCACAATACCTATGATGGCTGCAACCATCAGATAATAAGCGGGCATCATAAGATTTCCCGTTTCCTCGACCAGCCAGGCAGCCAGCGTTGGCGTCAGGCCCGCGACGATGATCGCAATATTGAAAGAGCTTGCGAGCGCACTATAGCGGATACGCGTCGGAAACAAGGCAGGCAGCGTGGAAGCCATCACACCTGTCATGCAGTTCAATACGACAGCAATGAACAGCAAACCAAGAAATATGAGCCCGGTATTGTCACTACCGATAAACTTGTAGGCAGGCAGTGCCAGCACCAGCAATCCGATGCTCCCTAAACGAAGGAACGGTTTCCTACCGACCTTGTCGCTGAAAAAGCCAACGACCGGTTGTACAAACAGCATCCCGATCATCACCACAACAATAATCAATACGCCGTGTTCCTCGGAATAACCCAGACTGCTGGACAGGTATGTCGGCATATAGGTCAACAGCATGTAATACGTGATATTGGTTACCAGAACCATACCGACGCTGATGAGCAATGCCTTGCGGTATTTGGAGAAGATCTCACGGAACGATACCGTTGGCTTTTCCTTTACGGCATCCTTATCTTCCTTCTCCATTTTTTCCAGCTGCTGGGTGAAAGCAGGCGTTTCTTCGGCAGCATGACGCAAATACAGGCCAAGAAGCCCTAACGGGCCGGCAATGAAAAAGGGTATGCGCCAGCCCCAGTCAAGAAACGTCTGCTCCTGCAGTATCGTCTGCAGGAGCACGACCAGCCCGGCGCCCAGAACAAACCCCGCGATGGAACCAAAATCCAGCCAGCTGCCAAGAAACCCGCGTCGCCGATCTGGTGCATATTCGGCAACAAAAATGGCCGCGCCAGTATATTCACCGCCTACTGAGAAGCCTTGTGCGAGCTTGCATACCAACAGCAGGAGCGGCGCCCAAAGTCCGATTGTCTCGTAGGACGGGATCAGGCCGATGCAGAAAGTACTGATGGCCATGATGATAATGGTCAGTGATAAGACCTTCTGTCGGCCAAACCGGTCACCCATCACACCAAAAAAAACACCGCCCAGCGGACGGACCAGGAAAGGCACCGAGAAGGTGCCCAGTGCAGCAATGGTTTGCACAGCAGGCGAGGCATCAGGAAAGAAGACTTTACCCAGCGCATACGCGACAAACCCGTATACACCAAAGTCAAACCATTCCATGGCGTTGCCAAGCGCCGCTGCCGTAACCGCCTTCTTCAGCTTGCTATCGTCAATGACAGTAATATCGTCAATGCCCAGGGGTTGCCCTTGCTGCGCCACTGCAGAGGTTTCAGTCATGAATACGCCATCCTGATTTCCGAAATGATGCGAACCATGTTGCCATATTGTCCGGGACAGTGCAATAATTTCAGCCTTTCATTTCAGACGTGAAGACCTTACTTCACGATGGAAGGCTTGAATTTCGTTTGTAATAACAACGACATGCAGAACCGCGCAAATTTATATGCACAACAGTAATGTTGCAAACCGGGAACGATATCCGTGAGAGCGTCCGGGATGCCTGCGCCGGATGCATACCCTGCCAATGAGTATCAGGACAAGTGCAGCATGGCCTTGACCTCAACGTAATCAGTTCCGACGGCCAGGGTTGTACCGGTTTTTTCTGAGAAAATAATTAATTCGCAACGTCAGGTCAGTAGTCAGGCTCAAAGGGTCAACGCCAAGCCCTCACCGTCAGATGGCCAGCGCGAGAAAAGCATGAATAAGCTTCACCCTGACATTGGAGCGCAGCCACATCATCCCGAGCCTGCGGGTAGGAACGGGGCCGGGCAGCCTGTGCCGGATCAGGCCTGGGTCATATTGATTGCCGTAACTCCAGTCGGGCACGACAGATACACCCAGATCTGCCTTTACCAGATCGGAAATATAGTCCAGTCCGTCCAGTTCCAGCCAGGGCTCAGGATACACCCCACGCGCCTTGAGATAATCGTCCGCCATTTTGCCGGCAACAACACGTCTGTCATAGCGAATAAAAGGATATTTTCTTAATATGGAGAACGGATCCTGGCCTTGCAGCCGCGCTGGCGCAAGCAGAATCAAAGGCTCGGTTCTGAGCTGTTTCCAGACAACGGTCTTGGGCAAGTCATACAGGGGATGCACCATGATTGCCGCGTCCAGCTCACCCTGCAACAGCCGTTGATACAGGACAGTGGAGGCTGCCGGCTCGATAACAACCTTGATATCCTCGTATTTCTCCAGCCATTTTCCAAGTGTATCGGGCAGCAAGCCCTTGACGACCGATGGCGTAGCGCCCAGCGTCAGCGGTCCGGCAGGCAGCTCGGTATTACTTGCAAGCGAATTGAAATTTCTGACCTCGGCCAGAACCAATTTGGCCTGCCGCAGCACCTTGCTTCCTGCCACGGTAGGCATCATCGTCCGGCCAACACGATTAATCAGTGACGTACCGACTTCCGCTTCCAGCGCCTTGAGGCGCAGCGATACGGCTGTGGGTGTCAGATCCAGATGTCGTGCAGCCGCGGCAATGGATCCCAGTTCGACGACCTGCACAAAGCTCTCCAGGAATCGAGTATCCACGCCCAACCTCTCCTTTGCCATAAGGCAAGTCTGCTTACTTGTATCTGACCTCAGAAACAAGTTTTTCATGCTTCTGAAGCCAGCAGAACCATATTGTTCTCGTGTTCCGAAGTTTCAATAATAGCACCTTGCATTGACATTATTTCACTCATCATCAAACGGAAAAAAGGATCCCATGCCAATTATCGAATCAATACAGGTCTGCACGCCTGTCGTACCGCTGGATAAAGTGACTTCCTTTTCTAATCGCACCGTCAGCGCGCGACACTATGGTCTGGTCAAAGTGACATCGACAGACGGGGTAACCGGTATTGGATTCTGCTACGTTGGCAGCGCCGGCGGTCCGATTTTCAGCCAGGCAGTCACCCAATTGCTGGCGCCAGTATTGATGGGCCAGGACTCCTACGCAGTTGAGGGACTATGGCAGGCCATGTATCAGGAATCGCTGCTGCAGGGCAGATCGGGTACCGTGATGCGCGCGCTTAGTGCGCTGGATATCGCACTTTGGGATCTGAACGCCAAGACCCATCAGATTCCCCTGCACAAATATCTTGGCGCCGTGTCCCTGGAGCGGGTCCCCGCCTATGCTAGCGGAGGCTATTACCTGGATGGCAAGACGCCAGGCCACCTTGGAGAAGAAATGGCGAGCTATGTTGCCAAGGGATTCAAGGCCGTCAAAATGAAATCAGGCCGTCTTTCTCCCAGGGAGGAAGAACAGCGCCTCAAAGCCGCCCGCGAGGCGGTGGGGCCGGACGTTGAATTGATGATGGATATGAATAACGCCTGGTATGACACCACGCAGGCCATGCAGTATGTCAGGCGCTTCGAGCAGTACGATCCCTATTTTATCGAAGAACCCTTCTTACCCGACGATGTGGAAAATCATGCCCGCCTGGCGGCCATGACGCATGTTCCCATAGCAACAGCCGAGATTGGCTACGGTCGTTGGTACCACAAGGCTTTGATGGATCAGGGTGCAGCCGCGATCCTGCAGACCGACGCAGCGGTTTGCGGCGGTATTACGGAATGGCGCCGGATCGCGCAGACGGCCTCGAGTTACGGACTGGTTATGTGTCCGCACTGGTTCCATGATCTGCATGCGCCATTGGTCGCCAGCACGCCCAACGCCCGCTATGTCGAGTATTTCTGGGACGACCAGGTACTTAACTTCCGGCGATTAATAGACCGGCAGCTGTCACATGAGGACGGCAACGTCATTTTGCATCAGGAGCCCGGCCTGGGCTTCGGATTCGACGAAAAATACCTGGCCAGCCTTGCTAAATGGGAGGTAGTCAAATAACGTCAGGACGCAGGCAGCAACATTCCGAGAGGCGCAGGACACGAGTTTTCAGGGAGACAACCGTGAACACATTTCTAAAGGCAGTTGCAGCATCTGCAATATCGGCAGGATTTTTGTCCGGCGTTGCCAATGCTCAGGACAAATGGCCCACCAGGACAATTACCTATGTTGTCCCGTTCCCCGCCGGCAGCAATACCGATGTGCTTGGTCGCATTATTGCGGACGAGCTGGGCAAGCGGCTGAAAGTATCAGTGGTCATCGAGAACAGACCTGGCGCTACCGGCATGATCGGTTCGACACATGTGGCTAAAGCCAAGCCTGACGGATATACCATTATGGGCGGCAGCATCGCATCGCATGCGATCAACGCGGGACTGTTCCCGAATATGCAATATGACCCCGTCGGAGATTTCGCGCCGATAACGGTAATCGGGTTCAACGCGAATACGCTGGTGGTATCGAACACAAGTCCGTTCACTGATGTCAAGGGGATTATCGCCGCTGCCAGGGCCAAGCCCGATACCATCAGCTACGCCTCCTCAGGTATCGGCACGACACAGCACCTGTCGGGCGTCCTCTTTGGACAGCAAGCCAACGTCAAAGTGGTACACGTCCCATATGGAGGGAAAGCGGCCTTGCCCGATGTGATGGGTGGACAGGTAAATATGATGTTCGAAGGGCCTACCGTCATTCCGCATGTTCAGCAGAAAACGGTAAGGGCCCTGGCCGTTACTTCCAGGACTCGTCTGGCCAGTCTGCCTGATGTACCGACCATGCAGGAGCTGGGGTTACCAGAATACGAAATGCGCGCGTGGCAGGCCATTTTTGCCCCAAAAGGTACACCAAAGCCCATCATTGAAAAACTGTATTCGGAAATCAAGGCCATTCTGGACACCCCGCAGGTCCGGGAGAAACTTGATACCATGGGTGTGGAGCCATCTGGCATGCCACCTGATGAGTTCGCTGCGTTTCAAAAGCAGGAGGTCGAAAAATGGCGCACCGTCATCAGGAACGCGAACATAAAAATTCAGTAACTTGTGCGCACTCCTGTGTAGATGAAAGGGTCAATACCCGCTGCGCGGCGTTGTCGCGCAAAATACAGCGATGCCTGAGGCCGAGACGAACAGATGGTGACGTGACCGCGTTCTTCTATCAGACCTCACGACGATGATGGCGTTTGCCAGCGATAAATTTGAAAAGGAGACATGATGTCAGATCAAATTAAAGGGGTACTTTCCCCCGTCATTACGCCATTCCGGGAGGACGGCAGCGTCGACCTTCCGCAATTTACGGCACAGTGCAAATGGCTGCAGTCAAATCAGATCGGACTGGCCTTTCTGGGCACCAATTCCGAAGCCAACTCGATTTCACCCGATGAACGCATGGAAATGATTGATGCGGTCATTCAGGCCGGGCTGGATCCCAACGGCATGATGCCTGGCACGGGCGGCTGCGATCTGCCCACGACGGTGCGCCTGACACGGCATGCCGTCAACCAGGGTTGCGCAGGTGTGCTGATGCTGCCTCCGTTCTATTACAAAGGCGTGTCCGATGAGGGACTATTCCGGTATTTTTCCGAAGTCATCCAGAAGGTGGCCAGTGACCGCCTGAAAATCTACCTTTATCATATCCCCCCTGTCGCTCAGGTAGGCATCACACTACCACTGATTGAACGGCTGCTTGCGGCCTATCCCACTGTTGTGGCCGGAGTCAAGGATTCATCGGGAGACTGGAAGAATACCCAGGCAATGCTTGAGCAATTCGGATCAGCAGGTTTCGATGTCTTTGCCGGCAGTGAGACTTTTCTTTTGCAGACATTGCGTGGAGGCGGCGCAGGGTGTATTAGTGCGACGGCGAATGTCAATGCGCCTGCCATACACGAACTGTACAAAACCTGGCAGGAGCCCGATGCTGACAGCAAACAGCAGGGTTTGGACAAAATCCGCAATATATTCCAGAGCTTCCCCATGATCCCCGCTTTGAAGTCAGCTATTGCCCACTGGAGCTCGCATGACTCATGGAAACGCGTGCGCCCTCCCCTTGTTGAACTGAGCGAAAAACAGCATCGGGACCTGATCCAGCAGCTGGAAGCAGCAGGTTTCAGCATTTCGGGACTGACAAAATAGCGCACTTCGCGATGGCTTGCCTGACGTTGCCACGATGCCGGCGAGCGTCAGCTTACCTGGGCTGGATTATCCGGCAGGCAGGCCGGTTCCGTGGTCGCGCGCAGGCCCTTGTCTCGGAACATGCCTAATTATTTCCTGAATATCCCAAACAACCCGATTGTTCTGAATAAAGCCGATTGACGATATTTATTGTTATGTTATAACATAACAATAAATATCGTCACCTATTACGGAGTTGTTGCCCATGAGTATTTCATCGAAGTTAATCCAGATCGCGGTATTCTCTTGCGCGCTGACCGCAAGCGCCGGTGCTCAGACGCATCAACATGGCCATCCACACGATCACGCGCATGGTTCTGAGACAAATAAAAAGACCGCGGCGAAAGGTTTTTTTGCAGATAGCGATGTAAAAGATCGCAATCTGTCTGACTGGGAAGGAGACTGGCAATCCATTTACCCGCTTCTGCAAAGCGGCTCGCTCGATCAGGTTATGGCACATAAGGCAGCGCAAAAAAAAGACAAGACAGCAGACGAATACAAACAGTACTACGACGCCGGATACAAGACCGACATTGATCGCCTCGTAATCAAGGATGACATCTTCACTTTCTATCAAGACGGTAAAAATTACAGTGCCCAGTATAAATACGATGGCTACAAGATCCTGACTTACGAAGCCGGCAACCGCGGAGTGCGTTACCTGTTTACCAAGCAACAGGGCCAAGCACAGGCACCGGGATTTATACAATTTAGCGACCACATCATTGCCCCGAAAAAGGCCAGCCATTTCCATATCTACTTCGGTAATGATGGTCACCAGAAGCTAAGCGAGGAACTGCACAACTGGCCGACCTATTTCCCATCGGCATGGAACGCCAAAACCATTGTTCACGACCTGATGCACCATTAGGCCGCGAACACCTGCTTTACTGCCCAACGCGGCTATAGCGGACCCATATCGGCATCCTGTGTTGCCTATGCACGATTAATCCATTCCGAGCCCCCGAATAAACCTTTGGCGCCCTGATCTTACGCTCGCGCTTACGGATGCACAAAAGCGTGATTGATTAAACAGATAGATACGGAACGAGTCGTGACCAACTGCGCACAGTATGTATGCAATCTATAGCTATAGGTGGGGGTTCTCTTAGCGATTAGAACTGCGTGCGGCGCTTAAGCAGCATGCTTGGCAGTAAGCTGTATGCCAAGCGCTTTCATCACGGCCATTGTCGTTTTTAGCGTGAGGTTGCCCCGTTCACTGAATGATCGGTAAAGCTGCTCACGAGAAAGACCTGTTTTCTCTGCAATCTGCGCCATGCCTTTCGCACGTGCCACTATGCCGAGAGCTTTAGCGATGTAACCGGAATCCCCTGTTTCCAGCGCATCAGCCATGAAAATAGCTATATCCTCGTCGGTTTCCAGCACGGAGGCTCGATCATATTCAGTGAATTTTTCAGTCATTTTGCGCTACACCAAATCTAACATAAGCTAAACGGATTACTGGTTATGAAGCGGCTCAAACGCAGGCGTGTCAGACATTTGTTATCTGAGTTTCTGAAGCTGCGGCAACAATTTGCGCAAAGCCCGGTGCAGGCACCGGCCAACACCCTGCAGTCCTGGCTGGAGCCGATTGTGCGAATGTGGCGCTTTTCCCGGCGCCACGGCATCACCGATGGGCCTCCTACTAAAACGGAAATACGCTCTCGTCGGGCGTATGGGTTCAGAAATTTTGAGAATGACCACTTGCGAGTCTTGGCTCAATGCGGTTGGAATGGTCAAATGGATCAGGTTTGGTGAGTACGCTATCCCCCGATTATGGGGTAGAGCCTGAGATCGAGCCTAAAGCCGGAAATTATTATAAAAAGGCAAAACGAACGAAAACTATAACCTGTTAACCGCCTGATATCTCTTAATATTTATGTTCTTCTAAAACACCATAAAGATGCATCATAAAGATGCGTGGTGCCTCCGACAGGAATCGAACCTGTATCAAGAGCTTCGGAAACTCTTATTCTATCCATTGAACTACGGAGACATTTAGCTGAGTCGGCTATTTTACCCTATTGTGCAGATTCCTGTAAGGGCAGACCGGTATACTTGCACAGTTATTTCTGCTTAAAAAAAGACACTTTCACCTGTTAGAGGGCGTAATCACGTACAAAACAGGGTGACAATCGTTATAATCCAACATTACTGATTATTTCACTTTCGGGGGGAAAGGGCATGGTCCGGCGGTACGCGAGTCAATTGGCTTCTTTTTTCCATTATTTAACATTGCAATGACCTGTAGGATGTATCTATGAGCGATCAAACAGAACACCACGAAGAACACGAAGAACATTCAAGCCCGATCAAAACGCCAAAACAGCTGATTGTTGTCGTCGTCCTCGCGTTCATACTCCCCGTACTTATTATTATCCTGCTGGTCAATGTTGTCAGCTCAGGCAGCACATCCGGCGCTGGCAGTGATTCCCTGACTGAAGAATCTATTGCTTCCCGCATTGCACCTGTCGCCAAATACAACACGGCGCCAGTGATCGTCGCTGCTGCCGACGCAGGACCCAAGAAACTGAAAACAGGCGAAGAAGTCTATAAAAGCCTCTGTATGGGCTGTCATGACACCGGCGTGTCCGGTGCTCCCAAATTCGGTGATGAGGGTGCGTGGGCACCTCGCCTGAAAGCAGGTCAGGAAGAAGTGGTCAAGATCGCTATTCACGGCTTGAACGCCATGCCTCCCAAGGGCGGCGATCCCAGCCTGAGTGACCTGGAAGTTGAGCGTGCCGTTGTCTATCTTGCCAATCATTCTGGTGGGTCCTTTAAAGAACCTGCCGCACCTGAAGGTGATGGCGCTGCCGCTGACGAGGCTGCTCCTGCCGAAGGCGCTGCTCCTGCTGAAGGTGCCGCTCCTGCCGCAGCCGCAGCGGGCGCTGCAGCCGGTGCGGACGCCGCTACACCAGCAGCGGCTGATGACAGCAAACTTGCCGAAGGTGAAGCCCTTTACAAACAAATCTGTTTCGCCTGTCATGACGCCGGCGTTGCCGGCGCACCGAAATTCGGTGATAAGGCAGCCTGGGATGCACGCATCGCGACTGGCATGGATAAACTGTACGATGCCGCCCTGCACGGCCTGAACGCAATGCCACCCAAAGGGGGCTCATCTGCCTCTGACGACGTGGTGAAGGCTGCAGTTGATTACATGGTCAAAGCTGTGAAATAAATACGGATCGCTTCCGTTCGCAATGAAAAAGCCCACTGTTTGCACAGTGGGCTTTTTCTTTTTTACACCAAAGATGTCTGGATTACCGATGACGTCTTTGTGATTTCAGTCGCTTCAATTGCGCCTGAACTTCGTTTTACTTTCCAAGCAGCTGTCCGATCTGCTCGTCGTTCCAGCCCAGTTCATCCCGAAGAATTTCCTCAGAATGCTGCCCCAGCATCGGAGGCGCGTTACGATACTGGATCGGAGTTTCGGAGAAGCGAATGGGGCTGGCGGTCATGGGTGTCGATCCCGCGGTCGGGTGCGGCAGATCAAGCCTAAGCTGGCGGGCAACAACCTGCGGATCAGCGTAGACCTGGTCGATGGTGTTAATCGGCCCCGCGGGAATATTATTGGCCTCAAGATCGGCAAGCCACTCGTCGCGCTTGCGTGTCTTCATGACAGTCGCAAGTAGCGGGATCAGCGTATCACGGTTGACCACCCGGCCGGTGTTTTTGCGGTACCGATCGTCTTGTGCCAGTTCCGGCATATTGATCAGTCCGCAGAATGCGGCAAATTGTGAATCATTTCCCACCGCGAGAATAAGATGGCCATCTTCGACTTCAAAAACCTGATACGGCACCAGGTTCTGATGCGCATTACCTGCACGTTTGGGCGCCTGGCCAGAGGTCATGTAATTAAGATTCTGATTGGCCAGCATTGCCACCTGACAATCGAGAAGCGCCATATCGATATATTGCCCCTGCCCGCTGGTATGACGTTCATTGAGCGCAGCCAGGATGGCGACAGTCGCATACATACCTGTCATGAGGTCCGCAACAGCCACACCGGCTTTCTGAGGCCCGCCGCCAGGCAGATCATCATGCTCACCAGTGATGCTCATGAGGCCGCCCATACCCTGAATAATATAGTCGTAGCCCGGACGCGTAGCGTAGGGACCTGTCTGTCCAAATCCGGTAATTGAGCAGTAAATGAGTTTCGGATTGATTTGACGCAGGCTTTCGTAATCCAGTCCGTATTTTTTCAGACCACCAACCTTGTAATTTTCCACGACGATATCTGCTTTTTTCGCCAGCGCAAGTATGACCTCACGACCCGCTTCGTTGGTGAAATCCAGAGCCAGAGAGCGCTTGTTGCGATTCGCAGAAAGATAGTAGGCGGCTTCAGTCGTATCGGCACCTGCCTGATCCTTCAGATAGGGAGGTCCCCAGCCCCGCGTATCGTCGCCGCTACCAGGGCGTTCTACCTTGATGACGTCCGCGCCCAGATCAGCCAGGTTCTGGGTACACCAAGGACCTGCCAGTACGCGTGTCAGGTCAAGTACCCTGATGTTCGCCAGGGGCGCCTTGCGCTGTGTCATATTACTGCTTCTCCATATTAAATTTATGTCCGACCGCATCTTCTATTGTCAGAAGAATGTCAAATGTGATGCGTTCAGGCCCCGGCCTGAATCGCTCTTGTCTTTCTGCGTGCATCCCGGCAGATGCCATCCCGCCACTGCGCCTTGAGAAGCGCTGGCTGATATGCGTCAAGATGTGGGCTTACATTCTACCCTTTTTTCTGCAGCATCTCTTTGAGCTTGACCAGCCGCTCCTTGGGAGTCATGCCGCTGAATGGATCGACGACCGTTTTCAGACCGCTTTCCAGGCCCATTTCACTGATGAAGCGGGAAGGTTCACGAATAAGATCTTCCCGCGCCTTGCGCCGTTTCTTGCACCAGGTCAATGTCAAATGAAATTGCGCACGCGTGATACCGACATACATGAGACGACGTTCTTCCTGAATGCGCACATCCAGCGCTTCGGCATCCTTGTTCGCGTCGCCATATTCGTCATCTTTTCCGAAATGCGGCAACAAGCCCTCTTCAACACCAACCATATGGACATAGGGATATTCCAGCCCCTTGGAGGCGTGAATGGTAGTCAGTCGGACGGCATCGGGATCTTCATCGTCGTCGCTGCGTTCCAGCATGGTAATGAGCGCAATATGCTGGACCAGCTGCGCGAGTGTGAGGCCGTCTTCCTGGGCCTTGCGCTTGAGCCAGTTGATCAATTCCAGTACATTCTGCCAGCGCGTCTGTGCAGCGCGTTCTTCCTGGGTATCGTACAGGTAACGCTCGTAGTCAATATATTTCATCAACTCGTCCAGCAGCTCACTTGCTCCTTCGGCAGGCGTTGCCGGACCGCCATCGGTTCTGCCCCGCCCCGCGCGCCACTGAATATTACGAATGAAATCGACAAAAACCCTTAGCGGTTCGAGTTGGCGAGCGGCAATTCGCGTGGCAGCCAGTTCGTCGTGAACCGCATCGAAAAGGGAACATTTGAGTTCGGTCGCAGTGTCACCCAGCGCAGTCAGGCTTGCCTGGCCTACGCCACGCTTGGGTGTGGTAACGGCACGAATAAAGGCCGGGTCATCTTCCTCATTGGCGATGATACGAAGGTAGGCAATAATGTCGCGAATTTCTGCCTTATCGAAAAAACTTTGCCCGCCCGCGATGACATAGGGAATGCGTAGTTCCCTAAAGGTCTGCTCAAACAGCCTGCCCTGGTGATTGCCTCGGTACAGCACCGCATAGTCTTTCCACTGTGCATTTCGTTCAAAACGCGCAGCGGATATGCGCATGCCCACCGATTCGGCTTCAGCTTCTTCGTTGTCCATCACGACAACCTGTATGGGCTCGCCCTTGCCAAGTGTAGACCAAAGTTTTTTGCCGAACAGGTTCGGATTGCGACTAATGACCTGATTGGCGGCATCCAGCACAGTGGCAACGGACCGATAGTTCTGCTCCAGCTTGATGATGCGCAGAGCGGGATAATCCTGGGGCAGTTTCGCCAAGTTCTCTATGGTTGCACCACGCCAGGCATAAATGGCCTGATCGTCATCCCCCACGGCGGTGAACATGTCACGCAGACCGGTGAGCGAGCGTACCCATTGGTACTGACAAACATTAGTATCCTGATATTCGTCAATCAGCATATACCTGCAACGGCGCTGCCAACGCTCACGCACCTCGGCGTTGGTGCTCATGAGGTTCGCGGGCATGACGATCAGATCATCAAAATCTACGGACTGGTAGGCCCGCAACGTGGCGTCGTAGCTGCGATAGACTCGCGCCGCATCCATTTCGTCGGGCGTCTGGGCAATTTTCTCGGACTCGTCCGGTGTGATGAGCGCGTTTTTCCATAGTGAAATCTGCTGCTGGACACTACGCAGCCTGCCTTTATCTGTCGTGGCCAACAGTTCCTGGATGACGCCAAGAGAATCGGTCGAATCCAGGATGGAAAAAGTCGGTTTGAGCCCCGCGAGGGCGGCCTCTTCGCGCAGAAACCGGACGCCCAGCGCGTGAAAGGTACTAATCGTTAAGCCTTTGAGACGCTTTTTTTCCACACTCTGCTGGATGCGCTCAGCCATTTCCCGCGCGGCCTTATTCGTAAAGGTCAGCGCGATAATACCGCGTGCATCGTAGCCACATTCGTTGATGAGATAGGCGATCTTCTGGGTGATGACCCGCGTCTTGCCACTGCCGGCGCCAGCGAGCACCAGGCACGGTCCGTTCAGGTATAGCACCGCTTCGCGTTGCGCGGGATTCATCGATAGCAGTGCATCGCTCATGTTTCAGATTTCCAGGGGGTCGACTTCAATGAAATAACGCATGCGCTGCTTTTGCCCAATGGTTTGCACCTGGGGCAGCCACTGCTGCAGAAAGTGCTGCAGGACTGGTCGTGAGGCGGACTCAACCAGCAGCTGCGCGCGCTCGACATGAGCTACCCGCAGAATTCGCAAGGGAACGGGATCGTACAGGGTAATGGCCGGCGCGTCTGCATCGGCGAACATGATGCTACCGGCAATTTCACGGATTTCCTGAAGAAATGCCAATGCCAGCTGTACGCTTTTGGCTTCGGCGGTAATCAATGTCTGGAAGGTAAAGGGCGGCAAACCGGTATCGCGGCGTTCCTGCAGCAGATCGTCGGCAAACGCCGGGAAATCGTTTTTCAGCAGTGTCTGATAAACCGTGTGATCAGGATAACCAGTCTGGATCAGAACCTCGCCTCCTTCAGCATGGCGGCCTGCCCGCCCTGCGACCTGCAGCAACTGCGCGAAAAGACGCTCGGGAGCACGAAAGTCGGCGGAAAAAAGCATGGAGTCTGCATTCAGTACCGCGACAAGGCCCAGACGTCGGAAGTCGTGACCCTTGGCCACCATCTGGGTTCCGACCAAAATATCGATGTTTCCCGTATGCACTTCATCGAACAATCGCAAGGCGCTACCTTTCAGGCGAGTGCTGTCAGCATCGATCCGCTGTATGCGTGCTGCGGGAAAGGTTTCCTGCAGGAACTCTTCAACCCGCTGGGTGCCTCGACCCAGTGGCTGCAAGTCCTGGTTGCCACAATCGGGGCAGATGGAAGGGACGCGACTCTGGAATCCGCAATGATGGCAATGCAACTGGTAGCCACCGCCGGGCTTGCGATGCAGAACGGTGTGAACCGAACAGCGCGGACACTGGCTCACCCACCCGCAAGCCGCGCAATGCATGACGGGAGCGTAGCCTCGACGATTGAGAAAAACCATGGACTGCTCGCCACGTTCAAGACGCGTACGAATGGCGTCCAGTACGCCCGGCTCGAAACCCTGCAGGAGTTTTGCCCTGCGGGTATCCACCAGACGCAAGTCAGGCAGGAAGCGGGTTCGGGCGCGCTGGCCCAGGCTGAGCCTGGTGTAGCGGCCAATTAGGGCGTGATGCCAGGTTTCCAGTGAGGGGGTTGCAGATCCCAGCACCAGAGGGACGTCCGCGTGATGTGCTCTCCATACCGCAAGATCGCGGGCCGAATAACGCAACCCCTCTTGCTGTTTGTAGGAGGCATCGTGCTCTTCATCGACGATCACAAGGCCCAGATTGTCCAGTGGCGCAAAAATTGCCATGCGGGTACCGAGCAGCACCCGCAACTTGCCGCGTTGTGCATCAGCCCAGGTTTTGAGACGTTCACCATCAGCAAGCCCGCTGTGGAAGATGGCAATCTCGTCGGGTTCGACAATTCCGACAAAACGCGAGCGAACGGCGGTTTCCAGTTGAGGCGTCAGATTGATCTCTGGTACCAGCATTAATATTTGCTTTCCGCGCTGCAAAAAGGTAATACCCGCATGCAAGTACACTTCTGTTTTGCCACTCCCGGTGATGCCATGCAGCAGAAACGGTGTATAACCCTGCGCAGAACTGATGTGTTGCGCCGCGGCCTGCTGCTCGGGATTCAGTACAATTTCGCTGGCGGTAACTGATGGCGGTGCCGGCCTTTTCTTGCGATCGGCTCTGGCAACGGGGCCACCCGCCGAGCGCTTGCCCAGGTAAGCGGAAGGCTTTCTGAGGCCATTTGGCAGCACCGGAAGCACCACTTCACCCAGCGAGCGCTGGTAATAACGAGATGCAAACTGCGCCAAGGCCAGCCAATCTGCGGAAAAAGGAGGAAGATCATCCAGCACCTGATCTACATCCCGAATCTGATCGGGATCAAGCGCAGGTTCGACCAGCAGATCAATGACCACACCGATCAGTTGCCGCGACCCAAACGGCACAATCACGCGCTGCCCTTTCTGCACGGGATATTCACATCGATAGTCGAATGCCTCCTGACGAGGAATATCCAACACGACACGAACCCAGCTGACTTGCACGCTTATTTCCTGAAATGAGAAGAACGACGGTGTGAACCACCGCCTGTTGAGTATTTCCTTTAAGTTACATCTTAGCGTCAATACTTAAAGTAGTTTCATAGGTATCGGCGTTAAAGCGGCTCTGGGAAACTACTTATTGAAATCAGTCGATCAGCCTGTGGATAACTTTGGGGAAAACTTCATTGCAAAAAAACTATTAATCTGTAATGAAGAATCAAAATTTTTTCATAAAGACAAATCACTAAATTTACTTATTTAATATCAATAACTTAAAACGACAGTTCGTTGCTCTGCAGCAAATACTAAAAATGCAACTTCCGCTTGACATCTGTGCACAACTCAGCATCAGACGTGCTTGCTCTTGCTGTAATTATGCACTTCATCAACCAGAACAGCGACATTTTCGGGGGGTGTGAATTGGGAGATACCGTGACCTAAGTTGAATATATGCCCCCCCGTGTTTACTTGACCGAAGTCATCGATGACACGACGGGCTTCCTGGCGGATTGCATCCGGAGTACCGAAAAGCGCCATAGGATCGATATTACCTTGCAACGCAACACGATCCTGAACGCGTGCTCGCGCCTGTTGCAGATTCACGGTCCAGTCCAGTCCGATAGCATCGCAGCCGCTGTTGATAATATCTTCCAGCCAGAGTCCTCCGCCTTTGGTGAAGGAAATGACGGGCACGGGCACACCATTCTGGCTGCGCTCCAGCTGACTGATCACCTTGGTGATATAAGCCAGTGAAAACTCCTGGAACAGGCCATCCGCGAGCACACCACCCCAGCTATCGAAAATCATGACCGCCTGCGCACCAGCGCGGATCTGCTCATTCAGATATTGTGCCGTTGCATTGGCCGTGACTTCAAGGATGCGATGCAGTAGAGCGGGTTGCGCATACATCATGGTTTTGATCAGGCGGTAATCGGAAGAACCCCGTCCTTCTACCATGTAGCAGGTGACGGTCCATGGGCTGCCGGCAAATCCGATAAGCGGAACACGACCGTCCAGTGACTGTCTGATCTGGCTCACGGCATCAAATACGAAGCGCAGCTGGTTCATATCGGGCACACTGAGTTGCGCAACGTCTTCTTCTGTACGCAACGGCCGGGCAAATTGTGGGCCTTCGCCGGCAACGAAACCCAGCCCCAGGCCCATGGCATCTGGAAGCATGAGGATATCGGAGAACAGAATGGCCGCATCGAGCGGAAACCGGTCCAGCGGCTGCAGCGTGACTTCTGTCGCAAAATCCGGATTTTTAGCCAGCCCAAGAAAAGAACCTGCCTTAGCGCGGGTCTGATTATATTCAGCCAGGTAGCGTCCGGCCTGGCGCATTAGCCAGACAGGCGTATAGGGAACAGGCTGGCGCTGTAATGCGCGCAGGAATACATCATTCTGCAGAACCGGAAAAGCCATCGGGCACCTTTAATATGTATGTCTATGATTTTCTTACCGGACAGATTGTATCGTACCTGGTATGAGAATGGCCGAAGACTGCCGTTCTGTCATGACGCGGCAGCCTGCGGATAGGGAAATTAGCTTAGAAATCATATTCGCGAAAGGGATCTGCCGAAATTTGATGTTTGCGCATAAGCGCCCAGAACGCCCTTCTGTGTTTAAGCGAGTTTCGGGCAGCCAGTGCGATATTGCCCTTGCTGCGCACCAGTGCCTGTGTCAGATAGGCTCGCTCAAATTGCGCCACGATAATGGATTTGAGTTGTTGGAAACCATCGGCATACTGGGCGATATCCTGGCAGCAGATTGCCGGAACTTCAGGAAGCGCAGAACGGGATGTGGGTTGCGGCACGGCACCTGTAATGTGGCGCAGCGCTGAAACAGAAGGCAAAGGCCTTCCGGGACTGACCTGCATGCCTGAATCGGTCACACCAGAGGATGAAATGCTGGAAATGGAAGACACCTGAGTTCGGCGGGGCATTGGTCCCAGGGGGATGGGTGAACCGTCACAAGTGTTGTAGCCGCGTGCAAGCCTGGAACCGGCGGGCACGTTATATCCGCCAAATCGCGCCGGAACGGGCTCGTGCACTGAATATTGCGGAGTGCCAATACTGTCGCCCAGCAGTGACGGCGGACGAGCGTGCTGCCCGCGCAGTTGATGGAGCGCACGCAACAGTCGGACGCGGATTTCCTCTGGGTCGCAGGGCCACAGTGCAAAATCAACGACCCCCAGTTCAAGCAGGTCTATCAGGCCGATAGGTCTTAATGCCTGGCCCAGTACGAATATCGGCCGGTGCTGCTCGATTCGACTTTGTTGTAGCAGGATTCGCGTCCAGACAAGTGACTTTGGCGAAACTGGCAGGCAAATGGCATCGAAATGGCGCAAGGAATAGGTCATATCTTGTAGAAACGTCGCGGCCGGATACATGTCCTGCTCTGCCTTGGCGGGCGCGGGTTCTATCAAGCTAAATTGCAGTCGGCAGTTTGGAAGGCGGTCATGGCTGAGCAGGGAACTGACGAGCAGTTCGCAGCCGGGGACGCTAATGAGTGCGCAGTCCAATCGTTCTTTCACAGTAAGTCCTTCTCGATGTAACAGAACGTACAGAATAAATCTCGCCGATCGGCTGCGACAATTCGCAGTTATCACACTAGGGCAAACACCGTTAAGTACCTGTTATTGTGGAAAAAACAACGGAATTGCTGCACTGCGAGGCCAATTGGGGTTTAACCCTTGCTTATATTTAGGGTTAACCCTATAATGGTTTATACCTACTTAACGCAGTCATTTTAAGAGCCCAATACTATGAACCTCTCTATGAAAAACGCCCTCGCCATGAGCGACGCCCCTGAACTTGCTTTTAACGATTCGATGGAACGTGAATTGATCCGTCATGCAATCAATGACGAACGCGCACTGAGCCTGACCGCTCTGGTCAAAGCCGCTGCTGCCTCTGTTGCCGCTGCTTGCAGCATGATGTATGACATGATCAAGGAAACTGAAAAAGCCATCGACGATACTGAATCGGAAGGTGGTTACAGCTGGTAATTGCCGGCCTCCTGCGACATTGATCGCGGGTTTGCTATTGATGAAGCAGTAAACGCGCCTGTTGTAAAGCGCGCAATCATGGGTGATTGACTGGCAGTATCTCTGCCTGCAGAAGACTACCGCGGCGATAACATCCGCCGCCATGCAGGCAGAGCCTCTACTTTTCCGCAAAGGCTTTCCCGCCTATTGGTCAACACCAAATCCCTGGCACGGCTATTCTGCCTCGGCGCACAAGTCGCCTATCTGTATTCAGAGCCTGTCGTCGGGCGCATCAAGCATAATAAAAATGGCATCCGAAATCTGCCATTCTTGCGTACTTCCCGGTAGTAGCATGTTTTTCCGCAAGCAGCGACGATCATCAGCTGTTTGAAGGCTCATTCCAGTCGAAGTCTCGTCATGACGACTGTCATAGAGACAGTCGAACTACCGTGCAGCCCATCTCCACGCATATCCGCCAATTGCAGAGTATGAATGGCACCGCTTGTCTCGCACAGCATCCGCATGTGGTTTATCAACCTGCGTGATCGCCGGCGCAGCCCGAGATGTCGACACCCTGTCCGGCATCTCTATCGGGCGCCTGTATCAGATGCATTTCTCGCCTTTTAAGCGAATAAGCATCCGAATCAGCTCTCTAACAGGTACACCCATCAGGCCCGCCTTGATGAGTTACAGGCTTTCTGACACACCCAATAAATAACGGCAACCGTGTACAGGTTGCCGTATTTATTTCAATTGCACTTATATCACCACCCTGTTATTTTCTTTGCATATACGCAATCAATAGGGTGTGTCTACTCTAGACATGATCAGTTAGTCAATTGAAATATTTCCCTTGCGAATAACGTCGCCCCAAGTCTTGGTTTCATCCGAAACAAATTTGGCAAACTCTTCAGGCGTATTCTTTTCTGCTGTCGCGCCCAATCCTTCAAGCTGCTTGATGACTTCAGGCTTGGTCAGAATTTTCTCTACGGTGGCATTGATTTTGTCGACAATGGGCTTGGGTGTCCCTTTGGGGGCAACCAGACCAAACCAGGAAGAGACATTAAAGTCGGGAAAGCCCGATTCCTGCAATGTTGGAATATCAGGAAAAGCAGCGGAACGCTTATCCGTTGTCACAGCAAATGCCTTGATCTTGCCGGCTTTGATCTGGGGTACGGCAGCAGGCATGTTTTCAAATACGATATCGGTCTGGCCGCCAACCAGTGCGGTCATGGACGGGCCACTTCCCGCGTAAGGGATATGCAGCATGTCGATATCTGCCTGCTGTTTGAACAGTTCACCGGCCAGATGGATCGACGTACCCGCGCCTGAAGATCCGTAGTTGACCTTGCCAGGATTGGCTTTGGCATAGTCGACGAATTCTTTCACGCTGTTATAAGGCGTGTTTTTGCTGGCCACGAGGATATTGGGCACCTTGGCAACCAGTACGATAGGTTCAATGTCTTTTTCAATATTGAAGCGGGCGTTCTTATACAGCGTCTGGTTAATAGTCGTGGTCACTGCCATCATCATCAGCGTGTAACCGTCAGGTTTCTGTCGCAGCAACTGGTCAGTCGCAATGTTGCTGCCTGCACCCGGCTTGTTTTCCACCACAAAACTTTCCTTGAGCTCGTCACCCAAGCCCTTGGCAATGATTCTGGCCAGCACATCGGTTGTTCCCCCCGCGGAAAAACCAACCAGCACGGTCACTGGTTTTGACGGATATACCTCTTCCTGCGCAAGCGTCAAAGATGCAGTCGCCATCAGGCCTAATCCCGCCACGATAGAAAAAGCGCGTGGGAAAATCCTTTTTGGAGTCAAATTCATATTGTTATCGCCTATACTTTAAAATGATTATGTTGTCTGTGATTTCGCGCCTCGGGCGCCACGTATGAAGCCATTCGACAGCATTCCCTTCACAACCGAAATATTATAGAACACGCATGCAAAACAACAGCCAGAGTCGCCCAGGTGGAGAAATTATCGTAGATCAACTCGTCCGGCAGGGCGTAGATCATGTCTTTTGTGTGCCAGGAGAAAGTTACCTGGCCGTTCTTGATGCGCTGCACGATGCAAGCATCAATGTCACGGTTTGTCGTCAGGAAGGTGGTGCGGCAATGATGGCCGAAGCGCACGGCAAACTTACCGGCAGACCCGGCATCTGCATGGTAACCCGTGGCCCCGGAGTCTCTAATGCGCTGGCAGGCATTCATATTGCCAAACAGGACTCCACTCCGCTTATCGTTTTTGTAGGACAGATTGAAACCGGTATGCGGGAACGAGAAGCCTTCCAGGAAGTGGATTATCGCGCCGTTTTCGCAACACAGACGAAATGGACGACAGAAATTGACGATGCTGCACGCATTCCGGAACTCATTGCACGGGCCTTTCATGTTGCCATGTCCGGACGGCCCGGCCCCGTCGTCATTGCTCTGCCGGAAGACATGCTGGTTCAGATGGCGAATGTGCCTGACGCGCCACGCGTGGAGCCCGTGGAGTCTGCGCCGGTTCCGGAGCAGCTGACCGAAATGGCAACATTACTGGCAGGAGCGAAACGGCCTCTGGCCATTCTTGGCGGATCCCGCTGGACTGAAGACGCCGTCAGCGGTTTCGTGGCTTTTGCCGAAAAGCAGCAACTCCCCGTTGCCGTCCAGTTCCGCCGACAGCACCTGTTCCCTTCTTCCCATCCGAATTTTGTTGGTGATATCGGCTTGGGCATCAATCCAAAGCTTCTGAAAATGGCGCAGGAGGCAGATGTGATTTTGCTGGTGGGCGGCCGGATGTCGGAAATTGCCTCGCAAAGCTACACGCTGCTGGATATTCCCGTGCCCAGACAAACGCTGATTCACGTTCATCCCGACAGTCAGGAATTGAACCGCGTATACCAGGCGGCACTGGCCATTAATGCAACCCCGGCACAATTTGTGAAGGCTGGCACTGCGATGGCGGTGGATACTGCGTCCGCACCACAACGGCAGTCCTATATCGATGCTGCTCATGAGTCTTACCTTGCATGGAGCAATCCTGACGCCGTCCAGACACCCGGTGAACTGCAAATGAGCCAGGTTATGGCTTACCTGGAAGAACATCTGGAGCCGGATGCCATTCTTACCAATGGCGCGGGGAACTATGCAACCTGGCTGCATCGCTTCCACCGTTTCGAACATTTCAATACGCAGCTGGCGCCCACGTCGGGATCTATGGGTTATGGCGCGCCCGCTGCTGTGGGTGCCAAACGCATCATGCCAAATCGCCAGGTCGTGTGCTTCGCGGGCGACGGATGCTTTTTGATGCACGGTCAGGAATTTGCCACGGCCGTGCAGTATGGCCTGAATATTATTGTGCTGATATTCGATAATGGTATGTATGGGACTATCCGCATGCACCAGGAGAAACATTATCCTGGTCGCGTAAGCGCCACTAACCTGCAGAATCCGGACTTTGCTGCCTACGCAAAGGCATTTGGCGGCCACGGCGAACGTGTCGAGAAAAATGCTGAGTTCGGCCCCGCGTTCGAACGTGCGGTCGCTAGCGGCAAACCAGCTATTCTGCATTGCGTAATCGACCCGCAAGCCATCACTCCGTCAGCTACGCTGGATCAATTGCGGGCTGCTGCAGAAAAATCACAATCGAAGTGATCCTTCAGTCGCCGTTGATCGTGGACAGCTGACCGGCGCGATACACTTGGCCCGGGCTAAAGAGCAGCCGCATTCCACCTATGCCCTGCAAATACCGGCGGAACACCGCCGGTATTTGCTCGATTACATTTTCCGTCACGGAACCGCGCGCTAGATCGCTGGTTGACTGTTCCCCTCGCGGAATTCGTCGTCGCTTCGTCGATTCGCTGGATTATATTTCCAGCCTCAGTATCCTGCTTCAGGTCGCCAGAGCTTATATCCCCACTCGGCACCTATAGAACAAACCATAAATCAAAAGACGCCCCGAAGGGCGTCTTTTGTTATTACTGTGAGCACTGCTGCGTAAATGAATAATCAGTGACGATTTTTCATGTTTGCCAGACGGCGAGCAGCAGCAACCTGTGCGGCCAGCATGGCCAGTTCGGCTTCGACTGCAGCAATATCCTGCTTGTCGTGTGCATTCTCCAGTGCTTCCAGCGCCTGCTGACGAGCTTTCTCGGCCTTGGCTTCGTCAAGGTCTGCCGCACGGATAGCCGTATCGGACAGAACCGTGACGCCAAATGGCTGCACTTCGAGAATACCACCGGCTACAAACACCAGCTCTTCTGTTCCGTCTTCACGTACGATTTTCAACGTACCCGGACGAATCTTGGAGATCAGCGGAGTGTGACCGGGCAATACACCCAATTCACCGGATTCACCCGGCAAAGACACAAACTTGGCTTCGCCCGAGAAGATGGATGCTTCAGCACTGACAACGTCTACTTTAAGTAAAGCAGCCATAGCTACTCCTTATTTTAAGCTTTTCGCTTTTTCAAAGGCTTCATCAATGGTACCGACCATGTAGAAGGCCTGTTCTGGCAGAGCATCACATTCGCCATCAACAATCATCTTGAAGCCGCGGATGGTTTCAGCCAGTGGTACGTATTTACCAGGAGATCCGGTAAACACTTCAGCTACGTGGAAAGGTTGTGACAGGAAACGCTCGATTTTACGTGCACGGGCAACAGCCTGCTTGTCTTCAGGCGACAGCTCGTCCATACCCAGAATTGCGATAATGTCACGCAGTTCCTTGTAACGTTGCAGCGTTTGCTGAACCCCACGGGCCACTGCGTAGTGCTCCTCGCCGACCACTTGCGGATCCAGCTGACGGCTGGTGGAATCCAGTGGGTCAACCGCTGGGTAAATACCCAGAGACGCAATATCACGCGACAGCACGACGGTGGAGTCCAGATGCTGGAAGGTTGTGGCTGGTGATGGGTCGGTCAAGTCATCGGCAGGAACGTAAACGGCCTGGATAGATGTAATGGAGCCGGTTTTGGTAGAGGTAATACGCTCTTGCAAAACACCCATTTCTTCAGCCAGTGTTGGCTGATAACCCACCGCAGAAGGCATACGACCCAGCAGCGCGGATACTTCGGTACCGGCCAGGGTGTAACGATAGATGTTGTCAACGAAGAACAGAATGTCACGGCCTTCGTCACGGAATTTTTCGGCCATTGTCAGACCAGTCAGCGCCACGCGCAGACGGTTGCCCGGAGGTTCGTTCATCTGACCGAAAACCATGGCAACTTTGTCCAGAACGTTTGACTCTTCCATTTCGTGGTAGAAGTCATTACCTTCACGGGTACGTTCACCCACACCGGCGAACACGGACAAACCGGAGTGCTGCTTGGCGATGTTGTTGATGAGTTCCATCATGTTAACGGTTTTGCCCACGCCGGCACCACCGAACAGACCCACTTTACCACCCTTGGCAAACGGGCAGACCAGGTCAATCACCTTGATGCCTGTTTCCAGCAGTTCAACTGAAGGAGACAGTTCGTCAAACTTCGGCGCGGCCTGGTGAATTTCGCGTTTTTCTTCGCTGGCGATAGGGCCGGCTTCGTCGATAGGACGACCCAGTACGTCCATGATACGGCCCAGAGTGCCTTCACCGACAGGAACGGAAATGGCAGCGTTGGTACGGTCGACGGCCATGCCGCGACGCAGACCGTCACTGGAGCCCAGTGCAATCGTACGCACAACACCGTCGCCCAGCTGTTGCTGAACTTCCAGTGTCAAACCTTTCTCGGCGAACTTTGATTCGTTGTCCGCCAGGACAAGGGCTTCATAAATTTTTGGCATGTTGTCGCGTGGGAACTGAATATCCACGACGGCGCCGATGCACTGAACGATGGTACCGTTACTCATGTCGATTCCTTACTTAATAACGATTGAAAGATGCCGGTTTGTGTTGACCCGAGGGTTACACGGCCGCGGCGCCCCCCACGATTTCTGAAATTTCCTTGGTGATGGCTGCCTGACGGGTTTTGTTGTAAACCAGTTGCAGATCTCCAATCACTTTTTTTGCATTATCCGATGCAGCCTTCATTGCCACCATCCGTGCCGACTGCTCTGACGCCATATTTTCAGCAACTGCCTGAAACACCAGACCCTCTACGTAACGGGCCAGCAGATCATCGATTACCGATTTAGCATCCGGTTCGAAAATGTAGTCCCACTGATAGCTGGATTCGATTGCACCCTCTTCGTCTTCGGCTTTTGCAGCACCGGCGACAAAAGGATCGGCCAGACCATCGGGCAAGGGCAGCAGGCGCATGAACGTAGGCTCTTGCTTCATGGTGTTCACGAAATGCGTAGACGCCACATACAGGGCGTCGATTTTGCCGTCGAGGTAGTCGTCAAGCTGTACCTTGAGAGCGCCAATCAGGCGTTCAAGGTGCGGCTGATCACCGAGCTGCACTTCGTTGGATACCAGATTGCTGCCGATACGAGTCAGCAGACCCAGACCCTTGTTACCCAGGGCGGTAGTCTGGACCTTGATACCTTTGGCTTCAAATTCCTTGAGGCGCGCCAGTACCAGTCGGGAGATGTTTGTATTCAGGCCGCCACACAGACCTTTATCTGTGGTGACCAGCACTACACCGACCGCCTTGATATCTGTACGTTCTTCCATGTACGGATGGCGATAGTCAGGATGCGTTTGCATCATGTGTGCAGCGATTTCGCGTACTTTCTTGGCATAGGGACGGCCGGCACGCATTTTTTCCTGCGCCTTGCGCATTTTGGATGCTGCCACCATTTCCATGGCCTTGGTGATCTTGCGCGTGTTTTGCACGCTCTTGATCTTCGTACGAATTTCCTTGATTCCAGGCATTTCGCTTTCCTGTTAAACCAATTTCAGGAAGGTACATGGAACCGGTCCATGTACCTCACGGACTTACTTAGTATGAACCGCCAGATTTGAAGCCGACGACGACATCTTTCAGTGTCGCTTCGTCTTCCTTGGAGAGTTCTTTCGTATCTTCGATACGGCCAATCAGATCGGCGTGCTTGTTTTTCAGCTCGTCTTTCAGGCCTTTTTCGAACGACAGTACTTTCTCAACTTCGACATCATCAAGATAGCCATTGTTCACTACGTACAATGAAACGGCCAGTTCCCACACCTGCAGAGGCTGATACTGAGGCTGTTTCAGCAGTTCTACCACGCGCTTGCCGCGTTCCAGCTGACGACGTGTTGCATCGTCAAGGTCGGAGGCAAACTGCGCAAAGGCTGCCAGTTCACGATATTGTGCGAGGTCGGTACGAATACCGCCAGACAGCTTTTTGATGACTTTGGTCTGCGCTGCACCGCCCACCCGTGACACGGAAATACCGGCGTTGATCGCGGGACGTACACCAGCATTGAACAGGTCGGTTTCAAGGAAGATCTGACCGTCAGTAATGGAGATGACGTTAGTTGGAACGAAAGCAGAAACGTCACCAGCCTGAGTTTCAATGATTGGCAGCGCAGTCAGGGAACCGGTTTTGCCTTTCACTTCACCATTGGTGAATTTTTCTACGTAGTTTTCGTTAACGCGGGCTGCGCGTTCGAGCAGACGGGAGTGCAGATAGAATACGTCACCAGGATAAGCTTCACGACCAGGCGGACGACGCAGCAGCAGGGAAACCTGACGGTAAGCCCAGGCCTGTTTTGTCAGATCGTCATAGACGATCAGGGCATCTTCACCGCGGTCACGGAAATATTCACCCATAGTGCATCCGGCGTAGGCTGACAGATACTGCATGGCAGCAGAGTCAGAAGCCGTGGCAGCAACAACGATGGTGTATTCAAGTGCGCCGAGTTGTTCAAGTTTGCGTACAACGTTGTTTACGGTAGAGGCTTTCTGACCGATAGCAACATAAACGCAGGTTACGTTCTTGCCTTTCTGGCTGATAATGGCATCAACGGCAACAGCAGTTTTACCTGTCTGACGGTCACCAATGATCAATTCGCGCTGACCACGGCCGATAGGCACCATGGAGTCGATTGATTTAATACCGGTTTGCAGCGGCTGGGAAACTGACTGACGTTCAATCACGCCCGGTGCCACTTTTTCGATAATGTCGGTTGCCTTCGCGTTGATCGGACCCTTGCCGTCGATGGGCAGACCCAGCGCGTTCACGACGCGGCCGCGCAGCTCGGGGCCAACGGGCACTTCGAGAATGCGACCGGTAGTTTTTACCTGGTCACCCTCGGATACACCGGTGTAATCACCCAGAATAACGGCACCTACGGAGTCACGCTCGAGATTCAGAGCAAGACCGAAGACGTTATTTGGAAACTCCAGCATTTCACCTTGCATCACATCGGAGAGACCGTGGATACGTGTGATGCCGTCGGTTACGGAAACAACCGTACCTTGCGTACGAACATCGGCAGAAGCGCCCAGGCCTTCAATGCGGCTTTTGAGCAGTTCGCTGATTTCTGACGGATTGAGTTGCATGTTCAGACTCCTGAAATCCTGTTATGTATGGCGCTTAGTGAGCCGCCAGTGTA
>JAEWEV010000020.1 GCA_023389155.1 Pseudomonadota bacterium
CAGAACGCCAATGCAGACCTTGCTTGAGGGTAAGGCGGTTTGGGAATCGAAGAATGTGAACCAAATCTAATCTGACAGACACTGCATTACAAACGGGTAACTGTCAGATCATGTTTGAGCTAGTACAGATAAAGCGGTAAAACAGCGTGCCGAGTACGTATTGCTTAAAATCCCAGCCATCCACAGCGCCGCGCACATCGTTGGCAATGGCCCAAATCTGGCGTTGCAGGGCGGCACGTTGTTGGTTACTTGTCATACTGCTGTTCCTGTTTTAATTTGTTTGATACATGAAATCAAATTGCTTCTCGACTGATATGGAATTGGCAGCAAAGTACTCACCGTTGCTGCCTCTGGTAGTTTCGCGTAGTGTATCTGGTCTGACCAGAGTGTCTGTTTTAGACCATTGATCTTTTGTAATTCTATATCTGAAAAATATCGTTACATTATAGCGAAAATAGGGGTCGATCTGAAAATAGCAGGTGTACCTGCCGTATTGGATTCACTGCTTTATATATTCCCTGTCTACCAACTCGCTAGGCTGCAGTCGGGAACGTTAATCAGGTCTGTGATGCGACTTAATTTTGCCTCACTCATCAGCCGATCTTTCTGAGCCAGCCATTTGCTTCAATAATCCACTCATTGCACCAATGCGTTTGGGACCCTTAAAGCTGTAGTTTGCAAATCTTGTTCTTTTAAATCCAGATTTATCGGGTATCTAACGAAAATATCCCTCTTATCTTGGTATTTTCCGAATTACTACTTCCATAACAAGAGATTTTTCGGAAAAAGGCCCTTTAGAACTTTAGTTCCACTTTCATTGCGAGAGAATAAAAAATCGACTTTTTAGTAGGATTTAGCCATTTTTACCTAAACTATTGATTTAAATAAGAAAGAAAAAATTCGAATAATAATCGCTCTGATTTTAAAGTTACAGAAATCTGATTTTAAGAAAACTTCGACAACAATCGACACTACTCCCTAAAATGTAACAGTGCCCTTCCCCCTCTTGAAACTATAGCAATCATCCCTATAATTAGCACTCAGTAGGGTCGAGTGCTAACAGCTCACCTGACTTCTTAATTTACCAACCTAATTTTTATACATTCAGGAGTTTCTCCATGGCATTGCGTCCTTTGCAAGACCGCGTGATCATCAAGCGCCTCGATAACGAACGTAAAACCGCGTCCGGCATCGTTATCCCTGACAGTGCAGCAGAAAAACCAGATCAGGGTGAAGTTGTTGCTGTTGGCCCAGGCAAAAAAACTGAAGATGGCAAAGTCATCGCTATTGACCTGAAAGTAGGCGATAAAGTCCTGTTCGGTAAATATGCCGGTCAGTCCGTCAAAGTTGACGGCGAAGAGCTGCTGGTTATCCGCGAAGAAGAGATCCTCGCAGTAATCGGCTGATCCACCCGCAAAAACGAATCTGCCCGCCCTGCTTTGCATGGGATAAAAGGGTAACCGAGACAATCAATCAAGGAATCAAACATGGCTGCTAAGCAAGTACTATTCGGTGACGACGCACGTGTGCGTATCGTCCGTGGTGTAAACACTCTGGCAAACGCTGTTAAGACAACGCTGGGCCCTAAAGGTCGTAACGTTGTGCTGGAGCGCTCTTTCGGCGCCCCTACCGTAACTAAAGACGGTGTATCTGTTGCCAAAGAAATCGAACTGAAAGACAAATTCGAAAACATTGGCGCCCAGCTGGTAAAAGAAGTTGCCTCCAAAACGTCTGACCACGCCGGTGACGGTACAACAACCGCTACTGTTCTGGCTCAGGCTGTTGTTGAAGAAGGCCTTAAATACGTAGCCGCCGGCATCAACCCAATGGACCTGAAACGCGGTATCGACAAAGCGGTTGCAGCTGCTGTTTCTGAACTGCAAACTCTGTCACGTCCATGCACAACCAGCAAGGAAATTGCTCAGGTGGGTTCTATCTCTGCCAACAGCGACAGCTCTATCGGCGACATCATTGCAAACGCAATGGACAAAGTCGGTAAAGAAGGCGTGATCACTGTTGAAGACGGCAAATCCCTGGACAACGAACTTGACGTTGTTGAAGGTATGCAGTTTGACCGCGGATACCTGTCTCCTTACTTCATCAACAACCAGGACAAACAGGTTGCTGCTCTGGAAGATCCGTACATCCTGATTTTCGACAAAAAAATCAGCAACATCCGTGATCTGCTGCCCATCCTGGAACAAGTTGCCAAATCAAGCCGTCCTCTGCTGATCATTGCTGAAGACGTTGAAGGTGAAGCACTGGCAACACTGGTTGTGAACAACATCCGTGGCATCCTGAAAACCACTGCCGTCAAGGCTCCTGGCTTTGGTGATCGCCGTAAGGCCATGCTGGAAGACATCGCCATCCTGACTGGCGGTACCGTTATCTCTGAAGAAACCGGTATGTCTCTGGAAAAAGCCACGATCGACGATCTGGGCCAGGCTAAACGCATCGAAGTTGCCAAAGAAAACACCACCATCATCGACGGTGCTGGCGTTAGCGCAAACATCGAATCTCGCGTCAAACAGATCCGTACGCAAATCGAAGAAGCGACTTCTGACTACGATCGCGAAAAACTGCAAGAGCGTGTTGCCAAACTGGCAGGCGGTGTTGCTGTGATCCGTGTTGGTGCTGCAACCGAAGTTGAAATGAAAGAGAAAAAAGCACGTGTTGAAGATGCGCTGCATGCAACTCGCGCTGCGGTTGAAGAAGGTATTGTTCCTGGCGGTGGCGTTGCCCTGATTCGTGCCAAGAAAGCCATCGAACAGATCAAAGGCGCAAACGCCGATCAGGATGCAGGTATCAAACTGATTCTGCGTGCTGTTGAAGCTCCTCTGCGTACGATCGTTTCCAATGCTGGCGATGAGCCTAGCGTCGTCGTCAACCAGGTTGCCCAAGGTGAAGGCAACTACGGTTACAACGCGGCTACCGGTGAATACGGTGATCTGGTTGAGCAAGGTGTTCTGGACCCAACCAAAGTGACCCGCACTGCACTGCAAAACGCTGCCTCTGTTGCCAGCCTGCTGCTGACAACTGAAGCTGCTGTTTGCGAAATCGTCGAAGACAAACCAGCTCCTGCCATGCCTGATATGGGTGGCATGGGTGGTATGGGCGGCATGGGCGGATTCTAATCCTCTTTCAGGCTACGCAATACCCGGCCCGCTTCCGGCGGGCCAGCTGCAGAAGAACCCCGAACGGTTATCCGTTTCGGGGTTTTTTCATACCTGTGACCACCTTATCCCAAGGTGCTTGAATCGGCTTTTGCGGCGAGGTTTAATCAAGCCGTAGCGTTTTGTGAACTACAATGTCGTTCATGAATCGACCCAGCCATCCTCACGTCCGAAAGAACCGCGGTGTTCTGCGTTTCATGCAGGCAACTGTGTATTCGGCACAGGGCTTCCGTGCAGCCTTCACCAGCGAAGAGGCGTTCCGTCAGGAACTGATTGTGTGTCTTGTACTCACACCGTGCGCCTTTTTGCTGGGGCGCAACTTCGCGGAAATAGCCATACTGCTGGGTGTTCTGGTCAGTGTCCTCACGGTGGAGCTCATCAATTCTGCCATCGAGGTCCTCGCCGACACGGTCAGTTCCGAAACGCATCCCCTGATTGGGCAAACCAAGGATATTGCCAGCGCGGCTGTCATGATGGTGATTTCCTTTGCCGGTCTTGTCTGGCTTGGTCTGCTCCTTGTACGTCTGTTTTCACATTAAGCATCAATGACATTTATCGAAAAACTGCAATCCGCCTGGCAGAGCCAGAATTCCCTCCTGATGGTCGGCCTCGATCCCGATCTTGAAAGGCTGCCCGTCAGCATGAAGCAGGATCGGCAATCCACCTTCGAATTTTGCAAGGGAATCGTGGATGCCGCTGCGCCCTACGCCTGCGGCTTCAAGCCGCAGATTGCCTATTTTGCCTCTCAGGGTGCCGAAGAGCAGTTGTCACAACTATGCACCTATATCCACGAGACTTACCCTCACCTGCCGATCGTCCTGGACGCCAAGCGAGGAGACATCGGAACGACCGCCGAGCATTATGCCCGGGAAGCCTACGAACGCTATAAGGCAGATGCGGTAACGGTAAGTCCCTATATGGGTTTCGATTCCATTGAGCCATATCTGGCATGGCAGGATCGGGGCATTATTGTTCTGTGCCGCACGTCGAATCCGGGTGGATCGGATCTGCAGTTTGTGGAATCCGCCAGCGGTGAGCCTCTTTATTTGCATGTGGCCAGCATGGTGGCGGACAAATGGAATGTACATGGACAGTGCGGCCTGGTCGTTGGAGCCACGTTCCCGGATGAGCTTGCCAAGGTACGCGAGCGCGTAGGCGATAGCATGCCTCTGCTGGTGCCTGGCATTGGTGCCCAGGGCGGAGATATCCAGGAAACAGTGAAGGCCGGACGCGCCACGGATGGCACGGGAATGATGATCAATTCGTCACGCGCGATTTTGTATGCCAGTTCCGATGATGACTGGCAGGAGGCAGCGGCCCGCGTGACGCGCGAGACCCGTGACCAGATTAATCTCGCCCGCGGCAAGTGAATAAAGGATCGGAAAAAGGTTTGGAAAAGATCTGCCGTGGCAGATCTGAACACGCTTACTGTTGTAACGGGCAGACATTCTCTTTCATTGCTTGAACAGCAAGACGCCCAAAGAAGGTAAAGAGGTTGAAGTCCGGCGTGACGATGGCAGCCACTGGGTGCCGACCGCGTTCCCACGGGCTCGCCAATCGGGGATTCGATGGTCGGTCCATAGGCCAGCGCAATCGCTCACTGCCCGGCCTGCGCGGCCCGGCGCATGGCTCAATCGCCTTTTAATTTTCGTCGACAATACGCCGGGTAACTTCCATCGCGTAGATTACGGCCTGGACGCGAACCTGGTGACGGTCGCCGACAAAATTCTGTGAAAAAGGCAGAGTGACGATGCCCTCGCCCTTGCGGTATGAAACGGCAAAGCAAACCAGCCCGACTGGTTTTGTGTCGGTGCCGCCATCGGGTCCGGCGATGCCCGTTGTGCTGACAGCGCAGGTAGATAGCGGCGCATTACTCAGAACCCCTTCGGCCATTTCGATGGCGACCTCTTCGCTGACCGCACCGAATTTGTCCAGCGCACTGTGGTTAACGCCCAGCATATCCATCTTGGCTTCGTTGGTATAGGTGACAAAGCCTCGGTCAAACCATTGGCTGGAGCCGGGAATGGCGGTCACAGCGCCGGCGAGCAAACCGCCGGTGCAGGATTCTGCAATACCCAAAAGCCAGCTTTTTTTCTTCAGGGATTCGCCCAAATCGGCAGCAACCTGCCATTGCCCACTTAACAATTCTGACATGCCCTTACCCCAATATCCTTGTTGCTAACGCCATGACGAATAACGTATAGGCTGCCGCGACAACATCGTCCCACATGACACCGAACCCGTTCTTGAGCGTACGATCAAAATATCCGATAGGCGGCGGTTTGACGATATCAAAGAATCGAAACAGGATAAAGGCAACCAGCTGCCAGCCCAGATTCATGGGGGCGACCAGCAGGAGCACGGCCCAGAAAGCCACCATTTCGTCCCAGACGATACCACCGTGGTCGTCAACATGCATTTCCTGGGCAACGCGGTGGCAGCAATACACACCATAGGCAAAGCAGGCCAGAATAAAAAGGGCCATATAAAAATCGGTACCCAGCACGAAGCTTAGCGGCCACCATAGTACCCACGCCAGAAGCGTGCCCCAGGAGCCCGGGCCAGGCCGTACCAGCCCAGCGCCCAAGCCAAAGGCGAAAAGGCGATGAACGCTTGCACGAATCCAGCCGAAGGTGGGCCATTGCGATTTCATGTCAGGTTTGCTACTGGCGGCTTTATGTATGGTCTGCGTAGGAATATCTTCTATCATGCGATTACTTCTAAGATTTCAGCCCGCTCTGGCGGGCCGGCCGAAAATGATCGAAACCCGCTGGAAGCGCAGTGATTTCCTGCTGCCTGGCATCGAGTACCCGCAAGCCCTGTCCGGCATGAGTCTGGCCGATACGCGTAAGGGTAACGGAAAGCCTGTCAGCAAGCGCCTGCAATGCCGGTCGGGCAGTCTGCGGCGCAGTAAAACACAGCTCGTAGACATCGCCCCCGGCCAGTACCGATTGGCGCAACTGCTCGGGGTCGTCTTCTGGCAGGCTAAGATTAACAGGCATTAAAGATTCGTACAATACGGCAGCTACGTCACTGGCCTGCAAAATATGTTTCAAGTCCTGCACCAGCCCATCGGAAATATCGATCATGGCGTGCGCCAGGGGCCGCAGGGCAAGACCCAGCTCCACACGCGGCTGGGGCCATTCCAGCGCAGAACGCGTGGCCGCCAGAACCTGGCGTTGCCGCTCACTGAGGACTTCCCCCGCCTTCTGGCGTTGCAGCAAATTCAGTGCCCAGTCGGCAGCGCCCAGCGTGCCCGAGACCCAGATATCATCGTCCGGCCGGGCCCGGTCTCGAGCCAGATAGGGCTGCGTGACTTCGCCCAGGACGGTGACGCTGATGACAATATCGTGCTCGCTACGGGTGGTGTCGCCACCGATCAGGGGGCATTGGTGTTTATCTGCCAGCTGGTTAAAACCGTGAGAAAACGCATTCAGCCAGTCGGCATCGTAGCTGGGCAGCGCGATGCCCAGCAGGCAGCCGCGCGGCTTGGCCCCCATGGCAGCCAGATCCGACAAGTTGACTGCGAGAGCCTTATGCCCCAGGGATTCGGGATCGACATCTGCAAAGAAATGCCGGCCTTCGAGCAGGAGATCCTTGCTGATTGCCAGAGAGGTGCCCGCAGAAGGCTCGAAAACGGCGCAATCATCCCCCACCCCGATGTCGATGGACGCAGCGGGCCGGGTGAAATAATCGCGGATCAGGTCAAATTCGCCGGACATGGCAGTCGTTTTAAGGTCTCAATGTTGGCACGAGAGCGTTGACGCATGAATCTTGACGCGTGACGCAACGGGTAATTTGACGCATGGGACGCCGGGCACATTCAGGGTAACGGCGCATCCGAAGACGCACACGCCAGCAAGTGACAGATCCGGCTTAACGCCCCGCATTGACTTCGAGTGAACGTACACGAGCTGCCAGCTTGTCCAGTACGCCATTGACGAACTTGAAGCCGTCAGTGCCGCCAAATTCCTTGGCCAGTTCCACCGCTTCGTTGATGGCTACCTTGTAGGGGACATCAACATGATGGATGAGTTCGTAGCTGCCAATAAGCAGAATGCCGTGCTCGATCGGCGACAGCTCTTCGAGGGGGCGATCGATATAGGGCACGAAGGCTTCGCGCAACGCAGGTGCGTCAGCGAAAACGCCATGCAATAGCGTTTTGAACCAGACAGGATCGGCACTGTCGAATTCCGGGCTATCCTGGATATGGGCGTCAATCGCCCCGGCCTCGCGCAAATCAGTGTCACCACTGACCAGCCAGGCATAAATACCCTGAAGGGCAAACTCGCGCGCCCTGCGGCGCGCGCTGCGATACATTGTTTTATTGTCCTGTGCCACTCGCTGTCCTATCGCCTTGGAGTATCTGGAATTTCTTCGGTTTCGTCATCTTCATCGTCTTCGTCGTCCAGATCGTCAAAGTCATCGTCTTCATCCTCAGATTCAGGAACCAGTGCAGCTGACAGGTTCGCCATTTCCACGGCGACCTGGGCGCAATCCTTGCCCTTCTGCTCGGCGCGGGCCTTGGCCTGTTCTTCGTCTTCTGTGGTCAGAATGCCATTGGCTACCGGTACGTTGGTATCCAGGGTGACGCGTGTAATGGCGGCGGCACTTTCGTTGCTGACGATTTCAAAGTGGTAGGTTTCGCCACGGATGACGGCTCCCAGGGCGATCAGGGCGTCGAATTCGTAGGTTTCGGCCATTTGGGCCAGCGTCAGGCCCACTTCCAGGGCACCAGGGACGGTCACGACCATAATATCGCGTTCGTCGACGCCCAGCTCGCCAAGTTCGGCCAGGCAGGCTTCCAGCTCGGCAAAACCGATTTCCTCATTAAAGCGCGCGCACACGATACCGATATGCAGGCCTTCGCCATTCAGATCAGGGGCGAGTGTATAAGGTTTCATAGCCATTCCTTTTAATTCAGCGGGGGTCAGAAGAAGTTTCGTAACCTGTCACGGTCAGAGCATAACCGGTCATGCTTGGCATTTTACGTGGAAGTGCAAGCAGACGCATCTTTCCGACGTTCAGTTCCCGTAATATTTGTGCGCCGATGCCGTAAGTGCGCAGATCGTAACGATCATCCTTGCGCGCGGTGTCGTCATCGGGAGCGCCCCATTTTTCCAGCGCACCGATCAGACCCGTCTGGGATCCCTGACAATTAAGCAGGACCAGTACCCCGGCGGGGCTGGCGGAAATGGCTTCAAGCGCCTGTGCCACGCCCCAGCTGTGGGCCTTGCGTTCCAGATCCAGCAGGTCCAGAACCGATACCGGCTCGTGGACACGGACCAGCGCTTCCTGTTCGGGATCGATGGTGCCATGCACCAGGGCGATATGTGCCGCGCCCGACATGATGTCCTGATAGGACACCGCCTCGAACTGGCCAAAGGGGGTTTTGATGGTTTTGCTGCCCAGCCGGCGAATCATGGATTCGTTTTCGCTGCGGTACTGGATCAGATCAGCGATGGTGCCGATTTTCAGATTGTGTTCGCGGGCGAAAGTCACCAGATCAGGCAGGCGGGCCATGCTGCCATCAGGTTTGAGAATTTCGCAGATTACCGCCGCAGGGGTCAGGCCAGCCATTGCTGTCAGGTCACAACCCGCTTCGGTATGCCCGGCGCGGATCAGTACGCCGCCAGAGACAGCCTGAACCGGGAAGATGTGACCGGGATTGACCAGATCCTGTGGCTTGGCGTTCTTGGCCACGGCCGCCTGGATGGTCCTGGCGCGATCCGCCGCGGAAATACCGGTAGTGACGCCCTCTGCCGCTTCGATGGAGACTGTGAAATTGGTACCGAAAGAGGTGCCGTTGCGCGATGCCATAAGCGGCAGCGCCAGCTGGCGGCAACGGTCTTCCGTCAAAGTCAGACAAACCAGGCCGCGGGCATGCGTCACCATGAAATTGATAGCCTCGGGCGTCACGAAATCGGCCGCCATAAGCAGATCCCCTTCGTTTTCCCGGTCTTCTTCGTCCACCAATATGACGATGCGTCCTGCCTTTAGCTCGTCGATAATTTCAGAGACAGGAGAGATAGTACAGTCGGAAACCAGGGAAACAGGGGCAGGAGAGGTCATGATCATTAGCAGTCGTGGGGCTGGCGCGCGAACAATGCGTCAGCAGTTGGCAATCTGCTATTTTACCTCTCCGCCCGCACAAAAAGCGGTAATAACCCGTTTTAATCTGAGGTTTGTTGGGTCCCCCGCACCACAGCGGTCACTTCGATTTCCACCCTGGCCCGGTCCTCCACCAGATCGGCAACTTCCACGGCAGTCATGGCCGGAAAATGTTTCCCGATAAGCGCCCTGTAATGCTCGCCGATAGCCGGATAGGCTGCCACGTACTCGCGCTTATCCTTGACATACCAGTTCATGCGAACGATATCGGCGGGTACCGCGCCCCCTTCCCTGAGGATGGCAACAATGTTTTCCAGTGTCTGGCGGACCTGATCCCCCAGGTCGTCGGACTCAAACTGCTGCTGGCCGTTCCAGCCGATCTGCCCTCCGACGAACAGGAGGCGGCTGCCAGCCTCTACGGTAATCATGGTGCCGTTGGCGTAGCCGCGGGGTTTGGTCCAGTCTGACGGTTGCAATATTTCCATGTTTCGTTTTCCAGTTTCAGTTATCGGGCATCGTTCATGTTTCTGAGCACGAACCGTTGCAGTTTGCCGGTTTCTGTGCGCGGCAACTGATCAACAAACTCGATTTCGCGTGGGTATTTATAGGGAGCGGCCTCCTGTTTGACATAGTCCTGCAGGGTTTTGACCAGCTCGGCAGATGGGGTAAATTCCGGATTCAGTACGATATAGGCCTTGACGATAGCGCCACGCTCGGCATCGCTACGGCCCACGACCCCGCAGTCGCTCACCGCTTCGTGAGTCATCAGCACGCTTTCCACTTCAGGACCGGCGATGTTGTAGCCCGCGGATACGATCATGTCGTCATCGCGGGCCCGATAATAGAAATAACCGTCTTCATCCATGACAAAGGCGTCGCCAGGAAGATTCCACTGCTGCTGCACATAGCGCGACTGCCGTTCGTCGTCCAGATAGCGGCAACCCGTCGGGCCGCGCACGGCAAGTCTGCCCAGCGTGCCGGGCGGCACGTCATTCATGTTTTCATCGACCACCCTGGCCTGATATCCCGGTACGACGCGGCCGATGGCGCCATCACGAATGTCATCACCCGAGCTGGAGATATAAACGTGCATCATTTCGGTGCCACCAATGCCGTCTGTCATATTGATTCCGCTGGCCTTTTTCCAGACCTGACGTGTTGCATCGGGCAGAGCCTCGCCGGCAGAGACGCAGACTCTCAGCGAATCAAGCGCGTATTCCCCGGCCAGCTCAGCCATTTTCCGGTAGAAGGTGGGCGCCGTGAAGGTCATGGTGACCTTGTGCTCCTGAATGATCTGCAGGAAGGATTCCGGTGTGAGTTTTTCTACCAGCAGGGTCGAACCACCGGCGCGCAGCGGGAAGCACAGCAGGCCGCCCAGCCCGAAGGTGAACGCCAGCGGCGGTGTGCCGCAGGCGATATCGGTCTCGCGGGTCTTCAGGACCTGGGCAGAAAAGGTATCGCACATTGCCAGCACGTCACGATGAAAATGAATGCAGCCCTTGGGCTTGCCCGTCGTACCGCTGGTAAAGGCGATCATGCACGGATCATCGCGCAGCGTCTGCGCATCGTAGGCAGCATCGCTTTTGCCTGCTGCAAGCGCCTGCATGGCATCGGGTGCATCGCTGCTGAATGCCATGATCTTCTCCAGACCGGGACAGTAGTTCGGATTGTCGGGATTGCGGCAATGCTCAAGTTCCTCAAGCAGCCTGGCGTCGCATAATGCGGCCTGCGCTTTGGACAGTTTCAGAATCGTGCCAAGTTCCCGTGCACGCAGCAACGGCATGGTGGGTACCGCGATGATGCCTGCCTTCAGGCACGCCAGCAATGCCCCTGTCATGCCCAGATTATTGGGGCCACGCAGCAAAATCCGGTTACCCGATACCAGTCCCAGGTCTTCGGTGAGCACCCGCGCCAGCTGGTTTGTCCATTTGGCGAGGGCCAGATAGCTCATCTGTTTCTGTGTCCCGTCTTCCAGCCAGCGCAGCGCAATATTCTCGCCACGTCCTTCGTGCACATGACGGTCGATCAGTTCTATCGCGCTGTTGAGCTGTTCGGGATATTGCAGTTGTGGCAAATCGAAAAGGTACTCGGGCTGGTCGGCGGCATCGGGAAGATGCTCAAGGACAAACCGATCTTTCAGCCCTGTCTGTACTGGTGTCATTTCTTGTCTCCTGTGTTGTCGACCCGCGAGCTATCGGCTGCGGATCCCGGAGTCTTTGCTCCGGCGATTATCAGTCACGCAGTATTTCACGTGCAATAATCAGTTTCTGGACTTCGGTGGCGCCCTCGTAGATACGCAAGGCTCGAATATCACGATAAAGCCCTTCCACCACTTCTCCTGCGACCACACCCTGACCGCCAAAGAGCTGCACTGCCCTGTCAATGACCTGCTGTGCCGACTCAGTGGCAAACATCTTGGCCATTGCCGCTTCTTTCGTGGTCCTGGCCTGATAGATATCGCGGCGCCATGCTGCGCGGTAGGTCAGAAGCCGGCTTGCGTCAATGGCGGTTGCCATATCACCGAGCGCAGCCTGGGTCAGTTGCAGGTCGGCAAGCACCCCGCCAAACATTTTGCGCGTCTTGCTTCGTGTGAGGGCCTCGTCCAGCGCGCGGCAGGCAAAGCCGTTGGCCGCTGCCGCAACCGAGGCGCGGAAAATGTCCAGCACCTGCATGGCCAGTTTGAAACCTTCTCCTTTGTTGCCCAGCAAAGCTTCGGCAGAAAGCTGGCACCCCTTGAATCGCACGACGGCCAGCGGGTGGGGCGCCATGACTTCGATACGTTCTGAGGTATCCAGACCGGCAGCGTCGCGATCAACAATGAACGCGCTGATGCCACGCGCGCCCGGAAGGAATTCGGTGCGAGCAAAAACGCAATAGAAATCTGCGATGCCGCCATTGGATATCCACGTTTTGACACCATCGAGCACGTAGCCCGACCCTTGCGCTGACGCCTTGCAGGACATGGCCGCCACATCGGAACCCGCCTCGGGCTCTGACAGGGCAAAGGCGGCGATCAGTTCCCCGCGTGCCACCCGTGGCAAATACGATTTTTTCTGCTCATCGGAACCACCCAGCACTATGGCGCCGCTACCAAGACCCTGCATGGCGAAAGCAAAATCGGCTAGCGGGTGATAGCGGGCAAACGTCTCACGGATCAGGCAAAGCATGCGCGAATCGATCTTTTCTTCAATACCACCCCAGCTGCCATTAGGGCCGGCGGGAACGGCATAACGCAGCCAGCCACCCTCACCCATGCGACGCACCAGCTCGCGGCAGGTCGCGTCTGTGTCATCATGAGGCAGATCACGCAGATTGGCCTGCGACCAGCGCTCGAGCTCAACGGCAACATGGCGATGACGCTCTTCGAAAAAAGGCCAGTCCAGAAACTCGTGATCAGGCATGGTCAGTCTCCTTCGAATACAGGCTTCTGTTTGGCGACGAACGCATGATAGGCGCGATGAAAGTCTTGGGTCTGCATGCAGATCGCCTGCGCGTGCGCTTCTGCGTCAATGGCATCATCCACGCCCATATTCCATTCGTGATGCAGGCAATGTTTGGTAATACCGTTGGCGAATGTCGGGCCGGCAGCAATCCGCGCTGCCATCGTCTGCGCGGCGGCCAGTACCTCTGCAGGCTCATGCAACTGGTTGTAGAAGCCCCAATCCAGCCCTTCCTGTCCCGACATGGAACGCCCGGTATACAGCAGCTCGCTGGCCCGCCCCTGCCCGATAATGCGCGGCAGGATGGCGCAGGCACCCATATCCGCACCCGCCAGACCCACGCGGGTAAACAGAAACGCGGTTTTGCTGTCTGCCGTGCCCAGTCTCAGATCGGACGCCATGGCCAGAATCGCACCGGCACCGGCGCATACCCCGCTCACGGCGGCGATCACCGGCTGCGGGCAGCCACGGATGGCCTTGACCAGATCACCGGTCATTTGCGTAAACGCAAGCAATTGCGGCATAGACATTTTGGTTAGCGGACCGATGATTTCATGCACATCGCCCCCGGAGCAGAAATTGGATCCGGCCCCGGTAATAACCACAGCCTTGATATCACTGGCGTAGGCCAGGGCCCGAAACACGTCGCGCAGTTCCGCATAGGAATCAAAGGTCAGCGGGTTTTTTCTTTCCGGCCGGTTCAGCGTAATGGTGGCCACTTTCTGGTCGTCGCTGACCTGCCAGCCAAAATGCCTGGCCTGGTAGCCCGCCATGGGTTTGTGCTGATCCTGCATGGGATGGATGTCATCCGTGATAGTCATCTTTAATTCTCCTGTTTGCTTTCGGGTGTCGATGCGATGGCGACGGGATTACCCGGCCATTTTTTCGCCACCGTCAACGGGCAGCGCCTGCCCGTTGATGCTGCCGGACTGAGGAAGGCACAGCCATAACACCGCGTGCGCCACTTCCTCAGGCTGTACGAGCCTTCCCTGGGGATTATTACTGACCAGGGCTGCCCTGGCCTGCTCCGTTGTCATACCTGTTTTGGCAACCATATTCGCCAACGCACCATCAAGCAGTGGCGTCTCGGTATAGCCAGGACATACGGCGTTGACCGTGATGTTTTTTCCGGCCAGCTCAAGTGCCAGTGCACGGGTCAGTCCCACAACGCCATGTTTGGCGGCGCAATAAGCACTAACGTAACCATAGCCCTTGAGGCCGGCAACGCTGGCCACGTTCACGATCCGGCCCCATTTCTGCGCCAGCATATCAGGCAGCGCCGCAGAGATGCACTGAAACGTGCCGGTCAGGTTGACCTGCAGCATGTGGTTCCAGAATGCCGTATCCATTTTGTCAAATCGCTGACTTTCGGCCTGTCCGGCGTTGTTGACCAGAATATCAATAGGGCCGGCCTGACTGCGCGCCGTTTCAAAGGCCTGCACAATGGCTTTTTCATCTGTGATATCGGCCTGCACGGTATGCACCCGTTCTGCATGTGACGGGAACGTTGCGGCCGCCTCCTGCAGACGGGCGGCATTGCGCGCCAGCAGCGTGACACGGGCACCGGCGTCCAGCACCAGGCGTGCCACCTCAAGACCAATTCCCTGGCTGCCACCCGTTATCATGACGTGGCGGTTTTCCAGAGGAGTGCTTTGATTATTTGTCATGGTTTATCCGTTCTGCATCAATTGCGCACGCTCAAAAAGCGTCTCGATCTGTCGTTTGCCTGCGCTGTACTGTTTGGGCCAATGCACCTGCGTGTAACCGATTTTCGCGGTTTCGCTAAGGGTCCAGGCGGGATTGGCCAGATGCGGGCGACCGATGGCACACAGATCGGCGCGCCCCGAGGCAATAATGCTGTTTACCTGATCCGCCTCTGTGATGGCGCCCACTGCCATGGTGGCGATGCCTTCCTGGTTGCGTATTTCATCTGCAAAGGGAGTCTGGTACATGCGTCCGTAAACCGGTTTCTGGTCGGGACTGACCTGCCCGGAAGAGCAATCGATCAGATCGGCGCCCGCAGCCTTAAATGCCCGCGCAATCAGCGCAGCATCATCGGCCGTAATGCCTCCTTCAACCCAGTCGCTCGCCGAAATACGCACATTTAGCGGTTTATCCTCGGGCCAGACGGCACGGATGGCGGCGAAGACCTCAAGCGGGTAGCGCAGCCTGTTTTCAAGCGTGCCGCCATATTCATCACTGCGCTGATTGGCAAGCGGGGAAATAAAACAGGAAAGCAGATAACCGTGCGCGCAATGCAGTTCCAGAACGTCGAATCCAGCCTCGGCTGCGCGCCGCGTGGCCTGTACGAACTGCTCGGTAATTTGCTGCATGCCGGCGCGATCAAGCTCTTGAGGCACTTGTGAAATGTCGGGCAGATATGGCAAAGGTGATGCCGAGACCAGCGGCCAGTTATCGGCCTCCAGCGGCATATCGATACCATCCCAGGCCGCTTTGGTGGAGCCCTTGCGACCGGCGTGTCCCAGTTGTATACCGATTTTTGCGTCCGACTGCGTATGAACTGCGTTCACAATGCCCTTCCACGCCTGCATCTGCTCTTCATTCCACAGACCCGGGCAATATGGCGTAATTCGTGCTTCGGGCGAGACGCAGGTCATTTCGACCATGACCAGCCCCGCGCCGCCAAGCGCACGCGCCAGCAGATGCTGAAGATGAAAGTTTCCGGGAATGCCGTCAGTGCAGGAATACATGGCCATCGGCGAGACCACTACCCGATTTTTCAGCGTAACACTGCGCAGCGTGAATGGTGTCCACATAGGCGGTACGCCGCGCGATTGACCGGCACCGGACTGTTGTAGCGCTTGCGCAGCCGTTTCGGTCCGGGACGGATTGACCTGACTGCAGAACCAGCTTTCGAAGTGGTTCATCCAGTTCGGATCGCGCAGACGCAGGTTCTCATGTGATATACGTTGCGAGCGGGTCAGCAAAGAGTAGGCAAACTGTTCAGGCGCAAGATCGGCATAACGTTTGACGTTTTCAAACCATTCGGTGGAGTTGCGCGCGGCATTCTGGATTTTCAGCACTTCAAGACTGCGCAAATCCTCATACTGGGTGAGCGCCGCCTGCATATCCTTGTTGGTACGGAAACGCTCATCAAGTTCGATGGCATCTTCCAGCGCCAGTTTGGTGCCGGAACCAATGGAAAAGTGTGCCGTATGAGCCGCATCGCCCATCAGCACAACGGGAACCGTTTTGCCATTGGGCAGTGTCTGCTGATGTACCCAATGCTCGCAGATAACACGGGGAAATTGTATCCAGATGGCCGAGCCGCGCAGATGCTTGGCATTGGACAGCAGGCGGTTGCCATCCAGCCAGGGGGCGAACAGCTTTTCGCAATAGGCAATGCCGTCTTCCTGCGACATCTTGTCTATACCGGCAGCGCGCCAGGTCTCATCGCGAGTCTCCACGATGAAGGTAGACATGCCTTTTTCATACTGATAGGCATGGGCCTGGAACCAGCCATGTTCCGTCTTGACGAAGGCGAAGGTGAAAGCATCAAAGGTTTTCTCGGTTCCCAGCCAGACAAAGCGGCATTGACGTGTATCGATGTCTGGCTTGAACGTGTCTGCGTAGCGGGTACGGATGCGACTATTGATGCCATCGGACGCAATCACCAGATCGGCATCGTATTGCACTGCAATAGCCTGGTCATCTTCCACGGCGGTTTCGAACACCAGTTCTACTCCCAGATCCAGGCAGCGCTGCTGCAGGATGTTGAGCATTTTCTTTCGGCCAATGCCGATGAATCCATGACCACCACTACGAATCGTGGTGTTGTTGATATGGATATCAATATCGTCCCAGTGATTGAACTCATGAATAATCTGTTCAGCAGTCGGCTGATCGGCCTTTTTCAGATTCTCCAGCGTGGCGTCCGAGAACACAACGCCCCAGCCAAAAGTATCAAACGGTCGATTGCGTTCAACAACCACAATCCGGTCCTGAGGATTGCGTTTTTTCAATAATAGCCCGGCGTACAATCCGGCAGGGCCTCCGCCTATACATACAATATTCATGGCAGCTCCTTTTAGTGCATAACAGTCGATACCAACTGCAACACTGCGGTTTTGTCTATTTCTCAACTTTGATTTATTTTAAGTTTAAACTAATTTATAATGCATCACAAACTTTTTTTTCAGCAAGTCGTCACACAGCGTTTACAATCCGCCCATTCCAATATCTGTATGTTTTTTTGTTTTTTCTGCAGGAGCAGTTATGCAACACGATCTGGAAACCCGCGCAGCCAGCATTGATCACTCTGAGCTTCGTTTATGGCTGCGGCTGCTCACCTGCACCAGCCTGATAGAGAATCACATTCGCAACGCGCTCCGAATAGAGTTTGACTGCACCCTGCCCCGCTTTGACCTGATGGCACAGCTGGCCAAAGAGCCGCAAGGCATGCGCATGGGGGACCTGTCGGCGCGATTGATGGTCAGCAACGGTAACGTGACCGCCATTGCCAATCAGCTGGAAAAAGAAGGGCTGATCCTGCGGCGTGTCAGCAGCGAAGATCGGCGCAGCACCTTTTTGCGGCTGAGCGCCAAGGGCCGCCGGCAATTTGACAAAATGGCATCGGCGCATGAAACCTGGCTGCAGGAAATGTTCAGCGGTATGGCCAAAGGCAATCAGAAAGAATTGTACGACCTGCTGGCAGAGCTGAAACAAACTGCCCTCACGGCACAGCAGTAGTTCCGCTTTCCCCTTCCTGCCAGGCGGCAGCCGCGAGTCACAATCAGGTAAAATAGGCTTTTTTGCGACACCGCCATGACAGTCCGCCAGGACAGTGGGCGGCAATGCCTTTCTTCGGAGCAGTACAGATGAGCGCGGGAACGACTCAGCAAAACGATCAGCCTGACCGGCAGGCAGACCTGTTGGTGATTGGCGGCGGAATCAATGGTGCGGGTATTGCACGGGATGCCGCCGGACGTGGATTGTCTGTGCTGCTTTGCGAGAAAGACGATCTTGCCAGCGCAACGTCATCAGCCAGTAGCAAGCTGATCCACGGCGGCCTGCGCTACCTGGAGCAGTATGAGTTTCGCCTGGTGCGCGAAGCGCTGGCAGAACGCGAAGTCCTTCTGAACATCGCCCCGCATATTGTGCGCCCCTTGCGTTTCGTTCTGCCCCACGACAAGACACTGCGTCCGGTCTGGATGATCCGCACCGGGCTGTTTCTCTATGATCACCTGGCCAGACGCTCAAACCGGCTGCCCGGTTCCAGCCATATCCGGCTGGATGACGATTCCGCATTCGCGCAGCCCATGAATGATCAAATCAAACAAGGCTTTGTCTATTCGGATTGTCAGGTGGACGATTCCCGGCTGGTGGTGCTCAACGCCATGGATGCCCAGGCGCGCGGCGCACAGATTCTGACCCGCACCGCCTGCACCGGCGCAACGGTGCAGGACGGACGCTGGCTGGTTACCCTGCGGGATGCCAAAGGTCGCGAATCCCGGGTCAGCACCAAGGTGCTCGTTAACGCTGCCGGCCCCTGGGTAGAAAACGTCCAGCGGTCGGTCAACGATCCCAATGCCAAAGCGCGCAATCACTTGCGTCTGATCAAGGGCAGTCACCTGGTCACGCGCAAGCTGTACGAAGGCGACCATGCCTATATCCTGCAAAATGACGACAAGCGCATCGTATTTATCACGCCGCATCGCGATGACTACTCCATGATCGGAACGACCGATGTGGACTTCACGGGCGACGCGCGGGACGCAAGAATATCAGAAGACGAAACAGACTACCTGCTGTCGGTCGTCAATCGCTATCTGCGAGAACCGGTACAGCAACAAGACATCGTCTCCAGCTGGTCGGGCGTTCGCCCCCTTTACGACGACGCGCAAGGCAATGCGTCTGCCGTTACCCGTGACTATGTGTTCGACGTCACCGGCGGCAAAGATGGCGAGCCGGCCATGCTTTCCATCTTTGGCGGCAAAATTACCACCTATCGCAAACTGGCGGAACATGCGCTGGAAAAACTGCAGCCATTTATCAATCAAGGCGCGGCCTGGACCTCGACGGCGCCATTACCGGGCGGAGAACTGTCCGTGCCCGATCCCCATGCCTATGTAAAACAATTGCAGACGCAATATCCGTGGCTGGACGATGCACTGCTGAACCGACTGGTCGCCGCCTATGGCTCCATGACGACGGAAATTATCGGCAACACACAATCGGTTTCCGGTCTGGGCATGCATTTTGGCCACGGACTGTATGAAGCCGAAGCCAACTGGCTGATTACCCGCGAGTGGGCACGCACAACCGAAGACATCCTGTGGCGCCGCACACGCCTGGGCCTCAAGTTCAATGCCGGACAGGAGCGAACCCTGGCGCACTGGCTGGAAGGCAGAGTGCCCTCTATCAGACAATAACAGGGCGTCCGGATTTTCAGACCGGGGAAGACGTCGTTGTCGCGTCGTATTGTCGCGCATCGCAACATCAGGTCGTTGCGTGACCGTGCATACGCTACCCACGCGCTTTTGCCAGAGAAGCGTTCTTGCATCAGGTTCACCGAATGGAACTTCAGTATTCCACTAGTCGGACTGACGCCTGGAACCCCAATTACCCAACTTTGCCGATCCTGATACCCTCGTTGTGATGCCGCGTGGCGCGAATACGCCTCTGCCGGACACCATCAGGGTGCATGCCCATTACCTATGTGATCTTCATGGATGCGCCGCTGACCACGTATTTCCGGAATATGACATGTCATCAAACATGACATCGCAGAGTGTTACTATACCCGCTATAAAAACCCATAAATTCACCCAAAACTACGGTACCGACCAAAGCAATAAATATTATGTCTGAACAGGAACTCAAACTGCACGTGCCTGCGTCTGCGGCTGCGCAAATCGAAAAGACGCTTAAGAAGGCGAAATGCGAAACCATTTCGCTGCGGGCCATGTACTTTGACACACCAGATCGCGAACTGGCCAGGGCAAAAATTGCCATCCGCCTGCGCCTTGAGGGCGAAAACTGGGTACAGACACTGAAAATGCCTGGCAGCAATGCCGTGACCAAGCTGGAACTGAATCATAATCGCCCCAGCCCTGTGCTGGATTTGAGCCTTTATGCGGGCACGCCCGCCGAAGCGGCCCTGCTCAAATTATCCAAACCCCTGGTCCTGCGATACGAGACAGATATTACCCGCATGTTTCGCCGTCAGCGGACGCGCAAGGGGACAGTGGAAATTGCCTTCGATACCGGCGTGATTCGATCAGGGGAACTTGAGCTCCCCGTTTCCGAAGTGGAATTCGAACTGGTATCTGGTTCCCCGGAAGCCATTTTCGATATCGGCAAAAAATGGCTCACGCAGTACAAGCTTATTCTGGATTTACGCAGCAAGTCGCATCGTGGTGACTCACTGGCCCTGTCTGCGACCAATATTCGCAATGCCGGTACCAGCAACACGCAGGACGCCCTCAGGAATAATGAAGTATTGCGTTTCTGGGCACCACGCAAGGCGCGCGTTTATGAGATCGGCAAGCAGGACAGCGCCACCCAGGCATTAATCTCTGTTACCACGGAATGTCTGGAACAGATTTGTGCCAATGCGGGTGCGCTGGCTGAAGTTGACACTTTGGGCATTGTCAGCGTGGGCCTGCCCGAACATGTGCATCAGCTGCGTATTGGCATGCGACGCCTGACCAGCAACTGGAGGCTGTTTGCCGGCATGGCCTGGCTGCCCGATGATGAGGTGCGCGGCCAGTTGCGTACCTATCTGGCGCGATTCGGCGCCACGCGCGATCTGGATGTCATGCTGGCAACAATTGTTCCGGTCCTGAACAAAGCCGGCATGCCGCCCATGCAGTTTGACTCGCATGAAGACGGTGCAACCCCGCATGATATTGCCAAAGATCCGGCATTCCAGCTGTGGCTGGTGCGATTGCTGGAATGGACTGTCATGACGCCGACAACCGATCCCGTTTCCGCTGCCCAGGAGGATCCGCAAGACGCAGAGATTATTGATATTGCCGAAGATCAGGAGATCCCTGAGGAGCCGATTGTTGCAGAAACAGCCGGCGACAGCACATGGACGGCGGCGTCCGCAGCGCCGGACGAACTTTTGGGACAGCACGAACGTTCATCACAGAATGAGCCCGCTGCACGGATTGAACCCCTCATTATTCCGCTCACTCCCTCACCCGAAGGGCGCCCCGTACTGCGCAAGATGCTGGAACGACGTCTGAACAAATGGAATCGTCAGATTGTTCGCCACTGGAAAACCGAGGACAAATCGGATATTGAGTCCTATCACGATCTGCGCAAACGTATCAAGCGCATGCGTTATGCGTTGAATGTGTACGAAGGACTGCGTCCCAACTGCAATCTGGGCTCATACGTGAAAAAACTGGCTGCCGCGCAGGAAGTGTTCGGGAACCTGAATGATATTTCGACAGCCTTGGGCTTTTTTGCTGCACAGACCGAAACGCACCCGGGTGCGTGGTTTGCCGTGGGATGGCTGACAGCATCACTGGAAACGCTGAAACACCAGGCCGATCATGCCCTGGCTCAGATCCCCGGCAAAATCCGCTTCGACTGATTCTGACGACGCTGTCCGGTCACGGGCAGTCCGAACAGGGGAACGGCAGCCTTCTTCCCGAAGCATAATGCTTTCGGGCAAAGGGCTGCCGTCTGTTTCTCTGGTTTCTTATCTGCCCTTTCTCATCTGCCGTTTCTCATCCGCCGTTTCTTGATGGCGCTTCTTATCTGACTGCTTATATCGGCCGAGATGGGGCAATCCGCAAGCGGCTCAATCTCCCAGTAGCGCGCCGGCGAATTCCGCCGCGACAAAAGGCTGCAAATCCTGCAGGGATTCACCCACACCAATCCAGTAAACCGGTACTGGGCGAACACCCTGGCTGCCTGCTGCGACGGCGGCCAGCGTCCCACCCTTGGCAGTGCCATCCAGCTTGGTCACGACTAGCCCGGTCAGGGTCAGGGCGGCATCGAAAGCTTTGATCTGTGAAATCGCATTCTGACCCGTATTGCCATCGACCACCAGTAGCACTTCATGAGGCGCATCGCCATCAGCCTTGCCGATCACCCGCTTGATTTTCTTGAGCTCTTCCATCAGGTGCAGCTGGGTAGGCAGACGACCTGCCGTATCCACCATGACGATGGATGCCTTGCGTGCGCGCCCGGCGTTAACGGCATCAAACGCAACTGCGGCCGGATCACCGCCATCCTGCGCAATCACCGCCACGTTATTGCGGGAACCCCATTCAATCAGCTGCTCACGTGCGGCTGCACGGAAGGTATCCCCTGCCGCCAGCAGCACACTATGACCCTGCGCCTGGAAATGATGGGCGAGCTTGCCAATGGAGGTGGTTTTTCCCGCACCATTCACACCGGCGATCATGACCACCCGCGTCTGATCCTTTCCTGCATGAAACTGCTTTTCCAGAGGCGTCAGATGCTCGGTCAACAGATCCCGCAAGGCGTGCTTAACAGTCTGTGCATCCTCGATGCGTTCCTTCTTCACCTTGTTGCGCAGCTTGCCGAGCAGCGTTTCAGTCGCCTCTACCCCGGCATCAGCCATAATCAGGGCGGTTTCCAGCTCTTCAAAAAGGTTTTCGTCGACCTTGACGCCGACGAACAGGGAACTGATATTGGAGCCGGTCCGGGAGAGCCCGTCCTTCAGGCGGGTCAGCCACGACCGTTTCTCTGATTTGGGACGTTCTGCTGTTGCTGACGGCCCTGCAACAGAGGCTGGCGGCGTTGCGGTTACCGGCGTTTCCGTCGCATTTGTGGCAGGCGTGGATGTTGCTGCCTCTGGTGTTGCTGCCTCTGGTGTTGCTGCCGAAGGTTGTGCTGGCGCGGATGTCGCTGGCGTGGCGCTCTCGGCCGAAGGTGAGGCCGAAAGTGGCGCCGCCGAAACTGTTGCCGCCGGCTTGGCCGCAGCAGAATCCACATCAGTTTCAGACGCAGATGAAGAGGAACCAGCAGCAACAGATGGGGGCGCCAGCCCACCATTGGACGCAGGGCTATCCTGCTGTCCGGCGTTGCGCGGCGTATCACTTGCGGCAGGCGTTGCAGGCTTGGCGGCCGGGGCTACACCTGAGCCGGACGCAGCAGCGCCAGCGCTGGACGCCGGCGCGGTACGCTCATCTGCATGGGAAAGAATTTCGTCAGCAGATTTCTTTACAGCAGCCGCTTTATCGGTCAAATCCACATGCACCGGCGCAGCTTCTGGCAGGGACTGTACCTGACGGCCTGCTCCTGACCCGACTGCCGGTGCCGTAGAGCCGGCTACAGCAGGCGCAGCCTGCGAGGCGGCCTGGGCATCTGCACCTGAACCCGTAGCCGGATCCTGCACTGGCGGTTCCCTGACCGGGGGTTCACGCGACGGAGGCTCTTGCGGAGGAGGTTCGTTCGGACCGGGTGGCTCCTTCGCAGGCGGCTCCCGTGAAGGAGGCTCTTTGACGGGCGGTTCATCAGGAATTACCGGCTCGGGACTTGCACCATCCGGCATGTCGGACCGGTCGTCATCGGCCAAGGGTGGCTCTGAGGGAATTGAATGCTCGGGGACCGGCGAGAGCGCAGCCCCTTCTTCCAGCGTCTCAGGCTGACGGGTATCGAGAACCGGCTCGACGGGCTTTTCCGAGATCTCGCTGGTTTTCTTTTTACGTTTGAAGAAACTGAACATAGGTCGCCGCTGGAAAGTGAATACTACAATAACAATGAGAGATCCTATTTTAACAGTCTACGTACCAACATTGATGAAACCAGCAAACCGTTCTTCAGGCACTTCCGGCAAACGCCAGACCGTCCGCATCGTCGGCGGCCAGTATCGGCGCTCGCTCATCCCCGTCATCGATGCCACCGGTCTGCGCCCGACCTCCGATCGCATTCGGGAGACCCTGTTCAACTGGCTCAATTTCATGTGGGATGGGAAATTCGACGACAAATCGGTGCTTGACCTGTTTGCCGGCACCGGCGCTCTTGGCTTCGAAGCCGCCTCACGTGGCGCCGCCCATGTACAGATGGCCGAGAACCATCCTGCCGCATTGGCTGCCCTACGGGCCACACGCGACAAATTGCAGGCCAATCAGGTGCGAATCAATAGCGCTGATGCGTTTCTCATGCTTAAGCGCATGAACGCGAGCGCGTTTGATCTGATCCTGCTTGATCCGCCGTTTGGCGCAAAGTTGTTCCCGCGTCTGTTTCCGTACCTAGAGGGGATTATCAAACCCGGTGGGCTCGTGTATATTGAGTCCGACCAGGCAGAAGACCCGGGCCCGGCCTTCCCGATCATTCGGCAGGGTAAAGCCGGACAGGTGTACTATCAGTTGCACCAACACCTTATTGCACCGCACAAAAGCGAGTAAATACCTTATAATCGACGTTCCTTTAAACGCTCAGGCTGCTTGGACGGCCTCTCTCCCGGCACCGATCGGGATCAACGGAGCAAATGATGATCACTGCTGTATATCCAGGGACATTTGATCCTCTCACCCGTGGCCACGAGGATCTGGTTCGGCGCGCTGCCAGCCTGTTTGATCACGTAGTGGTTGGGGTTGCCGTTAGCGCCGGAAAAAATCCGCTGTTCACCATTGAAGAACGCCTGCAGATCGCCGAAGAGGTGCTGGGACATTATCCCAACGTGAGTGTCAAAAGTTTTGGTGGTCTGCTCAAGGATTTCGTTCGTCAGGAAGACGCCCGCATCATCGTGCGTGGCCTGCGTGCTGTCTCTGATTTCGAATACGAGTTCCAGATGGCCGGGATGAATCGCCATCTGCTGCCCGACGTAGAAACCCTATTCATGACGCCTTCAGACCAGTATCAGTTCATTTCCGGCACGTTTGTCCGTGAAATTGCGCTGCTGGGCGGTGACGTCGGGAAATTCGTCTTCCCCTCTGTAGAACGCTGGCTTCAGGAAAAATCCAAAATTCGCCTGGCTGCCAGACAAGCGCAGGCAAACAGCCCCGAAGAATAAGACAACCCACAGAATCAACAGGCTTACGTTTGATTAACCCTGTTGCCCTTGCCTGTTTTCAGGCATTTACTGACCCGTTGGCGTAAACTGTTGTTGTGTACAAACATAAGCGCCGGAAAGAATATGGCTCTGCTCATTACCGATGAATGCATCAATTGTGACGTCTGCGAACCGCAGTGTCCCAATGAAGCGATCTATATGGGTGTGGATTTCTACGAAATCGACCCCGCCAAGTGCACCGAGTGTGTCGGTCACCATGGCGAGCCGCAATGCCAGGTGGTCTGTCCCGTCGAATGTATTGAGGTGAATCCCGAGTTTGAAGAAACCCAGGATATGCTCATGGCAAAATATTACAAGCTGACCGCAGCGGCCTGAACTGCCCCTGCTGCGCCCCGGTTTCCGGGCGGGGAATGACCGCTGTTTGTCTGGTAAACGGCCGTTAAGCGGTACGCTGCCCTGATTAAGTCCCGCGGTAAAGCCCAGCAGTTAATCCCAACAATTAATCCCAACAATTAATCCCGGCAACTAATCCCAGCAGTTAATCCCCAGACTCGGCTCTTTAAGGCCAGCCATCGCCCCTGCGCCCTGGCTCCTTTTCATCCCGCCGCAAGCATACGCTGACTCACGCGATAGGGAAAAATCCGTTTACACGTCCAGACTTTCGTCCGGATGCAGTTTCACCAGTCGAACCGGTTTGTTCAGCAGTTTGCTGAACCACGCATCGGCCAACTGCCCTTCACTGACGACGCGTAACTCCTTATCATCCACCTTTGCCTTCTCAAAGGCATCCTCATCATCTTCCAATACATCTACCGGAATATCCAGGCGCAGCATACCCGGCGCGCGGATGACCAGATAATCAAAGCGGATCGAAAGCTCGATCTGCTTCAGGTCGGGCTCATCCTTGGGCAACGCCTGGGACTGCTCGTCCAGCAACAACCAGCGCAATTGCGCTGCCGGTTTGGCGGGACCTGAAATGGCGGGGCATTGGTAAATCGGCTGAAACTCGGTTGTCATGATGATAGAAAATTGGAAAGAAGTGAAATACCCATTTATTGGGCGGGTTTGGGGGCTTCAGGCGTGGCAGTTGAGGGGCTCGTTGCGGGCGCAGTGGAAGCATCGGATGGTGCCGGTTTCTGTCCTGTCTTCGAAGACGCGGCGGGTGTAGCGGGAGCAGATGGTGCTGACGGTGCCGCCGTGGCAGGAGCCTGAGCGGGTGTAGACCCACTTTTCTGCCCTTCGCTGGGTGTTTCGGCGGCTGAGCCTGCATTCTGGCTGGCCGCAGCGTTAGATTCTCCGCCGGCGGGCGTTGCCGCCTCAGCCTGCGAAGCATTTTGCGCTGCTGCCTGTTCAGCTACTTTCTGTTGTTCCTCGGCGGCTTTCTGCTGTTCCTCAGCCTCTTTCGCCTTGCGATCTCTGACAAACCGGCCCAGCGGAGAATCGTTCAGGTGCTGCCATTTCACCTTGAACTGTGCATTCGCGGGCGAACCCGTCAGTTCGAATGGCAGACTGACCTGTTTGATGCTCAGGCGCAAGCCGCTCTGCTCAATGGTTACAGGCTGGCGTGTGACAAACCGGCCAGGAAACGAAAACTGGTCATTGAGCAGGTTGTAAACGGCCAGATTCTCGTCCGCCTTGATCAGTAACGGATCCGTCAGAAGGCTGAAAGTGCCAAAATGCAGTTCACCACCATCCAGTGAAAGTTTCGTTTTCAACGTACGATAGGGTGTTTTTGCTGCAGGATCATATTTCCAGCCTGCGGCCTGTTCTTCATTATTGGCATAGGCAGCTGGATTGGCAAGAATGGGAGTCAGGTTAAAACCACTAATTATGCCTTCGTGAGCCGCGCCTTCCAGGGATCCCGTGGCGTTGGACAGCCAGTTGCCCCCTTCGGGCACCTCACGGGTAGACAGGACGACAGAGAATGTGCCTGTACCAGTCAGTAGCGGCTGCATTCCCAGCGCCTTAAACACCGGCTCGATAGACACGTTCTGGAAGTTGAGCTTGGTCGTGGTCTCGCTGTCTTTCATATTGACCACCGCATCTCCTCCGACCTGCCCATCGAAAATGCTGGATTTAATATTGCTGATACCCAACTGGTCTTTGGTGAAATTAAGAGAGGCCGTCACGTCGTTATAGACCACGCCATGATAGGTAATCTGCTTGAGGCTGGCGGTCCCTGAACCCACCAGAGAACCCATCAGATCGCTGACCAGATTGCGGACGGCAGTCGTGGTGGGTTTATCCCCGTCGGTCTCGGGCGCGGGTGCCGAGGCCCCGCCGGCATTGGCGGGTGCTGCCGGTGGTGCCGCAGAAACATTGTCGATCAGTTCGTCCAGATTGACAGAATCAGCGCCCACGGCAAATCGCACATAGGGTTCTTCGAAATGAGAGATGTTGCCGTCAAAGCTGAACTTGCCGGAATTGATAACGGCATCAGCCTTGAAGCTGGCGACATTTTTCATGAAATCGGCGCTGAATGTACCGATAACCGGAATGTTCTGCTCTCGTGTTTCTGCATCCTTCAGGACCACATTACCACTCATGGCGGACAGATTAATAAGACGGCGAGCCAGATCCATCTTGGCAGGTGAAGAAATCTTGAAGTTGACGGCACGGTTGTTGCCTCGGGCATAGGCCCCGTCCAGCACGACTTCAGCAACATTCAACGCATCTGACGTACCGCTGATTCCCTGCATGCGAAAATTCACGCCGAGCTGTTCCTTGCCCTTGAGCTGCACCGACCCGGTCAGGGGTCTGCCGCCTGCGCCTGTAGGCGAAATATCCAGAGCGGGCGAGTTCAGCACCCATTCATAGCTTTCATCATCCTCGTCAGACGCTGTGCCGCGAACCGCAAAATTGGTCATCTGCAGCAGCGGCGCAGTGGAGTCAAAATTCAGTTTTGGCGCCGTCAATTTCATGTCCAGGCTACGCAAGCCGGTACCCTTTGCACCTTTGCCCTGCACCGTCAGATCAATGCCCGACCCGGTCAGAGCGTGAGCGAAGCTGTCCACAGAGAAATCGCCAGTCAGCGTACCTGTCTGAACATCCACATCACCGACCACGCCCCGAACATTGGCTTCAAGATTGCGGGCCGTATACAGTTTGGTTACCGGATCCAGTTTAACCAGGCCCTGAATATTGACAGCCGCATTGGCCTTGGGACGAGCCCCTTCCAGACGTCCCGTTACAGAAACATCAAACGGCTGATCGAATGTGACCCTGCCGGTGTTGACGGACATGCTGTTGAGCCGGGCATCCAGATTATTGAGTTTGTCTTTGTAAAAGATCGCGCCATTCTGCACTTCCAATCCGGCGATATCAATCTTGAAATCGGTTTTCTTAGGCTGGGGCAGCACACTGCTGCTTTCGGCTGCAGTCGTGGCGGAAGGGCTGACTTCATCGCTCTTGAAGCGCGGATCCACGGCTTCGGCGGGCGGCAACTCCTGGGTCAGAAGGTCTTCAAAATTGAAGTTGCCTTTCTCGTCACGAACGATCCAGCTCTTCAATCCCGAAACAGCCACATGATCCACAACCAGACGGTTGGACATGAGCGGCCAGATCGCAACGGCAAACCGCGCGCTGTCGATAGATGCAAAAGTGGTGGTAGAGTCGGGTTCAGACAGGGAAATCTTGCGCACAGAAAGGCCGATGCGCGGAAATAGTGACAGTTCCAGATCGCCTTCGATCACCATTGTGCGGTTATACCTTTCCTGCACGATGCTTTCTATCTTGTGTTTATAGGCGTTCGGATCAAACGTCAATAAAAATACGGCTGCACCAACAAAGGCAAACAGCATCAGCACCACAAGGCCGATCAGAATTCTTTTAAGCCAGACTTTCATGGGCGGCTTGGTCTCTCATTCATAATAAGTGGGAACAGCCCGCTCAAGGACCATCTGTCACACCGGAAAATGTGACCGACGACGAAGGCCATGCCCGCAATACGCAAAACACGGCCAGCCAGCGGTAACCTGATAATAGCCAGACATCACGGCTATTGCGGCACCAGACGCTTAATGCACACCACGTTACGGATCACATATTTCATCTGCAATATACATAAGTGCCCATGCCGCAACCTGCACGCGGGCGCTACCATCGCAGGTTTCCTGCAGCAGGGTACACCAGTTTACCGTACCGTCGCATGGAAACCGTTTACTGCCTGTCTTGCCTATCGGGTGTCTATCGGACTGTAATTTTGATTATGCTAACAGATATGACACCCGAATGCAGGAAGAATAGGACTATTTGAACAGTGAAGAAAGCGAATTGAGGACTTCATTCTCTCCACGCGCCTGTCCATCTGCAGGAATCTGACCATCAGGCGTCGAAGTATCAACCAATTTTGGCAGGATACCGGACAGTGACCCCAGGATATCATCACGTGAATGACCCGATTGCTGGGCAATGGAATCGACCGTATCCGGGCCGAGAGCCGTATCCACCTCCTGAGGTGAAATGTCGCGATTCTCGCCATGGTTAACCCACGAATTGAAAATATCACCCAGGCCGCCGCGCTGGAATTTATCGGCCAGGCCACCCAGTCCGCCCTGCTGATTGTTGATCACGGACAGAATCACGGGTAGCAATGCGGTCAGCGTACCCATATTGATCCCGCCGCCCAGACCACCCAGACCTCCGAGTCCGCCAAGCCCACCCTGCTGATCGTCTGCTGACGGATCAGCCTGAACCTGTTCGTTCACTGCCTGACCTTCCGGTCTCTGCTCGCTTGGTGCCTGCTCCGGTGTTTTCTTTCCACCCAGCACTGCACTGACTGCATCCAGAATTCCCATGATCTTTCCTTGATTGAGTAAGAAGAGGAATTTTCACTATAACACCGAATGCGTCAATATCAGGAATGTGATTTAGCGGATAAACATTTGATACAGTTGATATTTTTGCTAGCGAAATGGGCAGTCTTGAGCCGGCGCGTAAGTAATTGACATGGAATTTGTGCAAGAGGCGCTTGCACTATTCCATGTCCGACCAGGTTTCGGGATTGCCTGGCTAAAGGGAAATAAATGGGATAGTGAGATATGAAATAATCCAATTTTTATAGGCACTACCCTATTTCGCGCACGATGCAACGGTTTGCAGTCCGTCGCACTTGAACGCCTAAACGTTGAACAGAAAGTTCAGCACGTCCCCATCCTTAACCACATATTCCTTGCCCTCGGCCCGCATTTTGCCGGCTTCCTTGGCGCCCTGCTCACCCTTGTGCGTCAGGAAATCTTCGTAGGCAATGGTTTGCGCACGGATAAAGCCGCGTTCGAAATCCGTATGGATGACACCTGCCGCTTTGGGCGCGGTGTCTCCGATATGGATAGTCCAGGCGCGTACTTCCTTGACGCCTGCCGTGAAATAGGTTTGCAGTCCCAGCAGGCGGAAGGCCGCGCGGATTACACGGTTCAGACCGGGCTCATCCATGCCCATGTCTTCCAGAAAGACGTTTTTGTCTTCATCATCCAGATCGGCAATTTCCGCTTCAATGGCAGCACACACGGCAACGACCGGCGCGTTTTCTCTTGCGGCAAATTCCTGTACGGCAGTCAGGTGCGGATTATCAGTGAAACCATCTTCCTTGACGTTGGCCACGTACATCGCAGGTTTTGCGGTGATAAAACCGAAAGATTTGATCAGGGCCAGGTCATCCTTGTCCAGATTCATTGAGCGAATGGTCTTCGCTTCATTGAGCACGGGAATGATTTTCTCGAGCAACGCGGCCAGTTTCTGCGCATCCTTGTCACCCGCGCGTCCGGTCTTCTGAGCGCGCAGCAATGCTTTCTCGGCCGTGGACATATCTGCCAGCGCCAGCTCGGTATTGATGACTTCAATATCAGAAATCGGATTGATCTGACCGGCCACATGAATCACGTTTTCGTCTTCGAAACAGCGCACCACGTGCACAACCGCGTCAGTTTCACGAATATTGGCCAGGAACTGATTACCCAGCCCTTCACCCTTGGAAGCCCCCGCCACCAGGCCGGCAATGTCCACGAACTCAACGGTTGCCGGAAGCACGCGCTCGGGCTTGACGATCTCGGCCAGTTTCGAAAGCCGTTCATCGGGCACCTCGACAATACCAACATTGGGTTCGATCGTGCAAAAGGGATAATTTTCTGCTGCGATGCCCGCTTTGGTCAGGGCGTTAAAGAGCGTGGATTTGCCCACGTTGGGCAGTCCGACAATCCCACATTGAAGAGCCATTGAATTTCCTTAGATAACAAGCACATACGAACCCCTTGGTGGCATGATGGAGATGCACACAGCAAATTGTCGTATGTTTAGAATAGGTCGCAGTTCATGAACAAAACCGGAAAATCACCACGTTTTTCGCGATTTTGTGCGAGTTTTGCAAAAAAATGATTGTAACCCTGTCTGGCGCTTTGCTTCATGGATTGAGACCTTCCGCGACAAGAATACAAGACGCCCTGTAAGCAGTATCACATGATGCTATTTTTGATATCCTGCCAAGCTGTTAGCACGCTAGCGCTGTCGCTACCGATTGCACCCTTCATTAGTCCGTTCGCTCCCATTGACACCAGGTGTAGTATTTATTGTATCTAGTTCAAGAGATACACGATGTCGACATTTATTCTGATCCCCGGAGGCTGGCAAGGCGGCTGGATTTACGAAAAAGTCGCAGCGATTCTCACGGCGCAGGGGCATCGCACATTGCCACTTACGCTGTCGGGACTCGGCGACACTTCTGCCCCAACAGCCAACCTTGACACTCACATTAGCGAGGTGGTTGACGTGATCAGATCGCAACCCGACGACGACCTCATTCTTGTCGGGCAATCCTACGGGGGAATGATTGTCAGCGGTGCAGCCGATGTAGAACCATCTCGCATACGTGCAGTTGCCTATGTGGATGCGTATGTGCCGGATGCCGGCGACTCTGTCTGGTCACTGACGACGCCCCGCTTTCGTGACATGTTTGTGGCGGGCGCAATGCTGGACGGAATGAACTGCGCCCCGCCGCCTACTCTTGACCCGCGCTGCCGTCCGCAGCCAATGGGGACGTTTCTGCAATCCATTACTCTGAGCGGACGCTGGCGCGACGTCCCGCGCAAGGTCTTCGTCGGCGCCCATGGGTGGGAAGGAAGTCCGTTCTTGGAACTTTATGATCGCCTGAGCAATGACCCCGACTGGTCTACCGTCTCTCTCGATTGCGGGCACAATGTCGCGAGACTGAAGCCCGAGGCGCTGGTCGAGATACTGCTGGCACAGGTTTGAAGATATTGCATTCGTCATTGAAGCGATTGTACCCATGCGATCAGAAACCACGTGCTGTATTCAGAGTACGCAGTTTGACTAGGTAGCGTTTCGCAGAGAGACAAAATTCAGCTTACGGCCGATGGCCTCAATTGCTGATACTCTGAAAAAATTCTCGCCAGGAGACTCCTCGCGCTTAAGAGCGACGTTACGGAACAGTGACAATACACAGCAAACATTACACATACCTGGTCCGCTGGTCTCCTGACGATCAGCAGCACATCGGTCTTCGCACCGAGTTTCCATCCCTGTCGTGGCTAGCCTCCGATCCGACGCAGGCGCTGGCCGGATTCATGCAGGTGATTGGGGAATCTGTACAGGACATGCAGCAGAATGGGCAAAACATTCCGCTGCCTGCTGCCGACAAAGCATATTGCTGATAAAGCATGCTGCGAAAAACTCCGGGATCTGGTGGCGGCGGACTAACACCGCTTCCGCCACAATGCCTCTTATCGACCTTGCAGCATCAGCCAGATCAGCAACAGCGGTCCGCCATTGAACATCATATGCATGAGCATGGACGTACCTATGCCCGAACGCACGCGCATCCAGGCCAGGACCAGACCAGTCATCCATTGCGGCAGCACCATGATCGGGAACATCCACCAGGGAGTATCGTTTAGCTTGAAATTGTTCAGATGCACAAAGGCGAAGGCTACCACTGACAAATGAAATATCCATGGGAACCACTGAACGTAAAGTCTGCGGATGTGCCAGGGCAGCGCTTCTTCATTGCCGGTGAACCCTCTCGCGTGCAGGGTACCCAGCAGCGCCAGGACCAGCACGAAGGCTGCTCCACTGAGCAGCGACGGCCCGGAAAAAACGACCATCAACATGACCGGCAGAACCCACAGCAGCGCGCGTGGGTAGCGGAGGCTGTAGCGAAACAGCATTTCTTCGGCCAGGGGCGCCCATAGCACCGCCATCAGCCAGGGAATGTGATCAGGATCCAGGCGATGCTGCGCACCACTGCTTTCTGCGGCACTCAGTGCAAGCGGCGCCAAAACAAACAGGTTCACAAACCACAGCAACGCCACCCACGACAACATACGGGCAAATCTGACGTTGGGATACCAGTCCCGCCACCAGCCCGACCCACCGCCCCGCTGCGCGACACGGGGTGTGAAGCGCGGCCTGCGCACGAAACGCAGGAACTCGCTGATGTCAGAGCGAAATGCGGGGGATGTCATGGCAGTTTCTCTCGACCCGCGGCCAGACGCCGCGAAGCCGCAGAAAAGTCACCATCCAGCAATGGGGTCAGGATCTGTCTGGCATTGTTGATTTCATTTTCGATTAGCGGCATGTCTTCGCGAGCCGGCATGGACAATACATAATCTGCCACGCCCTGTGCCAGGCCACGACCTCGCGGATGACCGATGCCCAGACGCATGCGCCAGTAATCCGGGGTGCCCAGGGCCGCCTGAATGTCGCGCAGCCCGTTATGACCGGCATGGCCACCGCCTTTTTTCAGTTTCACGTCGCCCGGTTGCAGATCCAGTTCATCATGCAGCACAAGTATCTGCTCGGGTTCGATCTTGAAGAACCGGGCTACGGCGCCTACGGACTGGCCGGAGCGGTTCATATACGTTGCGGGCTTGAGCAGATACACCGCTTCGCCGTCATGGCGTGCCCGCGCCAGCTGCCCAAAAAAGCCCGTTTCCAGTGTGAACCGGGTTTTCAGGTCATCAGCATAATGGTCGGCAAGCCAGAATCCGGCGTTGTGCCGCGTGGCTTCATACTGCTGGCCGGGATTTCCCAGGCCGACGATCAGACGGATAGGCAACGAAGCCATGTAGACATTTCCCTGCAAATTACGAAACAAACCCCCGAAATGCATATGCACTGCGGGGGTGTACCAAATGACGACATGGCCGGCAAGACCGGCCTGCGCTACCCCGCCTCAGGCAAGGTAACACATTAAAGACTTACTTGGCGTCGTCTTCAGCGGGTTTGTCAGATTTCTCTGCGTCCCCGGCTTCTTCGCCTTCTTCCTTGGCTTCGACGTCAGCAGCTTCGTCTTCTTCTACGTTGTCTGTTACGACAGCGGCAGTGGCCAGAACGGGGCTGTCTTCACCAGTTACAAGGAACTCAACACCGGCAGGCGCGGTCACGTCTGACAGGTGAAGTACGTCATTGACTTCCATTTTGCCCAGATCAACTTCGATGAACTGTGGCAGGTCTTTAGGCAGGCAGGTTACCTCGATGTCATTCAGAACATGCGAAATGGTTGCATTTTGCAGTTTGACAGCAGGAGATTCGTCACCGTTGATAAAGTGGAAAGGAATGCGTGTTGTCAATGCTTCGTTGGCGCTGACACGCTGAAAATCCACATGCAATACCTGCGGTTTGTAGGAATGCCATTGCACGGCGCGCAGCAGAACGTTCTGCTTTTTGCCGTCGATCATCATGTCCAGAACGGACGTGTGGAACTGCTCTTTGCGCAATGCGTGGAAAATTTCATTGTGGTCCAGCTCAACGCTCAGCGCTTCGCCTTTCCCACCGTAAACAATGGCCGGTACACGGCCGGCGCGACGCAGGCGGCGGCTCGCACTCGATCCCTGAACGCTACGCTTGGTGGCTTCAAATTTCATGGAGAACTCCAAATAAACAATACCGGTTAAGGTATTTCAAAAAGGCTGAACCGGCTGGCTCAGCCCACCCGACCCGTTGCCGCGACCAGCAACGGATCAAATTCTTACTCTACAAACAGGGAGCTGACCGATTCTGCGTGGGAAATACGCAGAATGGTTTCACCCAGCAATGAGGCGCTGGAAAGCTGGCGGATACGCGAACACTCTGCCGCTTCCTGTGAAAGCGGAATTGTATCGGTCACGACCAACTCATCCAGTTCGGATTCGGCAATACGGCCCACGGCGCCGCCCGACAGAACGGCATGCGTACAATAGGCATAGACCGCACCGGCGCCCCGCTCTTTCAATGCAGAGGCGGCTTTGCACAGCGTACCGGCGGTATCGACCATATCGTCCATGATGATGCAGGTACGACCGTCAACTTCACCGATAATATTCATGACTTCGGACACGTTGGCACGTGGCCGGCGTTTATCGATAATGGCCAGGTCGGCTTCCAGCTGCTTGGCCAGCGCACGCGCACGAACCACACCACCGATGTCGGGAGACACAACCACCAGGTCCTTGAAATTGCGCTGGCCGATATCGGACAACAGCACAGGACCGGCGTAAATATTGTCTACCGGGATATCAAAAAAGCCCTGGATCTGGTCTGCATGCAGATCCATGGTAAGCAGGCGGTCAACCCCCACGCTTTGCAGCATGTTGGCGACCACTTTTGCGGTAATGGCCACGCGGGCAGAGCGCGGGCGGCGATCCTGGCGGGCGTAGCCAAAGTACGGGATGGCGGCGGTAATGCGGCCGGCAGAGGCACGGCGCAGGGCATCAACCATCGTCATGATTTCCATGAGATTATCGTTGGTCGGTGCACAGGTGGGCTGCAGCACGAATACATCGCGGCCCCGCACATTTTCCAGGATTTCCACCATGACTTCACCGTCTGAGAAACGACCTACGGTCATTTTGCCCAGTGACATGTCCAGATGATTGACGACATCTACGGCCAGCCGAGGATTGGCTGTACCGGTAAAAATCATGAAATTATTGTTGGTCATGATGACTGGAATCGGTGAAGTGAATAAAAAAACCGTGATAAGCACATACCGGTTTATAGCGGCTTATTCACGGTTTCCGCACATGCAGTACGAATTTGGCTGGGGCGGAAGGATTCGAACCTTCGCATGCTGGAATCAAAATCCAGTGCCTTA
>JAEWEV010000023.1 GCA_023389155.1 Pseudomonadota bacterium
CCCTTGTGCAGCGAGACGTTTTCGAGGGAAAGGATCGGATCAGAGGCCACGGCGAACCCTCCGCAGGATGTAGACGAAGGGCGGCGCGGCGAACAGCGCCAGCAACACAGAAAGCGGCAGTTCCTCGGGGGCCAGCAGGGTGCGGCAGAGCAGGTCGACGACGACGAGGACGATCATGCCCAGCACCGTGGCGATGGGGATCAGCCGCTTGTGCGGCGCGCCGACCAGTAGCCGCGCCATGTGTGGCACGATCAGCCCGACGAAGCCGACGATCCCCGCTCCGGCCACCGACAGGCCGGTGAGCAGCGCGGCGAGCGAGAGCAGCGCCAGCCGCAGCACCGGCAGCGGCACGCCCAGCGCCACGGCGCGCTCGTCGCCGAGCAGCACGGCGTCGAGCATTTTCGCGCACAGCAGGGTGGCAACGAAGCCAAGCGGCAGGGCGATGGCGAGGGGTGGAATATCGCCCCAGCGCGCGCCGGCCGCCGAGCCCATCAGGAAGGAGAGCGCGTTGCGGGTGGTGTGGGGGTCGGCGATGTGGATGAAGAAGGCTGAAACCGAGGAGAAGAACAGCGAGATGGCGACGCCGGCGAGGATCAGCACCAGCTTGTCCATCCCCCTGCCCGGCTGGAAGGCCAGCCCCAGCGTCAGGGCGAAGGCCAGCATGGAGCCGAGGAAGGCCAGCAATTCGAGCCCGAAGCTGGCGACGAAAGCGGCGGGCATCCAGACGATGGCGGCGGCGGCGGCGGCGGATGCGCCCGAGGACAGGCCGAGCAAATAGGGATCGGCGAGCGGGTTGCGCAGCAGCGCTTGCAGGACCACCCCCGACAGCGCCAGCGCGCCGCCCACCATGGCCACCATGATGACGCGCGGCAGCCGCCATTCCCACACGATGAGAGCCAGATTGGGCTGGGCGTCGGGGAGGCGAAGGAGGGCGCGGAAGCGCTCGTCCCACGGCAGGTCCGCCGTGCCCCAGAAGGCGCCGGCAACAATGGCGAGGGCGAGGGCGGCGAGGGCTATGGTGAGCGTGGCGCCGTAGGGTGCGCGGGTCATGGGGTGGGCCTTGTCATTGCATCTTTTACCTTGTCGTCCGGGGCAGGCTCAGCCCACCCCTCATCCGACCGCTTCGCGGCCACCTTCTCCCCTCGCGAAGGGAGAAGGAAGTTTGGCGCAGGCCCTTGCCCAGTGAGCCCCCCTCTCCCCTCGAGGGGAGAGGGCCGGGGTGAGGGGTGCGCTGAGCCAGCCGGATCAGCCCAATTTCGCGATAATCGCGTCGCCCATCTCGCCGGTCGTCACCTGACGGCACCCGGTCTGCATGATGTCCCCGGTCCGCAGCCCGTCCTCGAGCACGTCGGAAATCGCCGTCTCCAGCGTCGTCGCCAGCTCGATCATCCCGAACGAATAGCGCAGCGCCATGGCGAAGCTCGCGATCATGGCGATCGGATTGGCCACGCCCTTGCCCGCGATATCGGGGGCCGAGCCGTGCACCGGCTCGTAAAGCGCCTTGCGTTTGCCGGTTTGGGCATCTGGCGCCCCCAGCGATGCCGAAGGCAGCATGCCCAGCGATCCCGTCAGCATCGCCGCGGCGTCCGAAAGAATGTCACCGAACAGATTATCGGTCACCATCACGTCGAACTGCTTGGGATTGCGCACCAATTGCATCGCCGCATTGTCGGCCAGAATCTGCTGCACCTGAATTTCGGGATAATCGCGCGCCGCCTGCTTGACCACCTCGTCCCAGAGCACGCCCGACTTCATGACGTTCTTCTTGTCGGCCGAATGCACCTTCTTGCCGCGCGTCATGGCCAGGTCGAACGCCACCCGCGCGATCCGGTCGATCTCGTAGCTCTCATAGACCTGGGTATCGACGGCGCGCTTCTGCCCGTTGCCCAGATCGGTGATTTCCTTGGGCTCGCCGAAATAGACCCCGCCGGTCAATTCGCGCACGATCAGGATGTCGAGCCCCTCGACAAGTTCCCTTTTCAGCGAGGACGCATCGGCCAGCGCCGAATAGCAGATGGCCGGGCGCAGATTGGCGAACAGCCCCAGATCCTTGCGCAGCCTGAGCAGCCCCGCCTCGGGCCGCACCTCATAGGGCACATCGTCCCATTTCGGTCCGCCCACCGCGCCGAAAATCACCGCGTCGGCGGCCAGCGCCTTGTCCATGTCCTCTTCGGAAATCGCCGCCCCATGCGCGTCATAGGCGCAGCCCCCGACCAGCCCCTTCTCATAGGTGAAATCGGTCAGCCCCTTGCCGTTGAGATGGGCGATGAGCTTTTCGACCTCGGCCATGATCTCGGTGCCGATCCCGTCGCCGGGCAGAAGGAAAAGGGTGCTGGACATTAGGACCTTGCTCTAGCTGAATGTGCGAGTGTTCGTCTCAAAGGAAGATTTGCGTCAGGACGTGGCGAAACGGGTGCTGCACGAGAACCGGAGCGGAGCGTACCGGCGGTACGTGAGCACCGGAAGCGCAGGGCAGTGCCTGTTGCAGCCCGTCCTCACGCAAATCTCAAACCCAGGGCCGGTTCTCGGCCATTTTCGTCTCAAACCCGCCGATGGTGGCGTCCTTCTTGAGCGTCATGGCGATATCGTCGAGCCCTTCGAGCAGCACCTGCTTGCGGCCCGGATCGATGTCGAAAGTGATGGTGCCGCCATCCGGCCCCGAAATCGTCTGCGCTTCAAGATCAACGGTCAGCGTCGCGTTCGAGCCGCGATCGGCGTCGTCGAGCAGCAATTCGAGCTGTTCGGGGGTAACCACGATGGGCAGGATGCCGTTCTTGAAGCAGTTGTTGTAGAAAATATCGGCAAAGCTTGTCGAGATCACGCAGCGGACGCCGAAATCGAGCAACGCCCAGGGCGCGTGCTCGCGCGACGACCCGCAGCCGAAATTGTCCCCGGCGATGACGATTTTCGAATTGCGATAAGCGGGCTTGTTGAGGACGAAATCGGGCTTCTCGCTGCCATCCTCATTGT
>JAEWEV010000035.1 GCA_023389155.1 Pseudomonadota bacterium
GAGGCACTATGGACAAGCAACTGACAAAAATTCTCGTCGTCGATGACGATCCTGCCCTGCGCCAGCTTCTCGCGGAATATCTCAACCGTCATGGTTACGATACGCTGCTTGCGCCCGACGCCAGCGATATTACCCAACGCATTACCAAATTTTCTCCCGACCTGATTGTTCTGGATCGCATGCTGCCTGGCGGCGACGGTGTGGAAACCTGCCGCAAACTGCGTGCACAGAATGAAGATATTCCGGTCATTCTGCTAACGGCAAAAGATGAAACGGCAGACCGGATTATCGGCCTGGAATCGGGTGCCGACGACTATCTTGGCAAACCCTTTGATCCTCGCGAACTGCTTGCCCGAATTGAAACCGTCCTGCGTCGCAAAAAAGGCGCCTCGGCGCTGGTCAAGGAAACGCCCATCCATTTTGGCCCGTTCACGTTTGATCCCGCCCGTCGCCAGCTGTTCAAGGACAACGTTCAGGTCAAGCTGACCGGGGGCGAGATCAATCTGCTCGAAGCCCTGGTAAAAAACTCCGGCAAGCCACTTTCGCGCGAACGGCTGCTCGCACTGGCACGCGACGATGACGAAGGCGAGCGCAATGACCGCGCCATCGACATTGCCATCCTGCGCCTGCGTCGTGCCGTTGAGGACGATCCGAAAGAGCCGCGCTGGATTCAAACCGTCTGGGGCATAGGCTACCGCTTCTCACCTGACGCATGATTAAACCTTCCCTGTGGCCGCGTTCCTTGCGGCTGCAGATGATCCTCTTTATTCTTGGTACTGTGATTCTGGTGCAGCTTGGCAGTTTCGCAGTCGGCAATTACCTGAAAGAGCGATTCCTTGAAGACGTGGTTGTCAATTATCTGTCCACGACAATCCGGACCCTCCGATCAGCCGTTTCCCAGATTCCCGAAAACCGGCGTGCCGAATTCATTATCGAGGCTTCACAGAAGCGCTGGTATCTGCTTTCGCGCGCCGATCCCTATGCCAATCGCCGCCACCGTGGCGACACGCTGGACAATCCTGCCGGCCCTGCCCCCCTTCCGGTGCCCGAAGCGGCTCGTGAAGTTGAACGTGCCCGGCAACAGGCCGCACCAAAGCCACCGCGCCGCCTGCCTCCGCCCGGCGGCGGACCAAGCAGCGATATCCTGAAGATCGTCAGGCGACTGAATATGGAACTGGATGACGGAACGCGGGTCGGCCTGACCCGCGGCCCTACCCCACGCATGTTCATTTCACTGCAGCCCGACGATGATGGCAATACCTTCATTCGCGAATGGCTGGTCATCCCGCTCGACCGGATTGAGCCACCCAATATGCACGCCATCTCCATAGCGTGGCTGAGCCTGACGGGCCTGCTGCTGATCCTGGCCGCCGGCTTTGCCTGGCATATTACGCGCCCGCTCACCCGCCTGACCGACGCGGCAGATCAGCTGGCGCAAGGCAAGCCCGAACGTGTTACGCCAGCAGGGCCTACCGAAACCCGCCAGCTTGGCGAACGCTTCAACGCCATGCTTGATGCACTGGAAGAATCCAAGGCCGTACAGCAGACACTGCTGGCTGGCCTGCCCCACGACCTGAAAAGTCCGTTAGCGCGAATGCGGTTGCGTGTGGAACTGACCGACGATACGGCGTTCAAGGAAGGGATGCGCAACGACGTACACGAAATGCAGGACATGATCGACCAGTTCATCAGTTACGTACGTGGTTCTGATCTGGCCACCTACAAGTTTCAGCCACTTAACATCTGTAGCTGGATTGATGAACGGGTTGCAACCTGGCACGATGCCGGCAGTCCGGTGCACCTGCGTCAATTGCCCGCGACCCCGGCGTATATCAGCGCCGATACGTTGTCGCTGGGACGATATCTGGATAATCTGATCAGTAATGCGCTCAAGCATGGCCGTCCCCCAGTGGAAGTATCGCTAACCCTGACAACTGACAGCGCAATTCTTTCTGTTGCCGACCATGGTGACGGCATTCCTGACGACCGTCGTGCCGAGGCATTGCGCGCCTTTTCGCGGCTTGACTCTGCACGTACCATGACCGGCAGCGTGGGATTGGGTCTATCACTGGCTGAAACCATTGCCATCGCACATAACGGGCAGTTTTCCCTGGATAACAGCGAGAGCGGTGGTCTGCTGGTCACTGTCAGACTACCGCTGATCAGTCCACCCGCTTCATGAACGATACGTCTGTAGACTTGCGCTCCTTGCCCAGCAGATCGCGGTAATACCACAGCACCACAATCGGCAGCACCACCAGGAACAGCACGAAGGCGACAACCAGTACCCGGGTCGTGCCCAAACTGGTCACACTTTCCCAGATGGTCAGTTCGTCCAGGACGAAGAACGGGAACACGCTGAACACCAGCCCGGCAATCACACTCAGAACAATCAGAACCGTCAGGATGAACGGCAGACAGATCAGTATCCTGACGCGCTGGACTTTTCGTACGACCAGTTCAATCAACACGAACATGGTCAGCAGGGTCAGCCAGCACATCAGCACCACAGGCAATCTTGCGGTCTCGGTCCACTTGAAGAATACCCCGCCATTGACCATGCCGAGCGCAACGGACAAGGCAACGACACCCGCGGCCGTCAGACGCGATGCCCGCCGCACCCATCCCCTTGCCTGCTGCTGCAGTTCATCATCCACCCGCATCAGCAGCCAGGTCGCGCCAAGCAGAATGAACGTTGCAACCACACAGCAAGCAATGAAAAACGCAAAAAGCTCACTGCCCGGTTCGGTACCGAAACTGACGGCGATGCGGCCCAGCACCAGCCCCTGGCCCAACGCGGTAAACAGCGATCCCGCAGCAAAGGCGGCAGCAAAGATCGCACGTCCGGCAGCCTGTGCCCGCAGGCGAAACTCGTAAGCCACACCGCGCAGCAGGGTTCCCGCCGCCAGCAACATCAATGGCAGATACAGCGCACCGCTGACATAGGCCCATGCCTTGGGAAAGGCCGACAGCAGAATGGCACAGCCCAGAAAAATCCAGAATACATTCAAGTCGCGCCAGGGGCCCAGAAAGGTAAACATCCGCGCCCGTTGCTCGGGCGTGGCAAACGGCATGAGCATACCCACGCCGAGGTCAAACCCGTCCAGGACGGCGGCGGCAATGCAAACGCCAAGAAATACCACGAAACAGAGCAGTGGCATCCAGAAGCCTGGATCATAACTGTTCAGCCCCAGAGAAGCGGCAAGCGTATCAATCATGCCGTCCTCCTGATCTTACGAACGGGCACGACGCCATAGCGGGCAGCCCGCAGTGACAGAAAAACAAATCCCGCCAGAATGACTGCAAAAACCAGCCACATGACCAGCATCACGCCACTGATGACAAGCGGACCCGCTTCACTGAAAGCTTCGGCGAAGGTGATCGCCTGATGCAGAAAAAACTGGCCATCACGCAGAGACATCAGCATTTGTGTCAACCACAGAACCGCCCAGGCCGCCGGTCCGGTCCAGACCAGACCTTGCAGCAGTCTGCGCGGCATTCTCCCAAATTCGCTGTGTCGCTTCAGATACCACAGCCATTGGGCAAGGCACGCAAGCGCCAGCAAAACCAGCAGACCAAGCAGGAGTTTTCCAGTCAGTTGTGCCGACATCGGCAAGGCATCGATGTCACGAAACAGTTCTTTCCGGAACAGAAAACCGGCGATGACCGACGTCACAAGCGCCACAGGCGTTAAGATGGCGCCGACCCGAAAGCCGAGCTGTTCAGCAGCATTCAGAGGTTTGCCAAGTGCTTCGCTGGCACTGATGGAGATCATCAGCGCGCCGGTTCCCAGACAGGCAAGTGCTGTCATGAACAGTATGCGATGCCACGCCTGCGGATGCAGCACCAGTGCGCGCCAGTCAGTCAGCCCCAGGGGCAGCGTGTCGGGTGTCAGTCCCGCAGGAAATTGCAGCCAGCTCTGGAAACCGATCAGCAGCACGGCGATCGCCGTCAGGCCAAGGACGGAAAGCAGCACGAACACGCTATGCAGCCAGGAGGCCAGAGACCCCTGCCGGTATAACATCACATCAATGACGAAAAGTTTGATGACAAACGTCATAGATGCCACGAGCACGACCAGCGGACCGATCACAGAACCCAATCGAACAAACAGATTGGGCCAAAGCGAGCCTGCCTGAATCAGCAGGAAAACCATGCCCATCAGCGCAACGGTCATCGTAAGCGCAAAAATGCGTACCCAGAAGCGATAGAGATCCATCCAGCGACTGTCAGCCTGTCTGCCGTGCGTCATGCATTTAGAGAGCAGCAGCAACCAGCCCAGCGCGACCGAACACAGACCAAATACGGAAAAGAAAGACAGCGAACTGAAAAACTGCAGTTTCGCCAGCTGTAATGATGAAATATCCCACATACTCTGATGGCGGTTTAAATTTCGGGGCAGTTGAGCGATTCCCATGAGTCTAACCGCTGAACATGGCAAAATGGACGATATTGTGGTTTTATTGAAATTTTAAAATATGTCCGTCACGACACCAGAGATCCCTGCTTCCAATTTTCTGCGCACCATCATCGAAAACGACCTGAGCAACGACCGCTACCAGTCCAAGAAATGGGCTGGTGAACCAGGCCCCGCTTCGGTGCAGCAAAATGCGCCCAAGGATCCCGCGCGTATCCGCACCCGTTTTCCACCTGAGCCCAATGGCTATTTGCACATTGGTCATGCCAAAAGCATCTGCCTGAACTTCGGCCTGGCGCGCGACTATGGTGGAGTGTGTCATTTGCGCTTTGACGATACCAATCCTGAGAAGGAAGAACAGGAATACGTTGATGCCATCGACGAGATCGTCGAATGGCTGGGTTTTTCCACGCGTGGCGTCGACAGCCAGGAAAACCGGTATTTTGCCAGTAGCTATTTTGGCTTTATGTACGAGTTTGCCGAAGCGCTGATTAACGGCGGCTACGCCTATGTGGATGAACAGACTCCCGAACAGATTCGCCTGAATCGCGGTACGCTGACTTCGCCTGGAGTGAATTCGCCCTGGCGTGACAGGGCACCAGAGGAATCACTGACGCTTCTGCGCGAAATGAAGGAAGGCAAGCATCCGGACGGCAGTCTGGCCTTGCGGGCCAAAGTCGACATGGCTTCGCCCAATATCAATATGCGCGACCCGGTGCTTTACCGAATCCGGCATGCCGCGCATCACCGCACGGGCAATGAGTGGTGTATCTACCCCATGTATACCTATGCACATCCCATCGAGGATGCGCTGGAAGGGATTACGCATAGTATCTGTACCTTGGAATTTGAAGACCAGCGCCCGTTCTATGACTGGCTGCTGGCAAAACTGGTGGAGCTAAATCAGTTGCGCGATCCGCTCCCGCGCCAGTACGAATTTGCCCGCCTGAATCTGAATCACGTCGTGACCAGCAAGCGCAAGTTGCTGCAACTGGTGCGGGAAGGACACGTGTCTGGTTGGGATGACCCTCGTATGCCTACGCTGGCAGGTCTGCGCAGGCGTGGCTATACTCCGGCTTCGCTGCGGCTGTTCTGCGACAGACTGGGGGTATCCAAATCCGATTCCCGTATTGACTACAGCCTGCTTGAGCAGGCACTGCGGGACGATCTGGATCCCATAGCAGAGCGTCGTGTCGCTGTGCTGGACCCCATCAAGCTGATCATCACCAACTATCCGGAAAATCAGAGCGAAGCTTGCAGTGCGCCACGCAATCCGCATCAGGCCGAGGCCGGTCGTCGCGAATTTCCCTTTTCACGCGAACTGTGGATAGAGCGCGATGATTTTCGCGAAGACCCACCGAAAAAGTACTTCCGTCTGTTCCCGGGCAATACGGTCAGACTCAAATATGCCTACGTCATCAAGTGCACCGGTTTCAGCAAGGATGACGCAGGTAATATCACCGAAGTCTACGCAGAGTACCTTCCGGATACCAAGAGTGGTACGCCGGGCGCTGACAGCGTCAAGGTCAAGGGCAATATTACCTGGATCAGCGTGCCTCATGCAGTGCCCGCCACGGTCATGCTGTACGACCGGCTATTTACCGATCCCTCACCCGATAGCGGCGAGAAGAATTTCCTGCACTATCTGAATCCGAATTCGGTGGAGCGCGTCAACGCATGGCTTGAACCGGGTTTTACTGCCGAACCCGATGCCCGATGGCAGTTCGAACGCATTGGCTATTTCGTTGCCGATACGAAAGATTCCACTCCCGAAAACCCGGTTCTCAACCGCTGTGTTACCCTGCGGGATTCATGGTCCTAATTTATTTAAAGTGAATTGAAACGTGGCTTCCAAATCCTCTTCCTCAGCCCTCGAATTCAAAAGCGCCTCGCTTTTTGTCGTCCGGATCGAACTCAAAAGTTCCGCGACGGCGGCATTGCAACAGGCGCTGGAACAGAAAATGGCCGAAGCCGGCAGTCTGTTCGAACACGAACCCGTCGTCCTTGACGCCACCAGCCTGAGCGAATCTCCGGACTGGGCCGATCTGGTTGCCGTGCTGGCACGCCACAAACTGCCTGTCATCGGCGTGATGGGGCCGGATGGCGCCATCATCGACAGCGCCCGCCAGGCAGGCCTGTGCAAGGTCGAGGTATCGACCCTCAACACCCGGCAGCCGCCCGAGCCGACCATCCTAACCGAGCCCGTACCCGATGCGGTGAAACTGGCGCCGGCCGCAGACTTCCGCACCGTGGCCTCCGCGACCGAGAAGGAAGCGCCTGGCCAGCCCGGAGCCGACAAGCCTGCCGAGCCGGCAAAACCCTCTACCCCATCGTCGGCGCCCGCAGCACGCAAAATGACGCCTCCGGCAGAACCGGTAGTACGCGAGACCATACGCGAAGTGCCGGTACCGGTTCCTACCATGGTACTGGCGCGGCAATTGCGCTCCGGTCAGCGCGTTTATGCGCGCAACAGTGATCTGATCGTGATCGGAGTTGTCAGTCGCGGCGCAGAAGTCATCGCTGATGGCAATATCCATGTATATGGCCCGCTGCGCGGCAAAGCGATCGCCGGCGCCCGCGGCAATGCCTCTGCCCGGATTTTCACCTCGCATCTGGATGCGGAACTGCTGGCCATTGCCGGCATCTACCGCGTCATCGACGCCGAGATTGAGCCGGAACTGAATAAAAAGCCGGTGATTGTGGAACTGGATAACGAAACCCTCAAGTTCATTCCGGGCGACAATAGCAACCAGGGTTGAGCCGGGAGCCGGCCGTAACGTTTTTTAAAAGAAATTCATACCGATATGCGTTAAGATATCGGCACTTACAGCCATACGGATATATAGGAATAACCTTACATGACTCGCATCATTGTGGTAACTTCAGGTAAAGGCGGCGTGGGAAAAACCACGACCAGCGCCAGTTTTTCATCCGGTCTTGCCATGCGTGGCCACAAGACAGTCGTGATTGATTTCGACGTCGGCCTGCGCAATCTTGACCTCATCATGGGATGTGAGCGTCGTGTTGTGTATGACTTCGTCAATGTCATCCAGGGCGAAGCCACGCTGAACCAGGCACTCATCAAGGACAAGCAGCTGGAAAACCTGTTCATCCTGCCCGCTTCGCAAACCCGGGACAAAGACGCCCTGACCCGCGAAGGTGTAGAGAAGGTCCTGGATGATCTGAAGCAGATGGGTTTTGACTATATCGTATGCGATTCTCCGGCAGGTATTGAAATGGGCGCCCTCATGGCTGCCTACTTTGCCGACGACGCACTGGTTGTTACCAATCCTGAAGTCTCCTCCGTTCGCGACTCCGACCGGATTCTGGGCATACTTTCGTCCAAGTCCCGCCGTGCGGAAACCAGTCAGGAAGCCGTCAAGGAATTCCTGGTTCTTACCCGCTATAACCCCAAACGGGTTGAAGATGGCGAAATGCTGTCTCTGAAAGATATCGAAGACATCCTGCGCATCAAGCTGATCGGCGTAGTGCCGGAATCCGAATCCGTATTGCAGGCTTCCAACTCGGGCGTCCCCGCGATCCACCTGAAAGACTCAGACGTATCCCAAGCCTATCAGGACATTGTGGCACGCTATCTGGGCGAAGAAATACCGTTGCGCTTTACCGATTACAACAAGCCGGGCTTCTTCAAACGACTTTTCGGAGGCAAGTGATATGTCCTTCCTGAAATTTCTTCTCGGCGAAAAGAAATCATCGGCCAGCGTTGCCAAAGAACGCCTTCAACTCATCATTACGCATGAACGCAAGGAAGGCACGGCAAGTGCACCTGATTTCCTGCCGCAGTTGCAAAAAGACCTGATTGAAGTCATTTCCAAATACATCAAAATCAACGAAGAAGATCTCAAGGTTAACGTTGACAAGCATGGCAATCTGGAAGTGCTGGAAGTCAAAATCGAGATGCCACAAGATCCCAAAGACGCCGTCGCCAAGGTCGGCTAAGGTTTGTGTGGCAGGGTTTGTGCTGTTTGAGTGTCCAATCAGGCAGCATGGCGAAAAAAAAGCTATCCCTAATCCGGATAGCTTTTTTTGCAGAAGGGTCACACGCTACCCATCAAGGGTACGGCACTGTGCCTGGAAGCCGAACGATCAGCGGCGACCGCCCCCTACCTGATTGCCGATAACGCCACCAATGGCAGCGCCACCCAGCGTACCTAATGTTCCACCACTGGTAAGCAGGGAACCCGCGACACCACCAATGGCAGCGCCACCTACGGTATTCCGGTCGCGCTGTGTCATGCCGCCACAACCTGCCAGAGTAATGGCAAGGATACCTGCGACGATGCTCTTGGCTACGATATTCGCTTTCATATTATGCTCCTGAGTGATAATGAAGATTGTCTCGCGCATTGGTCAAAGCGGGTGCTAGTCTCAAACGCCGTATCACCACTATACCTCCGAAAACTTTTGTCGGCCAACGCTCGCGTGGAGCTTTGTTACACAGATGTTTTATTACAATCGAAATGATATCAATTGAAATAAACGCGTACGTTTGCGTGGGTAATATGCAACGCCGCAGCAGCTATAGCACCACTGCGGCGCAGGCGGGTATTGATGCAGCCTGCAGCACCAGGCAAGCAGACGCGCGCTATGAGAACGGGGACAAGCTCCGGGTCAACCAGCACAAGTTGTTGCAATCTGCTGACCCGGATTTGTACATGCAGGCCTTATTTCAGTGCCTTATACCGAATACGGCGCGGTTTGGCACCCTCTTCACCCAGGCGTTTTTTCTTGTCGGCCTCATATTCCTGATAGTTGCCATCAAAGAATACGGCGCGAGAGTCGCCTTCGAACGCCAGAATATGGGTGGCGATGCGATCAAGAAACCAGCGATCATGGCTGATGACCATCACCGTACCGGCAAACTCAAGCAGCGCGTCTTCAAGCGCACGCAAGGTTTCCACATCCAGATCATTTGACGGCTCATCCAGCAGCAGCACATTACCGCCCTTGATAAGCGTCTTGGCCATATGCAGACGCCCCCGCTCACCGCCGGACAGTTGCCCCACCAATTTGGTCTGATCCGATCCCTTAAAGTTAAATCGGCCCAGATACGCGCGCGCCGGAATCTCGAACCGTCCGACATTCAGCAGATCCGATCCCTGTGATATAAAGTCGAATACGCTCTGATCATTAGCAAGTGCATCACGCGACTGATCGACAAACGAAATATTTACGGTCTGACCGATTTTAACTTCACCGGAATCGGGCTTTTCCTGGCCGGCAATCATACGAAACAGCGTGGATTTACCCGCGCCGTTGGGACCGATAATACCGACAATCGCGCCGGGTGGTACCTTGAAGCTCAAATCATCAATTAGCAGGCGATCTCCGAAGGCCTTGCTGACATTGACAAATTCAATGACTTCGTTGCCCAGTCGCTCCGCCACGGGAATAAAGATTTCCTGTGTTTCGTTGCGCTTCTGGTATTCATGTGAAGATAATTCTTCGAACCGGGCCAGACGAGCCTTGGATTTGGCCTGACGTCCCTTGGGATTCTGTCGTACCCACTCCAGTTCCTTGCGAATGGTTTTCTGGCGTGCAGATTCTGTTGCCTCTTCCTGCTCCAGACGTGCTTCCTTCTGCTCCAGCCAGGAACTGTAATTGCCTTTCCACGGGATGCCATGGCCACGATCCAGTTCAAGAATCCACTCGGCAGCATTGTCCAGGAAATAGCGATCGTGCGTCACACCCACAACCGTTCCCGGAAATTTCTGCAGGAACTGCTCCAGCCACTCCACACTTTCCGCATCCAGGTGGTTGGTCGGCTCGTCCAGCAAAAGCATATCGGGTTTGGAAAGCAGCAGGCGGCACAGGGCGACACGCCGCTTTTCTCCACCGGACAGCTTCCCCACTACGGCATCCCATGGCGGCAAACGCAACGCATCGGCTGCGATCTCCATCTGGGTACCAATATCGTCGGCGCCGCTCGAGGCGGCAGCTGCGATAACCGCTTCCAGTTCAGCCTGTTCCGCAGCAAGTTTGCCAAAATCGGCATCGGGTTCAGCGTACTCCGCATAGACCTCTTCCAGTCGCTGCCGGGCGGCGAAAACCTCGCCCAGTCCGGCTTCTACCGCCTGCCTGACGGTATGCTCAGGATCCAGTTCCGGCTCCTGTGGCAGATAGCCGATCTTCAGACCTGGCATCGGAATGGCTTCGCCTTCGATATCGGTATCAATACCCGCCATGATCTTCAGCAGGGTGGATTTACCAGAGCCATTCAGGCCGAGAACGCCAATCTTGGCGCCCGGAAAAAAAGACAGAGAAATGTCGCGCAGAATCTGCCGTTTTGGAGGCACGATTTTGCCGACTCGATTCATCGTATAAACGTACTGGGCCATAGTCAATTTTACTTGCAGAAAATTCAAATAAGCATTGTATGAAATAAACCTGCTGCGTGCCGCGCGAGGGCGGCTACAATAACAATAAGATCAGAAAACCGGACCACTGCCATGAGCTTTGTACCTGAACCCACTTTTACCGAACACGAAATTGCACTTCTGAAAAAAACAGCAGAGGCGCTCACCGCCTACCTGGGCAAGCCGGTCATTGCAGAAATCGATACGACCGAGGATGGGTTTGAATGGGTGGCCTTCGGAGTGCCGCTGGATATTGCAGATGAAAACCCCGACGACATCGTCACAATTGAAATGGGCGGCCCGGGCGCCAGGCTGGTCAGCGAGTCCAGCGATCTGGAAAATCCCGAGGACGAAGTCTACGCATGCGAATTTCTGTGGGGCATCGAGATCAGCGACATTGAAAATGCGCGGTTCGTTCGTATCGACTTTGAAGGTGAGGAAGTCGAATGGGGAGACACTCTCGAAGTCATGCTGCCTTTCGGCATGCAGGAGCCGGAACCCGGCGAACTGCTGGCAGATGATGAGGACGAGGATGAAGACCCACCGCCGCCCGCCGGTGTACCACCCTCAGGTACGCTACACTGACTTCAAGTATGCCGCACTGAAAACCCGGCTGGTGTACTCGTATGCCATGTCTGCCTGTTTGCGTCGCCCGGCAATACAACAATACAATCACATATGAACTACCGATCACAGATGAAATAGGGATCGGATACCTGCCGGTGCAGAAGAGCCGGTGCGGCAAAAACAACGTGGTGATTTTTTCACAGAGCCATTAAATGTAATGGTGTACAGGTACAGATTCCAGTGCGGATTCTGGTTCTGATTCCTGCAGGAAGCGTATTTGCATCAGCCATAAGAATCAGGGTCTGCGACGCCGGTCCCTGACATAAAGCGCCCATCCAAGGGGGTACATCAACGATACCAGCAGCCGGGGCATATTGCCCTGCAGCTCGCCGGCTGCAGGCAGCGGTCTGCCTGAATGCTGCAGATGCAGGCGAAATCGGGTATATCGCGCCGCAGCCATGAAAAATGCGGCGGGCTGGTAGCGAAACCACGGAAGACAATTGACCACCGTATCACGAGCGAGCATCAGAATGCCCAGCGCATGTATTTCGCCCGAGTGCTCGCCCTCGGAACTGAGTGAGTCCTCGCTCTTGTAGTAAGTCCGAAAGACAGTATTGACAAAACGCGTCAGATATCCTGCCCGCGCAATCGCACGCCACACCACGCTTTCGGGTACAAACCCTTCAATATCTTCCGGAAAGGGAAAATGCTTGAGTACCTCGGTCTGCATACACCCAAACTTCTCGCCCCGAACATGACACTTGAAACTCATATCAAGTGAAGTCATGTCCATGACATCCTCGGGAAAGCGATCACCCACGATGCTCCCGTCCGGACGTGCGCATAGTCCGGTGACGGCAATATAGCCGCTTTTCAGGTCTTCGGGTATGGAGCGCCATACATCGGCCATGGACTGGAGCGATTCCGGCAGCAGCGTATCGTCACTGTCCAGCGTAACGATCAACCGCCCCCAGGCCTCCTTGACACCAGTATTGAACGCCGTTTTTTTATGCTGATTCGGCTGCCATACATATCGGATAGGGAACGGAGAGCCGGCCTGCCAGTTTTCTATTTTGCTTCGGGTGTCGTCGGTCGAGCCGTCATCGATTACCAGCCATTCAAAATCCTTGAACTGCTGCTCACACAACGAGCGATAGACGCGCTCAAGTGTATGCGCGCGATTATAGGTTGGCGTCAACACCGTAAAGAAATAGAGATTTTGTGTCATGGCCTTCGCGTTTTCTATCCGATCATTTTTGATTTTTTATCTTTTTAACGATAGCAGAGAATGTTATGCAAACGATGTACAACATGTAGCAAAAGGTAAAACCAACCGCAGCGTATTTGCTCCAGAAAATCGTGAGCCGCAGCATTGAACACCCACTGGTTAGCGCCAGGCAAATGGCCTGTTAACCGAACGGCCGGGACGCAGGCGAGAAAAAAGCCACTTGCAGCAAGAAAGTGGCTTTATAGGTAAACCAAAGAGTGCGGCAGCCCAGCATTTTCCCGCCAGCCCCTTTTGCTGAGCAATGTTCACAGAGAACAATGATCAGCGCGCAAACAATCAGGCACGTTTGACTTTTTCCAGCATTTTGAAAACGCCTTTGGGAGAGCGTACGAAAAGACGTTTGAAAGCTTTACCCAGGCAACGACGCTCGAGCGTGTTGCGGCGAGTGCGTTTGACTTCTGCCATGAGATTCTCCGAGATAATTTTACGTAATCTGGGATTCTAGCATTATTTCAACACTTTATCCACGAAATTTCGCGCTGACAGGCATCGATTGGACGAAAATCAAACAGCGGCAGCACCCATTTTCAGGGCCAGCTCGCAGGCGATCCGTAATGACGAGGGATCGGCAATGCCCTTTCCAGCTATGTCATAGGCAGTACCGTGATCCACACTGGTGCGAATGAAAGGCAGGCCTACCGTCACGTTCACCCCATTGTCCACACCCAGATATTTGACCGGAATCAGTCCCTGATCGTGATATTGGGCCACCACAATATCAAAATCCCCACGCCGGGCGCGCATGAAAACCGTATCTCCGGGATAGGGGCCGCTGGCGTCCAGACCCTCGCTTCTTGCAGCTTCGATGGCCGGACGAATGATGCGCTCATCTTCATCGCCGAACCGTCCGCCTTCGCCTGCGTGCGGATTCAGCCCCGCCACGGCGATACGTGAAGAAGCCTGCCCAAGCATTCGACAGGCCCGGTCTGCCAGCCTGATAATCTCAAGCTGATTTTCGAAGGTGATCAGTGATGGAACATCACGCAAGGCAACATGAATGGTCGCCAGAATGACTCTGAGCTCGTCATTAAGCAGCATCATTGCCACCCGAGGTACTCCGGCTTCGTGCGCCAGAATTTCAGTATGCCCGGGAAAGTCGATACCACCCGCTTTCAGCGACAATTTATTCAGCGGTGCGGTGACGATGGCGCAGATGTCTCCTGCCATCGCATCCCGGATAGCACCGATCAGAAACTGATAGGACGCCAGCCCAGCCTGGGAATTTACCTGACCCAGTGGCAGATCCGCCGGGAGCGGATCCGCAGTTTGGATTACCGGAATCACAGCAGGATCGTCCTGATCGCGGCGAGAGGTCAGCCACTGGCCGACAGAAGGATAAGATTCTACATCCAGCACCAGCCCCAGTTGCGACACGGCACGCGTCAGCGCACCCACATCGCCATACACCACCGCGCGGCCCGCAAGACCCTGCGCGAACAGCTTAACCACCAGCTCAGGGCCGATACCCGCGGCGTCCCCCATGGTCAGGCCAAGTGGGAGGACGGTGCTGGCGCAGGGAAAATTTGTCATCATTATTGCGGGGCCGGGTGAGAAGCGTAATTGTAAAAAGGGAAATCTTCATGACGGCGCAGCTGCGCCGAAATGAAAAGTGTAACGCTTTCTTCGGGCAGCTATTTATTCTGGGCATTACGTCCCCATTTAAGAGGCTCGCGCCGGCCAGGCCCGCTACGTGATTTTTTCTGCTGCAGCGTGTCAGAAACGGATTAATATGCGACAATATTACACCTGTTTATTTATACAGTGATACTTACCTTTATTCTCAGTGCCATCCGGCGTGTGCCGGGGGCTTTCGGAGCACTACATGAGTTCGCAGATCCGGATATTCGGTGCCAGACAAAACAACCTCAAAAATCTCGATGTGTCGTTCAATACCGGCGAATTCGTGGTCATCACCGGTGTCTCGGGCTCAGGTAAAAGTTCTCTGGCCTTCGATACGCTTTACGCCGAAGGCCAGCGCAAGTATGTAGAAACGTTTTCACCCTACGCCAGGCAGTTTCTTGACCGCATGGACAAACCCCAGGCAGACCGCATTGAAGGTATCCTGCCCGCGATCGCCATTGACCAGACCAATCCGGTTCGTAATTCCCGCAGTTCGGTCGGCACCATGACCGAAATGAATGATCACATCAAACTGCTGTTTGCGCGGGCCGCCCGACTGTACTGCAAGCAGTGCGCCACACAAGTGCGCAAGGACAATCCTGACACCATTTTTGCATTCCTTGCCGACACCACCCCGGCACTGGGCGATCCCCGCCTGATTCTCACCTTCCCTGTCGTGGTTCCCGGAAACTACACCGAAGACGAAGTCCGTCAGTATCTCGAGCAGCAGGGCTATACCCGTGTTCACGCAGAGGAAGAACGCAGCGTGACCGTTGCTCCCAAAGGGAAGAGCAAAACGCAGAAAATTGAAATCAGCCGCGTTCTTCACGTTGTGCAGGATCGCCTGCGTTTTTCCACTGCCGAAAAAACCCGGGTGATCGAAGCAATTGAGGCATGTCTTCGCTACGGTACCGGCATGTGCAATGTCTACGCCGTAGATAACGAGGGCAATCCGCTGGAAACCTGGAAGTTCAGCGAACAATTGCACTGCGCCAACTGCGATATCACCTATTCCGCTCCTCTGCCCAGTACATTTTCATTCAACTCGCCACTGGGTGCCTGCGAAACCTGCCGCGGTTTCGGCCGCGCCATGGGCATCGACTTCGGCCTGGTCATTCCCGATGAAACAAAATCCCTCCAGGACGGCGCGATCAAACCCTGGCAAACGCCCAGTTATCACGAATGCCAGGTCGAAATGATGCAATATGCAAAAAAGGCTGGCATCCGCACCGACACACCATGGAAACAGCTCAACAGCGCAGAGCAGCACTGGGTACTGTATGGGGATCCAGAATGGAAAGGTGGGGCATCCGCATGGAAACATCAATGGTATGGCGTGCAGCGCTTTTTTGACTGGCTGGAAACCAAGTCGTACAAGATGCACGTGCGGGTCCTGCTTTCCAAATACCGCAGTTATACGCCCTGCCCGGCCTGCCAGGGTTCTCGCCTCAAACCTGATGCCACGCTGTGGCGTATCGGCGATGCCCCGGTCAGTGACAATATCATGGGCAATTACACGCGGTTCATGCCAGTCCATGCAAAATGGCCGGCCAGCCAGCTGAACACATTGAACGGACTGGGCATCCATGACCTCATGCGTCTGCCCATTTCACAGGTACGTGAATTCTTTGCCGGCCTGGAACTGTCTGTGTTCATGGACAGCGCCATGGAGCTGGTACTCAACGAAATCCGCAGCCGCCTTGATTTTCTATGCAACGTGGGACTGGGTTATCTGAGCCTGGATCGGCAAAGCCGCACCCTCTCTGGCGGAGAGGTCCAGCGTATCAATCTGACCACCGCGCTGGGCACCTCGCTGGTCAACACACTTTTCGTGCTCGACGAGCCATCCATCGGCCTGCATCCTCGCGACATGCACCGTATCGTACAGGTCCTGCATCGCCTTCGGGATGCCGGCAACACACTGGTCGTGGTCGAACATGATCCGCAGGTCATGATCGCCGCCGACCGGATTCTTGATATCGGTCCAGGCCCAGGCGAGCGCGGGGGTCAGATTGTTTTTGATGGTACCCCTCAGCGGCTGCGCGAAGGCAGCTCACTGACCGGACGCTATCTTAGTGGCCAGCTGCGAGTGGAAGCGCCCCGCCCCATGCCGGTCCATCACAATACACCCAAGCTCATCATCGAAGGTGTTAGCGCCAACAATCTGCAAAGTGTCGATGTCGCATTTCCGCTAGGCCGGCTGGTCTGCCTCACTGGCGTCTCGGGCTCCGGCAAATCCACACTTGTCCAGGATGTCCTGTATCCCGCCCTGCTTAAACACTTCGGTCGCCCCACCGAGGCGCCGGGGGCGTTCACCCGACTGCTGGGCGCAGAACAGATTGCCAGTGTTGTCATGGTCGATCAAAGCCCGATCGGCAAAACGGCCAGGTCGAACCCCGCCAGCTACGTTGGCGCCTTCGACGCGATTCGCAAACTGTTTTCGCAGGCGCCGGCCTCCCGGGAACGCGGCTACACGCCAGGCACCTTCAGTTTCAATAGTGGTGATGGCCGATGCCCGACCTGCGGAGGCACGGGCTTCGAACACGTCGAAATGCAATTTCTCTCGGACGTCTATATTCGCTGCCCTGACTGCGATGGCAAACGTTTTCGTCCCGAGATTCTTGAAGTCCGCGTTGAGCACCTCGGTCACAGCGCTTCCATCGACGAAGTGCTGGACATGACAGTCAGTGAAGCGCTCGCATTCTTCAAAGGCTTGCGCGACGTGCAGACAAGCCTGTCGCCCCTGGTGGATGTGGGCCTGGAATACCTCAAGCTTGGCCAGCCCGTGCCAACCCTGTCGGGCGGCGAGGCCCAGCGACTCAAACTTGCCGGCCATCTTGCCGAGGCTGCACGCAGCGGCATTTCTTCGGCAAAGGTGGCGAAAAAAGGCAGCCTTTTCCTGTTTGACGAACCCACTACGGGACTGCACTTTGATGATGTAGCCCGACTGATGGGGGCCTTTCGCAAGCTGCTGGCTGCCGGTCACTCGCTGCTTGTTATCGAACATAACCTGGATGTGATTCGTGCGGCCGACTGGCTAATCGATCTGGGTCCAGAGGGTGGCATCGATGGCGGCAGGGTGGTGGCGGAAGGTGCACCGGCCACCGTCATGACAGTGGCCGGCTCCCACACGGGAACGGCGCTACGCGAGTACGAGTCCGACATTATTGTCAGTGCTCCACTCTCATTGCGGGAACCAGACGGCGATTATGGCGGGTCGGCACTGGCTGCCGTACGCCGCGACACGCCCTCCCAGATTGATATCCTGAATGCAAAGGAGCACAACCTCAAGGGCATCAATGTCCATATTCCTCACAACACCTTTACCGTCATTACCGGGGTGTCGGGATCGGGCAAGTCCACGCTGGCTTTCGATATCCTGTTCAACGAAGGACAACGGCGCTATCTGGAATCACTCAACGCCTACGCCCGCGCAGTGGTGCAACCCGCCGGTAAACCAGACGTTGACGCCATTTACGGAATTCCTCCCACCGTTGCCATTGAACAGCGGACCAGCCGCGGAGGTCGTAAATCGACTGTCGGCACCATGACCGAGACCCACCACTTCCTGCGGCTGCTTTACGTCAAGCTGGGCACCCAGTTTTGTCCTGATTGCCAGGTACCGGTAGAACCGCAATCTCAGGAACAGATTTTTGCACGCATCATGAGTCAGTGCAAAGGCCGTCACATTGGTGTGCTGGCGCCACTGGTCACCGCACGCAAAGGTTACTACACGGATCTGGCCAAATGGGCTGAAGCCAAAGGCTACACCCACCTGCGGGTCGATGGTGACTTTATTCCGGTCAAACCATGGCCACGCCTTGACCGCTACAAGGAACACACGATCGAATTGCCGGTGGCAGATCTGGTGATAGAATCGGCGGCCGAGCCCCGCCTGAAAGAGGCACTGCGCAGCGCGCTGGAAACCGGTCATGGCACCATGAGTATCATCCTGGACCTGGACCCTGCCGATCCGCTGCGCGCCAGTCAACTGGAGCAGCAGCATTTTTCTACCAAACGTGCCTGCCCTTCCTGCGGGATCAGTTTTCCCGAGCCCGATCCACGGCTTTTTTCCTACAATTCCAAGCACGGCTGGTGTACCTCCTGCTTTGGTACCGGCCTCAAGCTGACCGGATTTGACGAAGAGCAGACCGGCGAAGAAGAATCCTGGAAGAATCTGTCTGATGAAGACGAACAGGAATTGCAGGCATGCCCCTCCTGCCATGGGCAGCGCCTTAACCGCAACGCCCTGGCCGTGCGCTGGAAAGACCGCAGTATTGCCGATCTTGCCGCCCTGCCGGTCACGGAAGCACACACGTTTTTTGCCGGTCTTGTGCTGAAAGGACGCGATGCCGACATCGCCCGCGATATTCTGAATGAAATTAAAAGCCGGCTGGCCTTTATGGAAGAAGTCGGCCTGGGCTATCTGGGACTGGATCGCTCAGCGCCCACACTGTCTGGCGGCGAAGCGCAACGCATCCGCCTGGCTGCCCAGCTGGGGTCTAATCTTCAGGGGGTATGCTACATCCTGGATGAACCTACCATTGGCCTGCATCCCCGCGATAATCGCATCCTGCTAAATGCGCTGTCGCGGCTCGAAGGCAATGGCAATACGCTGGTGGTCGTTGAGCACGATGACGACACCATCCGTCGTGCCGAACACATTATTGACATTGGCCCCGGTGCCGGTGTGCGCGGCGGCACCGTGGTCGCTCAGGGTACGTATGATGACATTGTTGCCTGCGAGCATTCGCTGACCGGCCGTTATCTGGCCCATCCCATGGTGCATCCGCTGCAACCTGGCCAACCCGCAGATGGCGATACCGATTTCATCCAGATTCACGGCGCCCATCTGCACAATCTGCAGCATGTTGACGTTCGCATTCCCAAAGGGCGCCTGAGCGTGATTACCGGGGTTTCCGGCTCAGGTAAATCTTCGCTGGCGCGCGACGTGCTGCTTGACAGCCTGAAAGGAGTCGTCGGTGCCAAGCATCCAAAAGGCTGGCGCGGATGCGACAACATCACGGGCTGGGAAAGCCTGGATCGTGTGCTGGAAGTGGACCAGACACCTATCGGAAAGACACCACGCTCATGCCCGGCTACGTACATTGGCTTTTGGGACGATGTACGTAGACAGTTTGCCGAAACCCGCGACGCCAAAATCCGGGGCTGGAGCACCTCGCGCTTTTCCTTCAATACAGGAGACGGGCGCTGCCCGATATGTGAAGGCCAGGGCATGCGCACCATAGAAATGAGCTTCCTGCCTGACGTGAAGGTTCCCTGCGAAGCCTGCAACGGCAATCGGTTCAATCCCGATACGCTGGCCATTCGACTGCGTGAAAGAAATGTGGGTGAAGTGCTGAAGATGGAAGTGGATGACGCCATCCCCTACTTTGCCGCCCATCCCCGGGTCAAGCGGTCCCTGCAATTGCTGCATGATGTCGGGCTGGGCTACCTGACGCTTGGCCAGCCCTCACCCACTCTATCGGGCGGTGAAGCCCAGCGCATCAAGCTGGTGTCAGAGCTGGTGAAGGCCCGGCTAGATGAAGGGGTGATCAAGACCGGCAGGGCCTCTCGCAGACCCCATACGCTTTACGTTCTGGACGAGCCCACCGTCGGGCTGTCCATGGCAGATGTGGAAAAACTCATTATCGTACTGCACCGTCTGGTTCAGGCCGGCAATACCGTGGTGGTGATTGAACATAATCTGGATATCATGGCCGAGGCCGACTGGATCGTCGACATGGGACCGGAAGGCGGCAATGGCGGCGGACAGGTGGTGGCCATGGGTTCGGTACAGGACATTATCAGCAAAAAATCCGTCTCCCATACCGGTGTCGTCCTGGAGGAATTCCTGGTCCGCACAGGTGAAACCGAGACTGCAGAATAAATCGGCCTGCCGATGCAACATTGCATTGGCATTGCGGCCCGATACGCACAGACTCCCACGATGTCAACACCTCATGGCGCAGTGCTGACATCGCTTTTGTGCAGTTTCAAGAGATCGCGGCCAGCTTGAGCGCATGCTCGCGCACGTCTGCAGGCCACGCCGCCAGGTGCTTTTCCAGCGCTTCGCTGTTGCCGGCAAACAGCGCACGCGACGCTTCTTCATACCCTGGCAGATCGCCGCCCATGGCCAGCATGAACTGGTAGGCGCGCTCCTGAGCCTGACGGCGTGCATCGCGGTCTGCGAGACTGATCCTCGCAGATTCCACCAGTTTGCGCAAAGCGACGGACGCACCCCCAGGCTGCGTTGCCAGCCATTCCCAATGCCGGGGCAGCAAGGTCACCTCGCGCGAAATCACACCCAGTCTGGGACGACCTCGCCGACGCGCAGATTCAGGCTTTGCACCCATCTCCGGCCCCGCCGGCTCGTTCAAGCGTTCAGCGCCTTCCACCCGCCTTCCTGTCTCGTCTGGCGCAGCGGAATTATTCGTAACAATTTGTTCGATCGATGCCGATTTCACTTTACCCGGCATATGACCGTTCAGTTCATCCTCGGACGATCCTGGCGCTGGCTTAGGAGCGGCTTCCAGTGCCTGCAGTTGTGCAGGCGTCAGGCGCAAATCGAAATCAATGGAACGGCCGGTGCCGTCGTCGAAAATCAGCACAGCTTCCCGGGACGTTGACGCCTGAGCCGCCCGGTAGACATGGGCCACTTCAGACAGGGTTCCCGAGGCCACTCTTTGAGAGCCCTTAAAAACGGTATAGGTAGAGGGATGATTGATCACAATTGACTCCTGACATCGGTTTAGCACTATGCAGAAGAAATATTACCCGGATATAAATAAAAATACAATAACACCCGGGTAAATTTATTTAAGCCTGTCGTTAATCCACTACGGTCATCATCCGATAGCGATCAATTCACACCAGAATCCTGCGAATAGCTTCGCCCGCGGCCGCCATGCCCATCGCCGCAGTGACAGTGACCGCCGATCCATAGCCAGCGCAGGAGAGCCCCTGCAGAGCATTTCCTTCAGCCTGGTCAACCCATGCCTGCGGCAGGATGGCAGGCTGATCAAACCACAGGGCAAACACACGCATCACGGGTGCCTTGCGCAAGGCTTTTCCATTGCGGTCTGAGCCTTTGGGGAACCCGTGGTGCTTGCGTAGTTGCTGTCGGATACGCGCAAGCAGCGCATCATTATGTGCCAGGGAAAGATCCCCCGCGGTCAGCGTCAGTGCATCCAGTTTTCCCCCTGCCCCCCCGCACATCACCACAGGGACGTTAAGACGCTGGCCCGCCAGCACCATGGCAATTTTTGCAGGTACCTGGTCCGTAGCATCCACCAGCACCTTCACTGGTCTGGCCTGCAACAGGGCATCTATATTATCTGCTCCGACAAAATCATCCACCAGATTGACGCGACAATCCGGATTAATACCGGCAATCCGCTCCGCCATTGCCTGAATCTTTGCCTGTCCCAGGGTGTCCGTCAGTGCATGGATCTGTCGGTTGACGTTGGATTCAGCAATATGGTCCAAATCAACAAGCGTCAGCTCACCCACGCCCGAACGCGCCAGTGCCTCTGCCGTCCAGGAGCCCACGCCCCCGATTCCGGCCACAATGACATGAGCCTGTTCGAGACGCAAGGTTGCGCCTTCGCCATACAGACGCTGTAAACCACTGAAACGTCTTTGCTTATCGTTAATGGTTGTATCCATTCCAATCGAATCTGACCTATACTAAACTTGTTACAGAGATTTAACGTGCCGGAACCCGGCGGCTCTGGCTTTTCCTCCCCCGGGTTCCTGCAATTTTAATGCACATTCAACGAAGTTCATTTCCGTGGCAGAACTAAACAGGAATCCCTTACAAAAAGCGCTGGATCATATCCGGCAGTTCCGCTTGTGGACTGACGAAGAAGTCGAACACTCCATGCAGCAGAATCTGGCCGGCGTCGATCCTGAAAATGTTTGGGTGTTTGGATACGGATCCCTTATCTGGCGTCCCGAATTCGAATTCCAGGAATGCCGCGTGGCTACCCTCCATGGCTACCACCGCGCGCTCTGCCTCTGGTCCAGTGTCAATCGCGGCACACCAGAGCGCCCCGGCCTGGTCTTTGGACTGGACGAAGGTGGAAAATGTGAAGGCAAGGTATTCAGACTGCGACACGATGCGCTTGAGCAGGAGTTTCGCGCCCTGTGGAAGCGCGAAATGGTGTCGGGCGCCTACATTCCCACCTGGACTACCTGCGAAACCGCACAGGGTGAGGTTCGCGCACTGGCGTTCATCATGGACAGAGAAAACCATGCTTACGCCAAGGATCTTACCTTTGAAGAGACCCTGCAAATCATTCTCAATGCCAGCGGCAAGAACGGCCCGTGCCCGGAATACGTGATCGAAACGGCCCATGCACTCTCGGATGCCAATATCCAGGATCATGCCCTGTTCGAACTCGCGGACACCCTGAAGAAACATTGTCGATAACGCTTCGGCCACTGGCAATCTGCGACTTTCTACCGGGAAATGCCAGGGAAAACCACGCAAGTGCAGTACACTATTCGTTTAGGTATTTTCCCTGAAGAAGTCACTATGAGTCTTGCAGATTTACGCCAGAACTACGAAAAAAACGTCCTTCTGGAATCCCAGGTCGACCCTGACCCCATCAGACAATTTCAACGTTGGTTTAACGATGCCGTGACAGGCGACGTAGCCGAACCCAACGCCATGGTACTGTCAACAGTGGACAGCCGCAACAGACCCTCGTCGCGGACTGTGCTGCTCAAGGACCTGACTGCAGAAGGGTTTACATTCTTTACCAATTATGAATCCAACAAAGGGCATGACATAGCCGGCAATGCCGCTGTCAGCCTGCTGTTCCCGTGGCTTGGGCTTGAACGGCAAGTACATATCAATGGAACTGCCCGGCAGCTGCCGGAAGCGGACTCCACCGCTTACTTTGTCAGCCGGCCCATTGGTTCACGGATCGGCGCGTGGGCGTCGCTGCAAAGCCAGGTCATCACACGTGAAGCACTTGAGAAACGCGAAGCCGAGTTCAGGGAAAAATTTGGCGATACGGTTCCGAAACCACCCCACTGGGGCGGTTACGTGGTGATTCCCGACATGATTGAATTCTGGCAGGGACGCCCTTCTCGACTGCACGATCGTCTTCGCTATACGCGTGACCAAGATGGGAACTGGTCCATGGCCCGTCTTTCTCCCTGATCCCACTCCGGCGTCCCGACAAAAGGTAAAACATAATGAGCGCACAGGCTCCTGATTTTGATTCGCTGGATTTCAGATCGGCCCTGGGTCGTTTTGCGACCGGTGTCACGATCATCACGGCTACTCATCCGCAATCCGGCCATCCTATCGGACTGACAGTCAGCTCCTTCAATTCGGTGTCGCTGAATCCGCCGCTCATTCTGTGGAGCCTGATCAAAACGTCGTCCAATCGGGAAGCGTTTGAGCAGCTCGAACGCTATAACATTCATATCCTCAATGCAGACCAGCTTACCCTGGCACGCCAGTTTTCCGGCGGCAGTCCCCAGGATCGCTTTCGTGATGTGCAGTGGACTGCGGGCGGCACGGCAGAAGGTGTGCCGAAACTGGACGACCGCTACTGCTCCGCCTGGTTTGAGTGCTACAACCGTAACCACTACCACGAAGGCGATCACATGATTCTGATTGGTGAAGTGGAACGCTGTCACCACACGGATTCCCTACCCCTCGTTTACCACGCAGGCAGCTTCGATCTGACTCCAACGCTAACAGAAACATCATGAGTATTGATATTGAATGTATTGTCGTCGGAGCCGGCGTTGTCGGTCTGGCGATCGCACGGGAGCTGGCTTTGGCAGGAACCGAGGTGCTGGTGCTGGAAGCTGAGGAAGCGATTGGCATGGGGACCAGCTCGCGCAATTCGGAAGTCATTCATGCGGGCCTCTATTACCCTGAAGGCAGTCTTAAAGCCCGCCTCTGTGTGCAGGGCAAAAGCATGCTTTATGACTATTGTGATGAACGTCATATCCCGTACAAACGGCTGGGCAAACTGCTCGTTGCAACAGCCGAGTCGCAAATCCCCTATCTGCAAAAGATCGCTGCCCAGGGCAAGGCCAACGGCGTGGATGATCTGCAATGGCTCTCGGCAGAAGAAACGAAACAGCGTGAACCGGAACTCGATTGCGTGGCTGCCGTGCTATCGCCGTCTACCGGAATTGTTGATAGTCACGCCTATATGCTTGCCCTTCAGGGCGATGCAGAGAATGCGGGCGCACAGGTCATTCTGCGCACCCCCATGATGAGGGCACAGATCGATGCTGATGCCGCCTTCACCTGTGAATTTGGCGGTGACGAGCCAATGACATTACGCTGCCGACAGCTTATCAACGCGTCCGGACTGCATGCTCCTACGCTTGCCCGCCACATCAGCGGACTGGCCAGCGAGCATATTCCCGGAGAATACTATTGCAAGGGCAGTTATTTCACGCTGAATCGACGCGCTCCGTTCTCTCACCTGATCTATCCCATGCCTAACGATGCCGGCCTTGGCGTACATCTAACACTGGATATGGGGGGACAGGCCAAGTTCGGACCTGATACCGAATGGATTGAACACGAAAACTATCTGGTCAATCCCGTGCAGGTCAAGGCTTTCGACCAGGCCATTCGCAGCTGGTGGCCGGCTTTGCCTGAAAACTCCCTGGAACCCGGCTATGCCGGCATTCGTCCTAAAATAGTCTCGCCAAACTCAGCTGCGGGCGATTTTGTCATTTCCGGCCCCGCCGACCACGGCGTTCAGGGGCTGGTCAATCTTTTTGGCATTGAATCGCCTGGCCTGACGGCGGCCATGGCGATTGCCACTGCCACTGCGCAGTCACTTTCCGAATCATGATCACCTCTTTGCCGACCGAAGCAGAACCCTCTATGCAAAACGATTACATTCTGACCATTTCCTGCCCTGACCGTACCGGTATTGTTCATGCCATTTCCGGGTTGCTCCTTGAACTGGGTGGCAACATTCTGGACTCCCAGCAATTTGGCGACGAAGAAACTCAGCGGTTTTTTCTGCGCGTCCATTTCAGTGTGGAAACAGGCATCAGTCATGACGAGATCAGCCTTAAATTCATCCCCTTGGGCGAACAGTTCAACATGACCTGGAAACTGCACGATGCAAGAAAGAAAGCGCGTGTGCTAATCATGGTCAGCAAACAGGGGCATTGCCTGAATGACCTGTTGTTTCGCGCCAATAGCGGCTCGCTTCCGATTGAAGTGGTCGCCGTCGTATCCAATCATCGCGACTATGAAAAACTGGTGACAGGCTACGGCATACCGTTTCATTATCTGCCCGTGACTCCTGACACCAAGGCAGAGCAGGAAAAACAGGTGATGACGCTGGTAGAAAATCATAAGGCCGATCTTGTCGTACTGGCGCGCTATATGCAGATCCTGTCCGATTCGTTTTGCAGGGCACTGGAAGGAAAAGCCATCAACATTCATCACAGTTTTCTGCCGAGTTTCAAGGGTGCCCGTCCATACCATCAGGCACATGCACGTGGCGTGAAAATTATTGGGGCGACAGCGCACTACGTGACGGCAGAACTGGATGAAGGACCGATTATTGCTCAGGACATTGAACAGGTTGATCACACCATGTCGGCCAATGAATTGACACGTGTAGGCAGCGATATTGAATCCCTGGTGCTTTCACGTGCGGTCAAATACCATGTTGAGCATCGCATTCTGCTGAACAACCATCGTACCGTGATTTTCCGCTAGGGCTCAGATGGGATGAGGCGCTCGCGATTCCGGGTACGGCCTCATTCGTCGGAAACTACGATATTGACAAAGAGAACACGGTTGAGTAAATTGAAACCTGAAACCGGCGGGGTCTTCTCCCACCGGTCCCTGATCAGTAAGCTGATGCACTGTACACCAGCAATATACCGATCAGGATAAGTTGTAATACGATTCTTTGCATCGTATCCTCCTTATCAGGCAGGGCCCGGCTTCGGTCGGGCCCTTTTACCGTCTGCATTGCCTCTCAATGCAGCGGCGTTATTCTGCAATCGAACAACAACCCGCAGGTGGCTGTATGAATTGTTTTATCAGTGCGCTGTTCCTGAAACTCAACCAGTAAGCGATTCCCAACGTTCATGGGGACAATCACTACTCTGCCAGTGAATGCACAGATCGGACAACAAACTACAAACCACTCTATCGCACAACGTACAGATGCGCGAGTGCCTTCGCTCGCGATTCCTCCCTTTCGGAAACCACGATATTGACAAAGAGAACACGGTTGAGTAAATTGAAACCTGAAACCGGTGGGCTGTTTCCCCACCGGTCCCTGATCAGTAAGCGGGTGTACTGTATACCAGCAATATACCGATCAGGATAAGTTGTAATACGATTCTATTCATCGTATCCTCCTTATCAGGCAGGGCCCGGCTTCGGTCGGGCCCTTTTACCGTCCGCATTACCCATCAATGCAGCGGCGTTATTCTGCATGCACCAACAACACAATAGCTGGCGGTGTGTCGCGTTTGATCACAGCGTAAAAACCGTTAGTCGTAAATCCTGATTCCGCCAGGCGCACGCGTTTCGCGCTATCTCTGGCCCACACGTTTTCTATCGCCGGATAAACGACTATCGTATTTCCTGGGCTTTCACCCACGTCTCGAAAATCGTCAGCGCTTCAGGATAGCTTTCAGCCTTCGGATAACCAAAATAATAGGCGCTATCAACAGGCAATGTCGCATTGATCGGCATCACATACCGGCCGCTCTTGATATGCTCCCGCGCGATGAACGCCGGCACCAGCGCCACTCCCAATCCGGCATCGACCGCAGCCAGCAGCATGGTAAACAATTCGTAGCGCGGGCCACCCAGCACCATGGGGGTAAATGGGAGCGCATTGGACTCGTACCAGTTCGGCCAGGCGTCTGGCCGCGTCATCATATGAAGGTGGGTCAGTTGTGACATCGCACCCGCTCCCTTCTGTCTGGCACGTGCCAGAAGTTGGGAAGAGCACACCGGAACCAGCTCGTGTTCACGAAACAGCATGACGCCTTGGGTGTTCGGCCACGGCTGAGAAGCATGATAGATCGCACCATCCACCGGGACATCGGCGAACTGGAACGGGTGGGTTCGTACTGACAGACTGATCTGGATATCCGGCCAGTGCCGCTGGAAATCGGCAAGTCTGGGGATTAGCCAGGTCGTTGCCAGAGTGGGTAGCGTCGCGATATGCAGGCTCCGTCCAAGTCCTGAACGGCTCATCAGACCAAAGGTATCCTTCTGCAATTGCTCAAGATGATGACGGATACGGGCGGCGTATTCCGCACCCTGCGTGGTAAGCGATATGCGCCGCCTGACCCGGTTAAATAGCGTTACCCCCAGGCGCGCCTCCAGGCCTTCGACCTGCCTGAACACTGCGCTGTGCGTCAGGGACAGTTCTTCAGCTGCCCGTGAAAATGACCCCAGACGCGCGCAGGCCTCGAAAGCCTGTAGCGCACCCAGACTGGGGATACCTTTACGCATAGTTTCGTCCTCGCAGAATGATTCTGAACACAGCGCACGACATTGTGCATTTTTATCAATTGTTCATTGATAATTTAACACATACAATCAACGGCATGGGACTGATAGATTGACGCAGTCCGTGAAATGACAGAATCCATATTCACCAAAATACAGGAGCCAGACAAATGTCCTCTAATCCTTCATTCCATTGGGACGATCCCTTGCTGCTGAATTCGCAGCTGACTGACGACGAGCGCATGATCCGTGATGCAGCCGCAGCCTATTGCCAGGACAAACTGGCCCCACGCGTACTCGAAGCCTTCCGCCACGAAAAAACCGACCCGGCTATTTTTGGCGAAATGGGTGAACTTGGACTGCTGGGCCCCACCATTCCTGAAGAATACGGTGGTGGTGGCCTTAACTACGTTGCCTATGGCCTGATTGCCCGCGAAGTGGAGCGCATTGATTCTGGGTATCGCTCAATGATGAGCGTCCAATCCTCGCTGGCCATGGTGCCCATTAATGAATTCGGCAGTGAAGAGCAAAAGAAAAAATACCTTCCAAAGCTGGCGTCCGGCCAATGGATTGGCTGCTTTGGTTTGACAGAACCCAATCACGGCTCTGATCCTGATGGTATGGAAACCCGCGCGAAGAAAGTTGACGGCGGCTACAGCCTGAGCGGAAACAAAATGTGGATCACCAACTCCCCGATTGCAGATGTGTTTGTCGTATGGGCACGATGCGCTGGTGGTGATTTCGACGGTAAAATCCGCGGCTTCATTCTGGAAAAAGACATGAAAGGCCTGTCTGCGCCGGCCATTCACGGTAAGGTCGGACTGCGTGCTTCAATCACAGGTGAAATTGTGATGGATGATGTACAGGTTTCTGATGATCAAATGCTGCCTGGTGTCAGCGGCCTGCGCGGCCCCTTTACCTGCCTGAACTCTGCCCGCTATGGAATTGCCTGGGGAGCGCTTGGTGCAGCAGAGTCCTGCTGGCATACCGCTCGCCAATACACACTGGATCGCAAGCAATTCGGACGTCCTCTGGCGCAAAACCAGCTGATCCAGAAAAAGCTCGCAGACATGCAGACAGAAATCACCCTTGGTCTGCAGGGCTGCCTGCGCCTGGGCCGCATGAAAGACGAAGGTACTGCTGCTGTTGAAATTACATCCATCATGAAACGCAACTCTTGCGGCAAATCACTCGATATTGCACGCATGGCGCGCGATATGCTGGGCGGCAATGGTATTTCAGATGAATTTGGCGTCGCCCGTCATCTGGTCAACCTGGAAGTCGTCAATACCTATGAAGGCACTCATGATGTTCACGCCCTGATTCTGGGCCGTGCGCAAACCGGCCTGCAGGCATTCTACTGATTAAGCAGGCGTCGGTACACAGACGCCTCTCCTGAATCAGGCTCGTTTCAACAGTAAACTGCACCCCAAAAGCTGGGCCTTGGCGGCCAACTTTTGGCGGTGCAGTTTTTTTACAAGACAAACATCCGATATAAAAAGCGTCAAATACCAAGCCAGAGGTTTATGGCCACGCACACATTGGCTTAAACCAAAGTTTTACGGGCAGGCAAACATCGGATATGAAGCCTCAGGCACAAGAAGGCGCTTTCTCTTCTGCTAAAGGTAGCTGACCGGATCAGTAACAGTGATAATGGCGCGGCACTATTATGGAATCCATGCCAGTCGCATAGACCATGAGACAGACAATATTCTCTATCTTATTTCAATCGTGATTCACGTTGGTCAGTCTTCATCTTTTTCGACGCTCTCGGAAATATCGAATAGACTGGTGGCATCCAGCTCCAGAACCGTTTCGTCTTTCTGATTGGTCACTTCCCAACTCCACAGCAGGATTCCTAACCCTTCACGCGTATTGGAAACGCGTTTGGCCTTGACGACGCCTTTCCAGAAAAGGTCGTCGCCGGGGCGAACCGGCTTGAGCCATTTGACGCCATCCAGTCCTGGAGACGCAAAGGATTCGGAGCCTTCCAGCGCAGCCTCTACCGCCATTTTCATGGCAATCCCACAGGTATGCCAGCCACTGGCAATCAGGCCTTTCCAGGGCCCATCCTTGGCGCGCTCGGGATCAACGTGAAACCACTGAGGGTCATATTCTTTAGCGAAGCGAATAATTTCTTCTTCGGTCAAATGCCGAGGGCCCTGTTCAAAGACCATGCCTGGCTGGAATTCCGCGAATTTCATTTAACAAACCTTGTTTCGAGCGGCATGGAATCAGCCCCGGCTGCATGCCACTCTATAAATACTGCCTCTGAATTGATAAACTGGTTCTGGAGCGATGATTTTGCTTGCGCTCACAGGCAACTGCGTGTAACGATGTATTTTACTTAAACTTGACACGCGTAACTGCAAACCCACAATTATTCTGAAAATGGCTGACACACAACGGATCAAAGTTTCATATGGCGAAACAAACGTCGCTATCGAATATCAAATGCTTCATCCTGAGCGCAAGGAAAGACCGTTATTGGTATTTCTTCATGAGGGTCTGGGCTCAGTCGGGATGTGGAAGCAATGGCCGGCAAAAACCTGTGACATTCTGAACTGTCGAGGACTGGTTTTCTCCCGATATGGTTACGGTAAATCCACGCCTCGCCCGCATCACGAACAATGGTCAGCCGATTTCATGCATGTTCAGGCACAGCAGTTCCTGCCAGCCTTTTTTGAAGCGCTGGGTATGGATCCGCAAAACGATCGTCCTGTGCTGGTAGGCCACAGTGACGGGGCATCCATCGCCCTGCTTTACGCTGCCGCCTTTCCTGACAAAATCTGCGCGGCTGCGGTGCTGGCGCCACATTTGTTCGTAGAGGACGTCACGGTGCGTAATATTGAAAATGCCAAGTCTGCTTTTCTGAGTACCGATCTGCCGCAAAAACTTGCCCGCTATCATGACGATGTCGAATCGGCCTTCTGGGGCTGGAACGATATCTGGCTGAATCCCGCTTTTCGTGAATGGAATATTGAAGAGGAAGTGGCGAATATCCTCTGTCCGGTGCTCGCCATCCAGGGCCGGGAAGACGAATATGGTTCACTGGCCCAGGTCGAACATCTGGCGGCGCTTTCCGGAAACGTCAAACTTTATATCATCGATGACTGCCGCCACTCGCCGCATATCGACAAGCCTGAAGAAACCACAGATGCCATTGCCGCCTTTGTGCGTACGCTGACATAACGTCACCCATTACGACTGCGCTTCAAGCCACTCAACAAAAAAACGGGCTTCGGGAACGGCATCCCGCATCACGCCATAGTAGTAGCGGGTTACAGGCAATCGCAGATCGGGAAACGGGCACTCAAGACGACCCGCGGCAATGTCGCTGGATGCCAGGGATAACGGGACGGCAGCAAAACCCAGTCCGTCTGCCACTGCCTGCAGGACAAAATGCACGTGATCAAACTGCATCTGACCGGCAGGCCTAATTCGATGCAATCCGGCATGTTCAAGCCATGCATCCCAATCACCCTTGCGGGTCTTGGAACTGAGCAGAGTCAGTTGCCTCAGGGATTTCACACTCGTTATAGCAGTTGTCATCATGGCGGGGGAGGCAACCAGACACACTTCATCCTCGATGAAGGCACAGACCCGCATCGTGTCAGACCAGCCTTTCAGGCCCCGCCGGATCGCAATGTCAAAACTGTCGGATGATTCAGGGGCTAAAGTTGTAGTGAGCACATGAGGCTCGATTCCCGGATAGTTTGCAATAAAGTCGGGCAATCGGGGAATTAGCCATCGGACTGCAAATGACGGCCGTACATTAATTCTGACAACACGCTCCGGCCGCTGATTCATGACCGATTGTGCTGCCTCGGCAATTTGCGCGAGCGCCGCCTCTGCCTGCGTAAAGAATCGAAGACCCTCCAGAGTCAGACTGACCTGCCTGATCCGTCGTTCGAACAGCTGCACCCCCATATACGATTCCAGAGCCTTGACCTGATGGCTGATGGCACTGTGCGTAAGATGAAGTTCATTGGCCGCCAGGGTAAAACTCTGATGGCGGGCCGCAGCAACAAAAACGCGCACAGCATTAAGAGGGGGCAGATTACTGTTCATGTGTTCAATTTTATAACACATAGCCTCAATTAAACTCGTTTGTCGTCCGGCCCGTCGCGGAGTAGCATTCTTCCATGGTTTCTCTTCTTTCTTCCTACCCCGCCGATCGGCATTCCAGACATGCTGCACTGGCGATGGCCCTCGCCTTACCCACTGATGTTGTGCTCTACCTGTTGCTCCCCATGTTCGCAGACCAGTTTGGTGTGTCACTGGTCGAGGCAGGTGTGCTGCTGGCTGCCAACCGCCTGGTCCGCATTGCCGGCTATGGATATGTCGCGCGCCTCTACGCCCGTCACGGAGACCGGCTGATCTGTACCCTGGCAGTGATTGCAGCCGGCTTCTGCGCCATTGGTTATGCCACGCTGTCGGGGCTGTGGGCATTGCTGCCACTGCGACTGCTGTGGGGGCTTGCGTTCGCCGCACTGAACCTTTCCACGCAAGCGCTGGCTACTGCCGAAGCCGCAGGTGCTTCACGGCGCTCCGGAAAGTCCCGGGCCTTTATTGCGCTCGGCCCGGCCACTGCTTTGCCACTGGCAGCATTACTGGCCTACTTCTTCGGTCCACGCGCCATTTTCTGGGTATTGGCAGCAGCAGCCATGATGGGTGTTTTCGCTACTCGCCGCCTGCCATCCCACGATTACCCGGTGCCCGCAAAACGCCGCGGCCTGACCCTGCCCAATAGCCTGGATATGTGGTCGTTCCTGGAAGGCTTCACGCTGGACGGCTTGTTTATTATTGGTCTGTCCTATCTGGGCAGCGATCTTTTCCCTGGCGGAGCTGTCATGACAGCTGGCATATTATTGGCTTTGCGATATGTGGGAGAAATTGTTCTAAGCCCGGCGGGTGGCAGACTTGCAGAAAGATTTGGTGCTGAAAAACTCCTGCTTGTGCTGTCCCTGATGACCGCGGTGAGTCTGATCGGATTTGGTGCGGGATGGCTGTGGAGCTGCGCAACGTGCATCGTTGTGCTCCGTTCGCTTCAATTGCCCCTGCTGGCTCCCATCGTGGCCCGCCGAACGCCGGGACCCGAACGTGTGCAGGCGCTGGCTGCGCGCTCTATCTGGCGCGATATTGGAGCAGGTACGGGACCACTTGCCGCGGGCTTTCTGTTGCCGCTGCTGTCATCCCTGTGGGTATATAGCATACCGGCCATCTTGCTGGTTTGGGCTGCCGCTGCCTGTGTCAGTGGTGCATCATTCACTGCGCCGCAGAAAACGCCGTCATGATGCGTGAAGTGCGTTCATGATGAGAAGTGCTTATATGGCGTGATGTCAATGTGAAGCATTTCAGTAACACCGCAAGCGGAGGCCTCGCAGGGAATCAGGCCCGCAACTGTTGAATCTGAAATCACGGTCTATCTGGTCAGGCATTCGACTTGCATGGCCTTTTCACCGCCTCGAGAAAAATTTCACCACTTTCAGGTTCAAGTATGGAAACGTTACCCAGTTCATTGACCTGAAAGTAAGCCTGCCCATGATCAAACATGCGCGTTTTGACATCGATAGGGACAAATTCAAATGGCAAACCCGACTATCGCAGTACGATGTGGGTGGAAAGCGAACAGCTGCCAGGGACGTGATAAAGCTTCATGGCATTTTCCATACCGGATCAACAGACGCGCCATGATAGTAGCAATGCCCTGCAAGCTTCATCAATCCGGCCGCGCTGTCAAAGCGAAGCCAGATATTGGCTTGATTGTGCCATCACAGATGACGGAATAACAAAGTATGATGTCGTTAGTAACGAAATAGTATACCGTCAATAGGTCTCGAGATGCAGACGACCTTTCTGACGCAGCGTGGCGTGCAACTCACTCCAGTCCAACCCGCCTGCGATGGCCGTTTCCTGCAAGACTTCCAGCACACCGGCTTCCATACCCTTGACGCCGCAAACATAAATATAGGTATCGTCATTCCGTAGCAGGTCGAGCAGATCGACCTGACGCTCCCGCATCAGATCCTGCACGTATTTCCTGGGCTTGTCAGGCACACGGGAAAAGGCAAAATTGATATCGATAAAATCTTTGGGCAGTTTATTGAGCGGACCGAAATAAGGCAGCTCCTCGGGACAGCGGGCGCCAAAAAACAGCATTAACTTACCGCGCTCATCGGCATCCGGATTTTGCCGCCGGCGCCGCCGCCTCTCAGTCATGGCACGCATGGGTGCGCTGCCGGTTCCAGTACAGATCATAATCAGATTCGAGCCTGGATGATTCGGCATCAGGAATGTATGTCCGAAAGGGCCAATGACCTGGACCTTGTCTCCTTTTTTTAAATCACAAACGTAATTGGAACAGACACCCTTCACCGGGTTGCCGTCATAATCCTGAAGCACTCGCTTGACGGTAATGGATACATTGTTATACCGTGGACGTTCACCATCACGTGGACTGGCAAGGGAGTACTGACGGGCGTGATGCAAACGATCGGCAGAATCCGTTCCGGGCGGAATAATCCCGATAGACTGCCCTTCCAGAACCGGAAATGGCGCATCACCAAAATCAAGTACCACATGTCGAATATCGCTGTCGGACGACTCATCAGTCAGCCGATAATTTCCTGATACTGTTGCGGTAATAACATTGCGGGTTCCGTACAGATTGGTATAACTGTGTGAAGCAGACCATGGCGGGACCTGGGATCCGGCGACATAATTACTACCCTGTATCGTCACTTCTTCATCACTGCCCGTTTCGCTTTCGGATTGCGCCGCACTGTCTTCCTGAGGAACTTCCAGCGCCAGCGGCGCCGGCAGTTCATCCCAGGTATATTGCGCTTCGATTGAATACATACTGTCAATCGGAACCGGTTGCCAGTTGTCAATCGCTCCGGTCGGACAGGGGCCGACACACGCCATGCAGTGATTACAAATGTCCGGCTTCACCACATAGTTTGTACCATCGTGAGTGATCGCATCGATCGGACAGGTCTCTTCGCATGTATTACAGCGAATACAGATTTCCGGGTCGATCAAGTGCTGCTTTGTTACCTGGGCATGTTCGGTCGTCGCCATAACATTCTCCATCCTGCATCCATTTTCATTCTTTTGCCCGCCCCCGAGAGGGGTCGGGGCCGATCAGTTAAAACGCACGTACTCAAAATCCACCGGCTGGCGATTGATGCCCATTACCGGGGGGGCAATCCAGTTGGCAAATTTGCCGGGCTCAACAACGCGGCCCATCAGCGAAGCAACATAGGCACGGTCTTCGGCAGTTGGCAGCCATTCGCGTTCATGCTTGACCCATTCTGCCTCAGACATCACTTGCCCTTCTGGTGAGACATGAACGGCCGACAGCGTGCCTATGCGGCGATTGAATGCCTTGTGCGGCGCTTTCAGGCGGAATGGTATGCCGGCCTTTTCAATCACTTTATTCCACCGCCCGATGCCACCGATGGAGTCCTTGATATAGTCATCACGCAGCACTTCGTTAAGTGCATTGAGCATGGGCACCGATTTTTCTGTCAGGCGACCATCCTGGATCGCCAGTACGTTGTACGTACGATCATAAAGTTTGTGATCATCGTCGCGCTTGGTTTCCTCATAACGCCCTTTCAGACCCGTGTTATAAAACGTTGCCGCATTGCTGGATTCATCTGCGCCAAACAGGTCGATAGTGACGCTGAAATGGAAATTCAGATAACGTTGCAGGGTTTCCAGATCAACCACACCGGCTTCACGAAGACGAGCCGGATCATCAGTCTTCAGCTGGTTCATGACTTCGCAGGTACGCTGGATCACCCGCGACACCCCCGACTCGCCCACGAACATATGATGGGCTTCTTCAGTCAGCATGAATTTGGTGGTCCGGGCAAGCGGGTCAAAGCCAGACTCGGCCAGCGCACACAACTGAAATTTTCCGTCACGATCGGTGAAATAGGTGAACATATAAAAGGCCAGCCAGTCCGGCGTTTTCTCATTGAACGCAGCAAGAATGCGCGGATTGTCTTCGTCTCCGCTATTGCGCTCGAGCAATGCTTCTGCCTCTTCCCTGCCATCACGACCGAAATGTTTATGCAGCAGATACACCATAGCCCACAAGTGACGCCCCTCTTCCACATTGACCTGAAACAGATTGCGCAGATCGTACATGGAAGGCGCAGTCAGGCCAAGATGGCGCTGCTGTTCCACCGATGCAGGCTCGGTATCGCCCTGCGTCACAATAATGCGGCGAAGATTGGCACGATGCTCGCCGGGCACGTCCTGCCAGGCTTTTTCCCCCTTGTGTTCACCAAAGTTCACCTTACGCTCAGCTTCCTGCGGATTCAGGAAAATACCCCAGCGATAATCGGGCATCTTCACATACCCGAACGATGCCCAGCCCTGTGGGTCGACACTGGTCGCCGTACGCAGATAGACATCGAAATCCTGGGAGCCATCAGGTCCCATATCATTCCACCATTTGCGATAGTTGGGCTGCCAGTGTTCCAGCGCACGTTGCAACGTTTTGTCCTGCGACAGATTCACGTTATTCGGAATTTTATCGTTGTAGTTGATACTTGACATAGTCGTCTCCGGAGTCGTGGAGCAGGTATTTCAAATGTGTACCCAGCCCCGTTATCTTATTGAATGGCTTGTGATCTGTCGATCAGACACGGTTCCAGTCGAAATTCGGCTTCTCGCCCTTACCGTAAAGCTTCAGTGCACCTTTCTCGCCAACTGCATTCGGTCTGATAAAAATCCAGTTCTGCCATGCCGTCAGGCGGCCAAAAATGCGCGTCAGCATATTTTCGGGACCATTGAAACGCAGGTTGGCCTCCATGCCGGTCAGCGCATCAGGCGACATCGACACACGCTCTTCGATGGCGATACGCACTTCGTCAGACCAGTCTATGTCATCCAGGGCGTAAGTTACCAGACCTGCCTTCTCGGCCTCGTCTCCGTCCAGACGGGTACCTGCCAGGTCCTGAATTTCCTTGAGCTTTTCACTGTCATCATAGAACCGGCGGGCCAGACGCGACTGCCGGGTCACCATGGGCAAAAAGCCGAAATTCATGGAACCCACCGTGATATGTGGTGTCTTGTTTTCATCATCGGGCAGAGTGAGCATGTAAATGCGGTCGCATGCCAGCGCAGGCTCAAGCAGACTGCCGGCAAAACAGGACTCCTCTTCGACCAGCGCGAACAGAGAACGCGAGGACACGTCCAGGCGCGCAAAGGTGCGGCGCATCAGTCCCAGCGTCTCACGGACGAACCAATGATCCTTGTTGTTCAGGAGGATGTCGTCGCTTTTCAAAACAGCATCGATATCACCTACGGTCTTGATCAGCCACAGGCCACTATCGAGTTCGTTCGTACGCATGGACAGGATGGCGTCATCCAGTTCCCTTGCCATTTGCAGTGGCCACCAGTTCATGCCAGCCTGCAAGATAGCATCGATATCTTCAGGCTGATCGCCCTGCGGGCCGCGAATCGTAAAGGTCGCAAATTTGCCCTTGCGGTCAATCTCGACACTGACATGTTTGTAGTCCAGACCATTTGCCGATTCATGTTTCTCAAGTGGCGTCAGTGCGATTCCCTTGATATCAGGAGTCTCATTGTCCTGCCCCGCCAGTTCCAGCGCACGGGCATTGATCGTGTCCTGAAATTTGGCCGGTTTGACAACATCGTCCACCAGCCGCCACTCTTTGGCACGTTGTCCCCGCACGCCTTCTGCCAGCGTGCAGAAGATATCGGCATGATCATGACGGACTTTGCGTTTATCCGTCACGCGGGTCAGGCCGCCCGTGCCCGGCAGTACGCCAAGTAGCGGCACTTCGGGAAGCGATACAGACGAAGAACGATCGTCGACCAGATAAATTTCATCACAGGCCAGGGCCAGTTCATACCCACCGCCCGCGCATGCACCATTCACAGCCGCAATAAATTTCACGCCGGAATGTTCACTGGTGTCTTCAATACCGTTACGGGTTTCATTGGTGAATTTGCAGAAGTTCACCTTCCACGAATGGCTCGACAGCCCCAACATGAAAATGTTGGCGCCCGAACAGAAAATACGATCTTTGCCGCTGCTGACGATCACGCTGCGGACTTCAGGATGTTCGAAGCGGATGCGATTCAGTGCGTCATGCAATTCGATATCCACACCCAGATCATAGGAGTTGAGCTTCAGCTTATAGCCCGGGCGAATGCCACTGTCCTCATCAATATCGATGGTCAGACGGGCAACACGGCCTTCTGTGCTCAGTTTAATGTGTTTGTACTGCGACGGGTCGGTCTGATAATTGACTTTCAGCTGGCTCATGGCTGGTCTCCATTAGAGTCATGCAATTCGTTGCATTTCGTTTGTCATTAAACGCACTATATTGCATGTTTCTAGAGATGGTCAAGTGATTAGTATAGGTATTTACCCTGATCCATCTCCAGGCGATGTCGATCCCGAATCGGACGATCAGATTGCCACATCCCCGGTCTGTCGTGCTGCCTGAATCTTGGCAAACAGTGCATCAAATGTGATGTCCAGCGGCTGAAGACTGGTATCCAGATGTACATCCGCCTTGCTGTAGAAGGCCACTCGGCCTTCCAGAATCAGCTTCAGATCGTTCATGGCCTCCTTGCTTCCGGACATGGGCCGAAAATCGCCTTGCGCAATGACACGATCCATGTGCTCACGGGGGGTGGCCTGCAACCAGACCGTCAGGCAATGCTCCAGCAGGCTGCTATAAGTCGCGGCCTCGGATACCAGACCGCCGGGCGTGGCAATCACGACTTCGGGATAAAGCTGTATGGTTTCTTCCAGCGCTCGCCGCTCATAGCGCCGATACGCCACCGGTCCGTACAGGGAATGAATTTCGTTGATACTGCAACCCGTGGTCTGTTCGATTTCATGGGACAGTTCGATAAACGGATAATTGAGCTTATCAGCGAGCATCCGTCCCAGCGTAGATTTACCCGCACCACGCAGACCGATCAAAGCAATGCGCGACATCCGGGACCCGGGCGCCTTTTCTGCTCCAAAAAGCTCGATCAGTTTATGGCGAACTCTGTGCAGTTCCTTTTCATTACGGTTTTCCAGAAGTTCACGAATCATCAACCACTCGGGAGAGGACGTGGTGATATCGCCGATCAGCTCGGCCAGCGGGCAGGTCAGCGCCTGCGCGACCTGATGCAGAACCAGAATAGTCGCGTTACCCGTGCCCAGTTCAAGATTGGCCATATGACGTTCAGAGATGCCCGCCAGACTTGCGAGCTTCTTTCTGGTAATACCCTTGCGGGCTCGCAACGAACGGATCCTCTCGCCCAGTGCGCGTAACAGGGGCGTTTTGTCTTCCAGCGAATCTATTTCAAATGAATTTTCCAGCGTCATAGCGTGCCATTTCGTTGATGAGAAAAAGCTAGTGTTTTCCCTAAACATTAAGCAAAAATCTTGACTGATTTTAACTGCATGCCTATCTTATCACCTACATGCAAAATAATGCACGAAAAAAATTGAAGCATTAAGGAGACATTCAGCATGCGTGAAAAATTTGACACGCTCATTCAGGCTGTTACCGGTGATATTGCGGACAAACCGCTAGATGACGGCCTCGAGCAGTGGCTCAACCATCACTACGGTCCGGCCAGCGACTGGTATCGGAATATGGAACAAGCCTGTACACAGGGTATCCAGGATGGCTGGATGTGCAAATACGAGGCCGATGGCGTGAAATACGGGCGTGTTACCAAGCCGTCCGATGCGACTCACGGCTTTTCCGTCGACGTGGTCCGCATGGAGGATGTGCGCGGCCCGCACCATCGCCATCCCAACGGCGAAATCGACCTGATCCTTCCCGTCACCCCAGGCGCCCGGTTCGACGGTAGCGACGCAGGCTGGAAGGTATACGCACCGGATTCTGCACATTACCCGACCGTCAGTCATGGCACGGCGCATGTGCTGTATCTGCTGCCTGCCGGAAAAATTGAATTTACCAAGATCCAGTAAAAACAGAGACAGTGATACCCGGAAAGGCGCATCAAGCCGGTATGTCTTGCGCCCGCGCCCGGATCACGCAGTAAGCAGTCCGATCGCCAGGCTTGTGATGTGCCCGACGACAGGTCCGACACATCCGTCAAGACTATAAGTGGAGCCAACCATGAATACCCCAGAAGACAGCAATCAGTTCAATATCGCCGACTATCTGATGCAGGTCAATCAACATCGCCTGAGCAACATTGCCTATATCGACAGCAAGGAGACACTAACCTACGAGCAACTGTTTGACCGTGTCAGACGGCAAGCGGCAGTACTGAAGAATCTTGGACTGCATCGTGAGCAACGTGTGCTGTTGCTGATGCAGGATTGCACTGACTGGCCCGTGGCGTTTCTTGGTGCAATCTATGCTGGACTGGTTCCTGTCGCCATCAATACGCTGCTCACCGCAAAGGATTACAAATATATCATTGAGGACAGTCGCTGCCAGGCGGCCATCCTGTCGTCCAGCCTGGTACCGGTCCTGACAGAAGCGATGACTGAAGCCGATCACGAGATCAAGCATCTGATTGTCTCTCGCCCGCAAGGAGAATTGTCAGGACAGCAACAGTCCATGGAACCCCTACTACAGGCAGCAACACCCTGTCACCGCCCCTGTAGCACCAGGGCCGACGAACCGGCATTCTGGCTGTATTCATCGGGCTCTACCGGTAAGCCCAAGGGCACCGTGCACAGTCATGCCAATCCTTACTGGACCATTGTCTATTATGCCCAGGGCCTGCTTCACCTGAGCGAATCGGATCGTATTCTGTCTGCCGCAAAACTGTTCTTTGCCTATGGACTGGGGAACGCGCTGACCTTCCCGCTTGCGGTAGGCGCCAGTGTGATTCTCATTGAGGGGCGGCCTACTCCGGACGCGGTCTTTGACGCCATGCGCAAGCATCAGCCAACCGTATTCTGCGGTGCGCCCACCGGGTACGCCGGCATGCTGGCCGCAGCCAACACTCCCACGAGGGACGAAGTGCAATTGCGCATGTGTTCATCCGCCGGTGAGGCCTTACCGCGTGAGCTGGGCGAGCGGTTCACTGCCCATTTCGGATGTCATATCATCGATGGCATTGGCTCAACCGAAATGCTGCATATTTTCCTGTCGAATCGTCCTGATGACGTTCGTTATGGAACCACAGGAAAACCCGTACCGGGCTATGAACTCGAACTGCGCGACGAGCAAGGTGCTATTGTCGCAGATGGAGAAATTGGCGACTTGTACATCAAGGGGAAAAGTGCTGCGCTCATGTACTGGAATAACCGCGAAAAATCCCTTGCGACGTTCCAGGGTGAGTGGACCAAAAGCGGCGACAAGTATTCTCGCGACGCAGATGGCTACTACACCTACGCCGGTCGCAGCGACGACATGCTTAAGGTCAGCGGGCAGTATGTGTCCCCATTCGAAGTGGAGGCCACATTGATTGAACATGAAGCCGTGCTTGAGGCCGCCGTGATTGGCGTCACCGATTCGCAGGGCCTGGTCAAGACCAAGGCCTATGTCGTGCTGAAAGACACAGCGCCGCCGGCAGACGATACGCTCAGGGAGACACTCAAGGCGTTTGTCAAATCCCGGTTGGCGCCGCATAAATATCCGCGCAGTATTGAGTTTCTGGACGAACTGCCGAAAACGGCTACCGGAAAAATACAGCGCTTTCGGCTGCGTGAAATGAACCAGCACGAATCGGCCTGAGCCGATAATGAAAACAGGCAGAGCGGGCTGGCGCAGTTCGCCCGTGAGGTAATAAGCAGGTACCAGCAAGTCGCAGCAATGACCGCGTCATTCGTGACAGCATAAATAGCAGCAATCATAAAAAGCAGTCATATACTCAGGAGACAATACAATGAATAAACTAAGTAAAACCAGTTTCGCGGCAGCGGTCATGCTGGCATGTGGATTGGGTCAGGCAGCCCAGGCAGAACCGGTAAAAATAGGCCTGATGCTGCCTGCTACCGGTACCTACGCAGCCCTGGGCAAGGCAATCGAAAACGGCTTCAAACTCTACGTTGATGAACAGGGCGGCAAGCTTGGCGGTCAGGAAGTGCAGTATTTTTCTGTGGATGACGAATCCGATCCGGCCAAGGCGCCAGAAAACACCAACCGCCTGGTGCAACGTGACAAGGTCGATGTACTGGTGGGAACCGTGCATTCCGGTGTGGCGATGGGCATGGCTAAAATTGCCCGAGACAGTGGTGTGATCTATATCATTCCCAATGCCGGAGCGGATATGCTGACCGGACCGTTATGCGCCAAAAATATTTTCCGCAGCTCCTTTACCAACTGGCAACCGGCCTATGGCATGGGAATTGTGGCAGCAGAAAAGCAAAATCATAAAACGGCGGTTACCATCAACTGGAAATATGCCGCAGGTACGGAAGCGGCCAATGGCTTTCGCGAGGGCTTCGAATCCAAGGGTGGCAAGGTAATCAAAGAATTGACCCTGCCCTTCCCCAACGTCGAGTTCCAGTCGTTGCTGACGGAAATTTCATCCCTGAAACCTGATGCGGTATTTGCATTCTTTGCCGGCGGCGGCGCGGTGAAATTCGTCAAAGACTACGATGCATCGGGTCTGCGTAAAAACATTCCACTCTATGGACCGGGCTTTCTGACCGATGGTACGCTGGAAGCACAGGGCGACGCAGCCAAGGGAATGCTGACCACCCTGCACTATGCAGACGGACTGGATTATCCCAAAGACAAGGAATTCCGCACAAACTATCAGTCCAAGTTCAATCTTGAACCTGACGTCTATGCCGTGCAAGGTTACGATGCCGCACAGCTGCTTGCAGCGGGCCTGAATAATGCCAAAGGTGACATCAAAAACAAAGACGCGGTTATCGAGGGGATGGAACAGGCGAAGGTCGACAGTCCGCGCGGACCATTCACCATGTCAAAGGCGCATAATCCCGTGCAGAATATTTATCTGCGCGAAGTATCTGACAAACAGAATAAAAGTCTGGGAATTGCGGTTGCCAATCTGGAAGATCCGGCAAAAGGTTGCAAGCTGAGCAAGTAAACCGAAAGCGCGGATCGTCCGGTCTGGCCTGACGTCCGCGCCTTTCCTCGGATCTCTTATGGATATAACAACATTTCTGATTCAATGTCTGAACAGTGTGCAGTACGGGCTGCTCCTGTTTCTTATCGCAAGTGGCCTGACGCTGATTTTCGGCATTATGGGAGTCATCAACCTGGCACATGGCAGCTTTTTCATGGTCGGCGCATATTTGATTTATGCACTTGGCATGTACATTGATAATTTTGCCATCGCCCTGATTCTCGGTGTGATTTTGGCACTCGCCTTTGGCTATCTGCTGGAATGGGGATTTTTCAGCTTCCTGTACGAGCGTGAGCATCTGTTGCAGGTACTCATGACCTACGGACTCATTCTGATTTTTGAAGCGCTGCGCAGCATTCTGCTTGGCGATGACGTGCACGGAGTCAGTCCGCCGGCCTGGCTGTCCGGTTCCATTGCGCTGGGCAATGGCCTGAGTTATCCCATCTATCGTCTGTTCATCTCGCTTGTCTGTCTGGTCATTGCAGTTGGCATGTATATGGTAATGCGTCATACCCGGCTGGGCATGAAAATTCGCGCGGGGGCAACCAATCGGGAAATGGTGCAATCTCTGGGAGTGAATCTGCCAGTGCTGTATCGGATTGTATTTGCCGCCGGCATTGGCCTGGCCATTTTTGCCGGCATGTTGTCTGCACCTGTGTCATCCGTCTATCCCGGCATGGGAGGTAATGAACTGATCATCTGCTTTGTGGTAGTGGTTATCGGCGGAATTGGCTCCATCAAAGGAGCCCTGGTTGCCGCCCTGCTGATCGGCTTTGTGGATACCTTCGGCAAAGTGCTTTGGCCTGAAGGCGCGGGCGCCCTGATTTATCTGCTGATGGTACTGGTGCTGCTGTTCAAGCCCCAGGGCCTGTTCAAACAGGGGACTTGAGCATGATCACAAGCAAAAACATCGTTCTGTGGATCATCGGTCTGATCTTGCTGGCTTCACTTCCGATGCTTCCCGAACCAATCGGCAGCACTTACCACAATGATCTGGTTTCCAAGATCATGATCCTGAGTATCTTTGCGCTCAGCCTGCAATTACTGGTAGGCTTTACCGGGCTGGTCAGCCTCGGGCACGCAGCGTTTCTGGGATTTGCCGCCTATATGGTAGCGACGGTATCACCGGAATCGGAGCCCGGCAACGGATGGCTGCTGATGGTCATTTGTATCGGCGGAGCCGGATTGCTCGCCCTCTTGATTGGCATGCTGGTTCTGCGCAGCTACGGCGTGTATTTCATCATGGTGACACTGGCCTTTGGCCAGCTCGTGTATTTCGTCTTCCATGACATTGCGTATTTTGGCGGCTCAGACGGGACCTATATTTATTTCAAACCGGATTTTTCGATCTTCAGCTGGCAGCCTTTTGATCTTGACGCAGGCAATAATTTTTACTGGTTCACACTTGCCATGCTGATTCTGACAGTCGTCATTCTGCAACTGATTCTGCGCTCCCGTCTTGGTCACGCATTTGTGGGCATCAAACACAATCAGCTGCGCATGCGCGCAGCGGGGTTCGAGTCCACGGCCTACAAGCTCGCCAGCTTTGTCATCAGCGGCATGCTTGCCGGTCTGGCAGGGTTTCTGTATGCATGCCAGTTTGGCTACGTCAATCCGGAACTGCTTTCGTGGCACCAGTCGGGCAATGTGCTGCTCATGATTATCCTGGGCGGTCTGGGCAGCCTGGGTGGCGCGGTTATTGGCGCCTTTGCCTTCGTGCTGCTGTCTGAATGGTTTACCTCGATCACCAAGCACTGGCAACTGCTGCTGGGTGGTTTCATTATTTTCGTGGTTATGCTCATGCCTCATGGACTGGCTGGCATCCCGCAACAGTTGCGTGACTGGCGCGGCCAGCGCAGGCGCAACGGAGACAAAGCCCTATGAGAAACGTCATGCTTGAAGCGCGGAATGTCACCCGCAAATTCGGCGCGCTGATCGCAGTCAATAATGTGTCTCTGCAGCTGTTCGAACGTGAAATTCATGCTGTCATTGGCACCAACGGTGCCGGCAAATCCACCCTGACTTATCTTTTGTCAGGCGAGCTGCCGCTGACACACGGACAGGTGCTGCTGCGCGAACGCGATATCAGCAAATGGTCGCAGCCGGCACGATCCCAGGCGGGCCTGGGTCGAAGTTACCAGAGAAATAATATTTTCCTGCCGCTCAGCGTCCGGGAAAACTGTCGCCTTGCCGCGCAGGCGAAGGTCCAGAAGCCCTGGCACTTCTGGTCGGCCGCACAGCAATGCAAAATGAGCCTGGCGCTTGCCGATGAGGCGCTGACCAGTGCCGGTCTGGAAAAGGTAGCAAGCGCTACAGCAGCGAATCTGTCTCATGGACAGAAGCGGCAGCTGGAAGTGGCAATGTGTCTTGCCCAGCAGCCGGAAGTACTGTTGCTGGACGAACCACTGGCAGGCATGGGCGCCGAAGAGTCCGAGCGCATGCTGGCGCTGCTGCATGACCTGAAAAAAAGCCTGGCCATCCTGCTGATCGAACATGATATGGATGCGGTATTTGCCGTTGCGGATCGTTTGACTGTCATGGTCAACGGCTCTGTTCTGGCCAGCGGACTGCCGGAAGAGATCCGTAGGAATGCCGAAGTGCAGACCGCTTATCTGGGTGAAAGCAATGCCGAAACCAGCGAACAGACTGCGCAATTTTCATGACAAGTGAACTATGACAGATAACATTATTCTTGCGCATGACGTTCATGCCTGGTACGGCTCCAGCCATATTCTGCATGGAATCGACTTCAGTTTGCGCCGTGGCGAAACCGTCGGGCTGCTGGGACGTAACGGCATGGGAAAATCCACGCTGATACGCAGCCTGCTGGGGCACGTCAAACAGCGTTCCGGCCGCATCCAGCTTTTGCAGCAGGATATGTCGCGTGCCCGGCCCTATCAGGCTGCCAGATTGGGGATCGCCTATGTGCCGGAAGGGCGCGGCATTTTCCCCAATCTGAGCGTGCGGGAAAATCTGCTGATGTGCGCACGGCCCGCAGCTGATCGCGGCGCCGGCTGGGATTTCGAACGAATCATGGCAACTTTTCCGCGTCTGTCCGAACGCCTTGACAATATGGGCGACCAGCTATCAGGCGGAGAACAGCAAATGCTTTCTATCGGCCGGGCCCTTATGACCAATCCTGTCGCCATTATTCTGGATGAAGCCACGGAAGGCCTGGCACCGCTGATTGTGGAAGAAATCTGGCGCGTCATTGGACTCATCCGCGAGACGGGCCTGGCGACCATGGTCGTCGATCGCAATTACCGTAAGGTGATGGATCAGGCCGACCGACTGATCGTATTGGAGAAAGGCCGCGTCGTACTGGAAGGCAATGCAGAACACCTTCGCGATCAACCGGAGCAGATTCACCAGTTCCTCGGAGTCTGACAGGCCCCGCAGCGAATGTGTGCCGACCGACCGCTGCTAATACGCGCAGCCCGATAGCGGCCCGCTAAGAATTGCAGGTAGCAGCCCTTGACTGCCCTCTATCGGTCACCGATGCATGCGTTCGATGGCCAGTAGATACGGGGCGGGGTTTTCGCGATTGATGAATTGATACTTGAGCACCCGATAGGTCGATGCGGGCAATTGCGCGGCAAACAGATCAAGCTGCTGGCTTTCCAGCTTTCCAGCCGGATGTCCGGGGTAGACGGCAATCAGCAACAGTCCTTCAGGGGCAAGCATTGACAAGGCCTGATGCACCGCCTGCAACGTGGTGTCTGCCTGCGTCGCCAGGGATTTGTCGGCGCCGGGAAGATAGCCCAGATTGAAAACAATGGCGTCTACCGGTTCCGATACATACTCTGTCAGGCGGCTATGACTGTCCTGGAAAAGCTGCACGCGACACCGCAGGTTTTCTGCTTCCAGTACGGCCGCGGTAGCCGCGAGCGCTGCGGGCTGGACATCGAATGCATAGACTTTACCCGTATCGCCAACAAGCCGGGCAAGTACGCGGGTGTCATGACCATTCCCCATCGTCGCATCAATAACGTGTGCCCCCGCCTCAAGATGATCGGAAAGCAGGAAATGAACAAAGCTGACGGTCTTTGGCAGTGGCATGGCGTTGCTGCGACACGCGCTTACTTGCTGTCCAGGCTTCTGAGAATATCGATCAGATGACTGTCGCGATAACGCAGCCGGTCCTCGAGGGACTGTCCTTCACTGGCCAGTTGCGCGCCTTCGATCATACGCTCCCGCAATTGAGATGTCATACGCGGATTACCCAGATCGTCCATCCAGTTTTCCAGGGCTGGCTGCAAATGATCAATCAGATGAGCCAGGCCACCCCGACCTCCGGCGAGATCAAAGACAGCCTGCGGGCCAAAAATGGCCCAGCGCAACCCTGGCCCCTTGCACATGGCGGCATCGATATCCTGCACACTGGCGACGTTCTCATTCACCAGATGCATCACCTCCCGCCATACGGCGGCCTGCAGGCGATTGGCAATATGCCCCGCAATTTCACGGTTCAGGCGTATCGGATGCTTGCCCACCTCAAGGTAAAAATCCATGGCCCGCTGGATTGTGTCCTCAGAAGTCTGACTGCCACCAACGACCTCCACCAGGGGAATGACATGAGGAGGATTAAAGGGATGGCCGAGCACGCAACGTTGAGGATAACGGCAGCGCGATTGCATGCGACTGACTAGCAGACCCGATGAGCTGGAAGAAATAATGACATGCTCGGGCAGCACGGCATCCATTCTGGCAAACAGTTCTATCTTGAAGTCCTCGCGCTCAGGGGCATTCTCCTGAACAAAATCGACGCCTTCCAGTGCCTTTTCCACCACCGGCTCAAACCGCAAGTTCTGGCGGAAGGATTCATCCTGCACTTTTCCCAGCTCGCGCAGGGTAAGCCATGCAGAATCGATCAGGGACTGGGTGTGTTGTTCCGCATCCGGCGCCGGATCGGAAACCACCACATGGTAACCGTAAGCGAGAAACAGTGCGGCCCAGCTGCTACCGATGGTGCCTGCACCAATAATGGCAATTGTTTTGATACTGCTGTTTTTCATGATTGAATCTGTCCAGAACGTGTAAAACCATTGTCAGGGCATAGGATGGGTGCCTGCCCCCCTAAGCGCATGATGTGAGGTACATGATGTGTCATACATGGTGGTGAAGGATCGCAGCCAACTAGCGATCAGGACTGTATCGGCTATCTGCGCGCACTGAGGGCAGTGATGAGACTGTCAGGGCTCAGCGTGGCCCGATAACACCCGACTAGCGGTCAGACAGACGAGTTATCTATCCGCCGTGACTGCCAGTGACACCCTTACCAACTGCGTACGCGGCCGGTATCCATATGAACGAATCCGTCGCGAGGGTAATATCCGACGCCTCCAAGGGCCAATTCCTTTGCTGCATCGCGCAATTCATCCAACGGTACCCCTTTGAGACGCAAATCCATGGCCTGGCCGACCATATGCAGGCTTTTCTTGGCCACTCCACCGCCGCGAGTCTTGCGCAGGCGTTCATTGGTGTGCGGATCACGATATCCCGATATGACCTCGATGGCAACGTCAGTATTCAGCGAAGCCCTGACTTTATTGACCAAATCAAAGAGAGTCGGGTCCATGTGTCCGACCACGCCGGAGTAGTGATCCCGCAGGAATCGGTTCAGGCGCTGCATGGCAGCGGGAATATAGCGATCCCCTTCGGCATAAGCCAGGGTTATCTTTTCGTTGGTGTGCAGATTGTCCAGGGAAATTTGTCGAACGCCGCTGCCTATATTGGCTCGGGCAGTACTGGTGCCGATGGTAAACATGGCACCGGTGACAATCAGGGACGAAGAGGTTTTCAGAAATTGACGGCGTTGACTATGTGGGGGCGTTAACGTCATACCTTGCTGGCTCCAGAAAAATTACGAGGCAGGTGGGATGTTACGTGAAGCGGCCATCTTCCTGATGGCATTGTCCAGAATTTTATCCTGTCCGTAGATGTCGGCGAAAAAGTGGATTTTATTATTTTTCACTACCACGGTACTATAACCTAATACAACAGGAACCGGTTCCAATACATTGATTGTTTTGGATTTTTTTGCAGACATTGCTACTTCAATCGCACTTGCAGTCCATTCCGGTTGTTTTTCCAACACAAACTGGGCCAGACGCACCGGTTCTTCAACCCGGATGCAGCCGTGACTCAGATCGCGCCTGCTGCGCTCAAACAGTTTCGTGCTTGGCGTATGGTGAAGATAAATGGCATCGCTGTTGGGGAATATGAACTTGATGTCCCCCAGTGAGTTTTTCGGGCCTGGCCGCTGGCGGATCCGTGCCTGACCGTTCAGTACAGCACTGATATTGGCCTCGCTGACAGTTTGGGAAACACCGGACTGCGTCACAAACTCAAAACCCTGATTCCGCATATAGGAAGGATCGCGCCGCAGACGTGGAATCAGTTCCTTGCGGGAAATGGAAATCGGCACATTCCAATAGGGACTGAATTCGATTTTACTGACTGCGCCATCGAAAAGCGGAGTACTGGTGTCAAAGGATCTGCCCACAATCACCTTCATTTCAATGAGGTTTTCGGCCTTCTGATCACGAATGTGATAGGCCCGCAATACAAACTCGGGAACGTTCACCACGATACGCCGTTCGCCTTCGATAAGTGGCGTCCAGCGCAGTCGCTCCATACTGATCTGAATCTGACGAATGCGATCAATGGGCCGCGTATTCAACTGTTCCAGTGTTCCCTTGCCAAGTACACCATCAGGTTCCAGGCCATGACGCTCCTGGAAGCTCCTGATGCCTGCCACGATACTGGCATCATAGACAGGGGTGGCTGGGGTTCCCTGCGGCAAATCGCCCAGCAGCACGAGTCGCTGGATCAGCGCAGGCAGTCCGGCGTACGGTTGTCCCTGAGTCAGCTTGCCACCCGGCAGCGCCGGCAGCGGCTGATTCATTGTGGGGTTCTTCTGCAACTCGCGATAAACCACCAATGCCTGCATCAGCGAGTTATACATGGGAATTGTGTCGGTCAGGGACTTGACCGCGGCCTTCAGATTGCCGTTCTGGATCGCGGTTGACAGAAAAAGGTCTGCGTCCGTATCGGTAAATGCGGGCTTGGAATAGCGGTTTTTAATGAGCGACGGAGAAATGCGCCCATTCTTGAGAAATTTGACGTAAGTGCGCATCTGCGTGGTCAGGTCGCGGTCAAATTGTGCCATTTCGTCGGCCGATGCAGCATAGCTTACCCGTTGCCATTGCGACTGTAATTGGAGCACATGAAACCAGCGGGGATCCAGACCGTGCTGATCGGCGGTCGCAAGCAATTCGATGGCATCTTTGGCCTGATCCACAGGACGACCATCCCGAATCCAGGTCACCGGCGGCGCCTCAAAGCTTGCCCGGCCAAAATCTGGCGGCAGGCTGATGCCGTTATCGGGGATGGTAAATGGAGACGATGAGTTTTCCCTTGGTGTGGGAGCCTGAGCCTGAGCCGTTGTCGCAAGCATCAGCGCCAGGGTTACTGCCGACAGCATTTTAGAAAACGTCATAAAGTCAATTCACCTATAGTTATTCTAGTCAGGCCTTCGCCCCGCTCTGATCTGTCTATTTTTTCCTGCAATAACCGGCTGGCAGCCCAATCTTCAGCCAGAACGGGCTTACAGATTGGCCTTGAAAAACTCGACGGTGCGCGTACGCGCCAGTTCACTGGCAAACGGGTCGTAAGAGCCGCGCTGATCGCAGCCGAATCCGTGATCGGCATCGTAAACACACACATCCACTTGTGGCTGCGCCTCGCGAATGGCTTCGACATCAGCAGCCGGAATGGATTTATCCTTTTCGCCGAAGTGCATCTGGACGGGGCATTTGGCTTGTTCCTTGCGCAGTTCGGCGATACCGGCGCCGTACCAGCATGACGCTGCCGAGAAAAGCGAGCTGCGGCAGGCAGCAAGCCAGGTCAGCGTGCCGCCCCAGCAAAATCCCACCACGCCGATTTTTTTCTGTGAGGACAACGCTGTTGCAGCCGCTTCGACATCCTTGAGCGCATCGTCGTAACTGACCCTGGCTTTATAGTCTTTGCCCAGGGTCACATCTTCGGCGGTATAGCCCAGTTCGATGCCGGGTTCGATACGATCGAACAGCGCCGGCGCGATGACGCGATAACCTTTTGATGCATAGAATTCGCAGACATCACGAATGTGACTATTCACACCAAATATTTCCTGGAGCACCACAATGCCGTTTTCTGCATCTTCGGGGCCCGTGACATATGCCTGTAACGTATGCCCGTCGGTGGCTTTCAGTGTAATGGTCATAACTTGGCTCCTGATCGAAATGAATTTGACAGTTATTGCTATTGTACCTGCTGCACCGGCATTCTGCCCTGCACCAGCAAACGGTTGTTCCCAATGATGTCACATAAGTGTTCCGAAAGCATCACAATACGTTTCAGCCGTTTCAGATCTTCGTGATAATAGATCCAGAAACTGCGCGTAATACCGATTCTGTCCTGCAATACTGGCAGAAGCTGCGGATTCTGCCCGGCCAGAAAGCACGGCAGAATGGCAAGCCCGTGGCCCTGTAGACAACTGTAATACTGTGCAATCACACTTGTGCTTTTAATGACAGGTTTGGTAAACGGCAGGATATCTTCCAGATACCGCAGCTGGTCGCTAAATAGCAATTCATCCACATAGCTGATGAAGCGATGATGATGCAGATCCCCTTCACTGTTCACCGCGCCATAACGATCGAAACAGGCCTGCGTACCATACAGCAGCAGTGTATAGTCGGTCAGCTTCCGGGTTACGTAGGGTCCCCGCGCCGGTCGCTCGATGGTAATTGCAATATCCGCCTCACGTCGTGTCAGGCTAACGAAACGCGGCACGGGCAGCACATCAATGGTCATGTCCGGAAACCGGCCCTGAAACTGGGCGCACAGCGGAGCCACAATGCACGAACCAAACGCTTCCGTGGCCGCAACCCGTACATGGCCGGCCGGGCTCTGACTGACGCCCTGCAGCTGTTCCTGGGCATTGTACAAATGCGTTTCCATCTGCTCGGCGTGGGCCAGCAATTGCTGACCCGAGCGTGTCAGGGTAAATCCCGAGGTTCGCGATTTATCAAACAGCAGCTGCCCCAAGTCTGCTTCAAGATGGCGAATGCGCCGGGTCACCGTCGTATGCTCCACCCCAAGCCGCGCGGCGGCAGCGCTGGCTCTTTGCGTTCTGGCCACTTCCAGAAAATAGCGGATATCGTCCCAGTCAGGCATGATTGTTGTGCAAAAATGAACATTAAATGTGCAAATATTCTATTGCAAAAATGATTTATACACATCAAACTGAATGCGTTTTGCAAACAAAACGATAAAACTATTACAAAATTCAGGAGACTCCAATGTTAATCAGAAAAACCGTGTTGGCGGCCGCATCGTGCATGGCGCTTAATGCCTGGGCCGCTGATGTCCCCGAAGTCAAAATCGGCGTACTTACCGACATGTCCGGCACCTATGCATCCATGGGTGGGCCCGGGTCCGTTGCCGCCGCCCAGCTTGCCATTGACGAATGTCTTGCCGGCCCCTGCAAGGGCATGAAAATCGAACTGGTTTCTGCAGACAACCAGAACAAGGCCGATGTGGGCGCCGCCAAGGCACGTGAATGGTTTGACCGCCAGGGTGTTACTGCCATTGCCGACCTGACCAATTCGGCCGTCGCCCTGGCCGTGCAGAATGTGGCCAAAGAGAAAAACAGGATTGCGCTCTTTTCGGGACCCGCCACGACTGCACTAACCAATAAGTCCTGCTCTCCGGTGGGTTTTCACTGGATGTTCGATACCTACTCGCAGTCTGTTGGCGGCGCCAAAGCCACGGTACAGGCTGGCGGCAAATCCTGGTACTTTCTGACAGTCGATTATGCATTTGGCCATTCGCTGGAGGCCGATACCGCAAAAATGGTTGAAAAACTGGGCGGGTCTGTTGTCGGCCAGGTACGGCATCCGCTGAACAACAGTGATTACGCGTCCTTCCTGCTGCAGGCACAAAGCAGCAATGCCCAGGTGGTGGCACTGGCTAACGGCGGACAGGACACGGTCAATTCCGTCAAACAGGCCAAGGAGTTCGGCATCACCGCCGGCGACCAGCGGCTGGTTGCCTTGCTCATTTTCCTGTCCGACCTGCGCGCCCTGGGTAACGAAAATGCACAAGGCCTGACCTACGTGGATGGCTTCTACTGGGACTTTGACGATGGTACGCGCACATGGTCAGACCGCTTTGCCAAAGCCTTCAAGGGCCTGAAACCCACCATGACACAGGCCGGCGTGTATTCAAGCGTGCTGCATTACCTCAAGGCTGTCGCGGCTGCCGGGACCACAGATGGTGAGAAAGTCGCCCAGGAGATGCGCAAGCTGCCCATCGAGGATCCGATCATGCATAACGCCTCCATCCGCGCCGACGGCCGTGTGATCCACGATATGTATCTTTACGAAGTCAAAAAGCCGGAAGAGAAAAAAAGCGAGTGGGATTACTCGAAACTGCTCGCGACCATTCCGGCTGAAGAGGCCTTTCAGCCCCTGTCAGACTCTACCTGCCCTCTTGTAAAAAACTAAAGGATTGAAGTTATGAGTGCCATACCCAATGTTCCGCTGCTGATCAACGGAAAGAAAGTCCAGTCGTCCGCCACGGAATGGCTGGATGTGCTGAATCCCGCTAACCAGGAGGTCGTCGCCAGAGTGCCGCTGGCGCCGATACAGGAAGTGGACGAAGCCGTGGCGAGCGCCAAGGCAGCCTACCAGGCCTGGCGCAATACCAGCCAGGGCGCGCGCATGCGCATCATGCTAAAACTGCAGCAACTGGTGCGTGACAATTCCGCAAAGCTGGCCGAGCTCATTACGCTTGAACACGGCAAAACGCTGCCCGATGCAGAGGGAGAAGTCGGCCGGGGACTGGAAGTCATCGAGCATGCCTGCTCAATTGTCAGTCTGCAGCTGGGCGAGTATGCAGAAAATGCAGGAACCGGTATTGATGTCTATACCCTTATCCAGCCTCTGGGCGTATGTGCCGGTATCACTGCCTTCAACTTCCCGGTGATGCTTCCCTGCTTTATGTTCCCGATTGCGGTCGCTTGCGGAAACACCTTCGTCCTCAAGCCGTCGGAACAGGATCCCAGCGCCTCGCTGTATCTGGCAGAGCTTGCACTCGAAGCCGGTCTGCCACCCGGTGTGCTGAACGTGGTTCACGGCGGCCCCGATGTCGCCAACTATCTTTGCGAACATCCCGACATCAAGGCCGTGTCGTTCATTGGATCCTCGCATGTCGGTACGCAGATCTATCAACGCGCCTCCAACGCGGGCAAGCGCTGCCAGGCAATGATGGGCGCGAAAAACCACTGCGTGATTCTGCCCGATGCGGACAAGGAAGTCGCGCTCAACCAGCTGGTAGGTGCTGCCTTCGGCGCAGCCGGTCAGCGCTGCATGGCAACCTCAGTCGCCGTGATGGTCGGCGAAGCGAAGAACTGGATCGATGAATTTGTTGAAAAATCGAAAGGCCTGAAAGTCAATGCTGGCAGCGACCGCAAGGCCGATCTGGGACCGCTGGTCTCGCCACGCGCCAAGCAGCGCGTGGCTCAGCTGATCCAAAGCGGTGTGGACGAAAAAGCCAGCCTGCTGCTTGATGGACGTGACGCCGTAGTCAAAGGCTACGAAAACGGCAATTTTATCGGCCCCACCATCTTTACCGATGTCAAAGACAGCATGGCGATTTATCGTGAGGAGATTTTCGGCCCGGTCCTGTGCATTGTCTGCGTTGATACGCTGCAAGAGGCGGTGGAGTTTGTCAACCGCAATCCCAATGGCAACGGCGTAGCGATATTCACACAGAGCGGTGGCAATGCCCGGTATTTCCAGAACAATATTGATGTTGGCCAGATCGGTATCAATATTCCCATCCCCGTGCCGGTGGCGTGGTTCAGTTTCACTGGTTCACGTGGATCGAAACTGGGCGATCTGGGACCCAATGGCAAACAGGCATTGATGTTCTGGACGCAGACAAAATCCGTGACTGCCCGCTGGGCCTCTCATGACACAGGTGTCAACACCACGATCGCGCAAAAATAAAAAAATTGCCGACTTTGTCAGGCTGCCTTTCCCGGCCCTGTCTGCCCTTGCGCAGTCAGGGCTTTTTTCCGTATAACCGCCGTATCAGTCCGACACATTTTATAATGGGGGGTCATTCATATTCATGCAACAATATGGTCATAAACTGTTCATCTTGAATAAGTGAGAAAGCCATCCATGAAAAAAAATATTGACTTGATCTATTTCAATGCGGGCGGTGGTCATCGTGCCTCGGCCCGGGCGCTCGAAGCGGTCCTGAAAAACAGTCACCCTCACTGGAACGTCAGACTGGTCAATCTTTTCGAAGTCCTGGATTCCCGTCAGGTCTACAAACGGGTCACAGGTGTAGCGCCAGAAGAATTCTATAACCGCCAGCTTGCCAAAGGCTGGACCATGGCTATGACCCCGGAACTGCGTATTCTGCAGGCGTTTATCCGGCTGACACATCAGGTCATGGTCAAGCGTCTGCAGGAGCACTGGATCGAGACCGAGCCGGATATGGTGGTCTCTCTGGTGCCCAACTTCAACCGCGCCATGTATGAAAGCCTGGTCTCTTCGCTGCCAGGAGTGCCATACGTTACGATCCTCACCGACCTGGCCGACAACGCCCCGCATTTCTGGATCGAGGAAAATCAGCATCAGCATTTCATTTGTGGTACCGACAAGGCAATGGAACAGGCGCGTGCTCTGGGTCATCCCGATACGCATATTCACGCCAGTTCCGGCATGTTGCTACACCCCGATTTCTATAAAAAGCCCGATATTGACCGGCGTGTGCAGCTCGAAGAGGCTGGCTTTGATCCCGACAAGCCGGTAGGTCTGGTCATGTTCGGCGGACATGGCTCCAAAACCATGCTCAAAATTGCCCGACAACTGTCAGACGTGCAAATGATTTATATTTGCGGGCATAACGCCGCCCTGGCAAAAAAAATCAGCAAATTGCAAACGCGCGCACACAAGCTGGTAGAGGGCTTCACCACGCAAATGGCCGTGTTCATGGAAATGGCCGATTTCTTTATCGGCAAACCAGGACCGGGCAGTATCAGCGAAGCCATCCGCAAAGATATGCCGGTCATCGTGGTTTGCAACAAGTGGACCATGATCCAGGAACGCTATAACGGCGACTGGGTCACCAAAAACGGACTGGGAATTGTCCTGGACAGTTTTGCAAAAACCCATGTTGCGGTGCATCGCCTGCTGGACGATCTTGACAGCTACAAGGCCAGGGTCAGACGCCAGGATAACCGGGCGGTGTTCGAAGTGCCGGGTATTCTGGAACGGATCCTGCAACAGAGCGATCTGTCGGAACCGGCTTCCCTGCGGACACCAGACGGGATCAGCGACGTTAGCAACACCACCGGCGCGAGCTGACCCGGATGGGTCCGGCGGGTTTCAATTGCCGCTCATGGGGATATTGAGGTTAAACTGCAGCAAACCGGTATCGCTGCGTACCGCCCGCTGTGCCTTGAGTTTCAGCAGGACTGACTCCAGCTGGTAACTTTGTTCCAGCCCGAAGAGCTGCTCCGCCGTGCCATTCATCACGTGGCTGTTTTCAAACAGGCCGGATACCTGAGACTTCGCATCCAGGGGATAGGTCAGCTTCACCTGATTGCGAACGACGCGATCGGCCACCGGATCCTGAGACAACCGAGATAGATCCATATAGTGCGCACTGGTCAGCTCATTGGAAAACTGCAATGACGCCAGATCAAATACCTTGGCGCGATAAGCGAGCATCGAACGCCAGTTAGCCTTATCCTCGTATTTCCCGGCATTGACGGTCACGCGCAGATCGCCCATGTCATCCATCGCGTAACTGGTTCCCAGTCCGATATTTTTCAGCGACCGCGCCAGCTGCACCTGGGAGTCAATTGATGCCACGTCGCTCAGTCCATAACGGACTGCCGTATTGGTCGCGCCCGAACCAAAATTGAAACCCGTTTCGTCGCCCGACGCTGCCGAATAATCCATGGCACCGGCAGTCGTTGAATACGCGAGCTGGTGGCCATCGATAAACCAGCTGTCCTGCGCCCCGTCCGGTTGTCTGCTCAGCTGCATGCCGCCGATGCGAAATCCTGCCTGGCCGATATTGCTTACCACCTGGTTCGACCCCAGGGACAGTTTGTTACGCTCCTCGGTTGTCAGGCTCCAGGCTTGTGCGCCCGTAGTAAAGGTCTGTACCGGTTTGAGCGTGATCCGCGACGATTGTCGTCGCAGCGTCATGGGCGACTGATTTGCAATCAGATCACTGATACGGGTTTCATAATGGTAGTCTTCCCAGTTATCCACACCACGCAGGGCATCGGCAGTGACAAGTTGCTCCAGGGGGACCGCTTCGCCAGGCTCCGGCGGCGGCAGTGGCTCATCAACCGGGAGCAGGATAATCTTGGTTTTTTCAGGATCAAACGACCAGGATGGGGCGGAATCGGCCCACAACGAATCGGGCGCCCCGTGTTTAATGACCTGATCGGCCGCCGGGGCATCGTCACCCATTGCATAAGTCACGGTCTGGGCGACCAGTGGAGCCCCGGGGTAAATCAGAAAAACAATAAGGGAAGCAAATGTCAATCGGACGCTGAAACCTGTCAGAATTTTCATTCACACCAGCCTGGTTCAGAACAAGAATAAAGGTAATACGACAGATCCAATATTAAAACCGGTCGCGCAAGCTGATCAAGGCGTTTTTGTAAACAGAAAGATCAACGCCGACGCCAACAAAGCTGACCCCCATGTCGATATAACGTTTCGCATCGTCGGGCACAATGGCAAGAATTCCGCTGGCCTTACCGGCGGCAGTCGCGACCTCGTGAACATGACGAATGGCGGCCTGCACGTCCGGGTGCTGGGGTTGCCCCAAGCATCCGTAGGCAGCAGACAGATCGGAAGGGCCGATGAAAACCGCGTCCACTCCCTTTGTCGCAACAATTTCTTCTGCCGCTTCGACGCCTGCCCGGCTTTCAATCTGCAATATGACGCCAATGTTCTCATTAACACATTTGAAATAATCAGGTTCGGTTCCATAAGCACTGGCGCGCGTCATGCCTGCGACGCCGCGCACGCCATCGGGCGGATAGCGGGTAGCCGCGACCGCATACTCGGCCTGCTCACGCGACTCAATAAAGGGTATCAGCAAATTGTAGAAACCGATATCCAGATATTGTTTGATCAGCGTCTGCTCATTGACCGGGGGCCGACCGATGGCTGCGCTGCTGCTCGCATTGATCGCCTGCAGTTGCGACATCATTAACGGAATATCGTTGGGCGCGTGTTCCCCGTCTATCAGGAGCCAGTCATACCCGCATACGCCGGCCATTTCTGCGAGCATGGGATGGGATGTACTCAACCACATGCCCAACACGGTTTCACGTGCATGCAGCTTCTGTCGGAAAAGATTCGGTATTTGCAATTTCATGGTAAATGGTCAACGGGGCCGGTAAGATTAAAGAAAGCGTCTGGCGGTGCTGCAGGCGGGTCGGACCCGCCTGCTCATCAGATTCCGCCCATCAGCATGTATTTGATGACCAGATAATCATCTATACCGTAATGCGAACCTTCACGCCCTAACCCGGACTGTTTCACGCCGCCAAAGGGCGCCACTTCGGTTGAGATCAGACCGGTGTTGATACCCACAATACCGTATTCGAGTTGCTCGGCGACGCGCCAGACGCGTCCAAGGTCACGCGCATAGAAATACGCTGCCAGTCCGAACTCGGTATCATTGGCCATGCGAATGACATCGTCGTCGGTCGCAAATTTGAATACCGGGGCGAGCGGGCCAAAGGTTTCCTCCCGGGCGAACGCCATATCCTGCGTGGCGTTGGCAATAACGGTGGGCTCAAAGAACAGTCCCCCCAACTTGCTACGCTTGCCGCCGGTCAGCACTTTAGCCTTGTGTCCCAGGGCATCGCTGATATGGCTTTCCACCTTTTCAACTGCCTTCTCGTCAATCAGCGGGCCGATCTGCACATTTTTGCCTGTGCCGTCACCGACCACGAGTTTTTCCACGGCAGCCACCAGTTTTTTCGTGAATTCCTTGTACACGCCTTCCTGCACGTAGATCCGATTCGCGCAAACGCAAGTCTGACCGGCATTGCGATACTTGGAAATCATCGCGCCTTCCACGGCTGCATCAATATCGGCATCGTCGAACACGATAAATGGCGCATTGCCACCCAGTTCCATGGATACTTTCTTGATTGTGCTGGCGGACTGCTCCATCAGGATACGCCCCACTTCGGTAGAGCCAGTGAAACTGACTTTGCGTACCAGCGGGTTGCTGCAGAGCTCCTTGCCGATTTCCGAAGAATTGCCTGTTATCAGTGACATGACGCCCGCGGGGATACCCGCCTTTTCCGCCAGCTCGATCAGCGCGAGTGCAGTCAGCGGCGTTTGCGATGCCGGTTTGATAACCACGGTGCACCCGGCGGCCAGCGCAGGCGCGACCTTACGTGTAATCATGGCGGCGGGAAAATTCCATGGCGTGATTGCTGCACACACGCCAATCGGCTCCTTGCTGACCACGATACGCTGCGAGGTCTGGGGAGCCGGGATCGTGTCGCCATAGACGCGCTTGCCCTCCTCGGCAAACCATTCCACAAAGGACGCGGCATAGGTAACTTCGCCTTTGGCTTCTGCCAGTGGCTTACCCTGCTCTGTTGTCATGATCAGCGCCAGATCGTCTGCATTCTCGTTGATGAGCACAAACCATTTACGCAAAATGGCAGAGCGTTCCTTCGCGGTCAATCCCTTCCATGCCGGCCATGCCTTGTTGGCCGCCTTGATGGCATCGGCGGTTTCCTTCTTGCCAAGTTTCGGAACGGTACCAACACGCTTGCCTGTGGCCGGATTGCTGACTTCGATGACCTCCTTGCCACCGACCCATTTACCGTTGATATAACATTTGTCCTTAAGAAGACTGGCATTCCTGAGCTTCATGGGTTAACTCCTGATTCTGATATTCAATGATTTTGATTCTGGATGATTACATGACTGATTGTTAAAGAGTACCATATCCCCGTTCTGATCCGGCATCCACGCAAGCTGACCATTTCGGAAACAGAATAGGCAGGCTGTCTATCAAATTGCATCATATACTTTCGGTAAAAAATATACTCATTGCATACGCCATATTACTGCGCACGCAGGCAAGTATAATGACTATTCCCTGAACCTGATAATGTTGCCTGAAGCCCCATGCTGTTATCCCTTCTCGTCATTGCAGCCTGTTACATCGTTGGCGAAGGCATCAGCCATTTCCTGCCTTTACCATTCCCTGGCCCTGTCGTGGGGCTGTTTTTGCTGCTGCTCCTGTTCAAGCTGCGTCCCACACTGTTCACCCTCATGGCAAAACACATTCCGCCGCTCCTGTCTCATCTGGCCCTGCTCTTTCTGCCCGCCACGGCGGGCATCATGGTGAGCTACACCCTGCTGGACGGATACTGGCCGGCGGTCATCGTTGCCGTCATTGTCAGTACCGTGCTTTCTCTGGTGTTGAGCGCGGTGATATTTCGCCATGCGCAGCGAGACCGATGATGATACCGACCCTACCCAGGTTACGACCATGTTTGTTCTGATCGGTTTACTCCTCACCCTCGCGGCCTATGCATTCGCGTCGTGGCTTTTTACCCGCAGTGGTCACTTTCCTCTGCTCAATCCGGTACTCACCGCAACGACACTTATCATTGCTGTACTGTGGCTGAGCGGCCTGGATTACAGTCGCTATATGGAAGGTGCCCGCTATCTGTCCATATTGCTGGGGCCTGCCACGGTTGCCCTTGCGGTGCCAATCGCGATGCACGGCAGGACAATAAAAAAGCGGCTGCGCCCCATCGCCCTCACTCTGATTACCTCCTCGCTAGCCGCTGTTGTCTCATCTGTGGGCGTAGCATGGATAATGGGCGCAGACCGCAGCATTCTTGTCGGACTGTCGGTCAAGGCGGCCACGATGCCTATCGCACTTGAACTGGCCAGCTCACTGGGGGGCGTGATCCCACTGACGGCTGCATTTGTCTTTTTCACCGGCATTCTGGGTGCAACAATCGGTCCACTGATATTCAAATGGATGAAGCTGGAGCGCGATGATGTGCGCGGCCTTGCCATGGGAATTACCTCGCACGCAATCGGCACCGCCACGGAGTTCAAGCACAGTCAGGAAGCGGGTTCCTATGCCAGCCTGGGCATGAGCCTGAACGGCATACTTACCGCCATTATGATTCCTGTCCTGTTTTTTCTATTCTTCGGATAATCACATCCGCCCGCGGCCCGGCCATGTCACTATGTTGCGCCGGGATGATCAATGCGCAAGCATTTGCGTCAATGCCGAGCCCAGCAAGGCAAAACCCGAGAGGGTAAGCAATATCAGCACCACAAGACGAAACCGTTCCGGGCTGAAGCCCGCATATATACGTGTACCAATAAATGACGGAATCAGAATTGCCGGCAGAACAATCAGAAACATGGGCCACATGGGGCGCGTCACCATTCCCGACAGAATATATGACAGCATGGTGAGCGACAGCATGGCCAGATTGAAATTCTGAATGACGGTGCGCGATGTATCACGATCAGAATATCTGAGTGTGCACCAGAGTGTCGGAATCACTCCCGAGAAACCGCCAAATCCGCCCATGACGCCGCCGGCCAGCCCAACCAGGACATTACTCTTACTGCCGCCGCCTGTTATCCTGGGCAGCTGTCTGGCAAAAATCATGGTCGGGCACCAGAGAATCAGCAGCCCGCCAAGCGCAGCCTTGAACATATTCACGTCAAGCATTGGTAGTAGAAAAACACCAAGGGGGACACCCACCACTCCACCAAGCACATACGGTGCAAGCAGACGCAGATTGAATCCTCGTCGCAAGGAGATTGCCGCGACAATCTGACCGCTCAGACCACCGAATACCGCCAGCGCGGCAGCCATACGTGGGTCTAGCACCCATGCCCAAATTGAAATGGATACCAGACTGAATCCAAAGCCGGACAGACCTTGTATAAAACCCGCGATGACAGCGCCCAGAATGGCATAGCCATAGATTTCAACCATTCGCAATTCCCCGTTCCTGGGGACACGTAAGACTCAGTTCCGCAAAAAAAATTGCAGCCGTGATGATTTGTGGATTGCGGTTGTGACTTGGATTGCAGTTGTGGTTATTTGTCACGACTGTCCAGCATGATCGTTACCGGTCCATCGTTGACAAGCGACACTTTCATGTCGGCACCGAAAACACCCACCGGCACCGGTTTTCCCAGTTCCTGCGACAGTTTCTGGACGAATCGGTCAAAGTATGGTCGGGCAAATTCCGGTCGCGCCGCGCCGATATAGGACGGTCGATTTCCCTTGCGCGTCTCAGCCATCAAGGTGAACTGGCTGACCGCCAGAATGTCTGCTCCCACATCCCGGACCGAAAAATTCATTACGTTTTTATCATCATTGAAAATACGCAGAGACAGTGTCTTGCGCACCAGATAATCCGCATCCTGCGCCTGATCATCCACTGCGACACCCACCAGCAAGAGCAGACCAGCAGAAATACTGGCAATCTCAGCGCCTTCGACCGTTACCGAAGCCTGCCTGACCCGCTGCACCAACACCTTCATGATTCAGATATGCTCCAGTGTTTCTGTCGGAAACGCGGCAGGCGAAACCATTTCGAGCATTTCCAGATCGGCGCTATGACGAATTTCGCGATGACGGATACCCGGCGGCTGATAGACTGAGTCGCCTTTCTGCAAGCGGACTGTACCTGTCGTCTCGTACTCGAACTCGACCCAGCCCTGCAAAACATAGACAAACTGAAAATCCAGTCGATGCAGGTGGGGCACTCCCGATGCCTCATGATCTGCCAGCGCACGGATAACATGTACTGAAAAAGTGCCACCTGTCGCGTCGGCTACACCCAAATCGCGGTATTCAAAAAACTCCCGCAGACCGCGGTCGAATGAAGCATCTTTCAGATGTGATACGACCGCGCCTGGGCAGGGTGCCCGATCGGCGATCTGATCAGCGGGATGATCTCGTGTGGGATGATGAGCGACAGGCATGATGATTTTTCCTTCATTGCGCCAGGCAGGGTTGTCTCGGTATTCTTCGGATTGTAACGCCATTGCCGCAAACAAGGGCAAATGCAACCGTAGAATCGCCGCCTGCCGTCTGCCGCGATCGCGTCAGTAGCCGGTATCCCTGGCCACTTCGCCGCTGATCGCTTTCCCTTTCAGCGCATCCTGCAGTTTGTCATGTATCTGTCTGATGGCCATCACATGGTTTGTGGGGCCGGAAATGTGCGGCGTCAGTGTAATGGCCGGGTGTGTCCAGAACGGATGCTCTGCCGGCAACGGTTCCTCTCGCGCCACATCCAGCACGGCACGGGACAGATGGCCGTTATCCAGTAGCGTGATCAGGTCTTCCTCAACCAGATGTTCACCCCTGCCAATATTCATCAATACTGCTCCGCGCGGCAAATGGCCCAGACTGTCACGATTCAGGATATCGCGTGTTTGCCCGGTCAGGGGCAGGACATTGATCAGCACTGAACTGGTCGCCAGAAACGCCGCGAATTGACCTTCGCCGTGAAAACTCTGAATGCCTGGAAGATTCTTGGGACTGCGCGACCAGCCCTGTACCGGATAGTCGAGGCCCTGTAATACCTGTGCAATGCGCGAACCAATCACGCCCAATCCCATGACACCAATGACGGGATTCTGTATGGGTGTCTGCTGCGCCGACTGCCACAACCGCTCTGCCCTGTTCTGCTCGTAAGCCGCAAACTTGCGTGTGATGCCCGACAGATAATGCACGACATACTCGGTCATGGGATTGGCAAGTCCGGCATCTTCCAGGCGAATAATGCGCGTGTCCGCAGGAATATCCGGCTGGCGCAGAATCGCATCGACCCCGGCGCCCATATTAAAGATCAGATCAAGCGAGCGATAGTGCGTAAAGAGTTCCGCCGGCGGCCGCCAGACGATCGCAGCACGCACATCCCTGGAACCGGCAAGTTCCTGAGGATCAAAGACATGCGCGTTCAGGTCAGGAAAATGCTGCTCAATGACAGCCAGCCATTTCCTTGCGGCTGCGGTGCTTTCAGATGCGAGTACAACGGGTATCATGCCAAAAACCTTTTCTAATTCAAATGCAATAATCAGTTAACAATATCATGATCGTTCAGGTCCGACTATCCAGATAGCGGTACCAGTTGATCAGCGCGCCCACATACAGTCTGCGAAGGCCATAGAACGGCAGGCGACGCACGGGTGAAAAGTCTACGGGCAGTTCGTCTTCCCTGCCGGTTTGCAGATAGGCTGCAATTGCCTTGCCCATGGCAGTCTGCAATCCGATGCCCCGTCCCTGACAACCTATGTTCAGAATCAAGCCCGGTTCCGGCTGATGCAGATGCGGCATATAGTCCTGAGTGACCGAGACCCTTCCGCACCAGTAATATTCAAAGGGAATATCCTTGAGTTGCGGATAAAGCAGTATGATCGCTTTCTTGAGATGATCCCAGTCTTCTTTTCCACGGGGTTCGCGAAATGGTCCGCGCCCCCCCATCAGGAATCTGCCGGTATGATCCTTTCGAAAATACAGCAACAGATTGCGTGTGTCAGAGACGGGTTGCCCTTGCGGCAGAATGGAGGCCGCGATATCAGCAGGCAGGGGCGCAGTGGCAACCTGATAGGTGTTGGGGTCAACTACGGTTTCTTTCAGATCCTTCCAGATTCCGTCGCTGTAAGCATTGGTACAAACCACGACGCGACGCGCCCTGACCTGATGACCTGCTTTTACCGTTACCTCCCAGCCACTGCCCTGCTTTCGTATGGATTGTACAGGCGTACCGGTATGCACCGGGACGCCTGACTCAATGGTGACACGTGCCAGCTCGCGAACATAGCTTAAAGGCTGCAGCGAACCGCCACGCTCATCGAACCAGCCTCCATGATACTGATCCGTGCCCAGCAGGTCGGCGACTTCGCTTCGCGACAGGGGCCGGACTGGCGCGCCCTGTTTCTGCCAGTCCGCAACTCGCTTTTGCACAATTTCCAATGCTGCGCGGGAATGCGCCGGTTGAATCCAGCCGTTACGCGTGTGTGGAACATTCAGTTCGTATGCATCAATTAGCGAAAACACAGTCCGCACCGTGGCATCAGCAAAATCGATGAGCCTGCGCCCCCTTTCGGGTCCATATGTGCTGGTGAGTTCCGCAGGATCTTTTTTCAGGCCGGGCACCAGCTGGCCACCATTACGGCCCGACCCGCCAAAGCCGATCTCCTTCGCATCCAGCACCATGCATGCGGTACCGGCCTGCGCCAGATGCAGCGCCGTACTCAGGCCCGCGTAACCGGCACCGATAACCAGGGTATCGGTCTCGGCAGCCCCGGTCAGCGGGCTGGTTGCCGGTGCCGCCACGGCGGTGTCGTACCAAAGAGCGGGCGCCAGCGGAAACCGGGTTTCTGGAAACATGACATATCCTTGATTACAATTGCAATAAAATCAGAATGGATGCAGGACCCTTTTCAGGAAATCCTGGGTGCGGGGATGCTGTGGTGCGTTCAGGATATCAGTTGCCTTGCCCTCTTCAACAATCACACCCTGGTCGAAGAACAACACTCGATTGGCAACCTCTTTGGCAAACGCCATTTCATGTGTCACCACGATCATTGTCATTCCGGCATGCGCCATATCGGCCATGACGGTCAATACTTCGCCTACCAGTTCGGGGTCCAGTGCCGAAGTCGGCTCGTCAAACAGAATGGCCTGTGGCTCCATGGCGAGGGCGCGTGCAATGGCGACGCGCTGCTGCTGCCCGCCTGACAACTGCTGCGGATAGGAAGCCAGTTTGTCGGCAAGGCCAACCTTTTCAAGATATCGCGTGGCCGCATCCCGCGCCTCGTTGCGAGCGATTCCCTTGACGTAGATCGGCCCTTCCATGACATTTTCCAGCGCAGTGCGATGAGGAAACAGATTGAAGCGCTGAAACACCATGGCGACTTCCTGGCGAATCTGACGCAGGTGACTGCTCTTGCGATCTACCAGTTTATCGTCGATATGGATTGCACCTTCTTCATAGCTCTCCAGGCCGTTGATACAACGAAGGATGGTCGATTTGCCCGATCCCGAAGGGCCGACAATACACACTACCTCGCCATCCTCTACCGTTGCATCCACACCGCGCAAAACATGGTTGTGGCCAAACCGCTTATGCACATTCTCTAGTTTGATCATGCTTTCTTCGTCCGTTTTTCCAGATACTTGACCAGGAAAATAAGTGGCATGCACATTACCAGATACATCACCGCCACCATGGTAAACACTGTGATATTGTCAAAATTGGAGGTCGCCAGCAACTTGCCCTGCATGGCCAGTTCAGCCACGGTAATGGTCGAGGCCTGAGACGAGTCCTTGAGCATCATGATCATGGTATTGCCATACGGCGGCAGGGTGATTCGCACCGCCTGAGGCAGAATCACACGCCGCATCATGGTTGCCCACGTCATGCCCATGGATTGTGACGCTTCAACCTGCCCGTGATCGATCGCCTCGATGCCCGCACGGAAATTTTCTGACTGATAGGCCGAATACGCGACGCCCAGTCCAAGGATGGAAGCCTGGATCGCATTGACGTCGATGCCGATATCCGGAAAAACGAAATACACATAGAACAGGATAACGATGATTGGAATGCCACGAATGATATTGACTGCGCTCTCGCTCAGCCAGGCAAGCCAGCGTATGCCCGAACTGCGCATGAGTGCCCAGATCATTCCGAGCACCGTGGACAGCAGCAGAGAGCCAGCCGTCACAATCAGCGTCGCCTTGACCCCCTGCATAAGCACGGGAAAATATTGAACAATGCGTACCGACAATTCATCCATATGAAACCATTACTCCTGTCCTTATTGGCCGCGGCAAGACGGCATCAGCATGGCGCACCCACGTGAACCACCGCATTATTTTTCAAGTTTCCATTTTTTGAGAATGGAAGCAATGGTGCCGTCTGCCTTCAATGCGTCGATCGCCGTATTGAGTGTCTGCTGCAGTTCCGTCTCGCCCTTGCGGGTGATCAGACCCAGGTCACGAACGACAACGGGCTTGTAGCTTTCCACCATGTGTACGCCTTTGAACATATTGTTGGTCAGATAGGCTGCGGCAATGGGCTGATCCACCAACACCGCCTGAACCCGACCTTTTTCCAGATCACGCATCATGTCTGTCGATGCTTCGTACAGTTTTATGTCTGTAATACCAGCCTGCTGTGCAGGGGCGATATAAGCGGTGCCAATCTGGATGCCAACGGTCTTGTCCTTGAGCTCCTCAAGTGCGGTGTAATTCGTCTTATCGCTTTCAGGTACGACCAGCCCCTCTCCATAACTAAAAATGGTGTTGGTGTAATCAATGATTTTTGCGCGCTCGTCCGTCTTGATCATGGCGGCTGAAATAATATCAATCCGTTTTGACTGCAGCGATCCGATCAGCGCCGAGAATACCATGGGGCTGATTTCATAGGTAAATCCGGCCTTCCTGGAAACGGCGTCAATCACGTCAACCATGACACCTGCAATTTTCCCGGACTTGGCATCCAGATAGGTGAACGGCATGCCGGTAGGTGTAGAGCCGACTTTGTAGTTATCTGCCGCCAACGCAGCCGACGTATTGAGACAAGCGGCCAGCATGCAAACAGACAGTATTTTTTTCATTCCCATGACATTTCTCCTATTCCTTTTCGGATTTGGTAATAACCCACAGTACACATGTGTCCTGTTCGGTTGGATTGTTCCACTTGCGTGGCATATCACTCGTATAGCAAAACGTGTCGCCCTCTTCGAGTCTGACAAAACGATTGTCGAACCACAATTGCAACTGGCCATACACGACCAGTCCGCTGATTTCACCACTGCGAGTGGTAATCCATTCATCCCCTGAACTTCCCCCAGGCTGGATAATGGCCTGGTAAAGGTCTACCGAGCGACATCGCGGCGGAGTGATGATTTTCTTGATAATTTTTTTGTCGGTCATCACGACCTGTTTGTGCGAGGCTGCCCGCGCGATCCAGCCATCAGTCTGCTCGTCGGTATATTCGGTGTTGCTCAGCAGATCACCAAGCGAAATATTCAATGCCCCCGATATCCGGTTCAGCATATTGACGGTCGGTGATGTCATGCCGCGTTCAATTTGGCTGAGCGAGCCAATAGATATCTCGGCCTTGCGCGCCACCTGCTCCAGCGAAAGGCCCTGCCCGCGCCGAATGTCGCGCAACTGCTGGCCCAGCCAGAAGTCGACGAAAGAAACAATTTTCCCGGTAAATCTGGATCCGGATGCTGGCGTAACGGTGTCCATGATCTCCACCCAATGAGCCGTTATATCGAAAATGAAATTTTCATTATTATGAATAATATACACATTTGAAATATTCAACGAGGGGGATAACCCTAGGAATAAGTACGCCACGCGGTGATCAGATGAATAAAGGACGGTCCGGGAAACGAGTGAAATGTCGGCTACGAAAAATATCACAGTTGTGCATTCGACACCCCTTAGGAACCAGGGGTCGCGGACCATGAATTTGCGCTAACACTGACGAAATATTGGGATTGAGCGCAAACGTATCGGGATTGAGTGTCGGCGTAGGGAATTGATGTGATGACGTATCGGGTCTATCTGACAATCATCGGGATGAAGTGAGGATATATCGATAGGTTAGTATCAGCGCGGCATCAGCATTTTGAGAATCTTCCGGCATCGGGTCGGTGCGCGGGAAACCAGTAGCATTCAGAGGCACGAAATCATGCCACATGCAATACCTGCCCTCAAGCTGCGCCAGGGATTGCCATCGGCACAATTGAATTGAAAAATCTCAGGACACTTGCGCTTTTCGCATAAGCGACCTGACGGTGCTGTCATGCTCTCACACCATGCAAGGCACGATCACGCAACGCCCTGAGTAACTGAAGCGGTCAATCAGGGCATAAGGTCAGCGATTATCCGGCCTTTGAAGCAAGATAGGTTTCGGCGAGACGTATCCAGTAGCTCGCGCCGATGGGAATCAGCCTATCGTTAAAATCATAACTGGGATTGTGCAGCATGCAGGGACCCAGGCCGTGATCGGGCTCGCGATGGTTGCCGTCGCCATTGCCAAGGAATACATAGCTGCCGGGCCGCTCACGCAGAAAGAATGAAAAGTCTTCCGAGGGCATGACCTGCACATTTTCACGAACCATATCGGCGCTTTTGTCACCGTAAAGCGATTCCATGACCCGGCGGCAGAACTCGGTCTCATCAGGAGTGTTAACCAGTGGGGGGTAGCGGCGATCAAAATCGACTTCGCAGGTGCAGCCAAAGCTTTCCGCAATCTGGCCTGCGATCTCACGCATGCGTTGTTCGATCAGATCGATAACCTCGTCGGAAAAACAGCGCACCGCACCACCCAGCCATCCCCCATCAGGAATGACATTATTGGCCGATCCGACATGAATTTGCGTGATCGAAAGCACAGCGGGATCAATTGGACGAACCGAGCGTGACACGATCGTCTGCAGGGCCGTGGCAATCTGGGCAATGGCAGGAACGGGATCTGCGCAGTCAGCCGGGGCAGCTGCATGGCCGCCCTTGCCCGATACGGTGATTCTAAAAACATTGCTCGAAGCCATCAACGGCCCGCTACGGTAGCCGAACGCGCCTTCAGGCAATCCTGGCCAATTATGCATGCCGAAAATAGCGTCGCACGGAAACCGATCAAGCAAACCATCGTCAAGCATGGCTTTGGCACCTGCCGCCCCTTCTTCGGCGGGCTGAAATATGAGATGAACCGTTCCGTCGAAATTTCGTGTTTCATTAAGGTAACGGGCTGCGGTGAGAAGCATGGTCGTATGACCGTCATGGCCGCAACCGTGCATCTTGCCATCGTGAGTAGAGCGATGCGCGAAATGATTTTCTTCCTGCATGGGCAACGCGTCCATGTCGGCGCGCAGGCCAATGGATTTGCCCGAATCGCCCGCCGTGATAGTGGCAACAATGCCGGTTTTGCCGATGCCCGTCTCATGGGGAATACCCCATTCCTTCAATTTGCCGGAAATAACCTGAGCGGTTCGGTTTTCTTCATAGGCCAGCTCGGGATGGGCATGAATATCCCTGCGAACATCGACCATTTCCTGAAGATACTTGATTTCTAACATATTGTGTTCCGGAGATTCCAATATAGTCATGATAATCCGGTTTATGCGAACTGGCAAAGCAGCTTTACCTTTTCCGCAATAAACCTGAGCACAGACATCCGGAGACCGAACCGAAACAATCGGTACAGGGTCAACCCCTCAGGAAAAATGCGCCAGAACGTTATTCGAAGGCTGCGGCGGCGCGTTGCAGACGGTCACTGACAGCATCCCAGGCGGCATCCCCCGGCAGGCGCTGAATCAGCAAATGGTCAAAGTCCTGCTGATCTGCTTCTCGCAGCAGGGCATACAGGTCGTGGGCGTAACGAACAGGATCCTCCGCCACCTGATGCCACTGCACCTGTTGCGGCAGTCCCGAAGGAGCTGGACAAAAGGCATACACTGCCCAACGTTCATTTGCGGGACGCTCAGGCAGCAGGCGTTGCACCTGCTCTCCGTCAAACAGACTGAGTCGTGTGTTGGGCGCATAATGCGCCTTTAGTGTGCCCGACGCCCGAGGTACTGCGGCATCTGGCCTTGCCGGAGCGTAGCCCAGTACTTGTTCCAGTTGTGCAGCGGAAATATGGCCAGGGCGCAGCAGAACCACCGGTACACCCTGAGCGATCCGGGACACATCCACAATCGTGGACTCAATCCCGATTTCCGTATCACCCCCATCCAGTACTGGCATACCGCTGGCGCATTCCTGGGGAAATTCCTCCACCACATGCTGTGCCCGCGTGGGGGATACATGCCCGAAACGGTTCGCCGAAGGCGCCGCAATACCAGCCTGCCGCGAAGGTCGCAGCGCAGCAAAGGCGCGAATAAGCGCCATGGCGACGGGATGAGACGGGCAACGCAGGCCAATACTGTCCTGCCCGCCGGTAACCGCATCGGTAATGGCGGGATTCTTCGGCAGTATGAGGGTAAGCGGGCCTGGCCAGAAGGCGCGAATCAGTTTTTCTGCCTCCTGCGGGATGTCGCGAGCCCAATACGCCAGGTCAGCTTCGGGCGCTACATGAACAATAAGCGGATGATTGGCCGGTCGCTGCTTGGCATGATAGATTTTTGCTACCGCCCGCGCACTTTCCGCATCAGCACCCAGGCCATAAACCGTTTCGGTAGGCAACGCGACAAGGCCCCCCTCATCCAGAACACGAGCGGCATGCGCGATTGCGGAGGTCATATCAGTCATCAAAGCAGTCTGCCAGACATAGTGATAAAAGGAGGGATCTGCATTCGCAATTGCGACCTGTCGCAACACAATGGTAATCAGCAAGAATCATGGTCAGGCAAGAATGGTACGGATACCCAGCTTGCGGATCACGTCCCGCGCCCGCTCTTTGGCCTGTTCAATAGCAGGCGCCACGACATTAATATGTCCGACCTTGCGGCCGGGACGCGGTTCGTCTTTACCGTACAGATGCAGGGACACGCCCGGGATGGCAAGGATCTCGTCCCATTGCGGTTCGCGTGCATGTGATGTATTGCCGTTAAACCAGCAATCACCCAGAATATTGAGCATGACCACTGGCGTGAGAAGCTCGGTTGACCCCAGGGGCATGCCTGTCATGACGCGTACCTGCTGTTCGAATTGACTGGTAACGCAGGCATCCATCGTGTAGTGACCACTGTTATGCGGCCGCGGCGCGATTTCATTTGCAATCAGTCGACCATCTGTGAGCACAAAGAATTCGACGCAAAGAACGCCCTGATAATTCAGGCCATCTGCAATACGCAGCGCCGCCTCCCTGGCCTGCTTTGCCAGCGCGTCATTGACCAATCCTGGTGCGACCACGGTGCTGGCAAGAATGCCGTTCTCATGGGTATTGATACCGATAGGGAAAATGGCGGTTTGACCCGTCATGGCGCGCGCCATGACAACTGAAATTTCATGATCAAGCGGCAACATGGCTTCCAGAACACAGGGGGGTTCGCCGAACGTGCGAAATGCCTCGATGGCGTCGGCACGGGATGAAACGCGTTGCTGTCCCTTGCCGTCATAACCCAGGCGAGCCACTTTCAGGATGCCCGGAAACAGGGAGTCGGGCGCCTGTTCGAGATCGTCATTGCTGCGAACCTCGCAATACGGCGCAACCGGGATGTCCTGGGCATTGATGAACGCCTTTTCGGCAATCCTGTCCTGCACAACCGCCACGGCCGCAGCACCCGGGGTGACGCGGCAGGTGGCAGCAAGCTGCTTCAGGCTGCTGGCCGGCACATTTTCAAATTCCGTCGTCACTGCGGGCGTAATGGTCGCCAATTCCTTCAGGGCCACAATATCGTCGTAAGCAGCAGATATATGCCGCTCAGCAACCATCCCTGCAGGACTGTTACCCGAAGGATCCAAAACCACGACCTTATACCCGAGCTTCTGGGCTTCATGACAGAACATGCGGCCCAATTGGCCGCCGCCCAGCATACCCAGCCATTCGCCAGGATAAATGCGATCAGAAAGTGCGATTGGTGTTTGCATTGATGTCACGTCTTTTTCAGTTGCGGGGTGCGGGCGGCAGGGTCATGGCCCTGGCGCTCTCGGTCTGTTTTTCACGGAAACTGCGCAATTTCGCGCGCAGGACAGCGTCATTCATGGCCAGCATGGCAATCACGTGCAGGGCGGCATTGGCGGCACCCGCTTCGCCAATAGCAAAGGTGGCAACCGGAATGCCTTTGGGCATCTGCACAATGGACAGCAGAGAATCCTCGCCCCGCAGATAGCGGGACGGAACGGGGACACCAAATACCGGTACCTCGGTGAGCGCCGCCATCATGCCAGGCAGATGCGCAGCGCCACCGGCACCAGCGATAATGGCGCGTAGACCGCGATCATACGCGGCGGCCCCGTACTCAGCCATATCCTGTGGCATACGATGTGCCGAAATGACCTGCGCCTGATAGGGAACGCCGAATTGTTCAAGCATCTGCGTTGCGTTTTTCATGACTTCCCAATCACTTGAGGAGCCCATGATGACACCCACAACCGCTTGCTGCTCATGTCCGCTAGACGGCGCCAGACCCTCTTGTGGGGCACTGCTCTGTTTGCCTGTTTCGCTCATAACGCCCCGCTCATCCGATCAGGCGGGTTGCCGCCTCACGATATTTGTCAGCAGTTTTCTGCAGCACATCCTGAGGCAGTCGGGGCGCAGGCGCCGTCTTGTCCCAGTCCTGGGTTTCCAGCCAGTCACGCACGAACTGTTTGTCAAAGGAGGCAGGACTGGTCCCGGTGCGGTAGGCGTCTGCAGGCCAGAAGCGGGAAGAGTCTGGCGTGAGTACTTCGTCCATCAGATGCAATTGCCCTTTCTGATCCAGCCCGAATTCAAATTTGGTATCGGCAATCAGAATGCCTTTTTCGGCCGCATAATCGGCGGCCTCCGTGTACAGCTTCAGCGTGATGTCGCGGATCTGCTCAGCCACTTCCTGCCCGACCTCGGCCACCACGTGGTCGAAGGACACGTTTTCGTCATGCGATCCCATTTCTGCCTTGGCAGCCGGTGTGAAAATGGGCTCGGACAGTTTCTGCGCCTGAACCAGGCCGGCTGGCAGTTTTACGCCGCAAATCGCGCCCGTTTTCTGATAATCGTTCCATCCTGAACCGATCAGATAGCCACGTGCGACCGCCTCAACCAGCACAGGTTTGAGTCGCTTGACCACCATGGCCCTTCCCCGTACCTGATCGGCTTCGGAAGGTTTGACCACCGTTTCGGGTGCAATGCCGGTAACATGAGTAGGAACAAGATGACCGAGCTTCTTCAGCCAGAATTCGGTCAGTTCCGTCAGAACCTGCCCCTTGCCGGGAATGGGATCATCCAGAATCACATCGAATGCGGAAATACGGTCTGTAGCGACAATCAGCAGTTTGTCGTCGCCAACGGCGTACATGTCACGGACTTTGCCACGCGCCAGCAGCGGCAGAGACGGAATATCGGATTGAAGAAGCGCAGATGTCACTGGGAATCCTTTGCAGGGAAAGTATTACAACTGACGCGCAGGCATTGCGCAATGCCGACGGTACAGTGCAACGGGACAGAAATGGAAATAATCTGCCATTTTACCGCCTTATAGGCCGCATGCACGTAAAAAACCCCGCTACGACGCATCGTCGCAGCGGGGTTCACAGACAGGCCACCCCGAGAGGCGGCACTTGTAGCCTTACACGTATCGCCTTATTTGACTTGCTGGGCCAGCTTGCCTGCTGCATAAGCCGCAGCCATCTCGGTCAGCGCGATAGGCTTGATCTTGCTGGCATTGCCTGCTGTACCAAACTCCTGGTAGCGTGCCACACAGATTTTCTTGGCAGCTTCGCGGGCAGGTTTGTTGTATTCGCGCGGATCGAATTTGCCTGGATTCTCAGCCAGGAATCGACGAATGGCACCGGTCATGGCCAGACGGATATCGGTATCGATGTTCACTTTGCGAACGCCGAATTTGATGGCTTCCTGAATTTCCTCAACAGGAACACCATAGGTTTCTTTCATGTCACCGCCGAATTCGCGGATTTCAGCCAGCAGCTCCTGGGGAACGCTGGAACTGCCGTGCATGACCAAATGAGTATTGGGCAGACGGGCGTGAATTTCCTTGATGCGACTAATGGAAAGGATATCGCCGGTAGGCTTGCGGGTGAACTTGTAGGCGCCGTGGCTGGTACCGATGGCAATCGCCAGCGCATCAAGCTGCGTACGGCGCACGAAATCGGCGGCCTGCTCCGGATCGGTGAGCAACTGCTCCATGGTCATGGTCCCTTCCGCACCGTGACCATCTTCCTTGTCGCCTTTCATGGTTTCAAGAGAGCCCAGACAACCCAGTTCCCCTTCTACCGTAACACCAACTTTATGGGCGAGGTCTACGACCTGCTTGGTGACATCAACGTTGTATTCATATTCTGCAATGGTTTTGCCATCAGCCTTGAGAGATCCATCCATCATCACACTTGAGAAACCCAGATTGATGGCGCCCTGGCAGACTTCAGGCGACTGACCGTGATCCTGGTGCATAACAACCGGAATTTCCGGGTAGCTTTCCACTGCAGCCTGAATCAGGTATTTGAGAAAGCCTTCGCCCGCGTATTTACGCGCACCTGCAGATGCCTGCATGATGACGGGACTGTTGGTTTCCTTGGCCGCTTCCATGATGGCCTGAACCTGCTCCAGGTTATTCACGTTGAAGGCGGGAATGCCATAGCCGTTTTCTGCGGCATGATCCAGTAATTGGCGCATAGAAACGAGTGCCATGTAACGATCTCCTGAAATTGAAAATTTTCTGAATAGCCCTATTTTAAGTGGGAAACCACATATAAGGCGCAGCAAGCCAGCTTTTTACCAAATTTACCAATTGTGACAACGTGGTTAGCCGGCTTTGGGCTCCCGGCGGGCCGATTTCGGCCGAAATGCCCTGACAGTGTCATCGCGGGTTTCAACATAGGGGCCACCGATAAGATCAATGCAATACGGCACCGCCGCGAAAATACCGGGTACCTTTACTGCGCCCTGCTCGTCGCGCAGGCCTTCCAGCGTTTCCTGTATGGCTTTGGGCTGTCCGGGAAGATTGATGATCAGCGCCGCGTGATCCCGGGTCTCGCGGATGACGGCGATCTGCCGGGACAAAATGGCAGTGGGCACAAAGGCCAGACTGATCTGGCGCATTTGCTCTCCGAAACCGGGCATCTCCCGGGAAGCCACCGCCAGGGTAGCCTCAGGTGTCACATCACGCCGCGCGGGGCCCGTGCCACCTGTTGTCAATACCAGATCGCAACCAGCCTGATCCACAAGCTCGATCAATGTGTCGGAGATAGTCTGTTGTTCATCGGCAATCAACCGGCTGCAGGTGCGAAATGGCGATTGCAATGCCCGTGCCAGCCAGGTTTCGAGGGACGGGATGCCTTTGTCTTCGTAAGCCCCTGAACTGGCCCTGTCCGATACGGATACCAGGCCAACAATGAGTTCGTCGGGATGAGATCGTTTTATTGCAGTTGTATTCATTTCGAACCTGACACCTGATAACGGCGATTTTGCAGGCATGGCAGCAGCTCGCGCACTTCTGCAATGCGTGTTGATGACAGTGTATGCACTGCCAGTCCCGGATTGTCCGTGGCGGTGGCCAATATCATTCCCAGCGGGTCCACGACCATGCTCAGACCGCAATTGCGCGGTGCAGTCTGGCCAGAGGCCAGTACATAGCTGGTATTTTCTATCGCCCGGGCACGCAGCAAAATCTCCCAGTGATTCTCCTTCAGTGGTCCGGCTAGCCACGCCGCGCTGACCGATAGTACATCGGCACCCTGATCAATCAGCGCCCGCGCCAGTTCCGGAAAACGAAGGTCGTAGCAGTTAATCAATCCAATGCGAAATCCCTTGATATCAAATAGTCCCAGTTCACTGTTCGTATCACCGAAACCGCCTGGCCGGACTTTGTCTGATTCCTTGAATTTGAAGGCATCGTAAACATGCATCTTGGTGTAGCGAACAACCTCGTTTCCTGAGTTGTCGAGCACCAGAAGCTGGTTAGTCACACGTTCGTCGCCCGGTACATCTGCCAGGCTGAGCACGCCAACCACAATATGCATATTATTCTCGCGCGCCAGCTCCTGCATGAAATGGATGAAGGCCGATGAATTATTGCCGGCGGTGTCACGCAACTCGGGTAAGGGCGATCCGAAAGAACACATGGAAGCCTCGGGCAGGACCAGCAGTTCTACCTGCTGCGCTGCCGCCTGTGCAACCAGCTTGCGGATATTTGCCTTATTGGGTTCAATCTCGTTGACAGCGGCAAACTGCCCCACCCCAACTTTCAGTTGTGATTTATCTGTTGTACTTTCCATGAGAAGCGCCTGATTGGAAGATTAGTTCAATTATGCAATAGATTCGCGGGCCTGTGTCTGATCCACGCGACGCAGCAGCATCGCAACAGGATCTGTAATAAATCAGGGTTGCTGTCCCAGCCGTGGCCGAAGCTGCGCGCCGCGTACGCTGACACGCACTCGATCCTGTGTCTGTCCGGTGCTGTCCCGCGCCTCGATCAGATGACTACCCGGAGCCGGGTACCACGCAAAGGGATTGGCGTCTCCCAGAAACCGGCCATCCACATACCAGCGCACGTTCGTGTGAATACCCCCGGCCGGGGTACCCGCCACCAGCTGCAGGCGCTGATTCACCTGCGGAATATCCGGATCCAGCGCAATAATGGTACCGTCTGTCGGTGTTCGAATTGCCATTCTTGCCGTTGAAGCCGCCGGCGCAGAAGTGGCCAGCGCGATGCGCGACATCTCTGTTCCCGCAAGGAAATATTCAGTCCGTGATGCTTCCAGATTTTTTTCAAATGTAATTGCGAGCGGCTTCAATTGTGCCGGCATTGGCGGTTGCTGACTGCCCTGCTCACGGTGCAGGTAACTCATGATGTCGTGCCATACCGGCCCTGCCCCCGTGACGCCACTGACCTCACGCATGCTGGCGCCGGTGCTGTTGCCGACCCAGACACCTACCGTATAGCGTTCGGACCAGCCCACGGTCCAGTTGTCGCGCATGTCCTTGCTGGTACCGGTCTTCACTGCCGTCCAGAACGGCGTAGACAGCGCACTGTCCAGCCCGAAGGTACGGGCCCGCGCCTGTCGATCCGACAGAATGTCTCCGACCAGCCAGGCCGAGGCTTCCTTCATGATTCTCGTGCCGGCGGGCGAGGTACCAGAGCCCCAATCCACTTCGCTATACATGCCGCGATTGGCCAGCGCCCGATAGGCGTTGGTCAGTGACAGCAACGTGACATCTGCACTTCCCAGTGCCAGACTGTAACCGTAGTAGTCCCCCGATTCCGACAGGGGCAATCCCAGTTTGCGCAGGCGCTGATGAAAAGCGTCAGGCGTGACCATCACCAGTAGCCTGACCGCGGGAATATTCAACGAAGACGCCAGCGCCGTGCGGGCGCTGACCCAGCCACCAAACTGTTTGTCGTAATTTTGCGGAACGTAGAGTCCATTGCCGGTAGCCAGGTTTACTGCGCTGTCATCCAGCAAGGAGGCCGCCGTGATCCGGCGCTGTTCCAGCGCCTGCGCGTACAGAAACGGCTTGAGTGTGGACCCTGCCTGCCGTAATGCATTGGCGTTGTCCACATACCGTGCCGTCGCCAGTGTTCCGGATGAACCCACATAGGCAAGGACTCTGCCGCTACGGTTATCCAGCACGACTGCCGCAGCGTCATTCGCATGGCTGTGCCTGATTTGGTGAACCACACGATTGATGATTGTCTGTACCGTACGCTGCAGGTGGCCATCAATGCTGGTACGAAGCTGATCACTGTCGGGCGTGCCCTGCGACAGCCGGCGTCGGGCATAGTGTGAGGCAACAAACGGATCATCCTGCAATGCCGTCGTAGCATGAGTCAGCTGATAGGCGACAAAGCCTTGAAGATGATCGCAATATTGCGGCAGCGACTGCTCTGTGAGCAGGCGGCAGGCGCGCCGGGAAACGAGCTCGGCAGAGGCATTCGGTGCACGCAGCATGGAAGCCAGGATGGCAGATTCACGGCTGTCCAGCCCCGACGGATATTTACCGAAAAGACTGCGGGCAGCCGCCGTAATACCAGACAACTCACCCCGCCACGGCACCAGATTCAAATAGGTCTCCAGAATTTGTGACTTATTCCAGCGCTGTTCCATTGCCAGCGCCTGCGCCATTTGCCGCAATTTCTGCAGTGGCGAACGCCGCGGGTGTCTCGCCTCATCCTGCTGCAACATTCCTGCCAGTTGCATGGTCAGCGTGGAACTACCCCGGATACTGTGATGGGTCAGACGATCACGCAATGCGCCACCAATCGCAAGTACGTCTACGCCGGCATGACGGTAGAAACGACGATCCTCTGACAGCAGCACGGCGCGAACCAGGGCAAGAGAAATTTGCGACAAAGAAGTCCAGTTATCACGTCTGTCATTAAAATCCCTCCGCACCCTTTCCAGTACGGCGCCGTCCCGATCAAGCAGCGTAATATAGGACGTACGATAGTCCTTGCGCACCTGCTCATAATCAGGAACGGGCAGGCGGGATATCCAGAGCGCAAGCGCTGCCACGCCCACCAGGACGAGCAGCAGACACCCGCTAGCCCATGCTGCGTAGCGGCCTCGTCTGCGTGGCGCCTTTGTACCGCTATGGCTGATCATGGCGCTGCGCTGCCACGCTCACCTGCCATTGCAGCGGACGATGCACCTGAATCTGCCGGCGTGCCCGATCCGGTTGTTGCGCCTTGCTGCTCCGTGATATTGAACGTATCGTTATTGGGCGACTCCCCATATACCTGCGGCGCATACATGGCTTCAACGCGAGTCGCAGGCAGGCTGTAACTACCCGGCGTATTCAGCCTCACGGTATATTCCAGCATCGTTTTACCGGCAGGCAACCAGTCATAATAAGCACGATACAGTTCACTCTTTCTCTCGATAAAGCTGGGTGACCTGCCCTGCTCATTGCGTTTTTCACCTTCCACGGCTACGGGCGAATCGCGACCCAGTCCGCCACCCAGAATGGTCGCTCCGGCAGGAACCGGATCGCTTACCACCACCCAATTCATGGCCGCTTTTGCCTGGACTTCAAGCTTCACGCGGTAGATATCGCCCACCGACCATTTGCCGTCTGTGGCTTGCGAGACGGGCTCAATCTGTCGACTGATGGTGTAGCCGGCATACACGGGCTTGGTGACCGGCAGCGCTGCCATCGCACCGATAGATGCCCACACGCGCCCACTACCCTGCAAGGACAATGAAAGCTGTCGGACGTCGCTGCCCGTCCAGGGCGCGAGGATTTTCTGTGTCGGCAACATCCCTTCCCATTGCTGGTCGGCAGCCTCTGCGCCCGCCGCAGCTTTCAGTGTCATCGACAAGGTCCCCTTGACCGGTGTTTTTTCAAACCGGGCACTGAAAGACCGGATCGCCAGCGTGCCCCACAGATTGGCGGTTGTTGTCCCCCAGGTGCCGCGCTGTTGCTGGCCAAGCAATCCCGTCACCAGAACAGGAATATCTTTTTCCCAGGACTTGCTGTCCATGACAATGGTCAGCAGCTTGGCAGTGACCATGGCCCGGCTGCTCATCAGCCACCAGGGATAGCTGTCGTCATCCGCCAGAACCAGGCTGGTACCCTGCCGGCTCATGCGCGACAACAGCGCCGAACGCAACGATGCCATGGTTTTGGCCTGATCCGGCAGCGACTTGACACGCGATACAATGCCCAGCCAATCCACCAGCGCAGCTGTACTCATGTCCTGCCGATCAAAGTCGATCGTGGATAGCAGGCGTGGCGTTACCATGCCCGCCCGGGACAATGCTTCAAGTACCATCAGCTTGCGGTCCACGTTATGCTGTACCGGCTGCCATGCAGAGGAACGGATTTTGCCGGTCACATAGGCCATCAGTCCTTCAAGCATCTTTTCCCGATAGGCTTGGGGAATAGCATAAGGCTGGTCGCCGCGGCTGGCTTCGTGGGAGACAGCCAGCAGATGAGCCGTGAGCACTTCATCACCTCGCAAGCCCGGGAAGTAAGCGAGCAGTCCGTGTTCATCCATGTACAGAGGCAGGCGGCTCATCAGTGCAGACCAGCGCTGCGGATTGTCGATACCAATGGCAATAGAAGACAGCTGTTCCAGGCAGGTAAACGAATACTCGCTGAACCAGCGGCGCACCGGCTCCAGCCCTTTTGCCAGGGAAGGCGACAGTTGCACCTGTACCCCACCCAAAGGCTGACCATCCGGTCCGCTGACCGCCCCCGCCGGGGGTTGCACCGGCAGATTCTGAATCGGCTCTTTCGCGAGCACGGATTGCAGCGTTGCCTGACGCATCGTCACTGGTACAGTGGGAATTGTCAGTTGCGAGACTTCGACGCTATCTGCAGCCGGCGCTTCCTCTGCCTGGTCTGCGCCTGCCTGCGCAGCGTGCTCCTGCGCATCGAACCGCCATGTCAGGGTCTGGGACAAGGGACCGAGAGACAGCTTGCGCATGTCCAGATCCCACGTCACCCGGCGAGAGGACTGGGCATCAAGCGTCACCGTCTGCCTGTCCAGGGAAAATGGTGCCAGAGAAGGGCTGCGCAGCTGCGCACCCGTTTCGACCGTCATCGATCGGTCCGTGGCATTTCGCAGCGTCACGGCGACAGTGTAATGGTCGTCGCTGCGCGCCACTAGCGGCAAGCCGGAAATGACCTGCAAATCCTGCGCGGTAACAATATGGGCGTCAGCCTGACCAAACCGGTCTGCGCCCAGTTCTGCCACTGCGGCCAGACGAAAGCCGGAGATGGCATCGTTCAGACTGACCGGTATTCGCGCCTCGCCCCGTTCATCGAGCACAATGTCGGGTTTCCAGAATACCAAGCTATCGAGCAGTTCGCGGGTCGGCGCGCCACCATTGCCGCCCCCGCCCCCGGGAGGCAGCGCCTTGCGGCCATAATGACGCCTTCCCACGATTTCCATCTGAGCCGTGGCGGTTTCCACGCCATACGCACGTTCGCCCATCATGGCTTTGACAATATCCCAGCTGCGATTGGGGGCCAGTTCCAGCAGTGCCTCATCCACCACCGCCAGCGCCACGCTGGCATTGGCCGCGGGACGGCCATCCGGCAGGGTGGCACGAATGGTGGCGGTCGCCTGATCACGAATGTGATAACGCGTATTGTCCGTACTCACGCTCACGTTGAGCGAATTGTTATCGCTGCGTACGCGAATGGCTGCCAGCCCGTACCGATAGGCCGGCTTGGCCAGATCAATCAGGGCCGTAGGTGCAGACGCAGCCGGCTCGCCCCAGGTCAGATCGGGATTCTGCGCGGAATCCCGGACCCGGCCACGCAGTGCGAGCACCGACACGTAGACATTGGGACCCCACTCGGGCCGGATCTCAATATCGAAAGTCGGATTGGTGCCTGATAACGTGACTTGTCGCGTCTCCAGAACGCCTTCGCGTTCAATGGCGACCAGCGCGTTGGCATGACGGAAAGGCATGCGTACCTGAAACTGGGCGATATCACCTGGCTGATATTCTTTTTTATCCGGGATGATATCAATACGATCATTGTTCTCACCTGAAAACCAGAACTCGCCAGAGCCCACCACATAGACAGTCGACTCAGCCCTCGCGTGACGCCCCTCTTTATCGGTGACCTCGGCCACCAGGCTGACACTGCCCTGCTCTTTCAGACTGATGTCACATGTAAATTTGCCATCCTCACCACTGGTGCCGTTGCAAACACTGCCCAGATCTTTAGTTAGCTGAGTGGTGTCGTAACTGTAGAAGCCGCCTACCAGGCGCTTGCGCACTGTCTGATAGCTATAGCTGACGGCACGTACGCTAACGGGCGCACCGGCTACCGGTCTGCCCTGTGTATCGAGCACGACCACAGCCAGACCCGCGGCCTTTTCCTGCTGCATCAGATAACCGGTACGAATGCCTGCCACATATGCGGCAGGCCAGACGGGAACCGTACGGCTGATGGTCTGAACCTGGCCGTTAGGGTCCTGGAAGCTGCCTTCGAACGTGACATTACGCGGCTTGTCTGAAACCGGGAAGGTATCCAGTGTCAGTGCTCCCCGCCCCTGATTGTCCAGCGTCATCTTCTGCCGGTTCACAATGATCCGGCTGGTATCACCGTCGCTTTCGGCGCTACCCCCTGACTCATCGTCTGATATTTGCGTTGCCTCTCCATTAGCCGACTCCGGGGGCCTAAACGAATAATCGTCATAATCCCGAAAGGACACCACTCTATCGCGAGACAGAGCCGAAATTTCCACCGGCAGTTTGCCCGCGGCGCCGCCGGACAGATAGGCCAGCTGCATATCCAGTGCCACGCTCCGCGGCGCCACCAGTGGCCCATTACCGCCGGTGGCATCTCTGACGGAAATCTGCCCAGACAGTAACGGCAGCTTGAAGTCTTCAACACGGAACTCGCCCGTTTCATAGGACTGCCCATCCGGATCCAGCACAACGCGATATTGTCCCCGTTTAATATCCTCGGGAATTTTCCAGTCAGAGGTGGCGAACACACCGCCCCCGGCCGTGTCCTGCCACTGTAGTGGGAAGTTGTACTTGTCCTCTCCTCCCACCAATTCAATGCTTATCTCGTCAGGTAGTGTGTTCCGTGCAGGCAGTCCGAACCCGTCGCGCGTCAGGGTTCTGAGCAGATGCTTCATGGATACCGTTTCGCCGGCCCGGAACAGGGTCCGATCAAAAATGGTATGTGCACGCACCGTGGATTGCGCTGACGTGTCGGTCGGCACATTGAAGCGCCATGACTCAATACCATTGTCCCAGGAAGTAAACGCAAACGAGTAATCGCCTGTCCCTTCAGCCATAGGGTGATCTGGTGTAATGCTGGCCGATACGAAAAGGCCCGACAGCTCCGTGTTGTTGCAGTAATCCTTGCCCTTGACAGCCTGGCGATGATGCCAGATCCCATTCGTACCGGTCTGCCCCGAGACTAGCAACGTGCCGGCGCAATCGAGTACCCTGACCTGCGCGTTGGGTACTGGCCGGGCGTCATCCAGCGTCGTCACCCACACAAGCAGATCGTCGCGACCTTTCTTGATATGCACAGCCATATTGGTTACCAGCACTGAGGTGCGCACATACATGGGATTTTTTTTGGCAAGCAATGCCTGCCCCAGGCTGGCTGATTTGGCCTCCAGTACATGAAAGCCAGGTTTGTCCAGTGGCACTCCCAGTACTTCATAATCGCGCCGTGCCTGATCAGGTTTGACGGCAGGCAAGGCTATCGTTTTGGCGTCCGGGTTTTCGGACAGCATGGATACCGAACGCGTGTCGATATACACCGGTTTTTTTTCCGAATAGTTATCGGGCTGATCGTTCATGACTGCACGGATATTGCGTGCCGTCAATGACGTTTCATTCAGCCTGCGTACCCTGGCAAACGCGCGCAATACATCTGCGTCTTCCTGCGGCACATAATCACTGATTGTCCCGGGCGACAATGCCTGGTCTTTGATCGCAAGCTGATTTTCAATATACCTGACAGTCACCGGCACCCGCCACGGGGCGTTGCCCTGTACGTCATCGGCCTTGCGCTCGACAATGCCAAACGTAGAGGATGCAAACTTGAGCATGGGTGAATAAGTCGCCATGCGAACTTTCATGGGGAACTGTGCCGCATTGCTCAGTGGCCGTCCCGAGTCGTCCTTCAGATCCGCGGGAATAGTCAGCGTCAGCGTTTCGTTCTCGGCGAACGGGCCGGGAAACTTGACACTGCTGACGGTGCTGTCATTTTCCTGAATTTCGGAGGGATACGATTGGCCATTCGAACCCTTAAGGGTAATGGCTCGCGCGTCCTCGGTGTTCACCGATTCGCTCAGTGTGAAATAGACAGGTCTTGCAGGTGAACAATTGGCGTTCTGGTTTTCCCGCGAACATGAGTATCCGGCAGAAAAAGCCTTGCGCACTTTGAATTCATGTTCATAAGGCTTGCTCATGGGCACGCCCCCCGCGCTGGTGGCCGCCTCGGAAATCACAAGACGCCCTTCCGCACCCGATGGCAGGCGCCGAGCGCACTGCAAAAAAGCGATATTGTCAGCCTTATCCACAAGATAGGAACGGGCCTCCTTGAGGATTGTCTGTTTGTCCTCTTCAGAAAGGATCTTTACCGGAATCTGTTCGCCGAGCCCTTCGACTACGCAGGTCGCGTGATTCTGCAACCCGTCCTGGTTGACTGGCAGATTGAATCTGACCAGAAACGCCTGATCCTCACTGCTGCCACTTGATGGACTGACTGAGGACACCGCCAGCTTACCCGTATCAAACCGGTATTGTTTTTTTCCCTTGACCGGGTTGCCGGCGATGTCACGAAAAGACGCATCCGGCGTAATCGTGCATTGCACGCCCGCGGGCAGGATGCCTTCAAACTCATAGGACCAGTGCGCACCATCTGACCATTTTCCATGCCCCACCGTTGACGTGTCACTGCAACTGACAGAGGCCGGGGGCGGCAGATCGTTACGCCCCAAGGGGATGACATTGCTGCTGAACACGATATCGACAGTCGATACCTTGCTCTGCGTACCTGTTGGAGAAACCGAGGCAATCTCGGCTGCGCCTGCTGTGAAAATAACCCCTGACAGAACCAGCGTGGCTCCGCCGACGATTCTTCTTATCATGATGACTGCCTTCACAAAGGTAATCAGGGCCCCATCCTTGGCCACTGGCTATTTGTGATCATAACAGAAGTGAGTCTGATCCGGTGCATGCACAAAATCGTCGGAATGTGTCATGTCCTGAGAATAAAACCAGCGCAGTACTTGCCTGTAGCGGCCGTGCAGAAAAAAACCACCGCATCATGCGGTGGTTCGTGTACAGCACGCTTACCCTTGCCATTGCAATATCTGCCAACTTGCTATCACTATTCAGAAAGCCGGAAGCAAAAAGACCCGGCAACCGCGGGGCCGTGCCGCTGTCGGACATTAACCTTTGTTGCGCTGCTCCAGGATTTCCACGGCGGGCAGGATTTTGCCTTCCAGAAATTCCAGGAACGCGCCGCCACCGGTGGAGATATAACCCACCTTGTCCGTAATATTGAATTTGGAAATGGCTGCCAGGGTGTCGCCGCCACCGGCAATAGAGAAGCCATCGGACTCGGCAATCGCTTCAGCAACCTTGCGCGTACCGTTGGCAAAGGCGTCAAATTCGAAAACACCAACGGGACCATTCCAGACGATGGTGCCGGCGTTTTTCAGAATATCGGCCAGTTCTGCCGCCGTATTCTGGCCTATGTCAAAAATCATGTCATCGTCCTGAACCGAATCGGCAGATTTTGCTTCGCCTTTAGCCTGGGCGGAAAACTCCTTGCCGCAAACCACATCGCTGGGAATGGGAACCCTGGCGCCGCGCTTTGCCATCATGTCGATCACTGCCTTGGCCTGATCGATCTGATCAGGCTCGGCCAGGGATTTACCGATATTTTTACCGCTGGCCAGCATAAAGGTATTGGCAATGCCACCCCCGACGACCAGCTGATCAACTTTGTCGGCCAGCGACTGCAGAATGGACAGTTTCGTGGATACCTTGGATCCGCCAACAATCGCGACCAATGGCCGCTTGGGATTCTCCAGTGCCTTGCCCAGCGCCTCCAGCTCGGCTTCCAGTAAGGGGCCGGCGCAGGCGACAGGCGCGAATTTTGCAATGCCGTGTGTCGTCGCTTCGGCACGATGCGCAGTGCCGAATGCATCATTGGCATATACATCGCAAAGTGCAGCCATCTTTCGGGCCAGCGCTTCATCGTTTTTCTTTTCGCCTATGTTTACTCGGCAATTTTCCAGCAGCACAACCTGGCCAGGCTGGACATCAACGCCATTAACCCAGTCCTGCTCCAGCTGCACAGGCTTACCCAGCAGCTCACTCAATCGTTTGGCCACAGGGGCCAGCGTATCTTCCGGTGCCAGCGTCCCTTCGACGGGACGACCCAAATGCGATGTCACCATGACTGCTGCACCCGCATCCAGTGCCAGTTCAATTGCGGGTACGGAGGCGCGGATACGCGTATCTTCGGTGATGCTGCCATCATCGCTCAGAGGCACGTTCAGATCGGAACGGATAAAAACACGTTTGCCCTTGAGCTGCCCGTTTTTTGCCAGCGCAGAAAGCGTTTGTACATTCGCCATAAAGTCACTCCTTGGTGTAATTGTGAAAAACGGCACTGCCCGCCATAGCGCGCAATGCCGTCAGACTAGTCCTTCACAGACGCCAACTGCTTATTTCGCAGTCATCAAAGCGACGGTGGTATCGAGCATGCGGTTGGAGAAACCCCATTCATTGTCGTACCAGGAAGACACTTTGACGAGCTTGCCAGACACTTTGGTCAGTGTTGAGTCGTAGGTGCTTGAGGCAGGATTGTGATTGAAGTCGATGGACACCAGAGGCGCCTCGTTGTAATCCAGAATGCCTTTAAGAGCACCTTCGGATGCTTTTTTCAGGATGCTGTTGACTTCCTCTACCGTGGTTTCGCGCTTGGCGATGAACGACAGGTCAACCATGGAGACGTTGATGGTAGGAACGCGGATAGCGTAACCGTCCAGTTTGCCATTGAGCTCCGGCAGAACCAGACCCACAGCCGCCGCCGCACCCGTCTTGGTGGGAATCATGCTCATGGTGGCGGAACGGGCACGACGCAGGTCTTCGTGATAGACGTCAGTCAACACCTGGTCATTGGTGTAGGCATGCACCGTTGTCATTAGCCCGGTTTCCACGCCCAGCGCTTCATGCAGGGGCTGAACCAGCGGAGCCAGACAGTTGGTGGTGCACGATGCATTGGAGATGACAGTATCGGAGGCCTTCAGGGTCTGATGATTCACGCCGAACACAACTGTCGCGTCAACGTCTTTTCCGCCGGGAGCAGAAATGACCACTTTCTTGGCGCCACCCTTGATGTGGGCACTGGCTTTTTCCTTGCTTGTGAAGAAACCGGTACATTCGAGAACCACATCAACGTTCAGTTCGCCCCATGGCAGTTCGGCTGGATTGCGGTTGGCAAGCACACGGATTTTGTCGCCGTTAACCACCATGTTCTCACCATCAACGGTAACAGTACCAGGGAAGCGGCCATGTGCAGTGTCATACTGAGTCAGGTGAGCATTGGTTTTCGGATCGCCCAGATCATTAATCGCGACGATTTCGATATCATGCTTTTTACCGCCTTCATAGTGAGCACGCAGTACATTGCGGCCGATGCGGCCATAGCCGTTAATTGCAACACGAATGGTCATTACATTCTCTCCTGTTTTATAAAACCTGTTTAACCGTATTTGCCACGTTTTCCGCGGTAAACCCGAAATGCTTGAACAGCACACCGGCAGGGGCGGATTCACCATAGGTATCCAGGCCCACTGCAGCGCCGTTGCGCCCAATGTACTTATACCAGCCGGCAGTAACGCCCGCTTCTACCGAAACGGCAGGCAGCGTCGGGGGAATGACGCTGTCACGCCATTCGGCAGTCTGTCTGTCGAAAACCGAGGTGCTGGGCATTGACACCACGCGTACAGGAATATTTTCCTTCGCAAGCAGTGCCTGTGCCTCGAGCGCCAACCCCACTTCGGAACCGGTAGCAATAATAACGGCTTGAGCGCCTTCCGCGTCACGCAAGACGTAACCACCTTTTTCTATTTGTTCGATGGTCGCGTTGTCACGCTCAACAAAAGGCAGGTTCTGGCGAGACAGCAGCAAGGCGCTGGGTCCACCCTGACCGACATTCATGCCGACACTGACCGGCCGGGAAACAGCAGATTTCCAGGCAATGGCCGTTTCGGTCGTGTCGCAGGGGCGCCAGACATCCAGATTGGGGATCAAACGCAGGCTTGCTGCATGCTCGACAGATTGGTGTGTTGGTCCGTCTTCGCCCAGGCCGATGGAGTCGTGCGTAAAAATATGCACAACGCGCTGCTTCATCAGGGCCGCCATGCGAATGGCATTGCGCGAATAATCGGAGAAGGTCAGGAAGGTGCCGCCAAAAGGCAGATAGCCACCATGCAGGGCGACGCCATTCATGATGGCAGCCATGCCGAATTCCCGTACGCCGTAATTGATGTGACGGCCGAAACGCACATGACCGTCAGTGCCGCTGCGAACAGCACCGGCGCCTTTCCAGTCGGTAAATACGGAACCTGTCAGATCGGCAGAGCCGCCCAGCATCTCGGGCAGCATATCGGCCATCGCCGTAATGGCAAATTGGGATGCCTTGCGCGAGGCCACGGTTTCGCCTTTGCTGACCGTTTCCTGGAGAAAAGCACTGAATTTCTCGGCGAAATCGTCAGGCATTTTGCCGCTCATGCGGCGGGTAAACTCCTGCGCCTGCTCGGGGTAGTCGATGGCATAAAGCGCAAACTGTTTTTTCCAGTCGCGCTGCGCCTGCTCGCCTCGCTCCAGCTGACTCCATCCGGCGTAAACATCGTCAGAGATTTCAAACGGAGGTAAAGTCCAGCCAATGGCTTCGCGCGTGGCGGCAATTTCAGCCGCACCCAGCGGCGCACCGTGAACCTTGTCGCTACCTTGCAGATTGGGCGCGCCTTTGCCGATGGTGGTTTTGCAGATAATCAATGTCGGGCCGGAAGAGCCGCGCTGTGCCTGCTGTTTGGCCTTGGCAATCGCGTGATCGACGGCAACCACATCGTGTCCGTTCACACCGCGAATGACGTTCCAGCCATAGCCTTCAAAGCGCTTGGCAGTATCGTCGGCAAACCAGGACTCAACCTTGCCATCAATGGATATGCCATTGTCATCGTACAGCACAACGAGTTTGGACAGTTTCAGCGTGCCGGCAAGCGAACAGACCTCATGGGAAATGCCCTCCATGAGACAGCCATCGCCCACAAATGCGTAGGTGTAATGATCAACAATTTTGTGGTCGGGTTTATTGAATTCTGCCGCCAGCAGTTCCTCTGCCAGGGCAAAGCCGACCGCGTTTGACAATCCCTGGCCAAGCGGGCCAGTTGTCGTCTCGACACCAGCTGTGATGCCCACCTCGGGGTGGCCTGGGGTTTTGGAATGCAACTGGCGGAACTGACGCAGTTCGTCAATAGGCAGATCGTAACCGGTCAGGTGCAGCAGGGAGTACAGGAGCATCGAGCCATGGCCGTTGGACAGCACAAAACGGTCCCGATCAGGCCAGGCAGGGTCTGCCGGGTTATGGCGAAGATGGCGGGTCCAGAGCGCTTCGGCGATCTCTGCCATTCCCATTGGGGCACCGGGGTGTCCCGAATTGGCCTGTTGCACGGCGTCCATGGCCAGCGCGCGGATTGCATTGGAAAGATGGGAATTCGATGTTGCGGCCGTGGTGGTCATGCGGATCCTGTAGAAGTCACGGTTTAGTTACGATTAACCAGCGATTTTACCACTCGATGATTTCCGCGTGCCGCTCGCAGTAAATAAAGTAAAATTTAGCCATGAGTCACCTTCCCCGTTTCTATTGTCCTGTTCCGCTGTCGGCAAATACATGCGTGGCTTTGCCTGAAGCCGCAGCCCACCATGCATCCCGCTCCCTGCGCTTACGCGAGGGCGACACCATCGTGCTTTTCAATGGAAATGGCGCACAGTTCCCCGGCATATTGCGCTTTGAACAGGGTCGCGCAATGGCTGAACTTGGCGACGCACAGTACACGCGAACCGAACTGCCGGGCAGCATTGGCCTGGTACAGGGTCTGCCGGCTGGCGACAAAATGGACTGGATTATCGAAAAGGCCGCAGAACTCGGGGTGAGTGACATTTTTCCCGTCAGTGCCGAACGCAGCATCGTGCAGCTTTCAGGAAACCGACTGGAAAAACGCCATATACACTGGCAGCGTATTGCCGAATCGGCCAGTGAACAGTCAGGCCGCAACTGCATCTTGCGGGTGCATTCCCTGCAGTCGTTGCGATCCTATCTGCAGCAACCTGGCAACCCGAGGGGATTTCTCTGCCACCCAGAAGGAGGCACGTCTTTTTTGCAGGCGCTGTCACAGTCATCACAAATGCCATCGCAATCAGATACTGCACCTGCAATGCGTTTGCTGATCGGCCCCGAAGGAGGATGGTCGCAGCAAGAACTCGACTTGGCGCAGGCCGCAGGCGTTGAAAAAGTCACGTTCGGCGAACGGATTCTGCGAACAGAAACGGCCGGTATTGCAATGACGGCCGCAGCAGTGGCAACACTAGGGTGGGTGTAACGCAGCGTTAGGAGTGGGACGGGCCGATAGGATCCTCTGTTTTAAAGCAAATCCCAGTCACGCAGTTGCTGCGTATATCGACTGCTCTATAAATCCAGGTCTGCTCTATAAATCCAGATCAGCACCGGCAAACAGAATTTCTTTCGGATAAGGTAGCGCAAGCGTGGGCATATCGTCCCAGGAAAAATAGCGCAGGCTGCGCGTTTCAGCGTCACGTGCAGCCTGCGTGCCCTGGACTTCACAATGGAACAGGATCACCGTGTATTCCACTTCGTCCCCATTCGGATAAATATAGCGGAACGACTTTCCCCCAAATACCGCGGTGAGCGTCGCCGATACCAACTCCAGACCGGTTTCTTCCTGAATTTCGCGAGCCAACGCTTCCTGTGGGGTCTCGCCCAGTTCGATGGCGCCGGCAGGCAGGCTCCATCCTTCTTCCTGGCTTTTTTCCTGCAGCAGGATATGCCCTTCTGCATTTGTAATAACAGCCGCTACCGAAGGCACAAGAATCAGTTCACTGCCCAGTTTCGCGCGCAAATTCCATATGTAATCGGATAGCATGGGGTTTCCTTGTCGTTAGACCGGTGTTGGCCGCGAAACACGGCAATTGAGCCGCTCAATCATCTGCCTATGGCGAGTCATCCACCGTTGACCGGCGGATCACCGCCAATGCGTTATTCGCTTTCGGCGTAAGGCCGTGGAGAGCGTCCGGGTTCCGGCGCCTCGTGCTTGCCTGCGTGCTCTACCATGTACGAGAAGACGCGGCCATTGTCGTCACCGTATTCAACCGTATCGTTAAGCACGCCCTTAATCGCTTCGATATGTTCTAGCAGCGAATCATCTTCAGAATGAAGACGGCGCAAGGCCAGCACCATGCCGATTTTCTGCTCCTGCAGCGTTTCCCCCAGACAGTCGAGCAGCGCATCCATATTGCTGCCAAAAAAAACCGGATAATCGACTGCCTTGGCTATCGCACGCAGCACCGCGGAACAACTGCGCGCCTTGTCACAGTCTGCCTCGAAATAAGCCAGACCTGCCTGTTCGGCATGAGATTTGAGTTCGTCAAGGCCAACGGATTTTTCTTTTATGGCGCCACCCGTTTCCAGGATGGTCTTCAATGGGGTACCTGTTTTTTTAATCATTGACCTCTCCATAAAAAAACGCTTTGATTTCTTCCTGACGTGCCATCACGTCGTTAAAGGCCAGCTCAATCAGCTCACCCGTAAAGGCTGATTCAAAAAGCAGGAATGAGGCAAGCAACCCACCAGACTCTTTTTCAGGTCGTGCCGAAACACCTAACACCCGTAAAAAGGCCCGAACCGACTTAGGCATGCAATTTAAATGCTTCAAGGCGATTTCGTCAATAGATTTACTGGGACTTATCGTTAAAACATCTATTTTTTTCACCCCGGTGTTTAACTTTACGCCTTGGGGAACGGCATCGAGCAATGTATTGATACGACTGATTCGCTCCAGATCGATGGATAAACCATCGATAAAGATGTCTGACAAGGCATGACCACCGATCTGGGCGAGTGTCGGATACTGATCGCTCTGATGCGAACAATCCTCCTGTTCTGTCACATCACCGTGAGAACTGGTACTGATGACAAGAACACGATCAGCCCCCAGATGGATGGCAGGGCTGATAGGTGCCAGCTGGCGCATGGAGCCGTCGCCGCACCATTCCCACTTATTCTCCAGTGCCAGGCGTGCGGCGGGAAATACGAAGGGAATGGCGCTAGACGCCATCAGATGCTCCAGGGCAATGGGTTCGGCAATAGCATAACGGCGACGTCCTTTCCAGGCATCAAGGGAATGTGCGGACTGGTAGAACGTCAGATGATTACCGCTGGTATAGCTGGATGCCGTGATTGCCAACCCTCTCAGGTGCCCGCGGTCCAGATTGTGCTGCACATTGGGAAAATCAATACTGTTGCATAATAGCTGCGCCAGCGGGCGATTATCGAGCAGTGATTTGGGCGCGTTGTCGCGCAGACCCTGCAATGCCCAGCCAAATGTGAGCATACCCAGCCAGCGCATACCATTGCCGAACACGCCGACAGGATCTGAGCGATAGACATTCCCGGTATGCAGGCCACGCCAGATTTTTTCGAGTCGTTTCAGGGCACTGTGAGGGTGGGCCGCCCGGCAGGCATAGCCTATGGCATTGATAGCCCCTGCCGAGGAGCCACATACGATGGAAAAAGGGTTCTGAAAGCGGGGTGACCGATGGGGATCAAGAATGGCAAGGACGGCCTGTAGCGCTCCCACCTGATACGCAGCCCGGGCCCCACCGCCGGTCAGAACCAGTGCGGACTGAAGATCACCTGTAGCGGCAAGGCCGGGGATCGCACTATCATTGCTCATTGGCTGCCTGGGTTCCGCTATCAATTTTGAAAAGGCTGATTGCCAGGATATGGCAAATGTCTACCGGACAACCGTTTTCCGGGTAATTGAGGAACTGACTGCGAAGCTTTTGATTCATTCTGGCTCCTGAAAGCGTTTGTAGTGCGAGATATCACGGAGCAGCATCCCACGCCGTTGCAAATTGAAACCCGTCTGATAGCTATGATACGAAAATTCATTGCCGAATGCATCCGCTAATTCCGACACGGGTTTATCCCCTACTTTATCGCGCGAGGCTGGATCGTGCAGGACAGCAATGGGCGAATCAGAGCTCAGACGGCGTGGGTACGCAGCAGTTCGTCGGGATAGGGAAACCGGCCAGCGGGATCAAACAGGGCTTTGATGCTGCCTTCGATGTGATGATGATGGGAGGCAGCCCAGTCCAGATCGTCCTGGTCCAGGGGGATATCCGTCACGATATCGATCTGCGGCATGCGCCGGATGACCAGTTCCTGGCACCAGATCAGCGTGCCACCATGTCCCAGAAAGAGCTGGGCCAGATTGATATCGCCCAGGCGCGGTTTGAGCGCATCGAGCCGATAGGCCAGCGGCCAGCGTGGCATGGCAAGACAGTGAGTGATATCGGCATCGGACAGTTGTTCGAACAGCGCAGGAATCAGCCGCTGCAGGGCGGGCAACCGCAAGGGAGATTCATCGTTCACGCCGAAGCCGCCCAGCACGGCAGTCTGCCCGTCGGAAAAAAGCGCATGCACGCGTTCCAGCCCCGAACTGGCGGTGCAGCCAGGGCGACAGTCGTGCCATTGCGGCATGGCGAGCCATTGAGACAGCGTAAGGTCGGCAGGAACCTGCGAGAATTGCATATATCCCTGCGACTGCATATGTGCGACCGTTGTGCCGGGCAAGGCCAGGCAGGCGTGCTCGCCCAGGGCTTCGGTACCCGCAAGGTCAGGGCCCATTTCGATCATCAGGCTTGATCGGCCAATGATGGTATCGGCAGTGGCCGTGCCATCCAGCACCATCGCGACATCATATTCCTGACACAGCTGCCGCAGCGATGGTAGATTCTTCAAATTCTGCAGCACAATACTCGCGGAATAAAACCCGTCAATTTCCTGCTCATTGGCCAGCGGCGATTCGAGCGCACGCTGTACCCGACGGCAGAAAGCCGGCCAGGGACCTTCCTGAGGACGTTTACTGAGGGTAAGGAAGCGGCGACGATTCACATGCATGATGGATTGGTAAAGCCCTTGCGGCGACAACGGTAAAACAGTCAGGTAAACACAATGCACCCGAGAAAACGTCCCGTCAGACGTTTCCCGTTACAATAGACATTCACCCCGAATATTCTTTATCCTCTATTTTACCTTGCCCAGTTTCATCATGACCCGTTTTGCCCACCGAATCGACCAGGCGCTGACTTTTCACGCAATAGAAGTCACCAAGGCTGCCCAGCAATTGCGTGAACAGGGTGAGGATGTCATCAGCCTGGGGATCGGCGAACCGGATTTCACCGCACCTCCGATTGTGGTCGATACGCTTGCCCGTGCCGCGCAGGCCGGTCTGAGCGGATACAGTCCCGCGCTGGGGATTATGCCGCTGCGGACAGCCATCGCTGACTATTACGCGAGCCACTGGGGAGCAGAGGTCGATCCTGGACGTATTATCGTGACTGCAGGTGCCTCCGGCGCCCTGTCGCTTGCCTGCATGACCCTGCTCAATCCGGGCGATGAAATTCTCATGCCCGATCCGGCCTATCCGGCCAATTCGAATTTCATTCTGTGTTCAGGTGCCACACCACGGCTGGTTCCATGCACCGCAGAAGACCGTTTCCAGCTCTCTGCCCGGACGATCGCCGCCAACTGGACAGACAAAACCAGAGGGGTGCTGATCGCGTCTCCGAGCAACCCAACAGGCACTTCCATCGAGCGCGACGAACTGGTCAATATCATTCGCACGGTCCGGGAGCGCAACGGCCTGGTCATCATGGACGAAATTTATCTGGGCCTGTGTTATGACAGACAGCCGGAATCCGCACTGGCTCTGGATCAGGATATTGTCGTGATCAACAGTTTCTCCAAGTACTTCAACATGACCGGCTGGCGTCTGGGCTGGATGGTCGTTCCTGAAAATATGGTAAGTGGTGTGGAAAAGCTGGCCGCCAGTCTGTGCATCTGCCCGCCAACCCTGGCCCAGCATGCAGCGATTTCATGTTTTACCGAAGAGGCACTGGCCATCTACGAACGGCGTCGCCTGGCCTTCATGGAGCGCCGCGACTATCTGCTGCCTGAGTTTGAAAAGCTTGGGATCCACGTGCCAGTCAAACCTGACGGGGCTTTTTATATCTACGCCGATATCAGCCAGCATGGCATGAGCAGCGATCAGTTCGCCCACAAGTTGCTGCATGAAGCAGGCGTCGCCGTGGTACCGGGCCTGGATTTCGGACCCGCCTACGCACAGAAAATGATTCGCGTATCGTATGCAACCGCCCTGGACAGGCTGCGCGAAGCCGTTGCCCGGCTGCAGAAAATTCTGTAAAACCCGTGGTCGTATTGCATCGCGGCTGGAAACGCAAACCCTGCCGCAATTGCCTGTTCTACTGATATTTGCCCAGACTGCGCGTTAACGGAATACCGGACTCCAGGGCAATGCGACGGCGTTCAGATTGAACCTTGTCGCCATAGCCGCCATCACTGGGGCCGATGGCGCCAACGTAGCAGGCCAGACCACGATCAACGGAGCCCCGCCGCGCAATACAGTCGTGGAGGATTTTCGCCCCCACCTGAATATTGGCTACCGGATTCAGGGCCGACAGCACGCCGCCGTGGAAAACGTCAAATTTTTCCGCGTGAACTTTGGGCATGACCTGCATCAAACCCTGAGCACCCACATGGCTTTCCGCGAACGGGTTATAACGTGACTCAATGGCAATAACGCCCAGCACCAGAATCGGGTCCAGTTCCTGTTTTTCCGCAACCGAATACACCACGCGAATCAGAGCACCGGTCACGTTGCGTGCGATCTGGAACTTGCGCGACAGATACTCACGCAAGGCCAGCGCCTGGCTGTTGCTCAGCCCTGGCACCGTGAACTGATTGTTAGAGATACCCAGATTGGCAAAAAAACCCTCGGACGTATAGTCCTGTTCCCGAACCAAAGCGGTCTTATGCTCCTCCTCAGCAGACTTGACGGGCTGCGTAGCAATAATCGCACCCGTACGCACTTTTGGCGTACTGAAGATAGTGAGCAGATCGCGGTCAGACATGACCGTGCTGTCCGGCATCAGTGCATTGAGCGAAGCCTGGTGAATCACCCGAATCTGATCGCGAATGGCGGGCAGCAGTGCCGCCGCCAGAACCGCAACAAGCACGGCAATCCCAAGATACGAAACAACCAAATGCACGATATCAAGCGAGGTGCGATAGACCGACTTGAAAAAACGGGAGATCGGGGGATTGGCCGCTGCTAAAGTCATGTAAGCAAGGATCGGTCGCTCTGCAGCTCGACCGGGGTAAGTTTTCGGGAAATTTACTATACCCCAGTTTTCGCACGCCTGCATCATCGTCTGCCTTTCTCCTATAATGACTGATCTGAATCATCAATAGGCTGTTAATCGTGAAATATGCGGATCTGCGGGATTTTCTGAAGCAACTGGAAAAACGGGGGAATCTCAAGACCATTTCTACTCCTGTACAGACCCGTCTGGAAATGACCGAAATCAGTGATCGCGTGCTGCGCGCTGGCGGTCCTGCCCTGCTGTTCGACAAACCAGTGCATCAGGGGCAAAACGCGGACATCCCTGTACTGACCAACCTTTTCGGCACGCCGCAGCGTGTGGCGTGGGGAATGGGCGCGGAGTCGGTCGACGCGCTACGGGAAACCGGTGTGCTGCTGGCCAGTCTGCGCGAACCCGAAGCGCCCAAAGGCATTCGCGAAGCCATCGGCACTGTCTCGATGCTCAAGTCTGCGCTATGGGACATGGCGCCAAAAATGCAGCGCCATGCCGCCTGCCAGGAAGTGATTTGGGAGAAGGATGAAGTCGATCTGTCACGATTACCTATCCAGCTGTGCTGGCCAGGTGATATCGCACCCCTCATCACTTGGGGACTGGTGATCACTCGCGGACCGAAGGCAAAGCGCCAGAACCTGGGCATTTACCGTCAGCAGATCATAGGACGCAACAAGGTCATCATGCGCTGGCTGTCTCATCGTGGGGGAGCCCTGGATTTTCGGGATCACGCCCTGGCCCATCCGGATCAGCCGTTTCCGATTTCCGTTGCACTGAGTGCCGATCCCGCCACCATTCTGGGGGCTGTCACGCCCGTACCTGACAGTCTGTCTGAATACCAGTTCGCGGGATTGCTCAGAGGCTCCCGAACCGAGCTGGTCAAGTCCATCGGCAACGAGCTGTCCGTCCCCGCCTCAGCCGAAATCGTACTTGAAGGACATATTCTGCCGATAAACCATCCACAGGCCATCACCCCTGAGCCGGCGCCCGGTGCGCCAGCCTTGCGCAGCAATGGCTTCGAGATGGCGCTGGAAGGACCTTACGGCGACCATACCGGATACTACAACGAACAGGACTGGTTTCCGGTCTTCACCATTGACCGCATCACCATGCGGCGTCAACCCATCTATCACAGTACCTACACCGGTAAACCGCCAGACGAACCAGCGGTACTCGGCGTTGCGCTGAACGAAGTCTTTGTACCCCTCCTGCAGAAGCAGCTGCCGGAAATTGTGGATTTTTATCTGCCGCCTGAAGGTTGCAGTTACCGCCTCGCCGTTGTGTCCATTCGCAAGCAGTATGCAGGCCATGCCAAGCGGGTCATGTTCGGCGTGTGGAGCATTCTGCGACAGTTTATGTACACGAAATTCATCGTGGTCGTCGATGACGACATCAACACGCGCGACTGGAAAGAAGTGGTTTGGGCGATGACAACACGAATGGATCCCGTGCGGGACACCGTGCTTGTTGAAAATACACCGATAGACTATCTGGATTTTGCCTCACCCGAATCGGGGCTGGGTGGAAAAATGGGGATGGACGCCACCAATAAATGGCCCGGTGAAACTCACCGGGAATGGGGAACGCCCATCGCCATGGATCACGAAGTCAAACTCAGGGTTGACGACCTATGGAAGGATCTTGGTCTTGATACGTAAAGGAACCGTGATCTACGGGAATATCCTGTTCCGAATAAGGCCGGATCGGGGAATCGCGGCGTGAACGGCGTGCCTCCTGTCGTTCCTGCTTGTCGCGAAACTTGTTATAGACAAACCACGAGGTTGCAGCCAGCGCCAGCGGCTTGATTATCGCGGAACGCGATTTGCTGGCGCGCAGCAGGAAACGTGCAACGGTCAGACTGACCAGCGGATTTTTTTCAATAAGAGAAAATATGCCGCTGCGTTTTCGCGTCAGACTCATCAGCGTTTCGCTGCCCGCATCAAGAAGTGCAGTCTTGATTGCCTCGGGCGACAAGGAATGACCCAGCGTATTCACATCCTGGCGCAATTGCTCCCGTTCTGCCAGTACCCTGGCAGTCAGTAACTGCTTGCGGAATGATTTTTTCAGTTTGGGATCACTCATCGTCCGCTCCTGAAGTGGTGGCCGAAGCGGCCGCTGCGCCCGCTGAAGAGCGACGCCCACGCAGGGCAGCTGCATCATCCTTAAGCGCCGCTACGGTTGCCTCAAACGGCGTTGTAACCTGCGAAAGCCGTTTTTTCATCAGCAGAAGGCATCCGACCCCGACCAGAACGTAGACCAGCACGAGGATACCCAGAGCAATGTAACGATACTCGGTCTCCCAGAAAAACAGGCCAACCAGCACGGCAACAACCATCAGCGCCAGGTGCAAAAACAGCAGCCCGACAGCACCGAATAAAAGAACCGACAGCAGCCGGTCCTTTTCTTCCGCCAGTTCCAGTGACAGCAATTCAAGACGCGTTTTTACAAGCGCAGTAAAGTCGCCGGCGACCGAGCCCAGATTCTGTTTGACTGACATAAGCGGCGCGCGTTACTTACGACCGATAATGACACCCAGCAGAACGCCGGCAAGGGCTGCAAAGCCTACTGTACGCCATGGATTGTCATGCACATAGTCGTCGGTTAGACGAACCGCTTCTTTGCTCTGCTCAACAGCACGTTCCTGAACGTCCCTGAAAGAACCGGTTGCTTTTTGCAGGGCACTCACTGCCCGATCCCGCAGTTCAGTTGCCTTGTCGCCACCGATTTCGGAGGCTTCCTTGAGCATTCCTTCTGCTTCTGCAATGCTGGCGCGCAGATTGTTAAGCAGCTGTTCCTGGGATTGTTCGAGATTGGATTTACTAGCCATGTGACTCTCCTGCGTTAATTATCCGAATGACTGTTTGAATAGCCGGAAAGCAGATGCTCCGCTTTTACCGGGTCTTGCTTTTTTATATATTATTCCGTTCCTGATAATTTCAAGTCCATCATATCGCATTCTAGGGAACTATCGGCCATACTTTGTAATTATTTTCATTTGAAATACTTACTATTAATTGCAACGCATAGCGCACCTGTTCCCGCTGCAACAATTCCCAGGATTTCGTAGTCTATTCTTTCTGTCGTGTTCCGAAAATACGATCACCCGCATCGCCCAGGCCGGGCATGATATATCCGTCCCTGTTCAACCGTTCATCGATGGATGCGGTATAGATTTTTACATCGGGATGCGCCTTGAGCACACGTTCAATGCCTTCAGGCGCCGCCACCAGAACCAGCGCCTTAATTTCCCGACAGCCGGCCTGCTTGAGCATCGCAATGGTCGCTTCCATCGAACCCCCGGTGGCCAGCATGGGATCAATAATCAGGGCAAGGCGCTGGTCAAGATCTCCGACAAGCTTCTGCAGATAGGTGCCGGCTTCGAGCGTTTCTTCATTACGGGCGATGCCTACCGCACTTACCTTTGCACCAGGGATCAGGGATAGCACGCCATCCAGCATACCTATCCCTGCCCGCAGGATGGGGACTACCGTCACTTTTTTGCCGGCAATTTTCTTGACCGTCACCTGACCGCACCACCCTTCGATCACCGTATCCTCTAACGGAAAATCCTGGGATGCCTCATAGGTCAGCAAGGCGGCAATTTCCTGGGCCAGCTCCCGAAAACTTTTTGTGCTCAGATCTGCGCGCCGCATGATGCCCAGTTTGTGCTGGATCAGAGGATGGCTGATTTCGTGAACGGACATGGTTTTTCTCTCCGAAAAATTATTGGGCAATGAGCCACTCCACAATGGAGTCGACAAACGGCTTGGTTTTGAATGCAGCGGCGTCGTTGACGAGGCTGACCAGGATATACGTTTTTCCACTGGCTGCCGTGACAAACCCCGACAGTGCACTGGCATTGCCCAGCGTTCCTGTCTTGAAGTGTCCGCGCCCTTTTGCTGCCTGATCGGTCAGGCGGCGTCGCATGGTACCATCGACTCCCGTGACTGACAACGAATCGATAAACGTATCGCGCAAGGACGAGGCCCAGATCGCGTCAAGCATCTGAGCCTGCCCACCCGCGGTAATGCGGCCTTCACGAGACAGACCTGAACCGTTGGTAACGGTATATCCGGCAATATTAACACCTTGCTTCTTCAGGATCCCCAGGACGGCCTGGGCACCTTTTTCAAATGTAGCAGGCGGTCCGTACAATTCTTCACCCAGGGTGAGCAGCAGTGTTTTGGCCATCACGTTATTGCTGTATTTATTGATGGTCTGGATGACCTGCGCCAGCGGAGGCGAGCTTCGTGTCTCCAGCAACATGGCGCGCGCCGGCACAAGTCCGTCACGGATCACACCTGAAATGGTGCCACCTTCGGCGGTCCAGAGTTGCTCGAATATCGTGGAGAACATATAGGATTGCGAACCCACCAGACGATAGAAGGAAAACTGTCCGCAATTGGCCGACAGTTTTCCCTTCAGCTGCAACGCCCTGCCCTGGTCAGTCTGCACAAAGCCAGTCAGTTCCGAACCTGTACGCGACTTGGTACAGGCGCCAGAGGTCAATCCCAGACTGCCGCTAACCGGTGGATTCAGAATATCCGGTTCGAACGAAATATCCCACCGGCCTGACTTGGGATTAGGTTTGAAATTGAGCATGATGGCGCCAAGATTGACCATCATGGCATCGGGATTGGCATTGTAGGGACGTTCGGGCGAACCATCGAAGTCACCCGGATCGACGAAGATGGGCGCAAACAATGAACGATCCACCACCACATCGGACAGATGCCGCAGCCCCTTTGCCTGAATGCTGCGGATTATTTCCCTGAGACCCTGATAATTCAGCGAGGGGTCGCCACCGCCTTTGATATAGAGCGGGGTACGCATGGCCTGGGACACATCCACGCGCGCCCTGTTGTCAAGATAAACACGTGTTTTCCATGTGTAATCGGTTCCCAGCTGTTTAATTGCCGCCCAGGTCGTCAGCGTTTTCATGACCGAGGCAGGATTGCGCGGAGTAGAAGGATTGATGGCAAGAATAACAGGCCCTCCTGCCTCCTTGATCAGCAGAGACAGGGATGACAAGGGCACACCAGCACGATCCCAGCGTGCCTGGATCGCATCGGGCAGGCGACTGGAGGATTTGATGGATGCAATAGGGAAACCATACACATTCAGCAATTCACCCACGTCAGACTGCGCTTGCGTGGCAGGTGCCGCTGACAGTCCCACTCCGCCTTTTTTCAGACCTGTCCCGCCCCTGCTATCGGACTTGACCGGCTGCACAACCGTCACGTCCAGACTACCAGGGCGGTTAAATTCGAAACTTTCACCCGGGGCAACCCGAATCTTCTTTGTCTTGCTTTTCTGCCTCGTCGGGCTCTTCTTTTTGGCAGAGGCTGCTGATTTACTGCGTGACGCGACTGGCTTTTTCACTTTCGATTTTGCAGCTGACTTTGTCGCCTGTGATTTTGTGGCTGCGCCATTCTTGCGTACCGGTTCACGTGCATGTGAAGGCTCTGTCAGGGACAGACTCACGAGCAGCAGGCCAATACACACATGCGCAAACGCTGCGGAACCCTTGTGCAAGAAACGCATTGCGATACTCATATATCCTTGCCGGCTGCACCGAACCCGCAAGCGACATATCCTGCGAATGGAGCAAGCGTCGCCGCGGCGGAACGGGACAACCAAGGATACGAAGGCTGAAGGCGGATCATTGTGGTCTGACTCTCCCGTTGATGTCCCGTAGCAAAAAAGACACTTTATAATGGTTAATTACGACAATCCCGTTAAAACCGGCGGTACGCATCGCCAATCTTCTCACAAAACACTTCGACCGGACACTGGTGCGCCTTCGGCGCCTGTTGCTGTCGCGACCTGTTGCCCTTATTCCATGCTACCCATAGACCCCTCGCTAAGCCTTGCCGATTTCGACTACGACCTTCCCGAAGACCTGATTGCCCAGACGCCGCCCGCCACCCGAACTGACAGTCGCCTGCTGCTTGTCCCGAACGATGGCGATCTGCAGGATCTGAGTTTTTCAGCCCTGCCAGCACTGCTGCAGCCCGGTGATCTGCTCGTCTTTAACGATACCAAGGTCATTAAGGCAAGACTATACGGCCAAAAAGACAGCGGCGGGCGTATCGAAGCCCTGATCGAACGTATTCTGGAACCGACACGCGCCCTGGCGCATATCCGTGCCAGCAAAGCTCCCCGGCCTGGCGTTTCGCTGATTTTCGACGGCGAGGTCCGCTGCCAGGTAAAGGCCAGACATGATGATCTGTTTGAATTGCAGTTCGAAGCCGATATTCTGCCCTTGCTGGACAAACACGGCAACCTGCCGTTGCCTCCATACATCAGACATAACGCCGACCAGGAGGATGAAACCCGTTACCAGACGGTATACGCCCGCCACCCCGGTGCCGTGGCCGCCCCTACCGCCGGCTTGCATTTTGACGCGGCGATGCTACAGCGGCTGCGCGAGACAGGAGTCGAGACTGCGTGGGTGACCCTGCACGTGGGAGCCGGCACTTTTCAGCCAGTACGTGTGGAAAAAATCAATGAGCACATTATGCATGCCGAATGGTACACGGTGCCACAGGAAACGGTCTTGGCCATTGCGGCCGCCCGGCAGCGCGGCGGGCGTGTGATTGCAGTTGGCACCACCAGCGTACGTGCGCTGGAATCGGCGGCGCAACAGGGCGGTACCGTGGACAACCTGCGCTGCCCGATTGCCCATAGCGCCGATACCCGGCTGTTTATCACACCCGGTTACCGCTTTCGCGTAATTGACGGCCTGATCACGAACTTCCATCTTCCCCAATCCACCCTGCTCATGCTGGTCTCTGCGCTCACCGGGCGTGAACGCATGCAGCAGGCCTATCGTCACGCCATTGAGCAGCGATATCGCTTCTTCAGTTACGGAGACGCCATGTTCATCGCGCCGCGATAACACCCGCGCTGCAGAATCACCGGGCGAATCCGTATTTGCCCCGGTAAACGCAAGGCCGGGAACGAATCAGGCCCGATTCTGTCATACTTGATCCTTTGCCGCGCGTACGCCATCTCTTTATCCATCACTCAATCATCATGTCAGGACTTTCCTTTTCCTTATCCAAAACCGAAGGTAAAGCGCGTCGCGCAAGCATCACGCTCAATCACGGTACCGTGCAGACGCCCATGTTCATGCCCGTAGGCACCTACGGCAGTGTGAAGGCGATGCTCCCCCATGAGCTGGACGAGATTGGTGCCCAGGTGGTACTGGGCAATACCTTTCACCTGTGGTTAAGACCGGGCACGCAGGTCATCGAAAAACATCAGGGGTTGCACGGCTTCATGCAGTGGAACAAACCGATTCTGACGGATTCCGGCGGTTTCCAAGTATTCAGCCTGAGCGATCTGCGCAGCAAGATTACAGAAGAAGGCGTCAAATTCTCGTCTCCCATTGACGGCTCACGCCTGTTCCTGACACCGGAAGAATCCATGCGTATCCAGCGGGCACTCAATTCCGATATTGTCATGGTCTTTGACGAATGCACGCCCTACGCCATCGACGGCCGCCCAGCCACGCACGACGAGGCAGCCCGTTCCATGCGCATGTCCCTGCGCTGGGCACAGCGCTCACGCGACGCGTTTGATAATCTGGAGAATCCGAACGCACTGTTTGGTATTGTTCAGGGAGGGATGTTCGAGGATCTGCGCGAGGAATCCCTGGCGGGTCTTACACGCATCGGTTTCGACGGTTATGCCATCGGCGGACTGTCCGTGGGTGAACCCAAGGAAGACATGCGACGCATTCTTGAGCACATCGCACACCAGTTGCCCGATAACGCGCCGCGTTACCTCATGGGCGTGGGAACTCCCGAAGATCTGGTAGAGGGGGTCAGCCAGGGCGTGGATATGTTCGATTGCGTCATGCCCTCGCGCAATGCACGCAACGGCTGGCTGTTCACCCGCTTTGGCGATATCAAGATCCGGAATGCCCGGTATCGGGACGATACCCGTCCCCTTGACTCGAGCTGTGTCTGCCACACATGTCGGCATTTTTCGCGAGCCTACCTGCACCACATGCAGAAAGCCAATGAAATTACCGGCGCACGCCTCAATACTCTGCACAATCTGCATTTTTACCTGAAAATCATGGAAGAAATGCGGCATGCCCTCGAAGAGGGTCGCTTCGCCCAATGGCAGGAGGAATTTTTCACCTCCCGGTCAAAAGGCATTGATTAGCCAAGAAAAGGCTACAATATTCGGTTAATTTTACACTTACGGGAGTTCTACTTATGCTCACAAGCAATTTATCTACGCTGGTTCTGGCGCAGGCTGCGCCTCCTGGCGGCATCCTTGGCGGTCTGACAAGTTTCCTGCCTATCATTCTGATGTTCGTGGTTCTGTATTTCCTGATGATCCGTCCTCAGATGAAAAGACAGAAAGAAACGAAGGCCATGATTGATGCGCTTGCAAAGGGTGACGAAGTGATTACCGCCGGTGGCATTCTGGGCAAAATCAGCAAAGTGACAGACAACTACCTGACGCTGGAAGTATCCAGCCTGGCAGAGAAGCCCGTCGAAGTACTGGTGCAGCGTGTTGCCGTCACTACGGTACTGCCAAAAGGCACCGTCAAATCGCTGTAAGACGGACCACAGGCGGGCGGCATAGTACCGCCCCCTTTTTTTCCGGCTCTCTGTTTCAACCTCTTTTCGATAAACGGCTACGGTATGAACCGCTACCCCCTCTGGAAATACATTACGGTACTGGTTGCCCTGATCATCGGCATCCTCTACACCGTCCCCAACTTTTTTGGCGAATCACCGGCAGTCCAGGTGTCCAGTGCAAAAGTCACGCACAAAGTTACCAATCAGACCATGGGTCAGGTAGAGGACATACTCAGGCAAAATAATATCGCCTATTCCGGTGCCTATTTTCAGCAGAACGGTCCGGCAGGTACGGTTCGAGTCAGACTGGCCAACACCGACGCGCAGCTGAAAGCGCGCGATGTGCTGGACAACGCACTGAATCCCGTCAAGGATGATCCGGCCTACACGGTAGCGCTGAACTTGCTGTCCGGCTCTCCCGACTGGATGTCAGCAATCGGCGCCAACCCCATGTATCTGGGTCTTGACCTGCGCGGTGGCGTGCATTTTTTGCTTCAGGTCGACATGCAGGGCGCACTCACGGCCCGCTATGAATCGCTTACCACCGACATGCGCGCCATTCTGCGCGACGCCCGCGTGAAGGTGGACTCTGTCAACACTGCCAATGCCACCATTGTGGCCACTTTTGCCACGGCTGACGAGCGCGACAAGGCATTGGGTGCGCTACGTTCCCGAGCGGGAGAACTGGAGTTTACCCCCAGCCAGTCTGGCGGCAAGTTCCTGCTGACCGGCACCATCCGCCCGGCAGAAATCACCAGGGTCCAGGACACGGCCCTGCAACAGAATATTCTGACCCTCCATAACCGTATTAACGAGCTGGGTGTCGCTGAACCGATCATTCAGCAGCAGGGTACCGACAGGATCGTCGTACAGTTGCCTGGTATTCAGGACGTTGCCAAAGCCAAGGAAATCCTTGGCCGTACGGCAACGTTGCAGTTGCGCATGGTCGACGACTCTCCGGCTGCCCAGAACGCCCTGGCGGGAGGCACTGTCCCCTTCGGTCTGGAAAGCTTCAAGGACACAGACGGCAGGACGGTGCTGGTTCGACGCCAGGTGCTGCTAACGGGTGAAAATCTGGAAAATGCCCAGTCGGGCCGTAACCAGCAGACACAGCAGCCCACCGTCAACCTGACCCTGGATGACAAGGGTGCACGCATTTTCCGCGACACGACGCGCGACAATATCGGCAAGCGCCTGGCCATCATCCTGTTCGAAAACGGCAGAGGTCAGGTGGTGACTGCACCGGTCATCCGCAGCGAGATTCCCAACGGACAGGTGGAAATTTCAGGCAGCATGGACGCCACTCAGGCGGCCGACACAGCGCTTCTGCTGCGTGCCGGCTCCCTGGCCGCGCCCATGTCCATCATCGAAGAGCGCACCATCGGCCCAAGCCTGGGTGCCGACAACATCAAGATGGGCTTTGATTCCACGCTTTATGGTTTCCTCCTGATTGCCGTCTTCATGATTATTTATTACCACGTGTTCGGCATATTTTCCACACTGGGCCTGGCATTTAACGTGCTGTTGCTGCTTGCCGTGCTGTCGCTGCTGCAAGCCACGCTGACGCTGCCCGGTATTGCAGCGATCGCGCTGACGCTGGGTATGGCAATTGACTCGAACGTGCTCATCAACGAGCGGGTTCGTGAAGAATTGCGTAATGGCGCAACGCCGCAACAGGCGATCAGCACCGGTTTCAGCAAGGCATGGGCAACCATTCTGGATTCGAATCTGACCACACTGATTGTTGGTCTTGCCCTGCTCGCTTTCGGCAGCGGTCCGGTCCGCGGTTTTGCCGTCGTGCACTGCATTGGTATCCTGACGTCCATGTTCTCGTCGGTCGTCGGCGTACGTGCGATCGTGAATCTGTGGTACGGCCGTCGCAAGAAACTCAAATCGGTTTCCATTGGTACTGTCTGGCGTCCCGAAACTGGTGACGTGAAAGACAAGGCAAAAAACTGAATCGGGCAGAACACTTTTTCTGTCCGGACTGACCGGACAGAGCAGGAATAAATATGGAATTTTTCAGAATTCACAAAACCATCCCGTTCATGAAGAACGCGCTGATCCTCAATGCGATCAGCGCCCTCACCTTCGTGCTTGCGGTATTTTTCATTGTCACTCGTGGCTTTCACCTGTCCATTGAATTTACCGGCGGGACGGTCATGGAAGTCAACTATCAGCAGGCGGCACAGCTCGAAGAGATTCGCAGCAGTATCAGCGCGCTGAAGTATAGTGATTTCCAGGTTCAAAACTTTGGGACCTCGCGCGACGTCATCATCCGGCTGCCGGTAGACAAACAGCTCTCCTCCACAGAGCAGAGCAATACCGTCATGGCCGCGCTCAAGAAAACCAGCCCGGATGCCGAATTGCGCCGGGTAGAATTCGTCGGCCCACAGGTGGGTAAGGAATTGCTGACCAATGGCCTGAAAGCGCTGACATTTGTGGTCATTGGCATCATGATCTACCTGGGCATCCGCTTCGAATGGAAATTCGCTCTTGCCTGCGTGGTAGCCAACCTGCATGACGTGGTAATTATCCTCGGCTTTTTTGCCTTCTTCCAGTGGGAATTCTCGCTGCCGGTGCTCGCCGGCGTGCTGGCGGTACTGGGCTATTCTGTCAATGAATCGGTGGTGATCATGGACCGGATCCGTGAAAACTTCCGCAAGCAGCGCCGGGCCAGTGTGCGAGATGTCATTGACGGCGCCATCACGCAGACTATTTCGCGTACCGTGATTACCCACGCCTCCACGCAAATGATGGTGCTCTCCATGTTCTTCTTTGGCGGACCATCCCTGCATTATTTTGCACTGGCACTGACCATCGGTATCTGGTTCGGCATCTACTCTTCCGTGTTTGTGGCTGCAGCCATCGCCATGTGGCTGGGCGTCAAGCGTGAAGACATGATCAAGGCGCCGAAAAAAGAAGACCCGGCCAGTGAAGTGATCTACTGATCCCGACACTGTCCCCTGCGCGCAACATCCGTTAGCGCGCGTTCCCCCAAAAAAAGCGCCTTAGGGCGCTTTTTCATTTGAAAAAACAACAGGATAAGGCGCAATCGGCCCAAACACGCTACAATCACGTTTTCCAAATTTACCCCCGGGACAAAAACCCGCAACGGTACCAAAATCATGCACGAAACCACCCTGAAACGTGGCGGAGCCCCTGCTTCTGCCGCCGCCACCGCCAAAGAAACCCCCATCCGTATTCATCCTTCGGCCAGAAAGCTGTACATCAAAACCTTCGGCTGCCAGATGAACGAATACGATTCGGACAAAATGGCCGATGTGCTACGGGAAAATCAGGGACTGGAACTGACCAATACGCCGGAAGACGCAGATGTCATCCTGCTTAACACCTGTTCCATCCGTGAAAAAGCCCAGGAAAAAGTCTTCTCGGACCTGGGACGCATCAATCAGCTGAAAAAGAAAAATCCCAATCTGGTCATTGGCGTGGGCGGTTGTGTCGCCAGCCAGGAAGGCGCCACCATCATCCGGCGTGCTCCCTATGTCGACGTGGTCTTCGGCCCGCAAACCCTGCATCGTCTGCCTGACCTGATCGAACGTCGCAAAAATACCGGCCGTGCCCAGGTAGATATCAGTTTTCCTGAAATCGAAAAATTCGATGCCCTGCCCCCGGCGCGGGTAGATGGCCCCTCCGCATTCGTATCCATCATGGAGGGATGCAGCAAATACTGCAGCTTCTGTGTCGTTCCCTACACTCGCGGCGAGGAAATTTCCCGCCCGTTTGAAGACGTGCTGACTGAAATTGCTGATCTTGCTGACCAAGGTGTCAAGGAAGTCAACTTGCTGGGGCAAAATGTGAATGCCTATCGGGGCACCCTGGGTGGTACTAAGGAACTGGCCGACTTCGCCATGTTGCTCGATTACGTACATGATATTCCCGGGATCGAACGCATCCGCTACACGACGTCACATCCCAAGGAAATGACCAGCCGGCTGATCGAGGCCCATGGTCGCCTGCCAAAACTGGTTCCCTTTCTGCATTTGCCGATACAGACTGGCAGTGACCGAATCCTGGCTGCCATGAAACGCGGCTATACCGGCCTCGAATTCAAATCCATCGCACGCCGCCTGTATGCAGCCAGACCCGGCATGACCCTGTCATCCGACTTCATCGTGGGTTTTCCTGGCGAAACCGAAGCCGATTTCGAAACAACGCTCAAACTGATTGCGGATGTCAATTTCGACACCTCATTCTCGTTTATCTATTCGCGCCGCCCGGGCACCCCTGCAGCCGATCTGCATGACGACACACCTTATGAAGTCAAGCTGGAACGATTGCAGCGCCTGCAGGCCCAGATCTCGGCACAGGCCAGTGCCATCAGTCACGGCATGCTGAATACACTGCAACCGGTATTGATCGAAGGTCCGTCCCGGCGTGACGCCAGCGAACTGACCGGCCGTACCGAAAACAACCGAATCGTCAATTTTGCTGCGCCCGAGCGTCTGATCGGACAAATTGTCAATGTACGCATCACCCATGTGTATACCAACTCACTGCGCGGAGAACTTGACGCCGGAGACAGCGCCTGATGACAGGAAAACGCACCCTGCCAGTCGTATTTCACCTTGAAGGTGACAACACCCAGCTGGCCAATCTGTGCGGACCGCTGGATGAAAACCTGCAACAGATCGCGCAAGCCTACGATGTCACCATCGGCCGCAATGGCAATCGCGTCATTATCGAAGGAGAACAGGCGCAGGATGCCGCGGGAGCAGTTAACCTGTTCCATCGACGGGCGCGCCATCGCGACCTGACTATCGACGACGTCCAGCTGGGGCTGGTCGAATTGAGGGCCAACGCCAAACCCGCCACCGAACGTAGCAAGCCAGAAGCGGACGAGCCTCGCCAGAAACGGCAGAATGGCACCGCTTCCGTGCCGGAACTCCCTCCCCTGGATGACGACAGCGGCACCATCGCCCTGCGCACGCGACGTAACGATTTGCGACCACGAACCCCGCGCCAGCGGGATTATCTGAACAATATCCTGCGTCACGACATCACTTTTGGCACCGGCCCTGCCGGCACCGGCAAAACCTGGCTGGCTGTTGCCTGTGCCATTGACGCGCTGGAAAGAGAACATGTCCAGCGAATCATCCTGACCCGTCCGGCGGTCGAAGCGGGCGAGCGCCTGGGGTTCCTGCCTGGCGATCTTGCCCAGAAAGTCGACCCCTATCTGCGACCGCTGTACGACGCCCTGTACGACCTGATGGGCTTCGAAAAAGTCATGCGTCTTTTTGAAAAACAGACCATCGAAATCGCGCCACTGGCATATATGCGTGGTCGCACGCTCAACCACGCGTTCGTCATTCTGGATGAGGCGCAGAATACAACACAGGAACAGATGAAGATGTTTCTGACCCGCATCGGTTTTGGCAGCAAAGCCGTGATCACCGGCGATCCGTCACAAATCGACCTCATCAAGGGACAGAAAAGCGGGTTGGAGCATGCCTTGCGGGTGCTGTCCAACGTCCATGGCATTGCCTTTTCTCGCTTCACCAGTGAAGACGTGGTCCGTCATCCGCTGGTTGCCCGCATCATCGATGCCTATGATCTTTCCGAAGGTCGATCACAGAATGGCTGATTTGCGCCTGCCTTCCCCTCGGCGTGTGCGCGATACTTCGTATCTGCGCACGACGGTGCAGCATATCGTGCCGGTGCCCGAAGTCACAAGGCAGCGCATACGAGGCTGGATGTTGCGCGCCGTGGATGCGGCCATGGCCGAGCATCCCGACATCGTTGAAGTGGAACTGGCCTTGCGGCTGGTTGACGCCGAAGAAGGCCGCCAACTGAACCACCAGTTCCGTGATCGGGATTATGCCACCAACGTTCTCACCTTCGAATATGGCGTTGACCCTGACGGCATCGCGCGCGGCGATATCGTGCTATGTGTCCCCGTGCTCAGACAGGAGGCCACTGAACAGCATAAATCGCTTCAGCAACACGCCGCCCATCTGGTGGTACATGGGGTGCTGCACGCGCTGGGATATGATCATCTGGACGACAACGCCGCCGCCCATATGGAAGCGCTGGAAACCGCGATTCTGACCGGCATGGGTATACCGGATCCTTACGCGCCACGGTGACTTGCCATCGCGGCAAAAAAGCCCGGGGTTTACGCTAAGTCTTTAACTTTTCATCAAATTTGCTCAAAATTGAGTTATCCTTATAACTCCCTAAACTAGACGTCCAGAGATGTCAGATCCATATCCTTCGAACGATGCCGAGGCAGACAGTCAGTCAGGCAAAAAGCATATTTCACGCTCACTCATTCAGCGAATAAAAGGCCTGCTGGGCCAAAACGAGCCCGAAGACCGGGACGATATCCAGGAGATCCTCTCTTCTGCGCATGACCGGGACATCATCGACGATGATTCCTATTCCATGATCGTGGGGTCCATCTCCTTTACCGAAAAAAATGTCAGTGATATCATGATTCCACGGTCCCGGATGGACCTGCTCGATATCAGCAAGTCCTTGCAGGAACTGCTCCCAATCATCCTGGAGACTGCACATTCACGGTTCCCGGTATACGAAGAAGAAAAAGACAATATTATCGGTATCCTGCTAGCCAAGGATCTGCTGCGGTTCGTCACCAATCCGGAAACAGACATCCGCAGCCTGGTGCGCCCGGCCATCTATATTCCCGAAACAAAACGGTTGAACCAGCTGTTGCGCGATTTCAGGGAAAACCGCAACCATATTGCCATTGTCATTGATGAATACGGCAGCATTGCCGGCCTGGTAACCATGGAAGACGTGCTCGAACAGATTGTCGGCGATATCGAAGACGAATACGACGAAGATGCGCAAATGACCATCTTCCCAGAAACAGAAACGTCCTGGCGCGTGATGGCCATTACCGATATCCGGCAGCTGAACCAGACGCTGCAGGTTGCCATTCCTGAAGATGATTACGACACCATCGGCGGATGGCTGGCCGCAGAACTGGATCACATTCCGCAGCGCGGAGACAGTTACGACTATCAGGGGCTGCGGTTCCAGGTATTACGGGCCGATGCCCGCCGCGCGTTGTGGCTGCATATCAAACGCCTGTCGGCCATGAGCGGCAGTCACAAAAAAACAGATACCTGAGGCTATGGTCTGGCTTCTACTCATCGTGGCCGGGGCGGTTCACGCCCTCAGTTTTTCTCCTGATCCTCTGCCAGGATGGGTACTGCCTTATGTGCAGGTACTGGCAATGGCCATCCCTGCCTATCTGGTTTTCAGCACGCAGCACATCAGACAAGCCGCGCTCACTGCCTTTGTTTTCAGTACCAGTAGTTTTTGCGTAGGCATTTACTGGCTGTACATCAGCATGAATCATTTCGGCGGCCTGGCTGCGCCGCTGGCCGCGCTTGCCGTTTTTCTTTTTGCCCTCTATCTTTCACTGTATGCAGCGTTTGCGGGCGCCTCTACCGTCTGGCTGAGCCGCGGACTGAACGTCATGCGCGTGCCACAGACATTGGCGCGCCCCCTGTTCTGGGCCAGCGCCTGGACGCTGGGCGAATGGCTGCGCGGTTTTGTATTTACCGGTTTCCCCTGGAACAATATCGGCTATGCCCATACCAACAGCCTGCTGTCTGCCTGGGCACCGATTGCCGGCGTGTATGGGGTCGCCTTCCTCGCTGCCTTTGCCAGCGGGCTTACCGCCTCCATCCTCTATTACATGAGGCACAATCGCACAGGGATCATGGCCGTGATGGCGAGCACCCTTCTGGGAATGTTCATCGTCAGCCTGGCGGTGAGCCGCATCGACTGGTTCGATCGCCAGGGTTCTGCCATGACCGTCCGGCTGGTCCAGGGCAACATTCCCCAGCAGATGAAATTCGACCCCTCGCAGCTGATGAAATCACTGCAGGAACAGTTTGCGCTGGCGACCCGCCCGTCAGTAGATGCCCAGCATACGCCGTCAGTCATCATCTTCCCTGAAACCATCCTGCCGACTTTCCAGGACAGAATGGCGCCGGAATTCTGGCAATCCGTGGTGGAACTGGCAGACCAGATGAATGCCACCCTATTCATGGGCAGCCCCATGCACACCGTCGAAAATGGCAAAGATCGCTACACCAACAGTGTGATGGCCATCGACAGCCATACCTCAGTGGACGCACTCATGCGGGCAGAACAGCTGCCTGTCTATGACAAGCGACATCTTGTGCCTTTTGGTGAGTTTGTTCCTCCTGGATTTCGCTGGTTTGTCGATGCCCTGAACATTCCCCTTGGAGACTTTGACCGTGGTAGCCAGGGACAGAAAAGCTTTGCCGTAGACAACCAGTTTTTCGCTCCGAATATCTGCTATGAAGACGTCTTCGGCGAAGAGCTGTTGCCCTCTTTACGCACCCAGGCAGACGGCTCGCCTGGCGCCAGCGTGCTGTTTAATGTCAGTAATCTGGGGTGGTTCGGCAATACCTGGGCGCTAAGACAACACCTGCAGATTGCCCGCATGCGCAGCATGGAAACGGCAAGACCCATGATTCGTGCCACTAATACCGGTTCGACCGCCGCCATCAACGGGCGCGGCCAGGTGCTGGCACTCCTGCCCACTGCCACAGCCGATGTTCTGGATGTGCAGATCCAGGGGACGCAAGGCCTGACGCTATACGCGCGGGTGGGAAACTGGCTCATCGTGATTGTGAGTTTGCTGAGTCTGCTAACCGGATACCTACTGAAACGCCGCAGAAAAGAAGAGTCTGAGAATTAATGAAAATTACGGCTATGGGTCTGTAGTTTTCCAAGCAAATGAGTCAGATTGACCAGTCGCTCGACAATCAGATGCTGAACCCCGTTAGCCGACTGCCACCGTCCATAGGCGCCCATCAGGCGCGATGTTAACAGCTCCTTGCGCTGACGGCTTGCCAGTTCGGGACGAATCAGCAGATTGACCTGCCCGGTTTCATCCTCCAGCGTCACAAACACCACGCCTTTTGCCGTTCCAGGCCGTTGCCGGATTGTGACGATACCAGCCGCGCGCGCCAGACGCCGATCAGGCTGCTCACGCAGCACAGCCGAAGATGAAAACCGCATATCGGTAAGCCTGGCACGCAGCAGTTCCAGGGGATGCCGCCCCAATGTCAGGCCCAGCGAATCGTAATCGGCAACCAGCGACTGCCCCTCGGTGAGCAGGGTCAGTTGAGGCTGTGTTGTCTCATAGACTGGTGCATCCCGCAGCATATCCTTGTCGGGAACACTGACAACGGCATCCCACAGCGCCGCCCGACGATGCCCTGCAAGGCTTTCCAGCGCATTGCCTGATGCGAGCGCATTCAGATCGTGTCGCGTCAGGTCTGCGCGTTTTGCAAGATCGGCGACAGAATCAAACCGCTCCTGCGCACGTACCTCGACGATTCTTTTGGCGACCTCTATATGCATCCCTTTGATCTGGTTCAGTCCCAGGCGTACGCAAGGTCTTTTTTCAGACGTTGCTCGAGGTTGTCGCGCAAGCCTGCCCTCGGACGCAGATCGGGATCCTGGAGCGGAAGATGAAGTTAACGTTGAAGGAACAAACGCCTGGACGCTGTCCTCCCTGTTCTCAGAGACGTCTGCCTCATATTCCAGCGTGGCCTCCCAGTCGCTGATCTGTACATCGGGAGGCAGAACTTTGACGCCATGCCGTCGGGCATCCTGAATCAGGGTAGAGGCACTGTAAAACCCCATAGGCAAACTGTTGAGCAGTGCAGCCAGAAAAGCTTCGGGTTCATGGCACTTGAGCCAGCTGCTTGCATAGGCAAGCAGCGCAAAGCTTGCCGCATGGCTCTCGGGAAAACCATATTCGCCAAACCCCTGAATCTGTCTGAAAATCTGCTCGGCAAACCCTCTTTCATAACCATTTCCAAGCATGCCATCGATAATCTTGTTATAGAATTTTTCCAGCCCTCCCTTACGCTTCCAGGCCGCCATGGAACGTCGCAGGGAGTCGGCTTCACCACCCGTAAAGCCTGCAGCCTCCATGGCGATCTGCATGACTTGTTCCTGGAAGATCGGGACACCCAACGTACGCTCAAGCGCTGACTGGATGGCTTTACCGGGATAGTCCACCGGTTCCAGATTCTGCCGCCGCCGCAGATATGGATGCACCATGCCCCCCTGGATGGGACCTGGACGGATAATGGAAACTTCGATCACCAGATCGTAATAACAACGCGGCCGCAAGCGTGGCAGCATGGTCATCTGCGCTCGGGATTCAATCTGAAACACCCCGATCGTGTCAGCCCGGCAAATCATGTCGTAGGTATCGGGGTCTCCACGAGGAATACTCTGCAGACAAAAGGGCTCACCGCGACGCTTTGCGACAAACTCCAGTGCACGACGAAGCGCACTCAGCATACCCAGCGCCAGGATATCTACCTTCAGAATACCCAACGCATCCAGATCGTCCTTGTCCCACTGCACCACGCTACGCTCTGCCATTGCGGCATTTTCTATGGGAACCAGCCGGGCTAGCGGGCCACGTGACATGACAAAGCCGCCGGGATGTTGGGAAAGATGTCGCGGAAAACCAATGATTTTCTCTGCCAGATAAACCCATTGCACAGCCACTGGCGAAGTGGTATCAAGACCACTTTCCTTCATGCGTTCCAGCAGGTTGGCGCGACCATCCCAGTAGTGATAGGAACGCGCCACCGCTTCTATGATGATAGGATCAACCCCCAGGGCCTTGCCTGTATCACGCAGCACACTTCTTACCCGATAGCTGATGACCACCGCAGTCAGCGCCGCCCGGTCGCGGCCATATTTGTTGTAGATGTACTGAATGACCTCTTCGCGACGCTGATGCTCAAAATCGACATCAATATCGGGAGGTTCATCTCTCTCCTTGCTGATAAACCGCTCGAACAGATTGTGGCCTTCCTCAGGATCAACTTCGGTAATATACAAGCAATAGCAAACTGCACTGTTGGCAGCCGACCCCCTGCCCTGGCACAAGATATGATTTCTGCGGGCAAACTGCACGATATCGTAGACAGTCAGAAAATAGGGCTCGTATTTTAATTCGGCAATAAGTTGCAGTTCCTTTTCCAGCTGATGGCTCACTGCTGCAGGAAGACTTGAACCATACCTGCGCCTTGCTCCTGCATAGGTTTCCTGACGCAGATACTCTGTCAGGCTCAGATTGGCAGGACAGATGTCTTCAGGATATTCGTACTTGAGTTCCCCGAGGCTGAAACGGCAGTTCACCAGAACCTCTATGGTCTCATCGAGTGCCGCCCTCGGGTACAGCCCGGCCAGCGTGACCCGCTGGCGCAGATAATGCTCTGCGTTGGACTTGCGTTCAAAACCGCAGTCCTGCACGCTTTTCCCCTGACGGATGGCAGTCAGGGTGTCGTGCACAGGCTTGCGCGAACGCACATGCATTTGCACCTGTCCGGCTGCCACCAGTGGCACCCCGGTGGCCTCGGAAATGGCAGTAAGCATGGCCTTGTGAGCGTCATCCTGTCCCTGATTCAACAGACTGAGCACCAGCCAGCAACGACCGACAAAAACCTTTGCCAGCCACCGGGTCTGTGCCAGCACCTGTTCATAGGGTGCGCCATATTCAGGCAGCAGCAATCCCAGACAGTCGGGCAGATTCTGCAAATGCGCCAGGGAAGGCTCTGCGGGCCGGGTAATATCATCTGTCGTAAGATAATAGCTACCCTTGGGAGCGCGACGCCGCCCCAGTGTAATGAACTCAGACAGATTCCCATATCCTTCACGGTTTTGTGCCAGAACAATGAGTCTCAGATCAGGTTGATTCTGTGTATGCAGGGTAAACACAGAACCGACAATCAGTTGTAAGGGCGCGCGCCAAGGGACATCGGGCAATGGTGTGTCAGACGATGACGTGGGCAATGACCGATCGGACGATGATACATCGGGTGACGATACCGAAGACGCCCGTGTGGGAACAGACAGCAGCGACGATGACATCAGTCCCAAAGCCTGTTTTGGAAAAAGAGATTGTGCCAGTGCTGGCTGTCCTATCGTACAGCCAGCTTTTTTCAGAGCTTCTTTTTTTCTGCGCTCGGCTGCCTCCAGAATCGGCTGATTCAGCCTTGTGACTTCCATATAGGCCCGCACGACACCGGCTACCGAACATTCGTCAGTAATAGCCAGGGCCGCATAGTTGAGTTTGAAGGCCTGCTCCACCAGCTCTTCAGGATGCGATGCCCCCTGCAGAAAACTGTAATTGCTCTGGCAGCAAAGCTCTGCATAGGCGGGCAGCTGATAGGAAGATGCTGTCATGATTCCCCCTGTTACCCGAAAAACCCGTGCAGGAACCAGCGCCGATCATTTTGTCGCTCCTGGAACAGCCAGTAGCGTGCTCCTGACTTGTCCTCTGCAACAAAATAGTCCCTGCGCGTCCAGCCCTCCCACCAACCATCTTCGATTCTTTCCGGTCCTCGAAGAATATATAGCGCAGAACCATACCAGGGGCGATGCTCACGAACCGCCAGCGGCAGTGGTTTGTCCAGCAACCAGCAGGGCCGCTCCACGCCTTTGACAAGACTACCCGAGACAGGAAAAGCTCCTGCAGGACTCCAGCGGTTTGCAATTTCAGGACGATGATCGGCGACAGGCTGGGGTCTCAATACCCGGTCATGACCCAATCGGGCCAGAATGATTTCAATAACCCGCTGCCTGTCCTGGGGCGTCCCCCCAGGCTCTGGAAACAGACTGTCGGGAACGGGTACACTATCCTGCACTCTGGCTACTTCGAGCGCAAGAGCAATCACAGGCGCAGACAGCTTCAGATGATGCAGATGTTCCTGCAACAGACGCATAAGATGAGCCGGGTCGCGTGTGGGAAGGCCAGTGGCCAGCACCAGCGTAGTAGGCGCAAGCGCATGCCGGCCACGCTCATGTTCCAGCAACAGCGTAAGCTGCGTCACCGCCTGCTGGTGTGCGGCCAGCCAGCCACAAAGCTGCTCGATCAGTCGACGGGCCACGCCTGACACTGCGTCTGTATATTCAATGCGTTCCACCAGTTCAATGCGACCGTGAAACTGCAAGGGAGCAGTAAGCCATTTGAAAATTTCAGGATTTTTGCCATACGCCGCATCCAGGGACTGCAATATCTGCCTGCTGGTTCGACGCTGCAATTGCGCTCGTGGCAACTGGCGCAAGGCGCCCAAGGTGGCGCAACCGATATTGCCAAGCCAGGTTTCAAAAGGCCGGGCAGCAGGCAAGGCATTGACAGGCAGGGTATCCAGGCGACGAAACAGGGTATCTGTTTTCAGGCAACGGCGCCAGCGTGTACACGCGGCTGTCGCCAGTAGCCAGGCCCCTGATGCCGTTGCCGCTATGCCATAACGAGCACTTAGACACAGCCCATTCAGGGTTTCCTGGATCCGTTGGTACAGGTGACGAATGCCGCCAAAAAGGCTGAGACTGCCAGTGACGTCCAGCAACAAGGTATCTTGTTCGCCCAGCGCAAGCTCAGGCGTGTATTGCAACAGCGCCAATGACGTTGCCTGGATGGCAGAATGATGAATGTGTTCATCGTATTCGGTAAGGACTGCCTGAGGACACAAGGTATTGACACCATTAACACGCATACCGGGTCGTACGCCGGCACACCAGGCAGCGGGAGAACACACCCGAACCACACCAGCCTCGATCACCACTGCCGCTGTGCTACGCCAGTCAGGACAGAGTGTGTCCAGTGTAGGGTGCAGTAGATGTACGGCTATCCATGTTCGCATCATAGAACTCGGTAAAAGCAGCAGGATAAGCAGAATGGGGCTGATCCGGAATATTTGCCGGATCGGTAGAAACGAACCGACCGGCGTCATCGGAATAAAGCGTGATATGGACAGGTTGTTCCACTAAGCTGCCACGACGCTTGACAATATGTACGTGAAGACCTGTGGGCACGGGGTGCAGTACAAGGCGCAGGGGAGCAGGCGAAGATTGCCGCGCAGCAGACAGCCCCCGGACAAGTACGAAAAGCGTATCCCCCTTTTGCGCAGCCAGCTGCAGGCGACGCAGGGCCGCATCACGCAGGCTATCCTGCCATACCACAAGGGCAGCAAAGGCACCACTGTTCAGAATATGCTCTGCCGCCCACAAGGCATCTGCCATGCCCCGGGGAGACAGCCAGAGCAGGCGGGAAGGGGCTACCCCCCAATGCGCCCAGGCGCAAGTTTGAGGAACATAAGGCGGCTGAATCAGCACAATGGGTCGCTGATCGTGCTCATTGCGTACACGAGCATCTGAAGCAGAAGACGAAGCACGACACCCCGGGCTGCCTGCCTGACAGCTCAGGGCATGCCTGAATAACTGAAGTTCACCGATACCGGCGCGTGGCGTCATGACTTCGATGAGATTACCAAGTGGCCAGCCGCCACCCGGTAATTGAGCCGATATTTCCGGGTAACCGGTACTGGCGTACAGACCTGGAGAACAGGCAATTTGCGACGCACGCCAGAGAGCGGGATGAATACGTTCTGGCGCAGTCAGCACAAAAGCGGGACCCGAGGGATGGGCAGACGAAGGAGTAGGACCATCTGGTGCTTTCGCGTCCCGTACCACTTCCTGAGAGGCTTCCGTTTCCGGGAGATTTACGGTCTCCCGAGGATATGCTGTTTCCAGACGTTGTGCCGATCCCGGATTTCGATCTGACTTTTGCTGCCCGCCCGACAAGCTGAAGTCACCATCGGATGCGTTTTGCCAAGGCTTCCGAGCGCCGGCCCCGGAGACACCGCTGGACACCGAGAGCGGCAGGGGCAAAGACAAGGTTTCAGACGGTGCTGTTTCAGACGGCACATTTTGCGCGGTCCTGTCGTTAAGGCTTTTCGATAGCCTGCTGGATACCTGAGCAATGCTTTTTGCGATGCTGCCGGATTTTTTCGATGGCCTTGTCGCCGGTGTTTTTGCAGGTTTTACAGGCGTTTTGGCGAGCTTTTCCGCTGGCGATGTTGACCTTGATATTGGTGTTGATATTGCTGTTGGTGTTGATGGTGGCGTCAATGGTGGCGTCGATGTATTTTTCATCATGGCAATCCTCTTAATACTGTATAAGTATACAGTATTTTTAAAAGCGCCATAATTGTGGAAAACCGGGGGATTTCTGGATGATTACACTCTTCTCACCGCGGAATGCATTACACTAGGAGACCAATCTCCCTTTTTCTTTCAGGTATATCTCATGAAAACCACCTCTTCTCTGCTCTTCTCCCTATTCCTTGCCCTGCCCGGCCTGGCAATGGCTGACTCCAAGCACCAGGAGGAAGCTCAAGCCATCAATCAGGCAAAAATCAGCCTGATCCAGGCAGTACAGACGGCAGAATCCGAAACCGGTGCAAAAGCCGTGGAAGTGGATTTTGATCGTGAAAACAATGTCTGGGGATATGAAGTGAAAACACTCGAGCCCGGGAAAAAATATGAGCTTTTCATTGATGCCACCACTGGAGAGATCATTTCTCGCAAAGAAAAAAACAAACAGTAAGCGCATCTGATTGCATCTGCCATTACGATGCAATAGCAACCTTTGATAGTGTCATTATCGAAATAACACTATCAAGGTTTCCCTATTTTTCCTGCGCAATACAGACGGCGCATCCAAAAGCAGGCAGAGATTGCCGCAGGCCGCCAACAGCCACCATCTCGGCTCCCGACCGCAAGATCCGAAGTGTCAGGCCTGTATAGCGCTAACGCCCGATAATCGCCGCCTGCTCATCGCCCGCCGTCACACGGAAATCTGAATACGGATCTTCCTGCCCAATATTGATACGCATCCGGGTGGTTCTGATATTGCCGAAAATAGTCGCAAAGGGGGTGTCTTTGGCATCATTGCCTCGGGCAATCACAACCAGGTTGTCGGGCGGCACCAGCCTTGTCGGATCAAATTTGATCCAGCGCCCTCCCAGATAGGCCTCGAAAATCGCATGAAAGTCCTGAGGCGGTTCATCAAAATACACATACCCCACGCAAAACCGGGCAGGGATATTCAATGCGCGACAGAATGTAATGCCCAGGTGGGCAAAATCCCGGCACACACCTTTGCGCTTTTCGAACACATCCCAGGCCGAAGTGGTGGAATCCGAATATCCGACTTCATACTGAATATTCTCCTGGATCCAGTCGATAATGGACTCTACCAGCGCAATACCGTCTCCCTGCGCACAGAATAGCGACTGAACCTCAGACGAGAGCACGTCTGACTCACAATAGCGGCTCGGCCGCAGGCAGGGAATAGTCTTCTTTGGCAGACGTCCAATGGAATAAATCGCTGCCTGATCAGGCCGTCGGTCATTGTTCGTCACTACGCGGGCCGTGTAGTCCACACTGACCGTCCCCTCTTCTGCCATGAACGATGCAAAGCGTCCGCCTACCGCATCAATATTTTTCTGAAAATTGACCGCCGCTCTGGTTCCATCATGATTGACATACTCGACTTTCAGACTCTCTTGCAGAATCAACTGGCTTTTCTTGGAAACCAGCATATTCAGAAAAAATTCACTTGCCGAAAACACCTCATAATCCAATGAGGTTTTAATTGTTGATACCAGCATTCCTGATGACTCCGCTATGTAATGAATCCGGCAAATTGCCGCCGACAGCTTAACTTGATATTCATGCTTTCTGCATTCGAAAGCAGTGTGTAAAACTGCACTTACTTCCATCGGCCCGCACACCAACCCGCAAGCCGCTTTTTTTTCCAACCGCTCAGATATCGCATTACGAAAAGAAAAATATTCTGCCGACGTCTGAATCACACGCGCACACCGCCACCAGCAGCGTTTGCCACTATCGATGACAGATCAGAAAAAGGCATTTATTGCTGATTGACTGAATAACTGTGGGTTCTACAAGCCGTTTTTTATTACCTGGCTCTGGTTACCCCGATCTAATAACCCCCATACCCGACACCCCATCCCTCATACCGACCTTTTTATTGAATATTTAATATTGCATAAATAAGATCCAGGTACCAACTTCCCTGCCCTTTTAGCCCACATCGGCCTGAGCTGCGATAGCGAATTTCATTTGCTATCCATATGAGGGAAAAACGCAAGCTTCCCCAAAAATTTTAACAAACCTGTCAATAGGCTATATCTGGCCAATCATATAGCCTCTGCAAGAACAGCAGTTATTCACGGGCGTCTTGACATGCGCGCAAGGGGCTTAGGCTGACGCCAATAAAAACCCCGATATCACGCAGCGTCGTTGAACCCTGACGTGATGTCAGTCAGTTCAGCCTGCACGATACCGGGGCGGTGATTCTTTCCACAGGTACGGGTTCGAACCGTAAACCTCCTCGTGAAGTACTCGGATACTCTACCAGTTGAGCTACCTGTGGATTTCCTATTTTCCGGTAAACCTTTTAGCGCATCAACTCAAAATACGAGTGTAAAAATATATAACAGTACGAGTGAAATTTAATCAGGCACGACGTCTCAATTCTAGTATTCATGATATGAAAGCCCTCATTGCTTCAACCCAACTGTAAACGGCTATTTTGCAGAGTGAGTTCGAAATCACGCTATTGAATCGGCGTTATTGGACGGATTTCAAAATTTCAGGCTTATTCTACATGGGATGGCATTTTTGAAAGACACTCTGAATTACGCCAAAAATAGTGTGTATTGATCTTATGAAAAAACTGAAAGACCAACACCTGCGGTTGAAATGGCTAAATGAATCAGGTTTTGGTGAGTACCCTATCCCCCGATTATGGGGTAGAGCCGAGCCGTAGAGCCTAGAGCGGCACGCTGAAGAATTCCACAAAACAAAAAAGGCTAGCTGCAAATTGCGCTAACCTCTTGATATTTGTGGCGGAGCGGACGGGACTCGAACCCGCGACCCCCGGCGTGACAGGCCGGTATTCTAACCAACTGAACTACCGCTCCGCAGCGGTGATATTTTTCAGACCATTTGTTTATTGATTTATAAACAAAGTGCCTGGCGTCCCCTAGGGGATTCGAACCCCTGTACCCACCGTGAAAGGGTGGTGTCCTAGGCCTCTAGACGAAGGGGACAGGACTGTACTATAACTTCTCAAACCCTGTTTACATTGGCTTGTAAACACTGCCTGAAACTTCAAACCAGGCAATTTAAGAATCCGAGATTCTAGCATATTTTCTGGTTTCTTGCCAACAATTTCGTTGAAAATTTTTGGTGGAGATAAGCGGGATCGAACCGCTGACCTCTTGCATGCCATGCAAGCGCTCTCCCAGCTGAGCTATACCCCCACATGTTTCAACTAATGTTGCCTAGCGAAGAAGCGGAATTATGACTGTTTTTTCGTTCTTGCGCAAGCTTTTTCCGCAACGTAATAAAAATACAACATCCAAAGCGCTGATTCGCCCGTCTCGATACCTACGATATGACAGACAAAACATATCGCCACTGTCTGCTCCGCGGCGCGCCCTAAGATACAGGCCCTTAAGACAGAACAGCAGCACAACGGCCAATAGTCAGTGAACGGCGTGTTTATGCCAATGACATTTGCGGCCATGCCGCTGTGCCCTGCACGCCTGCAATTTCGACGAAGCCCGCAATAGCCGCGATCCTTCCTACACGATCACGCCATTACAATTGAATTACGTACGCGGCGAGCGGCGACCAGCACTTCGCCTGCGACCATACCAATGGGGCCCACCCCGTCCTGAACCAGAAGGTCGGCGGCTGCACCGTGCAGCCATACGGCGCCAGGCACTGCCTGTGCAGCTTCCACACCCTGCGCCAGACACGCACCCATTATGCCGGCCAGAACATCGCCGGTGCCGCCAGAGGCCAGGCCCGGGTTGCCCGTGCAATTGGTCTGGGTATCGCCCTGAGGAGAGGAAATCACGGTTTTGTGCCCCTTGAGAACAGTCCAGGCATCATATTTCTTGCTGATGTCGACAGCCGCACGCGCACGCGCTTCCTGCACCTGACCGACCTCGCAGTCCAGCAGTCTGGCGGCCTCCTGGGGATGCGGAGTCAGGACAAGGGGACGATTGCGTTTGCCTGCCCCAATTTTTCCCTGTGCCAGCAGATTAAGACCATCGGCATCCAGCACAAGCGGGATATTAATGGTCGCCCGAAAAAGCTGGTACAGAAGACCCAGTGATTTTTCATCCAGACCCATTCCCACGCCCGCAACGCAAACCGTCATATCACCGGCGCGTAGCAGATCTTCGGCCCGATGCAGCATCAGTTCTGGATGCATGGGGTCCACGGCAAATGGCAGCTCCTGCACGAAACCGAGCTTGACCTTACCTACCCCCTGCAATAGCGCGGCCCGACCGGCAAGCAGTGCTGCTCCCGTCATTCCGGGCGCGCCGCCTATAATACCCAGCGTGCCGAAACTGCCCTTGTGGCTCTCAGCCGCACGAGGTCGGCAAAGCGCCGGAAAATGTCGTCTAGCGTATTCAACTGTCATAGTGCTCCTTTGTCAGCCTGACGCCGATCGGGTGTCACCAATGAAAAACATCCCTGTCACCCCCGGTTCGAGCTATTGCCTGCAAGGACCCATCACAGCATACTCGTCCATGCCCGTCAAGGACCTGGGCAGACCAAAGAGAAATCAGCACATCCGGTTTGTTATGGCTCGACGTGCAATGTCAATCAAATAGCCGATGACCAATTCCGTCTTGTAAATCAAGGGATTCAAATGCCCGGAAATTGCGGGGTGTGAGGTCCGTGGAACGCCGCGTGGCTCAGGGATTGGGCGAGTGAAGTATTTCCAGCGGCATGCCGGAATCATGCCGCGGAATGTAATACAAAACGGATCGGTATTTTGGCGTCGAGCGAATGTCAGCTACGACGCCCCCGAGGGATTCGGCAATACGCCGACTGGGGTGATTATCCTCTGCAACCGGATAGACGAAGCGTGAATAATCGAATGTTGCACTTGCCCACGCGTAAAGGCAGGTTACCGCTTCCCGTCCGAATCCCTTACTGTGGCAGTCTTCGCGAATCCAAATCCCGAGTTCGGGCGTGGATGTTCGCAAATCATGCAGACCGACCAGCCCCAGAAAAAGATTGGTTTTTTTCTCCCTAATGGTAAACACCAGCTCCTTCTTGTCGGCAAAATTTTGTATCCACGTTTGCCAGATCTTCGCAAATTCGTCCGGATTTGCCGCAGGCTCCCATCTCATGTAGCGGGTCAGTGACGGAGTGATGCACGAATACGCTTCATCGGCATCAGAAGCAGAGAAAAGGTGAAGTGTTAGCCGCGGGGCCAGTAGCACATCGATCATTATTCAAACAGCGCTGTTTGAACTACCGGGCTAATTCGATTTGCTTGCCGACCGCATACGCTGACGGCTATTGATAATATGCATGCGCATGGCTGCCCGGGCGCCATCGGCATCCTGCGCGGCAATCGCGTTGAAGATCGCCTCGTGCTCCATGTTTAGCCGTTGCTGATACATGGCTTTTTCCTGATCAAAAATGGCCAGACGACTGCGAGGAATGGCGTGTTTACCCAATTGCCGCAGCAAATCAAGAAAATGCGCATTATGCGTGGATTTGGCGATTTGCTCATGAAACTGGAAATCGACGTCAACTGAAATATCCCGGGAAATGTCTTCCTTGACCAGTGCTCGCAGGATTCGTTCCAGTTCTGCCAGCTGATCCTCGGTGCGGCGCTGTGCAGCCAGGCCGGCAGCCTCGGACTCCAGGCATGCCCTGACTTCAAGAACCGATGCCAGATCTTCCGCGGTACCCGGTGACATGGTACTGCGATCAAAAATCACATCCTTGATCGAAGGTTCCCGCACGAATGTGCCCACGCCATGGCGCGTCTCTACCAGACCGCGTGCCTGCAACTGCGAGATCGCTTCGCGTATCACGCTTCTGCTAACTCCAAAGGCTTCAACAAACTCCGATTCTGTCGGAAGTTTTTTTCCGACCTCCAGACTGCCGGAATGAATTTTTTCGGTCAGCTGCTCGACCACTTCATCGGACAGGGTTCTGCCTCTTTTTTTAATCGGGCCGGTGTTAATCAATAGGCGAGTTGGCATAGGTTTTGTGATCACCTGAATAATATATGGTTACGTTTCATGACAACGATGATTTTAAAACGTTTTCCGGCCCAAGCGTCAGAATCAGCACCGGTTTCCGGTAATGTTCTGCGGATATTCAAATTCCCTGAGCGACTTTCCATTTTGCACCATCAGGTAACGGGCGCTGGGTTAAACAGCACCAGTGAATTGTGCAAGCGGAGCTTTTCTGCACAGGACTGTTTACGGCCACTGGCAATATCGATCATCAGGTCAAACATTTGCTGCCCCACCTCTTCGATGGTGGCCCTTCCCGTGGCGATACTTCCGGCATTAACATCCATCAGATCGAACCAGCGCCGCGCCAGACTGTCGCGGGTTGCCACCTTGATCACGGGGACCGCGGCCAGCCCGTAAGGAGTTCCTCTGCCGGTGGTAAACACGTGCAGATTCATGCCTGCAGCCAACTGAAGCGTGCCACAAATGAAATCACTTGCAGGAGTCGCCAGGAAATTGAGTCCTTTATGCCTGGCACGCTCGCCGGGTGCAATCACACCCTCAATGGGCGTGGTCCCCGACTTGACGATCGAACCCATCGCCTTTTCAACGATATTGGACAGCCCGCCGCGTTTATTGCCGGGGCTGGTATTTGCGCTGCGATCGGCACCACCCTGCTTCAGATAAGTGTCATACCACTGCATTTCACGCAACAGTTCCCGGGCAATGTCCGGGGTCGCTGCGCGTGCCGTGAGTTGGGCGATTCCATCGCGTACCTCCGTCACCTCCGAGAACATGACCGTGGCCCCGGCACGCACCAGAAGATCGCTAGCGTATCCCACCGCCGGATTTGCCGTGATCCCTGAAAACGCATCGCTGCCCCCGCATTGCACGCCCACGACAAGCGAGGAGACCGGACAGGGTTCGCGTTTGCGCAAGTTCAATTGAGCCAGCCGTCGGGCAGCCTTTTCCAGGATCGCGTCGATCATGCTTTCGAATCCAACGTTCTCTTCGTCCTGAAGCGTGACCAGATAAGGATCGTCCTGCGCTATCGGAATACTGCCGGCTGGAAACATTTTGGCCGGTTGCAATTTCTCGCAGCCCAGGCTCACCAGCAGCACCTGTCCGCCAAAATTCGGATTCAGGCTCAGGTTGCGCAGGGTGCGAATTGGAATCTCGGCGTTTGGCGCATCAATGGCGACACCACAACCGTAACCATGTTCCAGATAGACGACGTCATCCACATTGGGATAACGGGGCAATAATTCCTCCCGTATGCGACGCACCGCAAATTCCACGACGCCGGTAACGCACTGCACCGTCGCGCTGATAGCCAGGATATTACGAGTTCCCACGCTGCCATCCGCATTACGATAGCCGTCAAACGTCAGGCCGGTAAGGGGCTCTGCCCTGGCGGCATTGCGTGTAGCCAAGGGCAGCGCTTCCAGCGACGGGGCCACCGGCATACGCAGCATTGATTCATTAATCCAGCCGCCCGCTTCAATATCACAAAGTGCATAGCCTATGACAACGCCATAGCGGATCACAGCCTCGTCCTGAGCGATATTTTTCAGGGCCACTTTATGCCCCTGAGGGACGGCGGAACGCAACACCAGGCCAGTCGGGAATGTTGCTCCCACGGGCAATCCACCTTCATTGACAACAATGGCCACGTTATCTTCAGGACTGATCTGAATGTAGAGAGGGTCAGATAATACGCTAGTTTCCTGCTGCATAAATTTCACCGAAAATTGGGCAGAGACCGGTAGATGCCCCTGCACGGTTGAGCTCTGTGATAAACATCTTCCAGCCGGAAGACAAGTTTTGCAACTGCCAAGAATTCTTGATCCCCCGATCACATCTGCAATATGGTGGGGAACCCGTGTACTTATTGCTGCGGCCCGAGCTTTTCGATCAGGGCCGCCAGCCTCGCGCTTTCTTCGCGGGTCAGATTGGTCAGGGGGGCACGCACGCCTCCAGCATCATGGCCGACAAGTTTTGCACCTTCCTTGACAATGCTCACCGCGTAACCCTTGCAGCGATTCCGGATGGCCGAGTATGGAATAAAAAACTCACTAAGCAGCCGGTCAACCTTTGCCTGGTCACCCTCTACAATAGCATGATAAAAATCCATTGCCGTTCTGGGAATGAAATTGAACACGGCTGAAGAATAGACAGGCACGCCCAGCGCACGATAGGCGGCGGCATAGAATTCTGCTGTGGGCAAGCCGCCCAGATAGGAGAGCCGGTCACCCAGGCGCTGGCGAATGGTAACCATCAACTCAATATCACCAATGCCATCCTTGTACCCAATCAGGTTCGGGCAACGCTCAGCAAGCCTCTCCAGCTGGTCTGCACCGAGCCTGCACAATGATCGGTTATAGACGATGACGCCCAGCCCCACCGCATTGCATACTTGCTCAACATGCAGTGCCACCCCCTCCTGGTCCGCCTCGGTCAGATAGTGAGGCATCAGCAGCAATCCCTGGGCACCCGCTTTCTCTGCCTGCTGCGCATAGCGGATTGCAAGCCGCGTACCACCGCCCGCACCGGCAATAATGGGAACTTTGCCTCTGCACGTCTCTACCGCAGTCCGGATCACCTGCGTATATTCTTCGGGCTCCAGAGAAAAGAACTCCCCCGTTCCTCCTGCCGCAAACAGCGCGCTGGCACCGAAAGGCGCCAGCCAGTCAAGTCGGCTGGCGTAGCCACTGGCATTGAAATTGCCCTCCTCATCAAAATCGGTAACGGGGAAGGACAGCAGCCCTTCACTGACGGTCTGTTTCAATTCCTGTGGATTCATGGATACCCTGTCTATTAATTAAAAATAAAAACACAGTACGTGCGTCATTCAAGCAACATGAAGGCCTTGCCAACATCACCTATGTTGTATGACATCTTATTTCATTTGTCCATGTCAGACAAGAGCTTTCTTACGCGAAATTGAAATTATCCACCATGGCATTTGCAGTCAAATTACGCCAAATCAGGAAAAACCGGGCTTTCACCAGAGCCCTCACTCGTTCCATCTTTATTTCAACCGTGATTACCATTGCAAATATGAAGCGATTTCGTAAAATTCTCTGTACTGACATCGCTTCACAGTAAGATATCAGTCTGTTGGGAATCATGGCCCTTGCCCTGCGCCATATTATTTGAGCGCTATCATAAGTCGCCATCGACGTCCGGCGCCCGCTTTCCCGTCCAGGGCCAGAGCACTTCCTCTGCCCTGGCCTGACTTTCATTGATCACGGTTCATGCTCAACAACGAATTGTTTCCGCGCGAAGAATTTACACTGAATCAGAAGACGCTTTGTCGTATTCAGAATGATGTACGTAAGCTTTGTACCGCCAGCCAGTCTCACACCCCACCAGACCGGGTGCTCTTTCACCGCTTCATGGAGTCTCCCGTTGGGCCAATGATCGCCATGGCGTCTGAAAAAGGTGTGATCCTGCTTGAATTTCTTGACACCATGGACATGGTTGCTAAAGAAATCGACCAGTTGCGCATCCGGTATGGCTACTGTCTTAGCAGCAACGATCATCCGCATCTGACTACCGCGCAGCAGCAGCTGGAAGACTATTTTGCCGGCCGGCGACAGCAGTTTACGATCCCGCTTGATGCACCAGGGACGGCTTTTGACGTCACAGTCTGGGCGCACCTGCAACGCATTCCCTTCGGCAGGACCTGCAGTTATGGGGATCTGGCACGAGAGATCGGCCAGGGTGCGCATGCACGTATCGTAGGCAGTGCAAACCATCGTAACCGCATCAGTATTGTGATACCGTGCCATCGCGTCATCGGCGCAGACGGCAGCCTGACCGGGTATGGTGGCGGATTGCCGCGCAAGCGCTGGCTTCTTGAGTTCGAAAGCATGCATGCCGCAGATACAGGAATGCGCCAGCCCCACTTTGAGGCAAGATAGAGACATGACATCCAAAAATTCTGTCTCGTACACGGCCATCCCGACAGTAACGCTTAGGACTTCGTACATCACGATAGGACGGCATCGCCGCGGCACTGCTTTCCCTGACCGGGAATCTCTTTTATGAACATGGCATGGCTGAGCAGCGATCTGTTCTGGAATACGCTGTGGGGGATCTATATTCTCGTTCTTGGTTCGTGGGTTGTGCTGCAAAAGCGCCCCCCCGTGTCCACTCTCACCTGGATTCTGTTCCTGAGCTTTGTACCTGTTTTCGGATTCGTGATTTATTATTTCTTCGGCCCGAAGAAAATCTCGCGCAACAAAATTAACCGCAGTATCAGCAAGCATCTGATTGAGCGCGACGATGCCCTGTGGAACGTGCGGATACAGCCCTCCGACCTGACCGAACAACAAAGCTCGATTCACGATTTATCTCTGCAAATCACGCATTACCCTCTGAGTTACGCAACAAGCTATCAGCTCCTTTCTGGTGGCCAGAAAACCTACGACCGCATTTTCGCGGCCGTGAGTGAAGCGCAATATTATATTTTCCTTGAATACTATATTTTTGAACAGGATCAGACCGGAACAACCTTGCGCGATCTGCTGATAGAACGGGCGAAAAACGGCGTCAAAGTATATCTGATTGCCGATGCCATCGGCTCACTGAGGCTGAACCGTCGCTTCATGCGTCCGCTGATCGAAGCCGGCGCGAAACTGACATTCTTCCATGACATCAGTCTGAGGCACCTGCTGTCGTTCATGAATCTTCGCAACCACCGAAAGATTGTCATTTGTGATGGCACGGTTGCCTTTACCGGCGGCATCAATATCAGTGACCAACAGGACCGACGACGTAATAAGCGGGCCTTTCACGACATTCATCTCGAACTCAGCGGCCCGGTCGTGTCATGGCTGGAAACGATTTTTGTGGAGGACTGGCATTATTCCACCCGTGACCTTTCCATTCGCCATATGCTGCGAGAACATTATCGCGACCGGCTCGAACGCATGCAGGAACAGACCGAAGAAGACGCGCGCAAGAATCCGGCGACGACCCGCCTTGCCAGTGATGACGACCAGCAGGAGAACGTTCCGGCCAAACAGGAACCACGCTGGATACGCACCCAGATCATCCCATCCGGCCCCGACTTCGACTATGCCTCTATTCTTCGCGTGACAGTGGACGCCATCCAGAATTCGCGGCACCGAGTCTATCTGACGACACCCTACTTTGTCCCGGATGCCACCTCAGCGCAGGCACTGACTTCCGCGGCGCTGCGTGGCGTCGATGTGCGCATTCTGCTGCCACGACGCACCGACAATTACGTTGTGACCAAGGCCGCCCAATCCTGGTTCGACGATCTGGTTGCCGCCGGCATTCGCGTGTTTGAATATGGCCCGCGCATGCTGCACACCAAAGCGATGATTGTAGATGATGATATCTCGTTTATCGGTTCAGCCAATTTCGACAATCGCAGCTTTTATCTGAATTTCGAAGTAAGCGTAGTTTGCTACGAGCGGGAGGCAAATCAGGCACTACTCGAAGAATTCAACGATTCCATGAGGTTTGCCGAAGAAGTGCAACTGGTGCATCAATCATTTTTCTCACGCCTGAGCAAAGCAATCGCACGCCTGTTTTCGCCGCTGCTCTGACCCGCGGTGTTCGTGTCTCAAGCCTGCTGCCTTCCCTGTAAGGCAATCGTCACCGTGGTAACCTATACTTTTCCTTTCCACGTATGAGATGGCCTAATTATGTCTGCTGATTCATCCAACATATCTGCCGCGAGCAATACGTCCGATGCGGCCCTTACTGAAACCCTTCAGGAAAGCACCTTTATTTTTGAAGGGAACATCATCAAGGTTACCGTCGATACGGTAGTGCTTCCCAACGGAAAGACGGCAACCCGCGAAGTGGTTCGTCACTGCGGTGCCGTGGCCGTTCTTGCCATTACGCCTGAAGACCAGGCGATTCTGGTCAGGCAGTTTCGCCATCCGACGGGCGGGCCCTTGCTGGAAATTCCGGCCGGCAAACTGGATGTGGAAAACGAGCCGCCTGAACAGTGCGCTTTCCGCGAACTGGCCGAAGAGACCCCCTATACAGCGGGTGGCATGACGCTGCTGCACAGTTTTTATACTGCGCCGGGTTTCTGTGACGAATTGATGTATGTATTTCGTGCAGAAGGCGTTCGCAAAGACAGCACGCTGAATGCTGACGATGACGAATTTGTGCAGACAGTGCTGATGAGTCGCGATCAAGTACGCGAGGCCATCGCGAAACAGGAAATTCGCGATGCCAAGACGCTGGTGGCATTGCAGACGTGGTTACTGGAAAAGTAAAGGGTATGCGCTGACCGTCAGGGAGACAGACCCACGCTGCCAATATCATCCGGACTGGACAGGCTGAGCAACTTGGTTTCTTTTTGCGCCAGCCGTACACCCGCCGTTGCGAAAATAAAGCCGCTTACCGGCGCGTTTACCGGCGTCACAGTCAGCGCAACCGGGTCCACGATCTCAGCCAGCAACTGACCCTGTTCCACCCACTCCCCGGCCTTCACGTAATAGACCGCAATACCCGAACATGGCGTTACCACATAGGCCAGCCCCCCCAGCGGATGCGGCTCACAACGCAGTGGTGGCATGGGCTGCACTTCAGCTTCGGGCAATTGCAGATAGCCCTGCTGATGCAAATACTGTACCAAGGCGTTGGCGTCATGCTCGGCAAACGCGTGAGTCAGATCCCGATCTCCACGCAATTCGACCGTTGCAGCGAAACACGCCAGCGGAATATCGGCCTCGGGATACACGCTCTGCAACTTCAGCCAGGGAGTAGATACCATTTCGTCAAACGAACAGGACAGCGAATCTTCGGCCAGCAGCTGGCATTCGCTTTGCAGATAGCGGGCCAGGGGTTCGCAGCGATCCCAGACCTGCGGCAACGAATAAACATGCATGACCGCACGATTATCACAGTGCAGATCCAGCACGACATCAGCATCGCATGCCATCTTCAGCAGTGTCACATGCAGTTCGTCAATCAGACGCGACGGGGTAAATGCATCCAGCACCATCCGCATTTGCTCGCGAATCAGCTTGCGGTTGGCATGACTATCGGCACCGGGTTTGACGCTGCTTTGCTGCAGTGCTGTCAGTAAATCGTCGTAGAGTGGAATGCCGGTAAGCCGATTGAAATTCTGCCCCGTCGGCAGCTGGAAACGACCGATGTGTTCATAAAAAAGGGTTTGTGACAGCCCGATGGGATTGCACAACGGCACCAGAATGATTTCACAGTTGAGTGCATTTTGCTTTTCCAGCTCCTGCAGACGGCGATTCAGATGAAAGGCTGCCAGTGATCCCGGGAGTTCGTCGGCGTGCAGGCTGGCCTGTATGTAGACTTTTCTTCCGGTATCCGTCGGCCCAAAATGAAAGGCGTTGATTTCAAATAACGTTCCCGGGGCGCTCAGGGACAAAACGTGTTTTTCATGCCGCATTATGCTTCTGCCAGATGTCGATAATTTAGATGAACCAGATACCGCTGCTCAATCTTTCGGAAAATGTAAACCAGCGCGAAATTGAGCACCAGATAAATACAGGCCGCTGCCGAATAGGCGATGAACGGCTGGTAGGTATTCGTCACGAAAAGGCTGGCCGCACCGGTGATTTCCATCATGGCCACTGTGGATGCCAGTGCCGTCGAATGCATGGTCATAATGACTTCATTGCTGTAGGCAGGAAGTGCACGACGCAGGCTGGAAGGAAGAATTATCCGGCGCATCGCATTGCGGCGATTCATGCCGAAGGCCCTTGCCGCATCGATTTCGCCCCGGTCGGTATTTTTGATTGCGCCGGAGAAAATCACAGTTGAATATGCTGCCGTATTCAGTGTGAGGGCGACCAGCACCCAGATAAATCCTTCCTTCAGAAATCCGAAGCCCGGCTGGGACATCAACTGGCCCACAAAGTGAAAACTTGGGATACCGTAATAAATGATGTAAATCTGGACCAGTAACGGCGTACCTGTAAAGAAATACGTAAAAGCGTGGACCAGACGCGCGCCCAGCGTACGTTGGCGCTGATGAATAACTGACATCGGAATGGCCATACAGAGTCCGATGGCAACCGAAATAGCCGTCAGAACCAGGGTCAGCGGCGCTGCCCGAAGGCAGGTGACGATAGCGTCAAAAAACAGGGAAAGCGTCTCAGACATGGGCATTCTCTTGAGTAAAGCCGCGTTGATAATGCCTGTCCAGATAGCGGAATACGTAGAGTGATACCGTTGTCAACAGCAGAAACAGCAAGGCCGAGACCGTATTGAACACAAAAGGAAGATGGGTGGCGCTGCCGGCCTGCTGAGCAATGCGCGTCATGTCGTCCAGGCCGATGATGGAGACCAGGGCCGTGGCCTTGGTCAGCACCAGCCAGTTGTTGCGCACACTGGGGAGCGCATAGCGCATCATCAATGGAAACGTAATGCGACGCATCACCTGCATGCTTCGCATCCCGTAGGCATGTCCGGCCTCGATCTGCCCGTAGGGAATGGCCATGATGGCCCCCCTGAAGGTTTCGGTGAAATACGCACCGAAGATGAATGAGAGTGTCAGCACGCCAGCGGCAAAAGGACTGATCTCAAAATAATCCAGGTCCCAGGCCTCAGTCAGGGCATTGATCCCGATTTGCGCGCTGTAGTAAACCATCAGCATCCAGATCAGATCGGGCACGCCACGTACAACACTGGAGTACAGCTTGCCGATTCTGGCGAACAGGCGGTTGCGTGATAGCCGCATGTTGGCACCGACCAGTCCTATCAGTACAGAGAAGACGAGCGACAGCACCGCGATTTCCAGGGTCAGCACCGCGCCTTGCAGAATGCGTGGCAGATACTGACCAATCAGATTTATTTCTTCCATCCTGTTTCCCATAACATCGTTCGCCGCCGTGTTTTCAACTGCACGTCCGGCCCGCCAAAAGCAGAAACGTCGGCGCGAACCAGGCAGCGACGTTGTTCGTCACATGTCTGGCAGGCCGACGCAAACCGGCGCAGTTGCAGGCGATTTTATCCGCAACATTGGCGTTTGCCGCCATTATATCCCGCCTGCAACTGAAATAAACCGCCCGTTTTCCCTTATCCGGCGTTCATGCCTGAGGGAAATTCCCTGTACATTTTCGCGCAGATGCTGTCATAATCTTCAGTCCAGATACCGCCAGCGGCGGTACGACTACCTTGCAACCGTAAGCAGGTTGAGCCGATACCAACCCTGCGCAACGCGCGGGAACCCGGGGCCGACAGGCATGCCCGGCATCCGGCTGCAAACCAGGCTTACGTCATTTAGGAAGAATTATGAACCTGAAAAAACATGTTTTCGGATTCGGTCTGTGTGCCATTGCACTGGCCGTTTCCACTTCGGCCGTTGCGGCGGGCAAAACCATCCGCTTCGGCACAGACGCAACCTATGCGCCTTTCGAATCAACCAGTCCGTCGGGCGAGATTGTCGGATTCGACATTGATCTGGCCAAGGCTATGTGCGAAAAAATGCAGGTCAAGTGTACATTCCAGAACCAGGGTTGGGATGGTATTATTCCTGCACTGCGCGCCAAAAAATTTGACGTGATTGCATCGTCCATGAGCATTACACCGGAACGCGCAAAAGCCGTCCTGTTTACCCAGAAAATCTGGACTACGCCGAATATGTTGGTCGCCAAGAAAGGGGCGAGCTACGCATCAACGGCTGAAGGCCTGAAAGGCGTGGATCTGGGCGTACAGCAAGGCACTATCCAGGATAAATACGCCACCAAGTATTTCAAGGATACCAGTATCAAGCGCTACAAAACGCTGGAAGATGCCTATAACGACCTGACCACAGGGCGTGTTGCGGTTGTTTTTGCCGATGGCGGCGTGACCACCGAGTTCGTCAACAGTCCTGGCGGCAAGGATTTTCAGATTGTCGGAGACCCCATCCCCTCTTCTGCTGATCCGGAAATCTTTGGTCAGGGCACCGGCTTTGCTGTACGCAAAAACGATACTGAGCTCAAGGATAAACTGAACAAAGCCTTTGATGAAATCCGCAAGGATGGCACGTACCAGAAAATCGCAGACAAGTATTTCACATACGATATCTACGGCGGCTGATCTATCCCCGATTGTCATGTAGTCTCTCTTGCGATAAGGCGTCTTATCGCAAGATTCGGAGCCCTCCCTCTGCACGCCACACCCAGGAACGGATATTGCATCCGTCATTGGAGCGACTAGCGAAAGCGGACGGTTTTTTATTATTGACTGCCGCTGTCACGCTGCTGTCAAAATCCAGCCAGGTCCACGCCCAACAATCTCAGCACCTCAGCACTTCTGCACCTCTCTGCAATTTTCACCGCCTCTCTTCAATCCCATTACTTCCTCTAAAATCCTATAACTTTCGTTAAAAGTGATGCATTTAGCAAAAAACTAAAATTGCATCATCCTTCTTGTCTGCGTAGCATACGTCACATAGTCCCACTCAGTTGCTGTCACTGCATGCGCAAATGACGGTAACGAAACGACAAGGAAACGATTTTGGATACTCTCACATTACCTCGCACCGAACAGACCTCACCACCCTGGACGATCCGCGCCATTCTTGACCTGTATGAATTGCCTTTCATGGATCTGATGTTCCGCGCGCAGCAAGTTCACCGCCAGCACCATGAACCCAATGCCGTGCAACTTTCCAGCCTGCTTTCCATCAAGACCGGTGGATGCCCCGAGGACTGCTCATATTGCCCGCAATCGGCGCGCTATGATACCTCGGTAGAGCGTGAAAAGCTCATGCCGCTGGACGACGTGATTCAGGCAGCAAAACAGGCCCAGGCAGCCGGCGCCCAGCGCTTCTGTATGGGTGCAGCCTGGAGAAATCCAAAACCGCATCAGGTTGAGGCAGTCGCAGACATGATCCGCGCAGTCAAGGACCTTGGCCTGGAAACCTGTGTTACGCTGGGCATGCTGCGTGATGGTCAGGCCCGGCAACTGAAGGAAGCCGGACTGGATTATTACAATCATAATCTTGATACCTCACCCGAGTTTTATGGGCAGATCATCACAACACGCACCTATCAGGATCGCCTTGATACCCTGGAACGGGTGCGCGATGCCGGCATCAACGTGTGCTGCGGCGGTATCGTCGGGCTGGGTGAATCCCGCCGCGAACGCGCCGGTCTGATCGCCCAGCTTGCCAATATGTCCCCGTATCCTGAATCAGTACCGATCAATAATCTGGTCAAGGTGCAAGGCACACCCCTGGCGGACAACGAGGACATCGATCCCTTCGAGTTTGTGCGCACCATTGCCGTTGCCCGTATTACGATGCCTAAAACCTTTGTGCGCCTGTCAGCGGGACGCGAAGCGATGGACGACAGCCTGCAGGCACTGTGCTTTATGGCAGGCGCCAACTCAATGTTTTACGGGGAAAAGCTCCTCACCACAGGCAATCCGCAATTGCAGGCAGACCACGCGTTATTTCAGCGACTGAATCTCAAGCCCGTCGGCAAGCCAGCGACGCATGGCATCAATGCCAAGCCTGCTGTGGACACATCAGACGATAGAATCTCTGCCTCGGGCCAGACAGGAGGAGGATGTGGCTGCAGCTGCAGTGCAATGACGATGTCATGATCATGCCTGCCCAGACATCTGCACCCCCCTCAATATTGTTCCTTTACCTGCCGCTATGATCTATCTCATTCTCAGTATTTTTTGCAGTGTAGCCGTATCAGTGTTACTCAAGGTCGCACGACGACAGGGCATTGACATCCGGCAGGCCATCGCTTTCAACTATGTGATGGCTTGCGCACTGACTTGGGTCGTCCTGTCCCCTACACTGGAACCCAGCGCAGGACACGATTTTCCCTGGCTGCTTTTCGGCGTCATGGGGGTAATCCTGCCAGTGCTCTTCATGATCATGTCGCGTGGCGTGGAATATGCCGGTATTGTGCGAGCCGACGCCGCGCAGCGTCTTTCGCTGTTCCTGACCGTACTCGCCTCGTTTGTCCTGTTCGGCGAAGCACTCTCGGTTAATCGCGGGCTGAGTCTGATCCTTGCCTTTGCCGCGCTCTTCTGCCTGCTCTGGAAACCGGCAGACACCAGCGCAACAGGTGACCCTCGTCGGGGTGCGCTGTATCTTTTCCTGATCTGGCTGGGCTATGGAACGGTAGACATGCTATTTAAGCAGATTGCCAAAACCGGCACCGCCTTTTCCAGCGGACTGTTTGTGTCGTTTGTGCTGGCCGGCCTTATCATGTTTGCCTACCTGCTTGTTCGTCGCACCCGATGGAACGGCCGCAGCGTATTGGGCGGATTGCTGCTGGGCGTGCTCAATTTCAGCAATATCCTTTTCTACATTCGTGCACACCAGACCTTTCACGAGAACCCCACCCTGGTCTTCACTGTCATGAATATTGGGGTGATCAGCCTCGGAACTATCGTGGGAGCCATGGCATTTCACGAGAGAATCAGCCGCATCAATCTTCTGGGTATTGCACTTGCCATCATCGCGGTGCTCACGCTTTACTACTGGACCGTCCTTGCGGGCTAGACCACATTCCTTATGAATACGGGCATTTTCTCATGCCCGCTTCAACGCCATTACCAGACGTCCCGGAAAGCGCATAAGCGCAAAAAGAAAGAGGCCCTGACGGCCTCTTTTTCGTTGCTGCCATCAGACGCAGCTTCGCGTTACAGCACCTTGCCGGGATTCATGATGCCCTGGGGATCAAATACCTGCTTGATCTGTCGCATTAATTTCAATTGCAATGGATCCTTGTGATGCAGGAAAGCGTGGCGCTTCAGCTGACCAATACCGTGTTCGGCACTGATGCTTCCGCCATAAGCCATGACCTCGTCGAAGATGACATCGGCAACGCGGATTTCCCACTCCGACGCCCAGGTTTTGTCTGCGCCAGCGGGGCGTGATACGTTGTAATGCAGGTTGCCGTCGCCAAAATGGCCGAAAATAAACAGTCTGCAGTCCGGACTAACTTCGCGCAGTCGCACTTCGGCAGTTTTCACAAATTCCGGAATACGCTCGATCGGCAATGAAATATCATGCTTCAGATGTGGGCCGTCGGCGCGCTGGGCTTCGGAAATTTCCTCGCGCAGGCGCCACAGCGCCTGCAGTTGCGCCAGCGATGCAGAGACCGCTGCATCCACGCACAGTTCCTGTTCCAGCGCCTGGCCGATGACATTCTCCAGCAATTGGCCCAGCGCCTCCTCGTTAGCAGTATCTGCTAGCTCAATCAATACGTATGCCGGATGACGGCCGCCAAAAGGCAATTGCACGCCTTCTACATGCGTCAGGACCAAATCCAGGCACGCGTCGGTAAAGAACTCGAAAGCCTGCAGTCGGGGCCCGCAAGCACCGAAAACAAGGCGAAACAGTTCCAGTGCCTGCTGTTCAGACTCGACCGCCGCCAGTACCACACTGCGCACATGAGTCGGGGCATGCAATCGCAGTGCCACTGCGGTAATCACGCCCAGCGTACCTTCAGAACCAATCAGCAATTGCTTCAGATCGTAGCCGGTATTGTCCTTGCGCAGGGTCTGCAGGCCGTTGAAAATCTCTCCATCAGGCAGCACGGCTTCAATCCCCAAAACCAGTTCGCGAGCCATCCCGTAACGTACAACATTCACGCCTCCGGCATTGGTGGCCACATTGCCGCCAATCTGCGATGAATCCTCGGCAGCCAGGCTCAATGGCAGCAATCTGTCCTGCTCATGCGCAGCACGGCGCAGATTTCCCAGAATGCATCCTGCATCGGCAACCAGCGTATTGGCTATGGTATCGATGCTAAGAACCTTGTTCATGCGATCCAGGGACAAAATAATGTTACTCGGTGAGTCATCCGGAGTCGCTGCGCCGCAAAGCCCGGTATTGCCGCCGCGCGTGACAACAGGCACTTTGAACTCACTGCACAAACGCATGCATTGTGATACCTGTTCGGTGGAAACCGGCCGCACCACGGCCTGTGCGCTACCTTTATATACGCCACGCCAATCCGTCAGCCAGGGTTCAATGTCAGCGCTTTGCGTCAGTACGACATCCGGCCCCAGTGCAGCGAGCAGTCGGTCAAGAAATTCCTGCATGATGATTCCCAATATGGTTAATGCCCGCCGCCTTGGGCGTATGCCTGGCAGCTGGCGAGATGACAAAATGAATAAAAAATCGGTCCGCCTGCTTCATCCGTGCTGTTGCGGGCGAAACGAGCTGATGTCCAGCCCCAGCCGCTCGCTGGCATTGCGCAAATGCGCCTGTGCGCGACTGCGCGCAAGCACCGGATCCCGCTCAAGGATGGCGGCAAGAACATTCTCGTGCTCCGCATGCACCTGGCGCGACAGCGTGACTCTCGCGGACACGCCCGTCGTGCCTGTGTTTTTCCTGTTTAAGTCCTGCTCGGTTTTTAGCGTATGCAGTCGGGCAATCTGCACACTTTGTCGCCACTGGCGGGTGAGATAGGTCAGCAACTCCTGATAGTGCGGATTATGTGTTGCTTTCGCTATCGCCTGGTGAAAGCCGACGTCCCACTTCAGCGCCTCTTGTGGCACTTGCAGGTTTTTTTCAAGCGATGCCAGAATGTGCTGCATTTCACGCAGGTCTTCGTTCGTTGCCCTGACGGCAGCCAGAGCCGCAGCGCCTCCTTCGATGTCAAAGCGAAGCTCATAGATATGGCGCAAACCCTCGCGGTCCAGTGCATCGGGCACCGGTAATTGAAACCCCTCCTGAAGGTCGCGGGTCAATACCGTACACCCCGCGCCCTGACGCGAGCGCACCATACCCTTGGTGCGCAGTCTCTCGGTCGCTTCCCGAATGACCGCCGCACTAACGGCAAACTCGTCTGCCAGCAGTCTGCCCGAAGGCAGTTTCGTACCCACGGGGTACACGCCTTCTGCGATCCGCTGCATCAGCGCCTGTGCCACGCGGTCCGTGAGGGTTGAAGTTGTCATTTGCATAGCATAAATATATCAGGTTATCTGATAACTTTTTACCAAACTCTTGGTGGAAGCAGAAATATGTTGCCCGAGGAAAGAAAAATCAGCCATTCCTGAGCGAATCTATTTCGCTGCTGGATCAGAATGTGATTACCCATTAAAGGCGGGATCCGGGCAGGCCGGGAGGATGGGCTAGCGAAAACTCATTGCGGACGTCGCCTGGACGTCCGCGGCCGACAATGCTTATGGCTTGCGTGATGGGGGAGGTTCATTGCTGTCGGACTTGTTGCTTTCATTATCAGTACTATCGGGCATCGGACTATCGGGCGTCAGGGGATCGGACTCGCTGATATCAGACTGGGTATTAGCCATCTCCATCTTTCCCGCTTCCGACTGACCGGGATTCGCGTCACCCTTATCTGGATCGTCGCCGCGAGCCTCATTGTCATCGGACGGATGCTCGCCCATCCCGGATTCCTGCTCTTGCGTATCGCTGTCCTCACCTGTCATCGCCAGGTCCTCTTCGGCCACGCTATTGTCGACATCCGATCTTTGAGGAAGGTTCAGTTCGCTTATCGGATCCCCCGCCTGAATGATATCCAGAACCTTATTCATTGCCTCTGGATCGGACGAAATATCAATCGACTCATTCACACGCGGATCAAGCGCAGTGGCCACAGGCGAAGCCGGCACGTTGACCGACATCGGCACAAAGGGCTCGGGATCGACCTTGTACGTCCCCTTGACCTTCTCCTTGCGAACAAAAATGACAAGTGAAAAAGCAGCGAGGGAAGTATAAATATAGAACATATGTGCCCCGCCAATGTCCATCAGCTTACCGACCAGCAACGGTCCCAGGCTGGCACCGACCCCATAGGTCATGAGCAGCACGCCGCTCAGGCCAACCCGCAACGACGGATCGACGTGCTCGTTGGCAAAGGCGGTGGCTAGCGGATAAATGGTAAATTGCAGCACGCCGAAAATCGCCACCAGGACCAGCATGACGGGATACGGCAGATGCCAGTAACCGTATAGTGGGATCGTCAGCAAGCCCAGCAACAGGGCGTTGAAGCGGATCATGTTCAGGCGGTAGATACGGTCGGAAAGCCAGCCCATTGGCCATTGCGACAGCAGGCCGGCCATCACGGAAACCGACAGGAACAGCGCTACCTGATCGGTATTCATGCCCTCCTTGCTCGCGTAGACCGGCCCCAGACCATAAAACGACCCGGTAATACTGCCCGCCACGAACAGGACAAACATGGACATGGGGACGAGGCGAACAAATATCTTCAGCTTGATCGGCGTATGGATCTGCAGGGCCGGGTGGCTGCGGCGGGTAATGGCGACAGGAATCAGACAGAGCGCCATGGACATCGCCACTACGTTAAGGGTGATCAAGTCTTCTGGCGAAAAAAACGATACCGTCATCTGCCCCACTACCAGGCCCATGCCGGACATCACCATATAGAAAGCGAAAACGCTGCCTCGCTGCTTCTGGTCTGCCTGATCGTTCAGCCAGCTTTCGAGCACCATGTACTGGGTGACCATGGTGGCCCCCGTCAGAAACCGCAGGAAAACCCAAACCGGCAGCAGCGGTGTAATTGTCTGGGCCAGAACCAGAACAGTGACCATGGCTGCCGAAATCGAATAGGCGCGGATATGGCCGACACGCTGCACCAGCTTGTGACCAAATCGCGCTCCCAGCACCTGACCAGTATAAAACGCGGCAATCAGCAAACCGATCCAGACCTGGCTGACACCCTGATGCGTCAGATGCAGTGCAATGAAAGTGTTGTACAGCCCGGTACCCAGCGACATCAGCAGCGTCGCAAGATAAAGCGAGAAAAACGACAGGAAAAGGCTGATCATTCTGACCTGATGGAAAGAAACGAAGAAGAAAACAATATCGAAAATGCAATGAAACTGCCTGTTGCGAACGGGGCCTGCGTGAGCAGACCAATGACATTCGCAATAAAGGCAGCTTCAGAGACGGCCGGCACTTGTTATCCGGCCGCCGTATTTCATAAAATTACAATGCTGGTGAAATTACAACTGTGAAAGAATGGTTTCAGTACCGCTGATTTTATATTCGCCACCCTCTTCGACATTCAGCTGGCTGACCACACCATCGTCAAGCACGGCAGAATAACGGCGCGAACGTACGCCCAGACCTCTGGCGATCATATCCAGCTCCAGCCCAAGCTCTTTGGTCCAGGTGGCAGAACCATCGGCCAGAAGACGGATCGTGCCAGTCGCGCCCGTATCCCTGCCCCACGCACCCATGACAAACGCATCATTGACCGCGATACACCAGATTTCATCGACGCCCTTCGCCTTGATTTTTTCGGCATCGCGAATGAAATCGACCATATGCTTGGACGTACATGTTGGCGTGAACGCGCCGGGCACACCAAACAGGACAATTTTCTTGCCTTTTACCAGTTCAGACACCTTGAATGCCTGAGGGCCCGCGTCCTGACCGTTCTGGCCTTTTTCGATGAATTCTGTGAGCGTCCCTTCGGGCACCCGATCTCCAATGCTGATTGTCATAGCAACTCCCGTCTCATTAAGAAAAACCTTAGCGGCTAGTGTACCACCTGGCCTTGCCGGAATGGACAATTCCCCCGCGCCACGAACGTCCATTCGCATACGCCGTGACCACACCATAACATCGCCACATGACACAAATGTGTGCGCCCCCATCCGGGTTTTCACAACCGGCTCAAATACAGGTATAGTTATTGAGTACAGCAAAACGTTGGCTGCCGTAGTGGCCGGCCTGAAACACAGACCGCGTGTGCCCGCCACTACACTGAACTCCGATATCCGATTTGAATGCGCGGTCAAAAAACTGCCTGATGCACATGAAAAATACTCCTGTTACTACCCATAACCCGGCCGAAGACGAGGCCAGCGCCCCCGTTCTGAGTCATCTGGATGAGTCCGGTCAGGTTCGCATGGTAGACGTCCTGGGTAAAACGGCAAGCGCACGTACAGCCATTGCGCGCAGCGTGGTGCGAATGACCCGGAAATCCTACGCCGCGCTCAATGCCGCAGAAAACAGTAAGGGCGAAGTGCTCAATACCGCAAGCGTTGCCGGTGTGCTGGCTGCCAAACGCTGTGCCGAGCTGATTCCCATGTGCCACAGCCTGCCGCTTACGTTTGCCGGCATAAACTTTACACTGGATGAAGCGACACACTGTGTCACTATCGAAGCCACCTGCCGCAGCGACTACAAAACCGGCGTCGAAATGGAAGCCCTTACCGCCTGCTCGATTGCAGCCCTGACCATTTACGACATGTGCAAGGCCGCCGACAAAGGCATCGTTATTGAAAATACCCGGCTTGTGTACAAGTCGGGGGGTAAAAGCGGAGAATGGCGCGGTGATTGATATTCTTTATTTTGCGCGAATTGCCGAACTGACCGGCAAAAGAACCGAACAGATGAATCTGGCTAAGCCGCTGACCGTGACTCAATGGCTGGCGCAATTGAACGACATCTACCCGGCACTCAGGGATGTTGGCGTTCTGAAGGTGGCTATCAATAAAAAACATGCCTCTCCCGATACACTGCTTCAGGACGGAGACGAAGTCGCCATTTTTGAACCCGTGACCGGAGGTTGATATGCGGAGGTTAATATGATTACCGTACAGCAGGCCGATTTCGATGCCGGTGTTCTCATCCGTCAATTGCATGAGCGCTCCCAGGGGCGAGCCGGCGCCGTCGCTTCCTTCGTTGGCTATGTGCGCGATTACTCCGCGACGCAACCCACGCAGGAACTGTTTCTTGAACACTACCCGGGTATGTGCGAACAGGAGATCGCTGACATTGTCTGCGAGGCCGAACAGAGATGGGATGTGATTGACAGCACGATTACACATCGCATTGGTGCCCTGTCACGCCAGGACCAGATTGTTTTCGTTGGCGTCGCCAGTGCGCACCGCGGTGATGCCTTTCATGCCTGCGAGTACATCATGGACGCGCTTAAAACCCGCGCGCCTTTCTGGAAGCGGGAGACGCTGGAAGATGGCAGCGCATTCTGGGTCGAAGCACGCAGCAGCGACCAGGACAGCCTGGAAAAATGGAAAAGCGCGGATGGCAATGGCGATCCGGAAAAATCGCAAGAGGAAGTACAGGAATGAAATCACTGACAGAAAACGACAGCAGGGTCGCCTTGCGGATTGCCGTTATGACGATCCACGACACGCGCACGCCGGACACAGACAGTTCAGGACGTTATCTGATTCAGGCTATTGAAGACAGCGGGCACATTGTTGCGGGACAGGCGATCTGCCCCGACAATCGCTATGCCATCCGCAAGCACTTGTCCGACTGGATTCTGAGCGACGATGTACACGCTATCATTACCAACGGCGGTACCGGCATGCGCGACAAGAATTCCACCATCGCAGCCGTGACCCCGCTGCTTGATGCCGAAATCGCCGGCTTCGGCGAACTGTTTCGCGCCTATTCCTTTGCCGACATCGGCTCTTCGGGGCTGCAATCAAACGCCCTGGGCGGCAAGGCAAACAACACGCTCATTTTCTGCCTGCCCGGCTCTACCGGTGCCTGCAGGCTTGGCTGGGAGAAAATCCTGCGTGAGCAGTTCGACAGCCATCACCAGCCCTGCAATTTTGCCTCGGCCTACGCCCGACGCGACTGATTCTGACTGCATTAAAAAAACGACAGGAAAAACCCATGCTTGATTTTGATACCGCCCAACAGCAACTGCTGGAACTGCCCGTTGCCGACATCCCGGTAGAGACCATCAGCCTGCAGCACGCTTACGGTCGTGTTCTTGCACAGGACGTGGTGGCCACACTCGACATGCCGTCTGCCGATAACAGTTCGATGGATGGCTATGCCTTACGCCTGGAAGATTTTGCTGCGGACACGGCGCTACCTGTGCAACAGCGCGTGTTTGCAGGGGAAGCGCCGCAGGCACAGCAACCCGGAAAAATCTCACGTATTTTCACTGGCAGCCTCATTCCTGACGGTGCGGACACGGTTGTCATACAGGAAGTCTGCGTTGAAGATAACGGCCTGGTTACCATCAAAGAAGCCCCCGTCAAAGGACAGAACATCCGCCGTCAGGGAGAAGACACGCGCAAGGGCAGCGTATTGCTTGAGAAAGGAACGGTGCTTGGCGCCGCAGAGGTCGGCCTGATTGCTACGCAGGGAATTGAAAATCTGTCCGTCTATCGTCAGCTCAAAGTGGGCATTCTTACTACAGGCGATGAGCTGGTGCCGGTAGGTCAGCAGCGACAGTCATCACAGATTTTCAATTCCAACGCGCCCATGCTGACCGCCCTGTTCCACACACTGGGTGCCCAGGTGGCGCATGTGTTGCATGCAGTGGATGAGCTGGATGCCACACGGCAGGCACTACAGACTCTTTTTGAGGATTGTGATCTGGTCATCAGCGTTGGGGGCGTCTCAGTCGGAGAGAAGGATCTGGTCAAACCGGCGCTGGAAGCGCTGGGAGCCAGCCTGGACTTCTGGAAAGTGCGCATGAAACCAGGCAAACCGGTAGCCCTGGCCAGCGTGAATAATACACCTGTCATCTGCCTGCCGGGCAATCCGGTATCTGCCTACACGGTACTTGCGGTACTGGTGTCGCCTCTGATCCGCAAGCTGCAGGGTCGCAAGGCATGCCTGCCCGCGCGGTTCCAGGCCATCCTGCAAACCGATAGGGTTTTCAATGAAACCCGGGATGAGTTTCTGCGTGTCCGTGTCACGCAGGACGAAGCTACAGGCCAGTTCATGGCTGAACCTTACGATCGCCAGGGATCCGGCATGAGTTCTTCCCTGCCCTGGGCCAATGCCTTTGCGCGAGTACCCGCCGTACAGAAATATACGGGGGGCGATCGTGTGTGGATATATCCCAAGCACGAATGGATTCGCTAGCAACAGATGGGATACGCATCGCCTGCTGACCCAGCGAGAGTCTGGCGCCGACAGGCGTTGTACAAAAAAGGTGGCCATCAGCAGTTGCGCTTAAATGCAACTGTTCACTCATCGCATTGCTGACTGTAAGCATTCTGCGCCGGCGCCTGCCCGGGTATATCACTGTAGCGGCGGCACAAGGCCCTGGGCGCGTATCAGTTCTTCCTGTGTGTTCACATTAAGAAAGGCGTCAGCGTCATCAAACAACACGCGGACCGCCTGAAGGGATTCCAGCCAGGGAAGAACGGCACGCCGACCACTGTGCAAATACCCGGGTAATGTCGCCAGCACCTCGGCATGCATCAGCAGACACACCGAATGATCCCGCGCTCCCGCATGAGCAAAAGCAATCTGACCACCCTGACTCATCAGCGCGTCGTACAGCCGCTTCACATACCCAGCGGGCAACGCTGGCATATCACAACCGGCAACCACCAACCATGGCGTTGACACATGAGACGCTGCGGCCAGCACGCCCGCCAGGGGGCCCTGACTCTCACCAATTCCAGGATCATCAGAAACCACCACGCCATACTCCCGATAGCGATCCTGATGCTGGTTGGCGCTGATCAGCACATGATCGGCATGAGGTGTCAGCACTCGCAGCACAAACTCGATCAGAGGACGTCCGTGCAGCGTGACCAGCCCCTTGTCCAGTCCACCCAGTCTTCTGCCCTGCCCGCCAGCAAGTATCAGCGCAGTCAAATCCTGGGCCAACAGCGGTGCAGAAGACCCTGCAGCAGTCATCATCACCCCCCGATATAACTCATTTCGATTTTTTCCCGTGTACCACGAAGCTGATCGCGCAATTCAGAATACCGATCTGTCCTGCCGGTCCAGATGCCGGCGATGGCACAGCCGATAGCGTGATCGGACGAGGCAGAGGAACGCAATAGCGCACGCAGGTCATGTCCCTGATCGGCAAACAGACAGGTATAGAGTTTGCCTTCCGGCGACATTCTCAAGCGTGTACAGTCTCCGCAAAAAGCATGAGTCACACTTGTAATAAGGCCAATTTCGCCTCCGCCATCCGCGTAACGCCAGCGTCTGGCTACTTCTCCCGGATAGTTGGCATGCACGGGCTGCAGGTCAAATTTCGACTGCAATATTTGCAGGATATCTCGACCGCTTAACACATCTGTCATATCCCAGTGATTGGTTACGCCAACATCCATAAACTCTATGAATCGCAGAATATGTCCGCTGTGGCGAAAATGCTCAGCCATCGGCAGTATCTGATGATCGTTGACTCCTTTTTTCACGACCATGTTGATCTTGATCGGTGCTATTCCTGCCCGGCTTGCCGCCTCGATGCCCGCAAGGATCTGATCCACGTGAATACGGCTATCACTCATTTTCTGGAACAGTTCCGGATCCAATGCGTCCAGACTCACCGTGATCCGCTGCAGCCCCGCATCCCGCAGTGGCGCGGCCAGACGCTCAAGCAGTGTCGCATTGGTTGTCAGGGCAATATCCAGCGGCCTGTCATCCAGATCGCGAATCTGCGAGAGCATGGCGATCAGCCGCGGCATCTCTTTGCGCAACAGCGGCTCGCCACCCGTGATGCGCAATTTATTGACGCCCAGTCCGGCAAAAATGCGCGCGGTGCGGGCGATTTCTTCAAAACTCAGAATTTGGCTGTGCGGCAAAAAGGAGTGATCACTGCCAAACTCTTCCCGTGGCATGCAGTAGGAACAACGAAAATTGCATCGGTCCGTAATGGAGATGCGCAGATCCCGCAAGGCGCGCCCATGCTGGTCCACCACCGGGCGACCAGGGACGTAATCAGCTTGGGGCAAGGGTTTTGCCGTGTCTCTTCGAATATCGGATATCGGAATAATTTTAGTCATGGAAGGCTTCGCCTACAGTCTGGATTTTGCCAGTCTCCCCTGCATCATACCCCACCAGTTGGCCCAGGAATTCCAGATATTCGTTACTGCGCATGAAATGGATGAATTTTTCCACATTGATCTGCTGCAAACTATTTCGATTCAGGGCAAAGAAATAACGTTCCCGTACCAGCGGAATAAATTCCATGCCGAATCGATGCGCTGCCGTCTGCACCCCGATCCCGACGTCAGCCATGCCACTTGCAATATGTGCTGCAATGGCCATGTGGGTGAACTCACTGTCTTCAAACCCGCTGACTGCAGAGGTCGGAATATTTTCTTCCTCAAGCATGAGACCGATAAGAAATCGTGTGCTTGATCCGGGTTGCCGATTGACAAAGCGCACGTCGTCGCGGGCCAGATCGCGGACCGAAAGGATGCCTTTGGGATTCCCAGGCTTTACAAACAGCCCTGTGTTACGAACGGCCAGATGAATCAGTAAATGCGTCTCACTATTGAGCCAGGGTGAATAGCGCTCAAGAATAGGCTTCTCGAATTTGCCAATGGGGACCTGGAATCCAGCCAGCTCACATTCATTCTGCTCCAGCGCGGCCAGTGCCTCTATGGCGGTCCGATAGCGCAACTCAAGAATCGGACCAGGCGTATTCATGCGCTGCGTCAAACCCTCTACCGCAAAACCATGGCTTGCATGCAGTCGAATGTTTGGCGTATGTTCGGGAATCAGCTTCTCCAGTTCTTCCTGGGACTCCGATGCGAGGCTTTCGAGGGTGGGCGAGAGTCTTGCCTGGATGCGGCGGTTGGCCCACACCAGACGCCGGGCAAATTCGGACAGCTCCGTACCCTTGCGCCGTTTGGTAATAAGCAGTGGAACACCAAAGACTTCCTCGAACTGACGCAGAACGCCCCAGGCGTGTCGATACGAGTGCCCACAGGTTTCACTGGCGGCAACAATATTGCCGCTGACATCAATTTCTGCCAGCAATCCCAGCAACATGGATAGCGAGAGGGTCTTGCCGTCACGCGTATCAATGGTCCACTCGGGGTTGATCCGGATGGAAAAGGGGTACATGGCGTTTCTCCTTTGATTTGCAGACATCACAGATGTCTGATGTTGCCTGTGTACTGCTGAATCTTGTCTGAACACGTCTTTCTATATGGTCTTTATATTCACCAGAATATATTTCATCCTATCGGTACAGCGAATGGCAATGTCAATATGTGTTATTAAATTCATATTGAAATTATATCTGGATTGGCTACTATTACGATTATAAGCGCATTTGTCAAATGACTTTCGACCCAGAAAGTTTGCCGTGCCGCAACATTTTAATATGTTATCAATTACATATTAAACATAATATGAATACTCAGAACGGAGACCGCCATGTCCAAAACGGGCATTTCTTCACCCTTCATCCAGACGGTTGACAACAAAATCAGGAAGATGATTCCGCTGACACCGGAAACGCCCAACTCGCGGGCCGTGTCAGCCAGTCTGACCAGGCTGGGCAAACTGCCCGGTGCCTTGCTGCCTGTCCTGCACGATATTCAGGACACGCTGGGTTTCATCCCGTCCGAATGCGTGGACCAGATCGGCCAGGCCCTGAATCTGTCCCGCGCCGAGGTCCATGGTGTGATCACCTTCTATCCGCATTTCCATACCACCCCCAAGGGTGACATCCATATCGAGGTGTGCCGGGCAGAATCCTGTCAGGCCATGGGCTCCGCAAAGCTGGAAGCCCATATCCGCAGCGCCACGGGCTGCGACATGAACAGCACCAGTGCGGATGGCCGTTTCTCCGTGGATGCGGTGTATTGTCTGGGACTATGCGCGCAATCGCCCAATATCATGATCAACGGTGAGCCCTGTGCGCATGTCACGCCACAGGAGTTCGACGAGCTGATCCAGGAACAGACGGAGGGCGCATCCCTATGACAGTCCGCATTTATATTCCAGCCGACGCCGCAGCCATCGCCTGTGGCGCAGAGCGCGTCGTTGCCGCGGTACAGAATGAAGCTGCACGACGCAACCAGGATATTGAACTGGTGCGTAATGGTTCGCGTGGCCTGCTTTGGCTCGAACCCATGATCGAGGTGCAGACCGATAGCGGCCGTGTGGCCTACGGGCCGGTCAAAGCCAAAGACGTTGCTTCCCTTTTCGATGCAGATTTTCTGCACGGCGGCAACCACGCACTGGGTCATGGCCTGACCGAAGACATTCCTTATCTGAAGAATCAGGAACGCCTGACCTTTGCCCGCGTTGGCATTACGGACCCGCTCTCGGTCGCAGATTACACGACACATGGCGGATTTGAAGGCTTAAGAAAAGCCCTGTCAATGAACGCTGCAGATATCGTTCAGGAAGTCACCGACTCCGGTCTGCGTGGTCGGGGCGGTGCAGCATTTCCCACCGGCATCAAATGGAAAACCGTGCTTGGCACGCCATCGGAGCAGAAATATATCGTCTGTAACGCAGACGAAGGCGACTCGGGTACCTTCTCTGATCGCATGCTGATGGAAGGTGATCCGCTATGCCTGATCGAAGGCATGACCATCGCTGGCCTGGCCACCGATGCCACAAAGGGCTACATTTATGTGCGCTCTGAATATCCGCACGCAATTGATGCACTGAACCGTGCCATCTCTGCCGCCACGGAAGCCGGCTGGCTGGGTGCCGATATTCAGGGTAGCGGCAAAACTTTCGAGCTTGAAGTTCGCAAGGGTGCCGGTGCCTATATTTGCGGGGAAGAAACCTCGCTGCTGGACTCGCTTGAAGGCAAACGCGGCCTGGTACGGGCCAAGCCTCCCCTGCCCGCCATCAAGGGTCTGTTCGGCAAGCCCACTGTCATCAACAATGTCATCTCCCTGGCGAGCGTCCCGTATATTCTCGCAAAAGGGGCACAGGCTTATGCCAATTACGGCATGGGTCGCTCCAAGGGAACGCTGCCCTTCCAGCTGGCAGGCAATATTCGCCAGGGTGGACTGGTGGAAAAAGCATTTGGCCTGACCTTGCGGGAATTGCTTTTTGATTTCGGCGGCGGCAGCGCCAGTGGTCGCCCCATCAAGGCAGTGCAGGTAGGTGGCCCGCTGGGTGCCTACCTGCCCGAATCGCAATGGGACGTCCCCATGGATTATGAGGCGTACATGAAAGTATCAGCCATGATCGGCCATGGTGGTATTGTCGCCTTTGACGATACCGCCAAAATGAATGATATGGCGCGCTACGCCATGGAATTCTGCGCCGTTGAATCCTGTGGAAAATGTACGCCCTGTCGCATCGGTTCCACACGAGGAACCGAAGTGATTGATCGTATCAGCGCCAACGAAGATCGCGAGGAAAATGTAGAACTGCTGCGTGACTTGTGCGATACCATGCTGGGAGGCTCACTTTGTGCACTCGGAGGGATGACGCCTTATCCTGTCCTGTCGGCACTGCAGCATTTCCCGGAAGATTTCGGCATTGAAGCCGTCACCGAAACACAGTCGTCCTGAATATCATATCCGCTGCCACAAAAGGCAAGGAGCTACTCATGTTAGAAACCGTCGTCAAACGTGATACCGATCTGGGTACACCCGAAGTTACTTCCGACACACTGGTCACCGTCACCATTGACGGTTACGATATTTCCGTACCGGAAGGCACATCTGTCATGCGCGCCGCTGCGCTGAACGGCGTGAACATACCCAAACTGTGCGCCACCGACAGCATTGAAGCATTTGGCTCCTGCCGCCTGTGCCTGGTGGAAATCGAAGGCCGGCGTGGGTATCCCGCGTCCTGTACGACTCCCGTTGAAGAAGGCATGGTGATCCACACCGAAACACCAAAGCTGCATCAGTTGCGGCGAGGCGTGATGGAGCTGTACATTTCGGACCATCCGCTGGATTGCCTGACCTGTCCTTCCAATGGCGATTGTGAACTTCAGGATATGGCAGGTGTGGTTGGACTGCGTAACGTACGCTATGGCTACGAAGGCGCCAATCATCTTAAGGATCAGAAGGATGAGTCTAATCCCTATTTCACTTATGATCCCAGCAAGTGTATTGTCTGCAACCGCTGCGTGCGTGCCTGCGAGGAAACCCAGGGTACGTTTGCCCTGACCATATCAGGAAAAGGTTTTGCATCGCGCGTGTCAGCCGGCCAGGATCAGCCGTTCATGGAAAGTGAATGCGTATCCTGCGGCGCCTGCGTACAGGCCTGCCCGACAGCAACACTTGAAGATAAAAGTATTATTGAAATGGGCCAGGCAGATCATGCTGTCATAACCACTTGCGCCTACTGTGGCGTGGGTTGCGGTTTCAAGGCAGAAATGAAGGGTGAAACCGTAGTACGCATGACACCTTGGAAAGACGGCAAGGCCAATCGTGGTCACTCCTGCGTCAAGGGTCGCTTCGCCTGGGGCTACACCACACACAAGGAACGTATCACCAAACCCATGATACGCAAGAGTATCTCCGACCCCTGGAAAGAAGTCTCCTGGGAAGAAGCTATCGGTTATGCGGCAAGCGAGTTCAAGCGACTGCAGGCCAAATACGGACGTGATTCCGTTGGGGGCATTACGTCCTCGCGCTGTACCAATGAAGAAACCTGGCTGGTACAGAAACTGGTCCGTGCCGCATTCAACACCAATAATGTGGACACATGTGCACGCGTTTGCCACTCTCCTACCGGTTATGGGCTGAAATCCACGCTCGGTGAATCAGCCGGCACGCAGACCTTTGATTCCGTGATGTTCACAGATGTAGTTATCGTGATGGGGGCCAATCCCAGCGCAGCCCACCCTGTCTTCGCATCGCGTCTGAAAAAACGCCTGCGCCAGGGAGCACGCCTGATCGTCATTGATCCGCGTCAGACCGAATTGGTCAGCTCGCCTCATATCCGAGCCGATTACCATCTGCAGGTTCGTCCCGGCACGAACGTGGCGCTGCTTTCTGCAATGTCACATGTGATTGCAACGGAAAATCTGGTCAATATGGACTTCGTTCGCGAACGCTGTGAAGACAAAGCGTTCAAAGATTGGTTTGATTTTGTCAGCCTGCCTGAAAACTCGCCCGAAGCCATGGAAGCCGAGACCGGCGTCCCTGCCGAGCAGATCCGCGGTGCGGCAAGACTGTTCGCTACAGGTGGCAATGGCTCCATTTATTATGGTCTGGGTGTGACAGAACACAGCCAGGGTTCTACCACCGTGATGGCCATCGCCAACCTGGCCATGGCGACAGGAAATATCGGTCGCGAAGGCGTGGGTGTCAACCCGCTGCGCGGTCAGAACAACGTCCAGGGTTCGTGCGATATGGGATCATTCCCGCACGAACTGCCCGGCTATCGTCATATTGCCGATGACACTGTCCGTCACGAATTCGAAAAGGCCTGGAACGTGACGCTGCAGCCGGAGCCTGGTCTGCGTATCCCGAATATGTTCGACGCTGCACAGGAAGGCACATTCAAAGGTCTGTACTGCCAGGGTGAAGATATTGTGCAGTCCGACCCGAACACCCAGCATGTTGCAGCCTCGCTGTCTGCCATGGAGTGCGTGGTGATTCAGGATATTTTCCTGAATGAAACAGCCAAGTATGCTCACGTGTTTCTGCCCGGTTCCACTTTCCTCGAGAAAGATGGCACCTTTACCAACGCCGAACGTCGCATTTCGCGCGTACGCAAGGTCATGGAACCAGCCAGCGGCATGGCCGACTGGGAAATCACCTGCGCCCTGTCCAATGCGCTGGGCTATCCGATGAATTATTCACATCCGTCAGAAATCATGGATGAAATCGCGGCGTTGACGCCGACGTTCACCGGGGTTTCTTTTGACCTGATCTCGGAAATGGGAAGCGTCCAGTGGCCCTGCAATGAAGACGCACCCGAGGGAACGCCGATCATGCACATCGACGAATTCGTACGAGGTAAGGGCAAGTTCATGATTACGAAGTACATTCCGACAGACGAACGGAGTACGCGCAAGTTCCCGCTGCTCTTTACCACGGGCCGGATTCTGTCACAGTACAACGTGGGCGCACAAACCCGGCGCACCCCGAATGTCGCCTGGCACTCCGAAGATTTGCTGGAGATCCATCCGGTGGACGCCGAGGATCGTGGCATCAGCCAGGGAGACTGGGTGGGTGTCCAGAGTCGCGCAGGGGAAACCGTGTTGCGGGCTGACGTAACGACCAGGGTTCAGCCTGGCGTTGTGTATACCACATTCCACTTTCCGGAATCCGGTGCGAACGTTGTTACCACGGACAATTCGGACTGGGCCACCAACTGCCCGGAATATAAAGTCACGGCCGTGCAGGTTACCCGTGTTACACAACCTTCAGCCTGGCAGAACAAGTGGTCCGAATTCAATCGTGAACAGCGCGCACTGCTGAAAAATCGGGTAACGATGGACGAAACGCCGGTTACGGGCTAAAAGCAGGACTTTTCATCAATGAACAAGGTCGTCTACCCAGCATCAACGGCCGCGATTCAGGGCACGGATACTTACGATACGACAGACGTATCCGCAGATCCACAAAGCAGCGTCGTGCTGCCGGTCACGCGCGTGCGTGCCGGCGTCATGCACGCGGTTACCGAGAGCGACTCGATTGCCGTAGAGACACCTGTAGCCATCGAGTTCAACGGGATCAATCATGCCGTCATGCTGGCCACCCCGGACGATCTGGAAGATTTTGCCTGGGGCTTTTGTCTGACCGAAGGCATTGTCCGCTCGCCCGATGACATCCGTGATATTGAACTGGAAAGTACCGGACTGGGGCTGATCCTGCATGTCGAGATAAGCCCGGCGTGCATGCAGTTTCTCAAAGCACGTCGACGCCAGATGGCGGGACGTACAGCTTGCGGACTGTGCGGGGTGGAAACACTGGATGCAGTCCGGCGCCTGCCAGTCGTCGCGCCATCCAGTTCACAATCCCGCCACGGTGATACTCCCGAACCCTCCTCGCGAACACACGGCGATCTTCACGCCCTGTCTGCCGGTGTCTCCCTGACGCAGTTGCTTGATGGAATGAGCGCACTGCGCGAGCAACAGGCCCTGCATCAGGATACCGGCGCCACCCATGCTGCCGCATGGCTATCCCCAGGTAACAGCGTACCCGCCTTCATTCGCGAAGATGTTGGACGTCACAATGCCCTGGACAAAACCATTGGTTCGCTATTGCGCGGCAATCAGCCTATTGGGCTGGGGGCACTTCTGGTATCAAGCAGGGCAAGTTTTGAAATGGTGCAGAAAGCCGCCATGGCCGGCTGCCCGATACTGGCAGCCGTTTCTGCACCCACCTCGGCAGCAATCGCGCTGGCCCGGGAAACGGGAATGACACTTTTGGGCTTCACCCGCGCACAGCAAGCCACCATTTACGCACTTCCAGAACGCTTTCAATTACGGGACAAAGGCAGAACATCATGACTTCACATCTGGTCAACACCAACGCAATGCTCATCAAAATGGCAAATCAGATTGCCTCATTTTTCGAGGCCCTGCCTGACAGGGAAGAAGGCCTGCGCAGTGTGTATGAACACATCCGAAAATTCTGGGAACCGCGCATGCGCACGGCACTGCTTGAATTTCTGGAACAGTACCCGGACGGACAGAACGGAGACATAGCACTGTCCCCGTTTGCACTGCAAGCTATCACCATGTACAAGGGAGAACTCAAACCCGCAGCCGTTACAGCAGCACCCGCAGTATCAGCAGCACCCTAAGGCCAACAGGCCAGCATAAAATACCTCATAACCTAGGAGACATCTATGGATCAAGCCGTTACTCGTGGCGGATTCTTCAGCAAGGAGCGGATTACAGCCGGTCCGGGTTTTAACAGGTGGATGGTTCCACCAGCTGCATTAGCTATTCATTTATGTATCGGGCAGGCCTATGCCTTTTCGGTGTTCAACAAACCAATGACCCAGCTGCTGGGTATCTCGGAATCTGCACCCGGCGACTGGACCATTCCACAGCTGGGCTGGATTTTCAGTATTGCAATTGTGTTTCTCGGTCTGTCCGCGGCCTTTGCCGGAAAATGGCTGGAAGAAGTCGGCCCTCGCAAGGCAATGTTCGCAGCCGCCTGCTGCTTCGGCGGCGGCTTCCTGGTTGCAGCATTGGGCCTGCAACTGCATCAGTTGTGGCTGGTATATCTCGGCTATGGCGTGCTGGGAGGCATAGGCCTGGGCATTGGCTATGTTTCACCCGTCTCCACCCTGATCAAATGGTTTCCCGACAGGCGTGGCATGGCGACCGGAATGGCCATCATGGGATTCGGCGGCGGCGCCATGATTGCATCTCCGCTGTCGCTCAAACTGATGAACGTGTTCAAAAGCGACACATCCATGGGCGTAACCGAAACGTTCGTGGTACTGGGCGTTGTCTACTTCATCTATATGTGTATCGGTGCGCTCGCCGTGCGCATTCCTGCCGCCGACTGGAAACCGGAGGGCTGGACGCCTCCGGCGCAGAACAACGCCATGATTTCCCAGAACCATGTCCATATTGACCGCGCCATCAAAACGCCTCAATTCTGGCTACTCTGGTGGGCGCTGTGCCTGAACGTCACGGCGGGGATTGGCGTGTTGGGCCAGGCTTCCCTCATGATCCAGGAAAGCTTCCAGGGCATGATTACCGCTGCAGCTGCTGCCGGTTTTGTCGGACTGCTTTCCCTGGCGAATATGAGTGGTCGCTTTTTGTGGTCTACCGTGTCGGACTATCTTGGGCGCAAAAGAACCTATGGCACTTTTTTTGTCCTGGGTACAATTTTGTACCTGCTCGTACCGGGTATGGGAACTGCCGGACACGTCACTCTCTTCGTGCTGTTTTACCTGATTATCCTGTCCATGTACGGGGGCGGTTTCTCTACAGTGCCTGCGTACCTCGCTGATCTTTTCGGCACACGCTACGTAGGTGGCATCCATGGTCGCCTGCTGACAGCGTGGTCTGCCGCGGGTATCTTCGGTCCGGTCCTGGTCAATTACATTCGTGATTACCAGCTCAAAATGGGGATTCCGAAATCTGACGTGTATATTTATACGATGTACGTGATGGCGGGACTGCTCGTGATCGGTTTCATATGCAATATGATGATCCGTCCCGTCAGTTCCGAACACCATATGGAAGCGGAAGAACCCGTAGGTCAGCCCATTCCGGCTGGTGCAAAATAACAAGGAGCCACAGACATGCAAACACCTGCTCAACGCAAAACGCCGAAAGGATTGATTGTCGCTTTCTGGCTGCTTGTTGGCATTCCTCTTGTATGGGGCGTGTCAAATACCATCATCACAGCCGCGGCGCTATTCAAATAACTGCTGCAGCAGCTTCATAAACGAACGTCCCTGGCCTTGCTACATGGCCAGGGACGTTTTTTTTAAAAACTGTATTGTGAGTGAGTTTAAATACGTTCGTAAATTTGAATATGCTTCGCGCCCAGGAAAAACGCGGCACGGTTCTCGTGCGGCGTTTTTTACAAGGAGGTTGCGGACACAGACGGCAGCTGAGGGCTGTCCGCGGCGCTGACTATAAACGATCAGCTTACGTGCTGGTCCTTCAATCGATAAACCAGCACGGAAGTGGAAGCCAGTGACAGCACTTTGGTTGTCACGCTACCCAGCAACAGGCGGGACAGGCCACTGCGGCCATGGCTAGCAATGTAAATCAGATCGCAGCCATTTTCCTTGGCCGCCTCAACGATGCCATCGGCAACGCTGTAGTTGGAAATTATCAGCGAAGTTGCCTTCACATTTGCCGTCTGTGCCCGGTCCAGCACCGGTTTCAGATACGATTCGGCTTCCTTGCGTGCAGCCTCTTCATAATCACCGTCAGAAATGGCGTAAGACGCGGCCATACCGTCAAAACCGATAAGCGTGGAAAAGGGCTGGGTCACATTGATTGCAATGACTTCGGCATCGTTCTGTCTTGCAAAACAAATTCCTGAATTGGCCGCGCGCGCGGAAATGTCCGAACCGTCGATTGGAAGCAGAATTTTATTGAACATGGTGGGACTCCTTAAGACTTGGATAATTCCTGTTTGGCCGCATTGTACAGATGCGTACAACGCGTACCGGAGCGGCAATAGGCCAGGACGGGTGAAGGCAAGGTATCGAGATGGGTACGAAAGGCTTTGACATCCTCGGGTGTAATGGCGCCGCTGACGACGGGCTGGTACACGACTGTCAGACCCGCTTCTTCGCCCGCCCTGATGACGTCGGCCGACGCGGGCTGTGATTCGCCGCCTTCGAAATCGGGACGATTGATAATGACGCTCCGATATCCGGCAGCCTTGAGCGCGGCCATATCTTCAGGCCCCAGTTGCGGCGCTACTGCCAGAGTGTCACTTAACGGAGTAATGGGTGTTGACATATGTCCTCACAGATTGTCGGGTCGCAGTGCATCTGAATCAATAGTAAACAGGAATCTGCAGCGACAGTTTTTGATGCCAGAAGCACCATGATTGATAATTACCTGAACTGGTTTTCTGCTTCTTTATCACAATCGTATTAAAAATATACAACACGGTGAAGCAGATCAACAGCGGCCTGAAATTATTTTATGCCAGTTTACGGCGCTTTCCGCTACAAATTTACCCTAGTCTATATAAAATAGCATCAGTAATTTCACCAAACTCTGATTTAAAACAGGAAATGAGCGAACTCTGCCAACTGCGCCCCGCGACAAGCCAGGATGTGGCTGCAATACAGGAAATATACGCTTGGCACGTTCTGAACGGCATTGCGACCTTCGAAGAAGTGGTGCCTGAATGTGAACAGATGGCAGAAAGGCTGCATCAGATCACCGCACAGGGTTATCCCTATATCGTGGCGGAAAAAAATAATGAAATTGTGGGCTACGCCTATGCGTCCTCGTTTCGTCCGCGTATTGCCTATCGCTATACCGTGGAAAATGCCATCTATCTGCGACACGATCAGGCCCGCATGGGTATCGGGTCGTTGCTGCTTGCTGAACTGATCCGGCTATGCGAAGCAGGTCCGTGGCGCCAGATGATTGCCGTCATTGGCAGCAGCGCCAACGCGGGATCGATTGGCGTGCACCGTAAGGCAGGGTTCGAGATGGTCGGGACATTGCGTACCACTGGCTTCAAACACGGGCAATGGGTAGACACCGTGCTGATGCAACGCGCCCTGTCCGGCGGTGACAAGACGCCACCGGACATGACTCATACCGGCGCCCTCAGCCCTGCCGTCTGAGCGAATTGTCAGGCCCCTTAATGGAACCTCAACCCGCTCTTTCCACCTCGGTCAGTTTGCGCCAGAGGCTCAGGCCGCCTGCTGCCTGATCCAATGCATCCAGATAGGCCGTATGCTCTGCCAGTTCGGCCTCGCTGGCCACTTCCACACGCAGGATGGCCGCATCAAAAGCGGCCACCACGGGCTGGCCTTCCTGCTGGCGGGGCTGATCGCTGTGTTCCATGACGAGTCCGAACTGACCTCGTGTCATGGCCAGCCAGACTTCGGCCAGCAACTCGGCATCCAGTAATGCGCCATGCAGCGTACGGTGAGCATTGGAAATGCCCAGCCGCTCACACAGCATATCCAGACTGTTACGTTTGCCGGGATACTGCTCCCTTGCCATCGCCAGCGTGTCGTGGATGGAGTCGGCAATCTGCTCAACGGGTGGCAGTCCAACGCGAGTAAATTCTGCATTCAGAAATTTCACGTCGAACGCAGCGTTATGAATGTAGATTTCCGTACCTTTCAGATACTCGAAAATGCGCGCCGCCTCGTCTTCGAAGCGATTGAACTGGGATAGAAATTCGGTTGTCAGACCGTGAACTTCAAGCGCGCCTGGCGAGCTTTCCCTGTCGGGATTGAAGTAGATGTGCAGATTATTCCCGGTGAACTGACGGTTGATCAGTTCGACGCAGCCCAGTTCAATGATCCGGTCCCCTTCTGCCGGGTCAAAGCCCGTGGTTTCAGTATCGAGAATAATTTGTCGCATTAACCTTCAATCCTTATGACATACCGGGCACGACGGTCGAAAAGCCTGCGTCCACATGTACGATTTCGCCAGTAATACCCGCGGCAAGATCCGAGAGCAGGAACGCCGCAGTATTGCCCACGTCTTCAATCGTCACATTGCGTTTGAGGGGTGCGTGAGCGGATACGAAATTCAGAATGGCAGAAAAATCCTTGATACCGCTGGCGGCCAGCGTCTTGATGGGGCCAGCCGAAATACCGTTGGCCCGCAATCCTTCTGCGCCCAGTGCCGTCGCCAGGTAACGCACACTCGCCTCCAGCGAGGCCTTGGCCAGACCCATGGTGTTGTAATTCGGTACGACCTTTTCCGCACCCAGATAGGTCAGTGTGAGCACCGACCCCTTGCGTGCTTTCAGTAACGGCATCGCAGCCTTGGTCATCGCCGGAAAGCTGTACGCCGAGATGTCGTGAGCGATACGGAAACCTTCGCGTGACAGTCCGTCCAGGAAATTGCCGGCAATGGCCTCGCGCGGCGCGAACCCGATGGAATGCACCAGACCGTCAAGGCCATCCCAGTGCTGACCCAACGTTTCGAATGCCGTCTCGATCTGAGCATCATCGGCGACATCACAGGGAATCACAATGGAACTGCCGAAGTCGGCGGCAAATTCGGTGACACGATCCTTGAAGCGGTCGCCAACATAGGTAAATGCCAGTTCTGCACCCTGCGCCTTGCAGGCTGTGGCAATTCCATAAGCAATCGAACGGTTCGAAATGACCCCGGTGACCAGAATTCGTTTATTGGCAAGAAAGCCCATTTGCATTCCTATTTGTTTTTCAATGTGGGACATTATAAAAAAAATGCGCAATGCAAAGGCATTGCGCAGTGATTCCTGGATATTTAGGCGTCGCCTTCTATGATCAGCCGCGGATGGCGGTTCCTGGCAAACGCAGGCGCAAGCCAGCTTTGAGGCCTTCGGCGCCGATATTGTTCAATGCCTTCAGATCGTCCACCGTCGTACCATATCGCTTGGCCAGGGAGTACAGTGTCTCGCCCTGTGATACGAAATGTTCGGGCGGATTGCCAGCGCCGGTTGCACGTGGTGTGTAGGCCGCAGCCCGTACTGCGGGCGCAGCGGGCTGCACCAGTGCAGCAGGACGAGCCACTGCAGTTGCAGGGCGTACTCCACCGCGATTGGCTGCCGGCGCTGCCTGAGCAACCTGGCGTACCGAATCGCCGGAGGCTGGCGGATTGCGAACCTCGCTTTGGGCAACCAGGGCAGCCAGCGGATCATCATTGGCCGGCGCTGCATTACGCGCTGCGGGAGCATTGCTGCCGCCCGTATCCCATACCACGGCATGTGGTGTCGCTTCGGACGATGGCCGGGTGTTGCTTGCCACCTGTCTGACTACGCCACCAGACGGTCCGGCTGTCTGGCGCAAGGTCGAGGCTGGAGCGTTGTTCGCGTAGCGACGAGGTTCGACCACCGGCGTTGGTGCAGCGGGTGATACGGGCGGCGGTGTATTGTCTGCCAGCATGCTGTCAGATTCATGAAAATTGCCATCCGGTGCCGTGGGCGGCAAGCCGCGAGGAACGATGGAATCCGGGTTGAAATCACGCTGTACGGGTATCATGAGTGCGCGCGATGACAACGCCACCTTCTGGCGAGAAGAGTACCCGTTCAACGATTTCAGCTTGGCCAGAGAAATGCCATTGGCCTGGGCAATAGCGGCGAGCGATTCACCCGGCGCAGGCTGATATCCCTTGTAGGTTGCCAGTGGCCCTTTATAATTGGCCAAGTTCTTCTTGTAGGTACTGACGGCAGACACGGGCAACAGAATATTGGGATCCTGGGAGGCCAGCAGGGTCGGACGGTTGTACGAGGGGTTCAGTTCCTTGAAGTCGGCTACCGAAATACCTGCGAGGCGGGCCATCACTGCAACGTCAATATCTTTGGTCCGGTGGATCTTTTCGAAATAGGGTTTGTCCGGAATGGATGGCAGCGTGATGCCATATTTGGACGGATTGGCCACGATATTGCGGATTGCCAGCAGCTTGGGCACGTAGTTACGAGTCTCGGCAGGCATTTTCAGATCCAGGAAACCACCGCCACCGACACGGGCGCGGGCACGTTGCACGGCGCCTTCACCCCAGTTATAGGAAGCGAGGGCCAGATGCCAGTCGTTACCCTGGAAAGTATACAGATAGGACAAGTAATCCAGCGCGGCGCGGGTGGATTCGACAGGGTCACGCCGATCATCTTTCCACCAGTCCTGCTTCAGCTTGTAATGGGTGCCTGTACTGGGAATGAACTGCCAGAGACCTGCCGCACGGGAGCGGGACAGCGCCTGCGCGTTATACGCGCTTTCCACGAACGGCAGCAGTGCCAGTTCCGTGGGCATGTTACGTTTTTCCAGCTCTTTGGTAATATGGTAGATGTACTTGCCAGAGCGCGCGGCCATGGTTTGTACCGATCCGGGACGGGAAGCGTAGTAATTGGTCCAATAGGCGACTTTTTCATCCTGCAGGGGTGGCATGTCAAAACCCTTGCGCACGCGATCCCAGACATCACGGTTGGGGCCGTGGTATTTTACCTCTTCGCTGTATTTCCCCCCTCCACCAGAGGACGCGCAGCCGGTCAGCGCGATGACACAACCCACCAGAAAAAATCGTACTAGTCTCATATAGTCTGTCTCAGAAATGGTTTTTCCACTCACGTAATACTTCAAGCACGTTCTCGGGCTGGGCCAGAGAACGACCGGCGTTCTGTTCGGCTGCGGTAATAACAACCGGTTCATCCGTTCTCATGAACGGATTGGTTTTGAGTTCGTGTTCCAAGGATGTCGGAACGGTTGCCTGACCATTGTTACGCAGTGATTCTGCTTCGCGCTGCCATTGCTCCAGATCAGGGTTGTGTGGATCGACGGTGCGTGCCCAGCGAATGTTGCCAAGCGTGTATTCATGAGCGCAATAGACGGACGTATTGTGAGGTAATTTTTTAAATTTATCAAGGCTTTGTTGCATTTGTCTAGAATTTCCTTCAAATAATCTACCGCAACCTGTTGCAAACAGCGTGTCGCCACAGAACAGCACATTACGGCCATCGACCTGCCCAAAATAGGCAATATGATCGAGCGTATGGCCAGGAACTTCCAGAACCGAGAATTGCCCAAATGCGGGCAGATCGACGCAATCCCCCTCTTTGAGGGCGACATTGCGACAGGGGATGGCAGATGTCGCGGGGCCGAAAACCTTTGCACCGGTTTTCTCGACGAGCTCTGCCACACCGCCAACATGATCGTTATGGTGGTGGGTAATCAGAATATGAGTAAGGGTTAACCCTTTATCCTGCAGATACGCCAGCACAGGCTGGGCATCGCCAGGGTCAACGACAACGGCAAGGTCTGACTGTACAATTGCCCAGATATAATTGTCGCTGAACGCGCTTATCGGCCAGATTTTTATCGTCATCAGGTAGTCTCTATCTACTTAGGCGCCGCATTTATACCGAGGAATCTGTGAAACAAATCCATTCGCGAATCATCAATCTTGCAGATTGGTTCAATACGGACCCGGGCCAACGCGTCATTCAATGGGAATCTTCAAAATTCGATCAGATCGTGGCCGATTCTTTTGGCTTTAACGCTGTTCAGGTCGGCCTGCCTGACTGGAATTTTTTGCATCATAACAGAATGCGAACCAAAATTATTCTGACTGATGACAGCTTTAACAATTGTGCCGAGTACCAAAACATCCGCTACGTGCAGGCACAACTGGATGCCCTGCCGCTAGCCTCCAATTCCATCGACTTGCTGATTCTGCCGCATATCCTTGAGTGCGCTGACAACCCGCATCTGGTCCTGCGTGAAGCAGAGAGGGTTCTGGTTCATGAGGGAAGACTGATCATTTCAGGATTCAATCCCTGGAGCCTCTGGGGATTGCGCAGCCGGATGCCCTGGCGCAAGAGCTGGATGCCTGTGGCCGCATCGCGCCAGGTATCCATTACCCGACTGAAAGACTGGATGAAACTGCTGTCATTCGAGGTAGACCGTGGGTACTTTGGCTGTTACACTCCCGCCTGCCATTCCGAAAAGTGGCTGAACCGCTGGGACTTCATGAACCGGGCCGGTGACCGCTGGTGGCCTGTTGCGGGCGCAGTCTATCTGCTTGCCGCAGTCAAGCGCGCCCATGGCATGACGCTGATCGGCCCATCCTGGAAAGGCAAGAAGAAGAAAAAATTCGCCCGCGGCGAGGCAGCAATTTCACGTCGCGACATACGTCAGCTTTTTAAAGAACCTCATGGATAAACCGCAAGTCAATATATGGACAGATGGTGCCTGTAAAGGCAACCCCGGCCCGGGCGGCTGGGGGGTACTGTTGCAGCAGGGTCCGCATGAAAAAACCCTTTTTGGCGGCGAACCACTCACTACCAATAATCGCATGGAAATGACTGCCGTCATCGAGGGTTTGCGCGCACTCAAACGCAGCTGTAATGTCACGCTGCACGTTGACTCGCAATATGTTCAGAAGGGAATTTGTGAATGGATGACTGGCTGGCAGGCACGCAACTGGAAGACAGCCGATAAAAAACCGGTAAAAAATGTCGACTTGTGGTTATTGCTGAATGAAGAAATTTCTCGCCACAACGTGAAGTGGAAGTGGGTCAAGGGCCACGCAGGCGATCCGGGTAATGAGCGGGCCGACCAGCTCGCCAATCAGGGCGTGGAACTGGTCAGAAAGCAGGCATCAGGTGCCTGATGCCGCCTGGATATTCAGGTAACGCAGGTTAAAGCCCCCGCAAAACGAAGCATTGCGTCCCCGATCGGCCAGGCCGGTAGCCGTTTGCGCACACCAGAAATTCAGTCACACCCCAGGCGACGGGCTCGCTCACGCTGGGCGTCCGCACGCTGATCGGCAGTATTGCGGGACAGAAAATTATCATTTGCCCCGGGCGCCGGCGCCATCATGACTCGGGAATTAATGCGCCCGCACTCTGCGTTTTTTGAATGATCGGTCCCGGTTGAGCATGCGCTTACCGACAGCATTGCGGCTGTAGCCACCACTGCTGCGCTTATTTTGAAAATCATATCTATCCTGTTATCAGCCGAACACGCAAAGCTTTTTGACACTCTGTGTCCGTAATTGCTGCAGGCGGAATTCCGCTGCAGAAATGGCGGCCTGCTTATCCCGTTCGTCGGGTCCGAACAATGCGTCATGTCCACGCAACTGGTTGACACGCAGGTTGAGGTTGTCGGTATCGCGACCAATCTGCTTGCAGCTCATGGCCTCCAGCTGTGCTTCTGTCAGGGGCGGAGCCACCGGAGGTTTCACACAAGCGGCAAGCAGTAAGCCAGTGCCGGCAAGCAAAAAAAGGACTTTTCTCATAATGCAGTATCCAGACAGATTGTCCGATCATCTTGCCGCCCTGTTCTGCAACAGGACGCGCAACAACGACAGGCTCGAATTAAGTATCTGGTATTTTATAGGTTGACCGCCGCCGTGTCACATACGCGCGGTCATTACCTGCAGAAAAAAGCCGGCGTGCCTGCGCAGCTTGAATCGGCACACCGGCGGGGACGTCACCCGAAACCCACCGTTCAGCTAACGACCACCGGGATAAATCCGCCGAAGATCATGCGTTTGCCGTCAAACGGCATGGGATTGACATCCGGCTGCATGCGCGGATCTTCCATCATTTTTTTCATGGCGACATCATGCACTTCTTTCGATGGCCAGGTGATCCAGGCAAAAACGACAGTTTCGTCCGGTTTGCATTGAACCGCCATGGGGAAGGACGTGATTTTCCCATCCGGCACTTCGTCCCCCCAGCATTCAACCACGCTAAGCGCACCCAATTCTCTGAAGATAACTGCTGCCTCGGAAGAATGCTTGATATACGCCTCACGGTTGGCGGTCGGCACTGCTGCAACAAATCCATCAACATATTTCATCGAAATTCTCCGTCAAGTGTGTGACCGGCAGACGCTGCCGTGTACATGAGCAAGTATGAAGAGGAATTGCCGTTTGTGATATAGGCTGATACGACAAGTTCAGGGGCAAAATACGACAGATGTTCTGTCATGTCATACGCATGAAGCATTCCCCAGGGACAATGGTGCTTTATTCATTGCTCCGGAGAGACGGTATGCTCGCGACCCAAAGGCAGGCACTCACCTATGATCCCGTGCAGCTGACAGGCACGGTGAAACAGATCAATGCAAATCTGATCACGGTCAATTGCGACGGGACCGATTGGCATTGCCCGCAGGCACTCAGTTGCCTCATCGAGCCCCAAATTGGCGATGAGGTGCTGATCAGCGGCCCCGACCGCAACCGGGTTTACCTTATTGCCGTTATATCTCGCAGTAGTCGCGCACCGGTTTCCCTGCTCGTTCAGGGGGATCTGGCCATCAGCAGCAAAACCGGAACCGTCTCTGTCCACTCCGCTTGCGGCACACGAATCGGCAGCGATAGTGCGCTTGCGCTTCACTCGCCGCACTTCGAACAGAAAAACGACACAGCGACGATCACCATTGAACAGATGCAGTACGCGGGCCACACGTTGGAAGCAACAGTCGGCCGGTCTACGATTTTTTCAAATGTGATCGCCCTGATGGCTGATCGCATCAACAGTGTAGCCCGTCTGTGTTTCAGGCACGTTAAAGAGGTGGATCACGTGCGTGCCCAGTCCATCGATTATGAAGCGGAAAAACTGACCCGTGTACATGGCGGCTACACGACGCTGACTGCCCAGGACGTCATGAAAATAAATGGTGACCAGATCCACATGAGCTAGGCCACATCCAGGGTGAGCATCACGCTTGTGACAACCCGCCCTCACGATGTATTTCGATTGCAAACCTTCAATGAGAACTGTCAAACCCCTGCGCGTAGGCGTGCTTACCAGGCCCTACGGCTATCTGCAGCAGAGCCGGCTGGGCATACTGGTCTATGCGCTGGTCGACTTCAATGGAGCCAGCCCCAGACTGGTTCCTGAAGCCGAGATCACCTCCCATCTCTTGCCCGGCATGGACTGTCACGGCATTCTGGATCTGATTCTACCCAAAACCCGGCCTGAGTTTCTTGTGAGCGGTTCGGCTTACACTCACCATCAGCAGGACAAGACCCAATGTGCGGTACGCGTGACCGTTGGAGACAAGGAGAAAAGCCTGCTGGTCTTTGGTGACCGCTACTGGGTGGATAACCGCATTTCACCGCCACAGCCTTTTGACGCGATGCCACTGACCTGGGCCAATGCATTCGGTGGTCCGGACTTTAATGAAAATCCGGAAGGCAAGGGACTCGGGCGTGAACTTGTCAATGGGGTGTGGGCGACGCGACTGCCCAATGTGGAGCTGCCCACCCAGCGGATTTCTGCTCCCGGTCAACGCCCCCTGCCTGCAGGGTTCGGTCCGGTCATGATCAACCGCCCAAGACGCTATCGGCATGTGGGCAGCTTTAGCGATACCTGGATGAAAACGGATATCACCGGTTTTTTCCCGGATATGGATACGCGACTTTTCAGTGCGGCAGACGACGATCAGCGCTGGGAAAACCGAGAAAGTCTCCCATTGGGCGCTAAGTTCGCCGTCTGGAACATGCATCCCGAACATGCCTGCTGGTCCGGCCACATTCCCGAGTGGGTGCCCCGCTGTTTTGTAAAACAGCGGGACGTGCAGGGCACCGAAGACTTTCGGGAAGTCGATCTGAAAGCCACGACGATCTGGCTGCTGCCAGGTATCCGGCACGCCGTCATGATGTATCACGGCACCCTTGCAGTGTCCGAAACCTATGCAGAAGATGTCAGCGCCATCATGGCAGCGATGGAATTGCCGGACCAGCCTCGTAACAAGTCCTGGTATCAGAAAGTTTTTGAGCTGCGCACTGATATGGAGAAAGGCGCGTTGTATGCGCTACGCGACCGGGATCTGGTGCCCCACTCCATCATGGGGGACTGGCTGGACACGCGACGAGTCAATTCCGGTATTCTGCTTGCCAATGCCGGCAAGCGCGAACAGCGTGTCCGTGCAGAAACACGGGAAAAACTGAAAGGAACGGATCTGGAACTTTCCAGCGTCATGCCCGAATTTGTGGGACCCGAGTTCCCCATTAGCGGAGAATATCTGCCGGAATTGCACGAGCGCATGCTCAGGCTAAAGGAAGCATCCGCCGCGCAGACGGACGACGATAAGGCACGCATCAAAAAACAGCTTGCAGACAATCCTTCCACTGATCCCGCGCTGGCGGACAAACTGCAGCGTACCATCGATGGAGAAACACCTGACAGTACCGCGAGTGACATGAAAGCGGCCATGGACAGACTGGAGAGGCTGCAAGCAGACGTAGAAGCGCAATGGCAGGCACAGACAGAAAACAGGCCTGCCGCCACAGACAGGCCCGACAGCGAACAGTTGGCACATACGCGCCAGCAGATGAAAAAGATCAATCTATACTCTGCCCATTTCCTGCCACAGGGCATTGCCGTATCACGCCCGGCTTCCGAGCAAAAACGTGAAATCGTCATCGCGCGATACCAGCAAGGTCTGAATCTGTGCAACCTGGATTTATCAGGTGCCGATCTGTCCGGGCTGAATCTGGAAGCGGCGGATTTTTCAGGCAGCGACCTGTCCGACACCAATCTGACGCGCACAACGCTGGACCGATGCACGTTCAATCAGACACTGCTTGCACGCGCGATCATTGAGGACACCTCCTTTCGTGACGTCGCCTTCCGGGAATGCAATCTGGGGGCCACTGCCGTGTTGCGCGCATGCTTTACCGGCGCCCGTCTGTGTTCAATGATTCTTCAGAAAAGTTCGTTTTCTGCCTGCGACTTCCGCCAGAGTCATTGGGAACAGACCACGCAGACAACTAAAGCCGTATTCACAACCTGCCGGTTTGACAGCGTCACCATCGATAAAACGATCTTTACCGAATGCCGCTTCTTCGACTGCAGCTTTACCCGGACGCAGTTCTCGCAGGTCGCATTCCAGATAAACACACTTGAAAATATCACGTTTGAAAATGCATCACTGATCAGCATTACCTTCGTCGCCAGCACCCTGAAACACATCAGCTTTATGTATGCCCGCCTGGAAGGCGCGTCCTTCACCTACAAATTGCAAATGCATACCTGCAGCTTCAAAGGCGTCAAAATGAAAAACAGCTCGTTCAACCGCGCAAGACTGGACACGATCGACTTTTCCCATGCGACCATCCGGCACTGCAATTTCAGCGAGGCCTCACTACAGGCTGCCGATTTCACAGCGGTCAATGCCACAGGCTCGATATTCAGACGCGCCGACTTGCGCCTGGCGCGGTTCGTATCAGCTGATCTGACCGCTAGTAACTTCCAGCAGGCAGACATGCGAGGCACAGACTTGCGCGGCGCGAACCTGTGCACGGCAGACATTTCCGAAACGCACCTGGATGACCGTTCACGCACGCAGGGAGTATTTCTCAAGTATGCAAAACTGTACCCGCTGCATAAAAAGGCCCGGCATTCGTGGATACAGCCGACATGATGGACCTCGCGCAATTTCAGGAACTGCTGTCTCTGCATGAACCTATTGTCAAAAAAGACTGTCGCGGACTGAATTTGGACGGACTGGATTTGAGCGGGCAGATATTTGAGAAAGTGGATTTTTCTGGCGCCTCACTCAGGCATGCAACGCTGACAGAGACTTTGTTTTCCGAGTGTGTGTTCGATACCGCTGACATGAGCCACGCACAATTCACTAAAGGAATGATTACCCAGTCCAGCTCCCGTCAGGCCCGTTTTGATCAGGCGCGATTTTTTGAACATGCAATTGTGCAAAGTTGCCTGGAAGACACCTCATGGCGCGAAGCGACTTTGGAATCCTGTTCCTTTTCGGCCACGAACTTCTCGGGCGCGAGGATGTCGCTGGAAGCTGCCGTCAAGACAACGTTTCATGACGCGCGTCTTGAAGACACAGACTTTTCCGGCAGCTATCTCGAGCTGTCGATCTTCTTTCAGAATGACCTGCGACGGGCTCGTTTTAATGATGTCTATTTCGATCGTGTGGTGATGACCGAATGCAATCTGGCTGATATGACGTTTGCCAATCAGACTTTTCATCAATGCCCCTTCACCCGGGCCAACCTGGATAACACCGTATTCAACGAGTGCGAGATGCCCATGTGCAACTTCCAGGGTGCCAGCCTGAAACGTTCCTCATTTCAACACTCCAACTGTACAAATGCGTTGCTCATCGATGCCGATCTGACACAGGCGGTCTTTGCGGGCTGTCAATTGCAGCAATCCATTTGGATGAATGCCCTGGCTGTGGGTGTCTCGGCACCAGAATGTGATCTAACAGAAGCGATCTTTCATTATGCCAATTGTGAATCGGCCAATTTCTCGGCCAGCAACCTGACCCGCAGCGATTTTTCCTGGTCTAATCTGCGCCGCTGTCAGTTTGATCGTGTCCGATTCAATGACACCCTTTTTCACGATGCGCTGGTATCGGACGGTGCGCTGTTGCGCTCACCCGGCGCCATCGCGCGCCAACCCTATCTGGCAGAGAGCCAGGCCTGGCGGCTATCGGCACCCTCGCTACGCTGATACAGATTTTTACTCACGCTGCGAAGCAGAGCCAGACTTGCGATCAGGCGAAAACAAACGTGCGGTTTGGCGATGGCACGGCATTAAGCGACAATACGCCATTGATGATATTGCTCAGGCCAATGGACGTCCACCGGCATACCGGTAATGCGCCCGAAAAAACACGAAAACTCACATTAATGAACTTGGTGGAGAAACACTTGACCACCGGCACCAGAACGCCCAGAACCCCGCTTTCATTCGCCCAGGTAATCATCGTGGGCAAGGGGCAGCATTCCAGATCCAGCCCTGGGGTGAACACCCGAGAAAGCGGATTCGGAATCATGGTCATCTTGGGACCAAAGTTGGGACGAGGTCCGAGGATCATGATGTCAACAATGGTAGCGCAGGAGCCGACACGGCCTTGAAGTATCATGGTTGTTGCCTTTTCACAAAAGTCCAAGAAAGCCGAAGATATGCGTACCCAGGCCCTTGAGTTTGGTATCAAGTCCGCCTGTGTCCAGTGCAGCGCCATCGGCTTTGAATGACCCCGCACTCAGATCGACCTTAAGAACCTGCACCGAGACTTTGGCTGCAGCCAGACTGACATTCAACGCATCGGCAGAAAATGCGTAGCCGCGCGCAGCGCCGACGTAACCGGCCAGCGTCGCAGATGCCCCGTAAATGAATGACCGGGTTGTCCCGGTATATTGATCATGGCCGCTTACACTTGTTTCTCGGCCCGCCTCATACGTGTTTTTGGCATGGGCAGTGATAATACGTTCCTCCTGCGCAGTTGCCTTGATTTTGTAATTCGCGCAAAGAATTTCGTAGTCCTGTCCCGTCGCGTCATAATATACCTTCCCCAGATGCGTCGAGGTATACGTTTCGCCGTAGGTGTGATCGGTCACCCCATCTACCTTCACCGTTTCCGTGCCGGTGACAGTGCGACTCAGGGTGCCGTCATACATGAGTTCCGTGGGGCCCGTCACGGTCTGATTCAGGCTCGTATTGTAGTTCTGTGTTTCCGCATCGTCCGTCGTCAGCGTCTGCGTACCGGTAACGTGGTATGTCTCATCACCATTGACATAGACCGTATTGTTGCCGCCCTCCACACGGAACGTATTGTCGCCGCTCAGGATCTTCGTGACTGCGCCCCCTTTGATGTTATCGGCAAGGCCCGCTGACGTAATTTCACGGTTCACACCGGCATCGAACGTCTCCTTCTCGTGACCGATCACGTGCGTCGTTCGCGTTCCAGTGACATCACGGGTCTCTGTCGCTCCGATCGTGGTTTTCAGATTGGCGCCGATATTGACGGTCATGTCGCGCACGACTGTCAACAGCATATCCAGTTGCGCCCGCATATCCACCAATTCCTGACCCAGCTTGTCTTCAAAGATCATCTGGTTTCGCATGCTGGGGTCGCCAAAGACTGACTGACTGCGAAAACCGCTTTGCGTCGCATTGGCCGGCAGTGTTACTGGCGGCATATTCTGCGCGTTGTAGACACGGCCCAGAATCACGGGTCTGTCGGGATTGCCACCAATAAAATCCACGACGACCTCATCATTGATACGTGGCAACTGCAAGCCACCGAAACCACCGCCCGCCCAAGGGCTGGAAACCCGAATCCAGCAGGAACTGTTCTCGTCGCCGCTGGCCTGACGATCCCAATGGAACATGACCTTGATACGCCCGTACTGGTCCGTCCATAACTCTTCACCAGCGGGGCCAACAACACGTGCTGTCTGCGGCCCGCTGGTTTTGGGTTGCGGTGTGACACGAGGCGCGCGAAACTGAATATCAGCCGGCAATGCACGAAAAGCAACTTCAAAATGGTCTTCCTGCTGCGTGCCGGTAGAATAGCCGGCCACGCGCATCGTGTAGCTGGCAGAAACGCACAGATATTCACGGTTCTCTGCGCGGCGCGGATGATTACGCAGTCTGAACGTGCGGCCGGGTTCAACCGTACGCACATTACAAATGCCATATACCTGCTCTTTCGCTCCTTGAATTTCCTGCAAACGGATACGGGCATATTTTTCGCCGTGATCCACTTCCTGATACCCGCCCTGCCACTCATAGATTTCCAGCTTGTCCGTATTGGCTGCCTCTACGTTTCTGCTGGTGGAATCCAGCCGGGCACCGGGCTTGCGAAAGTCGTAGTCAACCGTGGCATATCCCCCCGGCGTAATGTGTGCCTGAACATGCCAGTCCGATACAAACTCCTCATGCGCAAGCATATGCATCTGGCCATCGTAAAACGTATACGTTTCGCCGCCGGCAACCGGCTCATGCGTAGATACATCATCAGTCAGCACCAGCGTATGCTGACCTTTTTCATGACGGAACCAGTAGTAAATGCCTTCATGTTCCATAAGCCGGGAGACAAAGTTGAAATCAGATTCCTGATACTGTACGCAATACTCCCAGTTGCGATAGGAATCGGTGAGCTTGTATTCGACAGGGAAAGTGTAATTACCAAGCACTTCCCTGAGAATATCCACCACCGATTTATTCTGGAAAATCCGATTGTCCCTGGATTGAGTCAGATACCACAGCCAAGGACGTACCGTTGCGCGGTACACATAATATTCGGAATTGAGCATTTCACGACCAGCCAGCTCAAAGCCAATGATCTGCCCGTTGAGATAATGGGGCGTCCCGCCGGCTGTCTCTACCTGCAGCGTGAGCGGCTTGCCCAACAGGGCGCGCACATCCAGCATATAGGTTTTGGCTACCAGCTCGACATCGAATTCAAAGAGCTCCGACAAGCCGGTCTGCCCCTTCATGCTTTTGAAGTGAAGCACCTCGGGCATGGGAGTCAGTGCTATAACGGGGCGATGCTGTAACTGAGGGATATCCATGTTCATCTCTCGCGTTGAACGCTTTCTGGTCAGTCAGATTTATCAGGGCAACGTCGCGGTATGTACCGCCCTGCGTGCATTTGGCAAGCCGTGTTTGCCTGCCTTAGCAATATCGCAGCTCGCGGAACTACCCTTTGCATGCAGATCCGTCAGTCAGATCTGTTCGATCAGTGTCCGTTTGCCGGGATTGCGCAAATCATAGCCACGCTTTATGTCAGCTTAATTACCTGAATAAATTCCGAATGTCGCAATCCGTCCTCGCACGTCACGGAACGCACCATATGCGGACGCTCCGGTTATCTGAATGGCCAGTTTCGACTGAAATTTTTACACTTGAAATGAATTTTCACACCAAAGCGTGGGTGAGTATACCTTGCCCTGATCTCAGGCACTTGCGTTTTAAACGGGCTTTCCGGTACGGACTTTTTCCCTGATCTTCTACCCTTGCCTTATGCACTGATCATCGGGGCTTGTCTTCTGACAGGGTTATTCTGGCAAGACGCTCCTGGTTCCGGTCGCTGCTCGACGTCGACCTGATCTCGGCGTGATATTAATTCTGTCATATGATTGCCGTATTATGCTCTCATGTTCCCTGGACTTGACACTGGTGACCGGCCTCATCTGCACCAGTTATACTCATTATGCTGACACGCCAATCTGCAAGCCGAATGGGCTGGTACCTGTTCGGCCTTTCCTGGATTCCCTTCATCGGCATCTTCTCGTATGTGTTCTATCCCATTGAAGAATGGTTGCCACCGATTTCCATTATCTGCCTGATACTATCTCTGGGAATGATGATACTCGGTGTCATCCTGCTGCTCGTGTCTCCGGTGTCAGCTGCCGGTACGAATCGCAGAATCCGCGAGTCAGGTGTGAGTGCGAAAGCGAGAATCGTATCAATCGAAGATTCCGGCATCCGCTACAACAATCAATTTGTGCTGAACGTTGGCTTGCATATTACGCCGGAGTTTGGTCCTGCCTTTGACACCGTCGCCAGCCAGGCCATTCCGATTTACCATATGGCGCAGATCCGGAAAGGCAACGAGGTGAACATCGTTTACGTCAAGGACACGAAAGCCGCGGTCATTGAGTTTGACTGAAGCATTCTGTCTGGGCATGCAGAAACGATGAGACGGCGTTTATCACTACGCTGGTGAATGATCAATTGATCGCTGAATTGAAGGAGCAATTCAAGGGTTAACTGATGCGTTTATCAAGGGGCTATTGTCGCCGTCAGTAAGGGGATTAAATGAGATAAAAGGGGATAAAAGCAGGATCATGTGAAGAGAGATGCTCACCGTGGTGGGTCGGTGGCGAGGGATCGAGCGGATGGCGAAAAAAAGACCTTTAACGCCAGATCAGGCTCTGCTTGCTGCGTTAGGGAAAAAGCTGCTCTGGTGTAAAGGTCAGACAGAATACTACCCTTTCTGAGAATCGCCAGCTTTGATCTAAATAAATTTTCGAAGAAATTACCCGTGTTTCCTGTGGGTCTCAGGACAGCCGGAAAAAGAACACGGGCGGCTCGGCAATAGGCGTCATCACAGTCATTCAAGAGCAGCGAATTCGGGCACGCAACTCCCCAGGTTCGTTTTCCCTATACAGCCGCACATTACCCTGTCACACCTTCCCATGCCTTCCGGATAACAGAGGCACTTTCAGCCAACGCCTCTTCTTCACCCGCAGACAGTTCCGGCAGGTAAGTTTCCAGCACACCTTCCTTACCCAGCAGCGAAGGCAGTGACAGTGTGGTTCCGTACTTTTCTACGTGCGATCCTATCGGAACGACACGTCTTTCATCATTCAATATCAATTTCGTAATGTGCGCAGTCACCATGCCTATGCCAAGCTGGCTGGCACCCGTTCCCTCGATAATACTAATATTGGCAAACCTGACCTCCTCTTCTATTTTTTTCCGGAAGGCCTCGCATTCTCTTTCACTGACATCCAGAACCCGCGCCAGGGGTACTCCGCCAATCCGTACGCCCGACCAGATGAAGACCTGGGAGGTGCCATGCTCGCCAAGCACCATGGCCTCTACGGAAGAAGGATTGACTCCGGCGTTGCGGGCAATATGAAACCGCATCCGCTGCGAATCGAGCAAGGTTCCGGAACTGAGGACATGCGCCCCGCCACTGTATTCGCGCGCCACTTCCGCCAGCGGATCGGGTGGATCAGTGACGACAAGAATGATGGCGCCTGGAGCGGCTGCGTGGATTTTCGGGATAACGTCCCGATAGATTTTCGCGTTCTCGTCCAGCAGTCGCAATCGGCCGGCCTCATCACTCCTGTCGGTAGCGCCACCGGTCTTCTCATTAACGCCCACCGTGACAATGACCAGTCGGCAATTATCAAGATCCTCATATGGGCCTGCGCGAACATGAACCGCAGGAAGCAGTGACGTACCATACTGGATGTCGGCCACCATACCCTGTGCACGTTTGTGATTTCTATTGACCAGAACGATCTCGCGTGCGCCACCTGCATAAGCCAGAGCCATCAGACAGGCTCGCCCTACAGCTCCTGCACCAATCAAACCGATTTTCATGCTGCTACTCCCTGACTTCGTTGTGTGGAACTTTAAACATAGTTTATCGCAGCTGAATATTACGTTTGTACGCAATTGTGTTAAAACACAAATGATCGGCAATTCAGGATACATGACCCCGCATCAAGAATGGTTCGTTTGTCCAACTGGCATCGCGATCACATCTGTGAGGTGGCTTTTTTGAAGTTCCGTATAGTACTACTGTCTTTCATCTGGCTTTTCATGCTTGCGATCGTGGCTGGCGCAATCTGGCTGCTTTGGCTGGACGCGCCGACCGCGCCATCTGAACAGCCACGCATCTCCGCGGCCGAATCCCGGGCAACAAGACTTGCACTGCAGCCGCCGAAACGCCAACGCCCACTGATCGCTATCATAGGTCTGAACGATGCGACCGAAACCACCGATTATCTGACACCCTACGGTGTCCTCAAGCGAGCCAATGTTGCCGACGTAATAGCTGTTGCCACAGAAGATGCGCCGGTCAGGCTGTATCCGGCGCTTACGGTTCGGGCCGATGCAACCGTAGCCGAATTCGACAGGCAATTCCCTGAAGGTGCAGACTACATCATCGTCCCCGCCATGAGTCGTGACGACGATCCGGCCGTGCTTGGCTGGCTGCGCGCCCAGAAGGCACAAGGAGCAACCATTATTGCAGTCTGCGCAGGCGCCAAGGTCGTTGCGCAGGCAGGTTTACTTGACGGCAAACGCGCCACGACGCACTGGTACTACCGGGACGCATTGATTAAGAAGCATCCGGATATCCAGTATGTACCCAATCGGCGATGGGTGGTCGATGACGGCATCGTCACCACAACTGGCATATCTGCGTCCATGCCCATGATGCTGACGCTGATTGAGGCGATCACCGACAGCCAGACTGCACAACGCGTCGCTCGCGATCTGGGCGTATCGAGTTGGGGCGCAGAGCACGACAGTGGCGTGTTCCATTTCAACCGCCCTTTTGCACTGACCGTGATGAAAAATTCGCTGGCGCTCTGGAACAAAGAAAGGTTCGTGCTGCCACTACACGCCGATATGGACGAAGTCACCCTTGCCCTGGTGGCCGACGCCTGGTCCCGCACGTACCTGTCTGAGGTGGCAACTGTCTCTGCCGGCAACGCGCCGATAACAACGCAACACGGCCTGCAAATCATCCCGGATCAGACTATCGACGCCGCGAACAGTAGGACGGGCCTTACAATTGATCCGTTCACACCGCCCGAAACCGCGCTCAGACAAACACTCGATGCAATTGCTGCCCGTTACGGCAAACCTACTGCCAGTGTTGTTGCCATGCAGATGGAATATCCGTGGTTCCGGTCTGCACCTTGATCATCTGAAACTGTCTATACGCTATTTCTGCAGCAGAAAGCATGCAAGAATCCAATATGACAAACGAAAACGGAGACCTCAATGTACAGTTCGATTCAGTTCGCGTGGCCCGGTGATCAGAAGCAAAGGCTTTCATGATGGATATTAATTATTTCCAGAGCTTTATTACGGTTGTGGAGGCGGGCTCGTTTGCCGAAGCTGCCCGTCGGCTTGACCTGACCTCCGCTGCCGTTGCTGCCCGCATCAAGGCACTCGAAGACGATTTGGGAGTTGAACTGGTCAAACGTTCGGGACGGTCAGTCAAACCCACCGATAGCGGCATGCGAATTCTTGAAAATACCCGCTCGGTCCTGAGACAGGTTCGGGATATTCGCGCTATGGCAACCGACAGGAACAATCAGGGAGAGTTCCGCCTGGGGTGTTTTGCATCTGCTCTCACTAATATTCTTCCCCCCATCCTGAAAAGGGTGTACGGCATACATCCTGAGGCTTCCATTTTTGTGACGCCCGATGCCTCTATCGAATTATGCCGTAAGGTGGCAGCGGGCGAGCTGGATGCTGCCATCGTTGTCGAACCACAGTTCGCGGTGGCAAAACACTGTACATGGCAAAAGTTCATGGAAGAGCCACTGCTGGTCATCGCACCAGCACATATGCAGGGACGTGCGGCACACGAAGTGCTGGTTAATGAACCCTTTCTTCGCTATGACCGTAGTGTTTACGGTGGCCAGCTCGCAGATCGGTACCTGCGTGACCATGCGTTGCATCCGCGCCAACGTCTGGAGATAAACAGTCTGTCATCCATTGCTGTACTGGTGCATGAAGGATTGGGCGTATCACTGCTGCCCGACTGGTCCGACATGTGGCAATCGCTCAAGATCGTACAGATTCCCTTGCCCGGCAGAGCCCCTGTCCGACGCAATGGCCTGGTATGGAACCGGCATGGTCATCACACAGAACTGGCTGCCTGCATTTACGAAGAAGCAAGGGCGGTTTTTGATCGCAGCGTCTGAATGCAGCCTGTGACACGAATTGCGCTCAATATCCGCGCCTCTCAATCGCGCATACAAAGTATGCCATCCAGTCTCCGGCACCGATGCCATCCGTCAGTCGTTTTCGTCTCCCTAAGCCGATGGTCCGATAGCAGAGCACCCCTGCGCGAGCTCATCTTAAAAACATGCCCAACGCGGACGCCACGCTATCGAAAAATGTTCTACTTCGGAACCGCTCCCCTGTTTTCAGCCGACCGTAAAAAGTCGAAGTCCACGCCTTTATCGGCCTGGGTGACCGTATTGAGAAACAGCTTTTTATAGCCCCGTTCCGCAGTTGGTACCACAACGGGAGCCCTATCGCGCCGCTGCGCCAATTCCTCGTCGGAGACCAGCAGGGCGATTTCCCGTTGGCTGACGCTCAGGCGGATTTTGTCACCATTCTGTACATAGGCCAGTGGTCCGCCGATAGCCGATTCCGGCGTCACATGCAACACAATCGTGCCGAAAGCCGTACCACTCATGCGGCCATCGGAAATCCGGACCATGTCTTTTACCCCTTTAACCGCTAGCTTGCGGGGAATCGGAATATAGCCTGCCTCTGGCATGCCTGGCGCCCCCTTCGGTCCGATATTTTTCAATACCAGCACATCGTCTGCGGTCACATCCAGATCATCGGAATCGATGCGCAACGCAAGATCCGCCGCGTCTTCAAACACGACGGCCCGACCTTCATGCTCCATCAGTGCCGCATCAGCCGATGACTGCTTGACTATGGCACCGCCCGGCGCCAGATTTCCCCGGACTACGGCGATACCTCCTTGAGGATAGATCGGATCAGCTGTCGTTTTTACTACCGACTGAGCAAATCCCGGCCCGGCCCGTTCAATTTCTTCTCCGAGGGTCCTGCCTGTCACCGTCAGGGCATTCAATTTCAGCAGAGGCTTGAGCTCCCGTAGCAACGTCGCCATACCACCAGCCTTGTGGAAGTCTTCCATGTAATGCTGGCCTGAAGGCTTCAGGTCAAGCAGTACTGGTGTATCCCGGCCCATCCGGTCCAGCGCCTGCAAGTCGATATCCAGCCCGACCCGTCCCGCAATCGCAGCCAGATGCACGATTCCATTGGTTGAGCCACCGATGGCAAGAAGCACGCGCATGGCATTCTCAAACGCATCCGGCGTCAGGATTTTATCAATAGTCAGCCGATCTTTTGCCATCTGCACTGCCTGCGCGCCCGTCAATTCCGCGATTCGCATTCTGTCTGCCGTGACTGCGGGCGGCGTAGCGCCACCGGGAATGCTAATGCCAAGCGCTTCGGTCAGGCAGGCCATGGTACTGGCGGTTCCCATCACCGAACACGTCCCGACACTGGCTACCAGCTGGTTGTTCACATCAGAAATTTCCTCGTCATCGATTTCTTCCGCGCGATATTTTCCCCAATAGCGACGACAATCCGTACAGGCGCCCACTCTTTCGGAACGATGGGAGCCGGTAAGCATCGAACCGGTAACCAGCTGAATGGCCGGGATGCCCGCTGACGCGGCCCCCATCAACTGCGCGGGCACCGTTTTATCACAGCCGCCGATCAGCACTATTGCATCCATGGGTTGCGCCCTGATCATTTCCTCCGTGTCCATGGACATCAGATTGCGCAAATACATGCTTGTCGGATACGCAAAACTTTCGTGAATCGATATCGTGGGAAAATCCAGTGGTAAACCGCCGGCCAGCATGATGCCGCGCTTGACCGCCTCCAGCAGTTGCGGCATATTGCCATGACAGGGATTGTAAGCGCTGCCTGTATTGGCGATACCGATAACCGGACGGGTCAATGCAGAATCAGAATATCCTGCCCCCTTGATAAACGCCTTCCTCAGAAACAGCGAAAAGCCACTATCACCATAACTGGTGAGGCCTTTTTTCAGGCCTCTCGCTTCTGATTGTGCGTCTGATTGCGCATCCGACTGCTTGCGTCTGGACATGTTGCATTACCTCATTTGTGATTAGCTTGTAGTGACATTTGTGATTATCGGGTTGTGATTTTGCCATCTTTGATGACTTTATCCCATAGTGCAATTTCAGCCTTCAACCGATCCTTCGAGGCGTCGATCGTGAGCGGGTCGGCGTATACGCCCTGTTCCAGCAGCTGCTTTTTAACCTCGTCGCTGTTCAAACCCTTGATCAGTGCTGCGTTCAGTTTATCCAGAATATCCTGCGGCGTCCCGGTGGGCGCCATGACACCGAACAGTGAACTGACATTGTAATTGTCATAGCCCTGTTCTTTTGCGGTGGGAATATCCGGCAGCATGGAAATTCTTTCCGGCGTGAGCACGGCCAGTGGCTGCAATTGACCGGACTTGATAAAGCTGATGGCGGCGGGTACGGTTTCGGTCATTACCTCGACCTGGCCGCCAACCAGATCTGTCATTGCCGGACCACTGCCGCGATAGGCAACGTGCACAATATTCACATTTGCAATCTGCTTGAATAGCTCCATGGCCATCCGCTGTGGCGCACCGGCACCTGAAGATGCAAAATTGAGTTTACCCGGGTTTTTGCTGGCGTTGTCTGCCAGTTCATTCAACGTCGATACCTTGAGCTTCGGATTGGCCACAGCAACCAGAGGCACCGACCCGACAACACCGGCAGGCGTCAGATCCTTCTGGATATCATAGGATAGGCTGCCCTTTTCCAGAATGGACATGACAGAGTGGGAGGTCAGCGCGCCCATCAGCAGCGTATATCCGTCTGGCTTGGCCTTGGCAACCTCCGCCGCACCAATATTGCCGCCGACGCCACCACGATTTTCAATAACGACCTGTCCGCCGATCTGGTCACCCAGGGTTTTCCCCACAATCCGACCGATCACATCCGTGGCGCCGCCGGGAGGATAAGGAATAATCAGGCGTACCGGCTTGTCGGGATAGCCTTCGGCGTGAGCGCCGGCAACGGGCAACGCCGTCATCACGGCACTGAATAACACACAGGGAATCACGCGGGCTACCCTGGAATGATGTCGCATCTCGAACATATGATTATCTCCTCGTTATTGATTTAATTTGCCCGTCACGGGCGGCCTGGGCAGCGAGGACATGCATTCTGCCGGACAATCAGCAGGCACCATGTTCTCACTCCGCTCCAAAAACAGTATGACAAATGAATACCTGCCAAAAACATAAATTTTTTTTGTTCTATGCAAAAAAATTTCGTCGGTTCATATGATGAAAGACGATAGATGACGGCTTCATGATATGGAAAGACGAAATGTCAGTGGAATATGCCTTTCACGGGTTGCCATTTTTAGCCGGGAAGAAAGAATGAGGAGGATCAACACCCGGCCCGTTCAATCTATAATGTCCGGCGAGTTATCCTGAGCAGCAGGCACATGTGGCGCTGCTGTCAATTTATCAACCCAAAGCCCGGAAACAGTGATGGAAAACACTTTTATTCCAGTCAAGGAAGTCAGCAGCCACCATATCCAGACGCAGCAAGGTCGCCTCTACGCCCAGTGCTGGCCCGTCTCACATGAGAGCACCGACACTTCCATTCCCCTCATTCTGTTTCACGATTCCCTGGGCTGTATTCCACTTTGGCGGGATTTTCCCAAAAAGCTGGCTACGGTAACGGGGCAGCCGGTCATTGCCTATGATCGACTCGGCTTTGGACGTTCCGATCCCCATCCGGGTCAATTGACGGCTGATTTTATTAATCACGAGATTGAACATACGCTTCCCTGTTTGCTGGACGCGTTCGGGGTCGACCGTTTTATCGCTTGTGGCCATAGTGTGGGCGGCGCCATGGCCGTTGTCAGTGCTGCCCGTTTTCCCGCGGCGTGCAAAGGCCTGATGACGATGGGCGCACAGGTCTTTGTTGAAGAACTGACACTGAGCGGAATACGGAAGGCAAAAGAGGAATTTGCAAAACCGGAAAATCTGGCCCGTCTGGACAAGTATCACGGAGACAAAAGTCGGTGGGTGGTTGATGCCTGGACAGACACCTGGCTGTCGCGAGAGTTTTCAGAATGGCATGTACGTGATGAGCTGGCACGCATATCGTGCCCGGTGCTGGCCATACACGGCGATATTGACCCCTATGGATCGACCGAGCACGCCCTCGTCATCGCCGCAGATCGGGGTGTCGTCGAAATTCTGAAAGGCATCGGACATGTGCCTTACCGCGAAGCCGAGGAACAAACGCTGGACATTATCCGTTCGTTCGTGTCGAAAATCAAAGCATAGCACCGGGAACGACGAAGGTCACTGAAAGACGCCGTCCCTGAGGCAGAGAACGCTGGCAAACACCTCCTGCTGTGCGGCATGAAGCCATTTCGGTTGACAGAAGTACATGCCATGGGGGGATAAAATCTTTCAAAATGACATCCGCCAACTCACGACGGTTCTATTGTCGCGTTATAGTGGATTCTTTCAGACACACCTGATTCAGGAATATTCCAAATGTCGTACCACGCTGTTGCCACCGCGGTCGGCCTGTTCGCGCTGACCTTTCTTAGCCCGGGTCCCAATCTGTTTCTCATTGTTCAGACCAGTTTATCTCAAGGCAGATCGGCCGGCCTCGCTGCAGGCGCGGGCGTTGCCACAGGAGATGCCGTTTATGCCGCGCTTGGCCTGGTCGGAATGGCAACCATCATCTCCACCAGCCATACTATTTTCGCCATTATCCAGACCCTGGGCGGAGCCTACCTTGTCTGGTATGGATTCAACCTCTTCCGGCAAGCACGAGGACGGACCAAAGCCGTCATGGGTACTGCCCAGGTGCCGTCCACGCATGCCAGAGCCAACTTTCGCAGAGGGATGATTACCGATCTGGCCAACGCCCAGACAGCACTGTTTTTTGTGAGTATTTTCTCTGTCACGATTACCCCATCCACTGCATGGTCTACAAAACTTGCCATCTGGCTGGGGATCACCATGACATCCCTGTTGTGGCGCAGTGTAGTTTGCCTGGCGTTTTCGCGACCGTTGATTCGACGCGGCTATATGCATCTGCAAGGATATCTGGAACAACTGGTGGGAGTGGTATTGATGGGATTTGGGCTGAAACTGATCTACAGCGGCCTGAGACCCAACTGAGTTTGTGTCTGCAAATAAACCGACATCCTCAGTGTTTTGTCCTCAATCCTTTGCCAGGCCGGTTCGGTGCTTCCTGGTATGTGTCCGAAACACCGCTCTCGGTGATCTGAATCCATTTCAGGTCCGGTTTTGCCCAATGCTCCTCGAGCAAATTACTCAGCTGTGCTGCACCGAATTTGTCAAACGCTGACTGGTACACCAGCACTGATCCGGCGTATGCGTTCTTCACATAAAACTTGACCCACGCAGAGCGAATTTCACATTCGTCATCTTGATTCGCAAGCTTGCGGCTTATCTCTTCAGCCCAGTCTCTGAATGTCATGGCATGCTCCGGCTAAATACTCCACTATACACCCTGCACCCGGCAGATGGGCATTCTGCTATGACTCGGTCAATAGGCCACAGGATCTGCAGCTTTTCCAGACGGCATATATCATTCCCTGGGCCTCAAGACGTAGCCAACCGTAGAAAACGAATGCCGAGGCGAGGCTGCTTGAACAAAACGAACAAACGGTGCCATTTTTCTGCAATTGCGTGCCGCTATTCTGCAACGAAGAATGACTCAGTCTGTCGCAGGTCATTGAATATATTGGAAAAATATCTCACTCGTGATACAATGACGCCCATCATAAATATCTTCAGCAACCCATGAACGCAACGGCATTCTCGCACGGTCTTACTTATCGGACTCCTGTCCGACGGGTATTGCTGTCCAGCGTTCTTGCCTGCGTTACTCCCCCTGTCCGCCTCATCCCTCAGTTCCTAAGGTGGTTCGCCGTACTTTCTCTGGCCGTGCGTCAGGAAAGCCAAGGCAACTGATCTTCAGCCAGGTTCCTCTCGCACGGCGTAACGGCCAAACAGCCACACGTCTCCCCCGTCAGACACCTTGTGAATGTCTGCAATTTGCACGCATTCCCTGACATCTATCTCTGAGCGGGACCCTGATAAATACGATCCTCAGCCGGATGTGCTGCTTTTTCAGCGGCGGTCCGTCCATGGGAGTAGAAATGGAACTGAATACACCTTACCTGCAATCAATTCACCGCTCTGCTTCGGATAAACACGCATTGCTCACTCACGTCTGCGTGAATGCAGATCTGCGTGGCCAGCCAATTTCACTCATCATAGGCAAGATTGACCGGTTACGCCTCCAGTGGCTATTGAACCCAACGCAACGGGGGGTTAGGTCATGAGATTCGACGTTCATGTCACTAATGAGCAGATCGAACAGGAGCTTGCCAGCCTGCAGGCAAGAATGAGCCATGGCCGCTATGCGCTGTCAAATCTGCCCAAGCTGGACTTGCGTTTCGCCGATCTTGAATTTCGACTGCGCAAAATTTCCAGAGAACAACGCGTCTATGTTGTTGATAGAAGCAGCGGTATCCTCGTGGGATATTCCGTCTTCGATATTCTTCCGGAAGGGTCACGACGCCTGCACGGCACGGTAAGGAGTGTTCATTCGCGTTATGCAGCTGCGTACCAGGGGCGTGGCATCGCGACTGCGTTGTATACCAAGGTTCTGACTGATGGCTTTGTCCTTGTCAGCGGCGCCCGCCAGTCCCGGGCCGCCTATGCACTCTGGAAATCATTGAGTCGCCGCGCACGATTCGATATTGTCAAAATTAGCCCGGAAACCATCGAGCCGTTGAAAATTTCGGAACGAGATGAACGTTTCCAGGATCTGGACGTGAGGCTTCAGCTTTGCGCCCAGTAATCATCACTTTTTATCCATGGGAGCAAAAATGGATCTGAGCAGGAAAACCATCCGGTCTAAACAGCCCTGCTCCAGCGGTTTCCGCTGGTTCTTGAAAAATACGCCTGAAGGTGCAGACTATCAGTATCTGATCGATGCTCTCCTTGCCGAAGGACGAGTGACGGATGCTTGCTGGCTCGTCGATCAGTTCGGTCAGATCAAGGACAGACTTGCTATAGAAAATGTTGACAACGAGGCGGTCGTCGCCGCATGCGACCTGACTGTTAGTGGAAATCTGCATAGCGATTCCATCTTGCGGGTAGCGGGTGCCTTGCATGTTCAAGGTAGCGTGCGGGTAGGTGGTGATATTCACATTGACGGAGACCTTACCATCGATGGAAACCTCAGTTGCGTTGGCAAGGTTACCGTAAAGGGAAACTTGCGCGTAGGATGGGGAATAGATGTTGGCGGAAAATTGCACTGCGATGGCGATGTTCGCGCTGGCTGGAGTTTTCATTGCGCCCAGCCTGTTGAAATCGGCGGCCTGCTCATTGCAGGCGAAGATGTGGCTTGCGCAGACACGCTCGACTGCCGCAAATGCGTTCGCGCCGGCGGAGATATTTCAATCGAAAACAACCTGATAGCCGGAGAAGGCATTATCGCAAAAGGCCGGATAGATAGCGGAATGCATATCAAAGCCGATTGGGGAATTCAATCAGGGGCGAGCATTGTGGCCAACGGATCCATCATGGCCGGTGAAAGCATTGTCGCAGAACAGGAGGTACGTTGCGGCAATGGCTACGGTATTTTCGCGGGTACGCGTGTCATGCGCGAGTTCTGGCCCGAGAACGCCATTGTCTGTGCCCAGCATAAACCGGAAGAACTGCAAAGTGGCCACTGGATCGGCCTGCAGTATGCGTGATTGCAGATAGCGCATCGCCCCCAATGTAACTTGCCACTAGTACTGCCGGCAATTCGATCAGAATATCCCAGCGTAGTTGGTTCCCGGGCGAAAGACCTGGCTGATGTAGTCCATTGAAACGACGATGACAGGCGTTGACCGCACAATTTTCAGATTGAGGTTATCATTACTGAAATTAATGCGCAACCAAGGGGAAAATGATGAAAAAAATGATTATTGTCACTGGCCTGATGGCTGTCTTCATGTCTGGCTGTGTCGTCCACGATCGTCATTCGGGCCATCGTGATCATGGACCAAAATATGATCGTAAGCACCACAACAAAGGGCATTCTGGACATGGTCACGGGCGCTTCTGCCCACCGGGCCAAGCCAAAAAAGGCAATTGCTGATCTCCAGCTGCTTTGAATTCTGGGCTTGCGGTTTCGGGCCGCAGCCGGAATCCCCACTCCATGTGAGTTCTGCCCATTTCAATTGGCGATCAGCCGCAAGCAGCCGTTCCCAAACCGACTAATATTTTGTTGCTTTTGCGCGGAAAGCCCCTGTCCGGAAATCGACAAGTGGTATATTCCCTGAAACAGAAAGAGTGATTTCTCAAAACAAATGTAACTAAAAGTCACGTACGCAATGGAGTGTGATTCCCTACTGTTGTGAAAGCTACATTCGAAGTATGCCGTGTCATACAAACGACAACTGAAATTAACCGATAATATGAGCCTTTACCCTCGTCCCACCTGTATTTAACCTGGCTAAGTCAGAAATTGCCGGATGTCATCTTCGGCAAACAGTCGACATTAGCCAGGTGCAACTTGTCAGATTGGGATATAAAAATGAAGAAAGCAGCTCTGTTCTTAGAGGGGTTTTGTCAGACGGCAGCCATGGCCAGTGCACTGACTGCATTTTTTCTGGTGTGCTTCGAAGAAGATAGCATCATCAGAGTCGCCGTCGCCGCAAGCGGCGGCGTTATCAGCACCGCGTTCTGGTATATGCTGTCTCGCTACCTAGGTCGAGTGATAGGCAGACAGGCCGAAAAGCCCGGCAATACGTTTGTCAATGAAGTGCTCCCGGATTAATTCTGGATTCGAGCAGCGTGACCCGCAGGCATAAGTCCGGCTAAGCCCGTGAAAGCAACACCTCTTCTGCGGACCGGTGCGTTGCCACCTTTTTTACGCAACGTTATAATAGGGTTTGGGGCCACGACCCCACCCATTCTGGGAACCACATTCGGGACGGCCCGGCTTTTGAAAAGGAGGCTCGAATGGCCTGGTTTCTATTAATCATTGCAGGTCTGCTTGAGATCGTCTGGGCATTCTCTATGAAGCAGTCAGACGGATTCACAAAACTTGGCGCCACCAGCCTTACCCTGGTCGCCATGATATTCAGCTTTGGTCTGCTCTCGTGGTCAATGAAAAGTCTTCCCCTGGGTACAGCCTACATGGTCTGGACCGGAATCGGAGCCGTAGGTGCATTCGTCGTCGGCGTTATCTTTCTGCAGGAACCGTTAAGCACAATGCGTATCCTTGCAGCTTTACTCATTGTCGGGGGCTTGATTCTGATGAAGGTGTCATCTTAAGGAAATTCGTCAATTGACCGTCAAACCGCCTTAAGAAAGGCGGTTTTTTAGTGTCTGTTGCAAATGTCCAGATCCGCTTCTCACTGGGTGGCACGGAACGAAATTTCTCTATTGCGGATATCGGGCAACAACGACCAAGCAATCGGTAATCGGTAAGGATGAGCGGTTAAGACAAGCTTTCGAAGCTCCTTCTTGATTTATCGAGATTTCCCCGGCACCGCCCGGTGAATGGTGACCTCTCTGACATCCACGACTGAAATATCATCCGGCGCACACCCATGGGCTTTAACCACTTTTTTCACAGCCTCACTGCCATTATTGGCATTTACGCGAATCGTCTGGCCATTGCGAATTTTCAGGGAGTATTCGCTGATTCTGATCACTTTCATTGATGTCGCTCCATCTGCGGATATGCGATTGCGCAAAATAAACCTGAAATCTGACAAGATCGAATATCACGCCCGGATCGCCTGAAAACTGATGGCGGCAAGTATGCCCGGGAATGCAGGCAGATTCCAGTTTAATCCAATCACGACTTTCGACCCGGGAGCAGCGTTTTGCTCCCCTGTCAATTCTGTTTTCATGCACACAGGCTGGTGTGTAACTTCCAGAAGCGGCGAACCTTGCGTTCTGCCTGCTTGCGGGGATAGCCGTAACTGAATTGCAATATCGACATCAGTTTCTGTGAATCACCTCCGATATCGCTCAACTCGTCATTTGACAAATTTTTCCAATGTTTTCGGAGGAGCATTTTAAAGGCATCAGCTTTCCACTTATTTTTAAATGTAATCATGGCTCTGTCCTTATATATTATTTAATACGGATGAAATTGCACGGTATGCCTCACTGTACACGATTGCCACGCCAAATCAGGCTGCGACCCCGGCGATGGAAAATATTTCCGCAATAAATCCAAACACTTACACTTAATATGTAGGTGAACAGGCAAAAAGCGCGTACTGTGGTACACATGGGCTCGGCTTTCTTGCCCATGTCCAAGGAGCATCTTTATGCTGACACATTCTGAATCGACCAGATTTTTATAGACAGTTCGTAGCCTCAGAAAAGTATTGCTGTTCGTAGTTTACCGGTGATAGGTTGGCCGCATGACTATGACGGCGGACAGGGTTGTAAAACATTTCGATATAGT